>NZ_JAHESC010000100.1 GCF_018598185.1 Dawidia soli
AACCCGATCGGGATCAATACCGCTGTGGACCCGGGTCCGCTGAAACCTCAGAAACTGTATTCCGCCATTTTCCTGGCACGGTATAACGGCAAAGACGAAGAAGTGCACCGGTTCGTATTTCAAACCTCCCGGTATGCTGATTTCGATGAACAGATCAACAGCTACAAGCTTTATGACGACAAAGGTGTTTTTCTGCGAAACGCCGTATATGATAACCAGGGCAAAGCCTTCGGAAATGCCCAGTTGACGAAGGTCGTACAACTGTTGGCTGGCGTCTTGCCCGATACGGATCCCCTCTTTAGTACGTACCAGGACCCATACGATTTGTTGATGACCGGTATTTTCGAAATGCCTGCATTACCTCCGGCTGTAACAACGGAGGTGAATATTGTCCGCAATATTTCTGATAATACCATTGTTGGTCTACTGGTGCGAAGTGCTGAGCCGCTGAACGATCCCAAGATGCCGGCTTCGATTTTGGCAGGAAGCATAACATTGTCGATGAACGGCGGCCCGGTGACCGATCACAAGGCGATCTTCTCGAAAGACAATACCAGTGTATTTATCAGTAATGCGGGACTGAACCTGGCAGCAGGATCGGTTGCCTTTACATTCCGATATTATCAGTTTAATGGCACCGAATACCAGGAATTGGATAACGTATCGGCAAACCTGATTATTTGATTTAGTATAAGAAAGTATATATAGACGTTGAATATTTTATCGTTGAATTTTAAATAATTGTTGCGCATGCATTTTTTTATAGATCATACCAAATTGCCGGTACAGGGACCCAATCAAAGGAAGTTTGGTCCGGATCCAGCAAATCCGACAACAGCATTTTGTTTATCTACTGAATTTCAGTTGACGCAGGAAGCCAAGGCCTTTGCGTGTCAGGCAGGTATGATGGTTGTTCAAAAAAACAACGATAACCCCACTAACCTGGTAAACCTGATCATCAAACCTCTGCGCCCCACGAGCATTAATGGTGTTACCGTGCGATACTATGTTTACCGGCGTGTAAAGCTCAGCAGTTTCTTTTCTGGTGCGGACATTGTTCCGGAAGATTCGGCAACCAATACTCAGTTTATTGCTTCATTCTGGCGTGACCGAAAAGCGCTGGCGTCAGCGAACCCGCCGGCACCAACACCACTCAATTTTGGTTATGGGGATAATAATCTTCCGCTGACGGATCCCAACAACCTGAATCAGAACAGGCCAATCAAGGACATTTTTAATAACAAAGCACCGGCGAAGCCCTATCCGGTAACAGAAGGTATGTGGATCGGCGATTTTACGACTACCGACACGATTGGCTTTGAAATTGAACTTGAGACCGAGCTGGGGTTACAATCCACGCTGGCAACATACCGAGCTATATCAATCCAGATTTTAACAGACGGTTATACGGGCCTGGCGTTGAAACGGAGAAAAGAACTCATAGCCTCCTATATTGATCCTGCTGCCTTTTTCGGTATGCAAAGTGATAGCGGGGTAAATACTACAACATATACCGGGGCGAGTCGGAATCCATCGGTGCTCAAAAGAGCAAACAGCGGTTTGTATATTGACCTTATCAGCAAGTTTGCAAATAAAAACCGGGTCTATGTAGATGTCAGAAGTGAAAAAGGTCTTTCCTATAATTTCTATAATAACTACAAAATCAGCACGACCGACCTCAGAAATATCGTGCTTCATGAAAGTGTAGATCAGACTACCGCCGCTGAGCTCGATGGAGTTGCGCAATCATATGAGACCAGCGGATGGCCAATCATCTTTTTTGAAAGCATCAAGAATCACAACGCGACCCGCAACAAGCTTCGGTTCAGACTTCGCATAGATGGCAACACCGACCCTGTATTGTATGTCGAAAACAAAAGCCTGAGCAGTATTAACAATTTAAATCAAGTAAATTTTTATAAAGACAATACGATTAAGTCCGATACACAAAGTGTATGGACTAAAACGGTTACGTTGTACTTTCCACACGCCGGAAGTACAGCTACCTCGACGACACCGGCCAATGGCAATATTGCCAACTACATTAAGGTATTTTATTTCATAGGTTCGACCATACCTCAAAATAATCCGCGGTTTGCGAACGAAAAATACTATGACTCTGCGTTTTGTTCCATCGACCTCGAAAGCCTTGGTGATGGATCTGTCCGTAATGGCCATGTACAGAATTCCAGTGTTATCTATGTTAAAGAGAAATTGCAAACCGATGGCACGGGTAATTTTTCATTTGCGGCACAGGCAGGCGCTTATTGGGATACACAACGTGTTCTCTTTTACACCAAGGCACATGTTAAGTCCAATAGTTCGGGGAAGATGTATTTGAATACGTATGTGAGGCGACTTAATTTTGTCAATACAAAATTTGCATCAGACCTTCGGAATGATTTTTATATTGTGCGCAAGCGCTACCAGACGGCGGCGGGTAGCCTGGATATTCTGGGACTCAACTACTATAAGAAAGCAGATGCTCCTCAGGAGAAAGAAGATCTTATGCTACTGGGACTATCCATTGCACAGCTCCAGGCGCTGAAAGGTACACCCGGACTTTCGATCAGCCATCCACGCTATATTTTCCTTGAACGCGATCATGCCAACCATCTCACAGATACCTCTGCACAGCATCATCGTTATTTTCGGTATTCGGTAAAAGTTCAGGGGGTAGACAATAATGGCACTCCGCATATTGTTACGCCTAGCCCTGTGATAAACCTATACAGTCGTGATAATGTGTTTTTTAGCTCTACGACATTCGCTCCGGCTGAGCCACTAAGCATGGGTGAGAATAGGATAGAATTCCGTATTTATCGAAACGGCCCCATTTATATCAATGATAATATCGATTTTGCACTGGTTCGGAAGAAGGTTGTTGATTCATTGGTAACAGTGAATAATCAGCCCACGTATACCCTGGCTGATGACACGGCAATAGCGAATGACCAAAGCTCAGCACAGAATATAACGTATCTGTTCTATGATCAGGATGCAGTAGGAGCCCCTACACCTCCTGCCAATCCTCCTGTATTCTGTACGTTAGGCTTGGTTATGGCCGATCAGCGAGTTTATAGTACGGATTTTACGCCGGCTGAAAGTGCTGCAAGTGAAACGTCTGACTTCGAAGCCCTTAACTATAATTTGATTTTCGATTACACGCCTTTCAATGTCCTTGGTGTATGGGCTCGTCGATCGTATGAGCATACTACCACCCATGATATTATAACACGGGGTAAGGTTAAAGATAGCGGTGCGATCGGAAACAAAAAGTATAAGAAGGTTAATAAAAAGGCATTCCTGGTGTATGTTGATCGGGCGTTGGTGGCAGCATCGACAATGATAAATAATCGGTTTTCGTACGACAAAACCGTGCGGCAATTTGCCCGGCCGGACCTCCTGGCCGTCTTTTTAGGCGCATTACGAGAAATAGACGATGCCATTGTTTGTCAGGGATTTGCGTATCCTGATGCATCATCTTTTCCTAGCACGTTCCACGTAAACGGAAATGCATTTGATACAAATTACCTCACGGGGCCCTTACCCAATGTAGAAATAACCGACGATCTGGAGTTTATCCGCGCCGTGCATAAATATGGAATTGGAAAATTTAGAATTGGCCCCACAAGAAGTCCGTTAAGACTGGCTGTTAATCCTGTGATGGGTGCTTTGACTGGAATAAAATGGGTGGAAGGCGGTCCGCTTCACAACGGTCACCTTCACACAGAAGATATAGTAATACATAAATAGAACGGGTATGCGCATATATGTAATTATAGTCCTATCGGTACTGCTATTGTCCTGTAGTTCAAATAACCCAAAGAACGACAATACGGTGTCGGCAAATGACTCCCTGCAGGCAGGTCAATCGGTTTCGATGCCTGAAGAAGATACCCTGGTGGCGTCGGCGGGTACCCCGAAGACGACAACGCTTCCCTTGACAGCGCATTATGACGCCGATCATATGTATGAATTGGTAAGAAGGGCATCGATAGCCTATAAGCTACCGACGCTGGAGAAGGTGAACTATATTGTTACAGATTCTTCCTACTTGCCGACGTGTGATGATGGGGCGTCAGTCAGTGTAGTGTTTAACTTTAAAAGTTACCGATACAAACTTCCAGTTATAGCGAACTATCAGGTGTACGTTGTGTGTGATACGACTTTGTCCGACTATAAACGCGATAAGACTTTGCAGCAGTTGTGCATGGCACATGTGTTTTATACACACGCATATCTTCTTTTGTACGACTCTGTAAGTAAACAAGCTAATGCGATCAATATTTTCAATGTACGAATGGGTATGCATATCGCACGTAGGACATTTGATATTGACAAGAATTATAACATACACATCCAGGACTATGGATTATCCTCAGAGACAGAAGATGCAGAAGAGATACCGACGTTGCGGCAATTGATCCGACTTGCCTCAAATGGTGACATCGTTATTGAAACCCCTGCCCAAGTTTCGGAAGACGAATTTACTGGAAAGACGATAAGCCGAAAGCCGGCGCGACGCACAATATTTTCCCCAACGGGCAGCCTGAAGAGCTCAACTGCCCTAGAAAAATGACATCGTATGGCAGAGAATCTGATTCCGCTCAATAATTTTATTTCCACCGAGCAAATCCCGGGTGATTTAGGGATTTTCGAAGACGGGTTGGAAGCACTGTTTTCTAACGTATTTGTAACCGACCTGGAATCGAGTACGAGCTTATACAAAGAAGACGCGCATTACAGTCTCACACTGGTATCCTTCACCCGGCTGGCATTGGAAATACCCGGTACGGATGGCCTTGCGTTGGTCCTGAATCCAGGGATAGCAGAAACCAGCCGCACGGAATTTCCGGTTTCGTTAGGGTATTCATGGCCGGTGCTAAGGTATGTGGAACAATTTAATCTCACCAGCTTTGACTTTACACCGAGGTCATTCTACGACATCCTGATCGGTGTCGCTGGTATATCGGAGCAAGACATGCTAAAAGCAGTGATCGATACATTCTATGAATTGACGGTGCCGCACGAGCATGAGGATGATGAAGAGCTTGGAGAACTCGATGAGAGAAGTCCCCTGGAAAAGTTTGTAAGCGATTTTAATCAGCGATTCACTCCGGTAACGCCACTCGCGTTGCTATCCGATGCGGATGAATCCGAGGTGTTGGGAGATTTGTTCGTTCAGTTGACAAGTAATGGCAATCAATTTGATATTCTGGAGATTGCCTTTTCGGGTTACATAGCAGGAGCTGATGTTGGCGGAATGCTCAGTCGAATTGAAGATTTGTCGCATGCATTCCTGCCAAATTTTACGATTGACGATCTCAAGCGAATTTTAATACCGCGTATTTTTGTGTCGCTGGAGCAGATCAACCTTGCCTTACAATTTCCGCGAAGCGTTCTGAAGCCGATTGACCCTGAAACGAATGAAGTAATCGAGGATGAGAATATCAAGTCACAGCTTGTTTTCAACGCCGGTAGTTTGAATTTTAGCTCGGAGAACGGGATTGAATTCGAGGAAGCTTCCAGTTTTAGCTTTGCTAAATCGCTGATCGGAAATACCGGCATTACGCTAGAGTTCGAAAACGTCAAGCTTGATCTAAGTCGGACCAGCAGCATTACAGAAGCTGCGGATGCCGGTTACTCGGAAGACTTCGTCGGTGTCTTTATTGAGGAAGCCACGATCGGTCTTCCCCCTAAGCTGTTCCAAAACAATCCCGACCAGGCCAACCCGCCGGAAGTAGCCATCAAAGGCCGTAACCTGCTCATCGGCACCGGCGGCATCTCCGGCACGATCGGTCTGGAGACAACGGGCTCTCCCTTCAGCGCCAAGATCGGTAAGATGACAGCAAGCCTGGAGGCATTTGATATAACATTCAAGCAAGGGGCCATCACCGAATCCAACATCTTTGGCAAGCTCCTCATCCCCGGCTTCAAAGACAGCGCCGGCAATGACGCCGAGATCGAGATCGATGTACACATTGCCGACGACGGCGACTTCAGCATCACCGCCCGGGAGGCGGACGGGATAAAACTTTCCATTCCAAACATTCTGGCCTTCACCATCAGATCGGCGGAGATCGGCAGGAAGGACGACCAGCTCTACCTTGCCGTATCGGGCTTGCTGGAGTTCGAGGATCAGGGCGGTTTCCTGGGCAAGTTCCTGCCGGCCGAGATCGATATTAAGAAGCTTATCATCTGGCAGGATGGAAGTATTGAGATCGAAGGAGGAAGTCTTGTTCTTCCTACCGCCATCACCATTAAGATCGGCCCCGCCGAGATCTCCATTACGGGGATCCACATGGGTACGCACGAGCAGAACCTGAACGGTGTCAAGCGGAAGTACCGGTATTTTGGTTTTGATGGGGG
>NZ_JAHESC010000101.1 GCF_018598185.1 Dawidia soli
CCGCAACGTGGCCCGCATGGCACTGCTGCTGGCGGGGCTGCCCGTAACGGTGGCGGGAGTGACCGTCAACCGGTTGTGTGCCTCGGGACTGCAAGCCATCATGCAAGCAGCGCAAGGCATTATGACAGGCGCGGGCGATGCGTACCTGGCCGGCGGTGTCGAGAGCATGAGCCGCGCACCCTTTGTGATGAGCAAGGCGGACGAACCTTTTTCGCGTAAGGCGGAGGTGTTTGATACGACGCTGGGCTGGCGGTTTGTGAACGATAAGCTCTCGGCGCTCTATCATCCATACTCCATGGGCGAGACGGCCGAGAATGTAGCCGCGAAATATAAGATCCTCCGCGAAGAGCAGGACCGCTTTGCGCTGGAATCGCAGACGCGGTACCAGCGTGCGCACGAGCAAGGCCGCTTCCACAACGAGCTGGTGCCGGTAGCGTTACCCTCACCGGCCGCGCGCCGCGAGATCATTCTCTTTGATAAAGACGAGCATCCCCGTGCCACCACCCTGGAAAAACTGGCGACGCTGAAGCCTGCCTTCCGCGAGCAGGGCACTGTCACCGCCGGAAACTCGTCCGGCATAAACGACGGCGCCGCAGCCTGCCTGGTCGTAAGCGAGGCACTATTAAAACAACTCAACCTCACGCCCCTGGCGCGCATTGTGTCGATGGCGGTGGCCGGGGTGGACCCGGCTTATATGGGTGTAGGCCCCGTGCCGGCCACGCGCAAAGCCCTGCAGCGCGCGGGATTGACCGTGGCAGACCTGGACCTGATCGAACTGAACGAAGCCTTCGCTTCCCAGGCGTTGGCGTGTATAAAAGACCTGGAATTGTCGCCCGACCGGGTGAATGTCAACGGCGGTGCCATCGCCCTGGGCCATCCCCTGGGCTGTAGTGGCGTGCGCATCAGTGCCACCTTGCTGCACGAAATGAAACGCCGCGGCGCCCGCTACGGGCTGGCCACGATGTGCATTGGTGTAGGGCAGGGCGCCGCCATCGTGTATGAATCTTTATGAGGTATTTTTTTGAGATAGCCTACCACGGCGCCGCCTATAGCGGGTGGCAGTCACAGCCCAATGCTGTCGGCATTCAGGCCGTGGTGGAAGACGCCCTGACCAAGTTGCTACGCGAGGAGATCAGCATCACCGGCAGTGGCCGCACCGACGCCGGCGTTCACTGTGAGCAACAGTTCTTTCACGCGGACATCGAAAAGGAATTCGACCGGTCGGCGCTGTTGGCCAAGCTCAATTCCTTTTTGCCCAAGAGCATCGCGATCCATTCCATACGCCCCGTACATCCCGAGGCCAGCGCGCGCTATGACGCGTACGAGCGGACCTATCATTACCGCATCACGCGGGTGAAAGATCCCTTTTCCGAGGGGCTGGCCTTGCACTACTTTCGTCCCCTCGACGTCGGCGCCATGAACCGGGCGGCGGCGACGATGCTGGGCGAGCACGACTTTGCCTGCTTCAGCAAGGTACAGACAGACGTCAACCACTTTCGCTGCGACATGAAAAAAGCCGAGTGGCGGGAGGACGGCTCGCGGCTGGAGTTTACGATCACGGCCAACCGCTTTCTGCGGGGCATGGTGCGCGCCATTGTGGGCACGCTGCTGGACGTAGGCAATGGACGCACGTCGCTGCGCGAGTTTCAAGCCATCGTACAAAGCGGCGATCGGAAGAAGGCCGGGGCCAATGTGGCGCCGCACGGACTGTACCTCAGCCGTGTTAAATACCACAGCCGTATATTTGTAAAAGAATAATCGTACTTAATACTGAGAAGCATGACAAACATTCGCGTAGGCATGGGCTATGACGTGCACCAACTGGAAGAAGGCAGGGATTTTTGGATGGGAGGCATCAAGCTGCCCGCCACAAAAGGTGCCGTGGGCCACAGCGATGCCGACGTGCTGATCCACGCCATCTGCGACGCGCTGCTCGGCGCGGCCAACATGCGCGACATCGGCTTCCACTTTCAAAACACCGACAACCGGTGGAAGGGCATGGACAGCAAGTTCTTCTTAAAAGAGGTAACGCGCATGATCGCCGAAAAAGGCTGGAAGGTCGGCAACGTCGACTGTACTATCTGCCTGGAGAAACCCAAGATCGGTCCGCACATCGATGCGATGAAGCAGGCGATGGCGCCGCTCATGAATGTGACGGAGGAGGAGATCGCGATCAAGGCAACCACAACGGAGAAGCTGGGCTACGTGGGCCGCGAAGAAGGGGTGAACGCTTCGGCGGTGGTGCTGATCTATAAATAATGAGCCTCTCCATCATCACTACCGGCGACGGGTCGCATTCGCTGCTCAACACGGCGCTGAACGAGACCTACCACTCGCGCCACGGCGCCGTGCAAGAGTCGCTGCACGTCTTTATACAAGAAGGCCTCGACCGCTTCGTGGCGTCGGGTGCCACGACGGTGTCCGTGCTGGAGGTGGGTTTTGGTACCGGCCTCAATGCATTGCTCACGGCGCAATACGCCAAAGCGAAAGGCGTAACCGTGCACTATACATCGCTGGAAACGACACCGCTGCCGGAAGACCTGTGGGGACAGCTGAATTATACTGCTTCGCCGGAAGCGCAGACACTTTTTTATGCTATCCACCAGGCACCGTGGAACCAGCCGGTCGTGGTACGACCGACATTTCAGTTGCAGAAGCTAACGGTATCCCTACAAGAGGCTGCCTTGCCGGCGGCGCAAACGGATGTGGTGTACTTCGACGCCTTCGCGCCGAACAAGCAGCCCGAGATGTGGACGTACGACATGCTGGCGAAGGCCGTGCAAACGTTGCGGTCGGGTGGAATGTTTGTTACGTATTGCGCCAAGGGACAATTAAAACGTGATCTGAAAGCCCTCGGGTTGACAGTAGAAACGCTGCCCGGACCGCCCGGCAAAAAGGAAATGGTGCGCGGTGTGCGGAGCGTGTAGTTCATTGAAAATTCTTCAATCGTTTTCGACATTTCTTGAATTTTTCAAAACTGGTCAGGGTGCAATCGTATTCGTTTTTTAGTTTTTGAAGCATTCTGAATTTTTTGTGAAAAGATTCAAAAAATTCTTTGCAGCGCTGAAACCTCAAAAAATTCTTCTGTTTTCTCCATAACTTTATAGACTCTGTTCCGCTCAAAACAGAGATTTAACACACCCATAACAACCAGTAAACGCCAGAAGAAATGAAAGAAACAACCAGCCGTGGTTTGTACACCCCTGAACTGGAACACGATGCCTGCGGGATCGGCTTTGTCGCCAACATCAACGGCAACAAAACCAACCAGAACCTGCGTGACGCATTGTGCATGCTCGAGAACATGGAGCACCGGGGAGGAAGAGGGAGCAGCCCAAAGACGGGGGATGGAGCCGGAATTTTAATCCAGCTGCCCCATGAATTTTTCACCGAAGAAGCAACACGCCTGGGCTTCACACTGCCCGCCCTGGGGAAATACGGCGTGGGGATGGTCTTTTTTCCGCGTGATAAGAAGGTGCAGAATGCTTGCCGCGAAGTGCTGCGCAAGAACATTAAGGAACTGGGTTTCGAGCTCATCGGCTTCCGCGTTGTGCCGGTAGACCACAGCGTGCCCGGCCCGGGCGCTGCCGAGGTGGAGCCTTCGATCGAGCAGGTGTTTGTTAAACCCGTGGACGAAAGCCTAACCGGCGACGACCTCGAGCGTAAACTGTTCGTGCTGCGCAACTATACCCAGCACATCATTGAAGACACCGTAAAAGGCAACAACAAAGATTTTTATATCACGAGCTTCTCGGCGCGTACGATCATTTATAAAGGTCAGTTGCGCACCGAGCAGTTGCGCGCATATTTCGACGACCTTCAGGACACGCGACTCAAGACAGCCCTGGCACTGGTTCACTCGCGTTTCTCGACCAATACCTTTCCGAACTGGAAACTGGCGCAGCCGTTCCGTTACATCGCACACAACGGTGAGATCAACACGATCCGCGGCAACGTCAATAAAATGAAATCAAAAGAGGCGCTTTTCAAGTCGACGTTGTTCACCGACGAAGAATTGAAGAAGCTCACGCCGATCACCAGCCCCGACGGCTCTGACTCGGCCAACCTCGACGCCCTGGTAGAAATGCTGGTTCTCTCGGGCCGCACCATTCCCCACGTGATGATGATGCTCGTGCCGGAAGCCTGGCAGGACAACAAGCTCATGGATCCGCACCGCAAGGCGTTCTATAAATATCACGCTTCCATGATGGAGCCGTGGGACGGCCCCGCCGCGCTTGTCTTTACCGACGGTACGCGCATCGGTGCTACGCTCGACCGTAACGGTCTGCGTCCGCTGCGCTACTGCGTGACCCGCTCGGGCCGCGTGATCGCAGGCTCTGAAGCCGGTGCCCTGCAGATCGACCCGAAAGATGTGGTGGAAAAAGGCCGCATCACGCCGGGCAAAATGCTCATGATCGATACGGAGAAAGGCAAGGTCCTGGACGACGACAAAGTAAAACGTGCTGTATACGAAGGCAAGTCTTACTACAACTGGATCATCCAGAACCGCCTCAAGCTGCGCCTCGAGCCCGAGGTGGAGTGGGTGGAAACTTCCTTCGACGAGAAGACGCTCACGCAACGTCAGAATGCGTACGGCTATACCGCCGAAGATATCAAGACCATCATACTCCCCGTGGCTGAAAAAGGCTACGAAGCCATCGGCTCGATGGGTGACGATACGCCACCGGCGATACTCTCGAAAGAGAGCCGCCACATCTCCAACTACTTCAAGCAGCTGTTCGCGCAGGTAAGTAACCCGCCGATCGACCCGATCCGCGAGCGTTTGGTGATGTCGCTCTTCACACGTGTGGGCGCCAGCCTGAACGTGCTGGACGAAACGCCGCAGCACACCAACCAGGTACACATCTCGCAGCCCGTGCTGCTGAACGACGACCTGGAAAAGCTCAAGCACCTGCAAGACCAGGGCTTCGAGTACGCCGTGATCCAATGCGTGTTCAACGCAGACGGAGCGCCCGGCCGCCTGGAAGAAAGCGTCGACCGCATCTGCGCCGAAGCCGAGAAGGCTGTGCGCGCGGGCAAGAAGATTCTCATCCTGTCGGATAAAAAGATCAGCAACGAATACGCACCGATCCCCTCCATGTTGTCGGTGGGTGCAGTGCACCAATACCTGGTCAGCAAGCGCATCCGCACACAAGCGGGCATCGTGGTAGAAGCCGGCGACGTGTGGGAAGTACATCACTATGCTACCATCATCGGCTACGGCGCCAGCGCGGTAAATCCGCACATGGCGCTGGAGACCATCCACTCCATGAACAAGCACGGCATGTTCTACAAGCCGCTGCCCGATGAAGAGGCATTTGCCAACTACCAGAAAGGTATCGGCAATGGCCTGCTGAAGGTGATGTCGAAGATGGGTATCAGCACGCTGCAGTCGTACCAGTCGTCACAGATCTTCGAAGCCCTCGGTTTGGGCAGCGACGTGATCGAGAAATGTTTCCGCGGCACCATCAGCCGCATCGAAGGCCTTTCGTTCGACGACCTGGCGCAGGAAGTGCTCGTTCGCCACAAACTGGCGTACGAAGCCGAAAGCAAAGAGCTGCAAGTGGGTGGCATCTACCAGTGGAAACGCCGCGGCGAGAAACACATGTTCAGCCCCGAAGTGATCCACCTGCTGCAACATTCTACGAAAACCAACAACTTCGAGCAATACAAGAAGTACGCGCAGCGCATCAACGAGCAAACGAGGGAGCAGATCACGATCCGCGGCCTGTTTGAATTCAAGAAGCGCAACCCGGTGCCTCTCGAAGAAGTGGAGCCGGTAGAAGAGATCTTCAAGCGCTTTGCCACGGGCGCGATGTCGTTCGGGTCGATCTCGCACGAAGCGCACAGCACGCTGGCCATTGCCATGAACCGCATCGGCGGGAAGAGCAACAGCGGCGAAGGGGGCGAAGACGAAGTACGTTTTGAAAAGAAAGCCAACGGCGACTGGGAGCGTTCTGCCATCAAGCAGGTAGCCTCCGGACGTTTCGGGGTCACCAGCTATTACCTCAGCAATGCCGACGAGCTGCAGATCAAGATGGCGCAGGGAGCGAAACCCGGCGAAGGAGGTCAGCTGCCCGGTCACAAGGTAGACGACTGGAT
>NZ_JAHESC010000102.1:2135-5727 GCF_018598185.1 Dawidia soli
AAAAACTGGGGGATTAGCTCAGCTGGCTAGAGCGCCTGCTTTGCAAGCAGGAGGTCATCGGTTCGACTCCGATATTCTCCACGGAAGTTACAGAAGGAATTTATTATGAAGCCAGGTAAGTACACTAAAGCCGGTTGGGTTTTAGGGGTTATTACCACGGAGTCTTTACCGAGGCCGCTACACAAGAGATAAGCCATTTCTAGTAGCCGTTATCGGGGAAAATAGAGACAGAGGAGTTCATTGACATATTGGTGAAAGAGTAGTAAAAGTAAGTAAGTAGTGGGTGTTTGTACAGCCGACAGAAATGTTGGATGACTAACAGACATAAACGAGCGAGCACATAGGATACCATCTGGAAGTGATGTGAATCACTGAAAGAGAACCTTGAAAGGTAAAATCGTTAAAAGAAGTAATCAAGGGCGTATGGGGAATGCCTAGGCTCTCAGAGGCGAAGAAGGACGTGATAAGCTGCGATAAGCTACGGGGATTCGCAAATAGAAATTGATCCGTAGATTTCCGAATGGGGCAACCCAATGTATTGAAGATACATTACCTAGCAATAGGAGCAAACTCAGGGAACTGAAACATCTAAGTACCTGAAGGAAGAGAAAACAATTTAGTGATTGCGCAAGTAGTGGCGAGCGAACGCGCAAGAGCCCAAACCTAATTAGTTACGGCTAGTTAGGGGTTATAGGACTACATAATCTAAGTAACATGAAGCTGAACTGGGTGGGAAACCAGACTATAGAGGGTGAGAGTCCCGTAAGCGTAAGGTGTTATGAAGTGGTAGTATCCTGAGTAGGGCGGGGTCGGAGACGCCCCGTTTGAATTTGCCAGCACCATCTGGTAAGGCTAAATACTCCTGAGAGACCGATAGTGAACCAGTACTGTGAAGGAAAGGTGAAAAGTACCGTGAATAACGGGGTGAAATAGAACCTGAAACCGTACGCCTACAAGCGGTCGGAGCCACGTAGTGTGGTGACGGCGTGCCTTTTGCATAATGAGCCTACGAGTTACTGTCACTGGCGAGGTTAAGTGTTTAGAAGCACGGAGCCGGAGCGAAAGCGAGTCTGAATAGGGCGCATAGTCAGTGGGAGTAGACGCGAAACTTTGTGATCTACCCTTGGCCAGGATGAAGTTCCAGTAACATGGGATGGAGGTCCGAACTAGTAAACGTTGAAAAGTTTTTGGATGAGCTGAGGGTAGGGGTGAAAGGCTAATCAAACTGAGAAATAGCTCGTACTCCCCGAAATGCCTTTAGGGGCAGTGTGGAGGTTGAGTTTAGTACAGGTAGAGCTACCAATAGGACTAGGGGGAGTCACATCCTACCAAATCCTGATGAACTCCGAATGGTACTAAATATACTCTGCAATGAGGGCATGGGTGCTAAGGTCCGTGTCCGAGAGGGAAAGAACCCAGACCTGCAGCTAAGGTCCCAAAATCTACACTAAGTTGAACTAAGGCGGTTCAGTTGCTTAGACAGCCAGGATGTTTGCTTGGAAGCAGCAATTCATTTAAAGAGTGCGTAACAGCTCACTGGTCGAGCGACAGAGCATCGATAATAATCGGGCATCAAGTGTAGTACCGAAGCTCAGGATTTGCAGTAATGCAAGTGGTAGGGGAGCATTCTAACAGCGGAGAAGCAGTATGGTAATGTATTGTGGAGCGGTTAGAAAAGCAAATGTAGGCATAAGTAACGATAAGGCAGGCGAGAAACCTGCCCACCGATAGACTAAGGGTTCCGCGGCAATGTTAATCAACCGCGGGTAAGTCGGGACCTAAGCGATAGCCGAGAGGCGAACGTGATGGCCAATGGGTTAATATTCCCATACTACCGCATTGAGCGATGGAGTGACGGAGGAGTGATAGTTCCGCGATCTGACGAAATAGGTCGTTAAAGGGTGTAGTTATAGGACTGGTAGGAAAATCCGCTGGTTTTGATGAAACCTGATAGTATCTGGAGGCTTCGGCCGAAGGAATAGTGAACGTAAGCAGACTTCCAAGAAAACCTTCTAAGCATATTGATGTGGTACCCGTACCGGAAACCGACACAGGTAGTCAAGGAGAATATCCTGAGGTGCTCGAGTGATCCATGGCTAAGGAACTAGGCAAATTAACCCTGTAACTTCGGGAAAAGGGGTGCCTCCTCCAGTAATGGAGAGGTCGCAGAGAAATGGCCCAGGCGACTGTTTAACAAAAACACATGGCTATGCGAAATCGAAAGATTAAGTATATGGCCTGACACCTGCCCGGTGCTGGAAGGTTAAGGGGGGACGTTAGTCGCAAGGCGAAGCGTTGAACTGAAGCCCCAGTAAACGGCGGCCGTAACTATAACGGTCCTAAGGTAGCGAAATTCCTTGTCGGGTAAGTTCCGACCTGCACGAATGGTGTAACGATCTGGGCACTGTCTCAGCCATGAGCTCGGTGAAATTGTAGTCACGGTGAAGATGCCGTGTACCCGTCACGGGACGGAAAGACCCCATGCACCTTTACTATAGCTTCGCATTGACATTGGGTAGATGATGTGTAGGATAGGTGGGAGGCGTTGATCCTGTGCCGCTAGGTATAGGGGAGCCAACGGTGAAATACCACCCTTTATTTATCTGATGTCTAATCCTTCACAAGAGGAGACAGTGCGTGGTGGGTAGTTTGACTGGGGTGGTCGCCTCCGAAAGTGTATCGGAGGCTTTCAAAGGTATGTTCAGTACGCTTGGTAACCGTACGTGGAGTGCAATAGCATAAACATGCTTGACTGTGAGATCGACGGATCGAGCAGGATCGAAAGATGGATATAGTGATCCGGTGGTTCTGTATGGAAGGGCCATCGCTCAAAGGATAAAAGGTACGCTGGGGATAACAGGCTGATCTCCCCCAAGAGCTCACATCGACGGGGAGGTTTGGCACCTCGATGTCGGCTCGTCACATCCTGGGGCTGGAGAAGGTCCCAAGGGTTAGGCTGTTCGCCTATTAAAGTGGCACGCGAGCTGGGTTCAGAACGTCGTGAGACAGTTCGGTCCCTATCTGTGATGGGCGTAGGAAGCTTGAGAGGTCCTGATTTTAGTACGAGAGGACCGAATTGGACCGACCGCTGGTGTACCGGTTGTGGCGTCAGCTGCACCGCCGGGTAGCTATGTCGGGAAGAGATAAGCGCTGAAAGCATCTAAGCGCGAAACTCACCTCAAGATGAGGCTTCCATTAAGGGACGTCAGAGATTATGACGTTGATAGGCTGCAGGTGTAAAGGCAGAGATGTCAAAGCTGAGCAGTACTAATAACCCGAACGCTTCTGGAGGGTGGCTTGAGAAACAGCCACCCTCTGAATAAGACGAAAAGTAAGACTATGTGCTTGCTCAAATCTGCTACTATACTGAAAAATACTCTACTCTTTTGCCAATACTGTCAACGATATTAAAGGATCGATCAGTAGGATCGGTTAACAATCTTAAGGTGACTATGGCGGTGGGGATCACCTCTTCCCATTCCGAACAGAGCAGTTAAGCCCACCAGCGCTGATGGTACTGGGATAACACCCGGGAGAGTAAGTCGTTGCCTTTCTTTTAACAAAGCCTTGATAGCAATATCAAGGCTTTTTT
>NZ_JAHESC010000103.1 GCF_018598185.1 Dawidia soli
CGCGGCGCGGCGGCGGTTCCGGGGGCCAGCGCCCCCCCGCTGGGGGGGGGGCGGGGGGGGGCCGGGGGGGGGGGCCGGGGGGCCCGGGGCGGGGGGCCCGGGCGCCGCCCGGGGCCGCGGCGGCCCCTGGGCTTGAGGATCATGACCAGGCCGATGACGATGATGATGACAGGCCAGAAGAACTGGCTGGCGTCGATTTCTTCCGACATCATATTAATGGTCAGGAAAACGGCGCCGACGGCGATCGGGATGAGCCAACCCGGGTGGCGGAAGCGGTGTTTGGCGCCCACAAACAGGCCGATGGCGATGGGGATCATGGGCCAGGTGAAAAGCCATGCGGGCAGGTCGGCGCCGACGCTGCGGGCCAGCAGCAGGCTGCCGATGATGATAATAACAACGCCGCCCAGCACCCGGCCCGTCTGATCGGGGTTTGTGATGTCCTGGTAGGGTTTTACCGGCTCAGGGGTGTTGCTTTTCGTGTCTTGCGTTTCCATATAATGGTATGATGATATTTTTTTCTCGTTTGGGAGGCCTTGCGGCTGATGTTATGTAAAAATAGGGTGTGTGGGTGGTTTGTGCGAGGGGTGATAGGCCGGCGCCGGTCACCGGTAGGTGAACGGCGGGTTGGGGGCGGTGGCCCTTACCACCCGTCGCAGCGTCCGCGGCGTTTTCTGCGGAACAGCATGCTCAGCCCGATAATGATCAGGATGACAGGCCACAGATACGGCCAGGGGGAGAAGCCTTCAATTTCGTTCTGGGCCAGGAATACCAGGCCGACGGCGATCGGAAAAAGCCATCCCATGTCAGTGAACCCTTTTTTAATGGCGGCGAATACACCGATGGCGATAAAGATCATGGGCCAGGTGAAGAGCCAGCCGGGCATGACGACACCGGCCACTTTGGCGAACAGCACGCCACCGATGATCAGCAGAATGATTCCTCCGCCGACGCGGCGACGGCGTTCACGTTGTTGCCATTTTTCGGTTTCCGAAACGTTGGGGATGGGGTTGGGATTTTCCATGATGGTTTTTGTTGTTGTCTGTACGAATATACGGTGAGAAGTGAGCCTTGGGCAGCGGCATTAGGCGGAACCGGGAGCCCGGTAGGTGAACGGCGGACGACAGGCGGTGAAGGCGGTGACACCGAAACGACGAATCGGTCTTTAAACGAACTGATCAGGCCGACAGACCGCGTAGGATTTGGGAAAGATCGCCGTATTTTTGTCATACGAAATCAACTAAAAACCTTCTATTTGAATTGATTTTTAGCGCTCGTCTTACGCAAATCTAACCAAAGACGAATCATTCCTGTACTTCTACGCGCCCCACTTTTTCCTGGGCACGTCTTTCCCGTAGATAAGGTCTGAAACATACACGCATGCGCCTGTCACGTGCCGGAAGGGTTGTATCCGTACAGCCGGTCCACACGTTTGTGCCATACCTCTTTTCGTGTCTGCCCCAGCAGGAATTGTTATGCAGTAGTGGAATTTTAATTATTAACCATAACCAAATTATCTGACGATGAAGAAGAGACCGATGATGATGCGTTCGTTCGCTGTGGCCCTGGTGTGTACGGCCTCCGTTGCTTTGACAAATTGTGCTAATGAAGCAGATCAAATCAAATCCTCTACCACTGCCAGCGGCGAGGTAGCGGGTAATTTTGTGAAAGGTACCGTGGGTGAAAATACGTTCCAGTTTGCGCAGTCACCCGGCGCTTCCGTGGGGAACACCGACTCTTATTATATCGTGCGTGACAACGGCGATATCGATGTAAACATATTTCGTAACGACGGCGAAAACGGCGCAGCGATGTTGTATTTCGTGCTGAAGAATGGCGATGTTCAGAACCCGTCTGAGCCTTACATGCAAATCACCAATGCCGATGGGTTTGTGATGGACAGCAACGCCGCCAGCAACAAGCTGACGGTAACAAACTTCTCGTTCGACCGCTCGACCGGTCGTGTTTCCGGCAAGCTGCAACTGTCAGGCGCCGGCAACAACCTGGAGACGAACACCTCTGTATCGAGCGACTTCGACGTAGTGGTGAAAGAGATCGCCATTTAGTTTACAGTGGTTTTATATTTTTTTCAGGAGGGCACCGTAAGGTGCCCTTTCTTATTTTGCAGGCAGATGATATGTATCGAATAACGTTGCTCCGGCTTATCCCTAGCTTTGGTATGGCTTTGGTATGCTTAAATATCGCTGTAAGGTCGCTGTAAGGTCACTGTAAGGTCGCTGTAAGGTCGCTAAAAGGTCGCTGTAAACCGGTTATTCCGGGCGATTGCAGCCAGGGGAACGGCCTCTCTTATCGTGGCCGGCGATAGGTCAGTATGTTATTGATCCGGGCGTGCTGCAAGAGCATGATGGTCTTCGCATCGCGGATCTCGCCGCGTGCAATCATATCAAACGCTTCCGAGAAATCCAATTCCAATACATCGATGTTCTCGTGCTCATCCACGCCGCCGCCGTCGTTCACTTTCTGATCAAGCGTATACTCGCCCACGAAGAAATACAAGATCTCTGTTACCGAGCCCGGTGACATGTATACTTCGAATACCTTGCGCACGTCGCTGATGCGGTAGCCGGTCTCTTCTTCTGTTTCCCGGCGGATGCAGTCTTCGGGATTGTCCAGGTCAAGCAGGCCTGCGCAGGTTTCGATCATCATGCCTGTTTCATTGCCATTGACAAACGTCGGCAGGCGGAATTGGCGGGTGAGGATCACCGTCTGGGCGGCTTTATTGTACAGCAGGATCGTTGCGCCGTTGCCCCGGTCGTACGCTTCACGGCTTTGGGTGAGCTGCTGGCCGTTCCGGCCGGTGATGGTGTAGGTGTATTTGTAAAGGGTGTACCAGTTGTTGGACAGGGTCTCCTTTTGGAGAATCTTGATCGTAGGATTCATGTGGCAAGTTCAGCCCTTAGCAACGGAAATTGCGGGGGAATGTTGCGGGGCCTGGCCGACGGCAGTTACAAACTGCCGTCCGTTGCAGGCACAAGTTACACGCCTGCGCTACGCTTGGCGCTAAACTTGCGCCAGATGCTACGTTAGGCACAGAAATTATCAGTACAGCGCGACAGTGGCTGCGCCAGTTGATCCTGTCATTCATATTGAAAATGGTATGTGCCTGAACCAATGGTGACGGCAATGTCATTCCCAGTCGGTTTGTGTGCCCAGCCGGTCTTCTCCAACGCTGTTTTTGTCTCCACGACTTTCTTTCCTGCGGCGCCGGGTAGCACTACTTCTGCCGTGGTGTTAGCGGGGATGGTTACGTCGAGTGTGAACGTCGCGCCGGTTTTCTTCCAGGCTGAGCGTACGGTGCCGTGGGGTGTGAGCAGCTCGGCTTCGGCATGCTGGAGGTTGCCGCCGGGCTCGGGGGCAATGGTGATGTGTTTGTAGCCCGGGGCTGCGTTGCGGATGCCGGTGATGCGGCGGTACATCCAGTCGCCGATGGCGCCGTAGGCGTAGTGGTTGAACGAGTTCATGCCCGGGGTCTGGAAGGTGCCGTCGGGGCGCATGCCGTCCCAGCGTTCCCAAATCGTGGTAGCGCCCATCTTTACCGGGTAAAGCCACGAAGGATACGTCTCTTGCATGAGCAGATCGTAGGCCACGTCGGTGTGGCCCGTCTGTGACAACACATGACAGAGGTAGGGCGTGCCGAGGAAGCCCGTCGTGAGGTGGTTGCCATATTGCCGCACATTGGCCACGAGGCGGTCGGCCGCTTGTGCGCGCAGGTTCTCGGGCAACATGTCAAATTGCAACGCCAACACATACGCCGTCTGCGTGCCGGACACCAATCGACCGGATGGCGTTACGTACTCGCGTAAGAAAGCGTCCTTGATCTTTTTCAGCTGGTCGGTATATGCCTGTGCATCGTCTTGTCGGCCCAGTATCGTGGCGGCGTTGATCATCAGCTGCACCGAGTTGGCGCGGAAGCATTGGGCGATGAGGTATTTATCGGTTACGGCCGAGGTGCCGTCGTTGTCATCGAATGGACGGTAAAAGAGCCAGTCGCCAAAATGGAAGCCGGTGTTCCACAGGTCGTGCTGGCTGTTTCGTTCCATATACTCTACCCAGGCTTTCATGGACGGGTATTGCTGCTGGAGGAAGATCGTATCGCCGTAGGCCTGGTACATCGTCCACGGTATGATGGTGACGACATCGGCCCAGCCGGTAGATGCTGCGTCGTTCTTACTCAACACGTTCGGGATCACAAAGGGTATGCGTCCGTCTGCGTGCTGGTCGGCGGCCACATCGTGCATCCATTTGTTAAAGAAGCCGGCCACTTGCCGGTTGTAGGCGGCGGTGCGGGCAAATACTTGTGCGTCGCCGGTCCAGCCCAGGCGCTCGTCGCGTTGCGGGCAGTCGGTGGGGACGTCCACAAAGTTACCATTCTGGCCCCAGCGGATGTTGTGTTGCAGTTGGTTGATGAGCGGGTGGGAGGTGGTAAAGCTGCCGGTGGAGGGCATGTCGGAGTATAACGCCGTGGCGGAAATGGCGTCGGCGGTGAGTGTGCCGGGATATCCTTCTACTTTTATATACCGGAAGCCAAAGAAGCTCAGGCGCGGCTCGTATACTTCCTGTCCATCGCCTTTGAGGGTATATACTACTTCGGCTTGTGCGGCGCGCAGGTTGTCGGTGTAAAAGTTGCCTTCGCGGTCGAGCACTTCGGCGTGCCGGATGGTGACGCGGTCGCCGGCTTTGCCCGATACTTTCAGCGTGATCCAGCCGACGAGGTTCTGACCGAAGTCCACCACGGTTTCACCCTTAGGTGTTTGAATGATCTTTTGTGCGCGGAAGGTTTCATGCTTGCGTACGGGTGGGCCGTAGGTAGCCACCAGGTTGTCTTTTCCACCTTCCACGACTTTTACGCCCTGCCAGCCGGCAGCGGCATAACCCGGTTGCGTCCAGCCGGTCTTTTCGAGCCGGGCGTCATAGGCTTCACCATAGTATATACCGGCTCTTACGATGGGGCCGGTGGTGCTCTTCCATTGGTTGTCGGATGTGATGATCTGTCGGGTGCCGTCGGTATAGGTCACGCGCAGCTCGTACAGCAGTCCGAGTGTGGTGCCATAGATATTTTTGGTGTCGGCCCAGGCCAGGTTTCCGCGGTACCAACCGTCGCCGAGCAGCACGCCCGTAGCGTTGGTGCCGGTCTTCAGCAGCTTCGTGACGTCGTATACCTGGTATTGAAGCCGTTTGTTATAGCTCGTCCAGCCGGGTGTGAGGTATGCGTCGCCTACGCGCTGGCCGTTGATATGTGCTTCGTACAAGCCGTGGGCCGTGACGTAGAGCCGGGCCGCGGCGATGGGCCTGGCGAGGGTGAACTCCCGGCGTACCATCGGGGCGGGTTTGTTGACGGCGTCGCCGGGCAGGTCGGGCTCGATCCAGGAGGCCGTCCAGTCACCGGGTTGTAGGAGGCCCATCTCGAACGACTGGGCGGGACACCACGC
>NZ_JAHESC010000104.1 GCF_018598185.1 Dawidia soli
CGCCATTTTCTGGAACCTCGTAACGTGGTACCTGGGCATTCCCTGCTCCAGCTCGCACACCCTGATCGGCTCCATTCTTGGGGTGGGCATTGCCTTTTCGTTATTGCCTGATTCGCAACAAGCCGCTGTGAACTGGGGGAAAGCCCAGGAGATCGGCGTTTCGTTGCTCATCTCGCCCCTGTTCGGCTTTTCGGTTACGATCATTCTGATGTACCTGCTGCGCACGCTGACCAAGAAGACCTCCTATGGAGACAGTTTATTTAAAGAGCCCAAGAAGAATGCGCCACCGCCGCTGTGGATCCGGATCATTCTGATCCTGACCTGTACCAGCGTAAGCTACTACCACGGCTCGAACGACGGTCAGAAAGGCGTAGGCCTGATCATGCTGATCCTGATCGGTATCGTACCCGTCTACTTTGCGCTGGATGTACGGGTGTCACCCACGGAGCTGAATGCCCCCCTGCACCGCATCGAGCAAGTCATCGCCGGCATTGATCCGTCACCACTCTCTGCACCGGACAAAGCCATTTACGCAGAGGTCAAAGCAACCAACCAACACTTGCTGAATTCGATCGCCCAGGTGCATTCGGTGGATCAGATCTCTAAAGCCGCACGTTTCGGTGTTCGGAAAGATATCCTGTTGCTCGATCGCCACCTGAAATACCTGTTGGACAAAGAAGAATTGAGTATCAGTACGGCCAGCCGGCAGATTGTAAAAGACGACCTGAAATCTGTTCGCAAGATCACCGACTACTCGCCGCGCTGGGCCATTCTCATGATCTCCCTGTCGCTTGGTCTGGGGACCATGATCGGTTGGAAACGCATCGTGAAAACCGTTGGTGAGAAGATCGGAAAAGAACACCTCACCTACGCACAAGGTGCCTCCGCCGAGCTTGTGGCCGCGAGCACCATTGGCCTCTCCACCAACCTGGGCCTGCCCGTCAGCACGACGCACGTGCTCTCATCCGGCATTGCAGGTTCGATGGTGGCCAGCAAAGGTGTGAAGAACCTGCAAGGTGATACCGTACGGAACATCCTGATGGCCTGGTTGCTGACCTTGCCTGTGGTGATGATCATGGCCGGGTCGCTGTTCCTGCTGTTCCGCGCGATCTTCTAGCCGGGCGGCTAGTAGCCAAATCCCAGTTTGATCTTTTCGTTGACTTCCCCCGCTGTCTCGGTCAGCAGGCGCATCCGCACTTTGCCCGTCGCGGTATTGAAGACGATCTTGCGCCCGTGCCCCCCGCCTACCTGCTGGGCCACGACGGGAATGCCGTAGTGGTCTAATACCTCCAGGGCAACCTCTGAATTGCGCTTGCCAATGCGGAAGATGTCGGAATTTTTGTAGAGCGAGTTGCAGCCACCAAAGACCTTGGCCTCGAGGTTTTCCAATTTCACCCTTCGGTTCAACATGGAACGCACCAGCATGTGCGTGGCCGCGAGCCCGCGTGTAGGATCACCGGTGTCGTCGTCGGGCTTGCCGGGCAGCAGGTAGTGATTAATGCCCCCGATGTGATGCTCTTTGTCCCACAAGCACACGGCTACACACGAACCGAGTACGGTCGTCAACAGCGCGGGAACGGACGTGATCAGGAACTGCCCGGCAAAGACGGTATAGCGGCGATGGGGTGTCATGCCATAACCTGGTAAACGGTAGGGCGAAGCTGGCGAAACGGCACGTTCATGCCCATGATCGATTCGCTATGCCCCAGGAACAACAGTCCGCCGGGGCGCAGGTGTTCGGCAAATTTGCGGATGACACGCTCCTGCGTGGCCTTGTCGAAATAGATCAGCACGTTGCGGCAGAAGATGATGTCATAGTCATGCTTGATCAGCCCGAAGCCGTCGTCCATGAAATTGATGCGGCGGTAGTGGATCTTTTTCCGGTATTCGGGTTTTACACGCACCAGGTCGGGCTGCGTCTTGCTGCGCAGAAAATACGCGCGGCGCATCTCGTTGGAGATCGCCGCAATCTTATCAAGTGTATAAACCCCTTTAAAGGCTGCCTGGATCATCCGGATCGATACATCGCTGGCCAGCAAGGAATAATGAAAGACCGGGTTACGACGGCGAAACTCTTCCAGCACCATCACCAGCGTGTAGGGCTCCTCACCGCTGGAGCAACCCGCCGACCACACGTTCATCGCCGGCCGGCCGGCCTGTTCGCTCCACGCCGGTAAAAAGGTGCCCGATAAGAACTTGAAATGCTCGGGCTCGCGAAAGAAATCTGTCTTATTGGTGGTGATCAGGTCGATGACGTGCAGCAGATCGCCCTGCTTCTCTTCGTCGCTGAAGATGTGATCCAGGAACTGTTTGTAGTTGTCCATCCCCAGACTCTTCACCTTTTTGTTGAGGCGGCTTTCCAGCATCGACCGCTTGTTGGCGGGCAGCTTGATGCCATACTCGCGCGTTACGTACGAGCTGAGACGGGCAAAGCTCTCGTCATCCATACGGACAAAAAGGGGCTGGTCGGGGGCCGGGGACATCGTGCAAAAGTTAGTTGGTGGCGCCGGCCAGGACCGAGGGGTCGCGCGGCAAGGCTCCGGTCAACACAAAGAGATCGGCCTTGCGCTTGGAGATGTTGTCGAATATCTCCCACCGCTGGTGCCGGTAGCCATGCAGCTGGGTCAGCTCCTCCAGCTTTTCCAGCGACTGCGACGACGGAAGTTGCGCGACGAACCTTTCTTGCAAGGCGATCAGCTTGTTGAGCTGCGTAAAGGTAGCAGAAAGGTCGGCTATATCGTCCTGTGTCTCGTCAAATTGATGCTCGACGACACCCACGGCTTCCATCTCTTGCTGCCGTGCGGACTCTTTCCTGAGCTCTTCGCGCTTGCGTTCGGCACCATGCCAATTCGAGAATTTTAACGGTACGGACAGCGTAGCCGTGATAGCGTTATAGCGCGGCGAGGGCGCTTCCGGGTTTGTCGCGCGGCCGACGAAGTTGTTGCCTAACGAAAAAGAAATGTCGGGCACTCGGTTAGCGGCCATCAGCAATACCTCCTGGTGCACGACGTCCGCCGACGCTTTGCTTACCTGCAAGCGTTCGTAACGGCTGGCTTGCGCCGAAGTATATTTCTCGAAAGACCAGACCCAACTGCCGGGCAGTACGGGCTGCGAACCATAGACGTGCTCTACCACATCGTTCAACTCGTCCAACGACTCTTTCAGATCATCCTGCGCCACGTCCAGCAACAGCTGGTTTTCCATGAGCAGCAATTGCTGCTTCAGGCGTGCCGCACTATCGGTCACGGGCAGCGAAAGTATTTCGTGCTTGTATTTCAGGTCTTCCTGGATCTGTTGCTCGAGCATCCAGCAATGTTGGAACAGCAACAGCGCGTCGCGTTTGAACTCGTTGACAAATACGGCGTGCTCCGCCTCGGCCAGGCGCACCTGCGCCTGGGCCAACTGCACGCGGTGCTGACGCTTCCGGCCGGTCTCCACCGTATAGTCTATGCCCAGGTATAATTGCTGCGGCATGTTCAGGCCGCTGATGTCGCCTGACACGTTGCCAAATACCAGGCTGGGGTCGGGCGAAATGCGGGCGATGTCGATCTCGCTTTTGATGGACTCGATACCTTCCGCATGCGCGGAAATATCGGGGTGCTGCTCAATGGCTTTCAGAAAGTCGGCTACGGAAATGCGAACGCCGGGCTGGGCCTGTACGGCTGCCGGCAAGGATACTCCTAGAAGTCCGGCAAATGCCAATAGTAAAAGTCTCATGGTTGTAGGTCTTAAGGTTATATGAAAGTGCCGGCAGGTTTCTCGCCCCCTCTTTTCCAACCCCCTGCCAGGCACTTCTCCCCCTTCTCTTCGGTAATGTCTTCTCGATAATTGTCTGTGTGTTCTTTTGTGTTGTCGGTATAACTAAAGTGCGTGCAGGCCTTCCCTTCGTTCAACGTCACTGCCTGCGCGACACTTCCCCCTCATGCTTCCCACAAGATCTTGCCATACGATCAACCCAAAACTCAATTTTATACTAAAGTGCCCGCAAGCCTTCTCTTCTTCCAACTTCACTGCTTGCGTGGCACTTCCCCCTCATACTTCAAACACTCATGAAAATGTCTTGTGTCTTGTTTATATAAAGTGCCCGCAAGCCCTCTCTCCTTCCAACTTCACTGCTTGCGTGGCACTTCCCCCTTATACTGTAGATACTAAAAATCTGTAAAGTCGTGATCTGCCGGACCTTCGTCGAGCTTCAGATCAAACCCCTTGCCATGACCGTTGCCGTTGGACGACACCGCTACATCCTTGTAGCTTGCCTTGGCCGGTTTACGGCCGGCAGACGCCTTCGCGGTCTTTGCCCGTGCGATCGCGC
Source organism: Dawidia soli (assembly GCF_018598185.1). GTDB lineage: Bacteria > Bacteroidota > Bacteroidia > Cytophagales > Cyclobacteriaceae > Ohtaekwangia > Ohtaekwangia soli. The sequence continues at coordinate 4,313 of NZ_JAHESC010000104.1, forward strand.
GGTTGTCAAGCTTGAAGTAGTTCACCGCGGCTTTCAGCTCCTCGGCCTGGCCGCTCAGCTCTTCCGCGTTGGACGACATCTCTTCGGCGGCCGACGCGTTGCCTTGCGTTACCTGCGACAGCTGCTGGATCGCACCGTTTACCTGGTCGGCACCCGTATTTTGCTCAATGCTGGCCGCGGCGATTTCCTGTACGAGCTGCGCGGTCTTGTTGATGTCGGGCAGCGTGTTGAGCAAAAGCTCTTTCGACTGCTG
>NZ_JAHESC010000105.1 GCF_018598185.1 Dawidia soli
ACATAATAGGGATTTGTGGTGAACTCGGTGAAGTTCGGATCGCCGGGGGGAATGTTGAAGGTATAAAACTGTACGTTGTCGACGTAGCCGAGGATCTGTGTCGGCGTCCACGTCACTTTGAAGATGTGGAAGTCGTCGTAGAAGTTACCGCTGATGGTGTTGCTGCCGGTGGCCGATGCATTGCCCCACCAGCCATTGCCCGGTGCGTTGGGGTCGATCTCCTGGAAGTTGTCCTGGAACCAATGCACGGTGCTATGGCTCTTGCGGTTGGCGACATTGGTTTGCCAGTCGGTTTGGAAGCCGGCTTCGAGAATGTCGATCTCGCCTGACCGGGGCCAGCCGTCGGTGGGGTAGTTGGCGCCGAGCATCCAGAAGGCGGGCCACAGGCCGTTCTGCAGGTTGGGCAGTTTGATGCGTGCCTGGATCGTGCCGTATTTGAAGTTAAATTTTCCGGAGGTAACAATGCGACCGGACGTGAACTGCCGGTTTTCCGGCGGAACGCCGTAGTTCTCGCGGCGGGCTTCGATCACCAGGTAGCCGGTATCCGCGGCGTTTGTTTTGGAACCGACAAAGACGTTCGACTCGCCCGAAGTATAGTACTGCAGCTCGCCGTTTCCAAAGCCGTGGCCGCCTACTTCGTAGGTCCATTTTTCGGCGTCGAGCCGAGGTTGTGAAAATTCGTCCGACCACACCAGGGTCTGCGCAAAGGCCGGCGACCCACAGGTGGCCAGCAGGAAAAACAGGGTTCGATAAAAGTGTCTCATACGCGTAGTTGTTTATGTATTTTTTGGGAGCTTGCTGTGGGGTATACCGGAGAAGTCAGGTATATAGCGTCACAGCAGGGCCATCCTGTCAAAGATGTTTTTTACCGCGGCCGAAATGAAAAAAGTGGCCTGCATAATGTTACGCTGGGACTACGTCAGTACTACTGCATTTTTCGGGATTGTTAATGGGGGTTTGTGTATTGTGATATTTGGAAGGAGGGTGGGGGTGTGTTGTGAATTTGGTTTTTGGTTGACGTTTGTTTTCAGGGCAGTGTCGTGCAGAAGCGGATGGTTTTAAAATAAAGTTGGGTTGTGCCTGTAACCTTGTGCAGACGGGCGGTATTTGCTTACAGTACCAAACGTTTAATCCTAATGCTTCGCAATTTTATTGTCGTGGCGCTGCGGAATTTGCAGCGTAATAAGGTCTTTTCGCTGATCAATATTGTCGGTTTGTCTGTTGGTGTGGCGTGTTGCCTGTTGCTGGTGTTGTATGTGCAGGATGAGCTGCGCTATGACAAGTATCATCTTGATGGTGAGCGGGTGTTTCGCATTACGTCGAGCTCGAGTTTGAGCGACTTCAAGCCTTATCCCCGCACGTCGCCGCCGATTGCCTGGGGGATTAAGGACGAGGTGCCGGAGTTTGAGACGGTGGCCCGCATTGTGAGCCCTCCCAACGTTACGCTCAACCTGGTGCGGTATGAAGACAAGATGTTCTACGAGCCTGACGGGTTCCTGGCCGACTCGACCATTACGTCTGTGCTGACGTTTCCATTTATAGAGGGGAATCCGGCGAAAGCGTTGGTGCAGCCCAACAGCGTGGTGATCAGCGAAGCGATGGCCCGCAAGCTGTTTGGTCACTCGCCGGCGCTCGGCAAAGTGCTGAACATCAACCAGGGTGGGCCGGCGGTGGATTTTACGGTGACGGGGGTGATGCAGCCGCCGGTGAACAGCCACCTGCGGATAAATTTCATGGCCTCTATGACGAGCGACGGGTGGGGTGAGTATATACGGCGGCCGGACGTTGCGGATGAATGGGCGGGGCAAAACTTTATGAAGGCTTATGTCAAGCTGCGTCCGGGGTATTCGTTGCCGGATGTGATCGCCAAGATGAATACGTCGTACCAGAAACACGGGGCGTCGGATCTCAAACAACTGGGCATGCAAAAGAACCTGGGGCTGGAGCCCCTGGAAGATATATACCTGTACTCGTCCACCCAGGAGACGCCGCGTATCCGCTACTTGTATGTGGTGGGGTCGATCGCTGCGTTTATCCTGCTTATTGCCTGCATCAACTTTATGAACCTCTCTACCGCCAAGGCGGCACAACGTGCTCTGGAGGTAGGGCTGCGTAAGTCGCTTGGCGCGCCGCGTGCGTTATTGATCCGCCAGTTCCTGAGTGAGACGCTGATCATCGTGGCCATTGCCATGATCATCAGTTGTTTGCTTGTGCCGGTGGTGTTGCCGGTCTTTAACCGGCTTACCGGGAAGGAGATACTCCTGCAGGCTTCGGGGCTGGGTCTGACGGCGCTTTGCCTGCTGGCGATCACGCTCATTACGGGGTTGGTGGCCGGGAGCTATCCGGCGTTTTACCTGTCGTCCTTCCAGCCGGCGGGCATTCTCAAAGGGCGTGCGGCGTTGCCGACCGCGGGCAGTTTGCTGCGACGGTCGCTGGTAGTGTTTCAGTTTGTGATCGCCATTACGCTGGTGTGCGGTATGATCGTCGTGTCGCGGCAGTTGAGCTTTATGCAGGCACAGAACCTGGGCTTTGAAACAAAGCATAAGATCGTCCTGCCGTTGCGTACCGACAGCGGAAGAAAGCAATATGCGCCGCTAAGCGAGGCGATCGCGAAGACGGCGGCGGTGTCGGGTGTGACGGGTACGACCTATTTGCCGGGTAGCCCCATCTTCTCCGACTTCGGATTGTACCCGGCGGGTAGCAGCATGGAAAGAGCGGTGTTGGTGCATAACAGCTGGGTGGAGCCGAATTACCTTCAGGTGATGGGGATACCGCTGGTGGCCGGGCGAAATTTTCCGCCCACGCGGCATGAGGAATCGTGGCGGACCGTCATCGTAAATGAAGAAGCGGTACGACAGTTGGGCATGACGAATGAATCGATCCTAGGCAATGCGCTGTATTTTGACTGGCAGGGAGAGCAGTTCAAGTTTGAGGTGATCGGTGTGATGAAGGATTACCACCAGGTCAGCCTGCATGAAAAGATATATCCCATTCTGCTGCGTGTACAGTCTGAGGGTGAGCTTAACTTTATGATCGCAGAAGCGAACGGCGGCAATATGGACGAGGTGCTGGCGGCGTTTGAGCGTGCGTGGAAGAATGTCATCACGGATGCTCCCTTCGAGTACACTTTCCTGGACGAGAATATTCAGAAACAGTACGAGGACGATAAACGCGTGGCGGGTGTCATCAATACCTTTACGGTCATCGCGATGGTGATCTCCTGCCTGGGATTGTACGGGCTGTCGGGTTTTATGGCGGAGAAGCGTTTCCGCGAGATCGGTGTGCGCAAGGTGTTGGGCGCCAGCGTGCGGCAGATCGTGGTGATGATGTCGGGCGAGTTCGTTCGCCTGGTGTTGATCGCTTTTGTGTTGGCCGTACCGTTGTCGTTGTACGGTATAAACC
>NZ_JAHESC010000106.1 GCF_018598185.1 Dawidia soli
GACCATAGCCGTCTACTTAAGGTCTAAGTAATTGTTAATCAATACTCATAGAGAAAGAAACGAAATGGTATTTCAGGGCAAATTGATGAGCTAACCAAAAAAATTACGGGGACCTTATCGGTCCAAACACTTCAAGAGCTAGCCATCCAAAGTGGCTTTTGTCAGCGTCGATCGAAGATGGACATGCTGTCATTTTTGAAAATGGTTCTCTTTGATCCAATCACGATGGAACAACCAAGCCTGGATCAACATTGCAGATTGTTTTTGAAAGATCAAGGGAAAAGCTTCTGCAAACAGGCACTGGACAAACGTTTCAATAGTCAGGCGGTAATCTTTCTGAAAAGCCTGCTCGAAAGATGCCTCAATCACCAACTGACAAGGAAATTGCCCTCTGTCTATGGAGATCATTTTTCAGCAATCCGCCTGATGGACTCCACGGAGTATAAGTTGCCGGAGGCACTGGCTAGCGACTTCCCGGGATTTAATGGCGATGCCCCGAAAGCCTGTATGCAGATCCAATTTGAATACGACATCCTGTCAAGCCGTCTGAAGAGTTTTGATATGATGGGAGCAAGGATAAATGATTTTGCTTATGCCCATCCCTTGTTGGATAATGTTCATCCTAAGGAATTGATCATACGCGATCTGGGGTACTATCGGATAGATTCTTTTAAAAAGATTGAAGCTCGCGGTGCTTATTACATTAGTCGTCGTCTTCCAACCACCAAGATTTATGAATGCTTGTCCGAAGATGCCTTAGATTATAAGACACTTTATCAGCGTTTAAAGAAGTCTCGCAGGGGATACTTGGATATGCCTGTTTATTTAGGGGAAGAAGCCAAGTTCCCTGTAAGGCTTATCGTAATGTTACTGCCTGCGGAAGCGGTCAAACGTAGACGTAAAAAGAAAATATATCGAAAGAATGCTCATCCAGAGATTTACGATTATCTCCAGTATATGAACGTATTTATTACCAACGTTCCTGATACGATGCTTTCTGTTAATCAGATTAATGATCTGTATCGGATACGCTGGCAAGTGGAGATTATGTTTAAGACCTGGAAAAGTATCTTGAAGATCGACAAAGTCCGCAAAATGAAATCCGATCGAGTGAAATGTTACCTCTTGGGCAGGTTCTTATGGATATTACTTAACTGGGAGATGTACGCACTTTTTAATGTGCATACCCTGGCGGCTAAAAAGATGTTTTTAAGCATCTATAAGTTCTACGCCATTGTCAAGGACCATGTACATCTATTGCAAGAGCATATCTTACGGCAACGAAAAATGTTGAATAGCTGGCTAAAGTCACTGCTAGACAATGTCTGGCGGTTCGGTATAAAAGATGAAAAGAAAGGAAGAAATCTGATCAAATTATTAGCGATAAGGTAACCATGACTGGCTTGAGTAGTGTATCTTTCGGAGAGGACAAAAAAGCAAAGCCATCGCTGACGACCAATCCTCGATGGCTTTTCAAAAAAACTACTACCAAATATGAGAAATAAAACTTTGCCATGCAGAGCTGCATGGCTATTTTATTATATATCAGTCACTTACATTAAGTAGACGGCTATGGTC
>NZ_JAHESC010000107.1 GCF_018598185.1 Dawidia soli
TGACAGTGCCCAGCAAAGTGTGTAAGCGTCTAACGAACTGCGTAAAGGGACTATATTTTGCATCTCTCTCCGAAGATGTTGATAAATTGATTTACAACTAAGTTCCAGTTCCGGATTGGCATCGTCCACTTGCGTGTGATCTCCCGTAAGGCCAGGAAGACCGATTTGATAACCGAAGCGTCGTCTGGGAAGGACATTTTGATCTTTGTATACTTCCTGATCTTACCGTTCAGGTTTTCGATGATGTTGGTGGTGTAGATCAGCGTTCGGATCTCCAGCGGGAAGTCAAAGAAGTGAGACAGCTCGTTCCAGTTGGCCTTCCAGGACCTGATAGCGTGCGGATACTTCTTGCCCCAGGTTTGTTCTAAGACCTCAAGCGCGGCCCAGGCTAGGTCGCGGTTGGCAGCCGTGTAAACCGGCTTTAAGTCGGCAGCGAACTGCTTTTTATCTTTCCAGACCACAAAGCGAGCGGCATTCCGGATTTGATGGACCACGCAGATTTGCGTGATAGACTGAGGGAACACACTGACAATGGCTTCTGTAAAGCCTTTCAGGTTGTCGGTGCTGGTGATGAGGATATCCTCGACGCCACGGGCGCGCAGATCGGTCAATACGCTCATCCAGAAGGATGCGCTTTCGCTCTCACCAAGCCACATGCCCAGTACTTCTTTAAAGCCCTCCGAGTTGAGCCCTACTGCCAGGTAGATCGTCTTGTTGATCACCTTACCGTTGTGACGGACCTTGAAGACTATCCCGTCCATCCAGACCACATAGTAAACCGACGACAGCGGTCGGCTTTGCCACTCGGTGATGTGAGACTGCACCTTAGCTGTGATATTGGAGATGGTAGCATCAGAGATCGTATAACCGTAGATGTCTCGGATCTGAAGCTCGATATCCCGTACACTCATACCACGTGCGTAGAGCGAGATAACGATCTCTTCGATGCCTTCTACAGTGCGGCTGCGCTTGGGTATAAGGACTGGCTCGAAGGTGCTGTTACGGTCGCGGGGAACTGACAGCTCGACTTCTCCCATGGTGGTCTTCACCTTTTTACTGGTCTTGCCATTACGGGAGTTACCACTGTTGACGCCCTCCGGTGAGTGTTTAGAGTAGCCTAAATGGCCATCCAGCTCGCCCTCAATCATCTGCTCCATGGCTCTGGCATACAAGTCCTCCATGAAGGAATTAAGCTCTCCAGAGTCCTTAAACTGCTTCAAAAACTCAGGCGTCAGAACCTGGTTGACAACAGGATGTGATTCTTTCTTCTTTTTCATTGTACTGTGTTAAAGGTAGTGATTTTTAAAACCATCGATTGACCTGGTTCTGTAGGCTTCCTACCCACGACCACCAGAGGTCAATCGTACCTTTACACAGTTAGTTAGACGCTACC
>NZ_JAHESC010000108.1 GCF_018598185.1 Dawidia soli
ATGGTCAGGAAGGGACGGTTGGCTTCCTGCAGCTGGAATTTATAGGCGATCCAGGATTGCAGCCCGAGGAAGCGGTTGCCGGCGTTGATCTCATCGGCGTTGAGCCACAAGGCAATGGTGAGTTTCTTGGGGTTGAGCGCAGTGTTATAGGGCACCTCGATGTTAGCCCCCTCGTTGAAGTGGATCGCTTTGCTGGCATTGCCGTAGCGGTCTTCCGCCCACTCGGGGAAGCCTGCGCCCCATGCCGCGGGCCCGGTCTTAAAGGTTCCATTAAAGCCGTTGCCGCTTCCGTCGCCGGCGGTGATACCCGTGCCTTCGTCAAACGACCATTGGCCGATCAAGTCTTCGGCCGCTACCGGCAGTATGACCTTGCTGCGGTATGTTTCCATAGCCTCATGCAACGACACCGTGGCGTTGGCTACCTGTGTGGCGGTCGAGGCGGCATTGTCATGCACAGCCTGGGCCGCGTCGATGGCATCCTGCAACGCATCTTTGGAACCGGCGGTATATTGTCCGTCTTGTACACCTTCTTCGGTGCTGCTCAGGAGATCTTCGGCTACTTCGATCGAGTCGGCCAGTACGGCCTTCTTGGCCGTAACGTCGGCATTGTTTCCGTCGCCACTGTCGTCGTCCGAGCACGAGCTGACGGCGAATCCCGCCACGATGGCTACCGCGATCAGAAACGCAAAGGGTTTTCTAAATAGTGTCCTCATAGTTGTTCTGTAGTTTATTTTGGATTTAGGAATATGTTTGTTTACAGGGCCGTATTGGTATCCAGTTCAGACTGGGGTATGGGAAAATACCGGTGTGATTCATAGGAGAAACCTGCGCCGTCCAATGCTGCCTCGGCGGCGAACTTGCCGTAGCGCATGAGGTCGAAGTAGCGGGGGAACTCAAAGC
>NZ_JAHESC010000109.1 GCF_018598185.1 Dawidia soli
CCCAAGCCGTTCCTGATCTCTGGGTTCCTCAAGCTTTGTATCCGGGTACTGCGGAAGAACCGCTGTGTCAAGATCGACTTTACGTTTACGTTCAACCGGACGTTAGACACGAGCGAGATCATCATCCTGGATGCAGAAAATGTGGTGGCGGTTAATATAGCCACGGGAGAAACCTTCCCGCTGAACCTGACAACTTCGGGCTCCGCGACACCGCCGGCGCTGTCGCAATGGGCGCGCAGCTTCGACCTGCACATTGTTCCGCTGGACAGCCATATCGACGTGGAGTTCAGCAAAGGCATCGGGTTAGGTACTGCCCTGGATACGATCGGCAAAGCGGCGCAGTCGTATGTGAACTTCGAAGTGATACCGCCTCAGAAAGGGAAATCGCCCCAGGTTAGGCATACGTATACTGTTGAAGAAGTAAAGATCTGGTCGCTGGTCAATGGCACGAATAATCAATGGCGGCCATACAAGATCTATGATGCCCTTACGCCGTTGAAAGATGCCGAGTTCGTAGACGACGCGGTGTTGGCCAACCTGAAAGAAGGCTGGCTGCAGCTCGACTCCGACAATAAATACAAGCGGCTGCGGATGCTCTCGCTCTCGCCACTATCCTATATTAATCAGGGTGTTGACATCTCGACATTTACCCTGGAAGATCTGGGTCTGACAGAGAAAGACCTTTTCTGTCCACCCACGTCCATCAGCAAGACTTGCTTCAACTACACCTCCCGGCCCTTGGGGATCTCGCTTAT
>NZ_JAHESC010000010.1 GCF_018598185.1 Dawidia soli
CGTCCTTCCGGGGCGTCTGGGGAGCGGATGGCACAACGGAGTCTGTGGCTGGCTGGGCTGGGGCGAGGGCTTCTTCCCGGCGTGGCTTGGGTTGTTCCTGCAGGGCCAGGCGTTGGTCTTCGGTCGAGACCACGCGCACGATGATGGCCGTGGCGACGGTCAGCAGCAATAGCGTGGCGGCGATGCGCAACGACCAGATGCGCAGCGATACGCCGGAGGCGTTTTTTTGCGCGCCCTGGCGCTACGAGTTCTGCAGCTGCTGCAGGTCGGCCGACAGCTCGGCCGGGGCAAGCTGGGCCGCGCCCTCCAGCGCGTCGGCCAGGAAGGGGTCGTACAGCGCCTTTTTCTCCAGGGCGTGCATTTCTGCCGGCGAAAGCTCGCCGTTCAGGTACCGTTCGATATCGTGATGGTCGTCAGCCATGTTGTTCCATGCAGATCTTCAGGTTCCGCTTGCCGTTTTGGATGTAGCTTTTCACACGATTATCCTCAAAACCCGTTACCTGCGAGATTTCTTTATAACACAGTTGCTTTAGATAAAACAATTGTACGCACTGTTTCTGTTCAGCGGCCAGTGTTTCGATGCATTTCTCTAATCTACTGAGATTTGCTTCGGTTTCTGGTGCCTCTTCCGGATGCAGGGCCAGCTCATTTTCCATAAAAAAGTCCGGCATTTCTTTCTGCTGCCGGCTTTTCCGGGCCCGCAGCTGCATCAGGCAGTGGTTGCGGGCGGTGACATACAGCCAGCTTTTAAAGTTGGCGATGTCGTGCTCGCGCAGTACCGTGACCAGTTTTTCAAACAACTGCATGACGGCGTCGCGGCTCTCTTCCCGATCCTTCAGGTACTTGAGGCAGACGCCGTACACCAGGGGCATGTACCGGTTGTACAGCTCGCCGGCCACTTCCAGATTGCCCTCCTTTCGGTACAAGGCCAACAGGGTGTCGTCAGAGCTATTTTTTAAATGGTGCGTGGCCTCCGGCATGGGGTTGAAAAATAGTAAAAAAACGTGGGCGTTTTGAATGTTATGACAAGAAGGTACACACGTTGTGCTTTTTTGCTATTTTTAAGACCGCATTATGGAAGAACAAGAACTCCCGAAACAACAATATACAGACGCCGAAAGGCAGCACATCTTCAACGATGAGTTTATGCCGCACATAAACGCCATGTACAACTTTGCCTATCGCCTGACCTTAGACGCCGACGATGCAAAAGACCTGTTACAAGATACGTATTTAAAGGCGTATCGTTTTATAGATTCATTTCAGCAAGGAACTAATGCGAAGGCATGGCTGTTTCGGATTTTGAAGAACAGCTTCATCAATGACTACCGGAAGAAGAGCAAAGAACCTTCCAAGGTAGACTACCAGGAAGTTGAGAGCTATTATAACTCTGAGGAGGTAGACAGGCAAATTACGCCGGATCTGCGTGTGGAGGCGCTGAAAGACATGATCGGCGATGAGATATCCAATGCGTTGAATGCTCTTGACGTTGATTTCAGGACGGTCATTATACTATGCGACCTGGAAGGTTTCAAGTACGAGGAAATGGCGAAGATACTGGATATACCAATCGGAACCGTTCGTAGCAGACTTCACAGAGCCCGTAACCTGCTGAAGGAAAAACTAAGTGAGTACGCGAAAGAAATGGGTTATAAAACCGTCTAAAATCAAATGGATTCAGATAAGAGTTATATGAAGCAAGACTGTCCTGAAAAGAACGAATGTCTTAAAATGCTCCAGGCTATTCTGGATGGCGAAGCGACCCCCGAGCAGCGAACCGAGTTTCTGGAACATCATCTGGAAGAATGTTTACCCTGCTATAAGAACTACCACCTCGAGGTCGCTATCCGCCAGTTGTTGAAAGCGAAATGCTGCCAGGAGGCTCCGCAGGATCTCATCGAAAGCATTAAGAGCAAGTGCACTGAAAAACTGTCGCGATAATGGCGGGCAAAGCGTTGATCTTCTGCGCCCCGTCGGGCTCAGGAAAAACCACTATCGTAAAACACCTGCTCCAAAACAATCCCTCATTGGGTTTTTCCATTTCGGCCTCCACCCGTGATAAACGTGGCCGCACCGAAGCACACGGTCAGGACTATTACTTCCTCAGCCCCGACGAATTCAAGAAACGCATCGATGCCGACGAGTTTATCGAATGGGAAGAAGTATATGAAGGTAATTTCTACGGTACCCTCAAGTCGGAGATCGAGCGCATCTGGAAAGAAGGCAAGGACGTGATCTTTGACGTCGATGTAAAAGGCGGTCTTGCGCTCAAAAAATATTTCGGAGACAAGGCCCTCGCTATTTTTGTAAAAGTCCCCTCCCTGGAAATCCTCAAGACCCGTCTCAACGATCGGGGTACAGAATCTCCCGAAAGCCTCTCCCGCCGCTTGTTCAAAGCACAGTTTGAAATGTCCTTTCAGGATAAGTTCGACCAGGTGCTGGTGAACGAAACCCTCGACACATCGCTGCGCGAAGCGCAAAAGCTCTACGACGATTTTAAAACGCACTAATACCGGTGAAGATCGGACTCTTCTTTGGTTCCTTTAATCCCATACACATGGGGCACCTCATCATTGCCAACCTCATGGTGGGGGCTACGGACCTGAAGAAAGTGTGGTTTGTCGTGTCGCCGCTCAACCCGTTTAAGTCCAGCAAAGGGCTGCTGCACGAGTTCGACCGGTACGACATGGTGCGCGCCGCCATCCACGATAATTATTTGCTGGAAGTATCCGACGTCGAGTTCCACCTGCCCAAGCCCAGCTATACCATCCACACCCTGGTACACCTGCGCGAGCGACATCCCGACACCGAGTTTAAAGTGATCCTGGGCGAAGACAACCTGGCGTCCTTTACCAAATGGAAAAATCACGAGCGCATCCTGGAAGACTACGGTTTATACGTGTATCGCCGGCCTAACGTGCAACTTTCGCAGCCGGTTTCGCATCCTAACATTACCTTCGTGGAAGCCCCGCTGTTGGATATTTCTGCCACTTTCATTCGGAATTGCATCAGAAACAAGCAATCTATTCGTTATCTGGTTCCGGATGTGGTGGAGGAAATGATTCGAGCAAAAGGATTTTACCAGGAGCACTAATAACCCCGGTTGTATGTTTTTTTTACCCAAGAGGGCCCGTCCTAAAACCCTTTGCCTCCTGGTGGGCATTGTCATGCTTTCGCTACCCGGCTATGCGCAAGGCATTCGCGGTACGCTGCAAGACGAGACCGGCAAGCCCTTGCCCTATGCCACCATCTTTGTGCGACAGATCGGCACCGGCACTACCTCCAACGAAAACGGCATGTATGAAGTGGCGCTCGACTCGGGTCACTACGAAATAATATACCAATACCTGGGCTACGAGACCGCCGTGCGCATCATTGACATTGACAACGATCTTCGCGACGTAAACGTTACCCTCAAACCGCAGGCCACGGTGTTGCCCACGGTCGTGGTGCAGGACGGTAAGGAGGACCCTGCCTATACGATCATGCGCAAGGCGATCGCCAAAGCGAAGTACCATACCCAGCAGCTCGACGGCTATTCCGCCCGGGTATACATCAAAGGCGCTGGCAAACTGAAAGACTACCCCTGGCTGGCGAAGAAGACCCTGCAAAAAGAAGGCATCGAAAAAGGCCGGGTGTATATCTCGGAGTCCGTGAGTGACGTGAAATACACCCGCCCCAAGAAGTTTGAAGAGAAAGTGATCTCCATCCGCAGCGACGGCAAAGACAACAATACCTCGCCCAACCAATACATCTTCGGCAGCTTTTACGAACCCGAAATTGCCGAGACCGTATCGCCGCTGTCGCCGCGTGCTTTTTCATACTATAAATTCGAATACCTCGGCACATTCCAGGATCGCGACTACTCCGTCAGCCGCATCAAGGTCACGCCGCGTGTAAAAGGGGACAACGTCGTGGACGGCGTTTTCAATATCGTCGAGGACTGGTGGAGCATCCACAGCATGGACATCCATACCACCCGCCTGGGCATAGACATCTATATCAAAGCGGTCTATGCGCCCATTGAAGACAAGGCCTGGCTGCCGGTGTCGCACCAGTTCCGGGTGGATGGCAAGGTGTTTGGTTTCGAGTTCGAGTATAAATATCTCGCCACGGTAAGCGATTACAAGATCAAACTCAACCCTGCCCTCTACGTGGAGACCGATAAGATGGAAGTGGTGGATGAGAAAATCCACAAGCAGGAAGCGCGTCAGGCCAGGGCCGCGGCCCCGCGTCGTGCGCCCGACAACGTCAAGCAGTTACAGGAACGACTATCGTCTGGCAAGGAGATCACCCGCAAGGAATTGAAGACGATCATGAAGGACTATGAAAAGCAGGAGCTGCGCCAGCAAAAAGAGCCTGAGGTCATTTCGGAAACCGTCTTTGAGGTCGACAGCGCGGCCTTTAAAAAAGACTCGACCTACTGGGCGTCGATCCGCCCCGTGCCGCTGACGCCGGAGGAGGTAAAAGGCTACCAAAAGTCGGACAGCACCGCCGAGATCGAAGCCCGCAAAGAGGCCGGCGACACGCTGAAGCAGTCTAAGCACGCCGGCTTCCAACCCTGGGATTTATTGATCGGCGACAGTTACAAGGTTTCCAAACATTCCCATTTCAAAATACACTTCCCCATGCCGGGCTTTAACACGGTGGAGGGTTGGAACGTGGTATACAAAGTATCGTTCGGCACCATTCTACAGGATACCAACAAAACGCGGCTCAGCATTACCCCCGCCTTCCGCTATGCCTTCTCGCGCAAGGTAGCCTCCGGCAACCTGAAGTTTATGCTGCGCAACAAAGTATACCGATTCGAGGTAGAGGGCGGCCGGTACGTGCGTCAATACAATGCCGACGAGCCGATCCTGCCCATCGTAAACGACTTCATGACGCTGCTGCTGGAGGAGAACCTCATGAAGCTGTATGAACGCCGCTATGTCGATGTATTATACCGCCGCAACCTCAGCGACTTTGTGTCGGTGGAAGGCACGGCGTCGTGGCAACGCCGCCACATGCTGCAAAACACAACAGACTATAAATGGGTAGACCGTAAGAGCATTGAAGACTATACTTCTAATATTCCGGTAAACGCCGAGCTGCCCGATACGTCTTTTCCCGATCATGAAGCCGTGACCGCATCGGTCAGCGTCGTAACACGGCCCTGGCTGAAGTATCGCATCCGCAATCGCCAGCGATACGAGGTGGAGAACTCGTCGCCGACGTTGAGCTTTACGTACAGAAAAGGAATCTCCGACCTGCTTGGCAGCGATGTCGACTTCGATCAGTTGGAAGTAGGGGCTAAGCATGCCTTTGATATTGGCGTACGCGGGCGGCTGCATTTTGCGGTACGCGCCGGCACGTTCTTAAACGACCGTCGCATGTACTTCATGGACTACAAGCACTTCCTCGGCAACCGGACGCCTTTCAGCACCACCGACCCCGTCGGAAGCTTCCGCTTGCTGGAGTATTACACCTATTCAACCCCCGACCGTTACCTGGCGGGCAATGTGTATTACCAATTCCGCAGGTTTCTTGTTACGAGCTTCCCATTTGTGCGTATGATGGGGATCCGGGAGAATATATTTGTTAACTACCTGGCTACGCCAACTTCTCAAAACTATACGGAAGTAGGCTACTCTATTGATGGCATCCTGCGCTTCTTCCGCCTGGAAGGCGCGGTGTCGTTCCAGGATGGTCAGTATCGCGACTATGGGTTTCGCGTGGGGATCGCGAGCTACTTAACAGTTAATTTCTCTGATAATTAAAAAGATTGCCGGCGCGCATTACTGCTGGCGCAAGAGCAAACGCCAGCGATCATTACGGTTGATCGTCCCATTCAAAATATGCATCCTTCTCCAGCTCCGCCTCTTTCTTCTTCTGCGTGCCCTTATTCTTAAATGCATCCTTCAGCTCCTTCACCTCATTCTTCAAATCGGATACGATCTTCTTCTTCACCGCATCGGTATCATACTGCACACGATAGTTATCCGCCGTGCCCGTGATCTTCAGATATAACTTACTGCCCGAAGCATCCTCTTCTACCGCCTGGAGTGCTTCCGGATCCCGCTGCCGGGCCAGGCGCAGGGGCGTGATCACGCGGTAGTCGATCTGCTGGTCAAAGGTATGGGTGCCGCTCACCCGAAGGCTGGTTACGTTGGTGCGGATCTCCATTTGTGGTATATAGATCGTCTTGTTCTCTATGTGGATGTCGTTCTTGATATCCGAAAAGCGCAGGTGACTAAGCTCCTGGTCGTTCACATACCGGTTCAGCTTCTGCATGGGCTCGAAGTTGTTGAGCTCGCCGCCTTTGATGGCCACGCCGATGTCGGCGATCAGGGTCTCCGGGAATAACCGTAAGCTTGGCTTCAACGCCATTTCCAGGTTCACGTCGGCATACGCCCGTCCGCGCAGGTGTTTGTCTTCGATAAAGCGCTGCTGGAAGTTTTCAAAGACATAGAAAGCGCTGTCGAGATATACACCGTTCACTTTGCATGTACTCACGACGTTGATCGCCTGTTTATTCTTTGCGTCGATAATGCCTGACAGCATCATGTCTCCCCCCATGGTGTGCAACGTTATATTTCGCGATACGGCCATCTCGTTTTTCACCAGCAAGTCACCCTTCAGGTTGGTAGCGTGAAAACGTTTATACGCCAATCCCTTTACATCGCAGTTGAAGTTGAGGTTGATGTTTTTCGAAATGCTGAAGGCATACTCTTGCTCCTGCTGGCCCGTGGGTTGCCCAAAGCCTATCGCCAGCAGTTGATTCATGTCGATGTAGTTGGACTTGAGGTCCGTTTCGATGCCGATGGGCTGGTTTTCAAACAGCAGGAAGGTAATGATGTTCTTAAAAAAGCCGTTCAGCAGGAAGTCGCTGTTGCCCAGCTTGCCCGACACATTGCTCAGGGCCAGGTCATTGTTGCTGAACTGCAGGTTGCCGCGCAGGCCGTCCAGCGGGATCTTGCCTGCACCGAATTTCAGGCGGATATCCTGCAGCTCGATCGTGCCCTGCGTAGATACCTTCTGCGCCGTAGCGCGACGCTTGAGCAATCCTACGCGGCCCTGAAAGGACACATCGGCGAGGAGGAGGCCCGACACATCGGTGATATTTTCCACGGGGTAGAAGTCCAGCAACGACCCTGCATCCACACGTCCTTTAAAATGACAGATCACCTCGGGGTCGCTAAAGTTCTGCAGCACGAAATCGGCTACAAAAGACTCGTTGTTGAGTTTGCCTTGTACGTTCTTCAACACCAGCGTAGCCCCCGACACGTCGCTGATATCAGCGCTGGCGAAGGAGCCTTCCATCGTAGCGCCTTCGATCCGCGACCTGTATTCGGGGTGATAGATGGTGGCATTGTCGAATCCGAACTTCACGGAAAAGGCAGGGCTCTTATGCCGGCCGATAACCCCTTTCAGTGTGGAGGAGAAATATACATCGCCCTTGCTCTGGTACTTTTCCAGTCCGCGGGTTGCCGACTCTGGCAACAGGGAGACGATCGTTTGAATATCGGTATCCTGTCCGTCTACCTTCAGATCCACCACATTATCGTCCTTCCACCCATAGCTGCCCTGCACGGCAAACGAAGATCGCTTCAGCTCCAACGTGGAGGGCTGGATGGTCAGCAACCGGTTCTGGTCGTCGTAGCGCAGGTCGCTGTCGATCGTAAAATCCTTTCCTGCCAGGTACGAGGCTCCCTCGATGTCGAGCGTTTCGGTAGTAAGCTGTCCATGCGCTTGAATGCTGTAGACGTTCTGCTCGGAGTGGATAGACGCATCCAGCACCTCGCTGGTAAAGGTCATGTTTTTGTGGTGGTGCAGATCGACATAATGAAAGCGTGTTTTCTTCAGGTCGACGTGGTTCAGCTCAAAGGTCACACCGCCGCCGCCCACGGCGGTTTTGTCGTCGGTGGCTTTAAAGATGGTATAGTTGTTTTGCCCTTTGGCATCGATGCGCAGGTTTGTTTCGCTGTTGTGGATCTGTACGCCGCGAATGGTATACTTGCCGCGCCAGAGCTCGAGGGGGTGTAGCTGAAAGGCGATGGTGGAGGCTGTCAACAGGGGGTATTGCCCGGGGTGGCTGTCTTCGACGTACACGTCGCGCAGCACGATGGAGATCTGCGGAAACTTCTCGAATACCGAGACATCCATCTGGCCGATCCTGACCGGTGTCTGCAGGCTCTTGTTGGCCTCTTCGATAAACTGACGAATGATCTTGTCCTTGAACAGGAACACCGATGCCGTGAGGGAGAGTAACAGCACGGCGAGGGCCAGGACGAGATAAAAAAATATTTTCCGGACTGTCTTCAAAAGCTTAAAAAATGTTTTGCCAAAAATACATGGCAAAATTCAAACCACAGAAAGACAGGTGGATAGAAAGCTGTAAAGTCAGCCCGGTGGCCCCCCAGGGGCGCAATTACTCGTTCAGGGAGATCTTTTCCGGAATGAGGATAGCAGCCGGAAAATAGCGTTTTACGGCCGTATAGTCTTGCTGGGCCTCCATGCGGCTGTAGTATTTGCCCACCTTGACGCGAAAGATCGGTTCGGTGAACTGTACTTCCGATTCCAGTCTGGGGAGAGAAGTGGCCAATTGTTTTTTGGCGTTCAGGGCCTCTTCGCGACGCCCGGAGTACACCTGAATGGTGAACCCGTCAATGTAGCGACGGCTCCGGTTGGTCTGGTCGATGCTGTCCAGCACGGTGTCCAGCTGCCGGTTTATAGCAAACCGCGCCTCGGTATACGGCTGCGTTTTGCGGTCCTCCGGGGTGGTGCCGGTGGTCGTGGGCGTTGTAACGGATGTGGCAGTGGCCGGCTCAGCCTTCGGGCGCCACACGGAAAGGTCTTCTGTGTATTTGCTGTCCTGCGAAGTGCTGCTGGTCGTTTTTTGGGTAGTCTTGCACCCTGCCAGCAGCAGGATGCAAGACGTATAGATCATTCCTTTTGACAGGTGCATGCTATTCAATTATGATGCAGCGGTTGTTGGCGATGTCCTCTTCCACTTTCTTATACTTTACGTCGCGCAGTACGCGGCCGTCGGGATATTGCACGCTTACTTTGTCGTTACGGTTGGCAACCTTCTCTGATTTGGCCGGCATTACCTTCTCCTGCGGTCTTTCATACGGTGCCTGCGCGCGGCCGTTGCCGGTGCCGCCCTCGCGGGTCTCGCCGTTGCCACCGCCGCCGCTGAGCAACGAGCGCGACTCTTCTTTCTGCTCGTTCAGGCGCACTTTGCTGCGTTGTATACGGGCTTCCTGTACTTGCTGCTCCTGCTCTTGTGTGGGGAAATCAGCCTTCGACAGGAAAGAGATGGTGTCTTCGTTCACCTTGGCCACAAAGCGTTTGAACAGGTCAAAGCCCGAGAACTTGTAGATCAGGAGCGGATCCTTCTGCTCGTATACGGCATTTTGTACCGACTGCTTCAGGTCGTCCATCTCGCGCAGGTGCTCTTTCCATTGCTGGTCGATGATGTTCAGGGTAATGACCTTCTCCATCGCCTTGATGAACTCGGCGTTCTTCGACTCGATGCATTTGTTGAGGTTGGCGACCACGCCGATCTGCTTCTGGCCATCGGTTACATGCACGAGCACGTTTTCAATGGTGGCGCCACGTGTGCGGTGCAGCTCGGTAAAGCCCGGCAGGGCACGCTCGGCCATCAGCTTGTTTTTCTTGTGATAACGTTCCAGAGCCTTGTGATACAGGTCGTCGGCCAACTGTTTCTCATTCATCTTGTTAAAGGCCTCTTCGGTAACGTCGTAGTCCAGGCCGAAGGTGCCCAGGGCGCTCAGGCGAAGGCTCTCGTAATCGGCCGCGTTCTTGGCGTTGATGGCCATGTCTTCGGATGTATCGTTCAGCATCGTCAGGATATCGAGCTCCAGGCGCTCGCCGAACAGGGCGTTGCGACGGCGCTTGTAGATCACCTCGCGCTGCGAGTTCATGACGTTATCGTATTCCAGCAGGCGCTTACGCGTGCCGAAGTTGTTCTCTTCTACTTTCTTTTGCGCGCGTTCGATCGAGCTGGTCACCATCGAGTGCTGGATCACTTCGCCTTCTTTGAGACCGAGTTTGTCCATGATGCGGGCAATGCGCTCGGGCATGAACAGACGCATGAGGTTGTCTTCCAGCGATACGTAGAACTGCGAGGTACCCGGGTCACCCTGGCGACCCGAACGGCCACGCAGCTGGCGGTCTACACGCCGCGACTCGTGACGCTCCGTACCGATGATGGCCAGGCCGCCGGCGGCACGCGATTCGGGCGTAAGCTTGATGTCGGTACCACGACCGGCCATGTTGGTGGCGATCGTTACGGTACCCGGCTTACCGGCTTCGGCTACAATTTCGGCTTCGCGTTGGTGCTGCTTGGCGTTCAACACCTGGTGTTTGATCTTGCGCATCTGCAACAGACGGCTTACCACCTCCGAAATTTCGACAGACGTTGTACCCACCAGCACGGGGCGTCCTTCGCCGGTCAGCTTGACGATGTCGTCAATGACGGCGTTGAACTTCTCACGCATGGTCTTATAGACCAGGTCGTCGTAGTCTTTCCGTACAGCCTGTTTGTTGGTAGGGATCACGACCACGTCCAGCTTGTAGATATCCCACAGCTCGCCCGCTTCTGTTTCGGCCGTACCGGTCATACCGGCCAGCTTGTGATACATGCGGAAGTAATTCTGCAGGGTAATGGTGGCGTAGGTCTGGGTGGCATCTTCCACCTTTACGTTTTCCTTGGCTTCGATCGCCTGGTGCAGACCGTCGGAGTAACGGCGGCCGTCGAGGACACGACCGGTTTGCTCGTCTACGATCTTTACTTTGCCGTCGACCAGGATGTATTCGGTATCTTTTTCAAACAGCGTATACGCTTTCAACAGCTGGTTTACGCTGTGGATGCGTTGTGTTTTGGTTTGATAGTCGCGGATGAGCTCTTCCTTGCGCTGCAGGCGCGTGGCGTCGTCCAGGCCGGCTTCTTTCTCGAGCTTCGACAGCTCGGTGCCGATCTCGGGCAGAATGAAGAATCTCGGGTCTTCACCTTCGCCGGTGATGAGGTCGATGCCCTTTTCGGTCAGCTCCACGCTGTTGTCCTTCTCGTCGATGACGAAGTACAGCGGAGCGTCGGCCTCCGGCATGTTGCGTTTGTTGTCCTGGAGGTAATAGTTCTCTGTCTTTTGCAGAATGGCTTTGTTGCCGGCTTCGCTCAGGAACTTGATCAGCGGCTTGTGCTTGGGCATGGCGCGGTGGGCGCGGAATAGCGGTAAACCGCCGTCCTTTTCATTGCCTTCGGTCATCAGCTTACGGGCGGTGTTGAGGTATTCGTTGACCAGCTTCTTCTGGGCTTCCACCAGCTTGAAGATGCGGGGCTTGAGGTCGTAGAATTCATGCTCGTCGCCGCGGGGTACGGGGCCGGAGATGATGAGCGGCGTACGGGCTTCGTCGATGAGTACGGAGTCCACTTCGTCGACCATGGCATAGTGATGCTTGCGTTGCACGAGATCTTCGGGCTCGCGCGCCATGTTGTCGCGCAGGTAGTCGAAGCCAAATTCGTTGTTGGTACCGTAGGTAATGTCGGCGCGGTAGGCGTTGCGGCGGGCGGAGGAGTTGGGCTCGTGCTTGTCGATACAGTCTATCGTAATGCCGTGGAACTGGAAGATCGGCGCCATCCATTCGCTGTCGCGGGTGGCCAGGTAGTTGTTCACCGTAACGATGTGCACACCGCGCTTGGCCAGGGCGTTGAGGAAGGCCGGCAGGGTAGCGACCAGTGTCTTACCTTCCCCGGTGGCCATCTCGGCGATCTTGCCTTCGTGCAGTACGATACCGCCGATGATCTGTACGTCGTAGTGCACCATCTCCCACTTCTGCAGGGTGCCGGCGGCGATCCACTGGTTGGCCCAGCGGGCCTTGTCGCCTTCGATCCTGATGTGCTCACGGCCGGCGGCAAACTGTATATCAAAGTCCTGGGCGGTTACTTCCAGGTAGTCGTTCTCCTTAAAGCGGCGCGCGGTCTCGCGTACGATGGCAAACGCCTTGGGGAGCACCTTCATCAATACTTTTTCGAGGTCCTTGTTCCGTGTCGCTTCCATCTCGTCGATCTGGGTGAAAATGGCCTCCTTGTCGGTGATCTCCAGGTCGGGATTGTCGGCGATCTGTTGGTGCAGGGCCGCGAGCTTATCGTCGATGCCGCGCAGCTCCTGGTTGATGAAGTTCTGGATATTCTTGGTTTCGGCCCGTAAAGCATCGTTGCTAAGCGATTTCAGCTTCTCACCTTCCTGCTTGGTTTGTTCCACCAGCGGCATGATGCGCTTGATGTCTTTTTCTGACTTCGTTCCGAAGATCTTGGCAATGAATTTCAGCATATAATGATCGTTATACTTTCACCGTTCTGTGCCCGCCGCAGTTTACCCACGGTAGCGTATCACGGCCAAACCGGTGGGTAGAAAAACGGATGACAAAGAACGATCAGCCCCTGGTTAGGGGGCTTAAAGTTAAATTGTTTTTTGAGATTTCAGGGGGAGCAATAACAGTTCCAACGCTTCTTTAAAGATCATTTTGGCAGGAACGACACCAAAAAAATCAGAAACATGCCAAGGGGACCGGCGTGCCGCGGCTGATGTTCCTACACTCGGACGGTTTTTGGGGAAATGGGAAATTATGTCAGCTTTTGCTGAGCGCTAAACTTCCACGTCGCCTTCAAAGACGCATTGCGCGGGGCCGATGAGATAGACATCGGTAAAGCTGCCGTCGGCCGCGCGGGTAAACTCTACCGACAGCTCGCCGCCCAGCGCTTTGATCGCTACGGGTGAGGAGTATCCTTCCAGGGCTGCCGCCAGTGCCGCCGCCGTAATGCCGGTACCGCACGACAGTGTTTCGTCTTCCACGCCGCGCTCGTACGTGCGGACAAAAAGCGTGTTGTTTGGCAGCCGTTGTACCATGTTGACATTCGTACCGCCCGGTTTGAACGGGTCGCTGTAGCGGATCTTGCGGCCTTCTTCTACCACGGGGTACGCCTGAACATCGTCTACAAAACGCACATAGTGGGGAGAGCCGGTGTGAATGAAATAGTCGTCGCCGTGCCGGGTATGGCCTTTTACGTCACCCATGCGCAGACGGATGATACCGGAGGGCAGGAGCTCGGCATCGTGCGGGCCGTCGTAGGCCTGAAAGGTGGCCGCCTTGTCGAGCAGGCCCAGGTGCGCAGCCATGTGTACCGCTGCGCGGCTGCCATTGCCACACAGGCTTTGCGAGCCGTCGCTATTATAATATTCCAGGTGAAAGTGCAGGGACGGATGTTTTTCGATGAGCATCAGGCCATCGGCCCCGACGCCAAACTTGCGGTGGCAAATACGCGCGATCTGGTCCTGGCTAAGCTTGAGGTAGCCGGCGCGGTTGTCCAACACGACAAAATCGTTTCCCGTTGCCTGGTATTTATAAAAATGAAGTCTCATGAATGCCTCCCGGAAAACGGGCTTATTTGATCTCTTCGTAGTCTACGTATTCGCCGCCTTTCACGCCGCGTTTCTTCGTTTTTTTGTACGAATCGGCATTTTTGTGCTGATCCTTATAGTTCTTCAGCTCCTGTGCGGCAGCACCGGCTCGGAAGAAGAATGAACCTATTTTGTAGAAAACGTACGAAATCAGGCCAATTATTAGAAGGAATCGTAGCATAGTCACTGTTATTAAAGCTTAACAGAAATGTAAAGGTAGAGGTTCGCTGCCAAATCGCCAACCGGCAGAAATTGTGCCTTGCGCGCGCACGGAGCATCTTGCTCAACCTGACGTCTCTCAAATAGAGACGAATTCACGCCATTGTTTAGTCTGCCGGTATACCGGAAAAATTAGGTTCCTTCCTTTTTCCTACATGGGTATGCGCGTCCGGCGTTCTCTTGTAATTGGAAGTGTAGGCCATACGTTATTCGCGCCACATTAAAACCTAAAAAATTATATATGTTATTATCCATGAAAAAATTTACCGTTAGTTGTCGGGTACTTTTCGTTCTATGCCTGGCCGTTTTGGCAGCAAGCTGTAGCGATGATGATTCCGATCCTACCGTTGTCAAGAGCAGTGCCAAGGCCATCACCTCCTTCAAGTTTGCTGCCCCTGCAGCGACGGGTACGATCACAGAAAGCGACAAGAAGATCGCTGTTAGCGTACCGGCCGGTACGAACGTGACAGAGCTCGTTCCGACAATCGTTGTTTCTGAAAAAGCAACCGTATCTCCGAATACAGGAGAGAAACAGAATTTCACCAATGCTGTTACCTATACTGTAACGGCGGAAGATGGCAGCAAACAAGCTTATGTCGTTACGGTGACAGTAGCGGCTGCGGAGAAATTTACCGTGAGCGGAATCTCTGCAACAGAGATCGAAGGCGGTGAAGAATTCTTCCTCGAGGGTACCAATTTTGCTGCCGCCTCTGCGAGCGAGATCAAGCTGACGAATATCGACTCCAAAGAGTTTGTGACTATTAAAGCTGCCGACAAATCGACCGCTACACGCTTATACTTCACAGCTGCTGAAGATCTGGAAGTTGGCGAGTATGCCATTGTTGTGACCAGTAGCGGAAAATCAGAAGAAGTAGAGTTTACACTCACGATACTGCCCAAACTCCCGAAGATCACCGGCCTGAGCGCCCTGAAGGTAGAGAATGGCGATCATATAACGATCACAGGCAAGAACTTCTCCGCGGAAGGCAACACCGTATCTATGTGGGATGAAAATGGCTTTGGATCATCAAAAGAGATCGTGTCTGAGTCTACCACATCGATTGAATTTATTGTGGAGGCAATTTCAGGTCGTCGTTACCATGTAGAAGTTAAGAATGCAAACGGTGACGTTGTAGAAGCAGCAGATATGGTCGTCGTAGGCACGCTGCCGGAAGTTACGTCGATCAACAAAACCACCTTTGCCCGCGGTGAGCAGATCGTTCTCACAGGCCAGGGCTTGAAGGTTGATGGTATTTCTCCGTTCCTTTACTTTATGCCCGACGCGATAGAGAATGATTTCCGTCAGGGTATTGGTAAAGTAAACGACGCCGGTACGGAGATCACGTATACTATTCCTACAGGTTGGGCGGCAGATTCCTACGAGCTGAGCATTGATTTCGATGACACCACGATCAAGAAGTTCAGAATCGTGATACAATAAGCCGACGAAGGTCATAATACAGGCTACTCCTTATTGGGGTAGCCTGCTTATTGTACGTACGATGCCGATAGAGGGAAAAAAAGAGGCTACCGTATGGGTAGCCTCCGTTTTTTGAGCAAGAATATTTACCGACTCAGATACAAATTCCGCTCCGAGTAGATCTTCATGAAATAATCGTCCATCAGGTCGTCGATAAAGTAGATCGCCTCACCGGTAGACTTCATTTCAGGACCGAGTTCCTTGTTCACGTCCGGGAACTTGTGGAACGAGAACACCGGCTCTTTGATCGCATAGCCCTTACGGGTCGGGTTGAACGTAAAGTCCGTTACCTTTTTCTCGCGCAGCATCACCTTCGTGGCATAGTTCACATACGGTTCGTCGTACGCCTTGCAGATGAACGGTACCGTGCGCGACGCGCGCGGGTTGGCTTCGATGATATATACCTTGTCGTTCTTGATCGCAAACTGAATGTTGATCAGCCCCACCGTCTGCAGCGCTACCGCGATCTTGTTCGTGTAGTTCTCGATCTGTTTGATCACCAGGTCGCCCAGGTTGTAGGGAGGCAACACGGCATACGAGTCACCGGAGTGGATCCCCGCCGGCTCGATGTGTTGCATGATGCCGATGATGTACACGTTCTCGCCGTCGCAGATCGCGTCGGCTTCGGCTTCGATCGCACCGTCGAGGAAGTGGTCCAGCAATACCTTGTTGTCGGGCAGGTGCTTCCAGATGTCGATGATGTGGTGTTCCAGCTCTTGCTCGTTGATCACGATCTTCATGCTTTGACCACCCAGTACGTACGAAGGACGCACCAGCAGCGGGAAGCCGATCGTCTTGCATACTTCCAGCGCTTCGTCTGCATTTTTCGCCACGCCGAACTCGGGGTAGGGAATGCCCAGCTCCTTCAACAGCGTCGAGAACCGGCCACGATCTTCTGCAAGGTCCAGCGCTTCGAACGACGTGCCGATGATCTTGATGCCGTACTTTTGCAGTTTCTCTGCCAGCTTCAGCGCGGTCTGACCGCCCAGCTGTACGATCACACCTTCCGGCTTCTCGTGCTCGATGATATCATAGAGGTGCTCCCAGAACACCGGCTCGAAATAGAGCTTGTCGGCAATGTCGAAGTCTGTCGAAACCGTCTCGGGGTTACAGTTGATCATGATGGTCTCGTAGCCGCACTCTTTTGCCGCCAGGACCCCATGCACGCAGGAGTAGTCGAACTCGATGCCCTGACCGATGCGGTTCGGACCTGAGCCCAGCACCACGATCTTCTTCCGGTTGGAAACCGTCGACTCGTTTTCTTTGTCGAACGTCGAGTAGTAGTAAGGCGTCTTTGCTTCAAACTCGGCCGCACAGGTATCGACCAGTTTGTAGACCCGCTTGATGCCCAGCTCGGTCCTCTTCTTAAATACTTCGCTCTCGTAGCAGTCCAGCATGTGTGCGATCTGACGGTCGGCAAAGCCTTTCTCTTTGGCCTTGCGCAGCAGGTCGGCGGGAATCGTCGATAGCTCGAAAGTTTGGATCTCTTTTTCGATCTCTACCAGCTCTTCGATTTGTTTCAGGAACCAGCGGTCGATGCGTGTGAGCTTTTGAATGGTCTTCAGCGCAATGCCCAGTTTCATTGCATCGTAGATGTGGAACACGCGGTTCCAGCTGGGGTGCTCCAGGCTGTACAGCAGCTCATCCTGGTTGGTAAGCTCCTTGCCATCAGCACCGAGGCCGTTGCGGCGGATCTCCAGCGACTGGCAGGCTTTCTGCAGCGCTTCCTGGAAGTTGCGGCCAATGCCCATCGCTTCCCCTACCGACTTCATTTGCAGACCCAACGTGCGGTCGGCACCGTGGAACTTGTCGAAGTTCCAGCGCGGCACTTTCACGATCACGTAGTCGATCGCAGGCTCGAAGTACGCCGATGTGGTGCCGGTGATGGCGTTGGTCAGCTCGTCGAGGTTGTAGCCGATCGCCAGCTTGGCGGCGATCTTGGCGATAGGATATCCGGTAGCTTTCGAGGCCAGCGCCGACGAACGTGACACGCGCGGGTTGATCTCGATAGCGATAATGTCTTTGTCGTCTTCCGGGTTCAGCGAGAACTGTACGTTACAGCCACCGGCAAATTGCCCGATGCCATTCATCATCTTGATGGCCAGGTTCCGCATGTTCTGATAGACCGTGTCAGGCAGTGTCATGGCCGGGGCGACCGTAATAGAATCGCCGGTGTGGATACCCATCGGATCGAAGTTTTCGATCGAACAGATAATGATGACGTTGCCGAGGCTGTCGCGCAGCAGCTCGAGCTCGTATTCTTTCCAGCCCATGATGCTTTGCTCGACCAGCACCTCGTGGATCGGCGAGGCGTGCAGGCCGCGGTTCAGCGCTTCATCAAATTCTTCGGGATCGTTCACAAACGCGCCACCGGTACCGCCCAGCGTATAAGAAGGACGGATCACCAGCGGGAAGCCAATGTCCTGTGCAATCTCTTTGCCTTGCAGGAAAGATGTTGCGGTGCCCCCTTCACAAACCCCGACACCCAGCTCCAGCATTTTCAGGCGGAACTTTTCGCGGTCTTCGGTGGTCTCGATCGCCTTGATGTCGACACCGATGATGCGTACGCCGTAATGTTGCCAGATGCCTGCCTTGTCGCATTCAATGCAAAGGTTCAGCGCGGTCTGACCACCCATGGTCGGCAGCACGGCGTCGATGTGGTGGCGCTCCAGGATCTCGCGAATAGACTTCTTGGTGAGCGGCTTCAGGTACACGTGGTCGGCCGTCACTTTGTCAGTCATGATCGTGGCCGGGTTGGAGTTGATCAGAACAACTTCAATACCTTCCTCACGGAGCGAACGGGAGGCTTGCGAGCCCGAATAGTCAAATTCACAAGCTTGCCCGATGATAATGGGGCCGCTACCGATGATCAGTACGGAGCGAATACTTCTGTCTCTTGGCATTATGGTAGTGGAATGGGATGAACAAAATTGCGCAAAAATATAACATGACATGGAATCGTAAAGGGATTGGGCATATTAAATATTCCCTGTAGGGGAAGCGCCCGCCGATTGCCGTCATACCCACGAGTTCAGCCGGTTGCCACCCGACACTGTTACCGTTTGAAAAACTTATTTTCATCGTTCAGCGGGTTTTTTACATCTTTTGAATTCGAAAAGAAGTGTTATGAATTTGAACCTGAGGGCGCGCGCAGAAAACACGTATGATGCCATTGTAGTGGGATCGGGCATCAGCGGAGGATGGGCGGCGAAAGAACTCTGTGAAAAGGGATTGAAAGTGTTGATGTTGGAGCGCGGCCGCACCATGGAGCACCCCAACTATCCCACGACGTCCAAAGATCCGTGGGAAATTGCGTATGGCGGACGGCTGACGCGGGAAGACAAAGAAAAAAGCCACATACAGGCACGACACTACTCGTTTCAGGGTGACAACAAACACTTCTATATAAACGACCTGGAAAATCCCTACACGGAAGTCCAGCGCTTCGACTGGGTGCGCGGCGACGTCGTCGGCGGCCGTTCGCTGTTGTGGGGGCGCCAAAGCTACCGGTGGAGCGACCTCGACTTTTCCGCCAACGCCCGGGACGGCCACGGCGTGGACTGGCCGCTGCGCTACAAGGACCTCGAAGCGTGGTACAGTTATGTCGAGACGTTTATCGGCGTGAGCGGCCAGGCAGAAAAATGGCCCCATTTCCCCGATGGCAATTTTCAGCCCCCCATGGAAATGAATTGCGTAGAGAAACACTTCCGGGGAGAAATGCAAAAGAAGTTTCCGGAGCGGCTCGTGACCATCGGCCGGGTGGCCAACCTCACCGCGCCGGTAAAAGGCCGGGGCGTGTGCCAGTCGCGCAACCTCTGTCACCGCGGGTGTTTATATGGCGCTTATTTCAGCACCAACGCCAGTACGCTGCCGGCAGCGTTTGCCACCGGTAACCTGACGCTGCGACCGCAGTCGCTCGTCAACCGCGTGCTGTATGACGAGCAGGGGAAAAAAGCCACGGGGGTAGAAGTGGTCGACACAGCCACCCGCGCGGTAACGGAGTATTACGCGAGGGTGATCTTTCTGAACGCATCCACGCTGGGCACGGCGTTCATTTTATTGAACTCTACGTCGGGCCGGTTTCCCAACGGGCTGGGCAACGACAGCGACCAGGTAGGACGCAACCTGATGGATCACCACAAACACGCCGGCGCCTATGCCGATGTGGAAGGCTTTGAAGACCGATACTATATCGGCCGGCGCCCCAACGGGCTGTATGTGCCGCGGTACCGGAATATCGATGAGCAACGGACTGACTACATCCGGGGCTTTGGTTATTTAGGCGGCGCTTCGCGCGGCGGCTGGGGCGGATTGGCCTCGCAGGATGTGCTCGGCGCGGCACTGAAAACGAAAGCGCAGGCACCCGGCCCGTGGCGCTTCAGCCTCAACGGCTACGGCGAGTGCCTGCCCTACGCCGAGAACCGGGTAACGCTCAACACCTCCGTGCAAGACGTGTACGGACGGCCGACGCTCACGGTCGACTGTTCCTTCAAGGACAACGAAAAAGCGATGCAGCAAGACATGGCCCACTCGGCCGCAGAAATGCTGGAGGCAGCGGGCTATAAAAATGTAACGCCGTACGTCAGGACCTCGTACCCGGGCAATGCCAATCACGAGATGGGCACCGCCCGCATGGGCAAGGATCCGAAGACCTCGGTGTTAAATAGTTTTAACCAGGTACACGCCGTGCCGAACGTATTCGTCACCGACGGGGCGTGTATGACGTCTAACGCCAGCGCGAACCCGTCACTGACATACATGGCACTGACGGCCCGCGCGTGTGACCATGCCGTAAAAGAATTGAAACGACTAAATCTATAACAACGAAGCATGAAACGACTCATCGTATGGCTGTTCGCTTGTTCCACCCTGGCGGGCTATGCCCAGAAGAAGGACAAGGACTGGCGACCGCTCTTTAATGGTAAAGATCTCACGGGCTGGAAACAGATCAACGGCAAGGCACCCTATAAGGTCGAGAACGGCATGATCGTCGGCACGACGGTAGACGGCTCTCCCAATTCCTTCCTCATGGCGGACGGCGTGTACGGCGACTTTATACTCGAGCTCGAATTTAAAATGGACGACGGTACCAACTCCGGTGTGCAGTTCCGCAGCGAAAGCAAGCCCGACTACCTCGACGGGAGAGTATTCGGCTACCAGCTGGACTTCGACCCCAGCCCGCGCAAGTGGTGCGGCGGGATATATGACGAGGCCCGCCGCCAGTGGCTTTACCCGCTGGAGTATAATCCGGTCGCCAAAAGCGCGTATCGCAATACCCAATGGAACACCGTGCGCATCGAAGCGATCGGCAACAGCATCCGCACGTGGATCAACGGTATACCGTGCGCCAACCTGGTGGATGACATGACGCCGAAAGGCCTCATTGCGCTGCAAGTGCACGCGGTAGGCAAAGGCGAGACCGCCGGCAAGCACGTATGGTTTAAGAATATCCGCATCAAGACCGAGAACCTCGCGCCGTCACCCATCGACAACCTCTATGTCGTAAACTTTGTGCCCAACACACTGACCGAACAAGAGAAGAAAAACGGTGTAACGTTACTGTGGGATGGCAAGACCACCAACGGCTGGCGCGCGGCCGGCAAAGACGACTTTCCCCAAAAAGGCTGGGAGATTACAGAGGGTACCCTCAACGTTGTAAAGTCCGCCGGGGCCGAGTCCCAGAACGGCGGTGACATCGTCACGACCGGTGAGTACGCTGCTTTCGACCTGCAGTTCGAGTTTCGCCTGACAGAAGGTGCCAACAGCGGTGTAAAATACTTTGTGACCGAAAAGGAAAAAACACAAGGCTCGGCCATCGGTCTGGAGTACCAGGTGCTGGATGACGAGAAACACCCCGACGCGAAACTGGGAGCTGTGGGCAATCGTACGCTGGCATCGCTGTATGATCTTATTCCCGCCGACCGCAATCCCCGCGGTGTACACAAGATCGGCGAGTGGAACCTGGGCCGTGTGGTTGTATATCCCGATAACCGCGTAGAGCACTGGCTGAACGGCTACAAAGTACTGGAGTACGTTCGCGGCAACAATATTTTCAAAGCACTGGTGGCACGGAGTAAATATGCGCAGTGGGAAAACTTCGGCATGGCCGAGAAAGGACACATCCTGCTGCAAGATCACGGCGACCGTGTGTCCTACAGAAGCATTAAGATCAAAACCTTACAATGACGAACAATCCTAAATCCTATGAGTCACTCCAGAAGAGATTTTATTAAGAAAGCGTCGGTCGTTACCCTGGGCGCGGCGGCATTTAGTGCCAAAAGTTATGCAAACATCATCGGCGCCAACGACCGCGTGCGTGTGGGCGTCGTGGGCTTCTCGGATCGCTTCCGGCAGTCCCTGTTCCCGGCCTTTCAGAACCATTATCAGGAACTGAACTTCGACATCGTAGCCGTCTCCGACCTGTGGAAGAAACGTCGCGAAGAAGGACAGGCCTTTCTGAAAGAGAAATTCGGGCACGACATCCAGGCGTGTGTCAACAACGACGAGCTCTATAAGATCAAAGACCTCGACGCGGTCATCATCAGCACGGCCGACTTTCAGCACGCGCTGCATACCATCGAAGCGGTAAAGGCCGGCTGCGATACCTATACCGAAAAGCCGTTTGCCGAAACGATGGAAGACAACCGGGCGGCCTTCAAGGCGGTAAAAGATTCGAAAAAGATCGTGCAGATCGGATCACAGCGGCGCAGTGGCAAAAATTATCATGCCGCCGCCAAGTTCATTAAAGAAGGAAAGTTCGGACCCATCGTCATGGTGGAGCTTACCTGGAATGTAAACCAGCCCGGCCGTTGGCGGCGCCCGGCGCTCGTAGCCGAGCTCCGCGAGCAGGACACCGACTGGAAACGCTTCCTGCTGAACCGTCCCTTTGAAGCATTCGATCCACGCAAGTACCTGGAGTATCGTCTCTTCTGGCCCTACTCGTCGGGCATGCCCGGTCAGTGGATGAGTCACCAGATCGACACCGTACACTGGTTCAGCGAGCTGAAGCACCCGCGCAGCGTCGTGGCCAACGGAGGTGTATATTTCTGGAAAGACGGTCGTAAGAATTGGGATACCACCACGGCGGTATTCGACTACGGCGACGACAAGCAGGGCTTCCAAGTGCAGTTCACGTCTCGCATGATGAATGGCGACGAAAACCCCGCCGAGATATACTACTCCAACGGCGGTGAGCTGAATCTTAACACCAACAAAGTGTCGGCCCGCGGCGGCCTCAAAGAAGGCCCGGCGGCGGCCATGAATATGAAGCCGAACCTGCTGGCAGACCTGGATCTGACCATGACCGCCGAGAAAGTGGTAGCCTCTGCCAATACCGGTGGCGACGCCCTCACGTCGGCGCACATGCGCAACTGGATGGAGTGCGTACGTAGCCGCCAGCAGCCTAATGCGCCGGTAGAAGCAGGGTACTCACATTCCATCGCCACCATCATGACCAACGCCGCCGTGCGCACAGGCATGAAGGCCACCTTTGACGAAAAAACGCAAGAGGTAATGGTCGGCGGAAAAGTTTTTAAATACTGATCATTACATAGTTTCTGAACCACGGGCAGAGAACCTCACGTTCTTTGCCCGTGTTTTTTTTGCGCAGCCGCTACCGTATGCGCGGTGCCTCTTCCACTTTGGCGCCACGTTCGTGAATGATGAGCTTTGAGACCTGTTTATTCTCTTCAACAAATTCGAACTGCAGATCGCGGTTGCGGAGGAAAAACAGCGTAGCCGTTTCGGGGTAAGCAATGACCTGAAAATTCACCGCCGTGATCTTTAGACCTTTTTCTTCCTGGGTCACGCGCAACGCACCGGCGGTAGGAGAGTTGTACGTTCCGCTGAGCCGCTTGAGCCGCGAAGCGGGCAAGGTCACGACCTTCGCCCTGGAAACAAATTCCGCCGGTTTATGATCGTAGCTCAGCACGCGCGCCATCTTCCACGCGCCACCGTTGTTGAGCCACAAGTGACTGAACCGCGCATGGCCATCCAGATATTCTTTCTTGCCGGGCTCCCGTACATAAAAGACATGCTCGCCTTCGAGGATGGCGGCGTACAGCTGGCCGTTGTTATACATCGGAAAGAACGTGACGGTGCCTTGCACCGGTTCGCGTCGCAGCTGCCAGCGGTCCGTATTGCCGCACAGCCCCGTGCGGGTCGATTCGTCAAACTTCTGTAGCCCCAGCGTGGGGCCGCCTTTGTCGTGGTAAAATTCCATGTCGTCGGCAAAGAAGAGCTTCATGCTGTCGGCATGGCAGGTATTATAGGCGTGCCAGAAAAGGCTGTCGCGGTGGAGGATTGTTGCTTGCAGTGCAGCGGCATCGTTGCGCTGATCGGGTTGCGCGGCAACGGGCGTTGACAGTGTACAGCAGGCGAGAGCGATGGTGAGGATACTAACAAAATGTAATTTCATAAGAACATTGTTTTAAGGGAGACGTGCTACGATATCTACTATGATGCCAGGCGTACGAACTGCGTTACACGCATAAAAAGGCAGGTTGCTTCCCAAAAATTGTTCACCCTTGAACAAACGGCGCGCAGATGTGAACAACGCCCGGCTTGTCTTTTCACCGGTCACACATCGCGCACACGGGTGGAGCAGGTGACCGCATCCGGACGATATTGTTCAGTTATGATCGTAACAGAGTAATCGATAGGGGGAATTTTTTCCTATTGGCAGGTATTTATAGAATGGCACTGGTTTAGTGGCCAGCCTTGATTATTTTCGTAACGTATGCTTCGTAACTATATCATTCTTGCCTGGCGCAACATCCTGCGCAGCAAGGTTTACTCGTTGATCAATATCTCAGGACTTTCCCTGGGGATAACCTGTTGTCTGCTCCTGGCATTGTACATCCAGGATGAAATGGGCTATGATAAGCATCATACGCGGCTGGACGACCTTTACCGTATCTATACGCACTTCGAAACGGACTTCGGTTTTGGTCAACCCAATATCACAGGCATTTCCCCACCCATTCTTCCGGCCGTACGGGCCGAAGTGCCCGAGATCGAGGCGGCTGCCCGGTATGTTGGCGGTCGCTCACAAAACCTGATCACGTATGGTGACAACGTCTTTTACGAATCCGACGGCGTCATAGCCGACTCGTCGTTGTTTGACGTGCTCACGTATGAATTCATCGAGGGCAATCCCCGCCGTGCGTTGGTCGAAGCAAACACGGTTGTCATCACAGACCGGCTTGCGCATAAGCTGTTCAATAAGGAATCGGCACTCAACAAGCTCATCGAAATCAACCAGCAGGGTTTATCGGTAGTCTTTAAGGTCACGGGGGTCATTAAAGATCAAAAGAAGACGTTCGATCACATCAACTTTGCCACGTCGATGACCAGCGATGGCTTCGCCAAAGAACTGCGGTCCGAATATATGATGAACCAATGGGCCGGCGAGAATTTCTTTACCGGTGTTGTGAGGCTGGCGCCCGGTGTTGATATAAAGACGGTGGAAGCAAAGATGGACCAGGTTCTGATAAAATATGGTTCGGAGAGTCTGAAGGCGCTGGGCTTTCAAAAATCCCTGCACCTCGAGCCGGTAAAGGATGTATACTTACGTTCCGACATCGGTCAAAGTGCCCGTATCAAGTATATCTATGTCATTGCGTCTATTGCCACTTTTATACTGATGCTGGCATGCATCAATTTTATGAACCTGTCCACCGCACGTGCCGGCAAGCGTGCCGCCGAGATCGGTATCCGTAAGGTAATGGGTGCATTCCGAAGCACGCTGATACGGCACATTCTGGGAGAAGCCATGGTTATTGTATTGCTGGCCATCGCCATCAGCATGGTGCTCGTACAGGTGTGCCTGCCGTACTTTAACTACCTCACCAATAAAACCATTTCGTTTGACACCGGTAACGCCGGCTACTTTGCCTTGGCATTGCTGGTGCTGGCGGTCCTCACGGGTTTGCTGGCGGGCAGCTATCCGGCATTTTACCTATCATCATTCCAGCCCGCAGAAGTGCTGAAAGGCAAGTTTACGTTGAGCAATGCGTCGGGCCTGCTGCGGCGATCGCTGGTGGTTTTCCAGTTCGTCATTGCGATTACCCTGGTGTCGGGCATGATTATCATTTCGCGCCAGCTCAATTTTATGCAGCACAAAAACCTCGGCTTCGATGCCAACGCTAAAATCGTTTTGCCGCTACGCACCGCCGAGGCGCGCGATCGTTACGAAGGCCTGCGGAATGAGCTGCAGAAGTATGAAGCCGTCGAGATGGTGTCGGGCGCGCGCTTCGCGCCGGGAACCCGGGTCTTTGGCGATATGATATTCTATTCGGAAGGGGGGTCGATGGAGACCGGCAGAACCAATTTTCGCAACGAGGTGGACCAGGGGTATGTCGAGCTGTTGGGGATCCCGATGCTGGCCGGGCGTACCTTCACCAGCAATCGTCCGATGGAAAGCCAGAATAAGATCATCGTCAACCGGGCGTCGGCCAAACAGTATGGCTACGAGCCGGAAGAGATGGTGGGTAAGAATATTTACTTCGATTGGGAAAATAAGAAACATACCTTCGAAGTGATCGGCGTGATGGAAGACTACCATCACATCTCGGTCAGAGAGGAAATCAAACCGCTCATACTGGTCATGCCCGATACGATCAACGAATACGAAGTGATGATCGCCAGCCTGCGTCCGGGCGGCAACTTTGAAAAGGCCGTGGCCGGGGTCGAAAAGATCTGGAAAGCGCAGGTCGACAACACCCCGTTTGAGTATTCCTTCCTCGATGAGAACGTTCAGAAGCAATACGACGAAGACCGTCGCGTGTCGCGCATCATCACCGCGTTTACCTGCATGGCCGTGTTGATCTCCTGCCTGGGCTTGTACGGTCTCTCTACCTACATGGCCGAACGGCGCTTTAAAGAGATCGGCGTGCGCAAGGTCATGGGCGCCAGCGTCCAGCAGATCGTCACGCTCATGTCGTCGGAGTTCGTCAAGCTGGTATTGGTGGCGTTGGCCCTGTCGGTGCCGCTGTCGTGGTACCTCATGGACCTGTGGTTGCAGGGATTTGCTTACCGGGTTTCCATTGACGTGCTTATATTTGTTTACGCCGGAGGCATTGCGTTGATCATTGCCCTGGTCACCGTAAGTTTCGAGTCGCTCAAGGCGGCCTCCGCCAACCCGTTGACGGCCTTGCGTGCGGAATAACATAGAGTAGCAACCCAAATCCTAATCATGAAAATAAACATCCTGGCGGGTGCATTGGCACTCGCCTGCGCCGGCTGCACGCCGGCCCACCAACCCGAGTCCCAGACTTCGAAGAACGTCGCCATGGGCACCTGGCAACTGGTGGCCAAGACGACGTACATCGGCGACACCGTCAGACACGACAAGATCGCCGGTACCCGGACCATCAAGATCATCAACGACACCCACTTCGCCTTTCTCACCCACGAGGCACCCATCCCCGGCGACACGACCAGGCCTGCGCCGGTGTTCGTGGCCGGTGGCGGCACCTACACCTTGCGCGACAGCGTCTACACGGAAGTGTTAGAATATTGCAACTTCCGCGAGTGGGAAAACCACGAGTTCACGTTCACCCTGAAAGTAAAAGGCGACAGCCTCATCCAGTCGGGTGAAGAGAAAGTGGAGGCTGCCAACATCAGCCAGACCATCGTCGAGCGCTATATCCGGGTTAAATGATATCATGTGCCGGTTCAGCGCTCATGGCGCGCCGGCACAAACAGCCTTGTCTTTTCCTAACGCCCGGGCGGCGTCGCAATAAGATGACAAGTTGATAATGGTCGGGGCAGAAGTTTTGTCGATGACGACAGACTCCTTCCCAACAGGATGGTTCGATTCAGCAGAAGTATTGATGACAAGCTCATGCGTAACAGTCCGGCTGAAGAGCTTTTTATTAAACAGCTTGCGAAATACGTCGTATGAAATCGTTACGTATAAATATTTCAGGTTGTGCCGGGTTAAATTTTGGTTATACAAAATTTTGCCATGTACATCGTAAACCGGTAAAGCAACGTGTCGCTTAGACTATGTTGGTTTTGGCCCCAGCTGTATCGGAAGTCAACTGCTTCAACAGCATTGCTGCGATCGTTGATTAAAATGTTCACTTCGGCCAGCTTGTCTTTCCGAACGCCGGAGATTCCCACGTAATGTTCCGCGCGCTTTGCGTCGTAGTTATAGCTGAAATTCCATTCATCGGTTACCGCGGGATTCATCACTCCGGAGGTGGATCGGATCAGATCGAAGTACAGAATGCTTTCAACGCTGTCGAAGTAATGGTAGTATCGCGGCGTAGCGACGGTGTTATCTTCGTAGATGACCCGTTTGACATCTTTTCCAAAATTGTTTTCTCGAATCACCAGATTTTGCTCGAGCAACGATTGATATACGTCATTCTCTGCCGTGCTTTGCCAGTAACATGCCGTATTTAGAAAAGAAATATCGAGATAGTTCTTTTGAAAGTGGCTGATGGATCGCTTGAAGAATTCGCCGGCCGACAGGTCGCGGATAACGACCGGCGGTAATGCCGTCGTTTGTGGCGTTAAGAAAATAGGTTCATGTTCCGCAAACCCGCGCGGTGTCAGCACGATCGCACGCGGATCGTAACCAATGGAGGAAATATGAAGTGTATCCCCTATGGATTCAGTCGGCAATGATAGGGCGAACGCTCCCTGAAGATCGCTCACGGTACCATGGAAAAGATGGGTAGCGTGACGTTTTACATAGA
Source organism: Dawidia soli (assembly GCF_018598185.1). Classification (GTDB taxonomy): domain Bacteria; phylum Bacteroidota; class Bacteroidia; order Cytophagales; family Cyclobacteriaceae; genus Ohtaekwangia; species Ohtaekwangia soli. Next base: position 27,873 of record NZ_JAHESC010000010.1, read on the forward strand.
CGTGCGCATAGGGAACGGGTGCTTTTGCACCGTCTTCCAATATAACACCCCGGAACATGCGTGCTGTGCCCTGACCCGATGCGCCGAGGCCGGCCAGGCAACCGGCCAAAGAGATCAATAGCGTTTTCAGGTCCATAAGCGTGTATAATCCAGGATGCCCGCGCTGACAAAATAGTTTTTTGCACGGTCGGGGTCAGAAGCTTTTTCTACAATTTTATTTGGTAAAACCCCTTTTCATAAAAGAGCCTTTGGAAGTGTACACGGGCTGGTAACGATTGCGTAATTTGGTGCATAAACCACAAGATCTATGTACTATTACCGATTGGGCAATATTCCTCCCAAGCGTCACACGCAATTCCGGCAACCCGATGGCAGCCTGTATAAGGAGGAGTTGGTAAGCTCCGAAGGTTTCTCCGGCATTTACTCCAACCTGTACCATACCTACCCGCCCACCCGCATCAAGGCCGTGAAAGATCCGGTTAAATACGGGCCGACCCGTATCGACGACTACGCCCTGCGGCAGACCCACCTCAACACCTCCAAAGTGGCCACCACCGGCGACGACTACCTGAGCGCCCGCAAGGTACTGCTCACCAATACAGACTGCTCAATCTCCATTTGTTCACCGCGCCAGCGCAAGACGGACTACTTTTATAAAAACGCCGAAGGCGACGAGGTGCTCTATGTACACGACGGGAAAGGCACGCTCATTTCCCCCTTCGGCAAGCTCGACATCCGGCAGGGCGATTACATTGTTATACCCCGCACCGTCATCTATAAGCTCGAGTTTGAAGAAGGTCCGTTGCGGTTGCTGATCATCGAGTCATCGTCGCCTGTAGAGACCGTCAAGCGTTATCGCAACCAGCTGGGACAGCTTATGGAGCACTCGCCCTATTGCGAGCGGGACATCCGTCCCCCGCACGAGCTGATCACCGAGACGCGCCCCGGCGAGTATTTGCTGCAGATCAAAAAGCAGGGATACCTGCATCAGTATGTATATGACTACAGCCCCCTGGACCTGGTGGGATGGGACGGCTTCCTCTGGCCCTATGCCTTCTCGATCCATGACTTCGAGCCCATCACGGGCCGCATACACCAACCGCCGCCGGTGCACCAGACATTCCAGGCGCACAATTTTGTGATCTGTTCGTTTGTGCCGCGCTTGTTTGACTACCACCCGCAAGCTATACCGGCGCCATACAACCACAGCAATATCGATTCCGACGAAGTATTGTATTATGCAGAAGGCAACTTCATGAGTCGTCGCGGCATTGAGCGCGGGTCGTTTACACTTCACCCGGGAGGATTGCCGCACGGGCCGCACCCCGGCACGGTAGAGAAAAGCATTGGTGCCAAAGAGACGCACGAGCTGGCCGTAATGATCGACACATTCAGGCCCTTATTCCTCACAAGTGATTCGCTGGAATTCCTCGATGCCAACTACCCCATGAGCTGGACAGACCCCGCCCCGGGATCCTTTCATGAGGTAAATACGCCGTAATAACCGGTAGTTTTGTTGATTCAACGGGTACGGGCGATGAGCGATTTGTTTCCTTTTCGTCCGAAATATTACTACTGTGTTATATACGCCAGGTTGCCTAAACACAGGGCATATGATTTGCGTTTATTGTAGTGTCAAACAACCACTACATGTATGACAAACTTTGATCAGAAACACCAGATCCTGGCGTCGTTAGATACGCTGGACCAGGAACAGACCCAGCAGGTTATGGCATACATCAAGAGCCTGACCTACCAGTCTGCGGAAGAAGTGTCGTATCAGAAATTCAAACGTGAAGCCATGAAGGAGATCCGCCAGGCATTGGGGGGCTCCCGCAAGCTGCGCCCGTATTTCTAAGCGCTACTGACCCCGCCACATAAACACCGGGATCATCGCCATCCCGGCAGGGAATCATATCCCGTCTGAAACGCTGGCCCCAGAGACTGGCAAGAGCCTTCGTCGCCCTTCATAAACCGACCTTACGGGAATCCCCTAATTAAACTTCACATAATGTTCCCACTTGTCGAGCACATCGACGAAGTCTTGCGGTAGCGGCGACTCGAATCGCATAACCTGTTTTGTTACCGGATGCTCAAAACCCAGCGTCCGGGCATGCAGCGCCTGTCGCGGCATCAGCTTAAAACAGTTGTCTACAAATTGTTTGTATTTGCTAAAGGTAGTGCCTTTCAACACCTGGTCGCCGCCATAGGTAGCATCGTTAAAGAGCGGATGTCCTAAATATTTCATGTGCGCGCGGATCTGGTGCGTGCGGCCAGTTTCCAGTTTGCATTCCACCAGCGAAACATAACGCAGGTCTTTTAACAGGTTGTAATGGGTGATCGCATGGCGGCCCATCGTACCGTCGGGAAAGGCGGCGGTCACGCGCCGGTCTTTTAAGCTGCGGCCCACGTTTACATTGATGGTGCCCGCCGGCGGTTCCGGCACACCCCATACCAGGGCGTTGTAGGTGCGCTCGATGGTGTGGTGAAAAAATTGCCGTGCGAGCCCGGTGAGCGTCACTTCGTCTTTGGCAATGACCAGCAGCCCGGAAGTATCCTTGTCGATGCGGTGCACCAGGCCGGGGCGCCCGTCGTTGCCCTTCATTTCGGGCAGGTTCTGGAAGTGATATACCAGGGCGTTCACCAACGTGCCGCTCCAGTTCTGGTAGGCGGGGTGCACCACCATGCCCGCAGGCTTGTCGACGATCAACAGGTGCGCATCCTCAAAGACAATGTTCAGGGGAATGTTCTCGGGCACAACCTCCGTATCGCGTGGTGGCTCCGGAAAAGAAACGGTAATGACATCGTTTGGATGCACCTTGTAATTGGGTTTCACATCCTTGTCATTTACCTTCACAAAGCCGTCGTGGATACCATTTTGTACCCTTGTACGTGTCGTATTGGCTATTCTGGCCAGTAGGAATTTGTCAATGCGCAGCAGCGCCTGCTTGCGGTCGGCCACAAACCGATAGTGCTCAAAAAGGGAATCGTCATCTTCCTGCTCCTGCCCACCGGGGAGAACATCGTCTTCTTCGATCATAATCGCTGCAAAGGTAATGAAAGCATTGTAACGCAGCCTCCTCACCGGCTACCGGGCGGCATGCATGGGCATACTTTTTAAGGAAATACATATAGATTTGAAACCTTACCGGTCATTGGCTTGTTCCATTTAAACCACCTAATGTAAAGTATGGTCTTTGCAGAAGACATCCGGAAAACGATCCTGAAGCTCGCCGAGGAGCGGAGTGGGAAAGGCACATTTGATGTAACCGAAGTAGCCCGTGCCATTGATCAGCAGAACTGGCGTATGCTCATCGACCAGGTCAAGCTCGTAGCCGCCATGCTCGTGCGCGAAGGAAAGATCAGTGCGACCCCGTCAGACGCCGCCGCTTACACGGCACCCGCCAAGCGCCCGGGGAAGCCTGGCCCCAAATCGTAACTTCCCTTTACCTTTTGCTAAAAAAACATTTCTTTACCTGCGTGAAATTTCTTTCTTCACGTAGCGAAAACAATCTGTATGAAGAAAATCGCTTTGCTCTCGGTGCTGCTCGTATTGCTGTCGTGTTTCTCGAAACATACGCCTCCCGGGCCGTCGGATGCTTTTCAACCCGCTCGCAGAGTTGCGACACTGACCGACAAAACGCTCGATGAAGTATCCGGCATCACGGCCAGCATCGCCAACCCCGGCTACCTGTGGGCACACAACGACAGCAACTCCGGTCCCGAAGTATTTCTGCTTGATACCGCCCTCCACGTGCGCCTTACCTGCGTACTCAAGGACATCGAAAACCGCGATTGGGAGGACATTGCCGTAGGCCCCGGCCCCGATCCCACGAAGAATTATGTCTACGTAGGCGAGATCGGCGACAACCAGGCCAAGTATACCTACAAATATATCTACCGGTTTGAAGAACCGGTACTCGCCTTAGGGCAGACGCGGGTGGAAATAACCGACTTCACGACACTGTGTTTCCGGCTGGAAGACAAAAAGAAAGACACGGAGACGCTGATGATCGATCCCGCCACCAAAGACCTCTACGTCATTACCAAACGCGAAGAGCCTGTGCACGTATACCAGTTGAAATACCCCTATGACGGCGGCGATACACTGGTGGCGCGCAATGTAGCAGCCCTGCCGTTGACGCAGCTGGTGTCCGGCGACATCCTGACGGCCGGCGGCGAGATCCTACTGAAGAACTATAAGAAGATATACTATTGGCCCAACGAGGCCCACCTGCCGCCGGTATCGGCCCTGGCGGAGTTGCCGCAGGAAATACCGTACGAGGAAGAGCCGCAGGGCGAAGCCATCGCCTGGCGTCGCGACGGCGGCGGATTTTATACGCTGAGTGAAACGAAAGGCAAGAAAAAAACGTACCTGTATTTCTACGCGCGCAAATAAACCCTCTTACCTTCCGGCATGAAAAAGCTTCTGCTCCTGCTGTTGTTAGGCAGTCCCTGGCTGACCCTAGCACAAATCCACAGCTTTTACGACACCACTTTCTTTTTACCGGGCCAACGGCTGGCAGAGTCCAAGGCCCCCAAGCTGCAGGAGATTTCCGGCATTGCTGCGAGTATACGCAACCCCGGCTACCTGTGGGGGCTCAACGACAGTGGCAACCCCGCCGAAGTATTGCTCATGAACGACAGTCTTGCCATCAAGCTCGTCGTGGGCTTTGGGAAACGGCTGGTCAACCGCGATTGGGAAGATATCGCCGTCGGTCCCGGTCCGAAACCCGGCAAGTCCTATGTCTACGTAGCCGAGATCGGCGACAACCTTCAGCTGTTTCCCTACAAGGTCATCTATCGCTTTGAAGAACCGTCGCTGGCCGACGCCAACAAATATGGTCAGCTGGTCGTAAGCGATGTGACCCGCATCGTCTTCCGGTTGGCCGATGGCGTAAAGGATGCGGAGACGTTGTTGCTCGACCCCAGTACAAAGAACCTGTACGTCGTCTCCAAACGCGAGAACCCCGTGCACATCTATGCATTAAAATATCCGTACGACAACGCCGATACGCTGGTAGCACCCATCGTAGCCGAGCTGCCCTTGACATTGATCGCCGGCGGTGACATGCGACCCGACGGGTCCGTGGTATTAAAAAATTACCGGCGTGTATTCTATTGGGATAACCCCACCCATAAGCCGTTGGAAGAATTGTTGAAGCAGGAACCATCCATCATTCCCTATGAAGAGGAACCGCAGGGCGAAGCCATGACCTGGCGACGCGACGGATCAGGCTTTTATACGCTCAGCGAGCGTAACCCCGGCAAGAAGACCTACCTGTACTTTTACAAGCGTCGGGACGGCAAACCGGCTAAATAGTTTTGGCTTTCCACTTGCCTGAGCGGATGTAGAAGAAGGCCATGCTGAACATCGACAGCCAGTATACCCACTCCGAACCCCAGCCCCAGGTAATGGGCAGGTTGAGATATTCCAGCACGATGTATACGTAGCCGCAGTAGATCACGATCGTAATGAACTCGATGCGCAGGTTCACCACCGTGTTGCCAGTACCGGTCACGGCATTCAGCCACACAGTACCGACCGACATGAGCAACAAGGCGACCGATACAATGCGTACCACCGGGATGGCCTCCCGTATAAAATCATCACCTTGCCCATAGAATGAGAGGAACCACTGCGGCGCCACGTTCAGACAGACAAAGATCAGCAGCGAAATGAAAAAGCTGATGCCCGAAACACGTTTGATCAGCGGCACCACCTCGGGCGTTCTTCCCTGCCCGATGATATTGCTCACCATGGTGTTGGTGGTCGAGGCAAACGCCCACGAGAAGATACCGAACAGCCCGAAGATGTTGCGCATGGTATTCGAGATCGCCAGGGCACGTGCGCCGTGGTGCTCGATGAGCAGGTAAAAATATTCCCAGCTGGCAATGCTGATGGCATATTGCAAGATCAGCGGCAGCGACTGTACCAGAATAAGCTTTGTCACCGACCAGTTGGCCGACGTATCGTCAAAGAATGCGAACGACCGGTGTAAACCCTTCAGCCGGATAACGGCATAGATCACCAGCAGCCCCGTGCCTTCGGCGATGATGGACGCATAGGCGGCACCATTGAACCCCAGCGCCGGAAAGCCGAGGTTGCCATAGATCAGGGTATAGTCAAGAAAGATATTCACGACCGCTTCGCTCAACGTACCCCACACCAGGAACCGCGTTTGGTTGGTGCCCACCAGCAAAGCGTTACGCATGACATACAGATATAATAAAGGCAGGCCCCAGATGCGGATCAGCAGGAAGTCGATCACCTGTTCGGCGATGGCCGGGTTGTGGATCACCGCCCGCATGACCACAGGCGCCAGCAGGTACGTGGTCAGAATGCCGAGGGCGGCAATGCCCAAGGCGATCCACACACCGTGCAGGAACAGCCGGCCTATTTCGTGCGGCAGGTTTTGACCCGCCCGCCGGGCAATAAGAGCTTGCAGCCCGTTGTTCAATCCACTGCCGATCACCGCAAAGATCAGGTAATACACGCCCGTGATGCCCGCACTGGCTAATTCTTGTTCACCCAGGCCGCTGAGGAAGATGTTGTTGGTAATGAAATTGATCTGTGGCACCAACATCGAAAGCGTAATGGGCAGCGCCATGCCCAAAATAGACCGATAACCTGTTTCTAACTTCAATTCCATACGCCCGCAAAGATTAGCAATGTGTCTTTCATACGGGTATACTGGACGAAAGTTTTTGTGAAATGAGTTGCCGTATCGCTTATCGGCGCATCGCCATACGATGTTATCGATCCAGCCGGCGCGTCAGATCTGCCGGTCGGCAGAGCATGTAGCCGGCGCCGAGGCTGAACGAAAGTATAACAGCAGTGACGACGAGGGTGCGAAGGAGCCCCATAAGCATGGGGGTGGCCGTTGTCTTCCCGGGGTTTTTGTTTTGAAACGAAACCTCAACTTCCTTTCTTCGTTGTTTAGCTTTCAAACATCCCACTCTATGAGATCAAAGATTTTACTGGTAGGGCTGGTAGGCGCGGCATGGCTGGCGTCGACCATGCCGGTACGCGCGCAAGGGCTTATGAACAAGCTTAAGCAGAAGGCCGAGCAAGCGGCTGAGAAAGCGCTGGATAAAAAAGCACAAGAGAAAACGGGTGTGAACACCGGGAGCTCGTCGGACACACAAAGCACGAGTTCGTCCGGCAACAGCGCGGGCAACCCTGCCAACAAAGGCGGTGGCGGCCTGGTCACAACCCCCCCCGATGTAAAAGCAAATCTCGCCGACGCCGAAACGGCCTTCAAGGCCACCAGCTATGGCGAAGCACGGTATGCAGTACAGCAAGCCATGCTCGGTGTGGAGATGGAGATCGGTAACAAAGTGTTGTTATCACTGCCCGAGACCGTCAGCGGTCTTCCGTTCCAAAAGCCATCCGACAAAGTTACCTCCACCGGGTGGGGTTGGGTAGGACTCACCATCGAACGCGAATACCTCAAGGACGACAAACAACTGCGCACGCTCATCGCCAACAACTCGGCGTGGATGTCGGCGATCAACCTCTACCTGGCCAACGGTGGCTATGCGCAAACGACCGGCGGTGAACAGAACTGGAAACAAACCAAAGTAAAAGGCCACCGCGCCGTGATCGAATACGACGAGTCCACCGGCTACAAGCTCAGCGTACCGCTGGGACAAACCTCCCTCATCGTATGGGAAGCTGTCAACTTCGCTACCGAGCAGGAAGTCATGACCGCCGCCAATACGTTCGACATCGACGGTCTCATCAAGACCCTGGGCGAACAATAATCCGTTCATTCACCCTCTTAACAACGATCATCATGAAGAAATTATCCATATTGATTGCCGCGTTACTGCCCTTCGTGGCCGGCGCGCAAGATTTTAACCAAGACCTGGCTTCGGCACGCACCGCCTATGACGCCGGCAAGCTAGAAGACGCCCGCTTCGCCATGCAGCAAATGCTGAACGACATCGACGTGCTGGTAGGAAAGGAGATCATCAAAATATTACCGGCCAAGATGGATGCCCTCGCATCCAATCCGAAAGAAGATCAGGTCACGGCCAATACCGGTATTGCCGGCGCGCAGGTACAGCGCACGTATGGCACCGGCACAAAAAATGCAACAGTCGACATCATGAGCAATTCGCCGCTTATCGGTTCCGTTAATGCCATTTTATCCATACCATTCATCGGAAATTCAGGCGACGGAACACAGAAAGTCGTGAAGGTGCAGGGGTATAAAGGCGTCTTGCAAAAGAGCGTAGACACCGAAACGAACAAAGAGAGCTTTACGCTGCAGGTGCCGCTGAGCTCGGCGTTGCTGACCTTCACCGTAAACGAAAGCAGCGAAGCCGATGTGCTGCGGCTGGCCAATACCATTCCCGTGACACAGATCGCCAAAATGGTGCAGTAAGATATAAGATATACTCAGACGCGTAGCGACAAGGAATAGCCCGTCCGAAGAAAGGAGCCTCCGACACTGGAGCTCCTTTTTTATTGGTCATCAGTTCAGGCGTAGCTCGGCCTTCATGCCGCGCAACTGGTTTAACAGCGCCTGCTGCCAGGTAACATCGGCATCCCACTTGGTGCCCAGGAAGACGTTACCCGAGTCGATGTGCTTGAAATAGACCTTATAGACGACCTGTTCCGAGGGAATGGTCTTCAGCTCCTGCTGCGGTCCCGGGTAGGTTACCGAGGCCAACGCCGTCTCTCCCGGCTTTACCTCGTAGCCCATCAGTTGTTTGGCTACACTGCCACGGGTACGCACGATGCAAAGCACATACAGTGAGCCTTGCTTGCGCAGGTCCTTTTCGGGCACGCCGGGCTCTGTCATTTTATACTTAAGGGTATAATTGTCTTTAAAGATCTGTTCGAGTTCTTTATCCAGTGCCTCGTCGCCGAACTTCGGCACGGCCAGCGGGTCTACTTTCAGGTCGATCGCAAAGAACTCGTTGCGTTTGCCGAGAATGGGATTTATCGTCAGGCCTGTCTCCGGTTGGTCGTTGATCAGCAGGTTTAATTTCTTCAGCCCGCTGGCGCTGGTGCGGTACATCGTCTTCAGGGCCTCCGTAAATATAGGGTTGCTTGCCGACCATGCAGATTGTTTGGGATCAAGCACGGTTTCCTTGCCGTTGAATACCGTGATCGTGATACGATACCCCGTGTCACCTTTCTCGATAAAGACCAGGTTGGAAAACTCGCGCTTGAGCAGGTAGTCGCCATAGGCGCGGGTAATGTCGTGGCTGGCCATCAGCCCGTCGAGGTCGAAATACGCCACGGCGTCGACACCCGATCGCTGAAAATACTCTTGTGCTGTGAGCAGCTCTTTTTCGGTGAGGGTATAATCATAAAAGACCGCGGTGCGTGTCGACAACAGCTTCTCGGGCATCGGGCCGGCGAGGTTCAGCAGGTCGATCCAATTGTCGGGTGCAAAATAACGCTGGGCAGCGGCTGGAAACAGGCCGGTAGACAAAACAAACAGGAGACACGCAGACAAAAAGCGCAGGTCCTTGGTCACAGGAGGCATCGGCAGCATGGGTTAAAAACGCAAATAGCGACGAATGTATTTTAAATACCAATAAAAAAACCGCTTTCATCCGTTTTAATCGGATAAGTTTCCAGGTCGCGACAGCTGGAATCCGTGGCACGACCGGTTTTTAGCTCAAACCGGTAGTTGTGCCAGGGGCAAATGATCTCCCCCACGTGGTTGACATGCCCCTTGCTGAGCGACTCATGGTTGTGGGTACAGGCGTCCTGAACCGCGTAAAAATCGTCGCCGTAGTGTACCAGCGCGATACGCCGGTCGTGTACCAGCAGCAGGCGTGGCTTGCCCGCCGGTAACTTTTCTTTCGCTTCGGTTACGCTTGAAAAGATTTTGATCCACTCCATGTTCTTTGTCGTTGGTTGCCAGACCGGGAATCAATATCTTGTCTCCCCCACACCCCGATCCTATGATGAAGATACGTCTTTGCAGTCTACTTTTGCTAACGCTCACCGCGGGCGCCATCGCCCAGGTAAATCCCAAACTGCAGGCCAGGCTTGAACAACAAGCCCGCCAGCTCGAACCCACCGTCATCACGTGGCGCCGCCACCTGCACCAATACCCCGAGCTCTCCAACCGCGAAGTAAAGACCGCCGCCTATGTCGCCGAACACCTGCGCAAGCTTGGCCTGGACGTACAGACCGGTATAGCACACACCGGCGTGGTAGCATTGCTGCGCACCGGCAAGCCCGGTCCCGTCATCGCCCTGCGCGCCGACATGGATGCGCTGCCGGTGACCGAACGCAACAACCTGCCCTTTGCGTCCAAAGAGAAAGCCATCTTTAATGACCAGGAGACCGGTGTCATGCACGCGTGTGGCCACGACTCGCACGTAGCGATCCTCATGGCGGTAGCCGAGATCCTCAGCAAGAACAAGAGCGACCTCAAAGGTACCATCAAGTTTGTATTCCAACCCGCCGAAGAAGGGCCGCCGGCAGGCGAGGAGGGTGGCGCCGACCTCATGGTGCGCGAAGGCGTACTCGACAACCCCAAGGTAGATGTGATCTTCGGCCTGCACATCCAGGGCATTCGCAAGCTCGGCCAGATCGCCTATAAACCCGCTGGCATGATGGCCGCATCAGACTGGTTCACCATCAAGGTAAAAGGCAAGCAGTCACACGGCGCCGCGCCGTGGCTCGGTATAGATCCCATTGTCGTGTCGGCTCAGATCATCAGCGGCATTCAAACCATCGTGAGCCGCCAAACCCAGCTTACAAAAGAAGCTGTCGTGATCTCTGTCGGTATGATCCACGCCGGTGTACGTCAGAACATCATTCCCGAGACGGCCGAAATGAGCGGCACGATCCGCACGTTCGATCCCGCCATGCAACAGGAGATACACGAGAAGCTAAAACGTACCGCCACGCTCATTGCCGAAAGTGCCGGTGCCACGGCCGAAATAACGATCGATCGCAAGACACCGGTAACATTCAATGACCCTGTATTGACGGAAAAAGTGGTCGCCAGCCTCGTAAAGGCCGCGGGTGAAGAAAACGTCGCCCGCATCCCCGCCGATACCGGTGCCGAAGACTTTGCCTATTACCAACAGAAAGTGCCCGGCTTCTTTTTCTTTGTAGGTGCCTGCCCGCCCGATACCGATCCCGCCAAGGCCCCTTCGCATCATACTCCCGACTTCATGATGGACGAACGCGGCATGCTTACCGGCCTCAAAGCCATGCTCAACGTCACCGTCGACTATATGTATATGAAGTAAAAAAGCGCTGCAAGCAGAACAAGCGGCGTGAAAGCGCCCGCGGCGCCACGGTATTTACTTCCCCACATGCCATGTAAATTACTCTACAGCACAGTGCTCCTGCAAAGGTTTACGAGATCTATACTATACCACACATTGTGGAAAAATGTAGAATCAAAATCATTTCCTGAAAGAACATGTCAAATAACTTGACATTCTAGTGTCAACGAGACAATATTGCGCCGTGAAATAGGTTTGGAGTATAGATGGAAACTAAACCCCATTAACAATTTGATAACACGCAACAAAAAATGACCCGATCCCTAACCTCCCTGTGTCGCTATATAGTTCTGCTGGCCTGTCTGACAATTTCCTTCGGAGCGTTCGCTCAACATGAGTATCGCGCGAAGGTGTATCAACATACATCGTGGCGCCGCTCCGTATACCAGCAAGAGGGTGTAAATAATAGCAGGGATGTAAGCACGGGCACATTCTCGGTTGCGTTCAATATTATTTCGCTCAAAGGCAACTTCCATCACGAGCTTGAGATCTTTGTGCCGGAGATCAACCGTCCGGCAGGTCACATCCAGTTTGCGACGGACTACAATCTCAGCCACGCCAAGGCGATAAAAGATGTGGTGAGTGCATACTCCTTCCGCTACGAGATCAACCAGGACATTACCAACGTCACCAAACGGTTTGTATTGAATCTCGGCGCGGGCATCAATCCCTATCATGTCGAGATCGATCGCAAACCGGTAGACCCCAGCTATTACAACATTCACGTAAAATATACGGGGGCGACGATCAATCTCATTCCTCGCGTCAGCTGCAACTTGTCGGAGCGGCTTAGCCTCGAGCTGAGCATGCCGCTGCACATCATTGACTTTCGCAAAGAATCGCAGCGTATAGACAGTCCACTATTGCCCAGTGGCACGACTAGCACGAAACGTAAGTTCTTTGACGATATCTATACCGTCCGCTTTGGCCTGGCGTACGTGTTGTTTTAGTCCATAATCGCGACCACGCGGGCCGGTGCGGCGGAGGCACCTTTGATCTTCAGCGGAAAAAGCGCGACTTTAAAACCCTGGTACGGCAACGCATCGAGGTTGGTAAGCTGCTCTAAATGGCAGTATTCCTTATCACGACCCACCAGGTGCCCTTCCCAGAAGAGCTCTGCATTGCCGCTCTCCTTTGCCTTCTGCACCATATAACGCAGCGGCAGATCCCAGCCCCACTGGTCGATGCCCATCACGTTGATACCCTGATCGATTAGCCATGCCGTTGCTTGCGCGCTCATGCCGGTGCCCCGCTCAAAGAATTCTTTTGTGCCCATATACTTGTCGCGCCCTGTTTTGATCAGCACGATCAGCCCCGGTTTCAGCGACAGGTTGTTCTTCGAAAGGAATTGTTGTATATCTTCTACGGTGATAGCCTCGAAGTCGGCCTTGTGTTTCATGTCAATGACAATGCCGTCGCCATAGCACCATTCCAGCGGCACCTGATCGATCGTTTTGGCCGGCTTGCCTTCGCTGGTAGGCGCATAGTGCCACGGCGCATCGAGGTGCGTAGTGGCGTGTACGCCCATCTGCTGGATCGTGTCATCGGCCCACCCGATGAAGTTCTTCGGAAACAAACGGAACGGCAGACCCAGGTAACGGATCAGCCAACGCGCCTTGCGGTGCGGCTTGTGTTTGATCCTGACCTTCATAAAGAATGGATCGCCGGCGTTGTACTGGATGGTTTTGGAGAGATCGATAATTTTCATGGCGGCAATGTTACCTATAACGAGGGCTTTTCGGCAACTCTCCCGTGTCACTTTCTTTTTTCACCATGGCACCGCGTACCGCCGGGATCGATAGCACCAGGCTTGCCAGCACGATACCCAGGGCGGCGCCGGCACTGACATCGCGCGCTGTATGCACGCCCAGGGCCACGCGGGAGATGGCTACGAGCATCGCCCACGCCAACGGAAGTACGTGTAACCATCGATACCGTCTCCCGGCTAAGTGATAGATAAAAAAGGCGAGGATCGTTCCGAGCAGGAATGTATTAAAGGAATGGCCCGACGGAAAGGAGTATCCTACTTCGTCGATCCAGTGCGCGATCACGCGCGAATCCATATTCCGGAACGTAACCGTGTCGGGCAAGATCAGGTCTTCATAAAACTTCCTTCGCTCGGGTTCGGTCAGTAAGTAAAGCGAGTCCAGCCTGGCCGTAGACTTCGACTCGCGCAATATATAGGTATGGCTGGGCCGGTGTACGCGGATGAGCGTCTTGATCACGTTCTCGTTGAGGTAGGCAAACGATGCGAGCACGGCTCCCAGCGTTAGCACCGTCAGAAAGAATACCTTGGCCTTTTGTGTAAGCGAACGGAACGAACCGGCATATAAGATCGCCGCCAGCAGTACGATGATCGTCGTGCCGCGCTGGCCGCCCGACTCCGTCATCCAATACATGAATGTACACCACGCACTATCGCGTGAGCACGCGCTGAATGCCACGGGCAATACAAAGACAGTAAAAACCAGCAGCCCATAAAACGACAGGACTGCCGGTATGATCGGACGGAGTAGCCGCATGATACTAGTTACTTCAGCAACTCGCGCGAGATCACCATTTTCTGGATCTCGGTAGTGCCTTCATAGATCTGTGTGATCTTGGCGTCGCGCATGAGTCGTTCTACATGATATTCCTTTACATAGCCGTAGCCGCCGTGGATCTGTACGGCTTCCGTTGTCACCTCCTGAGCGATCTGCGAAGCAAACAGCTTGGCCATGGCGGCGGCCTTTACAAAATCCTGGCGTTGATCCTTGCGCCAGGCCGCCTGGTGCACCAGCAGGCGAGCGGCGTCGATCTTGGTGGCCATCTCGGCCAGCTTGAATTGAATAGCCTGGTGTTCTGACAGGTTCTTGCCAAACGCCTTGCGTTCTTTCGAATACGTTAAGGCAAGCTCGTACGCGCCGGCAGCAATGCCCAGCGCCTGCGAGGCAATGCCGATACGGCCCCCGTTGAGGGTCGTCATAGCAAAGCTGAAACCGAAGCCATCGTCGCCGATGCGGTTGGCCTTGGGCACCTTCACATCGGTGAACATCAGCGAGTGTGTGTCCGATCCGCGAATACCCATCTTATCTTCTTTCTTGCCTACGACAAAACCCGGCATGCCCTTCTCGACGATCAGCGCATTGATGCCTTTGTGTTTTTTTGCCGCGTCGGTCTGTGCAATGACAATGTATACACTTGCACTGTTGCCGTTGGTGATCCAGTTCTTGGTGCCGTTCAGCAAATAGTGATCGCCTTTGTCTTCGGCCGTCGTGCGCTGGCTGGTGGCGTCAGAACCCGCCTCCGGTTCGGAGAGGCAGAAGGCGCCGATGATCTCACCCGCCGCCAGACGCTTCAGGTATTTTTCCTTTTGTTCTTCGGTACCGTATTTTTCCAGGCCCCAGCAGACAAGGGAGTTATTGACGGACATACACACAGACACCGACGCATCTACTTTCGAGATCTCTTCCATGGCCAGCACATACGAGATGCTGTCCATGCCGCCGCCGTTGTATTTCGGGTCGACCATCATGCCCATAAAACCGAGCTCGCCCATTTTTTTGATCTGGTCCTTTGGAAACTTTTGTTCGGTGTCTCGTTCGATCACACCTGGTAGAAGCTCGTTCTGTGCAAAATCGCGTGCCGCCTGCTGTACCGCCAGGTGCTCTTCCGTAAGTTGAAAATTCATAGAATAATAGCGTATGGGTTAATGATAGAGAGGCAATATACTGTGCGTTTCTTTTTGTTTATAGGCAGCGCGCCGAAAAAAGAGAAGCCCGGGCGGAAGGCCCGGGCTTTGTGTGCTATAGTTGCGATAGACTTTTACTCGTCGCGCTGACCGAGGAACAGCATCACGTAGTAGAACAGGATTGTCAGCGCACCGATGGCAGCCACCACGTACGTCATGGCGGCCCATTTCAGCGCGTCTTTGGCCATACCGTATTCGTTGTTGTTTACAATGCCGCGGGCTTGCACCCACGCCAGGGCACGCTTGCTGGCATCAAATTCTACCGGCAGGGTGATCAGCGCAAACAACGCAAACACGCCGTAACACGCTATAATGATCAGCAGCGCCAGGTTCCAGGGAATTACGTGCGATGCAAAGATGGCACCGAACATCATCGCCATGAACAGAAAGTTGATGATTTTCGCGCTGACGTTCTGGATCGGCACCATGGCCGAACGAAACTCCAGCATGCTATACGCCCGTGCATGTTGCACAGCGTGACCGCATTCGTGCGCGGCTACGGCGGTTGCGGCGGCGTTGCGGCCGTGGTATACTCCTTCGCTCAGGTTTACCGTTTTGTTGGCCGGGTTATAGTGGTCCGTCAACTCACCTTCTACGCTGATGACCTGCACATCGTGAATGCCGTTATCGGCCAGCATCAGCCGGGCCACTTCGGCGCCCGTCAGGTCGCGGGTCAGATGCGTTTGTGAATATTTTGCAAACTTGCTTTTCATCCGGGCACTGACGATCATGCCGATCACCATGAAGAAAAGACCAATTACGAAAGCTCCCATGTGTATTTATTGATTTAAAAAGATTGTTTCAATTTTCTCGAAAGGCTAGGTGTCAAGGTTTGCGCCAAACCCTAAATACTGCCAATTCGACATAATAGCAAACGAAAATACGAGGTTTCTGGTTCTTAAAAATCGATTAGGACGCCGGCTTGCCTTGACGGCAGGGGGCCTGTGGCAGACTGATGCTCACCTCGGTGCCTTCACCGGGTGTGCTCGAAAGATCGAGGGTGCCGTCGTTGCGGCTGATAAATTCCTGGCACAGCAAAAAGCCCAGGCCGGTGCCTTTCTCCTGCTGTGTGCCCGTTTTGGTGAAATATTCGTGGCTGTTCAATAAACGCGCCTTTTCATCCGCCGTCAGGCCAATGCCGTAGTCGCGTACGCGCAATGTGCACATCGTGCCCTGGGCGACAGCCGATACGATCACCGTACCGCCCGACTTGGAAAACTTGATGGCGTTATGCAACAAGTTGCGGAGAATGAGCTGCAGCTGGTTGGCATCGGCCAAGATCGCCAATCCCTCGCCAATTTGTTTGTCTAATGTTACCTGCTTGCGTTCGGCAAACTCGGCCAGCAGCCCGCTGGCTTCATCTACCGCCTGCTGCAAGGCAATGGTCTTCTTCTCCGTGCGAATACCGTCCATTTGACTCAGCGACCAGTTGAGCAGGTTCTCCAAGGTGCGCTGCGTGCTGTTGAGATTGGTTTTGAGCTTGTCTGACACGGCTATAAATTCCTGGGGCGTCATGATGTTTGCCGTCAGCAGGTGTAACAGCGACTGCAAGTTTGCGATCGGCCCGCGCAGGTCGTGGCTGATCACGGAGAACAGCTTCGACTTCAGCTGGTTGAGCTGTTGCAGGAACTCCGCTTGCGATTCGATCTCCTCTTTTTGTTGTTCCATCGCCAGGTTGCGCTCCGCCAGTGCCTGGTTGGCACGTTGCTGCAGAATGCGCAGGCGCACCAGCAACAAAACAACCGCTGCCAGCAGCACGACGCCAACCGCCAGCACCAGCATCAGCATGCGCTGAATTTCCACCCGGTGGGTCTGTGCCAGGTTTTTCTGCCCCAGCGTTTCGATCGTACGGTCCTTCGCTTCCAGTGCATAGAGCGATTGCATCTCCTGGATCTGCCGGCTCTTCTCGGCGTTGTATAAACTGTCTTTTAATATACTTACCCGCCGGAATTGCTGTGCCCCGGAAAGGCCCCGGCCGGTTTGCGTATAGATCTCCGCCAGCAAGCTGCGTGCACGCACCTGCAGGGCCATGTTGTGGATCCGCTCGTTCAAGGCAATAGAGCGGTTTACGTAATGCAGGGCGCGGATGTACTGCTTTTGGCGATAGGCAATGTCGGCGGCATAGTAATACGAAAAGCCGAGGGCGCGCGTGTTGCCCACCAGGCTGTCGAGCGTCATCGACTTACGGTTGTAAATATCGCTCCTGGCATAGTCGCCCATATCCAGATACGCCTTCGCCTTGCGGCCATACAAAATGCTGACGCGCATCGAGTCGTTTATTCCCAGGTAATGCGCAATGCCCTTGTCGGCATAGGCAATGGCAGAATCGTATTGTTCGGTTTCCGATAGCAGTGCAGACGTTTCGCGGTAGGTGTCGGCCAGCAATCGGTCATCGTGATGCTTTTCGGCCAGGTGCCGCGCTTTGTTCAGAAATTCCTCCGCCTGCGCGTAGTCATCCCGGTCAATGAACGTGCGTGCAAGCGTCAGCATCACCAGGCCACGCAGGGTTGCATAGGCATGCGGATCCCGTTCCAGCAGGCGCAGCGCTTTGTAGCCGTACTCGGTGCTGAGCCGGTAGTTGGCCTTGGTCCAATTGGCTTTGCTCAGCACATAATAGCTATACGCTTCGAGGTAGAGATTCTTTTTCGGTTGGACTTGACTGAGCACGGCGTGCGCCAGTGCAATCGATGAATCAGGTTGAGAAAGAACAAGACCATACGCCTGGGAAGCCATGCCGGCGAGATGAACGCTGTCAGCCGTTTGCAGCGCCGGGGCAACAGGAGAAAACCCTGCCGCGGCATACCATAAAAGCGCTATAATTCCCTTCATTCGTCATAAAACGTTGAAAGTAAAATCTTTCCCGCATGACATAAAAATCAATTCATCGTAAAAAGGCATGTAAGGTTCACCACTCATAAAATACATTTTTTTAGGCCTCCATAAAGTACAACGCGGCCCACATATTGTTTTGTTATCTTTATACGTTACAGCGTAACAATATGCGGCAGAGCCTGAGTTTGATAATGTTCGTGTTGATCGGCTATGTTGCGGTGGCGCAACAAGTAACGATCAAAGGCACCGTGCGCGACGCCAATGGCGAACGCTTGCCCTCCGCCTATGTACTCTTTACGCCCGACTCCACCTACATCGCTACCGACAGCCACGGCCATTTTTCCGTGCGTGTGTCCACCGGCCGCAAGGTATGCCAGGTAACCTATATTGGGTACGAGCTCTATCAGCAGTCGTTCCGGCTGCGCGGCGATACGACACTTACCGTAACGCTCCGGCCCACCGCCGGCCAGCTGCAGGAAGTGGTCATCACGGGTGCGCGCAACGCACAGCAGGACGTTTTTAACTCCAGCCGCACCAGCACGTACCTGCTCACACAAGAGGATATCAACGCATTGCCTGTACTGGGCGGCGAAGCCGACGTCATCAAAACCTTGCAGCTGTTGCCCGGCACGTTGCGCGGCGCCGACGGCAGCTCCGACATCTTTGTGCGTGGCGGCGCCGCCGATCAAAATCTCGTGCTGCTCGACGACGTGCCCATCTACAACACCAGCCACCTCTTCGGATTCCTGTCGGTATTTAATCCCGACATCCTCGACCACGTAGAGGCTATCAACGGAGGCTTTCCCGCCGAGTTCGGCGGCCGCCTGTCGTCCATCCTCAACATCAAAACCACGGCGGAAGTGCCCACGCGCACACGCGTATCCGGCGATATCGGTGTGCTGGCGTCGCGCCTGTTCATCGAGCAGCCCCTGGTGAAAGACAAAGCAAGCATCTGGGTAGCCGGCCGCCGAACGTATATCGACCAGGTGGTAAAGGCACTCGGCGAAGAATTGCCCTATTTCTTTTACGACCTCAACGGCAAGATACTGCTCAAGCCCACCCCGCGCGACCATATCGAAATAAGCTACTATGGCGGCGACGATGTCCTCGACCTCTTTCGCGATCGCGACAACGACGGCAGCGGCTTTACCACGACTTACGAAGCCGGCAACAACAGCCAATCCGCCCGTTGGGTGCACACCTTCGACGGCGGCTGGAAGAGCGAGCTGTCGGCGATCCGCTCCGAATACAAGTATAACATCCGCAATGCCTTTGAAGACAACGAGCTGGTGGCATTCTCCGACATCGAAGATTATGGCGCCCGTTGGTCCATACACAAAGACTCCCTGCGCGGCGGCGCAGCCTTTAAAACCGGCGCCGAGTGGACGCGCCACGCCGTCAGCCCCAACATCATCAATACCGAAGGCGCGTTTTCACAGCTCTTTGAGAGCAGCGTTGCCCAGGGCCGGATCGCCAACGAATTCGCCGTGCACGGGCAATATGAATGGTCGCCGCTGAAACACGTGCGCATCAATGCCGGCTTGCGCGGGTCGATGGCCGTCGTCGAGAACCGTACCTATGCCAATCCCGAACCCCGCCTGTCCGCGCGCTATACACTGACGGACAACCAGGCACTCAAGCTCAGTTATTCGCGCATGGTGCAGTATATGCACCGCATCTCGAGCTCTGCGGTATCGTCGCCCACCGACATCTGGTACCCCGTAACCGAAGACGTTGTGCCGCAAACCTCCAACCAGGTAGCGCTGGCCTGGCAAAACACCTTTCGCGAAGACAACATATTCCTGAGCATCGAGGGGTACTATAAATCCATGGACCACCTCATCGGCTACGAAGAGGGTACCAACCTGTTTATGAATAACGACTTCGAGTCCCGGCTCATTCAGGGCAAGGGCAGCGCATGGGGTCTGGAGGTGCTGCTGCGCAAGGAAGCGGGCCGCTTCAAGGGATGGATCAGCTATACGCTGTCATGGTCGCGGCGCCAGTTCGACGAGGTTAACGGCGGCGCCTGGTTTTATTCGCGCTACGACCGGCGCCACAACGGGGCCATTGTGGGACAATATGCCCTGGGTAAACGCTGGGCCGCATCGGTGGTGTGGGAGTTCATTTCAGGCTCGCGGTTCACACCGATCGTTGGGCAGTATGCCGTGCTGGCGCCCACACTCACCGGCGTAGACCTCATTCCCATATTTTCCCGCATCAACGCCGTGAAACTGGCCGACGCCCACCGGCTCGACATCGGCATCAAATTTAAAAGCCGTCCACACCGCCGCTTTCAGTGGGAATGGTTTGCAGGCATATACAATGCCTATAACCGCGCCAACCCGGTGGCCATCACCATCGAGCAGGAGGACGACGGTACGTTGCGCTATGAACAGCCGGGCCTGTTCGGAGCGATCCCTTTCATCAGCTATGGCTTTAAATTCTAACGATACCGCTATATGAGGCAACGCACACGCACACAGCAACACGGTATGATCGGCGCAGGACTTCTGGCGCTGGGTTTCCTGGTGGGCAGCTGCTTGCCCGATCCGCTCCCGGTAACAGGCATCCCCGTCCTCAAGCCCGAGATCGTCGTGTCGACCCAGATCATCCCGGACGCATCACTCGCCGTTCTCCTCACCAAAAGCTTTGGCGCCCTCGATTTCAGCGACGACAGCGACCCGCAGGAGCTCATTGAGCAGATCGCCGTAGACGACGCCGTCGTTACCGTTACCGGCCCCGACAGTACATACCGGCTGATCAACCTGGGCACCGGTGTATACGGCGGCATCTACATACCGTTTCAGCCCCGCGCGTCCTATCGCCTGGATGTGACGAGTGAATCCCTTGGCTCCGTCACGGCCACCACCACCGTGCAGCCGCCCGTCTCCTTCGACGAACTGATCACCGAGTTGTATTTTAATGGCTTCGACGATACGTTGCTGCAGGTCACACACCAGTTCGCCGACCCCGTCGGCAAGGACTGGTATATGATCAACGTGCAGGACCTGAGACGCCAGGATGCCCTCGAGAACCTCCTCAATCCGCGTAGTTTCACACGATTGATCGACGACGCGAACTTTGATGGACGAAATCACCGCGAATCGTTCCGCGTGATCTATCGCGACTACTACGTGGGCGATACAACTGCCATCTACCTGGCGCGCATTAGCGAAGAATATTATAACTTTATGAAACTACGACTCGATAATCGTTATAGTTTTACGGAATATCTCAGCGAGCCGGTAAACTACCCCACCAACGTAGTCGGAGGGAAGGGATTCTTTAATTTACAGGTGCCTGACGTACGGATCGTGATCGTGGGGACGGAGGGGATGGAGTAGCGATGACAGCGCCGGCGCGGCACGTTCTTTTAATGAGTGACCAGAAAATTATTAACCGTAAAAACGGCTATGGAAAACAAAAGCAAACGCGACGAGATCATCGAAGTCATCAACAAATTGTTTATTTATACCGACACCCGGCAGTGGAGTCGCCTGCAAGAAGAAGTCTTTACTCCCATCGTACAATTTGATCGGGGCCTGGAAGGAACCGTCGATCTGTCCGGGGCGGATATTACCAAGCTGTGGGATGAGGGCTTTCGCGGTCTGGGTGCCATCCATCACCAGGCAGGAAATTACCTGGTAGACTTCGGTCACGAGTCTATTGAAGCCGATGTGTTCTGTTATGCCGTAGCCTATCACTTCACCAAAAACGAACCCGTTGAAAAACTGCGGGAGTTTATCGGGCGGTATAACATGCACGTGGTGCTGACAGACCTGGGGTGGCGGATCGATCGCTTTAAATACACGCTCACCTACCGCAGCCCGGATGCCGCCTAACGCGGCGTCAGGATGGTAAAAATATATTATTTCTGCGCGGGGACCGGGGCGTTGCTCTCGAAGAAATTGTTGAGCAACGAGATCAGCTCAGGCGCCGTGAGGTAATACATCACCTTCACATTGCGGGTATTGAACTCCGCCAGCAGATCGTAGTAGGCTGTTTCCGTGAGTCCATACTTTTGGATCAAGCCGCTTTTTGTCTCGGGATTGTTAATGACCACATCGACATACGTCTGCGCCCGGGCGTTGTCTTCCTTCAGCCAGACCAGCCTGCGTTTTTGTTTTTTCTCGCGCGACAAATAGAAGGGCACCCGGCGACGATCGATCTTTTCGTTCTGTTCATCAAACAAGCCCTCATACGGATCCATCCGCCGCGATTGCACCGTAACAGTATTTAATAAAATACTCTTCTCGCGCAGGCGGATCACGCTGGGCTCCCAATCCCACAGGGGTTGCTCCACGGACTGATACCCCACCACCGACAACACGAGCGTATCGCGCCGCGTAGCGGTAATGGCAAAATTTCCCTGCATATCCGTCGAGGTGCCGCGCATGGAGTTCTTCACCCGCACGTTTACGAACGGCAGCGCCGCAAAAGACGCGGAGTCTACCACCACGCCCTTAAATGTTTCCTGCTGCGCCAGCGCCGTGGCGAGCGGACACAAAAGAAAGGGGAGAAGGAAAGAAAGGCGGCGCAGCATCCAGGAACTTTTACGGGTTTGTCAGCAACGTTATGATGTCGGCATGGCCCGAAAAAGTTTTAAGCAGCGTCGCGCGGTCGGCCATTTCAAAGTCGGCAAAGTCGAACCCCGGGGCCACGGTACAGCCTGCGAGCGTATAGCGGCCGGGTGTCTCGAGGTGTGCGCCAAACCACGTGTTGGCCGGTACGACCACCTGCAGCGAATCGCCGTGCTCGATGTCGGCACCCAACCGGTGCACGGTCAGGCCGTTCTCTTCGTGTAGCACATAGATCGAAAGGCTGTCGCCGGCATGGTAATGCCAGAGCTCGTCGGAACGGATGCGGTGAAACACCGAACGGTCCTGGTTGCGCAATAAAAAATAAATGGCGGTAGAGAAGCTCCGCCTGCCGGTAAAGCGCGCCGGCAGGCCAGAGGTCTCGATCGATTCGGCAGCACGGTATGTTTCGCGGTAAAAGCCCCCTTCGGGATGAGGCTTCAGATCTAAACAACGTACCCAATAGGCTGCGTCCTGCATGTTAATGATATCGATTAAAGGTGATCGTTCTGCTCGTGTAGCTGAGCATCCACTACCGCGATGGCCGCCATGTTGACGATCTCGCGAATGGAGCTGCCCAGCTGCAGCACGTGCACCGGCTTCTTCATGCCTAATAAAATCGGGCCAATGGCCTCGGCGCCGCCGATCTCCATCAGCAGCTTGTAGGCAATGTTACCCGAAGCCAGGTTGGGGAAGATGAGCGTGTTGGCAGGCTTGTCGGCCAGCGCGCTGAACGGGAACATCTCCTGTTGAATACGCGTGTCGAACGCCACGTTGCCTTGAATATCACCCTCGACGATCAGCGACGGGTCTTTCTCCCGCGCCAGCCGCACGGCCTCGCGCGTTTTTTCGGGAACCTCGCCCTTCGACGAGCCGAAGTTGGAGTATGACAACACCGCGATGCGCGGGTCCATATCAAAGAACTTCACACCGCGTGCGGTCAGCTCGATGATGCCGGCCAGCTCTTGCGCCGTCGGATCGACGTTCACGGTGGTATCGGCAAAGAAGAACGTGCCCGTCTTGTTCATGATGATATACATACCGGCCACGCGGTCTACGCCATCGGCCGTGCCGATGATCTGCAGCGAAGGTAGAATGGTTTTCGGATAGTCTTTTGTCAAGCCGCTGACGAGGGCGTCGGCATCGCCGAACTCCACCATCATCGCTCCGAAGTAGTTGCGCTCGCGCATCAGGCGCTTGCTGTCCTGGTATGACAGGCCCTTGCGCTGACGCTTCTGGTATAAACGTTCGGCGTAGCGCTCTACCGTAGCATCGTCTTCGCGCGGGTAAATGATCGGGCAATCCTCCAGGTCGAGGTTGTGCTCTTTGATCAGCGCGAGGATCTCTTCGCGGTTGCCGAGCAGGATCGGATGCGCAATGCCTTCGTCTTTGAGGATCTGTGCCGCCTTGAGAATCTTGTGGTGGTTGGCTTCGGCAAAGACCACGCGCTTGGGGTTTTGTTTGGCGCGCTCGATGATCCGCGAAATAAGCTTCTGATCGATACCGATGCGGCGTTGCAGGTCGTGGTGATAGGCACCCCAGTCGGTGATCGGATGTTTGGCCATGCCCGTATCCATCGCCGCCTTTGCTACCGCCGGTGATACCGTGGTAATCAGGCGCGGGTCGAGCGGCTTGGGGATCAGGTACTCGCGGCCGAACTGAATGCGGTCGGCACCGTAGGCTTTTACTACCATGTCGGGCACGGGCTCCTTGGCCAGCTCGGCCAGCGCATGCACCGCGGCAAGCTTCATCTCTTCGTTGATCTCCTGCGCGCGCACGTCGAGGGCGCCGCGGAAGATATAGGGGAAGCCCAACACGTTGTTTACCTGGTTAGGATGGTCGGAGCGGCCGGTGGCCAGGATCGCATCCTGACGTGTGCGGCGCGCCAGGGTATAGTCGATTTCCGGGTTCGGGTTGGCCAGCGCAAACACGATCGGGTCTTTGGCCATGTTGTTGAGGTCTTGCGGTGTGATAGCGTCGGCGACCGAAAGGCCGACAAATACATCTGCGCCAACCATGGCCTCTTGCAGTGTATTGAAAGGCACGTCGAGCACGAACTGCTGCTTGATGGAATCCAGCCCGGTGCGCTTGGCGTTCAGTACACCCTTGCTGTCGCACATCACGATGTTTTCCTTCTTCGCGCCCAGCGCGATGTATAGCTTGGTACAGCTTACCGCGGCAGCGCCCGCACCGTTTACGACGATCTTGACGTTGGCCATCTTCTTGCCCACGATCTCGAGCGCGTTCAGCAACGCCGCCGCCGAAATGATCGCGGTGCCGTGCTGGTCGTCGTGCATGATGGGAATGTTCATCTTCTCACGCAGCTCCGTCTCGATCTTAAAACACTCGGGTGCTTTGATATCCTCCAGGTTTACCCCCCCGAATGTAGGCTCCAGCGACTTCACGATCTTGATAAAAGCATCGGGGTCTTTTTCGTCGATCTCGATGTCGAACACATCGATGCCGGCAAATTTCTTGAACAATACCCCCTTGCCTTCCATTACAGGCTTGGACGCTTCCGGACCGATGTCGCCCAGCCCCAAGACGGCCGTACCGTTGGAGATCACGGCAACCAGGTTGCCCTTCGAGGTGTATTTATAGACATCTTCCTTGTTTGCGTGAATGGCTTTACAGGGTTCGGCCACCCCGGGAGAATACGCTAACGCGAGGTCCAGCTGGGTGCTCAGTACTTTGGTCGGTACTACTTCAATCTTTCCCGGCTGCCCGTGCATATGGTAATTCAGGGCATCTTCCTTTCTGATTTTAATAGACATGCAGTCGTTGGTTAATGAGGGCCAAATATAATCACCTTAAATTTATTGTGATTTGCGAATTGATTTTAGGAATTTTGACCCTCCATGGAAAAATCAGACATGATCTACGGCACCCGGGCCGTGATAGAAGCCATTGTGGCAGGAAAGGAAATCGAAAAAGTGATGATCCAGTCCGGGTTGACCAACGACCTGATAAAAGAGCTGATCGCAACGGCCAAAAATCACCGCGTGCCCTTCACGTTCGTGCCGGCCGAAAAGCTCAAACGCATGTCTTCCCGCAACCATCAGGGGGTGATCTGCCTGCTGGCCGCCGTGACCTTCGTCCCCCTGGACAACCTGATAGACAAGGCCTTTAGCGAAGGCCGCGAGCCCTTCTTCCTGCTCATGGACCGCGTTACCGACGTCCGCAACTTTGGCGCTATGGCCCGCACGGCCGAGTGCGCCGGCCTGGACGGTATAATTATAGGCGAAAAAGGCAGCGCCCCCATTACCAGCGATGCCATGAAAACCTCGGCCGGGGCCCTCAACCACCTGCCCGTATCGCGCGAAGCGGATCTGAAGAAAACGGTTAAATTACTGCGCGACAGCGGTATACGCGTCATCGCCTGTACCGAAAAGGGCAAGCAGGACCTCTACGACGTAAACCTGACAGGCCCCATCGCGGTCATCGTGGGTTCGGAAGAAGATGGAATTTCAGACATACTGATCCGCGAAGCCGACGAGCTGGCCCGCATCCCCATGCAGGGAAAGATCGGCTCCCTCAACGTATCGGTAGCCGCCGGCATCGCCATCTACGAAGTAGTGCGCCAGCGCCGTTAAAAATGGGGTAATCAGGCTTCCCGAAGGAGGCTTCCTTATGGCATGCTTATAGGCATACATATAGCATGCTTATAGCAAAGCTATGGATACCTTATTGTAAGCTTATAATGAGTTTATTATAATTCCGGGTGTGTCACCGTCGATACGCCAACACCGCCCGCTCGATCATATCACAGCAGTCGTGCAACTGCTCTTCCGTGATGACCAGCGGGGGCGCAAAGCGGATGATGTTGCCATGCGTAGGCTTGGCCAGCAATCCTTCTTTCATAAAGGCTACACACAAGTTCCAGGCCGTCTTGCTCTCCGCGGTATCGTTGATCACGATCGCATTCAATAAACCTTTACCGCGCACCAGCGTAATGAGATCCGTCTTGCGGATCAGGGCTTCCATGCGCTGACGGAATATAAGACCCAGCTGGGCCGCGTTCTCCGCGAGGCGCTCGTCCAATACTACCTGCAATGCTTCTATACACACCGCAGCCGCCAACGGATTGCCGCCAAAGGTAGAGCCGTGCTCGCCCGGGCGGATCACCAGCATCACCTCGTCATCGGCCAATACGCACGACACCGGCATCGTACCACCGGAGAGCGCTTTGCCGAGGATCAGCAAGTCCGGCCGTACGCCTTCGTGATCGGACGCCAGCATCTTGCCCGTGCGTGCAATGCCCGTCTGGATCTCGTCCATCATGAGCAATACGTTGTTCTGGCGGCACAGTTGTTCCGCCGTCTTCAGATAACCTTCTGCTGGAATATATACGCCGGCTTCGCCCTGGATCGGTTCGATCCACAGCCCGCAGACGTTCGGGTTGGCCAACGCCTTTTCCAGCGCGGCCGTATCGTTATACGCGATGATCTCGAAGCCCGGCATAAACGGCCCGAAGCCGCCGCGCGAATCAGGATCGGTAGACGCCGAAATGATCGTCGTCGTCCGACCGTGAAAATTCTTGCGCACCGCGACAATGACCGCCTGGTCGGCCGGGATGCCCTTCTTGGTATAGCCCCACTTGCGTGCCAGCTTGATGGCCGTCTCGTTGGCTTCGGCGCCGCTGTTCATAAAGAGGGACTTCTGATAACCGAAGAGCTCGCAGATATACTTCTCCGCACGGCCCAGCTTGTCGTTGTAGAACGCACGCGAGGTAAGCGTGAGCTCTTTTGCCTGCCGGATCAGCGCATCGATGATCCGCGGGTGACAATGCCCCTGGTTGACGGCGCTGTAGGCCGACAGGAAATCGTAATAGCGTTTGCCTTCCACATCCCAGACAAACACACCTTCGCCCTTGCACAGCACGACGGGCAGCGGATGATAATTGTGCGCTCCGTACTGATCTTCCAGCGAAATGGCTTCTTGACTTGATGTGATGGCGTGCAGCATATACAAATAGACTCAGGGTACCAGGCAAATTTACCAAATCACGCCCGTAAACCCTAAATACAAATGCATCCGCCGGCAAAAATGAAAACTTTAAAGTTTTTACGACTGTTTTCGAAAGAAATAGGTTCAGACATGACAAATTGCACCCCAAAATTAAAACGTATTTAAAACACCACGCACCCGGGTGCAAGCCTTCGCGCGAGCTGGATCCCGATAGTCGGGAGTGTGCTGTCTGTGACTGCCGTCAGCTAACGCAAATAGTGGTAAAAGGGAAAAAGAAATCATATCCCCGGAAAAGAAAATAGAACAGGAAAAAAGAACAGCATAAACTGGTTCATCAAGCGCAAGGGCTTAGAAAAACCGCAACAAAACAGAATGGAAATAGTATTATTAATAACAGGCCTCATCATCGGCGCTGTCGCCGCCTGGTTCATCGCTAAGTTTAAATTCACGGCCGAAAACCAAAGCTCCTCCGGCACACTACTGGCTGAGCAAGAGCGCGGCAAAGTCTTACAGTCGCAGGCACAGGTATTAAAAGTAGAGCTCGACGCCGAACGCGCACGCCTGTTAGACATGAATCAAAAGCTTGCCGCCGCCCAAGCCGACTACCGCAACTTACAAGAGCGTCTGCAAGAGCAACGCAAAGAAATGGAGGCATTGAACGAAAAGTTCGCCATCCAGTTCAAGAACCTCGCTAACGACATCTTTGAAGAAAAGAGCAAAAAGTTCACCGAGCAGAACCGCACCAACCTCTTCGACATACTCAAGCCGCTGGGCGAGAAGATCACCGACTTCGAGAAGCGCGTGGAAGATACCCACAAAGACACCATCACGCGCAACGCGGCCCTGCGTGAGCAGCTCGAGAACCTGCAGAAGCTGAACGTGCAAATGACACGCGAAGCCGAAAACCTTACCCGCGCGTTACGCGGCGACGCCAAGACGCAAGGTGCCTGGGGCGAATTTATACTCGAAAGCATCCTGGAAAAGTCCGGCCTTGAAAAAGACCGCGAATATTTTATTCAGGAATCGTTCACGACGGCAGAAGGCCGTCTGCGCCCCGATGTAATTATACGGCTGCCCGAAAAAAGACATGTCATCATAGATTCAAAGGTGAGTCTTACCGCCTATACAAACTTTGTCAATGCGGCGACGGATGAGGAGAAAGTAGCCGCGTTGAAGAGCCACCTGATCTCGATCCGTCAGCACATGAAACTGCTGGGCGATAAAAATTACCAGAAGAACATAACCGGTGATAGCAGCCTCGACTTCGTCATCATGTTTATACCCGTAGAGCCCGCGTATATACTCGCCATTCAAAGCGAGCAACTGTTATACGAAGAAGCCCTCGAACGCCGCATCGTCTTCGTCAGCCCCACACTGCTGATCCCGTCACTGCAGCTGATCAAAAACACATGGAAGCAGGAGTATCAAACCCGCAACGTCATTGAGATCGCCAGCAAAGCCGGCGACCTGTACGATAAATTCGTGGGCTTCTCGGAAGACATGATCACCATGGGTCGCCACCTGGAAACATCGAAGAAATTCTACGAAGAATCGATGAAGAAGCTCTCCGTCGGCAGCGGCAACCTGGTACGACGCGTCGAAGATCTGAAGAAGCTCGGCGTAAAAGCGAGCAAAACAATTGATGCCAACCTGCTAAAACGCTCCGAAGATCAACCCGACATGTTTGAGCGGTAACCTTGCGCCAGCAAAAGCTAAGGGGGTAGTAGGGGTGAAGTGACCCCGAAAAAGTGTCCAACTTTTCGGGGTCACTCGCGACCACCGGCCGCCCCTCAAATTATCTTCGTGCCCCGAAGATAACAGCATCCAGGAGACGGTGCAGACTACGTACTACATCAATAAACCCGCCCGATATGCTCCACAATGATCTTCTTCAACCCCAACGCATCGATCACCCCCTGCTTCCCATAAATGATCTTCCCCCCGGGCGCGATGAACAGTGTATACGGCAATGACCCCTCCCAATTCTTATCCAGCCCTTCAATAAAAGCATACTTATCCCCATTAAAAATATAGTTCTTCGTCGAAGCCTGCTTTTTAGTCAGAAAGTTCAACGCATTCGGCTTCCGGTTGATATCATCGAGGCTGATCGTCACCAGCTCAAACTCCCGGTTCCGATACATCCTGTTCATGTCGACAAACTCCGGAAACTCCGCCACGCACGGCCCGCACCAGGTGGCCCATACATTTATAAGTTTATAGTTTGTCCCTTCATTCTTCAAAAGCTCCTTCAGGTGCTCGAGGCTCAGATCATCGATCGCCACCTTTTCGTTTGCCCAATCATCCGCAGCCTTATTCGCAAAGTCGCGCTTGTCCGGCCATTTGATCGAGCAACCAAACGTCTTGGTCTTCTCCACCGGCACGGGCTTGCCGGCGACTAAAGCATCCAATGCCTGGCGCGTATCGTGCACCGTAGCCGTCCCGGGCTTTTCTTTATCGTCGATTCGCCCCGTGTAACGCAGCTTGCGGTTCTGATCAAAGATAAAGACGTGCGGAGTCGCCTGGGGCCCGTAGCGTTTAGAGATCGACGAAGTCGCTCCGTCATACAGATACGGAAAGTTGAACTGTTTATCCTTTGCCCGGATCTTCATTTCCTCAAACGTGTCGCTCAGGTCGGTATAGCCCAGCTCGTCGAGGCGTATCGCTTGCGGGTCGTTGGGGGAGATGGCGACCAGGCCCACGCCTTTGGGGTTGTAGTCAGCCGCCAATTGCTTGATGCGGTCTTCATAGGCCTGGGCGGTGGGGCAATGGTTGCAGGTGAAGACCACCACGAGGAATTTGTATTGGGCAAAGTTTTTGAGTGTATAGGTTTTGCCGTCGGTGCCGGGCAGCGAGAAGTCGGGGGCGGCGGCGCCGATGGCCAGGGGCACGGGATCGGAAGCATGTACGGTTCCCGGCAGGCAAAAGGCTAGCAGGAGCGCGATAAGAGCGAAGGGTTTCATGGGTGCAAAGGTTTGTTTCAGACGAATTTAGCCATTCTGCCCTATTTTCCGCCCTCGAATACACCGGCGGTAGGACCTGCATTCCGGCGACGGCATTTGCCAACCGTCGACGGTTTGCCATGTACCTTTCCCGTCGTTTATACTATTTGCCCCACCCGGGAAGTTAATATCTTTGTAAACACGCATATGAAGTCATTCCTTTCTATTCTGCTGGTGTTGGTGGTCTGTACCGCTTACGGACAATCGTCCAAAAAGCGCAAGCGCGACAGCGACAATACATTCCAGAATTCGCCGTCGACGGTAGACCCCAACTTCGCGCCGCCGGAAGCGCCCCGGCATTCCAAACGCCGCAGCGGTAAAGGTCCTACGGTAGAATCACAGAAAGCATACGCAGACCGGATGCATGCCACCGTCAAGGCTAAACGCAAAGCCGAGAAGGAGATGATGAAGCCTCAGTACTCCGATCCCATGTACTTCGGCCATAAGCGTCCACCCAAAAAACGCCCGCCTGGCAAAATGAAGTATTGCAAGGTCTGCGGCATCCGGCATTGATTTGACTTGATTAAGGGAGTACCTTGCAGGGATAGACTGCCAAACCCCTTAAATCAATTCATACATGAGCCACATTCTAGCCAACGTCTTCCCGGCGGAAGATACCATTCCCGAAGCGTACCGTCTTGCACAGCCCATCGACCAGCGCGAGTATCTCATCGACGGCGAGCTGAAGACCTGGGCCGGCAGCCTCAACCCCGTCCTCAGCCCCGTATTCGTAAAGGAAGGTGCCGGTTACACGCAGAAGGTCATCGGCAGCACGCCGCTGCTCACGACCAGGGAATCCCTGGAAGCCCTCGACGCCGCGGTAAAAGCGTACGACCTTGGCCACGGCTACTGGCCCACGCGCAGCGTGACCGAACGCATCGAGCATGTCGAGCGGTTCCTGGCCGCCATGCGTCAGCGCCGCGACGAAGTCGTGAAGCTGCTGATGTGGGAGATCGGCAAGACACTGAAAGACTCCGAAAAGGAATTCGACCGCACGTGCGACTACATCGTCGACACCATCAAAGCCTATAAAGATCTCGATCGTAACTCCGCCAAGCTGGTGGAAGAGCAAGGCTTCATGGCGCAGATCCGCCGTGTACCGCTGGGCGTATCGTTGTGTATGGGCCCCTATAACTATCCCCTGAACGAAACATTCACTACCCTCATCCCCGCACTGATCATGGGCAACACGGTCATCTTCAAGCCGGCGAAGTATGGCGTACTGCTGATCCGCCCGCTGCTCGAAGCCTTCCGCGATAATTTCCCGAAAGGCGTGATCAACATCATCTACGGCCGCGGCCGCGAGACCGTCGGCGCCCTCATGGAGTCGGGCAAGCTCGACGTGTTTGCCTTTATCGGCACCAACAAAGGCGCTAACGACCTGAAGCGCCTGCACCCCAAGCCACACCGCCTCAAGGCCATTCTCGGCCTCGACGCCAAGAACCCTGCCATCGTCCTGCCCGACGCCGACCTGGACATTGCCGTCAGTGAATGCATCACCGGCAGCCTGTCGTTCAACGGACAGCGATGCACGGCGCTCAAGATCTTATTTATACACAAGAGTCTGCTGGAGAAGTTCCTCGAGAAATTCCAGGCGGAAGTAAAAAAGCTCAAGCCCGGCATGCCGTGGGAGAGTGGCGTATCGCTCACGCCGCTGCCTGAACCCGGCAAGGTAGAATACCTGCAGGCGCTGGTAGAAGATGCCCGCCAGCACGGCGCACAAGTAACAAATGAAAACGGCGGCGAATCGCTCCATGCCTTTTTCTACCCGGCCGTGGTCTGCCCCGTCAACGACAAGATGCGTTTATACTACGAAGAGCAATTCGGTCCTGTTATTCCCATCGTACCGTTCGAAACCGACGACGAGCCGATCCAGTACGTGGTAAACTCCAACTTCGGTCAGCAGGTAAGCATCTTTGGCACCGAGTCGAAACGCATCGCGAAGTATATCGACGCCTTTGTCAACCAGGTAGGCCGCATCAACGTAAACGCCCAAAGCCAGCGCGGCCCCGACACCTTCCCCTTCAACGGCCGCAAAGACTCCGCCGAAGGCACGCTGTCCATCGCCGACGCCCTGCGTGTCTTCTCGATCCGCACCCTCGTCGCCACCAAAAGCACCGACAAGAACAAACAGATCATCAGCACCATCATCCACAATCACGAGTCGGCATTCCTGAGCACGGACTATATCTTCTGATAGATAAGAGCGCTCGTCATGCTGCCAACAGGAAGCCCCAAATCACCATGATTTTGAGGCTTCCTGTTCCTATACCCATCGGGTAAAGGCAGGTATGTTTTATATCGGGAAAGCCATAATTGCATCGCTATAAATTATTAAGTTGCCGCGGCATTATACCTGTCGGCGGCAGGCGGTTAAATAGCCCGGGGAAGCAGCCAAATTCCAGGCACAGAAAGCCAAACTTAAACAGTCGTTGGATGCCACTAACACAGAAGAACTATTTTTAAATGATACTGCTACAAAGCATGAAAAATTTACCCGTATTGATGGCCCTGATTGTCAGTGTTAATTTTTGCTATGCACAAGATTACCGCGCACAGTTTGTCGAATCGTTACAGGCCGACGATACGCTCAAACAGTGGGAGATTCTGACGACCTGGCAGAAAGCTGACCCGAAGAGTCCGGAGCTATACACGAGCTATTTCAATTATTACTTTCAAAAGTCAAAGCAAGAGCTCATCGCTTTGACAGAGGAGGAACCCAGCGGCGAAAGTATGTCGTTCCAGGACAGCACCGGGCAGACGGTTGGCTTTTTTGGAAACCAGACGACGTTCAATGGTCCGGTATTGCAGAAAGGCCTGGACAAAATAGACGAAGGAATAAGGCTCTATCCCAACCGGCTCGACATGCGGTTTGGCAAAATCTATGTCCTCGGGCAACTGGAGGATTGGGATAACTTCACCCAGGAAATTGTCAAAGCCATTCAATATTCAAAGCAGAATAAAAATGCGTGGTACTGGACAAACAACGAAAAGAAAGAGAACGGGCAGGAGTTTTTCCTGACATCGTTGCAGGATTATCAGGTTCAGCTTTATGAAGCCGGCCGGGACGTCTTGGCGAAGTACATGGGAACCATTGCGAACGAAGTCCTGAAATACTACCCCGATCACGTCGAAAGCATGTCCAATCTCTCTATTACGTACCTCCTGACAGACAAGCCTGATAAGGCCATAGAGATTCTGCTCAAGGCCGAAAAGATCAGTCCCCGGGATCCTATTATCCTCGGGAACATTGCACACGGCTACAAACAAGCCGGCGACAGGAAAAAGGCAATCGAGTATTACAGGAAGACCATCCAATACGCCGACCCTGAAACAGCGGAGCAGGCCGAACAGCAGCTAAAGGAATTGGAGAGGTAAAATCGCATCGGCCAACGGGCAGAAAAAAACAACACCCTGAGGTCCTGATATATCGGGACCTTGGGTGCTGTTCTTCCTCGTAGTGGTTACTTTTTGTCGTCGTTAAACAGCTCCTGGAACTCTTGTCCCAGTTCGCGGAAGCCTTGGCGTACCTTTTCGGCCGTATTGCGGGCGCCCTTCTTCACATCGTCCCAGGTTTCTTCGGTAGAGTTCTCGACTTTGTCGAGGGCCTTATCGAGTTCCTGCTTCTCTTCGTTAAGCTCGCGACGGGCGTCTTCCATTCTGGCTTTGCCGTCGTCTGAAGCGTTATCGATCTTGGTACCGAGCTCGTCGATCTCCCGGTCGATATCCCTTCGCAACGATCGAAGCTCCTCCTTCACTTCTTCCCGCTCCTGGTCGAACTTGCGGCCGGCGGCTTCACCCTTGTTGCCTTCACACTGTATCAGCATCAGGGCCACAACAGTAACTCCAACAAATGCGAGGATGATCTGCAAAAGCTTCATACAGTGTTAGATTTCTGATTCAATCATCTTCCGGATCTCCTCTTTCTTTTTACCCAGCTTTTGTTGCAGGCGTCCCAGCAGCTCGTCTTCTTTACCTTCGGCAAAGGCCAGGTCATCGTCGGTCAGCTCACCATATTTTTGCTTCAGTTTGCCTTTTACTTCGTTCCAGCGTCCTTTCAAATCGAGCGTTGTCATAATCGTATGATTTAAGTGATTAGCGAATTTGTTTCAGAAGTATAACAAACAATCATACCGTTATTGAAAATCAAGGTAATGCCGAGGTTAGATGAGCTCTTGTAAGTGTATTGGGTATTTCATTCTACAGTGAAGGCGTGTATATGCTATAAAATATAGCCTTGACAGTTCGGCTCTGCATAGCGCTATGTACGTTGGCATGAATTTCTAAGAAGGTATACTCAAAAAACTAAACTCAATACACTATGATACGCTGGACAGTAATCTTTCTGATAATAGCGATTATCGCCGCTATTTTTGGATTCGGTGGAATTGCTGCAAGTGCAGCTTATTTTGCCAAAATAATTTTCTTCGTTGCCGTAGTCATCTTCCTGATCTCGTTGATCGCCGGTGCTACGCGAAGGAATTAGATGTTTCAACAACGCCGATCTATAGGATTGGCAATACCTTCAAAAGATCCCCTGCCTTAGGTGACAGGGGATCTTTTTTGTGTATAACCAATACCTACTACAACGCCTAAGCCTGCACGCACATCCGCTATATAGTGTCAGGCAGGGTCCATGCCGATTGTAGATTATATACCGAGCGGTGCGTGCTCATTATGAGGAGAAAAACGTGCTAAAATGTGGAGGCGATTGTACGGATAAGCGGTTGTAAAAAGGGGTTTACGGTAGGGTATGAAGTGGCATAGTTATTTTCCCGGATGTAGCAACAAAACTCAAAACAAACTTGTACTTAAGAATCAGACTTATGAAAACACAATTGAAACACATTCTGTTGGTTGCGGGGATAATGATATTGACCTCAGCTGCTACATTCGCCCAGGACCGCAAAGCGGGTATCAAAGGGGGCTTGAACGTCAGCAATATGTACGTTGACGACGTAGACGATGAAAACGCCCGTTTCGGTTTCAACGCCGGTGTGTACGGCGAGATCATCTCGACAGAGGCATTCGGCCTGCAGGTGGAATTGTTGTATGATACAAAAGGTTCTAAATTCCAAACAGACGGTGCGATCGACCAGGAGTTCAAATTTAAACTGAACTATCTCGACTTGCCGGTACTGGCTGTCTTTAAACTGGGCGAGTCGGTAGAGCTTCATGCCGGTGGTTACGCAGGTTACCTGTTGAACGCCAGTACCAGCACCGACGGTGACCTGGGCAGCGGCACAGACGATCTCGACAGAGATAACTTCCGCTCGCTCGACTACGGTCTGATCGGCGGTATAGGTTTCAACCTGGGTGCAGCCCAGATCGGTGCCCGCTATAACTATGGTCTGGCTAGGATTGCCGATTCTAATACAGCCGAGGACTTCCTGGGCAACTCTAAGAACTCATACGGTCAGGTATATCTGGCACTCAATCTCAATCACAAGCCGTAGTACAGGTTTGATGCGGTAGTGATTGAATTGCCGGGGCCCGGAGATCTTTCTCCGGGCCCTTTTTATTGTTGCATAATATCCAACGCTATTGACGGGCTTCTCGCTCAATAAGGAGATCTCCCTCGACTCGGTTGTGCGCACGGCGTGGACATATGCCATCGACACGGCTACACGTTCGGCACGCATCGGGGTACAGCGACTGCTGCGGGGCATTAACTTTTTTCCGGATAACCGGCACGCCGGTTTAACATCGTTGCCACGCTCGGCATCGTGCCCGATTTTTCGTTTGATGCCAAAGAGGGGGCTTACAAGGCGCCGTCCTGGTACAACTCATAGTATTCACCTAAAACAGCATCGTCACCGTGGTATCCGGCGTTGAAGGGAGCGCCGGCGTCGACGCTGGAAATACAGTTGTCGCAGGTGCCGCCGGATCAATGTATCGCATCCTTGAGCTTCTCGCGTTGCTTATCGGCGCCCGGATCGCCCATGAGCGTGCCCCAGGCCTTTAAACCATCCACGCGATCGAATATCACTTTGAGCACCGCCACGCCGGGTATCGCCAGAAACATTCCCGGCACACCGCACAATGCGCCGCCAATCAACACCCCGACGATAGTAGCCAGGGCGTTGATGCGCACTTTCGAGCCCACGATCAGCGGCATCAGGAAATTGTTGTCGATGAACTGGACGGCCATCAATACCACGCCCACCCACAGCACATTGCTGATGTCCGGGCTGGATATAAGGGTGATGATCATACAAAAGATGTTGGCTACCAGCATGCCCACGTAGGGTATCAGGTTGAGCAACGCGCCCACCAGCGCCAGGAATATGGCGTAAGGAATGCCGAGGATCAAAAAGCCCGCGGCGTTGAGTGAAAAGACAATGGTCATTTCGATCAGGAGTCCCAGGATATAATGTTGCGATACATTTTGACATTCCTGCAGGATGGTCACCACCTGGTGCTCGCTGCTGTTCCGAAAGGAGTCTACCAGGAATTTCTTGATCAGGTCTTTGTAATACAGTAGCAGGAACGTATAGATCGGGATAAAGATGAGGTAGGAAAATATTTCCGTCAGGGAGAGGAATGTCTGGCCCACGAGTGCGGGGCCGGAGGTTTTGATCTTTTCGGCGGTATCGTGTATATATTGGTTTTGCTTGCGGATGCCGACGTGAAAGTTTTGCGAGACCCACCGCTGGGCGTCGCGAATGAGTCCGTTGAACTTGTCTTCGATCATGTCGGAGTCATCGAGAAAGTTCAGCACTTGTGTGGTGAGGAAATAGAGAATGCCGAACACTAGCACGAGCGAGATCGTGAGTGACAAAATGATGGAAACGATCTTGGGGATCTTTTTTCGTTGCAGGAATTTTACGGCGGGTAACAGCAGCGCTGCCAGCAACATGGAAAAAAAGAGCGGCAGCAGGATGTCCTGTGCGATGTAGAGCGCTGCGGCGATGAGACCGATGCTGATCAGATTTAGTGACAGCCGCTTGTAAAACGGGTCGGATTCGTTAGAGATGGTCATATAGACGGTTGAAAAGGCATGTTTGGCCAAGGTATACTGTGTAAAATCGTGCCCCTCGGCAGGCGGTAGTGGTCGTTAAAATCCGAGTAATTCCAACGAAGGGACCACACAAATGGGGAATTTGTTCTACGCGGCCCCTGCGCCTAATGTACCTGGCGCGGGCACAGTTCTTTTCGGCGGAAAAGGGAAAACGTACTGTTCTATAATATAATTATGACACACTCCCGCGAAATCAGTCACTTAAACACCCTTGTTAGTTTGCATTACGACCGCATTGCTTGCTATGCACAGGCTACAGACCTATTGACACCGGTTGCGAAAGGACTTGATGCAGCGCCTTTTTTCGCCCAGTTGGCGCAAGGCTGTCTGCATGCCGTGAGAGAGCTGACGGCGGAGATCAAGCGGCTGGGCGGTGTGCCGGCAGCGGCACAGACGCTGGGAGGGAAGACGTTGTTGCTGTGGATGGAAGTGCAGACAGCGGTATCGGGCAACGCGTTACAGACCATCATGGGCTCGTGCCTGCGGATGAACCGCATGGCGGTGCGTGGCTATGAGCGGGCGATGGGCAGCCAGGCGGCGTTTAGCGACACCGTGCGGCAGCAGCTGCTCGATCAGAAGATCGGGCTGGAAGCGACCTCGACGCTAATTCAAACCTACAAGGACTTACAGCGCTCGTACCTCGTCAGCGAGCAAGTATAAACCAAAATAAGGCAAGGGTATGAAATACACTGTATTCACCCGCCTGCTGGCAATTGCCGCGTGGACCGTGGTTGCCGCCTGCAGCCGGCCGCCGGAAAGTAAAGACGTAGCCGAAGAAAAGAACCGGGAGAAGTTCGAGAATAAGACCGATGAGCGCGACGCGCAGTTTGTGGTCGAGACGGCCAGCAGCCTGCACACTCTCATTGCGCTGGCGGACGTGGCCATCGAAAAAAGCTCACCCCGCACCAGCAACGCCGCTATGGCGGTGAAGCCGGATTTTCAAAGCCTGCTTAGCGAGGTGGAAGTATTTGCGACATCACAGGTCATCACGCTGCCCGACGAAGCCACCGAGGCCGACATCAAACATGTACGGGCTTTGCTGGATGAGAAGGCCAGCAAGTTTGATGAGAAATGGTGCGAAGAGATACGCGAAGAAAATAAACATCTGATCGGCAAGATCGAGTCGTATGGCGCGACCACCCACGACATGAACTTAAAGACCTGGCTGAACAGTGCGCTGCCCCAGATCCGCGCGGTGCAAGACAAACTGGTCGACCTGGAGAATACTATTTCAGAAATGTAAGATGATCATGAGACAGAACGCCACCCATATACCCTATATGAATACCCTGCGTGCATGCCGCACACGCATGTCGCAAGAAGGTTATGACGAAGACTTCCATGCAACTTCGTCGGGCCTTCGCTCCCTGCAGACGAACCAGGTATATAAAGTGGAAGACGTGCGGGTCATTACTTCGTATCGGTTTGAAGGGCTTAGCAACCCGAGCGATCACGCTGTGATGTATGTCATCGAGACGAACGACGGTCGAAAGGGTACGCTGGTGGACTTATTCAGTGACCAGCCCCATCCCTCTATTGCCAGGCTCCTGGCCAAGGCTGGCGTACGATAAAGCCCTATGCAAATGCTGCGGAAAATATGGTCCGTGTTGAAAAAAGCCGGTACTGAATTTATTCAAGACAACGGCATGAAGTTGAGCGCTTCGCTTTCGTACTATACCATATTCTCCATCGGGCCCATTCTGATCATCATTATCTCCCTGGCGGGCATATACTGGGGGCGTGACGCAGTGCAAGGCCGGATCTATGATGAGATCAACGGCCTGGTCGGCAATTCGGCCGCGCTGCAGATACAAGACATTATTATGAACATCGAAAAGTCTCAGCTCGGTGCCTCGGGCGCTGCGATCGGATTTGTCGTATTGCTGATCGGGGCGACGGGTGTGTTCACCGAAATCCAGGACTCCATCAATTACATTTGGTCGATCCGCTCCAAGCCCAAGAAAGGTTTGCTTAAGCTTCTGTTAAACCGTCTGATTTCATTCTCGCTGATCGTGAGCGTGGGTTTTTTGCTGATGGTGTCGCTTATTCTCAACGCCTTGCTGGAGCTGCTGCACGACCGGTTGGAGATCTATTTCAGCGATGTGTCGGTATACGTATTCCAGGTACTGAATTTCGTGCTCATCTACGTAGTCATCACGTGTTTGTTTGCCATTATCTTTAAAGTATTGCCCGACGCCTCTATTCGTTGGCGCGATGCGTTTGTGGGGGCGGCGTTCACCGCCGTGTTGTTTTTGATCGGTAAGTCCCTTATCAGCTTGTATGTAACCAATTCCAGTATCGGGGTGACGTATGGCACGGCGGCATCGATCATTATTTTGCTGCTGTGGATCTACTACACGTCCATCATTCTGTTTTATGGGGCCGAGTTTACAAAAGTATATACGGTCAACTATGGTGCGGGCATAAAGCCTGATAAGACCGCGGTATTCATTATTAAACAGGAAACGCGCGAGGTGCCGGGCAACCAGCGCATTAACGTCTTGCATTAGCTCACGCACACGCCATGGACCTACGTTCGAACGCGCCCTTCTGGCTTCTCAAGCATGGTATCCTAAACAGCTATCCGTCCTTACAGGCGTCGACCCGGGCCTCTGTGGTAATCCTGGGGGCGGGTATTACCGGTGCCTTGATGGCTGATCATCTGTGCAAAGCCGGTTTTGATGTGTTGATACTGGACCGGCGCCATGCCGGCCATGGCAGTACCGCCGCCAGCACGGCATTGTTACAGTATGAGATCGATACGCCGCTGCACAGGCTGATATCGCTGGTCGGCGAGCAACACGCTGTGCGCAGCTATGAGCTTTGCCTGGAAGCGATCCAACGCATCGGCACGATCGCCCAGCGGTTCAAGGAGGTGGAATACGTGAAGAAACCCAGTTTTCAGTTTGCTTCCTTTCGCAAGCATGTGGACGATCTGCGAAAAGAATATACCCTGCGCCGCCAGTATGGCATCTCCACCGTACACTGGCTGGACGAAGCGGACGTGCGGGACAAATATACTTTCCGGGCTCCGGCGGGCTTACTTTCCAACGACGGAGCCGAGTTGGACTGTTATCATCTTACCCATGCGTTGCTGTCGGCCAACCAACGGCGTGGTTTGCGGGTTTACGATAACAGTGAGGTAGTGGGCATCCGGCACGCTAAACGCCATGTCGAGCTGCAGACAGCCAGTGGGCACACCGTTACCGCCCGCAAGCTGATCATCTGCTGTGGGTATGAGTCGCAGCGGTATGTGCCGAAGGTGATCGAGTCTCAACACTCGACATACGCCATTGTCAGCGAGCCTTTTGAAGCGAAGGATTTCTGGTATCGCAACAGCCTGATCTGGGAGACGGCCATGCCTTATCTATACATGCGTACCACCTCCGATAAACGCATCCTGATCGGCGGTAAAGACGACGATTTTTACCAGCC
This sequence comes from Dawidia soli, assembly GCF_018598185.1. Lineage (GTDB taxonomy): Bacteria > Bacteroidota > Bacteroidia > Cytophagales > Cyclobacteriaceae > Ohtaekwangia > Ohtaekwangia soli. Next base: position 68,709 of record NZ_JAHESC010000010.1, read on the forward strand.
AGACAAACGCGACGCCCGGATACCGCAGAAGCGGCAGCAGCTCGAGCATACGTTCCGGAAGTTATTTCCCGCTATACCTTTTAAAACCGACTTTTCCTGGGCCGGTGTGTTTTGCGGGACAAAAGACGGTTTGCCCTACATCGGCGGTATCCGGCAACGGCCGCACACTTACTTTGCCCTGGGCTTTGGCGGGAACGGTATAACGTTTAGTGTAGTGGCCGCTGCGATCGTGCGGGATATGCTCCTGGGCAAACGTAATCCTGATAGTAAGATCTTTACCTTTGAGCGATAGCGTCTGCGTTCAGACGCGGGTCAACATGTATCCAGTATGATTGGGAATCGATTTCTCCCTGTGAAACGGGTATTTCCGCCTCCGGACCGCTTACCATGCTGGCACTATATTTTAGTATGTTTTCCCGGATAACACACTATCGTATGAAACGCCGTCGCTCCATCGTCATTGCCGCCCTGGTACTCGGGAGTATGACTGCGTATAGTCAGGCTACCGACAATGTTGGCATAAAAGACTCTCTGCAGGTAGCGATGGAACGCGAGCAGCTTTCTACTTCACTGATGCAACTACGCGACTCCATCGTGCAATCGGTGCAGGCGTTGGAAGCGCGCAAGCCGGGTATGGTGGCCAAGGCCAAGCGGCCCGTCGATAAAGCGCTCAAAGATCTTCATGTGTATCAAAAACGCGTTCAAAAAAACCTGGACGAACTCGTAGCCGCTTCAAAAAGGGGGTGGAACACCGATCTCGCTACACGTTTACGCGCCAGCCTCAACAGCGTGCGTCGGGAGCATAACCGCATTCGCCAAGACCTTCAGTCCGTGTTAACGTCTCAATCCTGAATGACTTTTAGTTTGTAGCTTTTTACATCGTGCTTTAATCTCCGGATTGTCTCTCTGTGTTTGTTACGGCCCTGTCTATCGCTGTAATGACACAGGGAACCCTCCGGGAGGAATCTGTGTTTGTAAAAATGAGGCAAAAAAGCACCTCGATTTCCGAGTATTCCGATGCCTTTTTCGTGTAGATCAGGGTATTTTATCCCAACTTTGTCGCCCTTTTTGAGTAAAAAAATCCACATATTTGTACAAATACTTTTGGACAGGTTTGGTCTGAAAAATATTTATTGACCTGGTTTTCAGTCGTTTGCATAAAATTTTAAGGCGGGTCAGGTTTTTGGTGCTGAGGTTGCATAAGCTATTGTTCGATAAACCCGAAACATTATGCTTCACCAGAACCTTACACAGAAGCAACAGCTTAAAATAAATCCCCAGCAATTACAGATGCTGGAGCTGTTTCATTTGACGACGCTGCAACTGGAGCAACGCATAAAGCATGAACTCGAAGAGAACCCCATCATAGAAGAGAAAACTGACGAGGACGACGTGGCCGCTGCCAGCAGCAAAGACGACGTGCAGGAGTATCAGGATTGGGACGAGTATGGTTATGACGATGTTCCGGACTACAAGACGGAGAACAAGCATTATTACCAGCAGGACGATATGCCCGACAAGCCGATCATAGCGCGACGTGATTTTCGCGAAGACCTCAAAGAACAGCTCTCGGCCGCCAAGATGTCGGAAGCAGAAGAGACCTTTGCGCATTTCATTATCGACAACCTGAACGAGAAGGGCTTTCTGGAAACCGCCCTCGACACGCTGGCCGATGATTACTCCCTGAAGACTATGAGCTGGATCGAGGCAGACGATGCCGAGAAGATCCTGCAGAAGATCCAACGCCTGGAGCCTGCCGGCGTGGGAGCCCGCACGCTGCAAGAATGCATGCTGCTGCAACTGTGCCGCATGAACACCAGGTGCCCCGACGTTAAGGCGGCTATCCGCATTCTCGAAGATTTTTATACCGACCTCAAGGGCCGCAACTTCGAAAAGATCGAAGAGGCGCTGGGCATCGACGAAGAAGAGCTGCGTATGGTGCTCGAGTTGATGGCCGGTTTGAACCTGAATCCCATCGGTACGACAGAGGAGAAAAGCGCTGCCGAAAGCATCATCCCCGATTTTATAGTTACCCATCGCGACGACGGTGTGGAGGTATGCCTGGCCAACCAGCGTTCGTCCAACCTGTTTATCAATAACCGCATGAAGTCGATGGTGAAGGATGCCGAGAAGGGTAAAGACCAGCGGGCCTTCCAATACCTGAAGAGCAAGCTCAACTCCGCCGAGTGGTTTGTCAATGCCATCCGGCAGCGGGAAGGCACGATGCTGAACGTGATCAACGCCATTGTGCAATATCAGTACGACTATTTCCTGGAAGGCGACAAGTCATTGCTTAAGCCGATGATCCTGAAGAATATTGCCGAACGCGTCGGCGTAGATATTTCGACGGTGTCGCGCATTACCTGTAACAAGTATGTGCAGACGCCGTTCGGTACGATCCTCCTGAAAGATATTTTCAGCGAAGGCATTGAAAACAAACAAGGTGCCATTGTCAGCAACAAGGTCATTCAGAAAGAGATTGAAGAGGTGATCAAGACCGAGGATAAGAAGACACCGTACTCTGATCAACAGCTGGCGGCGGTGCTGGCGACCAAGGGATTTAACATCGCCCGGAGGACTGTCACGAAATATCGTGAACATCTCCAGATCCCGGTGGCGCAGATGCGTGCCTTCTGGGCTTGATTTTTTCGTCTTGAAAAAGGTTACTAAAAGATATGGCAGAAAAAATTCTAATTATTGATGATGACAAGGACATGTGCCTTGTGCTAAAGCGCTTTTTATCGAAGCATGGCTTTGAAGCCATGGAAGCCAACAGCGGTAAGAAAGCGCTGGAGGTGCTGGAATCAACAAGTCCCGATCTGATCTTGTGCGATTTCAAGCTCGAAGATATGGATGGCACCACCATTCTGAAGAACATCAAAGAGCGGCTCCCCGCCGTGCCTGTGATCATCATTACCGGTTATAGCAACATCAAGACAGCCGTAGAAGTGATGCGGCTGGGGGCGATCGACTATGTTACCAAGCCCCTGCTGCCGGATGAAATTCTGCTGACCATCAAGCGCGCCCTGGCCAACCCGTCGAGTCCCGCCGAGTCGGTGCCGGCCAACGAGCCCGCTTCCGCCAGCTATGTGGCCAAAGCCCAGGCGCAGTATGCCAAGAAGAACGACCGTCAGATCTATATCTTCGGCAACAGCCCCGACTTTAAGAATATACTCAACCAGATCGACCTGGTAGCGCCCACCAACTATAGCATCATCATTTACGGTGAGAGCGGTAGCGGTAAGGAGGCGATTGCGCAGGAGATACACAAGCGCAGCAAACGCAGCGATAAACCTTTTATTGCCATAGACTGCGGTGCGCTTTCCAAAGAGCTGGCCGGCAGCGAGCTGTTCGGTCACGAAAAAGGCTCCTTTACCGGCGCCCTGAGCCAGAAGATCGGTAGCTTCGAGCTTGCCAACGGCGGCACGATCCTGCTGGACGAAATCGCCAACCTGCCGTATGATGTGCAGGTATCGTTGCTGCGTGTTACGCAAGAGCGCAAGATGAAGCGCGTGGGCGGCACAAAGGATATCGACCTGGACGTACGCATTATCGTGGCGAGTAACGAAAAGCTGTGGGATGCCGCCCGTACGGGCCGCTTCCGCGAGGATTTATACCACCGTTTCAACGAATTCCAGATCAACGTACCGCCGCTGCGCGAGCGCAAGAACGACATCATGACCTTTGCGATGCACTTCCTGAGCATTACCAACGGCGAGCTGGGCAAGAACGTGAAGGGTTTCAGCCCCGAGGTGGAGAATATATTCAAAAATTACGTATGGCATGGAAACCTGCGCGAGTTGAAGAATGTCGTAAAACGCGCCACGCTGCTGAGCGATACGGATGTTATCGAGACCCGTACGATCCCGTTCGAGGTGTCGAACTTTAGCAAGCTGCAGTTCGAGGGCGGTGGTGGCGAGTCGGCACCGATGAGCGCCAGCACATTGCCGGCCGAACATGGCCTGCCATACCAGCCGGCGCCTTCACGGCCGGTGATCAAGGAGTCCGGCTTGAAGGGTGCGGGCATCGATGCCGAGTATGAAATCATACTCGAAGCGCTGAAGCGTGTGAATTTCAACAAAAGTAAGGCAGCCAAGCTACTAAAGATCGATCGTAAAACGTTATACAATAAGATCAAGCAATACAAGGAACTCAACAATATCGAGTTTCAGCAGGAGGTATGAGCGTGGAGGGCATAAACTATCTGAGCGAGATATTTGATATGGAAGAAGGTAAAGACTCTTTTGATGGGAGACTCGCCGATTTCTTCCCCGGGATAGTCTATGTCTACGACGTCGACCGCCGTTGCTTGAAATATATCACCCGGCGTGTGACCGATTTTCTGGGTCTGCCGCTGGAAGATCTGAAGGACTGCTCGCTCGAGCAGCTTATTTTTCCGGAAGACCTGGCACTGGTACAGCGCGAGCTGGAGAAGTTCCATCATTTGAAAGACAACGCCTCGCATACGTATAACAGCCGCATGGGCCACCGCGAGGGTGGCTGGCGCTACTTCCGCACGCAGGGTTCTGTATTTCGGCGTAAGGCCGATGGCACCCCTGCATCGCTGCTTTTCATGGCACAGGATATTACCGATCAATGGAAAGGGCAGGAGGAAGTAAAGGCGTTGCGCGAGCTGCTGCACGAAACAGAAGCGTTGCTGCAGTTTGGCAGCTGGAGCTGGGATGCCGCGACCGACACCACGCATTGGACGCAGGGTATATTCCAGCTGTTTGAATACCAACCCGAAGAAGTGGCGGACATCACCCGCGAGTTCTTTTTCAAGCACATGTCGCCGGAAGATGCCGCAAATTTCCAACACCAGGTAAAGGAAGCCATCGATACACAAACGGGTTTTGAATGCGAGTATGGTATCACCACACGATCGGGCGTGCAGAAGTTTGTTTCCACCAAAGGCAAAGTGATCCTGGGAGAAAGGAACGAGGTGGTGAAAATGATCGGCATTACGCGCGACATCACCCCCCTGAAATATTTCGAGCGTGAACGCGAGCGGAGCATTCGCGAGCTGAACCGCTCGAACCGCGAGCTGGAAGAGTTTGCCTATGTGGCCTCGCACGACTTGCAGGAACCACTGCGCAAGATCTCGACCTTTAGTGAGCGGTTGAAAGCGAAGTTTATGACGCCGTTGGGCAACGAAGGCTCTTTGTATGTAGAGCGGATCCTGGCGTCGACGGAGAACATGCGCATATTGATCGATAACCTGCTCGAATTTTCGCGCATGGCCCGGAGCTCCTATGCGTTTTCGCGCACAGACCTGAAGAAGATCATACAATCGGTCACCACGGACCTGGAGCTGAAGATCGAAGAGACGGGCGCCCAGATCATGATCGGCCCACTGCCAGAGATAGAGGTGGTCGAGGCCGAAATGAAGCAGCTGTTCAACAACCTGCTGGGCAACGCCATCAAATTCCGCAGCGAAGAGAAGCCGCCGTTGATCACGATCAGCGGGGGCAGGGCTACACGCAGCGACAAGGAGGACCAGCACTTGCCGCCCGACAAAGAGTTTGTCAGGATCACGATCCAGGACAACGGCATAGGCTTTGAAGAAGAGTATGCTGAAAAGATCTTCCAGATCTTTCAGCGGTTGCACGGCAAATCAGAGTATCCCGGCTCCGGCATTGGCCTGGCCATTTGTAAAAAGATCATGGACAACCACAACGGTGCGATCTATGCCGAAAGCACGCCCGGCCAGGGTGCTGTCTTTCACCTGCTCCTTCCCGAAAAACAATTCTGACAGTAATAGAGTACATGCAGCAGTCGAGCGTTACACGAATTCTCATTGTAGACGACGATGAAGACGATTTCATCATTACCAGTGACTATATCCGCAGCATCGAAGGGGTGCACTACGAGATCGATTGGTGCCCTACCTATGCCAGGGCCGTCGAACACATCCGTCAGCGTCAGTATCAACTATATTTGGTGGATTACCGCCTCGGCGCGAAGACGGGCCTGGACCTGTTGAAGGAGGCCGTGCGCTTGAACTGCGAAGATCCGATCATCCTGCTGACGGGTAAAGGCAACAAGGCGGTTGACAACGAGGCGATGGTGATCGGGGCGATGGACTACCTGATCAAGTCGGAGCTGAACACGGAGAAGCTCGAGCGCAGCATTCGCTACTCGTTGGAGAGGGCTGGTGCGCTGAAGGCGCTGCGTGCGAATGAACGCAAATACCGGATCATCTTCGAGCGCTCGAAAGACGCCGTGTTTATCGCCGACGAGGGGCTGCGTTTCCGGGATATGAACAACGCCACGTCGGAACTGCTGGGCTATGCGCAATCGGACCTGTTAAACCTCTCGTTATACGACCTGATCCTGGAGGGCAAAGACAAGGTGTACGCCGGCCTGGAGCAGTCGAAGGAAATTGACGATGTTGAGATCACGCTGGCCGACCGGCAGGGGGAAAAGAAGTACTGTATCATTTCCGCCTCGATGGAAACGGGTAATGAAGAAGGGGGCTCGTATGTGCAGGGCATCATTCACGATATTACCAACCTGAAGCGGGCAGAGAAGGCTACGCTGCAAGCCGAGAAACTGGCGGCGACCGGCCGGCTGGTGCGGACGCTGGCGCACGAGGTGCGCAACCCGCTGAATAACATTCAGATGTCGGTAGAGCAGTTGATCCCGGTCAATCAGAGCGAAGAAGACACTCCGTTCCTGGAGATCATTCACCGTAACTCCAAACGCATCAACGACCTCATCACCGAGTTGCTGGATTCGTCGCGGCCGACGGAGATGATCTTTAAGCGCGTCATTTTGCAGACGGTGCTTGACGAAAGCATCAGCGCGGCGCTGGATCGCATCACGCTGCAGCGCATCAGCATGAAAGTAAGCTACCCCGATGTGCCTTGCTATATTCAGGCCGATGCTGATAAACTGAAGGTGGCGTTCCTCAATATCATCATCAACGCGGTGGAAGCCATGCGTGACCGTCCGGGCGAGCTGAGCATTAAGGTGACACCGTCGGCCCTGCAATACGCTGTCGAGATCTCAGACAACGGGTGCGGTATACCGCAGGAAAACATCTCGAAGCTGTTCGAGCCTTACTTCACATCCAAACGCAACGGTATGGGCCTTGGCCTGGCAGCGACGCTTAATATTTTACAAACACACAAGGCGCACATCGACGTGCGTTCTAGGGAAAATGTCGGGACCACGTTTGTGATCGCCTTCCCGGTACAATGATCAGATAAACGCTATCATTTTACTGAGCGTGCTTTCCCAATAGTGGGCTTCGTCGGGCACGATACGGATGAGGCATAGTTTAGGATCCTGCAACCCCAGGGGGAACCACTCGGTTAGCGGCGGTACCCACAGCTCACGTTCTTTGGCCTTGTCGCGCACGATGGTACATGTGCCGTTGATGTGGATATAAATATTTTTCGATGGCCGTGCATAGATAAGCGAAACGGCCGTGTGCCCGGTAGCGTCTTGCACTTTGTCGGAGAGCTCGTTGGTAAAAAACCAGATATGCCCGTCGCGGTCCACGTCAAGGGTCATCATGGGGCGGCTGGTGGTTTTACCGGCGCTGTCGGTTGTCATCAGCATGCATACTTCGACATCGTTGAGCAGCTCCTTAAATTTCTGTATAGCCGGTGGGTACTCAGGTGCTGTTTTCATGGTGTTGGTTAGTTCAAGGGGAACGATGTAAAGTGTCGGTATTCGCTCTCACACCCGATGGCTATCGGGGCCACGCGCACACTGTTTTAGCTGTCGGTGTCTTCGGGTGCGATGTCGGACGTGTTGCCCCCGCGGTTGACGGCCTTTCGTTGCTCGTCTTCGTTTACCCGTACAGTATCGGGTGGGGTGTTTTGTACGACGGGCTGTCGTGCATGTTCGGCTTCTTCCTGAAGGCGTTCGTCCTGTGCCGTGGTTTTCTTTTTACGACCGGCTTTAGTCGCCTTTTCTTTTGTTTCGGGTTTGGGGGGAGTGGGAGAGCCCGGGGTGGTATGTTGCGTTTTCATGGTGTTTCATTTAAGGGAACAACTAAAAAACGAATGCCAACACGGGAGCTTTTCCGAAGATACTTGTTTTTTTCTCAAATTGCAGTGCTGGCGCGATATTGTATGCAATCGCAAGTGAATGCGTATATTTGGCTAATTTATTCACTTTATGAGTAAAGTATTTATCCTGGTGGCTGAGGACGATGCCGACGACCGTTACCTTATGCAAACCGCATTCCGCGAAAAAGGCTATTCCGACAGGATTGAATTTGTGGAAAACGGCGTGGAGCTGCTTCGGTTCCTGGAAACGGCAGAAACCGCCGACGGCGGGCCGGAGTTCCCGGGATTTATCTTACTGGACCTGAACATGCCAAAAAAAGACGGGCGCGAGGTGCTTCGTGACCTCAAGCAACATCCCGTGTTCAAGCGTATCCCCGTCGTTGTATTTACCACCACCAAGAACGACGCCGAAATCAAGCGGTGTTATGAGCTGGGTGCGAACAGCTATGTTGTAAAACCTACCAGCTTTGAGTCGCTCCTGAGCGTCGTCGAAAACATCCGCAATTATTGGTTCCAGGTAGCGTCTACTCCCTAACGGCGACGCCGTTCTTTTTTGCTTTCTTTTGAAACAGTTTGCTGAGGAATGGGGCCACGTTGTTAAAAATGACGTGTGAAGAGATATTCTTTAACATCGGAGGCAGGAATAAACGCGCCAGTAGGTTATGGGATACGAATTTTTTCAGGAGCAGGTCGATGGCAAGTGACGAGCCCGTGGAGACGAGCGCATGGTTACGCGTCTCGCCGTTGGTAAACTTTCCCACGATGCGCACCAGGCTCAATACGGGCTTAAACTGCTCCCGGATGCCGGCCAGGTCTTCGCGGATCTGCTCTTTTTGCACCTTCAGCTGCGACCGGAGGCGTTCCTGCTCGGTGCGTAAGTCTTCATAGGAACGGATGGTGCTATTCATAGATCTTTTGAATGATAAAGTCGCGGATAAAGGGCGCGATATATTTTTTTCGGAAGATGAAGATGATGCCGATGAGAAATGTATATACGCCGGCCATGATAAAAAAGCCGCCGATCATATTGCCGATGGCTTTGCCGATCCACCAGCTAAAGCCGAAGCCGGAGAATAATAGTACAAAAAGTACCAGGAAGCCGATAAAGACAGCTGTAATGCTTACAGAGGCAATTCCTGCAGTCTTTTCAGTGGCGTTGAGAACGGTTAATTTATAATACGTTTCCAGGTAATCGCTTACATGGTCTGTCAGGTTTTCTGCCTTCGTTTTCCGGTCGTCCATGGTACAAAAGGTTTAGGCGGTTGGTTGAAGGGAACCGGAAGCAAGCATTCGGATCACTTGCTTCTGGCGCCGTGTACACGTGCTTGCAGGAACGAATTCGCGTACGTCGTTTTTGTTAGCTTAACGATTCCTTTACCCGACTGTACCGATTTGCAGCATCCTGGCTGAGGCCTTTGGCTTCCTTCAGGATCGTGTTTTTAGCGTCGCCCAGTTGCTCGCGGCTGTTTACAATTGCTTTGGTCAGTTCTTCAGCAAAGTCGGTAGCTGCTTTGGAGATCTTTTTGCGCATGTCGTTACCACTTTCAGGAGCGACCAGCATGCCGATCACAGCGCCCGCGGCGGCAGCGCCGAGTATCCCGAGGATTATTTTACTCTTCGTGTTCATATGCTTATTTGGTTTATTTGCAACAAATCGGTAAAAAATTGTTCCTTTCACAAAAACTTATTAGTATGGCTTGCCGACTGGGTATGAATATCTACAGGGGCCAAAATGGGGTTGGCAATATTCTTTTTAGCATTCTTGCATAGATTTTGTATCATTGGACTGAGTTGATGAAGCGTATATTGATTATCGATGACGAAGAGGACTTATGCGTGCTGATGCGCGCGTACCTGCAGCCCTTACAGTTCGATGTACACCTGGCATTTACCTTACGGGATGGGTTGCAAAAAGCGCGCGATCTCTCCCCTGACATACTGTTCCTGGATAACAACTTACCCGATGGCCTGGGCTGGGACACGGTAGGTCAGTTACTCACGCTTTTACCGCACAGTAAGATCAACCTGATGAGCGCCTTTACCCACCTGCCCCTGGAACTTGAAAATATACCTTCGGTTAAGTTCCTGGAAAAACCGATCAGCCTCAGCACGCTGAAGAGCTTCCTTTGACCTATTCTTTCTTTCGCTTTTTGCCGCGCGCCTTGTCGTTCTCGATGTTGAAGGACGACTTGATGCCCGAGAAGAGAGATTTCCACCAAAAATTAAAGATGGCCTTTTTACGGTCGCGGTAGAATAACACCGTTCCGGTCTTTTTTTCACCCGTGAAAAGCTTACCGGCGTCGTCCTGAATAAACGTGTTTAATGCAAAGGTCAGGAATTCATTCTTCAGCGCGCCGTCGTTGTCCTTGTCGCGATCTTTCTTGCGGTCCCTCTTTTTAGGTTTGCGCAGACCCGACACTTTCAGGTCGCGATAGCTCAGGTCAACTGAGCCGTCGGAGCGTACGTCGTTGAAGTGAAATTGAAAGGCCAGCAGGCTCATCACACCGCTTTCGATCTTGATCTTTGCCTGGGGTTGGAGCATATCATTCAGGCTGGACAACGGAAATGCTACCAGCGTGCCTTTCAGGTAAGCCGGCTTCCTGGTGCGGGAGAAGGTACACTGTACCGACAGCTTGCCTTTGCCCATAAAATTTGCCGCGGCGATCATGACCGGGGCTTTTTCCGTGCTGTCTTGCGTGATATGTGTGATTGTGGCATCCAGGTCCTGGAAAAATACGGTGCCGCTGGAGTCGGCCTCTTCTCCTACTTCTTCATACGATATATAGCTCCTCGTCAGACGTAACGTGTCTATATCTAAAAAGAAAGGGAGACGCTTCAAGGCATCGACGGGCAGCGGCGTATATGTCTTGTTAGGGAATGGATAGTGCTTATTGCGATATACACGCAGCCGGGTGCTTGTCTCCAGACGACTGGCGGTAACAAAGGTCGAGTCGCCTATGCCGAGCCGAACATTGCGCAGGCTCAGATACGGTACGGTCCCATCGAAGCGGTCGGCTTCCACGCCCACACGGCGCGCGAAGGCGCGTTTGGAATAACGCGGCTTGATCGTGAGGGTATCGGCTTCCAGTTGCTGCAACGTATTGTTGAATGTCAATTGGCGAACGCCAAAAGTATACAGGGCGGTCACGATCCGCGCAGAGTCCATGCGTACACCGTCGGCCTGGAGGGCCTGCGGCAAACGCTTGTCGAAGGTGAGCGCACTGACGCGCAAATGCAGCGATGCCGCTACGGTATCTTTGCGGACGCTGTCGGTCTGCAATAACACAAGGTCGGGGACATGCAGAGAATCTATTTCCAGCGTAAGCGAAGATGCCGTGCGTTTCTTTTCTTCGACGTTTTTGGCGGCTTCTTCGACACTATCTTTTTTGACGACCTTTACCAGCGTAAGTGTGGGGTGATCCACGCGGGCGCGGGTGATGTGCAGGCGCTTGCGGAAAAGCAGGGGCAGGAGCCTGATGGAAGAGATCTCGATATACGGTGCGCGAAGGTGTAATCGTTGCGCGGGAATGTTCAGCTCGAACGAGTCCAGGGCCACATTCATGCTGGCCAGGTCGATGTGTAATGAATCATACCGTATTTCAATACCCTGCTGCTTCAGGTCAGCCACGGCGACGCGGGCCTTTTGCTGCAAAAGTGTGGGCAACTGTGTATAGCCGATGTACGCCAGTAAACATACGGGAATGCAGGCAGCGAGGATCAGCAGGAGTTTTTTACGTTTCATAATACACCCGGGGCCGGGCTCTCAAAAAAATCCCCGAAGGAGTTTCCTCCTCCAGGGATCAAAGATATAGCAGATGTTACTTAGGAGTTACCCAACTGATTCTTTTCAGCGAGCTTCTTCATTTTTTTATTCGCGTAGATCGCTACTTCCACCCGGCGATTCTGGTCGCGGCCGTTGTCGGTGGCATTGTCTGCAACCGGTTGGCTTTCGCCGTATCCGACAGTCTGGAGTCGTCCGTTTTTTACTGCCTGGCCCGCGAGGTAGGATGCTACAGCCCTTGCGCGTTCTTCCGACAGTTTTTGATTATGGTCGTCGGTACCGCTGTTGTCGGTATGACCTTCGATCAGGATCTCCGTGTCTTCATACTTGTTCAGCGTGGCGGCAAGCTCACGCAGGTTTTGCTGTGTGGTATTGTTCAGCTGCGACGAGTTCAGGGCAAAGAGCAATCCCGAGTTGAAGGTGATCTTGATGCCTTCGCCGACGCGCTCTACTTGCGCGCCTTCGAGGTCGCGCTTAATTTCTTCTGCCTGCTTATCCATCTGGCGGCCGATCAATGCGCCGGCAGCGCCGCCTACGGTGGCACCGATGATGGCGCCGATGGCGGTGTTACCCGACTGGTGACCGATCACGCCGCCGATAGCACCCCCGGCACCGGCGCCGATGGCGCCGCCTTTCATGGTATTATTTGCCTGGCAGCCGCCAAGCAAACCTGCTGTAATGGCCGCGGCGGCCAGCAGCAAGGTCGATCTCGAAATCAATCGCTGTACGGTTTTCATACACTTTTTATTTTAGTTTATATATACTCCCCGCCTACAAATATTGTGCATGGCCCGCTTACGCCAAGGCTTCGGCGGGCTTTCTTGCAGGTGGGGAGCGCGCTAGGCTCGTCGAATTATGCCCAGTAACAGGGAGACGACGGCCAATACAATAAGGACGTGGATCAGGCCAGTAGCGCTATAATAGAATACGCCCAGCAACCAGCCGATGATCAGGATGACTGCGATCAGATACAATAGTGATCTCATATACAGTGTTTTTTTAGTTTGTTAATTGTTTCGGGAGTGTAGAATAAAAAAGCTTGCCATTGTAACACCGAGGCACTGTACCCTATATACAGTGCCTGCACAGCACGGTCTGGGCGGTTCCGGGAAATAACCGTTCGTCTGCGCTATTGGGTATTTTTTTTCACAGCGCTGCCGTGCACAGGCGATTGCAGGCGGGGTACAAGTTTTACATAGTGCTGTTGAAAGCATAGCACTTCACTTCATGAAAATCAGGACCTTTTTATTGCGCATTGCTGATATATACCGGTTTGTAGCGCGTGCGGTGCGCGAGACCGTCATGCCGCCGTATGAGTGGAAGGAGACACTGCACCAATGTTTTGTGGTGGGCAACCGGTCGTTATTCCTCATTACGTTTACATCGTTTTTGGCAGGCATCGTATTTACCCGTCAATCACGGCCGTCGCTCGCATCGTTTGGTGCAGAGTCGTGGCTGCCGTCGCTGGTATCGCAAGCGGTGGTGCGTTCGTTGGGTCCGTTGATCACAGGCTTGATCTGTGCCGGTAAGCTCGGGTCTAACATCGGCGCGGAGCTGGGGAGCATGCGTGTGTCGGAACAGATCGATGCCATGGAGGTGTCAGGCACGCGGCCTTTCTCTTATCTGGTGGTAAGCCGCATCACAGCCACCACGCTGATGCTGCCGCTACTGGTCGTATATGCCGACGTGATGGCATTGCTGGGGTCATATTTTACAGTAAACGTGATCAATCATTCCAGCTTTATGTTATACTTCAACGAGGTAGCCGTATCGGTTACTTATGTCGATATATTCTCGTCGATCATCAAGGCGGCATTCTTTGGCTTTGCGATCGGCATTGTGGGATGTTACGCGGGCTTTCATGCCGAGCGAGGTACGACAGGGGTTGGGCGCGCGGCCAATGCGGCCGTGGTGGCATCGATGATCCTGATCTTTATTCTGGACTTGCTAAGCCTTCAATTCATTAACCTCTTCCGTCGATGACCTCGCCGCTGCAAAACGATCGCTATACCTCTTCGGCCACGGGCCCTCGGTCTGACGATGCCGTTGTTGCACGGGTGCGCAACCTGCAAAAGTCTTTCGGTGATGTGGACGTGTTGCGCGATGTGAACCTGGATCTCTATGCAAGTGAGAACCTGGTGATCCTCGGCCGTTCGGGCACCGGTAAATCGGTGCTGATCAAATGCATGGTGGGGCTGATCAAACCCGATGCCGGCTCGATCAACATTCTCGGGTACGATGTGCTAAAGCTGAGCCAGGATGAGCTGAACGAGCTGCGACTCCAGGTAGGATTTTCCTTTCAAGGCAGCGCTCTGTACGACTCGATGACGGTGCGACAGAACCTCGAGTTTCCACTCAAACGTAATTTGGGCATTTACGATCCCGCAGAATTGAACGAGCGTGTGGTGCGCGCGTTGGAGGATGTGGGGTTAGAGTCGGCCATCGACAAGATGCCCTCGGAGCTGTCGGGGGGGATGAAAAAACGTGTGGGGATTGCCCGGACGTTGATCCTGAACCCGAAGATCATGCTGTACGACGAGCCTACGGCCGGGTTGGACCCGATCACGTCGATCGAGATCAATGAGCTGATCGTCAAGGTGCGCGACAAATATAAAACAGCTTCCATCATCATTACCCATGACATCAGCAGTGCCCGCCACACGGCGGACCGCGTCATTGCGCTGGTGGGAGGATATAATAAACTGGAGGGTACGTTTGATGAGATCAAACAAACTACCGATCCCGAACTGGAGCCTTTCTTTAACTATTGACAGTATTACCGGAAACATTAAGTCTATACGATCATGAAAACAGCAGAAGTAAAACAGGATATCAAGCTCGGGATATTTGTCGTGGCCGGGGTATTGTTGTTTATCCTTGCGGCGTTCTTTATCGGCAGTGAAAACAACTTGTTCAGCCGCACGATCACCGTCATGGCGGTCTTCAAGAATGTGGAGGGCCTCAAGCGTGGTGATAACGTGTGGCTGTCCGGAGTAAAGATCGGCACGGTGCGCGATGTGAATATTGCTTCGGAGGGGAAGGTGCTGGTGACGATGCTGCTGAAGGAAAAGCAAAATGAATTTATCCGGCGCGATGCCATGGCGTCGGTCGGCTCGGACGGTTTGGTGGGTAACAAGATCGTGGTGATCCGGCCCGGCACTGCGCCGGAAAATATTGCGGACAACGATACGATCAATTCATTGTCGCCTACCGATACGCAGGACCTCATTAACATTGCCAAGGATGTTGGCGAGAATACACGTTCGCTTACGTTCGATCTAAAGGAACTTTCGCGTCGCGTGAGCGACGGACAGGGTATCGTGGGAGATCTGATCACCGACAAGGGCTCCTTTTCGCATGATCTGCGCCAGACCGCTACAAACCTGCGGCAGGTGGGTGCGAACATGAACCGGGCGTCGGCAGAGCTTAATGCGCTGGTGTATGAGATGAAGCATGGCGAAGGGGTTATTCACAAGCTCGTGTCGGATACGACGATGGCCACGGTGTTTGACGACGCGTTGGCCAATGTCCAAAAGGTATCGGCCAATTCTGCTAAGATCGCCGCCGAGCTGGAAGAAGTGGTGTCGAAGGTGAATAGCAACGATAACGCGCTGGGCAAATTACTGGCCGATACAACCTTCGCAAGCCGGATGGAAGAAACGATGATCAGCGCGCAGAGCGCGTCGGCCAAGCTGGATGAAAATATGGAGGCAATGCAGCACAATTTTTTGTTGCGAGGATATTTCCGCAAAAAAGAAAAGCGGGAACGCCGGGAAGCCGAGGCAAACAGCGCTGCTGTAGATAAATAGCGTCAATGCGGACAATTGTGCCGCAGGCGTGGATGCCTATCTACAGGGGGCTTTATCGTATACAAAGCCCGTGGCGTATATGATTTTTTAGCGTTGCTGCAACAACCTATTAAACTTCAGGATTACCATGGAAAAGACAACATCAAAATCGAAAAAAGCTGCATCGAAAGACGATGCTTCTTTGCTGGAGGATTTCTTTGTGGAAGAGCTCAAAGACATCTATTGGGCTGAAAAGCATTTGACAAAGGCCCTGCCGAAAATGCAAAAGGCGGCGACTTCAGAAGAGCTGGCCAATGCGTTTGCAGACCACCTGGTGGCAACACAAGAGCATATTTCCCGTCTGGAAAAGGTATTTGAGATGCTGGACAAAAAGCCGCAGGCCAAAAAATGCGACGCCATGGAAGGCATTATCAAAGAAGGCGAGAGCATCATTGCCGAGACCGAGGACGGTTCTGCTACGCGCGACGTGGGACTGATCCTGGCGGCGCAGAAAGCGGAGCATTATGAGATCGCCACGTACGGCGGCCTGGCCCAGCTGGCCAAAACCATGAGACGTGAGGACATCAAGAATTTGTTAGGTCAGACACTGGACGAAGAGAAAGAATGCGATGAGCTGCTCACGTCGCTGGCCGAAGAGGATATCAACGAAACGGCTGACCAGGAGTAAGGTTACAGCTTCCCGTCAGCGTATCAGGTCAGGGTATTTTGCCCTGACTTTTTTCTATATACTGCTATGGATATACCTTCCGTATCGTTAACACACCGCGAGTTCATTGGCATAGACCGCAACTACGCCAAGGCGGCGAAGGCGGTTTCCCTGAGATATATAACGGACACCTCACGCGGCATTTCCCGCTTGCGCAAGGGCAAGGGTTTTGCGTATATCTTAGACCGAAAGCCCATCCGTGACAAAGAAGAGATCCTGCGGATCCGCAGGCTGGCCATTCCGCCGGCCTGGACCGACGTGTGGATCTGCGTCGATCCGATGGGCCACATTCAGGCAACGGGGTTTGATCTGCGTAAGCGCAAACAATATCGGTACCATCCGTTGTGGTCGGCGTTGCGGAACGAAACCAAGTTCCACCGCCTCTATGAGTTTGGCAAGGCATTGCCGGCGTTGCGGCTACAATTGGAAAAGGACCTGAGCCGGCGGGAGCTCTGCGAAGAGAAGGTCTTGGCGGCGGTAATCGCCCTGATGGAACGCACCTATATCCGCATCGGTAATGAGGGGTATGAAAAGCTTTACGGCTCGTATGGGTTAACGACATTAAAGGACAAGCACGTATCGATCGAGGGTAACAACCTGCAGTTTTCGTTCAAAGGCAAGAAGGGTATATTTCACAATGTGTCGTTACGCAACAAGCGCCTGGCGCGTATTGTGAAAGAGTGCCGCGAGATACCGGGCAAGGAGTTGTTCCAATATTACGGCCGCGACGGCTTGCGGCACCCGATCGACTCGGGCATGGTCAACGCGTATATACAGCGTGTAACGGATTTTGAGTTTACGGCCAAGGACTTCCGTACCTGGGCGGGATCGTTGCACTTTCTACGGGAGCTGAAGACGGCGGGCGAAGTGGCCACGGCGGCCGAAGTGAAGCGCAATATTTTAAGCGCGCTGGACGCGGTCAGTAAGAGGCTGGGGAACACGCGCACGGTGTGCCGTAAGTATTATGTTCACCCGTCGTTGGTTCGCCTCTACGAGGAGAACAACCTGCAACGTTACTTTCAGGAGCTGGATGCTATCGAAGTAAACGACGGACAGGCTGATCTCACCGCAGAGGAAAAGGTATTGATGAAGATCTTAAAGGCTATGCACTAGCCGGCCATTATTTCTTGCGGCCGACTAAGTGTCCTTTCGTGCCGAAATACAGAATATACAAGTAGCAGGGCAGCATGATCCAGTAGGCGGTCTGTGCGTTGTGCAGTTTGTCGGACAGCGAGCCGTAGATCAGCGGCAGGATAGCGCCGCCGGCGATGGCCATTACCAGCAGGCCCGAGGCGAGCTTGGTGAATTTGCCGAGGCCTTCCAGCGCCAGCGGCCATACGGCCGGCCAGATGAGCGAATTCGAGAGACCCAGCAGGGCGATAAAAAGAACCGATGTCGCGCCTGATGTCAGCACGGCCAGCACGGTAAAGATGGCCCCCGAAATGGCGCAGATCTTCATGGCAAGCTCTTGTGAGAGTATGCGCGGGATCGTAAAGATGCCGGTGATATACCCCAACAACATAAAGCCCAACGTAGCCTGTGAGAAGTAGCGGGCCGTGGACATCTCAATATTTAAATATTTGCCGTAGCTAATGATCGTATCGGCCGCCATTACTTCTACTCCCACATATACAAAGAGCGCGAGCGCGCCTAAGAACAGGTGCGGAAACTGGAAGATGCTGGTCTTGCTGCTGGCAGAAGTGTCGGTACCTTCCTCGGAATCTTCTTCGTTGATCTCGGGTAGCGATGACAAGATGACGGCGACGGCCAGGACCACGAGGACGGCCGTAATAATGATATAGGGAACGATTACGCGCGATGCGAGCTCGTTTAGCTGTGCTTCTTTTGCCACAGCGTCCATGGCCTTCAGGCTGGCGGTCAGGTGGTCGGCATCTTTGAGGGCGATATAGCCGAAAATTATACCCGCCAGGATACCTGCCACCTTGTTACAGACCCCCATGATGCTGATACGCTGGGCTGCGCTTTCGATCGGGCCGAGGATGGTAACGTACGGGTTGGAGGCCGTTTGCAGCAAGGCCAGGCCGGTGCCTATGATAAAGAGGCCGGTCAGGAACAGGTTATAGTTGCGGGCTTGCGCCGCCGGTATAAAGGTAGCGGCACCCACGGCCATCACCAGCAGGCCGACGGCCATACCCTTTTTATAGCCGGTAAGGTTTAGTACATAGGAAGAAGGTATACCCATCACACCATAGGCAATAAAGAAAGCAGTGGTTACGAGATAGGCCTGGAAATCGCTCTCCAACTGGCAGGCTATCTTGAGGTACGGTATAAGGGTACCGTTAACCCAGGTAACAAAGCCAAAGATGAAGAAGAGCGTTCCGATGATGATCATCGGCACCAGGTATCCATTCTTTTGATTGGTCATACAGGTGTGATTTAGGTTTTAGGGTTAGGTATTTAGGTTATTATTGTTCGTGTGTTTTATGCACACATGTTCTAAAACTCCTATTTTTGGGCCCTTATTACTTTTTAAAGCGCGGGCCTTTGAAGATTATTTTTTCAGTTTGTCCGGAGAAGACTTGGAGCATTCCCGTAGAACCCGTTAAAATCCTTCCAAAAAACAGAATGTTTGCGCAAACACTACGTTCTATTCATCTGAAATAAACTAAAACCCAATGGACACACCAAATCGCACACAAAAAAAAGTCACCCTTTTAGTTATGGCCGCCGGCATGGGAAGCCGCTATGGGGGCATTAAACAGATAGACGGGTTTGGTCCCAGCGGCGAAACCATCATGGATTATTCCCTTTTTGATGCTGTACGGGCGGGTTTTACAAAGGTCGTATTTATCGTGCGTGACGAGATCCTCGAAACGGTGAAGGAGAAGTTCCTGCCAAAACTGCAAGGCAAGGTAGCGGTTGAATTTGTTGTACAGTCCATCGATAAGCTCATCCCTGCTTCTTATGATATTACCGAGCGCACCAAGCCCTGGGGCACAGGCCATGCGTTGCTGTGTGCCAAGGATGTCATTCAGGAGCCGTTCGTGGCGATCAATGCCGACGACTTTTATGGCAAGGAGGCTTTCGCTTCTGTTGCCCATTATTTCAAGAACGACACGACCGGGGCACACGCCATGGTAGGCTTTACCTTGAGCAATGTATTGTCCGAGCACGGCAGCGTATCGCGTGGTGTAGGCGAGCAGGATGCCGAGGGCTACCTGCAGTCGGTCGTGGAGCGCACGACTATTGTGACCGAGCAGGGTAAGGTTATTTCGAAGGAAGCCTCCGGCGACCGCGTGCTGGATCCGTCGGCACCGACGTCGATGAACTTCTGGGGCTTTCACCCATCGGTGTTTGCGCTGGCCTCGTCGATGTTCGACGACTTTCTGAAAGAAAATCATCAGAACCTCAAGTCCGAGTTTTATATACCGCTGATCGTAAACGAGCTGATCCACCGTGGTCTGGGCAAAGTGAAGGTACTGGGCGGCGGCAACATCTGGTTTGGCGTTACCTATAAAGAGGACAAAGAAGAAGTGTCGTCCAAGATCCGGGCGCTGATCGCAAAAGGCGAGTATCCTGAAAAGCTCTGGTAAGGCTTATAAGTAATCGTTCGCGTTCGGGCGGGCTTTCAAGTCATTGACAAACCGCCTGAACTGCTCTTCCTTATCTTTCTCACACACGATCACCACGTTGCCGAACTCGCCGACGAGGTAGCCGTTCAATCCCTGTACAACGATCAGCTTATCGGGCGAGCCCTTGACGATACAGTTGCGGGTGTCGTACACCTGGGCATTGGCGCTGATGACGTTGTTGTTCTCGTCTTTGGGCGAGATGTCGTGTATCGATCCCCACGATCCCAGGTCGCTCCAGGTAAAGTTGCCTAAGCATACGTAGACGTTGGTGGCTTTCTCCATGACGCCGTAGTCGATGGAGATGCTTTTGCATTGGGAGTAGGCGCTGAGGATGGCGTCCTTTTCGCCGGGTGTATCGAGGCGGGGCTTTACGCCTTCGTCAAACACTTCCGACATTTCTGGCAGGTGCTCGTGGAAGGCCTCCAGGATGGCTTGCACCCCCCAGATAAAGATGCCGGAGTTCCACACGAAGTCGCCGCTTTCAATGAATTTCTTGGCGAGCGACAGCTCGGGTTTTTCGGTAAAGGTCTTTACCTTTTTGGCGAAGGCCTTTTCGGTGTGATATTGTATGTAGCCATATCCCGTTTCGGGACGGGTGGGGGTAATGCCGAGGGTAATGAGCTTGTCTTGTACGCGGGCCTGATCGGCGGCCTTGCGGATGACATCCTGAAACTCTTGTTCTTTGAGGATGAGGTGATCGGAGGGGGTGACCATGATCACAGCTTCGCTGTTGCGTTTGGCGATCTTATAGCTGGCGTATGCAATGCAGCAGGCGGTGTTCTTCCGCATGGGCTCGGTCAGGACCTGGTCATCGCCCAGACCCGGCAGTTGTTGTCGTACGAGGGCGGCGTGCTCTTCATGTGTGACGACAAATATGTTCTCCTGGGGGCAGATCGGCAGGAAACGCTCAAACGTGGATTGAAGTAAGGTTTTTCCTGTACCGAGTACGTCTAAGAATTGCTTGGGTTTGGAATTACGGCTATATGGCCAAAAGCGAACGCCTACGCCACCGGCCATGAGGACAACATACAGATTTCGATTCATTTAAGTTTTTTGTCGATAAGACGTTTTACAAAAGACGTTAGATGCAGAATTTTATAAAAGACTTTTCTGGTTTTTTAAACGATTCCTTCCTTCAGCAGATCGTGCAGGTGAATAAAGCCGGCCACTTTGTTGCCTTCGAGCACAACCAATTGGGTAATATTATTGGCCTGCATTTGATGTAAGGCTTTGACGGCAAATTCATCTTTTTCGATCCTTTTGGGATTAGGGCTCATAATGTCGGCGGCCTGGAGGTGGGCAAGCTGGGTGAGGTCACTGCTCTTTTCGAGCATGCGTCGCAAGTCGCCGTCGGTAATGATGCCCAGGAGGTTGCGATCGGTGTCAACGACAGCGGTACAACCTAGTCTTTTTGACGAGATTTCCATGATAACATCTTTCAACGGCGATTCGGGACCTACCAGCGGTAACTGGTTGTTGATATAGATGTCGGAGACCTTGAGGTATAATTGTTTGCCCAGGGATCCACCGGGGTGGAACTCGGCAAAGTCTTTGCTGCTAAAATTGCGAAGCTCGAGCAAGCATACGGCCAGCGCATCGCCCATGGCCATGTGGGCGGTGGTGCTGGTGGTCGGCGCCAGGTTGTTGGGGCACGCTTCCTCCGCAATCGTTGCATTGAGTATAAAATCGGCTTGCTGTGCTAAATATGAATTTGTATTGCTCACAAGGGCAACAAGCTTTGATCCTCTGCGTTTCAATAACGGAATTAGTACTTTGACTTCCGGGGTGTTGCCACTTTTGGAAATGCAAATGACGATGTCCTGTTTTTGGATCATGCCAAGATCGCCATGTATAGCATCTGCGGCGTGCATAAACAGCGCCGGGGTTCCGGTAGAGTTCAACGTAGCAACAATTTTATTGGCAATGATGGCACTTTTGCCAACGCCTGTAATGACAACCCGCCCGCTGGCAGAATAAATTTCGTTCACGCAGGCTTCGAAGCTATCGTCAATAAAATTGGTGAGTTTCTGAATTGCTAAGGATTCGTTTATTAATACCTCCTGTGCAATTTTTTTGATATTTTTTCCTAAATTCAATGCCTTTTCAAAATTATCTTTGTCTGTGGACAAAGATATAACTTATCAGACGAAATGATGTTGGTAGAAGAGAAAGATGCGCTAAAAGAAAGACTCAAAGAAATATTCGGGTACAGCCAGTTCAGAGGTAATCAGGAGACGATTATCCGCAATCTGCTGGATGGTAGAAATACATTTGTCATCATGCCTACGGGCGCTGGTAAGTCGTTGTGCTATCAGTTGCCGGCCATGATGAAAGACGGGCTTGCCATTGTTATATCGCCGCTCATCGCACTCATGAAGAACCAGGTGGATCAAATGAATGCGTATGGTGTAAACGCCCGCTTCTTAAACTCTACACTCAGCAAGAGTGAGATCACGCGACTGAAGAAAGATTGTATGAACGGCAACGTAAAACTGTTATACGTTGCGCCCGAGTCGCTGAACAAAGAAGAGACGATCGAGTTCCTCAAGAAAGTAAATGTAGCCTTTGTCGCGATCGATGAAGCGCACTGTATATCCGAATGGGGCCACGACTTCCGCCCGGAGTATCGCCGCATTAAGAACATGATCCAGAACCTGGGCGACATGCCGGTGATCGCATTGACCGCGACGGCTACGCCGAAGGTACAGATCGATATCCAGAAGAACCTGCAGATGGAAGAGGCCGATGTGTTTATCTCTTCCTTCAACCGCAAGAACCTGTTCTACGAGGTTCGTCCGAAAAAAGAGACGAAGAAACAGCTGATCAAATTCCTGAAGGATAACAAAGGCAAGTCCGGTGTGATCTATTGCCTCAGCCGTAAAAAGGTAGAGGAGATCGCCCAGCTGCTGAATGTAAACGGCTTTAAAGCTGCTCCGTACCATGCCGGCCTCGATCCGGATGTGCGGATGAAGAACCAGGACGACTTCCTGAACGAAGAAGTGGATATCATCGTGGCCACCATCGCCTTCGGCATGGGGATCGATAAGCCCGATGTTCGCTTTGTCGTGCACTACGACGTGCCGAAGTCGCTGGAAGGTTATTACCAGGAGACGGGCCGCGGTGGCCGTGACGGCCTGGAAGGGCACTGCCTGATGTTCTATAGCCACAACGACCTGAACAAGCTCGAAAAGTTCAATAAAGACAAGCCGGTACAAGAGCGTGAGAACGCACGCATCCTGTTACAGGAAATGGAATACTATGCCGAATCGCCGGTATGCCGCCGTCGCCAGTTGCTGCACTACTTCGGCGAGGAGTATACGCAGGAGAACTGCGGCATGTGCGACAACTGCGTACACCCGCGCGAGCGTTTTGACGGCACAGAAGCGGTAAAGCTGGTGCTGCAAGCGGTAAAACAAACCAACGAGCGCTTTGGGTTGAACCACCTGGTGAACGTGATCCGCGGTACGGAAGATGAGTATGTGAAAAGCTATGGTCACTTCGACCTGGCCGTGTATGGCAAGGGTGGTGACGAGGACATCGACTACTGGAAGTCGGTGATCCGCCAGACGCTGATCTATCAATACCTGGAAAAAGACATCGACAACATCGGTGCGCTGAAAATCTCGCGAAAAGGAGAGGACTTCCTGAAGAAGCCGCATGCGATCGAGCTCGCCCGCGACCACGACTTTACCACGGCCGTGGACGAAGAGGAAGAGTCGGCCGAGCGCGTGCCGGTCAACACCAAATCGTACGATGTGAAGTTGTTCGAGATGCTGAAGACCCTGCGCAAGAAGATCGCCAAGGACAAGAACCTGCCGCCGTATGTGATCTTCCAGGATCCGTCGCTGGAGGAAATGGCGACTACGTACCCGACCACCAAGGACGAGCTGGCCCAGGTGAACGGTGTCGGCATGGGCAAGGTGAACAAGTTCGGTCAGGAATTCCTGACGCTTATTCAGCAATTTGTCGACGAGCACGACATCGAGACTGCCAACGAGGTGGTGGTGAAGTCGTCGGTGAACAAATCGAAGACCAAGATCCTGATCATCCAGCAGATCGATCGCAAAGTAGACCTGGAGGAGATTGCCGAGACCGTGAAGCTGTCGTTCAGCGACATGCTGACAGAGATCGAAAACATCTGCTACTCGGGCACGAAGCTGAACCTGAACTATTACATTGACCAGGTTCTGGACGAGCACAAACAGGACGACATACACGATTACTTCATGAATACGGATACGGACAGTATGGAGGCCGCCCTGAATGACGATTCTATCGCCGACTATTCAGAGGAAGAGATCCGCCTGATGCGCATCAAATTCATGTCGGAATACGCGAACTAAGAAATCCCAGTTGCCGGCCGGCCGGTAGGGCACCCTTGTATCGGGGCGCTACGGCCGGCCGGATTGTTTTTATTACCGGATTTCGCGTCTATCTTTGAGGTTCAACGAGATTTGAACCCATGAATATCCTCATAATTGGTAACGGCGGCAGGGAGCATGCTTTGGCGTGGAAGATCCGTCAAAGCCCGCGGTGCAGCAAGCTGTTTGTGGCCCCCGGCAACCCCGGCACGGCCCAGGTAGCGGAGAATGTGCCTATTGCAGCCGATGACTTTTCTAAACTTGGCGAGTTTTGCATCGCCCAATCCATCAGTCTGCTGGTGGTCGGCCCCGAGGCCCCGCTGGTAAAAGGCATCCGCGACTATTTCGAGCAAGACGCAGCGCTGAAACATATCCTGATCGTAGGCCCCGGCAAAGTGGGTGCCCAGCTGGAGGGGAGCAAGGATTTTTCCAAGCAGTTTATGGTGCGGAATGGCATCCCTACCGCCAAGGCCCGCACGTTTATGGCCGCCGAACTGGACCAGGCCATGGATTATATCAGCACGTGTAAGCCCCCGATCGTTTTAAAGGCCGACGGCCTGGCAGCGGGTAAGGGTGTGATCATCAGCCTGAGCCAGACTGAAGCGAAGGCGGTGATCAAAGACATGCTGGTAAACAAGAAGTTCGGAGAGGCCAGCGCCAAGGTGCTGATCGAAGAGTTCCTGAACGGCATCGAGGTGTCGGTATTTGTTTTGACCGACGGCAAAGATTATGTCATCCTGCCAGAGGCAAAGGACTATAAGCGTATCGGCGACGGCGATACCGGTCCGAACACGGGCGGTATGGGTGCTGTGTCGCCGGTGGTGTTTGCTACCCCGACCTTTATGAAGCGGGTAGAAGACGAGGTAGTAAAACCTACTATTGCCGGACTTCAAAAAGATGGTATTGATTATAAAGGATTTATATTCGTAGGGATAATGAATGTGGGGGGTACGCCCTATGTTATCGAGTATAACGCCCGCATGGGCGATCCCGAGACGCAGGCCGTGATGCCCCGGATCAAGAGCGACCTGGTGGACCTGCTGGTGGCCGTGGGCGAAGGCTCGCTGCAAGGCAAGACCATCGAGATCGATCCGGACCACGCCGTGACGATCGCACTGGTGTCGGGCGGCTACCCGGGCGACTACGAAAAAGGCAAGGTGATTGGCGGGCTGGGTAGTTATGAGCCTACGCTGGTCTTCCATGCCGGAACCCGGCAGCAACAGGACAAGGTCGTGACCGAAGGCGGGCGTGTGCTGGCCGTGTCGGGCAAGGGATCGTCGCTGGAGGATGCTCGTGCAAAGGCCTACGCAGTGGCCGGTCAGATTCAATGGGATGGCCTGTACTTCCGGAAGGATATCGGCCAGGATTTGTTGAACTTTAAAATATAACCACTATGGGATGTTCCTGTGGAACCAAGAGCAAGGACGGCAAAGTCGCCGGCTGCCAGAACAACGGCGCCTGCGAGACCGGCGGCTGTAATAAGATGAATGTATTTGACTGGCTGTCGAACATGGACATGCCGGTAGAAGATAAATTTGCGATCGTCGAAGTACGCTTCAAGAACGGCCGTAAGGAGTTCTTTCGCAATGTTGACAAACTGCTGCTGACCACCGGCGACGCCGTGGTCGTAGAAGTTCCCAACGGCCACCACATCGGCCATGTATCGCTGCAGGGCGAGCTGGTGCGGTTGCAGATGCAAAAGAAGAAGATCGCCAACGACGGCGAGATCAAAAAGATATACCGCCTGGCCCACCAGAAGGACCTCGAGAAATTCGAAGAGGTAAAAAAACGCGAGCTGCCTACCCTGTATCGTACGCGCGAGATCATTCGCGACCTGAAACTGGAAATGAAACTGTCGGATATTGAATACCAGGCCGACAACATCAAGGCTACGTTCTTTTATTCGGCCGACGACCGCGTTGACTTTCGCGAGCTGATCAAAATACTGGCCGGCGAGTTTAAGATCCGCGTGGAGATGCGGCAGATCAGCCTGCGCCAGGAAGCGGGCCGCCTCGGCGGCATCGGTGTCTGCGGCCGCGAGCTGTGCTGCTCGACGTGGCTGAGCGATTTCAAGAACGTGGCGACCAGCGCCGCGCGCTATCAAAACCTGTCACTGAACCCCAGCAAGCTTTCCGGGCAGTGCGGACGCCTGAAGTGCTGTCTGAACTACGAGTTGGAAACCTATATGGACGCGCTGGAAGATATACCCAAGATCGAAGCGCCGCTGCTGACCGAGAAGGGCGAAGCCACGCTGCAGAAGACGGATATCTTCCGCAAGATCATGTGGTTTGGCTTCAAGGAAGAAAATACCTGGTACCCGCTCAACATCGAGCGCGTGAACCACATCCTGCGGATGAACCGCGAGGGCAAACGCCCTGCGACACTGGACATCGACATAGTCGAGGAGAAGGTGACCACCGGGCCGCTGAACAGCGACCTGGACCAGATGGACAAGAAGTTCAAGAACAAGTCGCGCAACAAGAAGAAAAAGAAGAAACCCCACGGCGGTGGTCACGGAGGCGGAAATGCCAACGCTCAGGCTGCAGGTGCCGAAGGTACAGCACCAGCGAAAGAAGTGCACAATGCGCCGGGCGACCAGGCGCACGTCGGAGGGCGGCCGCAACAGCAACAACGAAATACGGGCGGCGGTGGCAACAGACAGCAGCAGAATAATCCGCAGAACCGTCAGGGCCAGGGTCAGAATCGTGGTAACCGCGAGCAGCGTGGCGGTGGTGGCGGCGAAGGTGGTGGCGGCAACCGCGAAGGGCGGAACCGAAACCGTAACCGTGGAAATCGCGACAACCGCGGTGGCGGTCAAAACCGTGAGAACCGCGGCGAAAGAGATGGTCAAACGCCCAAACCCGAGAATCCGCAATGAGCGTGAGAGCTGTATGGATGATCGTTGCAGGACTGCTGGTGGTGGCCTGTGGTGACGATAACCGCGTTTATGAAAAGTATGTAGACTTTGAGGACCGTCACTGGCTCGTGTCGGAGAAGCCGGAATTTGAATTTGATATACACGATCCGCAGGCGCGGTATGATATTATCGGAAACATCCGGAATGAAGTGTCATACCCGTGGTCGAGGATCTTTATTACGTATTATCTACAGGACTCTACGGGCACACAGCTGCATAAGAACTTGCTCGGCAATTATTTGTTCGACGCCAAGTCGGGCAAGCCCCTGGGGACCAGCGGGCTGGGGGATATTTATGATCACCAGTTGGTGCTGCTCAGTAACTATCAGTTTCCCAAGGCTGGAAGGTATACGGTCAGGCTCGAGCAATTTATGCGGAAGGATACACTCGACGGGGTGTTGGCCGTGGGACTGCGCGTAGAGAAGATTGTGCCAGGGGAACAGTAATTTGATGCACGATATAGTATAAAAGGCGGGATGAATGTCCCGCCTTTTTTTGTGCGTCTGGTGTCGGTGTCCCGCCGGGGGGCGGGGCAGAGACTAAGCCACAGCCTGCTCTGTCTTCACAGCCGAAGCCACCGGCGTGAAAGTAGCCTGTTGCGCCAGGATAATCCCCACGCCATCCTGCTGCGACCACTCACGCAGCTTCGAGAGGCGTACCTGGCCGACCATGTATTGCTTGCCGCTGGCGGCGTAGCCCGACTGGAACTGCTCGAAATCCTGGATGGAGATCTTGATCGAGTCGTCGAAGCTTACGTGCGCGTCTACGATCAGGTCGTTCGAGAACTCGAAGCGATCGGCCTGGTGGAATTTTTTATACTCGTAAGCGTAGTCGTAGGACAGGGCGGAGATATCGGACAATACGGCTGACCCGGTGGGATAGCTGCCGGCGCCTTTGCCGATGAACAGCTGTTTTTCAGCAAACGCTCCTTGTACCTGTACGGCGTTGTATTCGTTCCGCACCGAGGCGAGCGGGTTAGTGGCTTCTACGAATTGGGGTGCTACAAAACCGTATACTTTGTCCTGGATGCGGAAAGAGCGGGCGATGAGTTTGATGAAGTAACCGTTGTCGCGGGCGAACTTCAGGTCCTGGTCGGAGATCTTGTCGATGCCGATATTGATCACGTCTTCGGGGTTCACAAACAGACCGAAGGTATGGGCAATGGCAATGACCAGTTTATACTTGGGATCGTAGCCTTTTACGTCGAGGCTCGGGTCGCTTTCGGCAAAGCCCAGCTCCTGCGCTTTCTTCAGCGCGTCGGCGTAGCTCTTCTTTTCTTCAAATACCTTGGTGAGTATGTAGTTGGTGGAGCCGTTGAAGATGCCTTCGATGCTGTTGAGCAGATCGTTGTCATAATATTCTTCGAGGTTGCGCAGAATGGGGATACTGCCACACACGGCTCCTTCGTACAATACCGGCAGACCGGTTTGTTGCTGCAGGGTATAGATCTCCTGCAGGTGTTCGGCCAGCATTCTTTTGTTCGCGGTGATGACGGCTTTGCCGTTGAGGAGGGCGGTCTTTACAATTTCGTAAGCAGCACGGGCGTCATCGATGAGCTCGACGACCACGTCGATCTCGGGGTTGTTAAGGATCTCGTCTTTGTCGAAGGTAAAGAAGTTGTCGTTTACGGGACGTTCTTTGGTTTTATTCTTAACGCAAACCTTTTTGATCTCGGCTTGTACGCTGCCGTGCGTTTCGTTCAGTACGTGATAGAGTCCTTGTCCCACACATCCGAATCCAAACAGACCTAACTTAAGTTTCTTTCTCATGATAATACCGTGCTTAATTGCTTTTGCTGATAAAAGTGTTTTATGACTGAATCCAATTGTTCGAACTCCACCAGGAAGCCGTCGTGTCCATAGAGCGAGGTGAGCTCGATGTACGTGGCGCCCGGAATATTAGCGGCCAGGAATTTTTGCTCGTGCACCGGGAAGAGGATATCGGTGTCGATGCCGACCACAAGGGTTCTGGCCCGGACGGTCTGCAATGCGGCCTCGATGCTTTCGCGCGTACGGCCGACGTTGTGGCTGTCCATCATTTTTGACAGTGTATAGTAGGAAAAGGCATTAAAGCGGTTCACGAGCTTCTCGCCCTGGTACCGTTGGTAGGTGGCGGCGCGGAAGTCGTCGAGCTTGTCGTGGTCCTTTTCGATCTGAGTCTGGTTGAATGTTTCGTAATAACGATAGGAGAGCATGCCGATGGCGCGCGCGGCCTTGAGGCCCTGGGCACCGGCGTGCGGTTCATTCTCTTTCCACGTAGGGTCGGCTTCGATCGACAGGCGTTGTGCTTCGTTGAAGGCGATGCCCCAGGGCGAATGCGCGGCATTTGTCGCCAGCGCGATAAAATGTTTAAAGACGCCGGGTTGCTGAATGGCCCACTCCAGCGCTTGTTGTCCGCCGAGAGAGCCGCCCAGGAGCGTATGGATGCTATCGATCTGGAGCTCTTGACGCAGCAGGTCAAAGGCCCGCACGGTATCGCGGTTTGTCAGCTTCGGGAAGGCGTGATAGAACGGCTTGCCCGTTTCAGGGTTGATGGACAGCGGACCGGTAGAACCGTAGCAGCCGCCGAGCATGTTGGCGCAGATGATGAAGTAATGGTTGGGATCAAACGCGCTGCCTTCGCGAAACAGATCGCCCCACCAGTCGGTGAAGTCGGAGCTGCCGGTTAGCGCGTGACAAACCCAGACGATGTTGGAACGATCGTGGTTGAGCTTCCCCAGGGTAGTATACCGCAGTTGAAAACCGGGCAGTACGCCGCCGGCTTCGAGCGGGAAGGGATGCTGGTGGTGGAATGTATGATCGTGTTTTTGCATGCTTCACTTACTCTCCCGAAGTCGCCTTTCCGGCTTACCGGAAAGGGACGTTCAGGTACTCTATAAACTACTTTAACTTAGGATACTAGCTCTCCTTCAAACACTTTGTCGAAGGCTTGCTGCAGGTCGGCTTTCAGGTCATCGATGTGTTCGATGCCGGCCGAAATGCGCAGCTGGTTTGGTAATACACCGGCGGCGGCCTGCTCAGCGTCCGTAAGCTGCTGGTGCGTGGTAGCCGAAGGTTGTATGATAAGCGTTTTGGCGTCGCCTACATTGGCCAGGTGGCTGACCAGTTTCAGACTATCGACAAAACGCGTGGTGTGCTGTTTGGTGCCGCGTAGGGTAAACGAGAATACACCGCCAAAACCATTGCGCAGGTATTTCTTCGCCAGCTTGTGGTATGCATTGCCGGGCAGGCCGGGATAGCTCACCTTTTCTACGAGCGGGTGCTGCTCCAGCCATTGTGCAAGGGCCAGGGCATTATCGACCGACCGCTGTACGCGCAGCGAAAGTGTTTCCAATCCCTGCAGTAATAAGAAGGAGTTGAATGGGCTCAGGGCCGGGCCGAAGTCGCGCAGGCCTTCCACGCGGGCGCGAATGATATAAGCGATGTTCGGCAGACCCAGCGGATTCCCTTCGCCAAATACTTCTGCGAATTTCAAGCCGTGATATCCTTCCGACGGCTCTGTGAACTGCGGGAATTTGCCATTGCCCCAGTTATAGTTACCGCCGTCAACAATGACACCACCGATCGACGTGCCATGGCCGCCGATCCATTTCGTGGCGGAGGCTACGACGATGTGCGCGCCGTGTTCGAGCGGGCGGAAGAGATAACCGGCAGCACCGAAGGTATTGTCGACGATGAGAGGCAGGTCATGCTTCTTGGCGAGCGCAGCGAGTGCTTCGAAGTCCGGTATATTATAGCCCGGGTTGCCGATCGTCTCGAGGTATAGGGCTTTGGTGTTTTTGTCGATTAGTTTTTCAAAGGACTCGGCCTTGTCGCCTTCGGCAAAGCGTACGTCGATGCCGAGGCGCTTAAAAGATACTTTAAACTGGTTGTAGGTACCCCCATAGAGGAACGACGTGGTGACAAAGTTATCGCCGGCCTGAAGTATATTATTGAGGGCGATGAACTGGGCGGCTTGTCCGGAGGCTGTGGCGAGTGCGGCAACGCCGCCTTCCAACGCTGCGATGCGTTTTTCAAACACATCGTTGGTGGGATTCATGATACGGCTATAGATGTTGCCAAATTCTTTGAGTGCAAAGAGGTTGGCGCCATGTTCAGAGTCGCGGAAACCGTAAGATGTCGTCTGGTAAATGGGAACGGCACGTGAGCGTGTTGTGGGATCTATTTCCTGGCCTGCGTGCAGCTGAAGTGTTTCGAAACGTAAGGTTGACATGATGAGAATGTTTTATTCAGTGAAAAATGATTTGTCGGATGTTGTCAGACGTGGACGTAGCCGTAACCATACCTGTCACCGGGTAGATCGTGCGCTAGTGTGTTGCTGATGGGCGATGCGCTATTAGCAACGGCACATACAACAACAGGCGTTGTTGCACATACAACAAATAATGGAACTGAATAAAACGGAGGCGTAAGCACGCGGACCCTGCAAAGGGGCCGATCCTGGGAAGATGGTGTTGATGATGCTTTTCATTTTCATCGTTTTATATTTCCCGGTCTGGACCATCCAGGCCGGAGTCAGGATTTAGCACCTTTTCCCTGTTGGGAGTGGTTGCTAGCGCTTCTCAGAGCCTGTCTCTCCGCGCTTCTTTATAAATCGATCAGCAAGATGTGCCTATTCGACTTTGATACTACAAACCTAGAGCCTGAAAAGCTGCTTTCCAAACACCGTCTGAAAAAAATTATGGCAAAACACCGTACAAGTGTTCGTGGAATTGTGTAAAAACCGCACTGGCAACGTCGCGAAGGCGCTTTTGAACCGCGCCGGGGGGGATGTAAAAGAGACCGCCACAAGCGCGTGACTTCCTGTGGCGGATAAGTTTTTAATGCCTAGGTCAGCATGCCGCCGTCTACCTGGAGCACCTGGCCGGAGATGTACGTAGACATATCAGAGCCCAGGAACACGCATGCGTCGGCAACGTCTTCGGGGCGGCCGCCGCGTTTCAGCGGAATGGCGTCGCGCCAGGTTTGCACCACTTTCTGGTCCAGCACGGCGGTCATTTCGGTTTCGATGAAACCGGGAGCCACTGCGTTGGCGCGAATGCCACGCGAGCCTAATTCCAGGGCGACCGACTTGGTAAAGCCGATGATGCCGGCTTTTGATGCGGCATAGTTACCCTGACCGGCATTGCCTTTCAGGCCTACTACCGAGGTCATGTTGATGATCGAGCCACCTTTCTGTTTCATCATTTGTTTGGTGACCGCTTTCACGGTGTTGAAACATGACTTCAGGTTGACGTTGATGACTTTGTCCCACATCTCTTCGGTCATGCGCAGCAGCAGTGTATCCTGAGTGATGCCGGCATTGTTTACCAGGATGTCCAGCGAGCCGAAGTCGGCGATCACATCGTTGATCAGTTTCTCCGCCTGCGCGTAGTCGGATGCGTCTGAGCGGTATCCTTTCGCCTTCACACCTTTGGCGGCGAGCTCTGCCTCGAGGGCTTGTCCCTGCTCAACGCTGGACAAGTACGTGAAGGCTACCTGTGCGCCTTGCTCGGCATACTTCAAGGCAATAGACCTGCCGATGCCTTTTGATGCGCCTGTGACAAGCGCTGTTTTTCCTTGTAATAGCTTCATACGAAAAAGTTCAAGTTCCGGTGTTAAAATTAAATGTTGTGCCCGCTGGTTTTCCCAGAAGGACTGCTGCCAAAAAGTGCCAAAAATAGTCAATTCCAGCAAAAACACGAGAAAAGCATGCCGGGAGCATTCCTTATTTCAAACCTTGTGTAAATGTAGCGGCACCGCGTATATTTGGCAGCGAATTATAAATCCTATACTATGTCAAAATATGATCTGATTGTGATCGGGAGTGGTCCCGGGGGGTATGTGGCAGCCATCCGTGCCTCTCAGCTGGGAATGAAGGTAGGGGTAGTGGAGAAGGCCGAAATAGGTGGTGTCTGCCTCAACTGGGGCTGTATCCCCACCAAAGCATTGTTGAAAAGCGCGAACGTTTTTGAATACATCAAGCACGCCAAAGATTACGGCGTGGACGTAAAAGACTTTAAGGCCGATTTTGCAGGTATAGTGAAGCGCAGCCGCGATGTGGCCGGCAGCAACAGCAAAGGCGTTCAGTTCCTGTTCAAGAAGAATAAGATCGACCTCATCGAGGGTTTTGGTAAATTGAAAAAAGGCGGCAAAGTGGAAGTGACCGATGCCGCCGGTAAGAAGACCGACTACGAAGCCAAACATACCATCCTGGCTACCGGTGGCCGTTCACGCGAGCTGCCCGCCATGAAGATCGATGGCAAGAAGATCATCGGCTACCGTGAGGCGATGGTACTGCCGGAGCAACCGAAGAAAATGCTGGTGGTAGGCTCGGGCGCCATTGGCGTTGAGTTTGCTTACTTCTACAATACCCTGGGCACGGAAGTAACGATCGTCGAGTTCCTGCCGCGCATCGTGCCGGTAGAGGACGAGGAAGTGTCAAAAACACTCGATAAGATCTTCAAGAAAGACGGCATGAAGATCTATGTCAACTCCGAAGTGACCAAGGTCGATACCTCGGGCAAAGGCTGTGTAGCGACCGTAAAAACTCCGGACGGCGAGATCAAGCTGGAAGCAGACATCGTTCTGTCGGCTGTCGGCGTAGCGACCAACCTGGAAGGTATAGGCCTGGAAGATGTCGGTGTGAAGACCGAGAAAGGCAAAGTAGTGGTAGACGACTTCTACAAAACCAACGTGCCGGGCGTATATGCCATCGGTGATATCGTAAAAGGCCAGGCGCTGGCGCACGTAGCCTCGGCCGAAGGGATCATTTGCGTAGAGAAGATCGCCGGCCAGAACCCCGAGCCGCTGAACTATAACAACATTCCGGGCTGCACCTATTGCTCGCCGGAGATCGCTTCGGTAGGGTATACCGAAGAAGCTGCGAAGAAAGCAGGTTACGAGATTAAAGTAGGCAAGTTTCCCTTCTCGGCTTCAGGCAAAGCGAAGGCTGCCGGTGCAACCGACGGTTTTGTGAAGGTGATCTTCGATGCCAAGTATGGCGAATGGCTGGGTGCGCACTTTGTCGGTGCCAACGTGACGGAAATGATCGCCGAAGTGGTCGCAGCGCGTAAGCTGGAAACCACAGGACATGAGATCATCAAATCCGTGCACCCGCACCCGACGATGAGTGAGGCGATCATGGAGGCTGCTGCTGCTGCGTATAATGAGGTGATTCACTTATAGGTCGTTTCACGAAAAGGATTATATAAAAGCGGCTGCCTCAGGGGAGCCGCTTTTTTTATATCTCCTTCCGAAGCATGAACAGAGAATTGAAAAACGGACTGACACAAAAATGGCTTTATATCAATTAGGTCAATACAATCACAAAACGGACCTATCAGAACAGGGAACGATCATTCGGGATTTTGTTGTGAAAACGTATGATTATGACTCCATCAAGAAGTTAGTAGAACAATTCGACTATTTGGAAGAGGAATCAATTTCCATTTTGCGCGCTGCTATTCTTGCCGGCAATTGGACTTCATATTATGGGTTTGATTGGAAGGCAAATCAGGAAATTGAATTTTGGGAAATGGTTTATAGCAAGAATCCAAATTCAGGAATTGCGATATTGACGTTAGCAGAGTCATATAGAGGGAATGAGATAAAGGAGCTTAGAGAAGTGATGGATTTGTACTTCAAGGCAATTGCGATAAATCTGATGCATTTTTTTTCGCTCACGCAGGATGATGGCTGCGAAGAACTGGACACATTAAGGGACGATGTGGTTCTTAATAAGAAATTATTGAACGTGGAAATTGATATAATGAATGATTTATACCATTCTTCCAGGGAAGAATTCCTGGAGGAAAAACCACGTCTTTTAAAGAAGTGCAATGGCAATAAAGCGTTGGAAGAATATGTTTCGATGAGGATACATAATTTGATTGAAAGCAAGTAACATCGATAATCATTGCCGAACGAAGAGATAAAACCAACAGCATGGTGTTCGGGGCGCCCGTGAATAGTCGGAGACTACTTCAAAGATACTCCGGGAAGGGTGATATTGTACAAGGATTCATTGCGGAAAGAATGGGTCAGACGGTTCACTTCAAAAAACGCTGAGCATGCACGCGTTGGTGTGTCATGCCGTTACCTCAGCCCATTGCCAGTACTTTTGCCATCCCTACCTTTTTAGCTTGCAGAACCGTTCCATCTCCCAGAAACATTCCATACCGTACGCCGACAGACAG
The DNA here is from genome assembly GCF_018598185.1 of Dawidia soli. Taxonomy (GTDB): domain Bacteria; phylum Bacteroidota; class Bacteroidia; order Cytophagales; family Cyclobacteriaceae; genus Ohtaekwangia; species Ohtaekwangia soli. The sequence goes on from NZ_JAHESC010000010.1 coordinate 104,073, forward strand.
TATCAAGCTAAACTCGTCCTCTGGCGGCCGCTGGGGCAGGCTGATCGTCAAACTGCCGGCCGCTGCCTGGACGCCGGCCGGCGTCCAGGCCGTTGATGCCATATAGTTTATATAATGTGTCTCGCGTTCGGTCGCGGTACGCTGTCCGGTACGTTGTCCTGGCCCGTGTCCTGTTTTCAGGACACGTAGAATACATGTAAATGGCAAGGTCTTAGCCTTGGTTACCCGCAGGCAGGCCGCCTCGGATAAAGATTGTATCTGGTATGGGTGGGCAAGAGCGTGGCACAAGTAACCACACACCTACGCTAACGTTCGGTGTTAAACACTCGTGCAGTGCGCGAGGGAAATTGTTTTTCGGATTAAAGAAGGTGCTTGATCGACGCAAAGATTTCGTCATGCACCAGGGTGAGACAGTGTTCCATCGCTGCCTCGCGATCGGGGTCCTCTTGTAAGGTCAGCATGATGGGACTGTAGTGAACCCAATCGACAGGCTTGATCTGTAATTCCTTCAGGGATTTCCACATGAAGGTCGTTTTGATCTTTGATAGATTTTCGATCTGATACCGCTCTGAAAGATAAGCTCTTAGACTTGTTTCGCTCAGGATCTTCTTGATTTCATAATTTCGAAGGTCCTTTACAAATGAAGTGGCGTTGCTGAGGTTGAATACCTGATCTTTAATCTTCTGCATACTATTTAAGGGGGCCAAATATAATCCTTCGCGATAAATTAGTGGCATAAATCTATCGTCAACTCAAAAATCTTCGACCCGATATGCCCGGTGCCTAGGCACCACGTTGGTCACAGCAAAAAAAAATAGCCGGCCTGAAACATCAGACCGGCCAGCGTCGGTTGCTCCGAGCGACAGACAATATGCGAACAATGCTGGTTATTGCTTGTAATAGACATCAACCGATCGCTTTTCGTGTTGCCGCTTCAGCGACGTGAACCCGCGCGGATTGCCCCGCAGGTGTGTCATTACGCCGGCAAAGCCGTCCAGTGTAGTATGGTCGGTCATGCGCACATGGTCGGCGGGGTGTATAGCGCTGAGATCGGCACCGAACGGGAGCGCTTCGGCGATCTCGTCCGGCAGATCGGGCGTGCGGATCGTGCGGTTAGCGATGGAGGGGCCTACAACCTTCCAGTACCCGTCGGGAAACCTGGGATCCTCGCCGACTGTGAAGTCCATCTCGAAGAGGTCGAATGGGCCCGTGGTGCTTAAGGTCAGTTGCGTGGCAGATTCGTTGGTTACGGTAGCCTGTGCGTCGAGGCGGCTAAAGTCGTAGCGGCCAAAGCCGGCGTTCTCCACCACATAGTCCTCTCCGGTATACTTGGTTATGGCGAAGTAATCCTGAAAGGGGTTGACCGTCGGCTTTGGAGTAAATATTCCGATCGTCTGGAGTGACTGCCCGTAGCGACCGATGACATAGGCTGCTTGCAAATCGCCAGGTCGGAGCAGTCCAAAAAGCTGTACCTGGGTGTCATTACCGGGGACGTCAACCATTTCTTTCGTCAACTCGTAGTCTGTGTCTGCGGTATTGACGCGTGACAGATCGATGGTATACTGGCCCCCTACAGTGATGGCAGGATCTGAAAACATCCGGAATGTAAATTTGCCGCCGATCACTGCGGAAACATAAATCTGCGCGGGAGACACCGATAGATCCAGGTCGTCTGGAAAAGGATTTTTGTCGCTTACGGTGGTGTTGCAACGCTGGCTGTAGGTGGTGAAGTTCGCGTTGGAGCTAACGGAATAGCTTACATCGCTGGTAAACCAGTTAAACGACAATCGTACACTGCTGCGTGGCACCGCCGGTTCCCAGGGATCATTGAGCGTCCACGCGCCGGCGCCGGCCTGCAGGTAGGAGGTAGCGGTTACGTCTCCGTCCTCGTATACATACAGCTCCGTTACGGTAAAGCTTTGGCCCGCGTATGTGGTGGATGACAGGGTTAGATTGTCGCCGTTGCGGAGTTCCCGCCAGGTGATGAGCCCCCACTGCTCATCCGATAAAAGGATGTACCCTCGGTCGGCGCGCGCACTTACACCAAAGAAATCTGTAGGTACCTGCAGCGTTAGCAGCACCCGGGGAGCTTCATCCTGCCGAACCACCACTTGTACGGACGCCTGGCCCTGGCGCCCGTCGGGTGTGGTGGCGACGGCTTTGAGCGAATATGCGTCTGGGGACAGCGTCGCGGTGTTCCATGCGAACGAATACGGTATCGTGGTGAGTGTTTCGATCAATACGCCGTTCAGGTATAGATCGAGTTTTTCCGGTGTGCCAGGGCCTTCGGCCTCGAGGGTAATATTTACGATGCCACCGACCGTCTGGCCGTCGATGAGATTGGTAAAACGGACGGTGGGATTGGCGGAGGGATCGCCGCCACCGGTATCATCATCACTACATGAAGATGTGGTTAGCGAGAGCAGTACCAGGCAACTGGCGTACAGCGGCAATAGAAACTTGGTTTGCATGACAAAAACAGGGGGTTAGACAAGTGTGTTGTTGTTTTAACGTGTCCTAACAACGGGAAGAAATACAGCAGGGTTTCCCGTATCGCGTGTATACATAGCGTGATTTTTTGAGTAGAAAATAAATGATAAGAAGAGGCATTTGGTTCCCAACCAAATGCCTCTTTTGGGAGACTGCGTTAAAGCAGTGCGTTAGAAGAAGAACGAGATGCTGGTCTTAAAGATGAACGGCGTGCCGGGCGTGAAGTGTATTTCAGAAACCGGGTCGATCTCGTTTTGGAGCCGCGACTCGGTGTCGAACTGGGCCTCCTTCCAGGCTTCGTTGAAGAGGTTCTCGGCTACAATGCTCACTTCGAACTTCGGGCGCGTATACTTCAACACGGCATCGGCCAGGAAGTATCCTTTTGCCTTAACAGAGTTGTCTTCATTGGCGGCGCGATCACCCAAATAACGGTACCGCAGGCTTCCATTGATGCCATTCTTCCAGCGGAACGAGAGGCCGCCGATGCTGGTAAACGTAGGCGCCAGCGGTATGTAGTCTTCGCCTTCGGGCGCGTCTTTCGCCTGGGGGTCCGTCAGGTTTACGTCGCCGTCGAGGTAAAGCCAGGGCATGATCTGGTACCGCAGCGAAAGGTCGAGGCCCTGACGCTGGGTCTTGCCACCGGGCTCTACCACGCCTTCATCGCCTACGTAGACAAACTCCTGGTCGAGGTACAGCATCCAGGCGGAGGCGGTCAGCAGCAGCCTGTCGCTTACCTTTACCGTTGCACCGGCGTCGACACCGTAAGCCTTCGGCAGAATGTCCTCGCCGTTTTGGGCCACGACAACGCGCGTGTCGTTGGAGTGGAACCCGATGCCGCTTTTTACAAACACGTTCAATTTACGGGTGGCGTTGTAACTGATATTGAACTTCGGGCTGACAGTGGCCTTGCTCACACTTTGCCGATCGTACCCCGGTGTGAGCGCGTCGGCATAATTGAAGGTGAAGTGGTCGAGGCGTACGGCGGCGTTTATCGACAGCTTGTGCGTGAGGTGCAACGTCTCCTGCAGATAGGCATACAGGTTTGTCTCGTCGATGTCGCCCCGCGCAATGTCGTTTAAGGATACTTTGCGCGACCGGGTGTGGTACAGATGGATGTCGTTTACGTCGTCGTAACGGAAACCTGCGCTCACTTCGCTTTGCAACGGCAAGCCGCCGAGGGTGTGGTCCAGCGTATAGCTGCCACGGTAGCCATAAATGTTGCGTGCTTCGCGTTGGGTGATCTGGTCGCCGTTGACGGGATCGTTCAGGAAGAACGTGAAGTTCGAGATGAGGTTAAAGTCGTACCGGCTGTAGTATAGCTGGTTTTCGATCACCGCCCCGTTGTCCAGTGTCTTCAGGTGTTTGATCCAGGCGTTTGACCGCGATGTCTCGCCGCCTTCCGTGGGATCGATCGAACCAAACCGTGTGATGTCACCCGCGGCTACGGCACGTTCGGGTATTTGCCCGGAGGCATCCCATCGGCTGTTGAACGTCGAGAGTCCTACCATTACAACCTGGTTGCCGTCCAGATAGGCGGTATACTTGCCCGTCAGGTTTAACCGGTTGAAATTCTGATTTGCGTCGAAGAACCCATCGGTCCGGAAGTATTCGGAGGCGATGTAGGCATTACTGCGGCGATCACCGTCCTGCTTATCGAACAGGGTAATGGCGTTTACGTTGCGGAAGGTGCCGAACCGGCCGCCTTCGATCTTGATCATGTCCTGGTCGAGGGCATCGCGGGTGTGGAATGCAGCGTAGCCGGCGGTGGTCATGTTTCCTTTGGCAGCGTAATACGGGCCTTTATTAAAGTCTACCGTACCGACGATCTCGGGAATGAGAAAGTGCAGGTCGGAGTAACCCTGGCCGTGCGCGTGTGACACCATGTTGACGGGCAGGCCGTCTACTTCCAGGTTGATGTCGGTGCCGTGGTCGATGTCGAACCCGCGCAGGAAGATCTGCTCGGCTTTGCCACCACCGGCGTGTTGCGCGATGAAGAGGCCGGGCACCATGCGTAGAATGTCTTGCGACGTGTTGATGGGGCGTAAGCGGATGTCTACCTGCGATAGCGTGTTGGTTTCCTGCACCAATTGGTCCTGTACGACAACGTCTTCGAGCAGCAGGTCGCCGGGTTTGAGGGTGGCGTTGAAGACGGTCGTTTCGTTCGCCTGGATCATAACAGGTTGTTGAACCGCGGCGTAACCGACAAAAGATATATGGATATCATGTTGGCCCGCGGGCAGGTTCGTCAGTTTGAAACGGCCCAGCTTGTCGGTGGAGGTGCCTCGGCTGAGTGTGGGCAGGTAGATGTTTACGTCTTGCAAAGGGGCCTTGCCCTCTTGCGTGATCGTGCCTGTCAGCGTGCCGGTCTCTTGCGCGAACAAAAGGGTAGGAGCTAACAGTACTATGTATAGTATTGATAGTATACGGGGTTTCATGGAAAAAATTAAATAGGACAAAAATCTGCCTCCCTGGCTGGCGCAAGTCGGAACCCCGCCCGTGGGGCGGTGACCCGATAACTATCGGGGGTGCCGCGACGGTTGGCAGTTTGCAATTGCCGTCGAGCCGGCCGACGCTTATACTGCCCGCCCGTTATAAACTGGCGACAGTATAGGCACAAGTTCCGTCCCTTCGGGACGAAAACCTGCGCCAGACGTTTATGCCAGCCGTTGGGGTGGGGGCGTGGAAGGCAAGAAGTATATGGGAGGTGGTGTGTCAGCCCTGTCCGGCGTTAAGCGCTCCAGGAGCTGACGGAAAAAGGTGTGGTCGACGGGGGACTGCGTGTAGAGGAAGAGGCTTACCAGCGAAGGCAGCTCGGCGGTGACGGGTTCGGAAGTATGGGTATGCGTGTGGACTTCGCCGTGGGAGTGATGGTGGTGATCGTTGAAGGTGTGATCGTGGTCGTGTGCATGGTGGTGAATGTGAACGTGGCTGTGGGCGTCGAGGTAGTGCAGCAGGTCGTGACCCATTTCCAGGGCGCCATAGCTCAGCATGGTTATGGCGTATACGATCAGTATGATGGTGCTTCCCTGCGTCACGAGGCAAAAGTAGGAAAACGGTTGACTATAAAAGAAAAGAGGTTGCCGGATGGCAACCTCTTTTTGTTATCGGATGACGGGAGATGTTAGAAGTTCGAGCGATCCAGCTGCAGGGCTGCACCGTGCTTGGAGTAGGCGTTCTCGATCTTCTCGGCCAGTTCCTTTTCACCATATTGTGCCAGGACGCGTTGCAATTCGCCGAGGATAATGACGTTTACCTGCAAGTCGCGGCCGTAGTCGCGCTTGCGGATGTAATAGTCGGCCAGGGCGTCGGCACGGGGCCACATGACATTCGCGATCTCGATGGCCTTTTCCTTCTCTCCTACCTCGAACAGCAGGGCCACGGCCTGGGCCGAAGTATAGTCGTAGGGGATCGACGTGTCGGGCATATGCGATAAGCTGAACAGCAATACTTCGCGCGCCTTGGCGCTGTCGCCTTTGTTGACGAGTGCCTGGGCCAGGGAGTTGAAGCTGCTGCGGTGGTTGAGCACGAAGTTGCGATAGTCCTGTGTATAGTATACGTGCGGATCATCCAGGTTGCGGAACTGGAATTTCTTCAGCATGTTCTCGGCGCTCTTATCGGTGTCAACGAGCTCGGCCTGGTTGAACGAGTTCGGGTTGAACACCGGCAGGATGCGATAGGCGTTGCCTTCTTGTACCACGTAGCGGCTCAGGTCTACGTTGAACTGTGCCAGCGAGGTGTTGTTGACATACAGCGGACGCTCCCAGTCGGCGGAAGCCAGCAGGTCGAGCATCGCGAGGTCTTTTCTTTCCAGGGCATTGCCCTTTACACGCAGGTGCATTTCCGGCACCAGCAGGCTATCCATGCCTTTGGGGATGATGCCCAGGCTACGCACTTTTTCTACATCTACTTTCAACACAATGTCTTTTGTGGGCAGCATGTAGCGCTCGCCGCGATACTCGGGGTGCAGCAGGCTCTTGTTGTTGTCGCGCAGCAGCTCCAGGTATTTTTTCAGGTCCATCTGTTTGATGCCTGCATTGTAGTACGGTACGTACTGAGTCTTGTCGTCGCGGTAGTTTTCTACCGTGAGCGTATACGGGAACGGCTTCGACTCGTAGGCGCTGCGGGTAGTCTGCTCGATGTACCAGTCAGTGTTGTAGTAGCTCAGTACGATCACGCGTACGTCGGTGCGAACGCCTTCCACGTCTTGTGCGTACCAGAGGGGGAAGGTATCGTTATCACCCCCGGTGAACAGCACCGCTTCCGGTGCGCAGGACTGCAGGTAGTTTACCGCGGAATCTACGGAGAAGTACCGGTTTGCACGGTTGTGATCGTCCCAGCCCTGCTGCGCCATGAGCGCGGGCGCCGACATAGACACAAGCGTGGCGATGATGGCAGCGGTCTTGAGGTTGCCCAGCACCTTGCCTAACCATTCGGCCAGGGCGATCACGGCAAAGCCGATCCAGAAACAGAAGGCGTAATAAGAGCCGGTGTAGATATAATCACGTTCGCGTGGCTCTGTCGGGGGAGAATTGAGGTATACGACCAGCGCGACACCCGTGAGGACGAAGAGCAGTGCCACAACCACGAAGTTGCGCGTGTTGTGTACGGATTGCCAGAACATGCCGATGAGGCCCAGCACGAACGGGATCATGAAGAAGTTGTTGCGGCCGGCGTTCTCCGCCAGCTCTGTCGGCAGTTTTTCAAACCAATGCAGCGGGCTGAGCCAGTCTGCGCCCTGAATGTCGCTTTCGCGGCCGGCAAAGTTGAACATGAAATAACGCATGTACATGTTGCCGATCTGGTGGTCGAACATGAAGTACAGGTTGTCGGTGAAGAACTTCGGCTTTTCGCCCTCTTGTAACCCCAGCTCCGAGCGGTAGATGCGTGCATGCTCGGGGTCGCTGCTGTAGATACGCGGCAGAAGTATTTGCTGACCGGGCTCGTATTCGTACTCAAACTTGTGGTCTTTGATCTCGTACTTGTCTTTGCCCTTTTTGTAAATGGGCGCACCTTCCTTGATGCCGATCACCTGCGCGGTGAAGTACGGCCCGTAGAGCAACGGGCGGCTGCCGTATTGCTCACGCTTGAGGTAGCTTACGAAGCTCATCACGTCCGACGGATCGTTTTCGTCGATCGGCGGGTTGTCGTTCGAGCGGATCACGACCAGGGCATACGACGCATAGCCGATGAGGATAAAGGCTACGGCGTTCAGAAAGGTATTGAGTACAACGCGCTGGTGCTTTTGTGAGAACATGATGCCCCATACCAGTACGGAGATCAGCAGCAATGTAAATACTACCGCACCCGAGCCGAACGGCAGGCCGAGGGTGTTGACAAAAAACACTTCGAAGTGGCCGGCGAACGTCGGCAGGCCCGGAATGATGATCTCGTTGATAAAGAAAATGATCAACAAGCTGATCAGCATCGAGGCGAGCACGCCCCAGGCGGTCGGTGTATATTTTTTGAAGTAGTATACCAGTGCCAGGGCGGGGATCGTCACGAGGTTCAGCAAGTGAACGCCGATGGAGAGGCCCATCATGTAAAAGATCAGGATCAACCAACGGTTGGCTTTGGATTCGTCTTCAATGACATCCCACTTCATCATGGCCCACACCACAAACGCGGTGAAGAACGACGACATGGCATACACTTCCGCTTCTACCGCCGAAAACCAGGCGGAGTCAGAGAAGGTGTAGGCCAGTGACCCGACCAGGCCGGCACCCAGCAGCACCCAGATCTTGTCGGACGGAATTTCTTCCGATGGGCTGATCCTCATCAGCTTGCGGCCGAAGAGGGTAATGGACCAGAACAGGAACAGTACGGTAAACGCGCTGGCGAGTACGCTGCTGAAGTTAATCCAATAGGCAACTTTTGTAACATCGCCCATGGCCAGGAAGGAGAACATGCGCCCGATGAGGAGGAACAATGGAGCTCCCGGAGGGTGGGGTACTTGCAGCTTATAAGAAACGGAAATAAACTCGCCGCAGTCCCAATAGCTGGCTGTTTCTTCCATGGTGAGCCAGTAGCTAATGAGCGCGATCACGAAGACGCCCCAGCCAACGATATTGTTGAATTTCTGAAAAGTGGAATTCATGAGGTTAATTAAAGACTTAGGGGGCGAAAATAAGTAAATAATGCCTAAAAACGGTGCCCCGGGGTTATTTGTAGACGATCACGTAAAACCCCAGCCAAAGCAGGAAAATGAGCACATACGAGCACAAAACGATGGTCCAGACGTAGCGCCGGTCTTTTTGTGCGTAGAAGTGAATGCCGGCGACCAGGGCAAAGCAATAGGCGATCTCAAACACATTGAGCGCCCGCAAGGGGTAGGCCCAGCGTCTGTTGAGGGTGTTGTAATCAAAAAAATGCATGAGCGACAGCGGGTAGAACCCACGTATGTCGTTATAGGTAGGGTCGGTCTGGACACTCATGAACCAGGCGATTTTCAGTACTTCGGGAATGAGGAAGATAAATTCGGCCCCGATCACGACTCCGAAGCATTGGCGGTAGGTGACGCGGTAGCCGAACATGAAACATCCGACCCAGATGACAAAGGCGATGACGACGAATTTCCAGGCGTAGACAAAGGGGATAGAAAAGTATTTGATGGCATTTATGAGCTGCAGGACGGTGCCCTGGGGGCGGTCTTGCAGGAATTCGAATGCGGCGGTCTCATTTTCAATAAAGGCGATTTTGATGTATAACAACAACAGGGAGGCCAGACACAACAGGATAAAAAGCAGCTTTTTGTCGGCAGCAAAGAAAGATTTAGTTTCGTGCATGGAGTTTTCTGTATTCAAGATTTTGCTTCTCGTGGTGGTTCTCCTGCTGGTTGCCGACATCCGGAGCCAGGCGCAGCCCAGTACCCGAAAAGATACGACCATCATTTTGCTTTCCAACGTGGGCGTGCAATTGGAGTGTACCCAGGCGTTGAACGATCTGTATAATTTTAAGTTTCCCCAGGCGGAGTTCCAGTTTCAGTATCTGCGGGCACGGTACCGGTGGCACCCGCTGCCCTATTTCCTGATGGGGCTGATCGAGTGGTGGAAGATCATGCCGAACACCAAGGATACCTCGCACGACGAGAAATTCCTGGCCTATATGGACTCCACCATCGAAGTGGGGGAGAAGCTGTACGACGATTACCCGGCGTACAAAACCGAGGCGGCATTCTTCCTGGCGGCGGCCTACGGTTTTAAGGGCCGGTTGTACTCGGACGAAGAACGGAAGAACTGGCGCAAGGCGGCCGCCGCCGGGAAAAACGCGCTGGACTATCTGGAGGAAAGTAAGGAGCAGGAAAACCTCAGCCCCGAGCTGCTCTTTGGCGATGCGCTGTACAATTACTTTTCCGTATGGGTACCCGAGAACTACCCGGCCCTGCGGCCGGTACTTTGGTTCTTCCGGAAAGGCGACAAGGCGTTGGGGTTGAAGCAGCTCAAGGAAGTATCGTACAATGCCTTTTATACACGCACGGAGGCCATGGTCTGGCTGATGCGTATTTTGAACAGTTACGAGAAAGACCAGCAGCAAGCCTTCCAAATCAGCGAATACCTTTTTCAAACCTATCCCGACAATCCCTATTTTCATCGTTACTACGCCCGGATGTTGTATTCGCTGGGCCGTTACATGGAAGCCGAGCCGGTGTGTAAGAATATACTGGCAAAGATCGATAGTGGCCAGGTTGGCTATGAAGCCACCAGCGGTCGCTATGCCGCGTTCTTCCTCGGGCAGATCTACGAGGCCCGGCGAAAGCTGGACGATGCCAAGAAGCACTACGAGCTCTGTATGAAGTTTGCCGAGCAGATCGGCGCAACAGATTCGGGGTATTATCTCTATTCCATGATTGCCCTGGGCGAGATTGCCGAGATGCAAGGGCGCAAGGCCGACGCCAAGGCCTGGTTTAAAGCGGTACAGAAGAAAGCGGGGCGCAAGGATGAGGCTTACAAAGATGCGAAGTGGAGGTTAAAACGATTGGAGAAAGGAGACTAGTAATTATAGGATGAGACAACAGGGGCGTTATTATTTTTATCCCGTGCAGCACTGCAACATGTGCGGCGATACATCGGATCACCATCCTATTTTGGGGCACCGGCTGAACCGTTCACAAGGATTTCGGCCGCGTACCAAAACGGGTATTACCACGACGATTCAGAAATGCTCGCGGTGCGGGCTGATTTATGCCAACCCCCAGCCGGTACCTTTCGATCTGCAAGATCACTATGGCGTGCCACCCGAGGACTACTGGAAGCCTGAATATTTCCAGTATGATGCGCATTATTTTTCACAGGAGCTTGCCACGCTGCGCCAGCTCATGACCATCCAGCCGGGAATGAAAGCGATGGATATCGGCGCCGGTCTGGGCAAGTGTATGTTGTCGCTGGCCGGGGCTGGTTTCGACGCCTATGGATTTGAAGGCTCTGAATCATTTCACCAGCGTGCGCTGGAACGCATGAAGATCGACCCCAGCAAGCTGAAGCAAGGTACGATGGAGAATGTTTCCTATGAACCGGAAACATTTGACTTTATCACCTTCGGTGCCGTGCTGGAGCACCTGTACGACCCGGCGCAAAGTATCGCCAAGGCCGTGACCTGGCTAAAGCCCGGCGGGGTCATGCACATTGAAGTACCATCTTCGCGCTACCTGATCAGCCGACTGATCAATACGTATTACAAACTGATTGCGACAAACTATGTAACGAACCTCAGCCCGATGCACGAGCCGTATCACTTATTCGAGTTCGGACTCCGGTCGTTTGAGGAACATGCACAAAAGACCGGATATACGATTGTCTTGCGCGAATACTATGTGTGCTCGATGGCGCCCTTCCCACGATTCTTACATCCGCTGCTGTCGTATATCATGAAGAAGACCGGCACGGGCATGCAGCTGGCAGTATGGCTGAAAAAAAATGATATGAATACGCACCGTGGATCTTAGAGATCTGATCGTAACACCGCTTGTGATCGTGCTGGTGTACATCAGCGCATACCTGTTGCGTGGCCGCGTAACCGACGGGATCACGCGACGGTATTTCATTCCGGCCTTAACGTGTAAGATCATCGGTGCGTTGGCGTTGGGCATACTGTACCAGTTTTACTACGGTGGCGGCGATACGTTCAACTTTCATACACACGGCAGCCGGCATATTTGGGAAGCTTTCTGGGATAGCCCGGAGAAAGGTTTAAAGCTGATGTTCTCCGATGGTACAGATTATCGGGGTATATACGAGTATGCGCGCCGTATTCCTTTCTTTCGTGATCCGACATCCTATACCGTCATACGACTGGCGGCTTTTTTTGATCTTTTTACCTTTTCGGCATATTCCGCCACGGCGGTTCTTTTTTCGGTCATTAGTTTTATCGGCTTGTGGATGCTCTTTCAGAGTTTTTATGAAATTATGCCGGAACGGCACAAGTATATTGCCGCGGCGACCTTGTTTATACCGTCTGTCGTTTTTTGGGGATCGGGATTGCTGAAGGATACCATTACGTTGGCTTGTTTGGGAATGGCGACATTTTGTGTTAAGCGCCTTTTTCTGGACCGGCGCGTGCGCGTGTCGTACGGTCTACTCTTGTTGGTGTCGCTCTATGGCATGTTCCTGATCAAAAAGTATATCCTTATAAATTATCTGCCCGCGGCGATTTTATGGATCTACACAGCCAACCTGGCGCATATACGTTCGATGGTTTTTAAGATCCTGCTGTTCCCTTTTATTTCGGCGCTGGTCGTGGTGGCGGGATATTATGCCGTGCAACAGGTAAGCAAGGACGACCCGCGTTACGCGTTGAACAAGCTGAGTAACACGGCCAAGGTCACGGCATACGACATTGCCTACCAGACCGGTCGTGATGCTGGTAGTACGTATACGCTAGGCGAGCTTGACGGCTCTTTTGGGAGTATGATAAAGTTGGCGCCGCAAGCCGTGAACGTGTCGCTTTTCCGCCCGTATCTGTGGGAAGTACGCAATCCCCTGATGCTAATGTCTGCCATGGAAGCGATGATCTTGCTGGCGTTGACGCTCTATGTTCTGCGGGCACGCTGGACGCGGATCCTGTCCGTCCTGACCAACCCGCACGTGGTCTTCTGTTTGGTGTTCAGCATCACCTTTGCCTTTGCCGTGGGTGTGTCGACGTTCAACTTTGGTACGCTGAGCCGCTATAAGATACCGTCGCTGCCATTCTACACGCTGGCGTTGATTCAGTTATATTTTTTGAAAAGCCCCAGCACCGTAGAAGAATTTGAACGCACGGAATAAGCGCGGATGATCTTTTCGCGTCCGTTTTCTCCAAAGGCTTGACGCATGTCAGGGCGTTGAATGAGCTCTTCCAGCGCGCTAAGCCACGCTTGTGGGGTGTCACACAAAAATCCATTCCGGCCATGGTCTACGATCTCGGTGTTGACGCCGACCGGCGAAATGACGGCCGGTATTTTCAGCGCCATGTATTGCAAGGCCTTGAATCCACACTTGCCTTTAGCCCAGATGTCGTCGGTCAGGGGCATGATGCCAATGTCGATCTGCAACAAGTCTTCTGCTTCCTGCTCTTTGCGCCAGGGCACAAAACGGAAGTTCTTCAAGGCCAGGGTGGGCGCCTTGTCGGCAATGACCACAAACTCGATGCTGTCGCCATGACGTGCTTCCAGTGTTTGCAGTACCGGCACGATGTCGTCAAGGTATTTCAAAGTGGAGTGCGACCCTGTCCAGCCCAGGGTAGTAACGGCTTTGCGCGGCTGCGGCGGGTAGAGGGCCGGGTTGTGCAGGTGGTCGGTGTCGATGGTGGTGGGATTGATCACCACGTGTGGATTGAATTGCCGGGCATAATCGGCCAGATAGGCATTGCCGCAACTCACCTTGTGGCTCCAGCGGCAGATCGACGCCACTTTGCTGTGCCACTTGATGCGAGCAGCGATGCTGTTGGCATCGGATGTATTGGCCAGCCAGATGGCATCGTCGAAGTCATAGATGATTTTTTTCCGTAAGATCTTCGCGATGAACCACTCGAATACGGGGGGACCGACGGGCATGGTTTCACGGTGAATAAAGACCAGGTCGTATGAAAGAAGCAGGAAAGGCACCCATGTCCTTCGCACCAGGCCTCGTAGAAATCCCATGGCCTTTTGAACGGTATGGCCTTTCTTGTACAGGATTCTCCAGGCCTGGAGGTCCCAAAACGATTGGTACCGGTAGGAGATGCCGGTGGTGGCCAACAGGGAAAAATACTGTTCAAACCGAAAGCGCTGGGAGGGCGATTCTTTTACCGGATACGGTATGAGCAAAAATAATTTCATTCTAAATTCACCTAAAAGTCGGGAATTAGCTAGAATTTAGCGTCTTTCTACCCCAGGAACTTTCCGAATGAGTCCGCAAATATCATTCATCATACCGCTTTACAACGAGGCGCAGGTATTTCAGAAGCTTATCCAACGGATCAATGCGTTGGCAGAACGCGTGGAGCAAAGCCTCGAGGTAATTGGCCCCCGGCGATATCCGCGCTTTTGGTACTGGCCTACGCGCGTAAGTATTCCTTTGTTTTGTTGAACATCCCCTGCATGACGGTCGTTATTTTTGTCGTGTTGCTTTGCCTGCTTCCGGTCTGCTATGCCGGTGGTCGCCCATGTTGCAAATCTCGTTTATCCTTTGCCGGTGCAAGCGTTCAGGACGATGCGATAACGGCGAAGACACCCTGGAAAATAGTCGTACCATGAAGGATCTGAAGGATGTATTGATCATAGAACCCCCGCGTAAGTTTTCCCTGAATCTTACGGAGATCTGGCAATACCGCGAGCTGTTCTATTTTTTTACCTGGCGCGACGTCAAGGTGAAATACAAACAAACGGCCCTCGGTGTGGTCTGGGTCGTCATGCAGCCGTTGCTCATGGTGGTCATTTTTACATTGTTCTTCGGGCGCACGCTGAAGATCAACACGGCTCCCCTGCCATACCCATTGTTCGTCTTTTCGGGCTTGTTGTTGTGGAATTTTTTCTCTTCCAGTATCATCACTGCGGGGAACAGCATGCTGAACAACGCCTCCATCATTAAGAAGATATATTTTCCGCGGATCATCATTCCAACCTCGTCGCTACTTGTATCTTTCATCGATCTGTCCATTGCCTTTGTGGTCTTTCTCGGTATGCTGATGTACTATGCTGTAGACGTATCGTTACTGTCGATGCTGATCTTCTGGCCGCTGGCGTTGCTCATTACGGTGATAGGTACGCTGGGGCTTGGCAGTCTGCTGTCGGCGCTCACGGTAAAGTATCGCGACTTCCGCTATGTGGTGCCCTTTGGTCTGCAGCTGGCGCTGTTCGTCAGCCCTGTGATCTATCCCGCCACCGTCACCGGCCACGCGTGGGTCGGCTATTGCCTGGCTGTCAACCCCATGTATGCGGCCATTACCCTGTTCCGCGCCGGGTTGATGCCGATGACGTTTGATATGCCGTTGTTGTTTATAAGTATGGTATCGACAGTTATTTTTCTGATGCTCGGATTATATTATTTTAGAAGAACGGAAGCATATTTTGCTGACATCGCGTGAAATCAATCTTAGACATTGAGCATATCTCCAAGCTCTTTCTGATCAGTCATCAAGGGCTTCCCTATTTAAGTTTGCGTGAGCGTCTTACGGGACTTTTGCGTGGCCGCGAAAAACAAGAACCGTTCTGGGCTTTACAAGACATATCGTTTTCGGTGGCGCCGGGCGAATCGCTCGGTATTATCGGTAAGAACGGCGCCGGTAAGTCGACCTTGTTGAAGATCCTTTCGCGCATTACGACGCCTACCAGTGGCCGCATCGTGAGCCGTGGGCGTATCGCCAGCTTGCTGGAAGTGGGCACAGGCTTTCACCTGGAGCTGACGGGCCGGGAAAACATCTATATGAACGGGTCGATCCTGGGCATGCGTCGTGCGGAGATCGCCGCAAGTTTCGATCAGATCGTAGACTTCAGCGGCGTCGAGAACTTTCTCGATACGCCCATAAAGCATTACTCCAGCGGCATGCAATTGCGCCTGGCGTTTGCCGTAGCCGCGCACCTGGAGCCGGAGATATTGATTATCGATGAAGTATTGGCGGTGGGCGACGCAGAGTTTCAGAAGAAGTGTCTGAAGAAAATGGAAGATGTGGCCGGGCAAGGCCGGACGATCTTGTTTGTAAGCCATAACATGGATGCGGTAACTTCGCTGTGTAAGAAGGGTGTCTTTTTGAAGCAGGGACGCGTGGAGGGGTATGGCGACATTCACGAGATCGTACGGGACTACTATGATGAAACGCATCACAACAGCATGACGCTGGAGAAAGGAGCGGTGCGCGCGATCGGGATTGTACAGCAGGATGACAAGCTTGTGCTCAGCGTCTCGTACGAGCACGATGCGGTGATCGATTTTCCGAACCTGGGTTTTTCGATCCGCGATATGTTCGGCCACCCGCTGGCCGGCACCAACCCCATGAAGTCCCAAGTGGATATGCGTCCGTATAAGCCCGCGCGCGCGGGACACATCGAGGTGGTCATTTCGTCGCCGAAGCTGATGGAAGGAACGTATCAGCTGTACGTGTGGTTTGGCGACAGCCGCCGGAATTTCTTTGAAACGAAAGACCCCATCCTGTTTCAGGTAACGAAGATGAGTACCGGACAAGGCCGCAATGCCAAGCTTGACGGCTATATAATTCCTGAATGCCAGTGGAACTTTTTCTGACGACTTGCTATGCTTGAACCATTAAAGAAAATATACCGGAAGGTTAAGTACGGTGTTTTTACAACCCGGGATAAGGAATATATAAAATATCACAAGAATCGACGGCAAATGCTGCTGGATGCTTACCTGGAAAAGCATGCTGTACGAAAGCTTCAGATCGGGGCACAATGCAACTCGATCGACGGATGGCTCAATGTGGATATCCATCCAAAGGATAACGCAGTGGCCTATATGGATGCAACAGAAACGTTTCCGTTGCCTGACAATTCACTGGATTATGTTTTTAGCGAGCACATGATCGAGCACGTGACACTCGAAGGCGGTACGGCCATGCTGAAAGAGTGTTACCGCACGCTGAAGCCGGGCGGCAAGATCCGGATCGCCACGCCCGACATGCAAACCCTCGTGCGGGTGTTGTCCCATCCCGGCGACCCCGCGGTGCAAGGGTATATCCGGTTTTATATCGACCGGTTTGTGGGAGCGGGGATTCCGTACGATCCGGCCTATATGATCAATACATTGTTCTACCAGTTTGGACACCGGTTTATTTACAATGAAGCCACGCTTTCGCATGTGCTGAAACAAGCAGGCTTTAAAAATGTGCGGCGGTGTTCGGTAGGCCAGAGCGACGACCCGGCACTGCAGAACATCGAGCAGCATGCGAAGGAGATCGGCGAACAGAACAATGCGCTGGAGACGATGGTGATGGAAGGTACAAAATAATGGCGGCGGTTTCTGTGATGATCCCCGTGTACAACGCGGGAAAATATATCGGCGCGACGATCGAGTCGGTGCTGCATCAAACCTTCGGGGACTGGGAGCTGATCGTCGTAGACGACTGTTCTACCGATGATACCGTGGCGGTTGTCGAGCGCTATGTTCAGCAGGATACTCGCGTGAAACTATACCGCAACAGCGCCAACCTGGGGATGATGCGTAATTGGAACAACGGTCTGCCGTACTGCACCGGCCGGTATTTTGCCAAGCTGGACGCCGATGATCTGTGGCACCCGGCGATGTTGCAAACCTGCTATACCGTGCTGGAGCAGGAGGCGTCGGTGGGCATGGTGTTCTCGCGCTATCGCCTGATCGACGAGCACGGCGTGGACTTGCCTGCCGTGGACGAGCCCCTGCCGGCGTTTGCCCGCAATACTTCTTTTTGCGGTGTGGACCTGGTGAAGCGCGGTACTTACGGAATGCTGGCCGACAATGTGATGAAACAGGGTATCGGTCTGATCCGCCGTCGCCTCTTTGACGAGCTGGGACCTTTCTCGTTGCACGATGCCGGCGATACCGAAATGTGGTTTCGCATTGCCGCGCACTATCGCATTTATGGAATCGATGCCGTGTATTATTCATACCGGATATGGCCCGATAATTTCACGCGCACACAGGTGCTGAAACAGGGGAAGCGGGATCGAAACCTGTACGAGGTACGTGCGCTGATCCTCGATTATTACCGGCAGCAGGGACTGATCACGTCGGCGGAGCACGGGGCGTTTACGCGGGACAACCAATACGAATATGACAAGAGCCGTGTGTATGCCTATCGCCTGCAGGGAAAATGGCCGCAGGCGTTGGCGACGCTGTTGACGAATTTCCTGCGCTATCCCGTCAGAACCTGTGCGTTTTATACTACGCGACTGCGCGAGCGGATGGCTTCTAAACCGAAGACAATATGATTAAAGTGGGCTTTTGCGTATCGTACGACTGGGAGTTTCTGAAAAGATCTCTGCCCCCTATCTATGATCACGCGGATAAGATCTGTTTTTCGCTGGACAAAAACCGGCGCAGCTGGAGTCAGCAACCTTACGCGTTTGATGAAGCCGCCTTTGCCGCCTGGCTTCAGCAGGCTGACCCGCAGAAAAAGATCGACCTCTACGAAGACGACTTTTCACTCCCTGAATTGACAGCCTTGCAGAACGACAGCCGGCAGCGTATGTTGATGGCCCAGCGCCTGGGAGAAGGGGGCTGGCACGTACAGGTGGACAGTGATGAATATTTTCTGGACTTTGAGGCGTTTGTGCGGTTCCTTCTGAAAATAAACCCGGCGCCGACCGGCAAAGAGAAACCGCTGAATGTTTGTCCCTGCCTGGTACCGTTGATTAAGCGTGTGCCTGGCGGGTACTTATATGTAGACTTTCAGGGCTATCCAGAAGTTGCACCTATGGCCACCACCCGGCCTCACTATAAAGCCGCCCGCAGAAGCGGTCATTTCAACAAGGTTGCTCCCAGCTATGTGATACATGAGACCTGGGCGCGTTCGGACGACGCGCTCTGGTATAAGATCAGCAACTGGGGCCATTCGGATGATGAGCTGAATGACCAGCGTGTACGACAGAGTTATTACAACCTGTGGAAGGCGATGGATGCGTTCAACTATCAATACATAAAGGACTTCCATCCGGGAAAGGCTACCGACTGGCCGGCGCTCGGGTTCTGCGCGGCAGAGTCGGTGGAGGAGTTCATGCGCAACTATACACCGCCGCCGTTTCCACTTTCTTCAGGGGCCTTGTGGATAAAAAACAATCGGACCGTGGCCCGGATAAAGGCGCTGTATCATAAACTGTTTCGATGATGGAGCTGTCGATCGTCATCATAAACTACAATACATTCGAGCTGACCTGTCAGTGCATCGATAGTATTGTCGATAAAACCCACGACGTGTCCTACGAGATCATCGTAGTGGACAATGCCTCGCACGAGCGGGACCCCCAGGAGTTTGCACGTCGCTATCCGCAGATCAAGCTGGTGCGGAGCGAAAAGAATGTGGGTTTCGCCGGGGGCAATAACCTGGGTATAGCCGTGGCCGAAGGACAGTATATTGTGTTGCTCAACAGTGATACGGTGCTGTTGAACAACGCTATGGCTGTTTGCCTCAATTACCTGAAGGCCCATCCCGACGTGGCAGTGGTGGGATCTGCTCTTTTTTATCCCGATGGTACCCGGCAGCATAACTGCCAGCGGTTTCCATCCATTCGCTATAAGCTTTTCGAGTTGTTTCGGCTCCAGAAGTTTTTGCCCCGCAAAACCGGGGGGAAGATCTTGCTGGGAGGGTTCTTTGATCACGCCGAGCCTGTCGAAACCGACTGGATCTGGGGCACGTACTTTATGTTTGAAAAGAAACTGTTGAACCGCCTGAAGGGGGGGAAGTTGGCCGAAACATTTTTTATGTACGGAGAAGATGTGCAGTGGTGCCTGGAGTTTCGCAAGCTGGGCTACCGCATAGCCTATGAGCCGGCCGCCCACGTGCTGCATTTGATGGGAAAAAGCGGAGGTGCCAAAACGGACCTCATGAAGAAAAATGAGGCAACGTTCATGCAGTTGTATTATACACCCCTGGAGCGTTTCCTGATCAGGCAGTTAAACCGTTTACTCGCGCCATGAGAACATCCCAGCACCCCGTATTGTCAGTGGTCATTCCTACCTACCAGGGTGCAGGTCGTATTTTGACGGTGCTTCGTTCGCTTGAAAAACAGACCCTACAGAACTTTGAAGTGGTGGTGGTGATCGATGGTAGCACCGACGACACAGAGGTTGTCATTCGCGAAGCCTCGCTTGCATTAGACCTTCGCCTGGTCATCCAGGAAAACAAAGGAAGGGCCGGCGCCCGCAACGCGGGCATCCATGAAACGCGGAGCAATGCGATCGTATTTTTCGACGATGACGTGACGGCGTCGGATCATACCGTGGCCACATACTATACACACTACGAGCAGGGAAAGGCGATGGTGATGGGAGGCATACGTCAGGTATGCGACGTGCCAAACGATTTTCTGAAATATTACGCATACCTGGATGCCAAGTGGATGTCTGGCGTTACCGATTCGGGTGCCGGTTATATGAAAGTCCCGTATATGTCTACGGCCAATGTGTTTATCCGCAAAGATGCCTTCCTGGAAGCGGGCGGCTTTGACGACGGCCTGCGCGACGCAGAAGATTTTGACCTGGCGGTAAGGTTGTTTGACAAAGGCATCAAGCTGTATTACGATCCTTCGGCATCGGTCGGCCACCTGCTGTACGGCAGCGTGGTGGAATACGTACAGCGGCAGCGGCAGTACCGGGCGGCGCGCAAGGTCTTGCGTGAACGGAACCCGCTGGTATTGAAGTATAGCTCGCCGCCACCGGGCGCGGGCAGCACGTTTAAGCGCCTGGTATTTCGGGCTTTGTCTGCGCCGCGGTATGTGCGGTGGATCGACGCAGGAGTATTCGGCATCCTGCCCAGACGGCTCCGCTACCGGCTGTACGACGCGATCATGACGGCTAACACCATGGACTTTACATGAGACAAAAGGTAGTATATATCATTTCCTTTTTGGAAAAATCGTTGCCGATGGAGTGGGTTGTCATGAACCTGGACCGCACGCGATACGACTTGTCGTTTATTATGATCGGCAAGGAGGATACTCCCTTTATACGGTTTCTGGAAGCGCAGCAAGTGCCGTGCACCGTCGTGCCGTACAATGCAAAAAAGGATCTGTTATCGGGTTTTTTCACGATACTGCGATTGCTGCGCCGTCTGCGGCCGGAGGTCGTGCATGTGCATTTGTTTTATGCCGGCATGATTGGCATACCGGCAGCCTGGATGGCCGGTGTGCGGAAGCGTATTTATACACGGCATTACAGTACGTATCATCACGATTTTTACCCCAAGGGTGTATATATAGACCGGGTTATTAATTTTTTGTCGACGAAGGTAGTGGCGATCAGCCCCGTAGTCGAGAAGGTGCTGCTCGCGCGCGAGCACGTTCCGCCCGCCAAGGTCTTACGTATTCCGCACGGATTTGACTTTTCCTATTTTACCCGCCAGCCGGCGGAAGCGGAAGCGGCCCGCACACGGTACCACATTCCGGCGGACGCATACCCGGTGGTCGGAGTCATTTCGCGGTATATCAAATTGAAAGGCATTCAATATATCATAGAAGCTTTTGCCGCGTTACGCAAACAGTATCCCCAAGCGCACCTGGTACTGGGAAATGCCCAGGGCGACTACAAGCCCGTACTGGCAAAGCAGCTTGCCGGGCTGCCGGCGGAAACCTATACAGAGATATTGTT
Organism: Dawidia soli; assembly: GCF_018598185.1. Taxonomy (GTDB): domain Bacteria; phylum Bacteroidota; class Bacteroidia; order Cytophagales; family Cyclobacteriaceae; genus Ohtaekwangia; species Ohtaekwangia soli. Next base: position 125,306 of record NZ_JAHESC010000010.1, read on the forward strand.
TGAGGAAAATGTCCGGGCACTGTACGCAATGTTTGATGTTTTTGTGCATGTGCCGATTACGCCGGAAGGCGAAGCCTTCGGACAGATTTATGTGGAAGCGCTGGCCATGAGAGTACCCAGTGTATTTACCCTGTCGGGTATTGCCCGCGAGTTTGTGGAGGACCGCGTCCATGCCCGCGTCGTTCCATACGAGAACGCCGACGCGATCCGGGAGGCCACAGTCGATCTGCTGGAAGATGCCGGGTTGCGCGCAACGCTGGCGACACGGGGTTATGATGCCGTCGTAAACGAGTTTGGTATGCCGCAGATGATCCGGCGGTTGGACGCAGCATATTGCGAAGATTAAACGCTTTGGATGAAAACGCACCTATTTAAGTTTTTCATGGAGCAATCTGATTACCTTGAGAAAAGGTTCTGTATCATTGCTGACTGCTAAGACCACGGATCCTTCACCAGATGCTTTTTTCGATCATTATTCCCACGTACAACCGGGCAGACCACATTGGCAGAACCATTACTTCCTTATTGTCGCAGAATACCACGGATGCAGCCGACTTTGAAATTATAGTAGTAGATGACGGCAGCACAGACAATACAGCGGAAGTTGTGGGCGGGTTGATGAAAGACAGTCGCCTGCGCTATGTCAAAAAGGAAAATGGCGAACGGGCTGCGGCCCGGAACTTCGGCGCGCGCATGGCGGGCGGGGAGTATGTCAATTTTTTTGATTCGGATGATCTGGCCTATCCCCATCACATCCAGCTTGCAACGGCAACCGTGCAGCGGTTAAGGTCGCCGGAAATATTTCACCTGGGCTATGATGTGCGAAGTGAGGACGGTAAGCTGTTGCGACTTGTCAACAACTTGCCGACGACAATCAACGATACACTGATCGATGGTAATCACCTGAGCTGTGGCGGGACCTTTGTGCGTGCGGACATCTGGCGGCAATATCCGTTTAATGAAGACCGCGGATTGTCGGCATCAGAAGATTACGAGCTTTGGCTGCGCCTGGCGTCGCGCTTCGATATTCACTGCATCAACACGGTAACGTCTACGGTAGTGAACCATGCCGGACGAAGCGTGATCAATATCAACGAAGAGAAGTTCCTGCTGCGCATGAAGCTGTTGCGGGAATATCTTGAAAAGGATGAAAAGTTTATGAACGTGTATGGAAGTCGCTTGAAAACTTTTTTAGCGTATCGCAGAATTTACATGGCGCTACATATGGCGATGGCAAAAATGTCGCATAAAAAAGTGTGGAATCATCTGTTGATGGCGATACGATACAAACCCGGTGTTATGTTTTCGAGACGATTTTTAGCAGCGCTGAAAAACATGTTTGTATGATCGTTACAGGAACCATTTGTTTTATACAGTATTTATATCATCGTTTGCGGATGTTGGGCCTTTTGAGCACGGGGCTCGCCGATAACGGATAATACAATGGGAGAAAGAGTATTATACCTTTCATACGACGGGTTGACCGATCCACTGGGACAGTCGCAAATTCTTCCTTACCTCGCAGGACTGGCCGGGGCGGGCCATCGTATATCGATCATTAGTTTCGAGAAAGACGATAAGCTGGAAACCGGAGGGGAACGCATACGCCAGTTTTGCCGTCAGAATAATTTAACGTGGCACCCGCTGCGATACCACAAACGGCCACCGGTATTTTCTACCGTATATGATGTTTGGTGTATGCGCCAATCGGCGCGAAAGCTGCACGCACAGGAGTCTTTTACGATTGTTCATTGCCGGAGTTATATCACCGCGCTTGTCGGGCGCTGGCTAAAGAACAGGCACGCCATGCGGTTCGTGTTTGATATGCGCGGCTTCTGGGCGGACGAGCGTGTAGAGGGGGGGCTCTGGAATCTAAACAGCCCCCTATACCGTCGCGTATATAACTTCTTTAAGCGACAGGAACATAAGTTCCTGAATGATGCCGATGCCGTCACGGTTCTGACCGTCGCGGCACGGGAAGAGCTCCTTTCCTGGGGCGTGGCCGATAAGATCACGGTCATACCGTGCTGCGTCGACTTGCAGCTTTTTGATCGGCGCGCTGTTGCTGCCGCGGATACCGCCGCCTGGCGCACGCGGCTCGGCATATCACCCCGGGCCTATGTGCTGCTTTACCTGGGGTCTATCGGAACCTGGTATCTGTGGAACGAAATGGTTTTGTTCTTTGAACGGCTTAAAAAAGAACACACAGAAGCTAAATTTTTGATCCTCACGCCCGACCCCGAGAAAGTTATACCTCACCCTGACTTTATCGTGCGCACGGTGAGCCGCCAGGAAGTGCCCACCCTGATCAGCGTGGCGGATGCTTCGGTCTGTTTTATTAAGCCGTCGTTTTCAAAAAAGGGATCATCGGCCACCAAGATGGCCGAAGTACTCGCTATGGGGGTGCCGGTTATTACTAATCCCGGGTGGGGCGACGTAGCATTCCTGGCCGACAAGCTGAACAACCTGGTTGTAACCGATCCGTACGCGCAACAAACCCCCATAATTCCGGTGTCGTCAGAACCGGGATCAAATGCTTTCTTCACCGGGTTTTTCTCGTTGGAAGAAGGCGTGCGAAAGTACGACGTGGTATACCGGGGAGTGCGGCAATAGCCGGCGTCGGTTTTGTCTGCTTACCTACAATATATTCCTCTTAAATTATTATTAACAGCCGTTAGCCATAGAATTGCATTTTTCCCTTATTTTTGGCCAAATTTTATTTGGAAAACGAACCCTCGCTCATATTATGAAGAACAACATTAAACTAGACGGTACGGATCGTAAGATTCTGGAAATCCTCCAGCGCAATTCGAATATTACTAATGCACAGCTAGCCAAGGAGATCGGTCTTTCGCCGGCGCCGACGTTGGAGCGTGTTAATAAGCTGGAAACTTCCGGAGTGATCAAGAGCTATCATGCCGTGATCGACCCTGCCGCCGTAGGCTTGGGTGTAAGCACGTTTGTAATGGCTTCGTTGAAGGGGCACAATAAAGAGAACATCAGCAAATTTATAACCGCTATCAAAGCAGTAGACGAAGTCGTGGAATGTCACCACATCACCGGCTCGGGCGACTTCATCCTCAAGATCGTGTGTGCCGACATTGCGGCGTATCAGCAGCTGATGCTCGATAAAGTTTCGAACATTGAAGTGGTCGACAGCCTGCAGTCGATGGTGATCCTCTCTACCTTCAAAGACAGTAAATCGCTCCCCATACCGGGATAATCAAGAGTACGGATTATGCTTGCTGAAAAAAGTTTTATTCTCGATGCCGACCAGGTAAAGCAGAAGATCCGGCGCATGGCATTTGAGATCTATGAGCACAATTTCAAAGAAAAGAATGTCGTGCTCGCGGGTATCGAAGGGCAAGGATATGTACTGGCCAGGCTACTGGCGAAGCAGCTCGAAAGTATCTCGCCGCTGGAGATCAAGCTGGTGAAGATCAGCATCGACAAGACGGCGCCGCAGCAAAGCGAGATCACGCTGGACTGCGACCTGAAGGATATACGCAAGCGCAGTATCATCCTGGTAGACGATGTGCTGAATACCGGGCGCACGTTTACCTATGGCATGAAGCCGTTCCTGAGCATCGAAGTAAAAAAGATCGAGACGGCGGTGTTGATCAACCGCAGCCATCCGCTCTTCCCGGTTCACGCCCAATACGTGGGGTATGAGCTCTCCACGACCATAAAAGATCACGTCGAAGTAAACCTGACAAAGGATACGATGGCGGTATACTTACATTAATCCACCACCATGTCTGTTCACAAACAAGATATCAAGCGCATCACCACGCACCAGTTACAGGAAATGAAAAACCGGGGCGAGAAGATCGCGATGCTGACGGCCTATGATTATAGTATGGCCAAGCTGATCGATGGCGCCGGTATCGATGTCGTCCTAGTGGGCGACTCGGCTTCCAACGTAATGGCGGGGCATGAAACAACGCTGCCGATCACGCTGGACCAAATGATCTACCACGCCGCCTCGGTGGTGCGCGCGGTGAAGCGGGCGCTCGTAGTGGTCGATCTGCCGTTCGGGGCTTACCAGGGCAGCTCGGGTGAGGCGCTGCGCTCGTCGATCCGCATCATGAAAGAAGCGGGCGCCCATGCCGTGAAGCTGGAAGGTGGCAGTGAAATAAAAGAATCGGTTCAACGTATTCTCAGTGCCGGTATTCCCGTCATGGGCCACCTGGGACTGACACCGCAGTCTATCTATAAATTCGGGACGTACACGGTGCGTGCGAAGGAAGAAGCCGAAGCGCAGAAACTGCTGGAAGATGCCCACCTGCTGGAAGAATGCGGCTGCTTTGGTATCGTGCTGGAAAAGATCCCGGCGGTACTGGCGGGCAAGGTAGCGTCGTCGTTGCATATACCCCTTATCGGCATTGGCGCCGGCCCCGATGTAGACGGACAGGTATTGGTGATGCAGGACATGCTGGGCATTACGCAAGAGTTCAAGCCACGTTTTTTGCGCCGCTACGCAGACCTGAGCAGCATCGTTACCGGCGCGGTAGGAAAGTACGTCGCCGATGTAAAAGCCAAAGACTTCCCGAACGCCGACGAAAAATATTAGTCCTATAGTCCCTGTCGTGCCATTTCCCAGCCCAGGATACTTTTCTTGCGGGTAGGCTCCCAGCGATATTCTCCCAATACACCGTCTTTGCGAATGACGCGATGACAGGGTATCAGATACGCAATGTGATTGGACCCTACCGCCGAGCCCACGGCCTGCAACGCCTGCGGATTGCTGATCGACGAAGCAATCTGCTGATACGTGGTGACATGCCCTTCGGGAATGCGCAGCAGGGCTTCCCATACTTTGATCTGAAAATTCGTACCCTTGACAAAGACGTGCAGCTTCTTTTGCTGGGACCGATCTTTTGCTGGAAAGATCTGCCCGATAAATGCTTTTGTAAGCTCCTGGTCCTGATGAAACACCGAGTTATGCCAATGCTCTTTCATAGCATGCAGGGCTTGCGTTACATCTTCGTCTGCCTGTAGAAAGGACATCCAGCAAATGCCGCGGGCCGTCACGCCGAGAAGGCAAAGACCAAAGGGTGTTTCGTGAAAGCCATATTCGATCTGAATGCCGGTGCCGTGCTGTTTATACTCCTGCGGCGTAACGGCTTCCAGCGTCGTGAACAGATCGTATACGCGCGACTGGCTGGAGAGGCCCGCCGCCTCGGCGGCTTCTATGAGGTTGCGCGACTCTTGCAGGCGTGCTTTCAGAAAATCGATCGTGAGGAATTGCAGGAAGCGTTTGGGGCTGATACCCGCCCACTCGGTAAAGAGGCGTTGAAAGTGAAACGGGCTTACGCTCACTTCGTCGGCTACCTGGCTCAGCTCGGGCTGGCGCTTGAAATGCTCTTCCAGGTAGCGAATGGCCTGCTCGATGCGCCGGTAGTTGATATCGTTGTCGTGTGTCATCGCCATAAAAACAAAATTAGTGGTTTGTGATGACACAAAGGTCGGCGCGGGCCGGCGCGATCTCAACCCGCTTCTTGCGCATAAAAAAGCCCGGCACAGGGCTGCCGGGCATTGTTTACAGATATTTAGGACGTTGAAAGGGGCTATTTTACCGCTACGGTGTGCTGATCGATGCAGGCATCGGCACAGCGATCGCATGCCTCGGCGCACTGACGGCAATGGTCGTTGTTATGTTTTTTACACTCCTCGGCGCACAAGCGGCAAGCCTCTACGCACGCCGTGAGGTAATGATTTGCGTTTTCAGAGTCGCGCAACAGCAGGCGGGCGCCCAGTGTGCAAATGTCTGCACAGTCGCGGTCCGTTTCGATACACCGCGCCATCATGGCCGGGTCTTCTTCATACAAACAGGCGGCAGCACAGGTTTCGCAGGCCGCAGCGCAGTCCAGCAGGATTTGTACCAGCTCGCTATGCGCACGTTCCGTAGTCTTTTTCTGGTCTTTCATAACAGCATGAGATTTTTAGTTCACCAATGGATATCCCTGGGTGCCAAAAAAACCATACCCACTTGCTAGCGGTTGATCACAAAATGTTTAAACCCCTGCCAGTCGCCGGGCTTGATGTGCACATGGTCTACCTGTGCCTGCGGCGGGCCCTTCCGGCACCAGGTCAGGAACATGGTCAGGGTCATTTCGTCGCTTTCGGCTTCGATGTACACGCTGCCGTCGGGTTCATTACGGACGAAACCCTTTACGCCCAGTGTGTCGGCCTGTTCTTTTGTGGAGGCCCTGAAAAACACCCCCTGGACCCGGCCGGTTATTTTGATCGAAACATGCTTAACCATGACTTTTTTACATTCACCAAATCTTAAATGTAATAAAATTTAAATTTCGGGTGCGGATGTCCGGATCGGGAAAGTTGGATCGTCATAAGAGCATTTGAACCAAAAACCAATAAACAATGGAAAAGTACATGTTCGTATTCATGGGCGACGACGCCAGCCGCCTCTCGCCCGCAGAACAGGAAGCCAGCATGCAGAAATGGTTTGCCTGGGTGGACAAGCTCACCAAGGCCGGCCGTTACGTAGCCGGCGAGGCGCTGCTGCCGGGTGGAAAAACGATTGCTGGCGCGAAAAAGACCGTGACCGACGGGCCGTTTGCCGAAGGCAAGGAGGTTGTCGGAGGCTTTTTTGTCGTCTATGCCAAAGACCTGAACGAGGCTACCGAGATGGCCAGGGACTTTCCGGATTTTGAGACCGGCGGCGTGGTGGAGATCCGCGAGGTGCAGAAATTCGATATGTAACGATGCGGACGGTACTGTTGGCCGTCCTGGCAGTGATATTCACCTTTCTGGACGGTGTATTGTGAAAGACGCCACGTATTACGATGTGGAAATCCATAGATTTATGGATGCAAGGATCAGAGCGTGTGCATGAGGAGGTAGGCCATCTGTTTCGCCACGAGGCGGGGCGGATGGCCGCCGTACTCACCCGGCTGCTGGGTGTACAGGCCTGGGAGGAGGCCGAGGACATCGTGCAAGACACGTTGTTGCAGGCCTTGAGCTCGTGGAAACTCAAGGGCATGCCCGACAATCCCTCGGCATGGTTATACACCGTGGCGCGGCGGAAGGCCGTCGACAAATTACGACAGCGCCGCATGCAGGAGGAACACCATGCCGTGATCGGTCACGCGCTTCACTCAGAGTACACATTGTCACCGGCCGTGCAACAGCTTTTTCTCGACAACGAGATTGAAGACAGTCAGCTCCGGATGATGTTTGCCTGCTGTCATCCCGCGATAGCCTATGAAGCACAACTTGCGCTGATCTTAAAAACACTGTGTGGCCTTAGTATCGGCGAGATCGCGCATAGCTTTCGTACCAACGACGAGACCATCGGCAAACGCTTATACCGCGCACGGGAAAAGATACGGGAAGAGAAGATCGAGCTGGAAGTGCCGCCGCCGACAGCATTGCCCGCCCGCCTGGAAGCAGTGCTACATGCCATCTATTTACTTTTTAATGAAGGGTATCACTCCGCGCACCCCGACAAGCTGATCCGTCACGAGCTTTGCGCAGAGGCCATCCGCCTCGCTTTGCTGCTATTGAAGAACCCCCTCACGGCGTTGCCTGTAGTATATGCGTTGTTGGCGCTCATGTGTTTTCACGCATCGCGCGAAGAGGCGCGTACGGCAGAAGACGGCAGCATGGTGTTGTTGAAAGAACAGGACCGGAGCCGCTGGAACCATGCGTTGATAAAAAAGGCCGAGTATTTTCTGGAAGCTTCAGCCACAGGTGACGAGATTTCCGCCTATCATGTTGAAGCGTCGATTGCCTCCTGCCATGCCGGGGCCGCGACGTTTGAAGAGACTGCCTGGGACCGGATCGTACAATTGTACAATGTATTGGAAACGATTAAACCCGGACCGATCGTAGCATTGAACCGTGCGATTGCCATAGGGCACGCCTCGACCCCTATGGCGGGCATCGATGCGCTGGAAGCGATACCCGATATGAATGACGATTATCTATGCCTCTCTGCCCTGGGAGATTTCTATGCAGCCGGTCGGGAATATGCTGACGCACGATCGAGTTACGAGCGGGCCCTGCAAAACGTGCCGACCACTGCAGGCCGCGCATTGCTACAGCGCAAGCTCGCGGCATTACCCCTCGACTAGTAGCCGGTCAATTTCGTTTCGGATCGTGGTTTCCCGCTCGGTGTAAGTACCTCCCACAAGAATATAGGGAATATTGCGTTGCTCCAGAGCCCGTCGGAACAGCGTAAACATTTTTTCACGCATATGGCCCAGGTCGCGCAGGTCGTCGGCCACCCAGGGAACGTCGATATCCAGCAGAAAATAGCGATCGTAGGTCATCTGACGTTCCAGGTCATAAAGTACTTCAGGCACGATATTCAGGTAATGCCTGCTATATAACTGTGTTGTGATGACATCGGTGTCGCAGAACAGCAGCTTGTTAGCGGTTTGCAGCTTCTGCTCGATGCGCGCGTGCTGTGCATGGCCGATGCGAACGATATCGTCGGCAGTAAAGTCGTTGGACGTGATAAGCTCGCGGGCTACTTCCGGTACGAACTCCGTTTGATAGTGAGCTGCCAGCCGTTGCGTCAGCGTAGACTTACCCGTGCTTTCAGGGCCATAGATGCAGATCTTCCTGACGAAGTACGGTCGCACGATCGATGGTATATATTCCCAGTGGCGAAATGGATGTTGCCGGATGAAGGTGGCCGATACCGGCACCTGCGTTCGTGGAGGGTCAAACGGTATATAGGCGGCGCCGAGGTTCATAGCAAAAGGTTCACCATAGACTTCAGAGCTAAAGACAACGTCGATGGGCGGGTAGGTCTTCTGAATGAATGCGCTCCATATTTTTGTACGCTGTGGCAACGGTAACGACTCGTCGTCAAAGTCGTCGGCTACCAGGGCCGGTTTGATGGCAGGGTTGTCCTGGCAAAGGGCTTGTAGCCACGAGAAGCGCAAGGCCGCGGGAATCGGGTCGTGCGGCGTATAGCTCATGGAGACGATCAGCTCGTCGCATCGCTCGGCAGCGAAGCGGATCAACGCCAGGTGGCCTTGATGCACGGGCATGAACTTGCCGATGATTAATCCGCGCTTCATGCAGCCGTCCGGCTATAACCGCGGTATTCCTGGATCCAATGCCACAGCCCGAAAGCTGCAATGATGGTGAAGGCGAAGTATAATACGCTGTAAAGCATGACACCTTTTATATAGTACAAATAGGTGGCAACAACGTCTACGATGATCCAGATCACCCAGCACTCGATCTTTTTCCGGATCATAAAGAAGGTTGTGATGATGCTCATCACCAGGATGAACGAATCTGCATAGGGAAATGCACTGGGGAGCGCAAATACGAACGGGAACCATTCGTGCAAGCGGGCCGCCATAGCGCCCAGGGCTGCGGTGCCGGCGAGGGTAGCCAGGCAAACGAGTACGAACTTTTTCCAGCCCATGTAGCTCACTTTTAGTTCTTGTTTCTGGTCTTCCTCTCCCGGTTTGGGATGCGTCCATTGCCACCAGCCTATGACGTTGGTGACAAAAAAGAATACCTGCAGGAACATGTCGGGGTAAAGCTGGATTTGGTAGTACAGAAAGAACGACAATACAACGTTTACGATGCCGATCGGCCAGCTGAGGACATCCGCTCGTGCTGATAGCCATACCGCTACTGCGCCGAACACGGCACCAAAAAATTCGAGGTAGCTCATTTTGTACCCCAGGAACTCAAAAAAGACATTATCGATGCTGAAGAGGGACATGAAGACGTGCGGAAAAATCGTAATTTTGAAGGCTCAATATAGTGGGATATGCAAATATTTGCGCGTTTGGACTGTTTCTTTTGTTGTTTCTTCCGATAGAATATGAGATATCTGAATTGTTTGTTGGTAACTGTTCTTTCAGTTTACCAGGCCGTGGGGCAGGATAAAAAAAGTCCTAAAATGGAGTTGCTGAACGACCGAACGGAATGGTCTGAAGGTAGCATTCTGTTAGAGGATAATACCGAGTTGAAGGGCATGGTAAAGTACAATGATCACGAGGGAATACTCTCGTACAACGATGGTGACAACACCCGTGCATTTGGTCCCCGGAGCGTGTTGGGATTTGAGTTTTTCGATGAATCGAAGCAGCGTCAGCGGATATTTTATACGCTGGACTATGAATCTCCGGAAGACAATGTTCGCAAACCACTATTCTTCGAGTTGCTTCGGGAGTTTAAGAACTTTTCGGTATTGGTCAAGTATGATCCAATACAGACCGAGCGCAAGGCGGTTATGTGGTTAAATCCGCATGACAATGCGATGAGCACCCTTAATCCAGCAAGTGATCGGATAGTAAAACAGACCGTGGTTTCTCAAATTGAAACCGTCTATCTGATGGGAATGGATGGAGAAATAGAAGCTTACTTTAAGAATAAAGTAGAGCAGAACGGAATGAGATCTGTATTTACGGGCAAGGACGACCGAGTAAAGAGCAAAGTCCTCGACCGGGATTTACTCGAGAAGTATACTGGTCCTGAATTGTATGCGAAACTAACGGCATATGCTCAAGAGAATGAGCTGAAGTTTAGAACACAGGACGATCTGTTGAAAATCCTGGACTACCACAAGGACCTGCTAAAAAAATAGTCACCGGTAAGCGCGGTATCAGGCTAAAGCCGTATACAAATATTCTTCGTATCCGTAAAAAACTTCAGCGCTTCCCAACCACCCTCGCGGCCCACACCCGATTGTTTCATACCGCCAAACGGCGTACGCAGGTCGCGGTATAACCAGCAGTTGACCCAAATGATACCGCTCTTCACGTGTGCCGACACGCGGTGTGCTTTCTTCAGATTTTCCGTCCAGATCGTAGCAGACAAACCATAGTCTGTTGCGTTCGCCGCTTTGATCACCTCTTCTTCCGTATCAAACGGCATCACGGTAACAACGGGCCCAAAGATCTCCTCCTGGTTCGTACGGCACTGCTGCGGCAAGCCGGTAATGATCGTCGGACCGATGAAATAACCATTCGCACACTCGCCCTTGAATTGAATACGTGTGCCACCCGTAACGATCGTTCCGCCTTCTTTCTTCGCAAGCTCGATGTATGATAATACTTTTTGTAAATGTGCTTCAGAAACGAGCGCACCGAGGTGTGTGCCATCGTTCAACGGATTGCCGACCACCAGCCGGTTGGTTTGCTCGACGAAAGCTTGCAAGAATTTATCATAGAGACTACGCTCGACAAAAATACGCGAGCCGCAGAGACAGATCTCTCCCTGGTTCGAAAACGATGAACGTACCGAGGTGCTGACGGCCTGCTCAAAGTCAGCGTCGGCAAAGATGATGTTCGGATTCTTGCCCCCTAGTTCCAGCGAAAGCTTTTTGAATTGAGGGGCAGCAGTGGCAGCGATCTTCCTGCCGGTGGCTGTGCCGCCAGTAAAGGAAATAGCGACAATATCGGCATGCTCAATAATAGCTTGTCCGGCTTTAGCACCGAGACCGTGTACGATATTTAACACACCCTCCGGTAGGCCCGCTTCCATACATAACTGCGCGAAAAGATATGCCGTCATCGGCGTAAGCTCCGACGGTTTCGCCACGACGGTACAACCGGCTGCCAGCGCTGGCGCAATCTTCCAGGTGAAAAGATAGAGCGGCAGGTTCCACGGCGAGATACACGCCACGACACCGATCGGCGTACGGGCAGTATAGTTTACAGCCTCCTCTCCGGTCAGGTGGGCCTCCGTAGAAGTATGCATGGCCGCCGTGGCGAAGAATCGAATGTTAGCCGAGGCGCGCGGAATGTCGAGCGAACGGGCCAGGTGCACGGGCTTACCATTATCGATGCTCTCGGCCAGCGCGAGTTTATCGAGGTGCCGGTCGATCAGGTCGGCGATGCGCAGCAGGATAGCCGATCGTTTTTCTACCGGCAGACCCGACCAGGCCGGGAAGGCCTTCTTGGCAGAGCCGGCGGCCTGCTTGACATCGCCCAGATCGGAGTCGGGCACAAGGCTATATACTTCGCCGCGTGCAGGGTTTACGTTGTCTAGGTATTGATACGACCGGGGCTCACAAAGCACACCGTTTATATAGTTCAGGATCTTTTCCATACTTATAAGCTGCCGGTACGGCCGCCGTCTACCGGTACGTTGATGCCATTGATATATCCCGCGGCCGGCGACGCCAGAAAGGCGACGGCAGCAGCTACTTCGTGTGGTTCAGAGATGCGCCCGGCTGGTATCTCGGCGACCATTTCCTGCTTCGCTTCTTCAAATGTCTTTCCGGACTTTTGCGCTTTGCTTTCGATCAGTCCCTCCAGGCGGCCGGTCATCGTCGCACCGGGTAATACGTTGTTGACGGTAATACCAAAAGGCGCTAACTCCACCGATAATGTCTTCGCCCAGTTGGCTACCGCACCGCGCGTGGTGTTGGAAACACCGAGACCTTTGATCGGAATCTTGACCGAGGTGGAGATGATGTTAATAATACGTCCGTATCCATCGCGACGCATGCCGGGCACTACGGTTTGCGTAAGCAGGTGGTTGCAGAGCAAGTGTGCAGAAAAAGCCTGCACAAATTCATCGGGTTTTGCATCAAGCGCAGGGCCGCCGGGAGGGCCACCGGTATTGTTTACCAGGATGTGAATGGTATGCGCGGCGACATAGGTCTGAACCTTCTGTTGCAGCGCTTCGGGCTGACTGAAATCCGCCACGATATAATCGTGCTGCTGTCCCGAGTGCGCTTGCAGCGTGCGCACGACGGCCTGCAGCTTGGTCTCGTCGCGCGCTACCAGGGTCACGCTGGCGCCAAGAAGGGCCAGCTCGATGGCCGAAGCCTTGCCAATGCCCTGGGTGCTGCCGCACACCAGGGCCCGTTTGCCGTTTAAATCGAGGTTCATCGTGTGGTTGAATCGATCATAATCTTTGTTAAATTAAAGGAGTAATTACACATTAACCAAAACACCGATGCCCATCCGCAGACCTTTTCACCTGAAACAGTGGGTACAGGAAAACCGTGACCTGCTCAAGCCACCCGTAGGCAACAAGAATTTGTATGCCGACGCAGGCGACTATATTGTTATGATCGTGGGCGGCCCCAATGCCCGCAAAGACTATCACTTTAACGAAACCGAAGAGCTGTTTTATCAGCTGGAAGGCGACATCAACGTACGCATCCAGGAAGACGGCAAGCCGGTAGACATCGCTGTGAAAGAAGGAGAAATGTTTTTGCTGCCCGCCCGCGTGCCGCACCGTCCGGAACGCCCCGCGGGAAGTGTCGGCCTTGTCATTGAATGTAAACGCCCCGAACCGGAGGTGCTCGACGGCCTGGTGTGGTTTTGTGAGAACTGCAATAATAAACTGCACGAATATCGTTTTCACCTCGATAACATCGAGAAAGATTTCCTGCCCCGCTTCCGCGAGTTCTACGGAAGCACTGAGCTACGCACCTGTAAGAAGTGTGGTACGGTGATGGAGGCAGATCCACGTTTCGTTTAATCGGTACTCTGGCGTAATCTGGCGCCGGTCTCCGACCGGTGCCTCGTATGGTAGCGGTCTCTGACCGCCTTCGCGATACTCAATAATAAAATAAAGCTCCTGTGAAAAACAGGAGCTTTATTTTATATACCGTTCGTGATGATGTTACTGCGCTAAGCTAAACCGAATCTGCGTACCGAAGCGCGTCGTCGCGCGCCGGTAAGAATTAGATACCAACGGCTCGTTAATAGTACGTTCGAAGTACAGCTGAATGTTGAGCTTCTGGTTCACCACATAGCTGATGTTGGGGCGTAACTGAAAGTTGATGTTACCGTTGGTGATAATATTTGTCTCGTAGATCTTCCGCTGAATGGTCTTGGTGTCAGCCACCGTTACGTTCATCCGGAACGTGACATCGTTCTTTAATACCACCGTGCGGCCCTGCGATTTGAAAGGCAGCTTCATGTTGTTTTTGGTATAGCCCAGCTCAAACGAAAAGTCTTTCGTGCTCAGCTCGGTTATCTGTGCGTTGGAAACGGTCAGGGCCAGGTCGCGCTTGGTCTTATACTGGAAGTTGGCCGAGAGTCGTCCTTTCGTGCGCATGTTCACGCCGATCAGCGGCGAGAATTGTTCACTGATCAGCACCTGGCTGATGATATAGAAAGGTATCAGGTTGTTGTCCGGTGTTCCGTTTCCATCGCTATCCGCGTTGTTGAACCGGCCATAATACGAAGAGTTATAGTCCGTCACGGGGCGGTCAAGTTGCAGGCCCCGCACGTCTCCGGAATTGCTGAATTCCAGGGAGTTCTGATAGTTTACAACCGAGTAAGAGGCCTGGTAGGCATGCGATAGCGTGATGGACTGGAAGACGTCTTTGAATATACCCAGCTTATTGAGTCCGGTATAGTCCACGCGCCAGTTGGGCAACGGGGTTTTGGGGAACGGCGAGAGGCTTACCCGCTTGGCGTCGCTGCCGGTATACGCGGCGATGAAGGCGGGGATCAATACATCCTGCGACGCAGTATCGTACTGCGCCTCGGTAGGACCCGGTGTTGGATTATTTTGTGAGATGATGTTGAATCGCTGCCGAACCACCTCAAGGTTGCGCTCGAAATCCTGGAATACCGCAGATACGATCTTGTCATTGCTGCTGTTAAACGCAGTTTTAATGTTGATCGTCGAGATGCGGTAACTGCCGCCACGGCTCGGGCTAAAGTCTCGGAAGTCATTTACGCTGTCGGGATCGAACCGGAAGATCGATTGGAACGTGCTACTGGTTTCCTTTTTCACGTCAAGCTGAATTTTCAAATCGGGTGAAGGCTCGACGTTCGCACGCAGGTTGATGTTTTCGGTGCGTGTTTGGTTGAACGGCGTAGTGAGGGCTTGATTCCGGGTAAGCCATCCTTTATTAGCCGCCTTGTAGCGGATGTTCGGATCCTGGCTGCCGAGGACAAAATCCCAACCGGGCGCGTCCCAGTCTTTATCCATACCGAAAAGTTTCGGACTTGCCTCGAAGCCGGTCAGCATCGTGCCGCGCGTAACGGTATACGTACCGTTGATGGAGCGCACAGACATCAGCGTGCGCAACAGCCCCTTCACCACGCCGGGTATTTCGGCCGGAGTTTTGGTTTTTGTCGTATCGGGTTTAGGCGGCGCCTTTTGCAGACGTGGGTTTGTTACGATCGGTTTCGACGGCTTTTTGGGTGTATTGAGATCCTTCAGGATCTTTACCTTGTTATAAAGCTTGACCATATCCAGGCGGCCCGAGAAGTTCTGATCCTGACTGTTCTGGATCGTGTTCCTGAAGTCGTAGTCGTCGGAGATGTCACCGCGGGGTTTATCCGGCATGTCGTCGGGGTAGTTCACCGGCCCTGCCTTCCAGCCGTAGGTTATCTGGTGCCGGTAATCGGCGCCGATCCAGTCAGTCACTGGAAATTTATCCAGCGGCAGGGTGTAGTTCACAGTCACGTTTTGTGTAAAGTTCTTCATACGACCCAGCTTCTTGATGTTGTCGATGATGTAGTCACGCTCCTTCTTTGTATCGACTTCACCATCCACAATTTTTTCCGGTTCATCAATGACAGCGTCCGCCCGTGAACTATATTCCAACGACAAGCCTTTCGAAAAATTCCACCGCAGGTTATACTGACGCGTAAAGGTGAAATACTTCATATAGTTCGGATCAGACTCGATGAACGTACCATAGCCATTGGAGTTGCGATACGTGGTGGACGTCAGCGAACGGTCCAGGTCCATGCGCGCGGACAGGCTGCTGGGCAGGAAACTGATATTAAAATCCTTGATGGCTTTGAGCCAGGGCGATGAAAGCCCTTTCGCATTCTTGAAAGGTTCGATGCCGGTGGCCTTTGGGCTATACGTATACGCCACCGAGCCGCGGTATTGTTTCTCAAACAATTCGGCCATGGTAAAGTTGGTACGGCGGCGGTCGCTGTAAGAGTAACTGAAGGCGAGGTTCTCGATGTCCCACAAGTGCGTTTTGGCATCGGGGTTTACCTTTACCTTGCGTACGTTGACGAAGTTGATACTTCGCCCCACGGTCCGGTCGCGGGCGATGTTGAGGTAATTCTTTCGATCGTTTTCATTCAGCGACTGCAACGCGGCGTCCAGCTTTAAGTCCGGGTTGGCAGGGTCGTACAGCGGCGTGATCGTCGTCTTCTCATAGCTGACGAACATCGGTATCTTGATGCCGGTATTACCCGGCAGCAGCTTGTCTACGTTCACGTTCGCCGATACATCATAGCCTGTGGTCTCTTCGCGCGTACGCTCACCGATCTTGGAGCTTACGCTGCCAAAGCCAAAGCTGGTATGCCGCACCGCGCCCGTAAGCGTGGCGAAGTCGGCAAGCTTGGCGCTCATGGTACCGTTAACCGCCCAGCCGGGGGTACGGTTAAAGTCCGTGACACGCAGCTCGTTTGCCCAGATACACACCTCGTGCGCACGCTTGTCGGAAGTACGCGGGTTCCGTACACCGATCATGATTGACTGTACCTCCGTCAGGTCGGGGCGACCGAAGATGCGAATGCCGTGGCGACCGACCACACGATGGCCGCTCTGCGGGTATAATACGTTCATGGAAACACCTTCGCGATCACGGTCGGCCTTGAGGCGATAAAGTTCATCCAGGGCGAGGTCGATCATGTTTTCGTCCGGCCATATCGATGCCTCGTCGGTATTCTGGATGTTGGTCATCTTCAACGGTAGGTCGATCTCGTAGTAGTTCGAGTCAAGGTCTTTACCCAGGCGGAGGAACCCATGCAGGTCGTTATCGTTCGCATCGCCGTGCGCGTGGAAATACATTTTAACACGACCGTAGTTGAACAGGTCGAACGATACGTTTTTGTAGATCGCCCGCGCGTCGCCGTCTTTTACCGCGTCGGCGCAAAGCTGCACAGACTGCTCGTTCAGAAGGCGTGATACAGACGAGGTATTGTCGCGGTCACGCACAACGCCCGGTGGAATGACATAGGGCGATTTGTTGTCGTTGCCCTTTCCGTTCTCTTCGAGGTTCACCACCGAAACGGTAAAGTCTTCGGGCGTAAGCTCGGGTGTAGGGCCGATGCCGCCTTCCTGCAGGCTGCTGGTATACCGGCGCCAGCGGCTGCCCACCATGCGGAAGTTGGCGAAGCGAAGCACCACCGGCTCGCGGAACCCCGTCAGGATCATCCGCGCATAGCGCACGGACTTGAAGCCCTCGATGTTGCCATATTGATCTTCGAACTCGCGCACAGGAATGCGGTATAAATACCACGTTACCTGCTCACCGGCTTCGTTACGGTTGTCGGTGGTGATCTTGTCTACGATATATTTCCGCCCGACAGACATTTCGCCGGGAGCCAGATCGATGTTGTAGGTATAATATTCCTCCAGTTCGCTCAGCGTATTGTCGGCATTCAGGTCTTCGTTGTCGGGCAACGTGGACCCTGCCGGCGTATAAAGACTGCCGTTTGCCACGGGCGAGTTTCCGTCAAGGCCGTTGAAGTTTTTGTAACGTTCCAGGATCTTGGCGTTGCGGTTGTCAAGCTCGTCACCCAGGAAGTATTGGAAGTTATCGGCAGAAGGGTCGCTTTGAACGCGTGCCTGTCCCTCGGCGTTCAGGCCGCCCAGCTGGCCGAGGAAATTCTGGAAAGTAGTGGTCTCATCATCCGCCGTGACACCGTCAAAGCCCACGTCCTGCCGACGACGGGCGTCGTTATCCTGGTCGAAGGCATTGGTTACGAACTGGCTGGACGTAACATAACCCCACGCGTTCTTGGTAGCTTCCCCTGCCAGGTTGCCGTCGCGGGGCAAGCCGTTCTCAAAAGCGTGTTTACCGTCGCGGGCCACGTCTTCCGAAATACTACCCAGGTGGAAGATCAGCTTACCGCCGGTCTCATTGCGTTTGGGGGGCGAGATCCCGTCGTTGATCACACCGAATGATGAGTTGATGAACGGATCGAGCAGCCAGAATTCAACATACTCGATGTTGGCCTTGTCAAAGTCCACTTCCGTTTTAATGGCCGTGGTGATACCCCCCCAATTCTCTTCCGGACGCTGCAGAAAACCGTCGGCCGTCACGGCGGGATTGTAGTTATACGGACCACGCTCGCGCGGGTAGTACGCCACGTCGAAGATCTGCTCCCAGAACACTCCCTGCGTAAGCTGCTTGGCCGGAAAGATCTCCTGTGGGCCGACGGGGCGCACGTAGTGGTTCTTGATATCGTCTTTCGTAATGTTTGCCGGCTTTACCGGACCGCTGTCGCGGTAGAACTGGTTGTCCACCTGGTACCAGGCAAGCTTAGCGCGTTTGTACCCCACCTCGATGATGTTAGGCATGGTAGGTGATATGTTGGATGGACCGAAGCGGTTGTCATTGGTTTTGGGTGTGGATGCCAGCTTCCAGGCCACGGGGTTCATGAGGGTATAGGGCGTGGCTGTGTTCTCGAAGTCATCGAGATAGCCCGTGCCCTCGCCGTCGATGATGTTGGACGTACCCGGCAGCAGCTGTGCAAACTCACCAGTGAAATTCACGGCAGACTGCTCCTTGGTTTCCAGGAAAGGCAGCGCGTCAACAAGCTTCGTGAGCATGCGGCTCTTTTTATTGACATTGAAGTCGAAACCATATTGAACGTTCCGGGCCGGCTCGGTGCCGATCTGGTTGCGGCTGATCATGGGCCGTTCGTTGTAATACAGGAGTGTGGAACCAAAGTTGACATCCTCGCTTAGCTTGTAGTCAAAGCGCGACCCTAACAGGCTCCGGGTCTGGAACGCAAAGGGATCGGACTGTTCATACTGCACCTGGATCTCTTTATTCGAGCTGAGAATGGACTCGTTCAGGATCGTGACCTTACCAAAGGTGTAGTCCACCACGTAATCGGTACCCTCGGCCAACGGCATGCCCCCGGCGAACAGTTTGACCGATCCTTGTGACACGCCAAAACCGGGAATCAGGATCTCTTTGGCGGAGCCGGCGCTGTACGTACCCACAAGCCAGAACTTATTTTTGGTAGCATACAGCTCCGCGTCGGCTTTGGTACTTCGGTAGAGGGTGTCATACGAATATTTCTGGATCAGGTAGTCCCGCCGGGAGTCGCTCGCAAAAGATTCACGCAATCCTTCACTGAAGGGCTCCAGGTAAGGAAAGATGATTTGTCCTGTCGAGCTGTTGATGGTGATGCCTTCGACATAGTCAAAGTTACCGTCATAACCGGGGTCGTTTACGGGATTGAGACGGTCGAGGCCCAGAATGTCGAGCAGCTGGCGCTTGCGTATCTCGTCGCCGCCATCCTGCAGCTGCGGGTTGTCGATGCCGGTACGCGCATCGCGGTAGATCACACGCAGCTGAAAGTCCTCGCGGCTCAGTTGCGTGACATTCAGGTTATAGATGTTTTTCATCATCAGATCCCAGGTAGGGATGATGCGGCGTTGCTGATCGCGGATCGCTACTTTTCGTGGACGCAGCATTTTGAGGAGAATGATGTCATTGTCCTGCAGCGCCGAGTAATCTTCCGACAGCTCGCCGACCTTGTATGCAGCACCGTTATAGGTATACTCATACGCTACCGCCAGCGCCTCGTCGTTTTGCAGCTTGCGGGTCAGCGTGATGTAACCCAGCTGCGGGTGAAAGGTAAACTCCGTGGGCGAGAGCTTGCGTGCGCCGGTGATCTTTTCGAAGTCCGTGCCATTGTTGTTCTCAAGGGCAAAATAGGCTTCCAGTTTATCGTTGGCGCCGTCAGCCGGCCGGGATCCTGGTGTTTTGGGGAAGAGGCCCAGCATACCTTGGAACAAATTGTTTGCCTGGTTGGCATTGGGCAAGTCGCTTCGCAGCCCGCCCACAGCGCTATTGTAAACACGGCGAGGCTCGCCCAGGTCCATCAGCGCAATGGCATTACGCATCGTCTGCGTGTCGTTGTTGCGGTTGAGAACATACACCTCTACACGGGTGATGTTCACCCCGGAGATGATCTGTGGGATATTGCTGATCCACTTGCGGTAGTTGTCGCGGAAGAAATGACCGAGGAAGAAGTGCCGGTTGTCGTCGTAATTAGACGCGATGATCTCGAAAGGACGTCCCTGGCCGGCGCCATTGCCGCCACCGATATCGATGGAGGATGCCTTGCCGCGCTGGGTCGTGGCGATCGTCGTCACCATCAGCTTGCCGAATTGCATCTGCGCCTTGATCCCGAAAAGGTTCTGCGCTCCCTGGATCAGCGTGTTGTTCAGCGGCAAGCTCACATTACCGATCTCGAGCTTTTGTAAAATATCTTCTTTGTAGCCCGTGTATTCAACCTTCATGTTGTTCTGAAAGTCGAAGGAGTTGTTGTTGTCGAAGTTGGCCGTGACCTGCAGTTTTTCCCCCACCTTACCCGTTACGCTCATGTTGATCTGCTGATCGAACTCAAAACCGCCGTTGCGTTGCTGCCGGATCGTAGAAGTAGGACTGGCCGTGTGCTGGAAGGAAGCACCGAAGTCGAGGGTGACAAACCCCCGTGGGATCAGCTCGATGTAGCTGCCGCCGAAAATGCGATCGAGTATCGGGCTGATGAAGATCTTGGGAATGAGACCTCGGCCGCTGACGGCGCTCTCACCGTCTTGCGCCTTGGCACGGCTCTGCCAGTAGCTCTTTAACGCCTGCCGGTCCTGGTGCTGCTTGAATTCCTCGAACGTCATGCTCGAAGTGGGGCGGTAGTTCAGGTCGCCGATCTTTTCGTAAATGGTATAGTTTCCAGCCGTGTCGATTTCGACATCGAGCTTCATTTGCTGGGGGTCTTTGAGGTAGAAGGGTGAGGCCGACGAGGTGTTGGAGAACGGGTCGCCGTACCGATCGGTCGGACGGTAGGTAGGGCGGCGGTTGGGGCGATAAGGCCTCGAAGTCGTATCCTGCGCATTTACGCGCGTAGTATCCTGCCGTTGAGCCACTGCCTCATCGGTAAAGGTAAAGACGCTTGATAACGCAATGATCAGGCCCCCAAGCTTGGATATAACCTGACGTTTCCTAGTAAAGACTTTCAAACTACTTAAAATCTCTTAAACCCGTTCGTGCTTGTCGCTGCGTAAAAAATAAAGAACCTCCCGTTCCAGCGACCTCCTCCATCCCTTGTTTCAGCCAATAAAGACTTTGCAGTTCCGGCTCGACACATCGTTCTTCCGAACTCCTAGCTATTTTTCAAAGATTGTTTAACCAAATCTTCTAATGTAATGGTATTTCCCGATTTTTTAAGGACGGCATCCACACTTTTCTCCGCGGCGGCCTTGGGCAACCCCAGCGTGAGCAAAGCTGATAACGCCTCCTTGCGCAAAGTATTGTTTCCCCCTATGGAAATTGCCGGCTGGCTCTCCTCCCACGATTCCTTTTTGAGCTTATCCTTTAGGTCGATGATAACCCGTTGAGCCGTTTTGCCGCCGATACCCTTGATGCGCTGCAGCGCGGCGGCGTCCTCTTGTACAATGGCAGTCTTCAGCTCGTGGCTGTTCATGTAAGACAACATAACAATGGCCGTGCTGGGGCCGACGCCGTTTACCGTGATAAGCTGCTGGAAAAGCCGTTTTTCGCTCTCATTACTGAATCCAAACAAAACGTGGGCGTCTTCCCGGATGGCCAGGTGGGTGTGAAGCTGGATGTTCTCCTGTTCTTTGATCTCCGAAAATGTTTGCAGCGAGATGGTAACGAGGTAGCCAATGCCATTAACATCGATAATAACATGGGTCGGCTCGCGATGAACGAGTCTGCCCTTCAGGAAAGCGATCATAGGTTAAAAAAGTGGGTTGCTCAGGATACAAAGATTGCAAAAAAGGTATATGATTCCATGAGGTAAGGCGTGGATATTAGCGGGCCGGCGGGGAAATACGGCAGGTGCTGGCGTAGCCGTAACAGGCCGCGTCCGGAGGAGGGAGGGACCGACTGGGCGGTCGGGTTGAGCGATTGGAAACGCGATCGCCGGCATTGGGGTCGGCGTGAAACGACCTCTTACGATCGCTCCCCATCGTATCGCCGTAACGGCCCATATCGGCAGTACCCGCAAGGCTGGTCTGCTGACCATTTGTTCGACTCATTCGTACTGAAAAAAACGAGGCCCCGGCACGTTGTACAAACCGGCATTGCCGGAAAGATCTATCGGTTACTGAACTCCTTTTTTTATCCTGCATATTTCAACAGAAGGAATATTTCTATAGGATTTTCCCGGTATCTGTGAAAGGATATTTCCTCACGTGGTGAGGAGTGCGTGGTATAAGGAAAAATATTTTTAAATATTTTCACGTCGTCAGGTCAATGTGTCAGTACGTGTCTCTGCAACACGTTGCGTGGACCAGCGCGCTTGAAGCCGCCGTTTGCTTCAAAATTTATATGCCATAATTTCCGGATATACCCTGCACGTGATGCTACACGCGCGTTAGGCTGTGCCGTGTGCGAAGCAACTGACTTTTTCCTTGCAGGAGAAGGGCTTATCTTCGTGGTCGTTATGTTGGCTTTTTTACGGTATGTGTTTGTCATAGGCATCTTTATGTCTGTGGGTATCTCGTGCGACCCAACCCAAACGGGTGAGCTTATAAAGCCCGTGTACCGGTTCGATCTCGAGGCCATTGTTCGTCGTGGTTATATTCGCGCATTGGTGGATAATAACTCGACGAGCTACTTCATCTATAGGGGCAAAGCCATGGGCTATGAATACGAGCTGCTCCAGTTACTGGCCAAACATCTCCAGGTAAAGCTCAAGATCACCGTCACGAATGGAGTAGACCACGCTATTCAGCAGTTGCAGGCAGGCGAAGGAGATATACTCGCATTTCCGCTCACCATCAACAAGCCCCGCAAAGAGCTTATCGCATTTACCCAACCACACTTCAACACCTACCAGGTACTGGTACAACGCAAGCCAGAGCGCTGGCGCACATTGACACAAGACAAGATCGATGCATCACTCGTACGCACGCCGGCAGCGCTGAGCGGCAAGCGCGTGCATGTCATGAAGGGTACAAGCCACGCCATGCGCATGCGTAACCTGTCAGAGGAGATCGGCATGGACATCGACGTGGTGGAAGATACACTGACGATCGAAAGCGAAGGGCTCATTCGGCAGGTCGCAACCGGCGAGATCGACTACGCAGTCGCAGATCATACCATGGCACAGGTCAACGCAGCCTACTACCCCAACCTCGATGTACGCACCGTGTTAAGCATGTCGCAGCAGATTGCCTGGGGCGTGCGAAAGAACTCTCCCACGTTGTTACAGGCCATCGACGAATGGCTGCATCAAATCAAAAAGGCACCGACGTTTATGGTGATCTACAACCGCTACTTTAAAAGCCCGCGAACGTCACTCACCCGCATGCGAAGCGATTATTTCTCCTATGGCGGTAACCGGCTGTCGCCCTATGACTACCTGATCAAACAAGGCGCGACACGCCTGGGATGGGATTGGCGTTTGCTCGCCGCCGTGGTATATCAGGAGTCGAAGTTCGACCCGCGCGGAGAGTCGTGGGCCGGCGCCCGCGGCCTGATGCAGCTCATGCCCGAGACTGCCCGCCGCTTTGGCGCGCGTGACCTGAACGACCCCCAGCAAAGCATACACGCCGGCGTAGGCTACTTAAAATACCTGGACCGGTATTGGTCCAGGTCCATACCCGACTCATCCGAGCGCCTCAAGTTTGTGCTCGCGTCGTACAATGCGGGCCTCACCCATATACAGGACGCAAAGAAGCTCACCGAAAAGTATAGCGATGACAGCGAAGACTCCGCGCAATGGGATGATCATGTGCAAGTGTATCTGCTGAAAAAGTCCGATCCCAGGTTTTACCGCGATCCGCTCGTGTCGGCGGGCTACTGCAAGTGCGAGGAACCGGTGAATTATATCAAGGATGTGTTAGACCGTTACGAAGAATACCGCGTCCACATCAAGGACGATGTAATCGATTTGCAAGCTGTTCAAAGTTCAGTGACTGCCAGGTAGCCGCGATGTCGGGCTGCGCCAGGATGTCGTCCATGATCTCCTTTTGCTTGCGCCCGGTATGCAGGGCGTCGGCATAACGTATGGTTTCATGGAACGTCACCATGGAATATAAAGGTATCCACTTGTCGGGGTACAGCTCATGGATACGGGCTTCGATCTTTTTACGAAGTACGAACTTTTCATCGGCCACTAAATCGCGCATTTCAATGAAGTTGTCGAGTGCCAGCTGCGCGATGGCGTCGGTGTCGGGTTTGCGCTGTTGTTGAAAGTCCCGGATGGCCGCGTCCCAGTGGTCATGGTGGTGTTGTAATAATTTGTTTAAGACAGAGCAATCTTCAAAGCCGGCGTTCATGCCCTGCCCGTAGAAAGGCACAATAGCATGGGCCGCGTCCCCGATAAGCAAGGTGTTGTGTCGTGCCCAGGGAAAACACTGCACCGTAACCAAAGAGCCCGTAGGGTTATGGTTGAAGTCGCGGAGCACCTCGGGCATCAGCTTGACGACGTCGGGAAAGGTTTCTTCCAGGAAACTGCGGATAGCGTGATCTGTTGTAAGCGATGCGAATGAGTTCTTACCCTCAAACGGAAAGAACAGCGTGCCGGTAAAGCTGCCACCGGGATTGGGCAGCGCGATCATCATAAAGCTCTCACGCGGCCAGATGTGCAGCGCGTTCCGCTCGAACGCAAACTGGCCGCCGGCGGCTGCTGGGATATGCAATTCTTTATAGCCGTGTGAGAGATAGGTTTGCGAAAAATCAAAGCGATCCGTCAACTGTAAGCCCAGGCGCACGGCCGAGAAAGCACCATCGGCGCCGACGATGCCGTCGAAGTGATACGTGGCCAGGTGGTTTTCGGGAGAGGCAGTAGTAATGGCCGAACGCTCCGTGTCGATGTGCGTAACACGCTGTTCGAAGTGAAAGACGGCCCCCATCGCCTCGGCTTTATTCATCAACACGATGTTGAGGTTGCTGCGCGAAATGGAGTTGATGAACTGCCCCTGTTTACCGTAAGGCTGCAGGTTGGTGTTGCCCTGGCGATCGTGCACCATGCGGCCGTGCATCGGAATGGCCACGGCGCGTAGGTCGTCCGAAAGCCCCACTTCCGCGAGAGCGTGCAGGCCCCGATTGCTGAGCGCCAGGTTGATGGAACGCCCCGCGCCAACCGGGTTCCTGCGCATGTCGGCACGACGTTCAAAGATCGTGACATGATATCCCCGTCGCAGCAGATAAATGGCCAGCAGGGAACCAACGAGCCCAGCACCGGCAATGGCGATATTCTTTTTCATACTACATAAAGCTAGTATAAAGAATCGGACAGGAGCGTGACAAAACGAAATACCTCTTCGAAAGTATTGTACAAAGGCACAGGAGCCACCCGAATCACATCGGGTTCGCGCCAATCGGCAATAACACCCGCACGCGTAATATCGTTGAACGTTTTTTTACCCTGCCGCTTCATCAGAATGGAAAGCTGGCAGCCGCGCTGCCCGGGATCCTCGGGGGTGATGACAGTATAATGTTTTCCTTCCGGATCCGCCTGGTTCAACAAGAACTCCAGGAAGCCCGTAAGCCGCACGCTTTTCTGGCGCAGGTTCTTCATGCCAGCCTCCTGGAAGAGCTCCAGGGAAGCCAGCAGCGCAGCGCTTTGAAAGATCGGCACATTGGACAGCTGCCAGCCATCGATGCCGGGCTGCGGTTTAAAGCCCTTCTTCATTTGAAACCGCTCGCCCTCGTGGTGGCCCCACCAGCCCGCAAAGCGCGGCAGTGGCGCGGAGGCATGACGGTTGTGTACAAAAGCACCGGCAATGGCACCAGGCCCCGCGTTGAGGTATTTATAGCTGCACCACACGGCAAAGTCCACGTCGTCGCGATGCAACGCCAACGGCACATTGCCCACGGCATGCGCAAGGTCGAAGCCCGCATAAGCACCCGCCTGGTGCGCCGCAGCGGTAATGCGCGGTATATCAAAGAACTGCCCGGTATAATATTGTACACCGCCGAGGATCACCAGGGCAAGTTGGTCGGCATGCTCGCGGATAGCATGAAGGATGTCTGCCGTGCGCAACGTATACTCTCCCGCGCGCGGCGCCAGCTCGATCAGCGCCAGCGCCGGGTCGATGCCGCGGTATTTAAGGTGCGACTCGAACGCATACTGGTCGGAAGAAAATGCGCCCGCCTCGGTAATGATCTTAAAACGTCGCGCCGAAGGCCGGTAAAAGGACACCAGCAGCAAATGCAGGTTGACCGTGAGCTGATTCATAGCCACGACTTCGTTCGCCTGCGCGCCGACCAGTGCCGCCAGCGCCTTCTTGGAAAATTTGTGATAGTACAACCACGGACGGCGGGCGTGCACATGGCCCTCTACGCCCAGGCTGGCCCAGTCGGCCAGCTCTGCCTGTAAGTACTGTTGCGTCGCTTTCGGTTGCAGGCCAAGCGAGTTGCCGGCCAGGTATAGGGCAGGGCCGTTGGCCGCAGACGGCAACAGGAATCTTTTACGGAAAGAAGCGAGGGCATCCTGGCGGTCCAGCGACCGGGCAAATTTCAGCGAGTTTTCAAACATGGTATAGCGATGAGGGCAATCGTTTAAAATGCGTTAAAGGAGGGAATTTATAATCTTTTTGACCTTATTTCCCAATCTTCCATACTTCCCGTATTTTTGGCCCACAATAACGCATTAAACCATAAACCATGAACATTCCTGAAGGACTGAAGTACACCAAAGACCACGAGTGGGTGAAAATCGAAGGTGACATAGCGACTGTTGGTGTGACAGACTTTGCCCAAAGCGAACTGGGTGATATTGTGTATGTAGACATTACCACGGTCGGCCAGGACGTAGCCGAACACGATATTTTCGGAACCGTTGAAGCCGTAAAGACCGTGTCCGACCTGTATATGCCAGTAGCCGGTAAGGTGCTGGAAGTGAACCCGGTACTCGAGGCTAGCCCCGAAAAAGTAAACGAAGATCCGTATGGCGACGGCTGGATGATCAAAGTAAAGATCACCGGTGCTGCCAGCGGCCTGCTTTCCGCTGCCGAGTACAAGGAACTTATCGGCAAGTAAAGCGTTTTATAATATGCCGGCCGCCAGACCCACCAAGCCTGCTGCGATCGAGCGCTAACGCTACCATCATGATAGAATTACCCGTGATATCTTCTCAGGAAACCCGCAGGCGCAAGCCCGATTGGCTGCGTGTAAAACTGCCGGTAGGCCCTGAGTATGCCAAAGTGCGCAAGCTCGTAGACAACTACAAGCTTCATACGATTTGTGAGAGCGGCAATTGCCCCAACATGGGCGAATGCTGGGGGGCAGGTACGGCAACGTTCATGATCCTGGGCAACGTCTGTACCCGCAGCTGCACGTTCTGTGCGGTAGCCACAGGCCGCCCCACCGAGTACGACCTGGAAGAGCCTAAACGCGTGGCGGAAGCCATTAAGCTGATGGGCGTAAAACACGCCGTCATCACCTCCGTAAACCGCGACGAGCTGAAAGACCGCGGCGCCGAGGTATGGTATCAAACCGTGGTCGAGACCAAAAAGGCGAGCCCCGAGACAACGATCGAGACCCTCATACCCGATACCAAGGGTAACTGGGACGCGCTCTACCGCATGATCGAAGGCAAGCAGGAAGTGGTATCGCACAACATGGAAACCGTAGGACGCCTGTACCGCATCGTACGGCCACAAGCCAAATACGAGCGCAGCCTGGAGCAGATCCGGCGCATTCGCGAAGCAGGCATGCGTACCAAGACCGGCATCATGCTGGGCATCGGCGAAACCAAAGAAGAGGTCTTCAAAGCGATGGACGACCTGGCCACCAACGGCCTGATGATCCTGACGCTGGGCCAATACCTGCAGCCGACCAAGATGCACCTGGAAGTAGCCGAATTCATCCATCCCGACACATTCGAGATGTACCGCGAAGAAGGACTACGTCGGGGCTTGAAGTATGTGGAATCAGGCCCGCTGGTGCGTTCAAGCTATCATGCAGAGCGGCATGTGAACGTGCCCTTGGATTAAACTGAATCGGCCCTGTAGAAGGACCGTGATACAGTGTATAAAAAAAAGACATCCGGTTAGCCGGATGTCTTTTTTTTATACTCTATTCCGTTGAAAATGACAGATTATTCTTCGCCGCCGGACTGGCCGATATTTTGAAACACTTTAGCATCCACAGTAGTGGATACATTCAGGTCAAAGCCGGTGTCGTTATTTTCGCCAGGCACCGTAAATTCAGATGCAAATTTCAGGGCGCCTGTTGCAGGGTCATACGAGAAGCCGGTCACTCCCGCTTCTGACGCATACGAGTTGAATTCACCGTTGATAATAAAGTACTTGAAGTCGTCGGTCGTGATGTTTGAATAAACCTCGAAGTCGTTGAAGCTATAGACGATAGCATCGCCTTCACCTACCGCGCGATTTAATCTTAGATTAATGTAGTTCTCCTGATAAACATCGTCTACAGAACCCAGAAAACGCATAACACGATATTGGTCAGCACCGGTCTCTTCGTTGATGCCCGATCCTGAGTATTCGATCAGATCGTTTGCGCCGATAGGAGCGAATTTATACGTGATCGTTTTGGTAAAAGCGACTTCATCAGGTCTGGTGCCCGTATACGTAACAGTAATAGAACCGTATTTCAGTTCATCCTCAAGACCAACTCCGTCATCGCCTTTATCACCTTTGTCGCCTTTTTCGCCTGCCGCTCCCGTTGCCCCAGGATCGCCTTCCTCGCCTTCGCAACCTGTGAACATCATACCCGAAAAGGCAATGGAAAGCATCAAGCCAAACTTTAGAACTTTTTTCATAGAAATAAATAATTGGTTAGTGTAAAAAAGAATTATAGAGATTTTATGAGATGATAAATGGATGCGTATAGATCGCTTTAACGACGAATATGTACGAAGGTAGAGAAAATTGGTTTGGAATAACGACGAGTTTTTTTGAAATCTTACATCCTTCCGAAAAGACTCATATTTTCAATAGCCACAACGTTAGTATTTAAAGAATATACAGGATCAGGGTTATTTATAGATCAGGGAAATTCCGGATACAGGCTATAAGACCGGCGTATAACGCAGTAGTGATGAACATGCCCCGCATGTTTATGTAGGGCGATAGGAATGCAGTCAATTCATTTGTGGATGTAAGATATCGGGTCAATCGGCGAATAAACGCACAGCCGATATAAGCTTTCTGAAAGGTTCTCCCAAAAAAAGAAGCCATCTGAAAAAGATGGCTTCTCAATTGGTCTGCACTAGGATATCCGCTACTTGGGAGTATCCACGTTTTCGACAACCTTTACGTTCACGTCCGCTGATATAGTCAGTTCATGACCCGTTGGATTTTGATCCGCCGGGAAAGTCGCATCAAACTTAAATTTTAACGCGCCGGTAGCGGAATTGAAGGAATAGTCAGATACCGTTTCAGAGGTCGGAAATTGATTTTCGCCTGTATATAATGTAAAGACCCTGAAGTCATCGGAGATGATCGCTACATTGTTAAAAATTTGAATGTAGGACTCTCTCTCTCCATCATTGAACGCGCGAAGTGTAAAGCCAACGCGGTTGTTGCTGCCACCTTCATAATTGTCCGCTGTCACAGCCGAGCTAAAGCGGTATACGGCAAACTCAAGGTCAGTCTCATCATAGTTGTAATCCCATACAGCGGAAGTATACATGACATCCGGACCGCTAATGGCATATTTAAAGTTGATGGTTTTGTCGAACGGTACATCGTCAGCACGAACACCTTTGTACTGTACGGATATGTTGCCATATTGTGTGGCTTCGTTATAGCCCACACCATTCTCACCGGTATCTCCAGCGTCGCCTTTTTCGCCTTTCTCTCCCTGGGCTCCGGCGATTCCCGGATCACCATCTTCGCAGGCAGTGAACATGAACCCCGAGGCGGCGATGGCGAACATCAAGCCAATCTTTATAAGTTGTTTCATAGATAAGATCATGGATTAAGAGTGAAACAATACACGCTTTGATTAATCAACATTGATGTATTGGAGGACTTTCGTGTTTACGTCCGCCGTAATTTCAAGCTCATGACCCGTGCTGTTGTTTTCTTCCGGAACAACCAGGTGAAACGTAAACTTCAATTCGCTTGTAACAGAGTTGAATGAATATTCTGAAACCGTTTCCGAAAACGTGTTTTCATAATAATCGTCCCCCAGTATAAAGAACTTCAGGTCATCGGAAACGATCGCTACGTTAAGATCGAGGTCAATATAGGATTCTCCCTCTTCGTATTTATTAAAATGAAAGGCGACAGAGCTGTTAGAGCCCCCTTCGGAATAGTCTGATACAACGGCGGAGTTGAAGCGCTGTATACGAAACTCCGTTACAGCACCACCTTCTGTTTGGTATGGGGTAGCGTAAGAATAATACGCTGCGTCAGGTCCCGTAGGAGAGAATTTAAAATCGATCGTTTTGTTGAACGCCACACCATCTGCGCGGGCACCTTTAAATTGGACGACAATGTTGCCGTATTGAACGGCTTCGTCAAAGCCTACGCCGTCTTCACCAGCATCACCTTTATCGCCTTTTTCACCTTGAGGGCCGGCAGCACCGGGTTCGCCATCCTCGCCTTCACATGCGGTGAACAGAAATCCCGAAGTAGCAATTGTACAGATTAAGCCAAACGTTAGAAGTTGTTTCATAAATAAATGGTTAAGGATTAAAAATTAATATGATAAGAATCTGTGTCTAAATAGGTTGGATGCTAGACCCCATGAATATGTAGTGATAACTACTGTCGCAAAATACCTAAAACAATTTTCATCCGGCCAGGGGAAAAATCCCTTGTATAGAATGGTTACCTTGAAAACAATGAATAGGTTGCCTGAGACGTGGACGTACAATACACTTGTCTTTAACGACGAGTATGTACGAAGGTAGAGAAAATTAGTTCAGTTGAAGAAGCGCTTTTTCGCGGAAATCTTACACGCTCTCAAAAACCTTTACTTTTACAGTAGCCATCACGTTCAGATCGTGACCCGTCGGATTGAACTCAAAGTCGCCCGGCACGGTAAAGCTCAGCTTCAGTTCAAGATTGCCGGTGGCGGGATCATACGTGTATTCCTTGTCACCACTCGTAGCGAACTGGGAGTAGCTATCTTGTAAAACGAAGAATTTATAATCGTCGGTGGTGATGACAGTTCTCACATAAAAGTCTACACCCGTCACCACGGGTTTGTCATCATCATAAGAAACATAGAGATTGATGGTGACTTGATTATCCTGGAAATCCTGGGCTACCGAGCTGTAAAATCGGCGTACGGTAAAGATACGATCAGTGCCTTCAGTATATACTACAGAGGAAGTTGTAAAGCCGTTGACGCCGACCGGGGTGAATTTGAAGTCGAGATCCTTTTTGAATGCTTCGGCGTCGGGCCGGTGTCCCTCCAGGGACAAGGTAACGTTGCCATACCGCGTAGCTTCCTCGAAGCCCACGCCGTCTTCGCCGTCTTTTCCATTTTCGCCTTTTCCACCGGCCTCACCTTGCTCGCCCGCAGGGCCTGGATCGCCGTCTTCGGCGCAACCTGTAAACACATAGGCAGCCAATGCCACCAACAACATGGTAAAGAATTTTAAGGGGTTTTTCATAAAATTAAAGCTTACGACCTATGACAATAAACTAGTAGCGATATACATGATTCAAACAGCGTGTTACGGCTCCCTCCGGATCTCCTGAAACACTTTTACCCTTGCCACCAAGGCGACCTGGAGGTCCGTCAAACCGACACCGGCTTGTTGATGCGACTCGGCAAAGTCGACGCGAAACGACAGATCACCGGTAGCAGGATCATACTGAAACGCTGTAAAATTGTCGCTTGACAACAGGCTTGCAAAGTCGTGCTTCACAGTCAGCAAACTGGTGTCGCTGGTAGGCATATGCGTATAGATTATACACTGACCGGGAAAGAACTCATACCCATTATCGGTTTGTAGTACAAACATCTCGATGCGCACAAAATTATCCTGCAGGTCGGGGCCGGGATCGACAGCACCGTAAAAACGATGCAGTGCAAAAGAATATGCACCATCTGCTACCTCGGCAAACGATCCAAGTTTAAAGCCGTTGACACCCAGCGGAGCATACTTGAAGTTGATCGTGTCGGCGAAGTCTTTGCCGTCGGGAAGCTGGCCCGTGAAGCTGACAACAATGTTCCCGTACGCGACTGATTCCTGGAAGCCGCTGCCATCTTTGCCGGGATCACCCGCGGGGCCGTCGACACCGCCAGGGCCTTTCGGGCCGGGGTCGCCATCCTGTCCGTCCGAGCAGCCGGTTACGAGCAGGCAGCCCAGTACCGAGACCGTGGCAAGCATAACGCATAAGGAGGGTTTCATGTGTGGAGGATTAAGAGGTTCTTTTTTAAAATATAGAAGTCAGAAGGATCGACTCGATAGCATAAAACAGTGGATTAGTGTACGAATATCCAATATTCTGGTTAGGGTTCCAACAAATCCCCTGGCCGTCGGTCTAACTAATTCATTCAACGGTAGGAAGTTTTTTTTGATGCTTCCCTGAACGAATACCGCAAGGGTGATTTTCCCCTGATCGTACGACATATGTTGAGAAGTCTACTAAATGAAAGAGGCCGTCTCCATTCAGGAGACGGCCTCTGTAGATTCTTTTCCTCGTTATTATTTCTTGTCAGCCTGGATCCGCTGCTCGCGGGTTACCACTTCCCACGCGGTGTAGAATACGGCCTGCGCGCGTTTCGCCAGCAGGTCGAATTCGATGCGGCTCACCTCGTCGGTAGGCTGGTGATAATCCTCGTGAATGCCGTCAAAATAGAATACGATCGGAATGTTGTTTTTCGCAAAGTTCCAGTGGTCGGAACGGTAGTACAACCGGTCCGGGTGGTTCTGGTCGTTGTACGTGTAGTCAAAGAGGAGGTTGGTGTAAGTCTTGTTAGCAGCTTCGTTAATGTTGTGCAGCTCGGTAGAAAGTTTGTCAGAGCCGATGACATACACATACGGCGCACTGTCCTTGTGCTGCGGGTCGCGACGACCCACCATGTCGATGTTCAGATCGACGACAGTTTTCTCCAACGGGAACACCGGGTGTTGCGTATAGTAGTCCGAACCCAGCAAGCCCTTTTCCTCGCCCGTTACCAGCATGAACAGCATGCTCCGGCGCGGACCCTTACCCTCTTTTTTTGCAGTAGCAAAGGCTTTGGCCAGTTGCAGGACCGACACGGTGCCCGAACCATCGTCGTCCGCACCGTTGTTGATCAGGTCGCCGGTGCCGCTGGACCGCTTGCCGATGTGGTCATAATGCGCTGTCACCACGACCAGCTCGTCCTTCTTGTCCGTACCCTCCAGGTAGCCCAACACGTTGTCCGTTTTAAGCACCTTCACGTCCATCGCGGTTTTATAAGTCAGGGACGTAGGCTTTATCTTTTTCAACGCGCCTTTCTTAGACTCCTCGTTGGTAGCCTTCAGCAGTTTCTCTTCGGACTGGTTCAACGCCTTGGTGGCCGTGGCCGTTGAGACAAAGAAAATCCCGGAGCTGGCAGAATTAGCCTCGGGTTTCTTCAGTGACAACGCCCCCCCGCCCAGGTAGCCCTTAAACTGGTTCACCAATTCCTTGAAAGCATCAGCTTTGTTGTTCCAGAGCAGCACCATACGGGCCTTGCGCTCGCGGGCAATAGCCATGGGGTCGCGGAAGTTTTCCTCGCTTTCCACCAGGATCACCACAGCCTTATTTTCGACCGAACCCAGTTGGTCAAAGTCTTCCTTGCGCCCCCTGCCGGCAAACACCAGCGGAAGCGATACTTCGCCACCCGAGTCGCCGTTGCCATAGAACACCACGTCTTCGAAGTTCATGAACTTCTGCTGACCGGCTTTGATATAGATGTCACCAGGAATGCTGGTGTACAGCTCAACGGGCTGGTAGTAGCTATTGCCGTTTACAGGGCCGGTCAGACCCAGCTCCTCAAAATGCGCCTTAATAAAAGCAGCTGCCATTTTCTGGCCGCGTTTGCCGGTCTCGCGTCCTTCCAGGGCGTCAGAGGCCAGGATCGAAAGATTTTCTTTCAGGTCTGAAGGGGTTATCAGGTCACCATATTTCTTGGCAACGGGATCTTGCGCCTGGAGCCTGTTGCCCGCCAGGACGCTCACCAGTACAACGAATAGGATCAGTTTCTTCATGATGGTTAATGAGTTTGTTAAAGGTGTTTTAGTTTGCAATATCAAAAAGTAATGATGAACGATCAAAGAGGTCAGCGAGGAAAGATGATGGGGTTTTATGAAGGGTTCCTTGACGCCCTTTGGGTGGGAAACGCCGGCGGAACCCCGGAACTACTAGTGGTAAGCTAGGGTTATAAAAGAGGAAAGCTATGCCAAAGCCGGGGATTACCCGTATCAAAGCTATACCAAAGCCATACTTGAGCTATCCCTGACATATAGTAACGATACACAAAACCCTATATACCCGCTCGTGAAACAGCGTATTTGAAACGTGTAAACTTTTTACTTCCTGGGGAAATGCGCTTCAAAAACTTCCCGAGTCTTTTCCTTACCTTTGCAGCCTTACAGACGTTTGTCTTTTGTTTATCCACCTAAAATATTGAAAATCAATAACTCAGATGAAAATAGACTCGCAGTACTCCGAGAAGTTTGAAAGCCGCCACATAGGTCCCGATGCACGCCAGGTAGAAGAGATGTTGAAGGTGATCAAAGCGCCATCGATTGAGGCACTGATCGACCAGACAGTTCCGGCAGGAATACGGTTGAAGAAGGCACTCAATCTTCCGGCGGCGAAATCTGAGTTTCACTTTCTGCAGGAATTTAAAGCGTTGGCAGCAAAAAATAAAGTGTATAAGTCGTACATCGGCACCGGCTACTACAACACCATCACCCCCGGCGTGATCCTCCGCAACATCCTGGAAAACCCGGGATGGTACACCGCCTACACCCCGTACCAGGCCGAGATCGCACAAGGTCGCCTCGAAGCGCTGATCAACTATCAGACATTGATCATCGACCTCACCGGCATGCAGATCGCCAACGCGTCGCTGCTGGACGAAGGCACCGCCGCCGCCGAAGCCATGCACCTCTTGTTCGCATCGCGCAAAGCCTCTAAAAAGAACGCAACGACCTTCTTTGTAGACCAGCATACCTTCCCGCAGACCATCGACGTATTGCAGCTTCGCGCCACGCCCATCGGCGTAAACCTGGTCGTAGGTGATATCAGCACACTCGACGTTTCGTCACCCGAGCTCTTCGGCGTGTTCGTACAGAACCCCGACAACAACGGCGCCGTAAAAGACCACACTGCTTTTATCACCGCCGCGCACGAAAAAGACGTATTTGCCGTCGTAGCCGCCGACCTGATGAGCCTGCTGCTCACAAAGTCGCCCGGCGAAATGGGCGCCGACGTGGCAATAGGATCTTCGCAACGCTTCGGCGTGCCGATGGGCTTTGGCGGCCCGCACGCAGCGTTCTTTGCAACAAAAGATGAATTCAAACGCCAGATGCCCGGCCGTATCATCGGCGCTTCGATCGATGCCTCCGGAAACTCCGGCTATCGCATGGCGCTGCAAACCCGCGAG
This sequence comes from Dawidia soli, assembly GCF_018598185.1. Lineage (GTDB taxonomy): Bacteria > Bacteroidota > Bacteroidia > Cytophagales > Cyclobacteriaceae > Ohtaekwangia > Ohtaekwangia soli. The sequence continues at coordinate 160,737 of NZ_JAHESC010000010.1, forward strand.
CAGCACATCCGCCGCGAAAAGGCAACCTCCAACATCTGCACCGCACAAGTATTACTGTCGGTCATGGCCGGCATGTACGCCGTGTATCACGGCCCCGAAGGACTGCGCAAGATCGCCGGCCGCATACACGGCCTCACCCGCGCACTGGACGCTGGTCTGAAAACCGCCGGACTCAAACAAGTCAACGAACAATATTTCGATACACTGAAAGTAGCCGTAGCCGACAAGAAAGCCGTCGAACGCGAAGCCTTGAAACGCGGTGTAAACGTGCGTTACTTTGCCGACAACCACATCGGTATCTCGCTGGACGAAACGACATCAGCCGAAGATGTATCGCTGCTCCTGGAAATCCTTACCGCGGCCGAAGGCAAGAAAGCCGCCACCGTATCCCCCAACGGCATGGAGATGAACTGGCCCGCCGCGCTGTTGCGCAAGACGCCCGTCCTCACACACCCGGTGTTTAACATGCACCACTCCGAGCACGAAATGCTGCGCTATATCAAGCGCCTCGAAAATAAAGATCTGTCGATGGTACACTCCATGATCTCGCTGGGATCCTGTACCATGAAGCTGAACGCAACCGCCGAAATGATCCCGGTAACATGGCCGGAGTTTGGCAACATGCACCCCTTCGCACCGGCCGATCAGGCAGCAGGCTATGCCGACCTGACGACCAACCTCGAAAACTGGCTGAAAGAAATTACCGGCTTTACCGGAGTATCCCTGCAACCGAACAGCGGCGCCCAGGGCGAATACGCCGGCCTCATGGTCATCCGCGCGTATCACCTCGATCGCGGCGACAGCCACCGCGACATCGCACTGATCCCCGCGTCGGCACACGGCACAAACCCTGCCAGCGCCGTCATGGCGGGTATGGATGTCGTTGTCGTGAAGTCCGACGAAGATGGTAAGATCGACGTAGTCGACCTCAAAGCCAAAGCAGCGCAATACAAAGACCGCCTGTCGTGCCTCATGGTAACGTACCCGTCTACCCACGGCGTGTTTGAAGAGTCGATCATAGAGATCTGCGAGACCATCCACGCCAACGGCGGCCTGGTATACATGGACGGCGCGAACATGAACGCCCAGGTGGGCCTGACGTCACCCGCCAACATCGGCGCCGACGTATGCCACCTGAACCTGCACAAAACGTTCTGTATCCCGCACGGCGGCGGCGGCCCTGGCATGGGCCCCATCTGCTGCAACGACAAGCTCAAACCATACCTGCCCGGCCACGCCGTCGTAAAGACCGGCGGAGACAAAGCCATCCAAGCCGTTTCCGCAGCGCCCTGGGGCAGTGCAAGCATCCTGACCATCCCGTATGCGTACATCGCCATGATGGGCGGCGACGGCCTGACCAACGCCACGCGTTACGCCATCCTGAACGCAAACTATATCAAGAGCCGTCTCGAAGGTCACTACAAAATCCTGTATACCGGTGCCAACGGCCGTTGCGCACACGAGATGATCGTAGACTGCCGCGACTTCAAGAAAGCAGGCATCGAAGTGGAAGACATCGCCAAGCGTTTGATGGACTATGGCTTCCACGCACCGACCGTGTCGTTCCCCGTGGCAGGCACCCTGATGATCGAGCCCACCGAAAGCGAACCCAAAGAAGAGCTGGATCGTTTTATCGAAGCGCTCATCGAGATCCGCAACGAGATCCGCGAAGTAGAAAGCGGCAAAGCCGACAAAGAACACAAGGTGCGGATGCATGGTCCACACCCCGCCGCGGTTATCACCGCCGACGAGTGGACACGCCCCTACAGCCGCCAGAAAGCCGCCTACCCGCTGCCGTTCGTAAAAGAAGCAAAGTTCTGGCCCAGCGTCAGCCGCGTAGACAACGCCTACGGCGACCGCAACCTGGTATGCAGCTGCTTACCACTGGACGAGTACGAAACGAAGGAAGAGACCGTAGAGGCATAATATCGCCCGACGATAATAATCCAGAAGGCTATTCCACAAGGGATAGCCTTCTTTGTAATTGCCGGCTAATTGCTGGCGCAAACGAAGTTGCTGGCGCAAGCGTATTGCTGGCGCAAGTCTGAGCGAAGCGGTGACTTGTGTCCAGAACTGTATGCAGTCTGTGACTGCCGTCTCAACACGCAGCGTTGCAAGGTGGCACGCTTCATGCTCTAAATGAAAATATATGATGGCACGAATAAATATGTATTTATTAGCAACAACAGCGCTCGCAGCACTGTTACTCCTCACCACCCCCGCCCACAGCCAGGCCTCAAAAGGCGTCTACAAACAAAAAAGCACCTACAGCGGCTTCCCGTCATTAGTATGGCCCAAGCTCTACACCATCAGTTTCGAAAAAGCCAAAGACGAGCTGGGCGAATACGATAAACCCATCTTCTCCGACGCCGTACGCGCCATGCAAGGCAAAGTCGTCACACTGCCCGGATATATGATGCCCTTTGAAAACGGCATCAAAGGAAATCACTTCATGCTTTCATCCCTGCCGATCAACGCATGTTTCTTCTGCGGCGTAGGCGGCCCGGAAACGGTAGTAGAAGTGTTTGCCCTGAAGCCCATGACCTATACCGAGAAACCCATCGAAGTAAAAGGTAAGCTGATGCTGAACGAGCGCAACCCCGACCAGATGATCTATATCCTGGAAAACGCCGAAGTGTTAGGAGAGATCGGGTTCTAAATAACAAACAACACAAAAGACAGCCCCGGAAAGTATATACCTTTCCGGGGCTGTTATTTTTTAATTCAGACCGTGCTGGTCGATAAGATATACCATCGCCGCCATTGATGCCGCGCCAAGCTCCAGCTCGCGCTTGCTTACTTTGTCGAAAGTATCAGCACGGGTGTGGTGATAGTCAAAGTACCGTTGAGAATCGGGCAGGAAGCCAAGCGTCGTTACACCTTGCGGCTCCAGCGGACCGATGTCAGCGCCGGCGCCTTCCTCGTCAAAGTCGGTCAGACCATACGGCGCAAAGAGTGGCTTCCAGCTTTTAATACGGGCCTTCGGACCTTCCGCGGCATTCATCGTAAAACCGCGCGGCGTAAAACCACCGTCGTCAGACTCGATAGCGGCAATGTGTTTCTCTTGCTTGAGCGCCGCCTGGCGCGCATACTCCAGTCCACCGCGCAAGCCGTTCTCTTCATTCATAAACATCACCGCGCGGATCGTGCGCTTGGGTTTGTAACCCATCATCTTCATGATCCGCAACACCTCCATCGACTGCACACAGCCGGTACCATCGTCGTGTGCACCCTGTGCCAGGTCCCACGAGTCCAGGTGGCCGCCCACGACAATGATCTCGTTCGGATACTGCGAGCCCTTGATCTCACCGATCACGTTAAAAGACGGAGCATCCGGCAACGTCTCGCAGTGCGTCTCGAAATAGAATTGAAGATCTTTTTCCGACACCAGTAACTTGCTCAGCAGCTCGGCATGGCGCGTACTGATCGCAATCGCCGGTATCTTGGGAATATTAAGCGCATAACGCAGCGACCCCGTGTGCGGATAATCTTCCAGGTTGACACCCATGGAGCGGACAATCACACCCACCGCACCATACTTCGCTGCTTCCGAAGGGCCGAGCGCGCGCTGCTCTACGGCACCGCCATACGCCGCAAAAGTATTGATCTGTTTCGGGTCCATGGGGCGGTTAAAGAAAACGATCTTGCCTTTGATCTTCTTCTCACCCAGCTGTTTTAATTCTTCGAAGCTCTTTACCTCGATCACCTGGCCCGTAACGCCTTCCGGCCCCGTGCCCACAGACATGCCCAGGGCGCAGACATTCATTTCGATCGTGCCCTGTTTCTTGGAGTTTAATACCCGGGCCTGCTCCTGCTGGCCGCGTACCCAGTGTGGTACCATAACAGGCTGCAGCCAAACGCTGTCGGCGAAGTTCTCCATTTCGTGACGGCTCCATTCTACGCCGGCCGCCGCACCGGGCGATCCGCTCAGCCGTGCGCCGATGCGGGTAGTAAGGTATTCCAGCGCGGCGTAGCTTTTGCCCTGGCTGAGCTCCGTGTCAAAGATCTGGCGGATGGCCGACGCATCCGGCGACTGGGCCACCGCGGGGGTGGCTATACAAGCAAACAACAGCAAGCGTAAAGAGAATTTTATCATAGTTAGTTTAATCGTTTTGCAGCAGAGAGAATATACATGTGGTGATTCGGATCCTTGTCGTTGAGCAACAACGTACCTTCCAGCGTGATCGGTTTGGTCGTGAACGGGATCTTGAGCGGAGTCTGCACTTCAATGACCGTCTCCGGCCCCGCAGCCCCGCAGAAGAAACACAGGTTGAACGGCAACGCCGAAAGCATGAACCGGCCCTGGCCACCGAGCTCTTCCAGCGGAATGATATAACCCTTCAGGGTGATCTTCTTGTTGTGGAAGGCCAGCAGGGGAGGACTGAAGACTGGTACCTCCACGTCGTATCCGCTTTTATCTTTTCGGTTCTCGAACCGCACCTTGGCCAGGGTATCCCAGAAATTTTGATCCTGCGACACCACCACAACGGGCAGTAAGAGAAAGACGGAAAAGATAAAATGCTTCATGACATTTCAATGATACGGATTTTTGATGTTTTGGCGAAAGTAAATGTTGCGGTATACCGCATCTCTGAAAGTATAGCTTCTACAACGTGTGTTTCCACCCGAAAAATCTGTTTTTGTTTGTTCGGGCTCAGGCAAACCTCGTACTTCGTACTTGCATTTAGCGCATCACATGCATGGGATTTTTGTTTGAATCGTTTGCCGGCTGGAAGCAGTATAGCGAACAGACGGGATTATCGCTCCACCAGGTGGTACTGGAGTATGAACGCGAGCAAAAGAGCCGCCGGGAAGAAGAAACGTGGGACGGCCTGGCACAGGCGTGGAGTGTCATGAAAGAAGCCGTGCGCGCGGGCCTGGAAGACGAGATGGTATCGCGATCCGGTATGATCAACAACGGCGCCAAAAAAGTATACCGGTATCCAACGCCGGTATTGTCGGTAGAGTTTCAGCAGTTGATCGCACGCGCCCTGGCCGCAAAAGAAGTGAACTCGTGCATGGGCCGTATCGTGGCGGCGCCCACCGCGGGTGCCAGCGGCATCATGCCCGGCGTGCTGTATACATTACAGGATATACATAAGATCGACGATCATACCATCCTCGAAGCCATGCTGATCTCCGCCGGCGTGGCTTTGATCATGGAGCAGAAAGCATCCATCGCGGGGGCCGTCGGCGGATGCCAGGCCGAGACCGGCACGGCTGCGGCCATGGGCGCCGGAGCCATTGTACATTGTCTAGGCGGCGACACCGACCAGGTATTCAACGCCGTGGCGATCACCGTACAGTGCATGCTGGGCCTCGTGTGCGACCCCGTAGCCGGACTGGTAGAGGTACCGTGCGTAGTGCGAAATGCCAGCGCCGCCGCCATCGCCAACAGCTCCGCGCAAATTGCCCTGGCCAGCGTCAGCAGCGTTATACCCGTAGACGAAGTGATCGAAGCCATGGGCGAGATCGGCGCCAGCATGGAAACCCGCTATAAAGAAACCGCCCTCGGCGGCCTGGCCGCCACCAAAACAGGACAAGCCATTGCCAAGCGCGTACTAATACACGACATCGAAGTGTTGCCCGATGAAGTGTAATCGCAATAACTCCCACAGCCCCCTAACGAATTATATCCGGCAACACCTCATTCCCAAAAAAGTAGATCAAACTACTGAAAATCACCGACCAGAACGCTGCGCTGACAAACATATAAAAGATCAGTTTCTCCTTGGGCGTACCAAAACTGATCGCCAGCACGCAACCGCCGATGGGTGTTAAAAAAACAGGTGTTAAGATAGCCACGCCCAGCAGCCCGTACTTTTGCCAGATGACAACGATCTTACGGCTGCGTTTGGAAAACAAACGGCGCTTGGTCCGGATCCGCAAAAGTTGCCGGCGCATAAAATCGCCGAAGAATGAAAAGAGCAATACTACCGTCATCATACCCGCCACCGTTACGAGAATGGTCGTCATAAGCGTAAGCCCGGCCGCATAGCCGCCCACCGGTCCAAGGATAAACTTGAACATGCTGGAAAAATAGATGGGTATAACTTTCAGGATCGATTCCCACATACGTGCCGTGTTGCCGGATTGCCGTTTCGCGTGCTATAATTTTGTGCCATAGCTCAGGTCGCCCGCATCGCCCAGACCGGGCACAATGTAAAACTTATCGTTCAGATTTTCGTCGATGGCGCACGTCCACAGAGAGTACGGCACGTTGACGTGCTGGGCCAGCTGCTTGATCCCTTCCGGGGCCGCCACCAGGGCAACCACGTGCAGATGCAGGGGCACGCCGCCCTTTTTGATCAGCAGGTTGATGGCATCGGTGGCCGAGCGCCCCGTGGCCAGCATCGGGTCGATGAGAATGACCTCCCGGCCCGTCAGGGGCGGCGTGGTGATATATTCCGTGCGTACAGTCAGTTCGTGGGCGAATTCGTCGCGGTAGGCGCCCACAAAAGCGGCGTCGGCGCGATCAAAGACGTTGATAAACCCCTGGAAATAGGGCAACCCCGCCCGCAGGATTGTGACCAGCAGCGGCTCCTGTTTGAGCACATTGATCCGCGTTTTGCTCAGCGGCGTTTCAACGATACGGGTGCCGTACAGCAGCCTTTTAGAAACCTCGTACGCCATGATCTCGCCTAGGCGCTCCATGTTTTTCCGGAAGCGCATCCGGTCGCGCTGAATGTCCTGGTCGCGTAGTTCGGCCAGGAACTGATTGGCAATTGAATTCTGTTCGCTGAGATTGAAAACCATGGATGCGTTTTTTTCTAAGCAAAATTTAGGATAAAGTTGTGGATAAAAACGCTAAACCGTGCGCGAATGATACAAGAATTCAAGCTTTTAAAGCAGCTGTGCGAGGTACACGCACCCTCGGGCCGCGAGGTGGCCATGAAAGATTTTCTCCTGCGCTACATCGCCAAAGAAAGCAAGAAGTGGAAAGTGAAGCCCGAAGTATACCACGGTGAAGAATTTCAGGATTGTATCGTGCTGAAGTTCGGCAAGCCGCGCACCGCCATCTTTGCCCACATGGACAGCATCGGGTTTACCGTGCGCTACTTCAACCAGCTCCTGCCCATCGGCAGCCCCGACGCCGACGCCGGCACCGTACTGGTAGGCGAAGACAGCCTCGGCGCCATCGAATGCGTGCTGGAGTTCGACAAAGACAATCATGCCTTCTATTCCTTCGGCCGCCAGATCGACCGTGGCACAGAGCTAACCTATAAAGTAAACTTCCGCGACAGTAAGATGTATATCCAGTCGGCGTACCTCGACGACCGCCTGGGCATTTACAATGCGCTGAAAGTGGCCGAGACGTTAAAAGACGGCGTCATTGTATTCACCTGCTGGGAAGAGCACGGCGGCGGCAGCGTCCCCTACCTGGCCAAATTTATTTATGAGCAATGGCAGGTGCGCCAGGCATTGATATCAGACATCACCTGGGTGTCAGACGGCGTCGAGCCCGGCAAGGGCGTAGCCATCTCCATGCGCGACCGGAACATACCCCGGCGCAGCTTTGTCGACCGCATCATCGCGATCGCCCGCAAGCGACAGGTAGATTTTCAACTGGAGGTAGAAGGCATGGGCTCGAGCGATGGCCGCGAGCTGCAGGTGTCGCCCTACCCGTTTGACTGGTGCTTTGTAGGCGCCCCCGAAAGCGGGCCACACACGCCCGACGAACGGGTGCATAAGCATGACATCCGCACCATGATCGAGCTCTATCAATGGCTTATGAAAGACCTGTAAAAATAGCACAGAACACCTGGTCTATTGGGTGTTACAAATTCTTCTATCTTTGTGCCCCCTTAGCGGGAGCACTATGCAAATAAAAGATCTGGCATTTAAGCAATTCATCAATAAATCGAAGATCCAGGAAGCGGTCCGCGGGCTTGCCCAGCAGATCAACACGGACTACAAAGAGAAGACACCCGTATTCCTCCCCATCCTGAATGGTTCCTTTATTTTTGCCGCCGACCTGATAAAGCAGATAGAAATTCCGTGTAAGGTATCATTTGTAAAGGTTTCTTCGTATGCCGGCACGGTAAGCTCCGGCCAGCTCAAGACACTCATCGGCATGGACGCCAGCCTGTTTAACCAGGATGTCATCGTGGTGGAAGACATTGTCGACACCGGCCATACGTTGCAGAAGATCGTAGAAGAGCTGAAAAGCCTGGGAACAAAGTCCGTAGAGGTCGTCGCGCTGCTGCGCAAAGAGCATGCCCGCGAAAAAATGATCAACGTAAAATATACGGGGTTTGAAATCGAAAACGAGTTCGTCGTGGGCTATGGCCTGGACTACGACGGTCTGGGACGAAACCTGAAAGAGATTTACAAAGCCGCCAACTAAATGCAAGCGATTGTAATTCGTGCGTCATTCCGTATCTTGGGCGGCTTATGTAACCTAAAATTCTAAACGACTACACAGATCATGATCAATCTCATTCTCTTCGGCCCGCCTGGGGCTGGTAAAGGCACGCAGAGCGCCAAGCTCATCGAAAAGTACTCGTTGACGCACATTTCTACCGGCGATCTGTTTCGTAAACACCTGAAGGAAGGCACGCCGCTCGGCAAGCTGGCCCAGGGGTATATGGATAAAGGAAACTTAGTGCCCGACCAGGTGGTGATCGACATGGTGGATGATAAGATTAAAAGCAGCGGCAACATCACCGGTATAATCTTCGACGGCTTTCCGCGCACCATTCCCCAAGCCGAGGCACTCGACAAACTGCTGGCCTCCAAGCAAGCGCCCATTAAAGTCCTCGTAGAGCTTGTCGTACCCGAAGAAGAGCTGCGTACACGCCTGGCCGACCGCGCCCGCAAAGAGAACCGCCCCGACGACGCCAAACCGGAAGTGATTGAAAACCGCATCTCCGTATACAAGTCCGAGACGGTAGCAGTAGCGCAATATTATAAAGATCATAAGAAATACGCCTCGGTTATCGGTGTGGGCAAGATCGACGAGATCTTCGAAAACATCTGCACCGAGATCGACAAAAGCTTATTAGCAAAATAACCCCGCATCGTGTCTGCACCGAACTTCATTGACTACGTTAAATTTTGCTCACGCTCCGGAAAGGGGGGCGCAGGCTGCCTGCACTTCCACCGCGAGAAATTTATCCAGAAGGGTGGGCCCGACGGAGGCGATGGAGGCCGGGGAGGAAGTGTTATCCTGCGCGGTGACGCGCAACACTGGACGCTGCTGCACTTAAAATACCGCAAGCACGTCATCGCGAGCAACGGTAATCCGGGCGAAGAGCAGGACCGCACCGGCGCCTCGGGCAAAGACGAGATCATACCCGTGCCCCTGGGCACGGGTATGAGCCTGTCGCGTATACACATCTCCGCGCCCCCGAGACTTCTTCTACTGGCGTATGCCCGCGTCGGCTTGCAAAAAAGAGGGCGCGGGGGGGG
>NZ_JAHESC010000110.1 GCF_018598185.1 Dawidia soli
CGAATGCCTTGCGACGAAAGCATCAGGTACGAGTACATGTTGAACAACGACAGGATCTTTGCCTGTACGCGCTTGTTCTCCGGTAGGTCACGCCCTACGTTGATATACCAGGCCGAAGCATTCTTTTTGAAGAATGCCATCTCCACCAGCGCATCTACCTGGATGATTGCGCCGCTGTCCGGCAGTTTGTAGTTTACACCAAAAGCTGCTTCCACGCCATCGCGTGAGATCGCCACCATCGCCGAGAACGGTGGATCCGAGGTCGTATCAAGGCCCAGACGTGTTTTGAGAATAGCCGCCTGCCCCTGTATGAGGATGATCTCCGGAAGCGAGAGCAGGAAGAATACCTTGCTGGAGAACGTATAGCCATTGTCGCCCGAGGTAGCGATCGACGCGCCTACCCCTAGTGAAAAACCTTCTTTGCTCTTGTCGAACTTGGAGATGAAGATCCCTTCCCGGTTCTCCGGGAAGACCTTCTTCTTATAATATAGATACCAGGATGCATCAGCCGCCAGCCCTACCGACTCGCGGCTCGCAATATACCGGCGGCCGAATAATCCTCTGAACCCGTAGAT
>NZ_JAHESC010000111.1 GCF_018598185.1 Dawidia soli
CGAATGCCTTGCGACGAAAGCATCAGGTACGAGTACATGTTGAACAACGACAGGATCTTTGCCTGTACGCGCTTGTTTTCCGGCAGGTCACGCCCTACGTTGATATACCAGGCCGAAGCATTCTTTTTGAAGAACGCCATCTCCACCAGCGCATCTACCTGGATGATCGCGCCGCTGTCCGGAAGTTTATAGTTTACACCAAAAGCGGCTTCCACACCATCGCGTGAGATCGCCACCATGGCCGAGAACGGTGGATCCGAGGTCGTATCAAGACCCAGGCGTGTTTTAAGAATAGCCGCCTGTCCCTGTATGAGGATGATCTCCGGCAGCGAGAGCAGGAAGAATACTTTGCTCGAGAAGGTATAGCCATTGTCCCCCGAGGTAGCGATCGAAGCCCCTACCCCCAGCGAAAACCCCTCTTTGCTCTTGTCAAACTTGGAGATAAAGATCCCTTCCCTGTTCTCGGGAAAGACTTTCTTCTTATAATACAGATACCACGATGCATCAGCCGCCAGCCCTACCGACTCGCGGCTCGCAATATACCGGCGGCCGAATAATCCTCTGAACCCGTAGAT
>NZ_JAHESC010000112.1 GCF_018598185.1 Dawidia soli
AGTAAAAAATCCCCGCGGCAAGCCGCGGGGCATTTTAATACCCGCCGTTAAATAAGTCCAACTGATTATTCTCGTAAAGTTTTTCATAGTCAGGCTTTCCCTGGTTACGCACGTAATTCCCTATTACGTGTTCAGAACCATGCCTTCCGACAGTACTTACAAAATATCCGTCAGACCAAAATTCGCCACCCCATAAGGCCCTTTTCACCCCAGGAGCATGCTTAAATATCTCGCGTGCTGTAATGCTTTTAATAGTACGAACAATCTTCGTAACACTGTAAGTAGGAACGCTTTGGACCAAGAAGTGAATATGATCCTTATCCGATCCTATCTCGATAAATACGATCTCGTAGCGTTCTTCGATCTTTTTACAAGTACGAAGCAAAATCCTAACAACTTTCGGGCTTAAAACGTCTCTTCGATACTTCGTAGAATACACAATGTGATACAGAAGAACCGAGACATTATGACTTTTGTGCCGGTATTCGCTAGTGGGGCTCACGCCCGGAATTTACTATTTTCTTCGTACGCGGCAAGCCGCGGGGTATTTACCCGAACGTGAATAAAAAA
>NZ_JAHESC010000113.1 GCF_018598185.1 Dawidia soli
GGGATCCACATGGGTACGCACGAGCAGAACCTGAACGGTGTCAAGCGGAAGTACCGGTATTTTGGTTTTGATGGGGGCATCAGCGTAAATCCGGGTGGTATCGACGCGCGGGGTGATGGTGTTAAATTCTACTATACCATTGACGACGGGGCACGCCACTGCTTTATGCGCATCGAGAGCATCGCCATCGATATTGTGCTCCCGATGGGTGCGCCAAAAAGCAGCGCGGCCGTATTGATCTCGGGATATCTGTCCATGAAGCAACCCGAAGGTTCGGATCCGGATGCAGGCCGGGAGCTGGCCGGTGGTGTTACCATCGTGTTACCCAAACCGGGCATTACAGGGTCAGCGGCCATGCGGTATAACCCGAAGGTACCGTCGTTCATTGTAGATGTTTCATTGGAGTTACCTGTCCCCATTGTTGTATTCCCCCCGGTAGGGATCTACGGGTTCAGAGGATTATTCGGCCGCCGGTATATTGCGAGCCGCGAGTCGGTAGGGCTGGCGGCTGATGCATC
>NZ_JAHESC010000114.1 GCF_018598185.1 Dawidia soli
GACCTTTTCTGTCCACCCACGTCCATCAGCAAGACTTGCTTCAACTACACCTCCCGGCCCTTGGGGATCTCGCTTATTCCCAGCAGCATAGGAAATGCAAAAGATCTGCTGGTGCGGGTACTGATACCGCGCACTGGCAGCCCTCGCCCTCGTGTGGTAAGCGTTGCAAATCCTTTCGGTCTTTCACGCGGGTTGATGCTCAACCCGGGGGATCAGTACGAAATGATCTTCAAGAAGGCCATGGCCATTGCTGATCTGCAACTGAGCACATCGTCTGAGTCTGTAACGATAGCGTATTATAAACTTGAGCAGACGGGAGAAACCGTGAGCCGGCAGCCTCAGTATGGCTACGTACTGATCAAGGTGCTTACACTCCAACCGGGTGAGCTGCTGACTCCTATCACATACGAAAATGTAAATATCCCGGTAACTAAGATAACCATTACCGCAGGAAGCTGTACGACGAGTGGCGGCGGTGGAGAAGGTGGTGGCGGCGAAGGCGGTGGTGGAGAA
>NZ_JAHESC010000115.1 GCF_018598185.1 Dawidia soli
TCGTCGTACAGCTTCCTGCGGTAATGATTATCTTAGTTACCGGGATATTTACATTTTCGTATGTGATAGGAGACAGCAGCTCACCCGGTTGGAGTGTAAGCACCTTGATCAGTACGTAGCCATACTGAGGCTGCCGGCTCACCGTTTCTCCCGTCTGCTCAAGTTTATAATACGCTATCGTTACAAACTCAGACGATGTGCTCAGTTGCAGATCAACAATGGCCATGGCCTTCTTGAAGATCATTTCATACTGATCCCCCGGGTTGAGCATCAACCCGCGTGAAAGACCGAAGGGATTGGCAACGCTTACCACTCTGGGGCGAGGGCTGGTTGCGCGCGGTATCAGTACCCGCACCAACAGATCTTTGGCATTTCCTATGCTGCTGGGGATAAGCGAGATCCCCAAGGGCCGGGAGGTGTAGTTGAAGCAAGTCTTGCTGATGGACGTGGGTGGACAGAAAAGGTC
>NZ_JAHESC010000116.1 GCF_018598185.1 Dawidia soli
GACGACGTTGACTAATTATTTCGTTAACTCATGTAACCTAACAGTATGGCATTCTTAGAAGAACTCCAATTCACCGGCAGTCTCGGTGACCTCAGCTTTTATCGCATGCGCGGATCGGACAAGATCGTCGTCCGGCGTAAAGGTGGTGCAAGCAAAGAAACAATCAAAAAATCGCCAAAATTTGCCCTCCCGCGCTTATATATGAGCGAATTTGGCGGCTGCTCGACCATGGGCAAGGAGGTCCGCTTTATGATGCACCCGTTGCGCGCCCTGGCGGACTATAATTTCAGTGGGTTCATCAATAAATCGCTCAAGCTCATTCAAAAACAAGATTCCACCAATGCGTTGGGTCGGCGGGCGATCGAGCTTTCGAAACATCCGAAGTTACTGGAAGG
>NZ_JAHESC010000117.1 GCF_018598185.1 Dawidia soli
TCGATCTTGACACAGCGGTTCTTCCGCAGTACCCGGATACAAAGCTTGAGGAACCCAGAGATCAGGAACGGCTTGGGCGCTTCGGCCGCCAGACCGGCATCCACAGAGAGCCCAAACTTGAACCGGAAGATCTTTAACCGGGCGTAGCCCCCTATATACAGTCCACCCCCCAGCTGCACCGGTTTGAAGTTGACCCGACCCATCATATCGATGTACGCGCCCACTTCAACACCAATGGGACCAAACTTCTTCTTGAGCTCGAACTTCACACCAGCACCCATACGAATGCCTTGCGACGAAAGCATCAGGTACGAGTACATGTTGAACAA
>NZ_JAHESC010000118.1 GCF_018598185.1 Dawidia soli
TTGTTCAACATGTACTCGTACCTGATGCTTTCGTCGCAAGGCATTCGTATGGGTGCTGGTGTGAAGTTCGAGCTCAATAAGAAATTTGGACCGATAAAGGTTGAGGTCGGAGCGTACATCGATATGATGGGTCGCGTCAACTTCAAGCCGGTGCAGCTGGGGGGTGGACTGTATATAGGGGGCTACGCCCGGTTAAAGATCTTCCGGTTCAAGTTTGGACTCTCTGTGGATGCCGGTCTGGCGGCCGAAGCTCCCAAGCCGTTCCTGATCTCTGGGTTCCTCAAGCTTTGTATCCGGGTACTGCGGAAGAACCGCTGTGTCAAGATCGA
>NZ_JAHESC010000119.1 GCF_018598185.1 Dawidia soli
ACGAAAGAATGTTATTTCTTTATCGTCTGCTTCTGCGGATCGGACGGGACTCGAACCAATCCGTAACTTATTGATATTCAATAGCTTTTTCGAAAGTCTGCTTCGTACTCACCATTTTTCCAATTAGGAAGAGCTGCGCTGTAGGTGTTTCAAACATAGCAGCTATTGAACATTTAACCAAATGTGCAGGGCGGGTTCACAGGGCTCATGAACCGGTAGAGACGCAAAATTTAGTGGCATCTTCGTGCGCCTATTGGGAATTGATCACCGAAATCCATTAACAACACGATTTTCCCCTGAGCCCATGTTTGTGGTGC
>NZ_JAHESC010000011.1 GCF_018598185.1 Dawidia soli
CCGCCTGCGCGGGAGGGGGCGGGCGCCGCGACAAAAAAAAAAACAGTCGGGTGAAGGTGTTCCGCGCGATGGGCGTGCGACTGGGACCCAGCATGGCGGGGGGTCTCCGACCCCCCAACGGCCACGTCGTAACCTGGCCCACTATATAACCCCACCGTCAACGCAAACCAGCACAACTCAAAAGCCCCCAACGTTATCAACGCCGTTTATAAAACGGCAAAATCAACCCCACATCCAACCCCACCTGTACCGGCCGCAACGTATAAACACTTTCCTCCGAATACACCGAACCAAACGACTGCTCCAGGAAAGGCGTCAGCGTGAGCGTATAGTCAGGCGATAACGTGATCCGGTTTTCCAACCCCGCGCGCACCGCGATCCGCATATCATTCACCGTAAACCGGTGGTCCGCATGCTGCGTGCGGTTCGTAGCCGCGACTTGTCGGTTGACATGGAGCGCCAGCAAAATGTTGCGCTCATGCCGCAGGAACGTAACCTGCTGGACCAGGCCCACGTGCACGCCGAGGTAATGCAAGGTATTCGTCACATCGTTGCGGCGAACCTTGGAGTACGCATTGACCTCGATCGACTTGCCGGCGATCTGTTGCACCTCCACGCTGTCGGCGATGATGTTGTAATAATTATAGTCGGTGTGTTCGCGCAGCATATTCCACGAGATGCCGGCCGTCAGCGTCGTGCGCCGCGCCAGCGGATACCGCGCGGTAGCGCCAAGCTGATAGCCCGTATTGCGCCACGAAGGCCGGTTTTTGTTATTGAGCCCGGTAACATAGTACAGGTCCTTTGCGGGATCCATTTTCTTGAAAGTATAGTTCGCACCGGCTTGCACTTGCAGCGACCATTTGCTCCGCTTGCGTTCGGGGCGTTTCTTTTCCTCCACAGAATCCCGTCCCGAAACACGTGTTCTGTTCTCCGCTTCGCGCAGGCGCTTCAGGCTATCCAGTGGCGTCAGTGCCAGCCCATCGGGCGACGGCGTGCGTTTGCGTACCGGCATCGGCGGACCGTTGTGCGCGCGAATAACGCTGTCGCCTTCCGGGCCTTGGCCACGTTCGGTATCGGTATCGCTACCTCGCCCGGCCATTTCCGTTCTGTCAATATACGAAGCACGCGCATAGACCGTATCGAACGGGTGTTGCGCTACACCCGGACGCTTACGCCGGATCACGCGGTTGCGCGCAGCGCCCATTCCCAGCGGTGTGGTCTTATCGTCAGCAGCGCGCATAACGGTGGGGTGTTGCTGTTCTTCCCGATCGTTGTCTGCCAATGCATGCGTATATCCTTCGCCGGCGTCAACCCGGGGCGTGCAGGCTATTTCAATATTCGGATCTTGTTGTACAGTTCCCGAGCGGCTTTCGGCAGGCATGTTGCCCGCTTCTTGATCTGCCAGCGCACCGGCAACCGGTGTGGCATCCATACACGGCACTTCCACGCCAGGCAGGGTTAACGTGCCCGGAGCCTGCGATGTTGCCGTCGTGGATTCCGCGTGTTGCACCGCCCTCGGTACCCGTTGCTGCTCCACAACGTGGGTCGCCACGTGATACGTCACCAACGAACCGGCACCGATCAACAACAGCAGCAATAACAACAAACCATAAGTACGGTAGTCAAATCCTTTCCGGTCGAGCGCCGCTTCAATAGGGGGCCACCCACCCGCGGGCGGCGCAACTTCCAGGTCTGTCAGCGCATCCCGGAATGGCTTTTCAAAATCATTCATATCAGACAACTCGTTTGTATGCGACATGATCCGATCCGTTAAGTTTAGACTTCATTAAATCCTTGGCACGCGATAACTGTGACTTGGAAGTACCTTCCGATATATTCATCAACACCGCGATCTCCTTGTGGGTATACCCTTCGATCACGTACAGGTTGAAAATGTGCTTGCAGCCCACCGGCAACCCATCGATGAGCTGGAGCAGCTCTTCCTTGCGCAGCTCGCTCAGAATGTGGTCGTAGTTGTTATCGTCGCGGTGCACGATGGTATCGGTCGAAATTTGCTTTTGGTATTTTTTGTGGCGGTAGTAGTAACTGATCGCCGTATTGGCGGTCACCTTGCGGATCCAGGCGTCGAGCGACTCGTACGTCTGCTCCTTTTGCAACGACTTATAGATGTTGATAAAGGCCTCCTGGAATATATCCTTGGCATCCTCACCCGTAGTAGCATAGCGCCGGCATACACCCATAACCTTGGGGGCGTAATGCTGGTACAGCTGCTCCTGCGCTCCGCGATGACCTTGCCTGCAACCGGCGATCCAATGTGCTTCCATAGTTACCAGGAAGTCCACACGGCATACACCGCGTGGACTTATATAGATTGCTAGGGTTTAACGGTTTCTGTGTTCATGTTTCTCTATTGCGGCCAGTCGGTGACCGTGATCGTCACTTCCGTTTCGCTGCATTGGCCGTCGTGACAGATCATATAGATAAAGCTCTCGCTCCCATCAAAGTGATTGTTCGGCGTGAACTTGAACATTTCCAGCGAAAAGTATTGGATCGATCCGCTGTACGGCTGCTGCGGTGTCGTGACCTGAAGCTGGCTCACCGGCACATCGTTCAGTACGTCGTTGCCGAAAATGTTGTCGATCGGTATATTCAATGCACCATAGGTTCCGATCATGTCGAGGTATTGTGCGTGCGTGTAGACGATCTCATCCGCCACGGCCCGCAACGGCTGCGTTTCGGCGACGTCGATACTGACGGTAGCTTGTGAGCATTGTCCGTCGTAGCAGATCTTGTACACAAAGCTGTCAGAACCACGATAGCCTTCCGCAGGGGTGTAACGGAACACTTCGTTCTGCTCGTAGCGGGCGGTACCGTGCGCGGGCGCATCGACGATTTCCACGTCCAGCTCGATGTACGTCAGGTTGCCGATCTGGTCGTTGCCGAAGATCGCCGACAGCGGGTAGGTGATCTGATTGCCCGGCGATGCCTCCAGCAGCGCGGCATACTCCGCGGCGGTATAATGGAACGCATCGTTCACCGCCTGCAGCGTAATGACCTCCGGCTGTACCGAGATCGAAGCCATGCCGTAATACAACGTATTCGGATTCGCGCGGCCGGCCACACTATACACAATATAGATCGGGCCCGCATAGTCGGTAACCGGATAATAGAACAACAGGCCGTCGATGATCTTCGCCTCGCCCGCCGTCGGTTGGCTCACAACCTTCAATGTGGACACATCGAATTGATCATCACACAGGATATCGTTCTCCAACACATCCACGATGATCTGCGGATCGGTGGGCTTACCGTAGCCCAGGTCGGGCACGGCCATGCTGTAACACTTTGTCTCGTCTGACACATAGGTAAAATCGATCGTGCCTTCGTCGCAGTTACCGCCGGCACACACGGAATAGATCACCTGGTCGGTGCCATTGGTAAAATCCTTGTTCGGGGTATACATCAGCAGCGCGCTGCTGAGGATAGACACCGTCCCTTTGGTCGGTTCCTGTACGATCGAGATCGTCGCGGCACCGGTAAGTTTAGCGGCTTGTACGAGGTCTACCAGCACGGGACCGTTTACCGCCAGGGCTGCGTCGAGGTCGACCGCCTGGTCGATTTCCTCTTCCGTGGGAATAACGTCGCCGCTCATTTCGTCGCACGCTTGCGCCGCGAGCGCCAGCCCCGCCACGAGGAGGCTACGTCGTATAATGCTTTTAACAGGGAATAACATGGTTTGTAATGTTTTATATTTTTAATACGATAGATCAAATTGTGTACGTACAATACCATAGTCCGGAAGCCTGGCAAAATGGTTGGAAGTATGATTAGAATTTTTGCTTTTTTCTAAAAATACCCCATTGTCGTGGGGGTACACTTGTATGAATCAGCTGACGCCCGACAAAATCGGGTATTTAAGGTCTTTATCGACGCATGTACCATTCCCGTCGTGAAGGGAACCGGCATTCGCGCCGATCGGTTAATTTTACAAGATGCGATCCCTCCTTTCGGGAAAGCGTGCGCGATGGAGCTTTCAACGTTTTTGCAAGATTTGTTTACACACGGCGATGTGGCCATCGAATCCCGCATCCAACCCTTCTCGGACGAAGACGAGCAGACCGCCGATGCCCTGCTGAAACAGTGCTACGACCTCGACGTACCGGACATGCCCCACACGGCGCCGGCCTTTGACAGCGCCGCGGCCCGCTGGGGCGCATTCTACCTGTACCGATCCGTACAGGCCGTCGCGCTGCGCGACCTCGACGACACATCCCTCGCCAACCTCCTCGCCGACTATACCGGCCCGCGCACCGCCGCGGCCCTCTATTCCGCCGACCTGTGCCTGCGCTACCTGCGGGACCTCGCCTGGCTGGCCAAAGGGCTCGCCCCCGACGATATCTTACTGACATACCTCCAACGCATCGCCCAGCGCTGGCCGCTCTCGACCGTAGGCATTGCCGTCGAGGGTGACGTTGACCTGGACCCGCTGTGGGCGCATCCCTCCCTGCGGCAGGCGTATGTCGACCGGGTGATCCGCGCCCGCGATAAGACCGCCTTGCGCCACGCGCAGGTACGCGAAGCCGTGCAGGCATCGTTAGGAGATCATGCCGCCACGCTGTGGCCGGACGCTGAGCTGAACACGACTATCCCTTCTTCCCTGTATGAAGACAACACTTGATAAAAACCACCTGGTCGACAAACTGAATGCCGTGCTGGAGCACTTAAAAACGACCTTTGTGGGAAAAGATGATATTATCGACCTGATGGGCATCTGCCTGGCGGGCCGCGAAAATCTGTTCTTACTAGGTCCTCCCGGCACCGCCAAAAGCGCCATGGTCCGGGGCCTGGCAAACCTGCTGCACGGCAAGACCTTTGAGTATTTGTTAACACGCTTCACCGAGCCGAACGAGCTCTTCGGTCCGTTTGATATCCGCAAGCTGCGCGAAGGCGAGCTGGTCACAAACACCGAAGGCATGTTGCCCGAGGCGAACCTCATCTTCCTCGACGAGCTGCTGAATGCCAACAGCGCGATCCTGAACAGCTTGCTCCTGATCCTCAACGAACGCATCTTCCGCCGCGGCCGCGAAACACGCGCCTTGCCGGCCCTGATGATCGTGGGCGCCAGCAACCACCTGCCCGAAGACGAAGCCTTGCAGGCGCTCTTCGACCGCTTCCTGCTGCGCGTGCGGTGTGATTATGTAGACCCTGCGTTGCTTAGCCAGGTGCTGCAAGCCGGCTGGCAGATGGAACAGGCCACCGCACCCGCGGCGCCGATGATCGCCCACGACGAGCTCACCGCCTTACAGCAGCTGAGCAGCCAGGTGGACCTGCAACCCATCATACCGGTATACCTCGACCTGATCCGGCAGCTGCGGCAGGCCGGCGTGCCGGTATCCGACCGCCGCGCCGTTAAACTACAACGGCTCATCGCCGCGAGCGCCCTGCTGTGCAAACGCACTACGGCGATCGTGACCGACCTGTGGGTGCTGCGCTACATCTGGGATACCGAAGAGCAGATCGAACTAATCGCCGGTATGGTCAACACGGCGCTGGAGGCCGGCGCAGACGAGCCGGAGCAACATCCACGCGCCACCGTGCGCACCGGCCCCGACGCCGACGCATTATACCGGGAAGTCATCGCCTTGTCCCTCCGGTGGGAGCTGCCCGACCTGCCCGCCAGCGAGCGGTCGGTCATCAAAGACCGCCTGCGGTACCTCAACGGCCGCAGCGCCTGGATCGCCAACGACACCCAACGGGCCTATGTGCAAACGCCCATCGAGGCGTTGTGGAAAAAAGTACTGCAACACACATGAAAGAGTACGTCTTTACCCTTCGCCCCACCGATGCGCCCGCGCTCGCCACGGTGCGCCACCTGCCCCGGTTACAGGCCGCCGGCGACGGCACCTGGCTGTGGCTGCGCATCGACGGCCCGGCCGACAAGGCCGTGTGGCAACTGCCGGCGCAGCAACGGTATATGGCGGATGCGGACGGCGTGCTTTTTCCGATAGGCCACGTAACGCCTACCGGCAAGCTGCCCACCCTGGCGTGGCAGAAGCTGACCGACTTTATGCCGGTGGCGCCGCCGGTGTCGGCCCTGCCGGGCGTAGTCCAGGCACGGTATACCGTCAGGCTCGTGCCGTCGTCAAACGATCACGAAAGCGCGGCGCTGCTCGTACCCTTTGACGTGTGGCGGGACTATGTGGTCACGGCCCCCTCGGCACGCCTGGCGCGCCTGTGCTTTGCCGTCTCCGAACGGCACGAAGCGTTGATCCTCGGCACGCCCCTCCCGCCGCTGCCGGGCCAGACCTGCTGGCGACAGCACGACCTGGTACTGCCCGCCGGCTTCGACTTTGAAGCACCGTTCCTGGGCGCGTTGACTGCGCGCCGGCTCAACCCACAGCACGACGCGATCATATACCTGGACACCGCCGGCCACTGGCAACGGATCCTCCATACACAATTTGTAGCCGCCTCGCGCAGCGCCGTGCGGCATACACAAACACAGTTGTCCCATGGATGATATCATCGAACGTACCGTTCATTATTTCCGGCCCGGCAAAGGGGCGTTGTGGCGTTGGAGCGCCGACCAGGACGTAGTCGAATTTGGCACGGGCGAGACCATCACCTTTCGCGAAGAGCTCCTGCTCCTGCTGCAGTACCTCACGGACCAGGGTTTTCCGCCCCTGCCGTGCGTGCTGTATATACTCTACGCTTGCCACGAAGCGCCCGACGGCATCGAAAACACAATGCCTTATCAGCGGTTGCATGCATGGACGCCGGTAGCCGGCCCCGACATAACGCAGCTCCTGCGCGTGATCCAGGGACTGCCGGCGGAATGGCGCACCGGCGCGCGCAAAGGCCTGCTGCTGCAAGAGATCTTCCGCGACGCATGGCCTGCCGTTCCACCCGATCATGCACGATCGGTATTGGATGAATTTCGCAGCGGCCGCCTGGATGCACAGGCTTTACAGGAAAATCCGACGGCGACGTATAACGAAGTCAACACCGATGGCCTGCGCGATGCCGCCAGGCGCTTTCCCACCACGGCGTCGCTGTTGCTGCGCCTGCGCACCGGCCTCGACACCCTGCCCGAAGTGGCCGTCAGCGTACCCGAGCTTCCCGCCGACGACCTCCTGCGCCAGCTCCTGAGCGACCCGAAGACCGAAGGCGTTGCACGCCTTACACAGCGGCTCGTGGCCGCCCTGCACATCACCATGCACACCGATGCCGCCGGCGACTTGCCCCTGGGCGGTTATGCCGACATCAGTACCCGCGGCGACCTCGACCGGCTGCTGTTAAGCGAGCTGGCCCACGACGACGCCATGCTCACGGCCAGGCTGGTGAACAACGAAGCGCTCTACCTGCGCCGCGAAGAGCCACCCGACCGCGTGCACCGCCAACGGGTCATTCTGCTCGACACCACACTGTTGCTCTGGGGTATACCCCGCGTCTTTGCCGTATCGGCTGCCCTCGCGTGTACACAAAAGCTGCCGCCGCATACCACGGCCTACGCCGTCGCGTTAGGGGGTGAGACCCATGCACCACTCGACCTGTCGGGTCATGCCGGCATTGTTCATGCCCTCGAACAACTGGATGGCGCATTGCACTGCGGTGCCGCATTGGAAAATGTGATCCGCCGCGGCGGCTTTGACGAAGATGCCGACTACCTGCTGATCACCGACGAAGAAGCCCTGCTCGACCCCGGCTTTGAAGCGCGCTTCCGCACGGCACGCGAGCAGCTCCAGTTCCTGATCACCGTAAGCCGGCAGGGCACCCTGCACTTTTATGCCCTGCGGAACGGACGGCGTAAGTTGCTCAACAGCGCCACCTACGACCTGGGCGACCTCCTGCTGAAGCAACAAAAAAACGCGGACACCACCCGGGTCGAAACACCCCCGACCTTTCTGCAAACACACCCGGTGCCGCTGTACTTTCCACCCGTTAAGCTTTCCACTACGCCGCAGATGGCCTATCAAACGCCCACGGCGGTGTACTGCGTCACCCACGCCAAACGGCTGCTCTACTGGCACGATCGCCAGCACGGCGCCACCGAGCTGTTACACCACATCCACGGCAACTGGTATCTCTTTTTTACGGGCGAGGAAGGTTTCCTGAGCATGCTGGCGTTCGACACCACAGACCAACAACTGCATTACTATAAATTCGATCTGAAGCACACCACCTACGTGCACATGGACCTGAGCGGACAGCCGATAAGCGCCGCGTTTCTCCTTCATAACGGATACATCTGCTTTCAGGGCCGGCACGGTCTGATCGGGGTGAATTGTTTACACGCCCGCCTGGCCACCGACGAAGAGCTCAAAACGGCATTGGCCCTGGAAGAGGTCAGAGGCCACAGCGCGATTGCGAAAACGCAGGGGCGCTACCGGTATGAAAACGACACGTTCTCCCTCCCGGAGATGCGCCGTTTTACCAACGTGAGATCAAACGTCCTGCAACATGTGCGGAGTGTCGTAGCGACCCCGGAAGGATACCTGTTGATCAATAAAAAGATCCTGCGCCCGGACGGGGATGGCACGTTAGCATTGAGACCAACGCAGGATGACAAACCGCTGGAATCGCATTACGAGGCAACACCCGGCAAGGGGTGCGCGCTGACCGAAAACCCTGCCGTACGGTTCTACCCGTTCCACTGGCCGAACGGCAGCCGGGCCTATGGCGACTCGCGCGGACTGCTCCACCTCGAGAGCGGAAAAGCCGGTATACCTGCCGTTACCCTGGTGCTCACCCTCGATCCATCGGTAACATGCTGGTCGAGCGATGGATACGTCTGCGGCTCCCCGTATTTTATCCGGGACGAAAAGTTGACACGACTGCCGGTCGACGTCTTTTATGAAAAGTATATAAAACGTTTTATCGATGACATCACCCAGCACGATCGGGCTTCGCTATAACGAGCAACCGCGCCATACACCTCGCGCAGCGCTGCTCCGCGGCCACGAGCCCCTGGCCTGGCTGCAAGAGATGGGTGCATGGGGCATCGATCCCACCCTGTTGGCATGCTATGTCATGCCGGAGTCTATCCACTCCATTGCCGCCGGGGGATTGTTTGTCATCCTTCCCGAAGATACCGCTATACCGCCCACCGGCACACAGGCCGAGCTCTACGGCCTGAGCGACGGCCGGCTTTACCTGCCCCTGCACGCCACCGTAACACCGGCACTAGCCGACGATGAGCTGCAGCAAATCCTATTGTGGGATGTGCAGGTGTTCCACCCCCGTATCGGGCTTGTTGGATTTGAGTCTGCCGACCGGCTGGACCTCTCCACGCTTCTGGATTTTATACCCGGGCCGTCTACCGCATGGTCACTCGCCCAGGAAGGCAATCCCACACGGCCACCCCTGGTGAACATCCGCATTGTTCCGCCAACTGTCGCAGATATACTCCAGGCCCCGGACCGCCGGCCACTCCACGATATTCCTCCTTCGCAGCACGAGAAGTCATCCGAATCGTGGCCGGACAAGGTCAAGCGAAAACTGCTCAAGGCAGCCTTATCCGCGATCGAAAAAACGCTGGACAAACTGGAACAGCACGCGTCCAGATTCCTATCCGAAGAAGACAGACAGAAAGCCGGGCGACAAGCCAACGAGAGGTTGGCAAACCCAGACCATACGCCGGGGCTATTCGGTCGCTTTATCCAATGGATGCGCGAAAGCCTGGAAGACCTGGAGCGCAAGCGCCGGAACGAGATCAACCGCCTGGTATTGCTCTTTGATGAAAACATGGACGAAGCCCTGCGCTACGCCATACCGCTGGACAATCCCTACGCGCACCGCGGCACCGTGCCGCCCACATCGAGCCTGAACCGCCGCGATGCCATGCGCTTTGACATCGGGTGGATCCACGGCGGCAGTGGCGGCGATGTGTGGCAGATAGACGACCAATATTATACACTACGGCAAAAATACCTGGATGCCGCACGGCAAGCCACCGCCCGGGGCGACTTTAAAAAAGCGGCGTATATATACGCCCACCTGCTGCACGATTTTTCTTCGGCGGCCAACGTACTGGAACAAGGTGGATTCTACCGCGACGCCGCCACGCTGTACAGAGATCATGTCAAAAATATACCGGCCGCCGCCGGGTGCCTGGAGCGCGGCGGTTTGTTGCTCGATGCCATCGAGTTGTACAAAGAGCTTGGGAAACACGAAAAGGCCGGTGATCTATACCAGCAGGCGCAGCTGCCCGAGCACGCGGCCAACCAGTATACCCGCAGTGTGCAGCAGGCGCTGGACAGCGGCGACTACCTGGATGCCGCGCGCATCACCCAGCATAAGCTGGAGCAACGTACGCAGGCGCAGGACATCCTGCTCCGTGGATGGACCGAGTCGCGACAAGCAGAAGCGTGCCTGCAATCTTACCTGGGCTTGCTGGCACAAAGCGACGACGACGACTTACCGCGCCAGCTGCAAACCCTCTACACCGAAACATCCGAAGACAAGCACGATACATTTTTACAGGTGCTTGCCAACCTCGCGCGGAAAAAACAATTACGC
The DNA here is from genome assembly GCF_018598185.1 of Dawidia soli. Classification (GTDB taxonomy): domain Bacteria; phylum Bacteroidota; class Bacteroidia; order Cytophagales; family Cyclobacteriaceae; genus Ohtaekwangia; species Ohtaekwangia soli. Next base: position 10,480 of record NZ_JAHESC010000011.1, read on the forward strand.
GGCGAAGCATACAATGCCTCCCGGCGACTGGCCTATACCATTGTCGGACAACAAGTACAGCAAGGCAAGCCCGGTAACCTGACCTTACTGGAGCATTTTCACCCCGCAGATCGGCTGCTGGCCGCCGACACCCGCCGGTATATCAACCTGCAACAGGAACGCCTGCGCGAAGAGCAAGCCGCCCTGTGGCGATTGGATCCTAAAACAAAATGGCTGAAGGCGGTCTGCCATCGTAACCAGTTCCTGATCCTCGGCGTGGAAGGTCACTACCTGCAGCTGGCCCGCGGCAACTGGTATGGCTATATAGAATACCACGGCTGGCCCGACCACATCCGGCAGGATAACCAAGTCACGCTCATCACCGAACCGTATAACAGTCACCAGGTACTCTTACACAACACGCACGGCGTGGCCTTCAAAGACCTGGTGCTGCCCCGGTCGAAACATTTCGACGACGAGCTCATCATTACCACACCCGCGAAGCTGCCGGCCGACGCCGTCGGCTATACCTTTAAACCCGACGGTGACGTTGTGGTCGTCAAGAATCAAAACGACAGCGTAAGCTTGCTGTATTATACGCCCGAGTTCGCCCTGAAGTACCCCCGGGAGTATAAGCTGAGCGAGTTCATCATGACCCAGCCCGCCAACCCGGTGATCCATACACCCTACCGCAACCAGAAATTTTATATCGGCATCGACAATCGATTGGTCGAGATCTTCGAAGACGGCGAGATCTATGTACACCACCTGGCGGACACCATCCTCCGCATCACGCTGGCACCGGCCTATGCCAATCCCTATATCATTATCTCCACTCCCAGTGGCAGCATGCTGTTTAAAGAACAGCTGGGCGCAGCACTGCTCACCGCCGACGACTATTTCGCCGCGACACCGGTCGATGCCTGCTTCATTTCCAGCGATCACTTTGTGCTGGCCGGACGCCATCAGGCCACGGTATATTACGTACCCGACGGAAAACCCAAAGAAGTATATACGATCGAGCCCCGCAAGCCGATCGTTTCCCTGCTAACGACACATAAGAAAGATCGCTTCGCCCTGGTATACCAGGACGGCAGCACGAGCCTGCACACCGCCGACCGGGACGAATAACTACTGCCGCTGCAGATAGACGGCCGGCACCTGCTCGGTAAGCCACACGCCGTTGGCGGAGCAAAAGAACGTATAGCCATCCACACGCATCTGCGCGGCGTCGACCACCAGCACAACCGGTTTGCCGTGGCGTTGCCCCACGCGGCGGGCCGTTTCATCCTCCGCGCTCAAATGCACATGGTGACGGCTGCGTTTATCCAGGCCGGTTTCCAGTATGGAAGACAAAAACGCTTCAGCGGTACCGTGATATAGTACGGCCGGAGGCTCACGTTCGGCATACGCCAGATCGATGGCTACGGAGTGCCCCTGGCTGGCGCGAATGCGGGTGCGGTCTTCATTATAGATAAATCGTTGTTTATTGTTTGACGTTACAACGTGATCGAGCCCGGCCGGAGACACGGGGTATCCGTTGATCGTTAGTTGTTTCAACAAGATCCCGACATCGGTCCAACCGTTTTCGTCGAGGGTAATGCCTGCAGCCTCGGGTGCATGACGCAACACGAGGCTGAGGTATTTACTGATGCGGGTATTTTCTTTCTCCGTCATCATACAGTATCAAAGCGTTAAGTACTAGTTCAGGTTGCGCCCCAGCAACGCGAACTCGGCTTTATTTTCTTCCAGCATCGGTACATGGCTCCGGCCAAAGTGGGCCAGGAAGTACAGGTGCTGGTATACATCCAGGGTGAGGGGCTCCTGCAGGGGCAACGTTATTTTATACAGTGTGCCTTCGCCGTGGCACAGGACGTCGAGGTGCTCCAGGCATGTGCCGAGCTGCATACGCATGCGGCTCCGTACATCGTCGTGCGACAATGTTTGAGTCGCTGCGCTAGTATGCACGGTATGCATGCAGCGTTCCTGGGCAACGGCTTCGAGCTGGGCGTAACGGCTCCAATCGGTTGTGTGGGCAACCGCCGCTTCGGCTGCACGCGTGCGTGCTTCACGGCAAGCCATCTCGATGGAAGACAACAGGTTACCGTTGGCGTGCATGAGCTGTTCAAGCATTTGGCTACAACAACGGCCACCTCCCGCAGGAAGATATTGCAGCACACCCGGCTCCTCATCGAACCAGGCGTCCAGCACGGCGTAGGTGCGGATCAGCTCCCGTTCTATGGTCCTGAGTATCGTTTCAATATGGGTCATGGTGGTGGTTTCTATCTATGTTTTAAAATCATTTGTACAATAAAAAAGCCCGGACAGTGGTGCCCGGGCTTTCTATATGATGATTTTTGCTATTAATCATTCATGTATACAACTCCGGGAAGAGTCGTGCTTGTCGGCACGAACACGGATCACCGCGGGATTAAATAGGAGTTGTTTCATTTTCATAGAACAAAGGTAGCCAAGTTTTTGAATTGTTCAACAAGAAAGTGTGTATTTTCACTGAACCATGGAAGCAGACCTGCATACACTCTATCGCTCGGACTTCTACCAGGTCATCGATTTCCGCTGCCGTTGCACGTCGTGCACGACCACGAAACCGGAGTATGCCGACTCTTTTTGCATTAGCTTTGTACGCAAGGGGAATTTCCTGTATAATGTCTTTCGCCGTTCCATGGACTCTTACACCGGCTGTGTTATCGTAACCAAGCCCGGCACCGAACGCACCATTACGCACACGCACAGCATACCCGACGAGTGCACCATCTTTCAATTCACCGACAACTTCTTTCGCGCGTTACTGGAGTACCACGGCGGCCTGCGTTTCTTTACCGACAACGACATCCATTCACTGCTGGCCAAAACCGACGCCTCGCTCGAGTTTTTACACCATCACATCATTCATCAGGTAATAACTCGCGCCGCCAGTACGTTGGAGATCGACCAATGTGTGCTCGACATCGTACGCGAAGTACTGCCCAGGGTGGCTGACTATACACCCGACACGCGCATCGACGCCCGGCTCAAAAAGAACCACCTCGAAACGATCGAGGCTGCAAAGGCTTACATCACCACGCATTTTACGGAAGACATCTCGCTTACCGCGCTCGCGCAGCATTGCTGCGTCAGTCCGTTTCACTTCAGCCGCATCTTTAAGTCCTTTACGTCTTCCGCACCCCATCAATATCTGCTCCTTACCCGGTTGAAACATGCGGAAATGATACTGCGCAACACCACCCTGCCGGTGGCCGACGCTGCCTTTGCCTCGGGCTTCAACAGCCTGGAGCATTTTACCAAGTCGTTTCATCAACGGTATGGCCTGCCGCCGGCGAAATTCCGCACAGCCACACCCGCCGCCACAGTGCTTCCGCTTTTTTAAGCGCTGCCGGAAATAGCAAGATTCCTCAAATGCCTCTTCTCGCCACCCGGTAGTTTTGTGTCATCACAAAATCATATAATAGTTATGAACAAACATCTTTTGAACCTCCTCGATCATTCCCGCGACTATACCCTGGCCGTGGCAGAAGCCATGCCCGCCGGCGAGTATGCTTTTAAACCGGTCAATACGGTATGGAATTTTGGCGAGCTGCTGCACCACATCGCCTATGGCATTGCCTGGTGGGAAGACAATTATATAAAAGGCGTCAAGACTGACTGGAACCCGCCGGCGGCAGCCCCGGCAAAGGCCGACGTAAAAGCCTATTTAAAAACGATGTACAGTGATCTGGCCACGACGGTGGAAAAGACAACATTCAACGACCATGCACTGGCAGGCTTCTACGCCACGCTGGATCATATCACCCACCACCGGGGACAAGCGGTGACGTATCTGCGATGCGCCGGCCAGGTACCACCCGAGTATACCTACTGATCGCCGGCAGGCGCCTTTTCGGCAAAGGCCTCTTCCATGGCGATGCGGTCGAACGCCCGCTCATTGTTGGAGATCCAGACAGTGGCCACGCCGTTGCCGATCAGGTTGGTGATTGCGCGGGCCTCGGACATAAAGCGGTCCACGCCGATGAGCAAGGCAAGTCCGTCTACGGGTATTGTCTTAATCGCCTGCAACGTAGAGGCTAACACAATGAAGCCGCTGCCGGTCACGCCGGCAGCGCCTTTTGACGTCACCATCAAAATACCGATCAATGCCAGCACCTGGTCCAGCGACAGGTGCACATGATACGCCTGCGCCAAAAAGATACACGCCATGGACAGGTAGATGGTCGTGCCGTCGAGGTTGAACGAATACCCCGCCGGGATCGTCAGGCCCACCACCGGTTTGGCACAGCCCATACGCTCGAGCTTCTCCATCAGCGAGGGCAGCGCCGCTTCGCTGGACGACGTGCCCAGCACGATCAGCAGTTCCTGCCGTATATATTTCAAAAAATGCCACACGCGAATGCGGTACATCCACAAGATCGCCCCCAGCACACCAAAGATAAAGATCGCCATCGTGAGGTATACCGCGCCCATGAGCTTGGCCAGCGACACCAGTGTGGAAGGCCCGAACTTACCGATCGTGAACGCCATACCGCCAAAGGCACCGATCGGCGCCGCATACATCACCAGGTGCAACGCCTTAAACACATACTTCGACACGACGGTCAGGGGCCGCAGGATCTTTTCCTTGCCGGCATATAAGCTCAGGAGCGAGCCCAGAACGATCGCCGCCAACAGTACTTTCAGGGTGACATTCTCCTCGAAAAACTCCTTCCAGCTAAAGTTCTTCGCCTGGCTTACATAGCGGTCGATCGACACGCCTTGCGCAAGAGAAGTATCCACGCCCCCTCCCGGCTGTATGAGCCACGCCACGGCCACGCCGATCAGCAGTGCAAAGCTGGTCACGATCTCAAAGTATAGCAGTGCTTTACCCCCGGTCTTACCGACCTTCTTCAGATCGCCCATGGCCGCGATGCCCAGCGTAATGGTCAGGAAGATGATGGGATTGATAAAGAGCTTGACAACGTCGATGAACCGTGTACCCAGGAACTCCATTTGAATGGCCTTCTCCGGATCGGCAATACCCAGCACCACGCCCGCGGCAATGGCCACCAGTACCCAGAACGTGAGGTTCTTCAGAATGTCCTTAACGGTTTTCTTCACGGTACAAGCGGTGGCAGGTTAGAGGTCTTCGCGGTGAATGATACCACCCCACTCCGCGGAGTATATATATTCTCCTTTTATCAGCTGGCCTACATAGTCTTCGATCCAGGCATGGAACGAGTCGGCAATGATGGGGCGCTCGGGCGCGTCGTGCCACATGCGGATGATCTGCCCCTTGCGTCCACCGGGCGCGGGATCGAGGTCGATACAATAGTGGTTGCCGTTGCCATCGTAGGTAATGGGGATCCACAACGGGTTCCACCAGTCGTCTTTTACACCCTCTTCCGGCTCCGAGCGTGTGCCGTGGAAGTTGCCGTTGTCCAGCAGGTCTTTCCAGACGCGCCACTCCTCCAGGATCCGCTCCGTCGACAACAGCTCCTCCGTTTCAACCAGCCCTTCACCGGGCTCCTGCCCATTGTGGACCTTATAAAAATCGCGAAAGGCCGCGGGCAGCGTTACGCCGACAACCTTTTCCACATTGGCAATGTCGGCGGGCAGCGCACCGGGATTGAGCTCGTCGAGCAAATGCGCAGCATGCTCTTCCAGCCAGCGTTCGAGTTTTTGCCAGGTTGCAACCATAATCAAGATAACTAGGGCTACTAAAATAAGAAATCCTGTACACTCATGCGAGTGCCCAATACAGCACATTGACAATAAACACCGTCACTCCGATAATAACGATCCACCGGCCGTGCTCACGGTCGCGGGGCGTATAATCGTGCAGGCGCTGGCCATTCGGCAATGTTTTCTTGTACGTCACCAAATGCAATCCGATAATGACGCCGATCCAACCGCCCAAAAACGCAAACAGGTAGCCAATGAAAATCCATACCCGATTTTTCGTGTCCGGCTTGGCCAGTTCCTGTAAACGATCCTGCCGAAGCTTGTCCAGCATTTCAGCGTTCACGGCATAACCGCGATCTTTCAAAATGTGCTGGGCAAGCTGATAGTCCAGCTCACTCCACTCGTCAGGCACCCCCAGCAGCGCCAGCAGCTCCTGATCGGTGAAACTAAACAGGTAATGCTCTGGATCGACCTGCACAACGTCGTGCGACGCTTGTGTTTCCAGCAGGGCATTCGCCTGACTGAAGTCCTGCGCCCGTAACTTGACTCGAAAGAAGCTGGCTGTGTTATGGCCTACAAACACCGCCCCCAGCGCCGCGCTGTCCTCTTCCAGCTCGCAGGCGATACCACGCTCCCGAAGCAAGTCCATCAGCGCTGTAGCGGGTTCTCTTTCCATAAATTTTCGATAGGTGACAAACTCCAATTTCATATAACTGAAGGATCATTAGGAAATTAAAGGTCCGAGCAATAGATCTTCTCATACGCATCCTGATCGTACACTTCCTTGCGGATGAGCTGCCCGTCGTGGCGATAGTATATAACAACGAACAACGAAGCCTCCTCCACATGTTTTTCCGTGAAGTACATGGGGATCTCCGCCGAGCCTACATTGACGATGTCGCTGTACGTAATGGGAATGATCGTGCCCCGCCGGCTGTGCAGCACTCCGTAGCGGTTATCCTGGCGAATGATGGCGAGCTTTTCTGCGGGCGTATCGCGGATCAGCTCGTAGCCTTTGATATTGTCCAGCACGACCGCGTGCGTGGCGATGTTATACAACATCCAGTCGGATTCCTTTTTCACCAGCGCAACGGAGTCGTTCCAGGCTTTGATCTCGGTAAACCCGAACTCGCCGGGGGCATGGGTGTCGTTGTCCCACCCGGTAAAACCATAGTGCCCGTCTTTAAAGGCCACAACAGCCTGGTCGTTATACGGCTGCAGATTCTTGGCGTAGAGCGGCTTGATCAGCTTCTTCCGCACGATGTCGAACATGCCGAACTTCATGGCCCGCAGCAGCGACACCGTGCCGTTGCTGGCAGAGCCGATCGCATCGTATTCCACCGGCAGCACCGGCTTGCCGTCGTCCGTTACCAGGCCCTTCTTCTCTTTCTTTGACACAATGAACAAGCCCTGCCCCGCATATTGAATGCGGTCGTACCCACCGCTGAACAGCTTACGGCCGTCGCGGCTATACACCGTGCGCACTTTATTATAGTCTACTGCCAGAAAAGCCGAAGAGTCCTGCCCGGGCACAAACTCGATGTGCGCCGTGCCGTCGAAAGGCAGCACCGCGCCCGAGGTCATATGCGAAAAAAGGCTGTCGTTCTTTACGCCCACGGCAAAGGGCCCCGCCATAAAGAGCGAATCATAGGCGGCCACCGCTTCTGCCTGGCGTGCCGGCAGCAACAGGTACCACGTGTAGGCCGCCTTGGCCGCTACCCACGGTTCGTTCACCGCGAGGGAGTCGTAGGGATTTGCCGTCTGGTGCCGGGTGTCGTACAGGATCTGCCGGGTATCGTCGGTCGTGGCCAGGGCGCCAAAGAACGCCGGGGCCAACCGTTGCTGGCGCGGCGGCACCTGTATGTCGAGGTGCTGCCCCAGCACGCCTTCGTGCGAGCCCGCCCGGAACCAGATCAACCCGTTGGGCCAGGGCTTCACGTCGTTAAAGACATCGCGCAAACCGAGCGGTTGCTGGTCGGCAATGCACGCCACCTGGTCCACCGTGGTGAGCCAGTACTTGTCGTTCTTTTTTAAGATCACGACGTTGCCCGCGGCCTGCACATCGTCCCACGAAGCGCCGAGCAGCAACCTGCCCGCCAGGGTGCGCACCGACCAGTGGTCGCCGGTGCGGATCGCCAGCAGGCGGCCGCTCAGCAGGCGGGCCTCTTGTATGCACGAGTCGAGTGGGACAAATCCGGTCTTGTGCACGACCCGGGTACACGCATCGCCCTGTACGAGCAAAAAACCGGCGCCGAGGTCGTCCACACCCGACACGGCTCCGCGATAGAGCATGACCCCGTTTCGAGCCATGATCCCTTCGGGCAGGATCAGGACGTCCTCATGTATGTTTCCGCACAGATATTCACTTTCCAGCTCTCCGATTGCAGCGTCCAGCACTTCTTTGCCGTCTTCGTCCATAAAACCGAAATATCCCTTGTGCAGGAAGGGCACGAGGTATCCGTGGTCGGCGCTCAGCACGCGCGCGAGCGAGTCGTGCTGCAATACACGGGGAAGTTGCTCTACAGCCAGGTCTTCGGGCAGCAGGTGGTATAGCAAATTGCGGGCGCCGGTGCGCTCGCGGCTGTGGGGGTATTTTTCGAGGAATGCGATAAAGGGCTCGACCGTGCCCGCCGCCGTGGCGATCTCAAAGATGTTGCGCTCGGCCTCGGCGCGGTAGGGCGACGCCGGGTGGTCGTGCACGAACTGCTCGTAGCTGCTCAGGTGCTGGTCGCGGGTCGAGGCTTCGTACAGCAGCTGCTCGTACCGGCTGCGGGCCTCGGGCGCCCGGCGGGCCTCGGGGTAACGGGCCAGGTATTGACCGAACGCCTGGTACGTATTGTGCGACACCGCCTGCTCAAAGGCCACCTCGTCGCGCAGGTCGCGAGCCTCCGCCTGCTGCCGGGCTGCCGGGAACGAAGCCAGAAAATCGACATAAGCCTTTTCTGTATGGAGCTTTTGTGCCCGGCCGAAAGCGGCACTGTCGATGCGCTCGCGCAGGCGCACCAGCACGAGGCTGTCGAGTGGAAAACGCTTCAGGCGGTCGCGCTGCCGCGGGGTTGTGAGCCGGTAGTCGGCCTGGGCCGCCAGGGTATACCGATAGGCCGAATCGATCTGGAAAGCAGGGTTTTCAGGAGTGAAGAAGTAGCTGGCCATCACATAGTTGGCCGTGGCGTTCACGCTGTCGCGGTGCAGGGCCTTGCGCCCTTGCTCGTAGGCACGCTCCCACTTCTGCCGCGACAGGTTGCTCCAGGCCGCACGTTCGGGCGCGAACTGTGCCCAAAGGCACACCGGCGCCAGCAGGGTCAGGCATAGTATAGTCAGCTTGTTGATCAAGATCCGTACGCTTCCTCACACGTAAGAGGTCAAAACTACAAAGTTCAGTGCAAAGCAAGAATTCTTCGTAACGCGATATGCGTATATTGCGGGATGTAATAAATTTTGTAAATTTTCAGGGAATGTTAACTGTCTTTCATGGCGAAACTAAAGAATATCATTAAGCAACTTTCGGAAAAGGACTTCAAAGCAATCTACGATTCACTCATTGAAAGCAACGCCGAAAAGTCGGCATACCTCCTCCGGTCTCTCCGGGAGCGGCAGCTTTCCGACAACAAAATTATGACAGAGCTGGATGTAAACGCCAACGCGTATTACACCCTCCGCTCACGCCTGAACCTGAAGATCGAAGAATACCTCATGGGCCAGCTGGAAAGCCCCCGTACCGATGTGCTGCGCAAAGTGGCCAACATCAACGAGGTCCTCTTCACGAAAAAGAAGGCCATTTCCGTTGCTACCCTCAAGAAGTTGGAAAAAGAGCTGTTGGACTACGACCTGGCCAACGAGCTGACCATCATCTACAAGTCGCTCAAGAAGCTCAACATCAACTCGCCCGACTACTTCCAGTACTCGCAGCTCTACAACCGCCACGTAGCGTATATGTTGGCCGTTGACAAGGCCGAGGACCTGCTGGCCGACTACTTCAAAAAGTACGGCGACTACATGCTCAACGGCGGCGAAGTAGAAAAGCTGGGCCTGGTGCTGCTCATGAAAGAGATGCAGAACGTCGCGAAACTCTACGAGTCGCACCGTCTGTATGTGTACCAGAGCTGCATGTACATCTTCCACCGCCTGTTCGTAGAGGTGGACGACAATATGCACCAGGAAGGCGAGTCCATCGAAGACATCTTCGACAAAGTGCAGCGCATCTTCGAAAGCTACCACCTCGACTCGATCTACTACCACATCAACCTGGTGTTCGAGTTCCTGAAGCTGGAGTACTACAACCACTACAAGGTATACCGCCAGGCCGAGAAGTACTACGAAGAAGTGAACGACGCCTGTGCCAACCTCATGGTGAACTACGCCACCTTCACCTTCCCCGCGCAGTTCCTCCTCTCCAAGCTGGAGCGCCACCTGCGCACCGGCACCGAAGCCGAGCTGTATGCCGAGAACGAAAGCATCTTCCTCGACTACGAAGTAGACACGATGGACGTGCCGAAGCATATCGTATACGTGGTATACCGCGCGCTGTCGTCGTACTATGTGGGCAAGTTCGAAGAAGCCGCCAAGCTCATCAACGGCCTGCTCAACGACGTGAGCCTGAAAAAATATCCGTACGCACAGCTCGAGATCAAGTCGCTGCTCGCCCTGCAATACACCCTCATGCACGACGTAGAGCTCTTCAACCAGCTCTCCAACAGCATCCAGCGCCAGATCCGCCTGTTCGGCAAAGACAGCTGCGAAAACATTCAGCTTTTCCTGAAGATCCTCAAGATCACCACCAGCGAAGCCAAAAAAGAAAAAGCCAAAAAGATCAACGCGGTCATCCCGCGCCTCAGCGCTATCAACGTAGGCTACTTCGCCCCCACCAAGCTGATCAAGCTCGACGAACGCTTCGTCAACCTGCTGACGGAGTTCTAGTCACACACAGCGAAGTCAACCAACCCGATAATATAAAGAGCGGATGCCCCCAAAGGCATCCGTTCTTTTGTCTAAGGCATTGCGCCAGCAAAAAGCTAAAGGGGGGTAGGGGCGTAGCCCTACATACATCAGCGCCTGGCGCAAGTCTTAGCGCGCAGCGCGGGACTTGTGCCTGCTACTGTTGCCAGTCTGGACTGGCGGGCAGAAAGCTGACGGCAGTTGCAAACTGCCGACAGTTCCAGGCACAAGTTACGCACCTCCTCCGCCAGCTGACGGATCGGTGCTAAACTTGCGCCAGGTGCATGTAAAAAAACAAGGCCGTCTCGGTTGGGAGACAGCCTCGATCGGGGTTACCGTGATTGGTTACGGTATTATATTTCCAGCTTCACAATGCTCTCGTGCGAGAGCGGCTTGTTGAGATACAGCTTTACGTTCTCATATTTCTTCGACCGGTTAAAATCCTGCGGGTTGATCGACGAGGTCAGCATCACGATCTTGCATTTTTTCTTGGCGGTGTTGGACAGCTTCTCGAACTCATCGAGGAACTGGAAACCGTCCATCAACGGCATATCGATATCCAGGAAGATCACATCGGGCAATACCTGGTCGGCAACGTCCAGCTTTTCCATATTCTTCAAAAACTCGATCGCGCTCTTTGCACCCGTATGGGTATAGATATTTTCCGTCACTGCGGCCGCCTCGATCATTTTCTGATTAATAAGATTATCGATCTCATTATCGTCGATGAGCATGACGGTACGATATTTCTTTCCTGCCATAGTATTTAATGCTTTATAAAAATAATGTATTGATGCTGATTTGCAAACAAAAGTCTAAATATCAAATTTGATTCCTTGCGCGAGCGGCAGCGTGCTTCCAAAATTAATGGTGTTCGTCTGGCGGCGCATGTACACACGCCACGCATCCGAACCCGACTCGCGTCCGCCACCCGTTTCCTTCTCGCCGCCAAAAGCGCCGCCGATTTCCGCGCCCGACGTGCCGATGTTGACGTTGGCAATGCCGCAGTCCGAGCCCTCGTGCGACAGGAACCGCTCCATATCGTGCAGGTTGGTCGTCATGATGGCCGACGACAATCCTTGCTTGACACCGTTCTGAATATCGATCGCTTCCTCCAGCGTGGTATACCGTATCAGGTACAGGATCGGCGCAAAGGTCTCCTGCTGCACGATCTCGAACGACGGATCCACTTCGGCGATCGCCGGCTTTACGTAGCAGCCCGACTCGTCGTACGCGGCACCTTTCAGCACACCGCCCGGCACCACGAACGTACCGCCTTCACCCTTGATCTTTTTCAACGCGTCGCTATACGACTTCACCGCTTGTTTGTCGATGAGCGGCCCCACGTGGTACGCCGGATCCAACGGGTTGCCAATGCTCAATTGCGCATAGGCCTTTACCAGCCGTTCCTTTACTTGCTCGTATACACTATCCTGGATGATCAGGCGGCGCGTGGTCGTGCACCGCTGACCGGCCGTACCCACAGCACCAAAGAGCGCACCGCGGATGGCCAGGTCGAGGTTGGCATTCTCGGTAACGATGATGGCGTTGTTGCCGCCCAGCTCGAGCAACGCCCGGCCAAAGCGCTCGCTTACCGTGCGGGCTACTGCGCGGCCCATACGGGTAGAACCCGTGGCCGACACCAGCGGCACGCGCTCGTCCTTCGCCAGTTGCTGACCGACGTTATAGTTACCGTTGACGAGCACCGACACACCCTCGGGCACACCGTTCTTTTCAAATACTTCCGCTACGATCTGCTGACACGCTACGCCGCACAACGGCGTTTTCTCCGAAGGCTTCCATACACACACGTCGCCGCACACCCACGCCAGCATGCTGTTCCACGACCATACCGCCACCGGGAAGTTAAAGGCCGAAATGATGCCCACGATACCGATCGGGTGCCACTGTTCATACATGCGGTGGTTGGGGCGCTCCGAGTGCATCGTCAGGCCGTGCAGCTGTCGCGACAGGCCCACGGCAAAGTCGCAGATGTCGATCATCTCCTGTACTTCGCCCAGGCCCTCTTGCAGGGACTTGCCCATCTCGTACGACACGAGCTTGCCCAAAGGTTCTTTGTATTGGCGCAGGGCCTCGCCGATCTGGCGGACCACCTCACCCCGCTTCGGGGCCGGCCATGTGCGCCAGGCCTTAAAAGCCTCGTGCGCGGTGGATAATGCTTGTTCGTAGGCCCGCTCGTCCGTGGACGCGACCGTGCCGATAAGTTTGCCGTCTACCGGCGAAAAGGATTCTATCGCCGCACCCGTGCTGCGAAGCCACCGGGTACCTGTGGAGGTACCGGCGTTAGACTTCTTCAGACCAAGGGACGCGAGCGAGTCTTTAATACCAAAATTCTTCATGCGGGGTCGTTTTGATGAGCCGCACAAAGCTAAACGATTTCTGTCATTTACGCGGCGCCGCCATCTTTCCCCGGTGGGGGAAAAATCCTATCAGCATAACGAAAAAGCAGGGTAGATTTTCTACCAGTCGACACCGTAAACACCCTCTTCACCGCCCGGATAGATGCCTTCGATGAGGATGCCGCCTTTTTTGAAGTCCAGGATGCGGTTAAGATCTTTGACATCGTCAACCGGTATTTTGTCAATATAGGTAATGATAAACCCGGTACGAAGACCGGCCTCCTTCCACTTACCCGTTGTATTGGCCACGCGCGCGCCGCCTTCCAGGTGCAGCCCGGCCAGCTCTTTATAGGGCACGTCCTCTACGGTCATGCCGCCCAGATCATAGTTAATGGTCTTCCTTTCCACGGCCTCGGTGCCCTGATTATTGGTCAGGCGTACCTTTACCTGCTGGTGCTCGCCGTCGCGCAGATACTCCACCTGGATGGTCTTTCCCGGACGATTGCGGGCCACCCATTCCTGCAGTTCCGACACGGCATGAATGCCATGACCATCGATACCGATGATCACATCGCCCTGCTCGATCCCCGCCGTCTGCGCCGCGCTGCCATCGTTCACGCGGTTCACCAACACACCCTGGTTCACCGCCAGGCCCAGCTCTTCGGCAATCGTCGCATTGACATCCGTGATCTGGATCCCCAGCAGCCCGCGCTGCACCTGCCCGAACTCCAACAGGTCGTCCACTACCTTGCGCACCAGGCTTACCGGAATCGCAAACGAGTAGCCCTGGTAGCTGCCCGACGACGTGGCAATGGCGGTATTGACACCGATCAGCTCGCCGCGCAGGTTTACCAGCGCACCGCCGCTGTTGCCGGGGTTAACCGCCGCGTCAGTCTGTATAAACGATTCCACCTGCAGATTACTGCGGTCGCGCAGAATGCCGATGTTGCGCGCCTTGGCGCTGACAATACCGGCCGTCACCGTCGAGTTGAGGTCAAACGGGTTGCCCACCGCCAGCACCCACTCGCCCGGCACGATGCGGTCGGAGTCGCCGTATTTAATAAAGGGTAGGTTGCGGCTGCGGATCTTGAGCAACGCCAGGTCCGTCGTAGGATCGGTACCGATCAGCTTGGCATAGAACCGCTGGTTGTTATTCATCACGATCTCGATGCTGCTGGCATCTTCGATCACGTGGAAATTGGTAACAATATAACCGTCGTCGGAAATGACGACGCCCGAACCCGACGACCGTGCCGGCGCATCAAAGTAATGCTGCAGCGGATTGACACTAAATTCGCCGGGACCATAGGAAGTCTGAATATGCACCACCCCCGAAGTGACCTTCCTGGCCGTCGCCAGAAAGTTGAGGCTGGCAGGCACACGATAGGCCGTGTCGGCAGCGGGGTTGTTGGCCAGTACAAGTTGCTGGTGCTCGTCGATGGACTGATAGGGCTCCACACCAAAATTCAACAAGCGGATCGTCAGGATCGACCCGAGCATGCCGCCCACACAGGCGGCTAGAATCACTACCAGGATAAAAATAGATCGCTTCATAACCGCCCGTTTTAGTCTGCTACTTCCGGAAAAAAATGCTGTACAGAAAGATACGGCTTCTTTTCCGGATTCCGCCGACAGCAGGCAGGGCGGTGCCGGTATTTTCGACGTACGACAAGCGGGGACATAAAAAAAGGCCCTCCCTTACGGGAAGACCTTCCACCTTCTAACCTCAACTTCGCTTAGTTAACCTTGATAGTAGCTTTAAGGGCTTTCTTCTCATCCTTCGGCAGGGTGATTTCAAGGATGCCGTTCTCATACTTCGCGCTGATATTTGCCGAGTTGACATTTTCAGGCAATGTGAACGAGCGGCCGAATGTACCGTACTGCGTTTCGATGGAATGGAAGTTATTTTCCTTCTTCTCTTTGGTGAATTTGCGCTCACCGCTGATGGTCAGGAATTTGTCGTTCACGTCCAGTTTAAAGTCCTCTTTGTTCATACCGGGCGCAGCCACGCTGATCTCGAAAGCCTTCTCGTTCTCAACGATGTCTACTTTCGGTACAAAAGAGTAAGCGGAACCACCGGCACGGCCAACAGACTCGTTAAAAAACCGGTCGATCAAATGGCTGAATGTAACAGGTGTAAAGTCATTCAGCAGCGAGGAGTTATAACGAACGATGCTCATAGTGTTGTTTAATTTATTGGTTGTCAATTTTTTTAGTTGCTTTTGACAAGCTTATTAGGGAAAAGCGTACCAACACAAAAAAGCTCGTATTTTAATGACACAATGGCATTTTTGAATGATTTTAGACGCAAAATCAAGACATAATGTCTTATTTAACTGAAATTCTTACAGGATGTAATAGTGAAGGATATGTCAGGGATAGCTCAAGTATAGCGATGGTATAGCTTTGATACGGGTGATCCATAGCCTTGGGATAAGCCTGACCCGGTCAATAAATGAGATAGAGATAGGTATACAAACAAAAGCAGGGCCCCCGACAATGCCGAAAGCCCTGCGTGAATGATGTTTTTTTAGATTCCCTTCAACACCTTCCACATCTCATCCGCCACCAGCTGATTGCCCTTGTCATTCAGATGCACACGGTCTGTGGTCAGGATACCGGATTCTTTGTTACCCGTATTATTCTGCTTGTTATACTCCAGAAAAGCCTTTCTCAGATCCACCAGCGGCAGGCTGTTGCGCGAGGCCAGGTCGCGGATCATCTGGCTGTAGAGATTCAGGTCGCCATCCTGCTCATTGCTGGAGTCGGTCCGCTCACCGATCACCGCCGGCGTGCAGAGCACGATCTTCGCGCCCTTTACCTGGAGCTTCTTGATCAGCGCCTCGTAGAAGCGCACAAACTTATCAGCATCCGTGCCGGTGCCGGAAGAGCGCTTATGCCAGACATCGTTCACGCCGACATAGATCACCACCACATCGGGGCTCTTCGCCAGCACGTCGTCATCGGCGCGCAGGTAAAGATCATATATTTTGTTACCACCGATGCCCGCGCCGACAAAGTCAAAGGCTGCGGCGCTGCCGGCCTGGGTGGCCAGCTGGCCGATGCGGGTGATATAGCCACCGGGCTGAACGCCGGCTTGCGTGATGGAATCGCCGAAGAAAATGACGCGTTGTTTTTTCTGAATAGACATAAAAGCGCCCAGGATAACGATCATGGCGACGCCCGACAGCGAGAGAAAAAGTTTCATAGTAGGTTGTTTAGTCCGTACAATATACAGGCTGCACAACGCACCGTCAACACATATTTTACCAACGCTACGCTCCTACTCCTCCACCAGCTTCACAGACGCCGAGTTGATACAGAAGCGCAGCCCTGTCGGCGGTGGGCCGTCGGGAAAAACGTGGCCCAGGTGGCCGTCGCAGACGTTGCACATCACCTCGATGCGCACCATGCCGTGGCTGCGGTCGCCTTCGTATTTTATGACATTGTCTTTCACGGGCTCGTCAAAGCTCGGCCAGCCGGTACCCGACTCGAACTTGCGCCGCGAGTCGAACAACGGCGTGCCACAGCAACGGCAGGCATAAAGGCCCGGGTCGTGCGCCTCGCAGTATTCTCCTGTAAACGCAAACTCGGTTCCTTTCTGTCGCGTAATGCGGAACTGCTCGGGCGTGAGCAGCTTTTTCCATTCTTCGTTGGTTTTCTCCACCCGCCGGTCGGGGGTAAGGTTGCCTTTGGTGGCATAGTTGAGTACGTCTGACCAGTTCATGCCATAGTAACGTAGATCCCCCTAAAAATAGTTTAAAATTGATTCGAGATAAAGCATTCCAGCGAGGCCTGGGAAAATAACACCGATCATGCACAAAACCCCGAAGGGCGAAACAATTCGAGGCACGCCTAGGGCTGATCTGTTTCGCCCTTTCAGGGCTATCTCAACCTGCTCTTTTTTATTGTGTTTCTTTTTCACGATCTATGTATATAAGACGCCGTGCCCCGGCACGACGTTTTTTACCGACCTACAACCGTTTACTGATGAAAAAGAACAAGATTTCGATAAACGATATCGCCACCCAGTTGGGCATTTCGAAGACCACCGTGTCGTTTATCCTCAATGGCAAGGCAAAGGAAAAACGCATCAGCGACCAACTGGTGCAATCCGTGCTGAAATTCGTAGACGAGGTCGGTTATATTCCCAACCAGTTCGCCCAAAGCCTGCGCACCGGCAAGACCCGCATCCTGGGATTGATGGTCGAAGACATCTCCAACCCCTTTTTCGCCACCATCGCCAAACACATCGAAGACAAAGCCTACGAACACGGCTGTAAGATCATATACTGCAGCACCGAAAACAGCAAAAAACGCGCGCGTGAGTTCCTGAAGATGTTCCACAACCTCGGCGTGGACGGCTATATCATCACACCGCCCAGCGGCATCGAAGAAGACATCCAGGCGCTCGTAGACCAGGACGCACAGATCATTTTGTTCGACCGCTATTTTGCCAACATTCCCACGGGATTTGTCATGGTCGACAACGAGGGCGGTACCTACGAAGGCACCCAACACCTGATCTCCCGGGGCTATCGCAACATCGCCTTTATCTCCCTGGCGTCCGAGCAGCCGCAGATGCAGGGTCGCTTGCGCGGATACCTGCGCGCCGTCGAAGAGCACGGCCTGCAGGAGCACGTACATTTTATACCGTTCCACAAAGACTACGACATCCTGGTAGACCGGGTAAAAGAATACCTCTCGCAGGAAAACGGACTGGACGCGATCTTTTTCGGCGCCAACTACCTGGGTGTACGCGGACTGGAAGCGATCTCAAAAATGGGCCGGAAAATACCGCAGGACCTGGCCGTGGTATCGTTTGACGACAACGATCTTTTTCGCTTCAGCACACCCTCCATCACCGCCATCAGCCAGCCCATCGACAAGATCTCCGAGCAGATCATCACCACGCTGCTCGACCGCATCGCGTCGGGCGAGCCGCCGACAGGCACCGAGCCCACCGGGGTATTCCTTCCGACACAGTTGGTCATCCGCGACTCCTCGGCGCATAAAGCCTGATCATTATTCCCAAACACGGCTCCAGCACCTGGCCGCCGGTCGTTTCGTACCCGTCCACCGGAGCGCGGCATACCCGACCGTCTACGCGCATATGGCAGGGCAGCGGCGGCCCAGTGGCGCGTAGTGGAGCCGTTAAGCAATGTCCGAAAGACCGGACGCTGAAATACGGGACGTGTGCGAATCCGTGGCTGCACGGACGCAAGACGCTCCTGCGCATAGCCGCACGTTAGCGCATTACCAGCAGGCAGCAGGTTGTAAGGATTATTTTATAGGATCCAGGTTTGAAAAGCGGATCGTCATGACTTCGAAGATACCACGTCGTGGGATTGAGCGCGTGAAACAACGTGGCCGCACACGTAGGCCTGAAAAAAGAACCGGCAATCATTTTAAAAATGACTGCCGGCATACCAATCAATTAACCCAATGCTCGAAATAAGTTAAATAAATCGATTTAGCAAAATATTCTGTTCAGAATTTGTCGATAAATTTTTCAAAGCAATGGCATACGCCCCCAAAGCGATGGCCGTATTCGTCCCCAGATGGCTGGAACCGATTGCGATACGCTTGTCCAGGTTGTGGTGAACCTTGCGCCCCGAGAAGGGCACCGTCACCTCATTCTTGGAATGGTCCAGGAAAGCCTCGCAGGACTCCGGATTTTCCAGGTCATACACCTTCGATACCAACCGGGGTAACACCGTGCCGTCGGCCATGGCGATGGTGCCACTCATATACTGGATAATGCGCGGCGCCAGCAGCGGGTAAGCCCCTGAAAGACCGCCGCCGATCACGATAATACCGTCGATGAGGGTAATGGCGTTACACAGCGACTCGGCTATAACGGCCGCCATGTCGTCAAACGCCTGCAGCGCCGCGGCCTGATTGCCGGCCTGCTGGCCCAGGGCCACCTCGTAAATATCTTTTGGCGACAGCTTGGTTGGCGCCCCCGTCAGATTTGAATAAAAACGCACGAGCCCGCGGATACAGGCACCTTCTTCTGCGATCAACCGGGAGTCGCGAAAGTGGCGCGTCAGCCAGATCTCACCCCCCGAAGAGTTGTCGCCCTGGCACAGCTGGCCGTTCACGACCACCCCGCCACCAAAGCCGGTGCCGAGGGTCACGCCCAACAAGTTGCTATAGGTTTTGGCCACGCCCCGCTCTTGCAGCTTGCCGTTGATGCGCGGCAGAATGCCCGCCATCGACTCGCCATAGGTAAAGAGGTCGCCGTCGTTGCCGATGAACGTCGGCAGCTGAAAATAATCTTCGAGCATCGGCCCCAGCGCCACGCCCCCCGCGTTGCGGAAAGCCGGCAGGTTGGGCAGGCTGCCGATGACTCCGTTCTTATAGTCGGCCGGACCGGGAAAGGCAAAGCTGATCGCCACCGGGTCGGCCGGCAGCTGATCTTTGACAGCTTGAAAGCCATCCAGTAAATTCTTCAGGCAAAGATCCAGGTCGTGCGCCTGCGAAGGCCGGGTGATCGGCGGTACGATCTCCTTGCCCCGCTGCATGGCCGAGAACACAAAGTTGGTTCCGCCGGCATCCAGCGTCAGTACGATTCTATCGTCTTGAAATATATTCATGCGGTAAGTCTGCTTGATCGGTGATTACAGGAAAACAGCTTGCCCGCGCTTAGCGGCCAAAGTCGTCTTGCAAACGCACGATATCTTGCTCGTCAGAAGGATTGGCCGCATCGGTATGTTGCCAGATCTCGGCAATAATGCCCCAGCCATCCAGGCCGATCAGGCGGTGACGCTGGCCTTGCTTCAGGCGGATCATCGACCCGGTCGGCAGGCTCTGATTTTCTTTTTCTTCGTCGGTCTCGCTCGTCACAACACCCACTGTGCCGGCTACCACCGTCCAGATCTCCGCGCGGCGGAAGTGATACTGCCACGAAAGGCGTTTGTGCGGCTCCACCAGCAGGATCTTCGGGCTCAGCTTCCCGCTGATGATGAGGTCCTGGAGGTTCACCTCCGGAAAGAACTGCTGGCGGAAGGCATCCGCTTGCGTCTCATCGATCACAAAAAAACCGCCCCAGGGCCGGCTTTGATCTTCCGTTACAACCTTGAAGCCCGATTTTTCCAGGTATTTGCTCACTTCCTGAAAGATGGCTGCTCTTTCTACGTTCACCGTTTTGATGTTTTTCACGTTTCGTTCGTTTACTGGTTTGGGTTATTAGCAGGAGTACAAAAATAAGTGATAAATCGATTTAGCAAAGTGACTCGATTAACTATTTTCACTCCTCCCGGACCCAAAAAGCAAAAAAAGAGCTGGTGCGCACCGCGCGCACCAGCCTTTTCACTAAACCTAACCTAACGAATTTGTCCCTTTATGATGCCGTGTATGCGCACACGCATTCCGGCCATGCCAAACCACGCCACGCACCTGTGTGTCGTCTGTCCATTCCTGAAAAAAAATTTCCGGTGCCCCTTGCGCATCGCTTCAACACCACAACGTCTGGCGACCGGCTGCCGCCGTTCAGGAAGACGTTCCCCGGGCCGTTGGAATAACCGAATATACAGCCTGTCAGCCGATTACCGGGTCTGCTGCTCGCCCAACCGCCGCCGACCGCGCCCATGCTCAGGGTATGATCGTTAATCGGTTTAGCAGCCATGCCAAGGGCCCCTTTTCCCACCGCAACCGGGACTTCGCAACACACCATCATTTTTTTTACACGGATAGAAAGTGCAAATTGACCGCCGGTTTTTCGATTCCGAATACGATTTAACACTACTATGGCATCTATCGCACCGACCTCCACGACGACGCTTTCCGACAACAAAGGCAACTTCACCATCCCCCTGATCATCCTCACCACGCTGTTCTTTATGTGGGGATTCATCACTTGCATGAACGACATTCTCATCCCCTACCTGCAAGGCATCTTTAAGCTGACGCCCGCGCAGGCCGGATTTATACAGTCTGCCTTCTTTGGGGCCTACTTCTTTATCTCGCTGGCCTATTTCCTCATCTCCGTCAACCTGGGCGACCCCCTGGCGCGCATCGGGTATAAGAACGGGATCATCATGGGCCTGGTCACCGCAGCGGTAGGCTGTGCGTTGTTCTATCCCGCCGCCGAGTCAAAGCTCTACGGCGTATTCCTGCTGGCGCTCTTCGTATTGGCCAGTGGTATCACCATTCTGCAAATGGCGGCAAACCCCTACGTGGCGCTGCTCGGCAGCGCATCGACATCGTCCAGCCGCCTGAACCTGACACAAGCCTTCAACTCCTTCGGCACGACCATCGCCCCCATCATCGGCACCAAACTGATCTTCGAAAGCATGGGCGGTAAAGAGCACATGACCGCCGACGCGGTAAAAACACCCTATCTCTTCCTGTCGGGTACCCTGCTGGCCATTGCCGTGCTGATCGCCCTCTCCAAGCTGCCTAAGTTTACCGGCGAGACCATCGAGAAAGGCCTCGGCGTATTGAAGTTCAGACACCTCAACCTCGGCGTGATCGGCATCTTCCTGTATGTAGGCGGCGAAGTCGCGATCGGTAGCTACCTGATCAAATACTTTGGCGAGCTGATGGGCTACAACGAAGCCACTGGCGGTCCGTTCGTATCGTTCTATTGGGGCGGCGCCATGGTAGGCCGCTTCATCGGCGCGGTGTCGCTCACCGAACGTCCCACCAGCCAGAAGCTCAGCTTTATGGGCCTGGTGACCATCCTCGCCGTAGCATCGGTATATTTCTGGAGAGAAGACCTCACGACCGCCTTTATCGTCCTCGGCCTGATCATCGGCAACTGCGTGGCGTTCCTTATCGGCCGTTCGGCACCCGCCCGTACATTGCTCGTATTCTCCCTGTTTGTGGTAGGCCTGTTGCTGTTGACGATCTTCAGCAATGCACAGGTAGCGATGTGGTCGGTACTGGCCATCGGCCTCTTCAACTCGATCATGTTCCCGACCATCTTTACGCTGGCCATCAAAGACCTCGGTAAATATACCAGCCAGGGCTCGTCCCTGCTGATCATGGCCATCGTGGGCGGCGCCATCATGACCCCGGTCATGGGCATCATCATCGGCGCTGTGGGCTATCAGCACGCCTTCGCCTTCCCGATCGTATCGTATGTATTTATTGCATACTACGGCTGGAAAGGCTATGAAGTAAAACAACGCGCGCACAGCTAGTGCGCCTTTCGTCATGAATACCGGCACGGCCATATCGCCAAGCGTGTTGTACGGAGTCATCTTTGTACTACTAACCGTGGTGGCCGTGCTGGGCCTGACGATCTATAGACTCTCCCGGTCACGGCACGGTCGGGAAGGCATGCCGCCCGAAGACCTCGCGCTGCGTTACCAGCAAATGGAAGCCAAGCTGCGCGAGCTCGAGCTAGGCTCCCTGCAGTACAAGCTCAACCCCCACCTGTTCAAGAATACCCTCAACACCATTCAGTCGCACGCGTACCAGACCTACTTCGCGCTCGACAAGCTGGCCAACGTACTCGACTACATCCTCTACGACAGCGGCCAGCGGTTTGTCTCGCTCCAGGAAGAGCTCAACTTTGCCAGCAGCCTGATCGATATCAACCGGCTCAAGCTCAGCCCGCTGTTCGACCTGCGGGTAAAACATACCGTCGACACCGACGACCCCGTATACGAGCAAAAGCTCGTCGCCCCGCTCATTACCGTCGACCTGATCGAAAATGCATTCAAGCATGCCGACCTGCAACGCGAAGATGCGTTCATCGCCATCGTCTTCGAGCTGCGCGACCACCAGTTCTTCCTGACCGTCTCCAACAAGATCAGCCCCAAGCCACCCCTGCGCCAGACGCGCGGCGGCTTCGGCAAGGAAGCCCTGCAAAAGCGTCTCGAGATCTTATACGGAGCACACTTTTCGCTCGACCAGGTTGTCGACAACGATGTCTATATTGCTCACCTGAAAATAGACCTGCGTGCCCACAAAGCTGCGATGCATACTGCTGGATGACGAGCTGCCGGCATTGGCTTACCTGCGCGTGCTCTGCGGGCAGGTGCCCGGTGTAGAGGTGGTGCGCGCCTTTAACGACCCCCTGAAATTCCTGCAGGAAAGCCCGGCCCTCGAATTCGATCTGTGCATACTCGACATCGAGATGCCCGGCCAGAACGGCCTCGACGTGGCCCGCCAGCTTACCGGCAAGCTCGTGATCTTTACGACAGCCTACCGCGAATATGCCGCCGAAGCGTTCGACCTCGACGCCATCGACTACCTGCGCAAACCCATCCAGCAAGACCGCTTTGCCAAGGCCATCGCCAAAGCCATCACACGCCTCGCCAACGCAGCCCCCGGGCGCCAGTACATCCAGCTCAACACCAGCAAAGGCAAAGGGCTGCTTTTCTTCGACCAGGCGCTCTACATCACCACGGGACTGGACAAACGCGACAAAGTAGTGCTGCTCGACAGCGGCGAAGAGATGCTGGTCAAGAACATGTCGTTTGAAAAATTATTGCAGGCGCTGCCCGACACGGGCTTCTGTCAGATCAACAAGAAAGAGATCATCGCCATGAAGATCGTACAGTTCTTTACACACGACGAGATCACCACCACCCTCACCGACACCGCCGGCAAGCCGCGACGCTTTTCGCTGTCCGAAAATTTCCGCCCCGGCTTTCTCCGCCGCACCGGCGGCTGATTTATTTATCCAACAGATCCGGCCGGGTCTTTCCCATAGTACCGTCGCCCACGCCTTCATCCTCATCGTCGTCGGTTTCGCTCACATCAAGATCTTCCTCCTCCGGCGTTTCCTCCCACGTCAGCTCCTCGCCCTGCAGGGCACGGAGGTCATCCCCTTTCGGCAGGTCGCTGGCAGTTTCGTCGTCTTCAGGCGTGCCGGAATCTTTGTCCAATGTGTCTTTCATGCCATAGCGATTCCTAATACCGTGCCAACCCCAAACCGATCGTTTATATAAGCTTGCTGTTGACAGCATACGACAGCGCGCCGGCTATTGTGCTGACATTCAAGCGATCGAAGATCTGTCTTCGGTAGTACTTGACAGTATCCGGCGCGACGGATAGTTGCGCGGCAATCTCGTTGATCGACAACCCCTGCGCGTGCAGCTGCAGAACTTCTATTTCCCGCCGGGTAAGTTTGGGCTTTGTTGATTTACGCCAGGCTTTATCCTTTAAATCCAGTTCCCATAGTTCACCCGATCCCTGTTTGTGAATAAATACATTGCCCGGATTTTTATGATGTGAAATGGAAACGATACACATGGCCTTCCACATCTTTTTTTCCTTGGTAAGAAGTAACGGGGTAAGCTTGTGGTTGATCAGCGTCTTCTTGCCGTCGCGGTGAAGCAGGTGGAAATCGTACGTAATACTGTAGCGTATCTTTTCTTCGCCGGGTAAATTTTGAAAGAAATCAAATCCCGCTTCGTTGATGGTGTTTAATAGTGTCAGGTCGTTATCAGGCACATTTTTGAAATAGAACTCATACCCGAGCTTCATGACATCTGCGGGGGAGTGGCCACATAAAAACAACGGGTTTTCAGAGACGTACTCGAAGGTCATCGTTTCATAATTGATAACGTAGACACTTTCGTACGTTAACCGGGCAAACGCTTTTATGGCCTCTAAATAGTCTTGCTGCTGGAAGCGCTCGTCATCCGATATCTTTCCAATGTGATTCTTGGTCAGCAGCGTAGAGTGATTGGTATTTTTCATTTCAAAACGACAGAATTCAACAAATCTACACTAAAGTGTAGGCTTAAAAAGCCGTCTTTGGGGGACTTTTATGGTAAAAAGCGCATCAACATGAAAAATACCGCAGATCGCTCCTTTGTATCGCAGCGTCCGGGAACCTGTGCCAGTTGTAAGACTTCTGTCGTGGACAAATTTTGTGGTCACTGTGGCCGTCCGGCACAAATTAACAGGGTCGATTGGCACTATATAATGCATGAGATTCAGCATGTTTTACATTTTGACAAGGGCATCTTATATACCGTAAGAGAGCTTCTGCGCAGACCTGGAACAAGTATTCAGGAATTTATCACCGTGGATCGGGCAAGGTTGGTGAAACCGATACTGTTTATTGTATTGACCTCCCTGATCTACACGGTCATTGATCATCTATTTCATATTGAGCAGGGCTACATTGATTATCACGGTGCAGAGGGATCTGCAGTTGTTTCAATTATGCGCTGGAGTCAACGTCATTATGGCTATGCGAATATTATTATGGGCGCATTCATCGCCTTTTGGCTAATGCTCATTTTTAGAAGGCATGATTATAATTTCTTTGAGATCTTAATTCTATTATGTTTCGTGATGGGGATGGGCATGTTGATGTTTGCTGTTTTTGCTGCTTTCGAAGGATTAACAGGACTGCATGCCATGCAACTATCAGCCATGGTAACGGTATCGTATGCCGCCTGGGCCATCGGACAATTTTTTGATAAAAGAGGAATGTCCAGGTACTTCAAGGCGCTCGCCGCCTACCTGCTGGGGATGGTTACATTTGCTGCACTTTTAATCATGGCAGGGCTTTTCGTCGATTTCCTAAAAAAGTAGTCGGCCTGACGGCGAACGGATTCTGGATGTCTCCTGAAAGTCCAGTATTATTCCGTTGTCGATTTACCGCCCGTAGTCGTCGTAGTTTTCATGATAATATTCTTCATAACGGTATATGAGATCTATGTTTTGGACTTCAATGTCTGTGAGCTTTTGACGAACGTCGATGCCCATGGGTATGTACCAGGTTACCGTATCGAACTGTCGGCGATCCTGAAGATCTTTGAATGAATAGCCATGGCGGGCGTAGATTTCGTTTCGCATAAAACCCAGCTCTTCTTCGTTCAGATTTGATACGTCGCTCTCGGACAGGAGTCGCGAGGAGGATTCGGGGAACATGCCATTCTCCGGATCGTAGGTGTATGCTCTTTTGGTAAGGGTAAATGTCTTATCCGCTACGATTCCTTTTTTGAAGGGTGTCCACGTCCCTTCCAATGAATTGTTTTTCAGGTGAATGGAAAAAACAAAATGGCCATCGTACTGATCGGTGCCGGGTTCATCCAATACTATCTGGTATAGGTCCTCGCTGGCAGTGGCGGTTCCCGTTACCGGTCTGAAGTTGCCGGCGCAGACTGTGTAGCCAATGGCTTTCCCGTCTTTTATTTCGGCGATAGCGATGTTGATCTTATTTTTTCCGAACATGCCCACCCAATAACCGATGCAGGGCATGTCGGCGTTCGCCTGGAGTTTTTCAATAGCCTCTTCAATGCGTGTTTGCTCAGGGGGTTTCTCAGGGCCGATCTTTCGTGCATCTTTTTTAACAACAAACGTCACCGGCGTTTCAGCAGCTTCCGGCGTAATCGGTGCTTCTTTCTTCTGCCCACACGCTATTGCCAGGCAGGAAATGAGGAGAATGGACGACTTTTTCATAGGATTCAATGGACGAAAAGTTAAAACTATTTTCTAACATTACGAATGCTTCGTTATGCCCGAACTATTTTTCTCAGTATCGTGCTCGCCTTTTTCACGTTCTTGATGTTGCGTATTACTATTCCCTATTTTTCGCGTAACACAGATGTGGGCTTTTTGCGGATCAAACAATGGGTTATTCATAACGATGTGTGGCGCATCGCCTTTTTTACGCATGTATGGAGTAGCTGTTTTTTATTGATCGCCGGCTTCACGCAATTTTATAATCCGTTGAAGCAAAAGCTCAGCACACTACACCGGTATGTGGGGTTGCTATATCTGGTTATCCTGGTTTTCCTCTCGGGGCCTGCGGGCTTGATCATGGCACTGTACGCCAATGGCGGGCTACTTTCGCAAAGTGCTTTCACCTTACTGAGCGTGCTTTGGATATACTTTACCGTAAGAGCGTATGTCGCTATTTTATGGCGCGATTTTACAACACATGGCAATTTTATGATTCGCAGCTATGCACTCACGTTGTCGGCATTAACGCTACGGGCATGGAAGTATCTGCTGGTGATGTTCTTTCAGCCTCACCCGATGGATGCCTATATGATTGTGGCCTGGCTGGGATGGGTGCCTAATCTGCTGCTGGCGGAGTGGCTGATTTATAGAAAACTGACCTGGCGAATTCTATCGGCATAATTTCGATTAGCGAAGCTTCAAATCCGTTACAATTCGCAATGGTTTCATGCCCTTACCACGATTTCCGCTCACACGCTGCCTTTCGGTGCAGATTTCATCCCGTTCGTTACATTTCTCCCGCACCGGCGGCGGTCATGCCCGGCAACACCGTATTTTTGGCGCCATGAAGAATTTGCGCGCCATCGCCTTTTACATCATCCTCGTCGGCATCTTCTCGGCGTTCCTCTACGTCATCACGGAAGAGGGTAAACACCAGGAGCCCGCCTCCGTCGTGAAGACCGAAGTCACCACGCCGGCACCTTCGGGCTGGCAGCAATTTCTCGACGCAGGTCATCACAATATCACACATCCCCTGGCGATCCTGCTCATTCAGATCATTACCATCATTCTGATCGCGCGCCTGTTCGGGTATATCTGTAAAAAGATCGGGCAGCCCATGGTGATCGGCGAGATCGCCGCCGGTATATTTCTCGGCCCCTCGGTGGTCGGGATCTATTTTCCCGAGGTCTCAGCCTTTCTGTTTCCGGCGCAATCGCTTCCCAACCTGCAATTCCTCAGCCAGATCGGCCTGATCCTGTTCATGTTTGTGATCGGCATGGAGCTGGATGTGAATGTATTGAAAAACAAAGCGCACGAAGCCGTCGTCATCAGCCACACCAGCATCATCCTGCCGTTCATGCTGGGACTGGGACTGGCGTATTTTATCTATACAGGGTACGCCCCCGCGGGCACACCGTTCCTCTCGTTCGCCTTGTTCATGGGCATCGCCATGAGCATTACCGCCTTCCCCGTGCTGGCGCGCATCATCCAGGAGCGATCGTTGAGTAAGACCAAGCTCGGCTCGCTCGCCATTACCTGCGCGGCGGCCGATGACGTCACCGCCTGGTGTATCCTGGCCACCGTGATCGCCATCGTAAAAGCCGGCAGCTTTGTGGGCACGGTCTATACGTTGCTCATTTCCATTGTCTATGTCATCGGCATGCTCAAGCTCGTACGGCCGTTCCTGAAAAAGATCGGCGATGTATACTCCACCAAGGAAGGATTGAGCAAGCCCATCGTAGCCGTGTTCTTCGTGACACTGCTGTTATCGGCCTATGTCGCCGAGATCATCGGCATCCACGCCCTGTTTGGCGCCTTCCTTGCCGGGGTGATCATGCCGGCGAACCTCAACTTCCGCACGATCTTTATCGAAAAGGTAGAAGATGTATCACTGGTGCTCCTATTGCCGCTGTTCTTCGTCTTTACCGGGTTGCGTACGCAGATCGGCCTGCTCAACGACGCCTCCGCCTGGCAGCTCTGTGCTATCATCATCGTGTTGGCGGTAGCCGGTAAATTCCTGGGCAGTACCCTGGCCGCAAAATTTGTAGGCCAGTCGTGGCGCGACAGCCTCAGCATCGGCGCGCTGATGAACACCCGCGGGCTCATGGAGCTGGTCGTCCTCAACATCGGCTACGACCTCGGCATCCTCACGCCGGAAATATTCGCCATGCTCGTCATCATGGCGCTCGTCACCACGTGCATGACCGGCCCGGCACTCGACCTCATCAACAAATTCTTTCCCGATCCGGCGCCACCCATTCCCGGCAGCACCGACAAAGCCGGCAAGTATAAGATCCTGCTGTCGTTCGGCAACCCCCACCGCGGCGCCTCTATGTTGCGCCTGGTGCACGGGTTGGTCAAACGCTCGGTCTCCAACGCTTCCGTCACAGCCCTGCACCTCTCGCCTGCCAATGAGCTGAACCAATACAACGTAGAAGAATACGAGCAGGAAAGCTTCCGGCCCATCAACGCCGAAGCGGGCCGGTTGAACATGCCCGTCATTACCTGGTTCAAACCCACTGCCGACATCGACCGCGAGATCGTCGAAGCCGCCAATCTCGGCAATTTCGACCTGCTCATCATCGGCATCAGCCACTCGGTATTTGAAGGCAGCCTGCTGGGCACTGTGTTTGGCTTTACCACGCGCATCATCAACCCCGAGCGCCTCATCGGCACGCTGGCCGGACGCGAACGCTTTTTTGAAAAAGCCGTCCTCGAAGAACGCAACCGCCGCATCCTGCGCGCCAGTAAGCTGCCCGTGGGAATTTTCGTAGACAAGGGCTTCGAGAAGATCAACAAGGTGTTGATCCCCATCTTTACTACATCCGACAGCTTCCTGATCTTCTACGCCCAGAAGTTTATACACAACAGCGATGCCTCGGTCGTGATCCTCGATACACAGGGACTCGTCAAACAACACCCCGAGCTGCGCGAGACCATCCGCCTCATCGAGCAGACCGCGCCCAACCACATCGCCGTGTATGACGACAGCGCCCTCAGCAAAGAGTTCCTCGCATCGTGCGACCTGCTCGTGATCAGCCTCGACAGCTGGACAACCGCCGTGGAAGACGAAGCCAAGTGGATTTCAGAAGCGCCGTCCTCATTCATTGTAAAACCCTGAGATACATCGCCGGCGCCGTCGGTGGCCGGTCTCAACCCCGGCGCAACCCGGTGGAGGCAAAAAAAGAGGGCCATTTTATCCCCGTTCCGACCTGATCTCGGCATTCCGATCCTCCGCCGATGCGCGTGTCAGTTACATTTAACGGGCAGAGCGGATACATCCGCGCATCGCACTTTCCCCCAAAACTCGTATCTTAAATAACATTTATCTTGGAAAGATCCATCCGATGGGAGTCAACATGAGGATATACCTGGCGGTGGCCACCATTACACTGCTGCTGGTGCTGGACATCACGTTCACGCAACACAATAACACTATTCTGCACGAATCCCTCGCGCTGCAAGCCGAAACCGAGCAGGTGAAGGTCTATTACGATCACATCAGCCGGCTGGTCATTCACTCCGCGGACATCGGGCTGCGGGGGTATGCGCTGCTGCCCGAAGAGCGGCTGGGCTCGCCCATGAACAACGCCACCGCCTGGAAGGACAGCATCTTCGATAAGGTCGAGGCTCCGTTGAAAAAAATGCACTATGACCTGACAGAGCTCCGCGCCCTGCGCGACTCCGTCAATGCCTACGTAGCCTTCACATTTTACATGCGCCACCTGATCGACGAAGGCCGGCGCGACGAGTTCAACAAATTGTTCAACGAAGACCGCGGTGCCCGGCTGTGGTACCAATACGAGCAGTGTGAAAACCACATAGAGGCCTTTGCCGACAAAGTACACGCCGACGAGCACGCCCGCTACGAAGCTGCCCTGACCCGCAACCTGTGGTTACAGATCCTGTTATTTATACTCTGCGTTCCCACGCTGCTCTACACGGCCTGGCACACCCGCCAGTCGTTTATGCTCGGCCAAAAACTACACGAAGCCGAAGCCTCCCGCAACATCATACTGATGGACCAGAACATGATGCTGGAGCGCCAGGTACAGCTGCGCACGCGCGAGCTGGCGGCCCAGAACGAAGAGATCATCGCACAGGCCGAAGAGCTTGCCACCCACCGCGACCACCTGGAAGCCGAAGTCCACGCGCGCACCCACGCCCTCGAACAGAACAACCGTGAGCTGATCGACCAGAACCACCAGCTCGAGCAGTTCTCCTTCATCGCCGCGCACAACCTGCGCGCACCGCTGGCCCGCATCATGGGCATCGCCACGCTGCTGGAATTGACCGAAGACAAAGAAGAGCAGAACGCGCTGCGCGAGCAGATCCTGACCTCGGCCAACGACCTGGACGAAGTCATCAAAGACCTCAACGTCATCCTCGAGCTGCGCCGCAATACCGGCAACTTCTCCCTCGTAGACTTCCAAACCTCCCTCGAGCGCGCCGAAAAGATGCTCACCCGCGAGCTCGAGCAAACCGACGCCCGCCTGGTTTCCGACTTCACCGCCGCCCCCCAGCTATACGCCGTCGCCCCCTATATAGATAGTATCTTATTCAACCTCGTCAGCAACGCCCTGAAATATCGCTCGCCCGAGCGCACCCCCGCCATCCACGTCCGCACCATCCACCACGACGACATGATCCTCCTCACCGTAACCGACAACGGCCTGGGCATAGATCTCCAGAAACACGGCAAAGACATCTTCAACCTGTACAAACGCTTTCACCGCAAGATCGACGGCAAAGGCCTGGGCCTGTACCTGGTCCGCTCACAAGTAACCGCCATGGGCGGCAAGATCGAAGTAGAAAGCACACCGGGAGAAGGAACTACGTTTAAGATATACCTTCGGAACGCCACACCACTAAATACAGACCGCATATAACAGAATCTGAAGGGGCGTAACAATTCGAGGCACGCATCCCCGATCTATTGCGCCCTTTCAGGGTTACTTTTTAACAATCTTCCGATGTTCCTTTCCCCACCGGATCATCTCGTGTATAATGGCACCAAAACTCTTACAATACGCCGTTGTGCTATACTCAATCAGCACCGGCGACTCGTCATACACCCTGCGTGTAACTAATTTATTCTGCTCCAGCTCCTTCAGCTCTTTCGACAACATGCGCGTCGTGATCCTGGGGATCGCCCGCTGAATGTCCTTAAACCGGTTATTCCCGGCGCAGATAGCCAGGATGATGAGCATTTTCCATTTGCCGCTGATCACGTACAGCGTGTCCTGTACGTATTTCATATCCTCGGCGGTAGCATGTTTGGGAAGTGTACGCGGCATCGTTGAAAAAAGTTCAGCGCGGTATACAACAGTATACCGGTTACAAATGTATACCGAATCGCCCATACCTTCGCCTTACAAAACAGAAATAACATGAAAACAGTATTCATCACCGGCACCAGTACCGGCCTGGGCCGCGCCGCCGCTCTTTATTTTGCGAACGAGGGCTGGCAGGTTGCCGCTACCCTGCGTTCTCCCGAAAAAGAAACCGAGCTTCAGAAGAATCCGAACATCCGCGTCATCCCGCTCGACGTGACCGATCCCGTGCAGGCACAACGCGCGGCCGCCGCAGCCATCGACGCCTTTGGCAGGATCGACGTCGTGGTCAACAACGCCGGCAATGGCATCTATGGTGCCCTGGAACTGGTACCGGAAGGATCGATCGACGATCAATATGCCGTGAATGTACGAGGTGTTATCAACGTCATCCGTGCCTTTCTGCCGCACTTCCGGGCCAACCACGGCGGCATGTTCATCAACATTAGCTCCTACATGGGCTTTCTGACGGCGGTGCCGCTGGGCTCGCTGTATAACATGTCGAAGTTTGCGCTGGAAGGACTCACCGAGGGACTATACTATGAGCTGAAACCCCATAACATTCACCTGCGCCTCATCCAGGCCGGCGGCTTTGCGTCGGACTTCGTGAGCAAGATAAACCTGCCCACCAGCGATACCATACGCGATTACGACGCCGTCAATGCGCGGCTGAACAAAGTCTTTGATAGTGTTAAGACCAAAAGCATCCCGCTGACGCAACCGTTGGCGATCGTCGAGCAGATCTATGCCGTGGCCACTGGCGCCAACCAGCAGTTCCGTACGCCCGTGGGACAAGATACCGCATCCCTGATCGCGATGCGCAACAGCCTGCCGCTGGCTGAATACCTGGAAAAGGTAGATGCCATGTTCGCCTGAAACCCGCACACCTTCCTTCACACGCGCCCTGTACCGGAGACGGAATTTGTTTCACAATTCAAACAAAAACTTATGAAAATCAACACACCCGGAACTAATGCCGGAGAAATGACAGTTATTTGCGCGTGATATAAAACCCCAACGTATGAATTTTGAACAACAGATCGGGGCGCTCTTTGTCAGCGAAGAGCAGATCCCCGAGGAGTTCCGCCTGGAACCGATCCACCAGCGCGAATACCTCAGTGGTGGTGAGCTTATCCCGTGGAACGGCCCTGTCAGCGAAGTATATTCGCCGGTATACATCTCCACCCCCGAAGGTTTACAACGCAAGCTGATCGGCACCTATCCCATCGGCACCGAAAAAGAAGCCAACGAAGCACTCGAAGCCGCCCTGGCGGCCTATGACAACGGCCGCGGCGAGTGGCCCACCATGAGCGTCAGCGACCGCATCAAATGCCTGCAACGGTTTGTACAGAAGATGGGCGAGCAACGCACCCTGGTGGTAAAGCTCATCATGTGGGAGATCGGCAAGTCGTATGCCGATTCCGCCAAAGAGTTCGACCGTACCGTAGAGTACATCAACGCCACCATCGAAGAGCTGAAAGATATCGACCGTCAGTCGTCGAAGTTCGAAATGCGCGAAGGCGTGGTGGCACAGATCCGGCGCTCGCCGCTCGGCGTGGTGCTCTGCATGGGCCCGTTCAACTATCCGCTCAACGAAACGTTCACCACGCTCATCCCCGCCATCATCATGGGCAACACACTGCTGTTCAAGCCGCCGAAGCACGGCACGCTGGTACACTATCCGTTGCTGAAGGCCTTCCAGGAGTCGTTCCCCAAAGGCGTCGTCAATACCGTTTACGGCCGCGGCGCCAACGTAACGCCCGGGTTGATGGCCAGCGGTAAGATCAACGTCCTGGCCTTCATCGGCTCCAGCAAAGTGGCCAACGACCTCAAGAAACGCCACCCGAAGATCAATCGCCTGCGCGCCGTCCTCAGTCTCGACGCCAAGAACGCCGCCGTCGTCACGCGCAACGCCGACCTGGCGCTTTCGGTCAGCGAGATCATTACCGGCACGCTCTCCTACAACGGCCAGCGCTGTACGGCCCTCAAGATCGTATTCGTAGAACGCGCCATCGCCGATCAGTTCCTGGCGCAGCTAAGCACCGCGGTGGCGAAGCTGACCATCGGCCTGCCGTGGACAAAAGGCGTAAACATCACGCCCGTGGCCGAGCCCAACAAGCCCGACTACCTGAAGGAAGTCATTGCCGACGCCCAGGCAAACGGCGCCCGCGTCGTCAACGAGAACGGCGGCGCGACTGCGCAGTCGTTTGTATTCCCGGCAGTAGTATACCCGGTCAACAAAGACATGAAGCTTTACCGCGAAGAGCAGTTCGGCCCGGTCATACCGGTGGTGCCATACGACGATGTCGAAGAAGTGATCGAATACCTCATCGACTCGCCCCATGGCCAGCAGGTCAGTATCTTTAGCAACGACGCCAAAGAAGTAGCCGGCCTGATCGACCCGCTCGTGAACCAGGTAAGCCGCGTGAACATCAACAGCCAAAGCCAGCGCGGCCCCGACTTCTTCCCCTTCACCGGCCGCAAAGACAGCGCCGAAGGGACCCTCTCCGTGCACGACGCGCTGCGCTCCTTCTCGATCCGTTCGCTGGTCGCCACCAAAATGACCGACACCAACAAAAAGCTCATCAACGACATCGTCCGCAACCACGAGTCGAACTTCCTGAGCACGGACTATATTCTGTAAACACCCGGTATCGGCCACACAAAAAATAAACCGCCGCGCAGCCAGACTGTGCGGCGCTTTTATTTTAGACATCCGGCCCATCGTTTTACACCAAAGGCTGGAATTATTACATCATTATGTTGTACTTGGTATGCATGAAGCAAACGTCATTCTACCTGTTCCTGCTCCTGGCGATAACCTGCTTAACCGCCCGCGCCCAGGATCCGCCCGCCTTCCGGGCCCTGGTGTTGACCGAGCGCGGCGGCATCCACGAACCCTACGTCGTCGCCGGCCTCTCCTGGCTCGACTCATTGGCGGCCGTTCATCACTTCACCTTCGACGTCATCAACAACACCGATAAGATCAATGACACCTACCTGGCGCAATACCAGGTCTTCATCCAGCTGAACTACCCGCCCTATACATGGACCGAAACCGCGGCCGCGGCATTTGAAAAATATATCAGCGAAGGCAAAGGCGGCGGCTGGGTAGGGTTTCACCACGCCACATTGCTGGGCGAATTTGACGGCTACCCCCTGTGGAATTGGTTTTCCGGGTTTATGGGCGGCATCCGGTGGAAGAACTATGTCGCCAGGCTCGTGTCGGGACGTGTAATGGTGGAAGACAAAAAACACCCGGCCATGCACGGCGTACCCGCGATGTTCGTCGTCGACAAGGAGGAGTGGTATACCTATGACAAAAACCCCCGGCCGAACGTGCACGTACTGGCCAGCGTGGACGAGTCTACCTACCACCCCAAAACCGATACGACCATGGGCGACCACCCGGTGATCTGGACCAACCCGGCCATGAAGGCACGAAATATCTATATCCTGATGGGCCACCATCCCAGCCTGTTTCAGAATCCCGCGTATAACGTGCTGGTTCGCAATGCCATTCTCTGGGCGGCCGGAAAAAAAACACGTAAATAACAAATACGTACACGTTTTTCACAAAATGTATCGTAACATTACGAAGCCACAACCAGGGGCAACGACCCGCCGGGTCGATAACGCTAAAACCGATACATGAGCAAACAATTAATTGTTGAAAGAGATGTTACCATCGACGCGCCCGCGGCGGACGTGTGGGATATCCTGACACTTCCCGTATTTATCCGCGGATGGGACGAGCTGCCCGAAAACTTTGGAGACGCGCCGCTGCAAAAAGGCACCGAGATCAAGTGGGTCATGAAAGATAAGTCCGTCCTGCTGACCGTGACCGATTTTGAACCCCACAAACGGCTGAAGCTGAACTTATACAACACCGACTGGGAAAAACCGGCCGATGCCTACGACATCGCGTATACCTATACGCTGCAAGAAAAAGAAGGTCAAACCGACCTGCACGTAACCATCGGCGACTTCCAGGCGCTGCCCAAAGGCCAGGACTACTTCGACACCTCCGAAGAGTTCGGCGACAACTCCACACAAAAGATCAAGGAGCTCGCCGAAAACTAACCCGCCTGCCGACAGGCAGGCCGCCCGCTTGCCGTACCCCCCGGCAAGCTCCTCTTTTCCCTATCAACATACACGCATGCCCCCTCGGTGACCAACCGGTGGAAGCGCTATGCGCGTTCTGCTACGAGGTAAACCAACGCGGCCACATCCCTAACCAGGATCGTGCATTTCTTGTCAGAAGGTCTGGCACCAGAGTCCTGTCTCTGGCGCCGGTCTTCGTCCGCAGCTTCAGCGAAGGTGGATCGGCCGGGACCGGTGCCCGGTAACTTGTCCGACCACTGGCGGATGGCGGCAGTCTCCCGACTGCCCAACGGTAACGTCGTACTCTGCACAACCATACACCCGTCTGGCCTATATATAATTGCATAAATCAGAGTACTCTCAGATATATATCTAACCGCTTGTATATTATTTACACAAATCGACCGTTTACAGGCTAAGAAACCCGAAATTACAGAAGGCTGAAAGGTCTGCTATACACGTTACCATGAAAAACCGACTTACCTGCTACCTGCTCCTGATCACCCTGACCGGGGTCGGCCTCTGCTGTCATCACGACGACGACAATCCCCCCGTACAGACCATCACGTGTATGCCTGCCATACTGCCCGGTTACCGCGCCGCGATGACCATTGCCTATAACAACGACCATAAGATCGCGAGCGTGGCGTACGACGCCTTCCCCGGGGGAGCGATGATCAGTTACCAGGAGCTCTACGCATATTTCAACGGGCGGCTGTCGCGCATCAACATCCGGCGCAACGGCAAGGTGGGGACCTATAAAACGTTTACCTACGACAGTCGTACGATCACCGAAAGTTATTACGCGATCGGAAACACCGATCAAAGTAACGTCACGGTATACTACCTGGCCGCTGCCGGCTCCAGGCAGATCGTGGCATGGGCCCGGCGTGGTCAGAACCAACGGGACTCGGCCGCCCTTACCTATACCGGCGACAACGTCACCCGCCTGGACGCCTATAATGCCGACGACGAAGTGGAATATTCTTATCGCTACGAATACGACGACAAAGTAAACCCCTTCGCCCTGGCGGGCCTGAGCGGCGAAGACGCCGAGCACTTCAAACCGATCAACATCAGCAAAAACAACATCACCCACATCGAGCTTCACTACGACGATAACATCGATCACACCGGGTTCACCTACACCTACGACAAAGACCACCGCCCCGTAACCCGCACGATGACCCGCGGCGGCGCAGACGACCCCGCGCAGTCCATTTCCTATGTTTGCGACTAACCTGTGCCCTTCACGCCTTTTTCCGTACCTTTGTAGCGCAACGCATTGTTCATGATCAAGAGAATCCAGGGAATCCTTTGCTCCGTGCTGATCGCAGCCGGCACCCTAACCAGCGTACAATGCTCCGACGACGACAGTAGCGCTGAAAAGAACATTACAGCCTTTACCTTTGCCGGCCTCGACCCGGCCGTAGCGGCCGCCGTTAACCAGGCGGACCGAACCATCACGGCCACTGTACCCGCCGGCACGGACGTGACCGCCCTGGTACCGACCATCACCGTTCCCCCCACGGCCACGGTAACGCCCGCCCCGGGTGCCGCCCGGGATTTCACCGAGCCGGTCCTGTACACCGTCACCGCCCAGGACGGCACCCGGCAAACGTATACCGTTACCGTAACGATCGCAGCCCCCCTGCCACAGGACTGCTGGCCTACCGTGCTGGCCGGTCCCGAAGGCCTCGTCTATGTCACATACAATACCGACAACACGGTAAAACAGGTCACCTCGCCCGCATACGGCGACTCCCCGGAATATACTACCGAGTATCTGTATACCGACGGCAAACGCACACGCGTAAACCTCTACGCAGACAGAAAGATGATCGGATACAACCTCATCACCCACACCGCCACAAAAACGACCGAGGAAGCCTATGAATATCTAAACGACGACGTATACAAAGCACGGACGTTCATTCATTACCACGAAAGCGGCCGGACCATCGCCACCGCCGACTACTTTGGCGACGTCGATGCCGTGCGCTACGACTCGGTGTATTACACCTATGCCAGCGGCAACATCATCCGCGTGGACGGTTATGACGACCAGGACCAGGCATTGTATTACAACCGCTACCAGTACGACGACAAGATCAACCCGCATGCGCGGATCGACATCAGTGGCTCGCTGGGCACAACCTTTCTGCCGGTCAGCCGCAGCAAGAACAACATCATCGGCAGCGACCAGCATTATGGCGAAGACCATGCCAGGGTGCTCTACAGCTATACCTACGACACCAACGGACTCCCGCTGACCTTCACAGACGATATCCAGACCTTGAATTTTGATTACACCTGTTATTAACCCGTACGGACCGTTTATTTCATCATGAAAAGACTTCTACCCTCCGCGCTCCTCAGCGCGAGCCTTCTCCTGGTTTTCCGTTGTTCGGATGACAGCAACCCGATCGTCAGCGGCGAGAAAGAGATCGTAGCGATCGACCTTTCCGGAAACCCCGGGGTGTCCGAGATCATCCACGAACCGAACAACGTTATTACGATCGTCCTTGCCTATGGCAGCACGACGGTGCTCACCCCTGCCATCGAGGTATCGGCCAACGCCACGATCCATCCAGCATCCGGCGAATCCGTAGATTTATCGCAACCCGTGATCTATACGGTTACCGCCGAAGACGGAAGCCACCAGGAATATATCCTGCAGACACGGGAGACCCCACCCGCGTGCCTCCCCACGGAATTACCGGCAACTTCCGAGAATGCGGTCATGCACATCTTTTACACGGCAGACAATCTGACGTCAGTCGTTCATTACATTTCCAACTTTGCCGGCAAGGCGATGTACGACAGCTCACTATACAGCTATACAAACAAACAGCTGATGCGCATCGACTATTATTCGGAAGGGATCATTCAGCTGTATCAGATCTTCACATACGAAGAGGATCGCATCCGCGAACATGAATATGCTTTCATGAACAACAAGTATGTTCCGTACCGTGCCCAAACCTATTACCTGACAAAAAATCGAATCACCAGCGTGTGCGCGGTCGACAAGTTCTTCCATCCCTACGGAGTGATCGACACGGTAACATACATGTACGACACGCGGGGGAACGTCGCGGGAGCAACTCACTACCGGGGAAAAACCAGCGAAGTTGCATACAGGATAGACTATGCACACGACGACAAGATCAACCCGTATCGAATTGCCCGGCTACCGGACAGCGCCATCATCTTTTTCTCCCCGGAAACACACAGCCGGAACAACATCACCCGGGAAACCGTCATCGTTCCATCACAGGGTACCGCCGAAGTTACGAACTACACGTACACATATTCACCGGACGGATATCCGCTCAGCAGGACCACGGGCGTTGTTTCGCCGCAACCGCTCCGGTATCAATGCAGATGAGCCGACCAGGTATACATCAAAAAAAGAGGCTGCCGTTGCCGTTCTCGCACGCTGTTTCTATTCCGCCCGCAACGAGTCCACAGGATTCGCCGTGGCGGCCTGCAACGACCGATGCCCGACCGTAACAAGGGCGATCACACAGGTCACCCCCAACCCGATCAGGAACGTCCCCACACCCGGCGTGATCCGGTAGGCAAACTGTTCCAGATACTTCTGCATCAGGAACCACGAAGCCGCCGACGCGAGCACAAACCCGATCAGTACCAGGCGGGCATATTCCTTCGAAAACATGAGCAGGATACTGCCGATCGTTGCTCCCAGCACTTTGCGCACACCCACTTCCTTCGTCTTGCGATTTGCCAGGTAGGTAGCCAGGCCGAACAGCCCCAGGCAGCCGATCGCGATCGCCAGCGATGCAAAAATACCGAGCATCGTCAGCGCTTTCTGCTGACCGTCATAGAACGACGCGATCTGGTCATCGAGGAATTGGTAATGAAAGATCCCGTCGGCATACGTCTTCTGCCACCGTGCCTCGATCTGGCGCAACGTCTGGGGTACATCCGTGCCGCTGACTTTGATCGACAGGCTGCGATAACCGGTAAGATTGTTGATCAGCATCACCGGGTCAATGGCACTCCGCAGCGACGTAACGTGAAAGTCTTTTACGACGCCCACCACCGGCAACGTTCGTCCCCAGAACGATAGCTGCTCACCCACGATCGTGCCCGGATCGGTAAAGCCCACCGTGCGGGCAAACTTCTCGTTTACCACCAGCGCAGCCATGGTGTCGAGGTCCGCCAGCGGGCGGCCGGCGACCAGCTGCAGATCATACAGCTGCATATAGTCGCCGTCGGCGTATTTGATGTCCGTGAAATACTCTTGCTCCGCCCCGGCGAGCTGCACGGTAGTACTCATGCGCATGCCCGACGACGGCGGCGCACTGTTCAGGCTCACCTGCCCGACGCCCGGCATTTGTGAAATATCGTGCTTCAGCGTGCGCACGGCGATGTCGTTGACCTGCCCCGTCTTCAATGGCACGATGACGACAGCGTCGCGGGCAAAGCCCAGATCCTGACGTTGAATAAAGTCCATCTGCTGTACAATGACGATACAACCGATAATGAAGAACTGGGAGATAAAAAACTGCACAACCACCAGCGTCCGGCGCAACGTATAGCCGGACGACGTACGATCAGCCAGCATGTTCCGAAGTGCCAGGGCCGGACGGTATGCCGATACCGCGGCGGCGGGGTAAAGCCCCGCCAGCAACGTAATGCCTGTTGTTATCAAAAGCAGGTAGCCCATGACGTAAGGGTCGGCCAGAGACAACGATACCGCCGTCTGCAGAAAAGAATTCAGGAACTGCAGGAACAACTGTGCTCCCGCAAGGGACAACACCGCGGCCGCGGCCGTTATCAAAAACGTTTCGCTCAGGAACTGAATGACCAGCTGCCCGCGTGAGCTACCCAGGGATTTGCGGATTCCCACCTCCCGGGCGCGTTTTATCGACGCGGCCGTCGTCAGGTTGATAAAGTTGATCACCGCGGTCGCCAGCAGAAAAATCCCCACGATGGACAACCCCGTCATCATGCCCGGGGACGCCACGCTGCGGCTGTAGTTGGAGAACCGCTCATCCGTATGCACTTCGCGCAGGGGCTGCAACAGGAAGTCGCGCTCCTGTGGATTGTCCTCCCCGACGTATTTGGTCACAAACGCATCCATCCGCGCCTCGACGTCTGCCAGCGTGGCTTTCTCGGACAGCAGAAAATAACATTGATCATCGCCGTTCACGTTGTTCCATCCCAGCTCGTTCCACCATGTTCGAAGCGTCACCTGCGAGAGCATGAGGTCAAACGGCAGGTCGGTATTGGCCGGGTGATCTTCCATCACCGCGGTGATGGTATACTCGATCGTGTCGTGTCTCACGACTTCACCTACCGCATCCTCGCGGCCGAAGTATTTCAGCGCCAGGCGCCGTGAAATGATCGCCTCGTTGGGATCGTCGAGGCCGTGCGGGGCGTCACCCGACAAGATCTTGCGATCGAATACCTGGAAGAACGACGGCTCGGTAAACACGACGCCCTTGTCCTCTTCATATCGCTTCGCCTCGCCCTGCCGTTGTGGCACCGCAATGATACTGCCCGCGCGGTACGCCGTGAATACGACCGCTTCTGCTTCGGGGAAATCCGCGCGGAACGCTTCCGGCAACGCCACCTGTATGCCGGCCGTAAACGTATCGCCGGTATTGCCCTTCGCTTTGGACACCACGCGATAAATGCGGTCCACGTTCGTATGATACGTATCATAGCTTATGCTGTGCCGGATCACCAGAAAAAGCACCAGGCTGCCCGTGATGCCCAGTGCCAGGCCGGCCAGGTTGATAAAAGAGTTTGCCTTTTCGCGAAAGAGGCCGCGAAGCGCCGTGCGTAGGAGGTTCATGACCTCGCGTTTACAAAGGTCAGGCCAACGGCCCGGAGACCCGAAATTGGCCGTTTCAACCGTTTTTTCTTCTCCACAGGCGTCCGTGAACTGTACGCTTCCGGACGAGCGCCGGACACAAAAACCAAAAGGTAATCGGCCTTTGAATAATAAAAATATTGCTTCTTTCCCGCATCCCGGCATTCCCCCCACACGTTTATGTGAGTGTATAGAATATAAGTATATACATGACACACAAACTGAAAGAATCTTCAACTTTAGCAGGCATTTCCCGGAGTATCTCGTTCCACGTCCGGTTATAGCCGGGCACCCCGCGTTGGGTCGTCCACGCGCGTCGACATTCTTGTCACCACTTTAATCATTATACTATATGATCAGGCTATCGCTGGCAGTCGGGTTCCTGGCTGTGTTCGGCTTGGTAGGATACGCTGTGATCCTATTGCTGACGAACTATTTTCAAAACAAAAAAGAGAAAGAAAACAAACCAAAACAATAACCATTGACAAACAACCAAAACATGAATCCTTTTACGAAACGAAGTATTATTATCGGTGTGGTGTCCATCCTGGCCCTCATCCTGTTCCTGATCCTCAACCCGTTCTCGTGGAACGACGCTGGTAACCGTACCGTTGTCGAGCGCACCACGGGCGAGCAGATCGTGCAGTTTGCTCCCGGTATCTTCTACGCCGGCTTTTTCGCCAAAGAAAAAGCATGGCCCAACCAGATCTCGGTGACCTACCAGGATACAAACGCCCAGCTCGAGATCGAAGACAACGGCATCGAAGTGGGGCAGATCATGGTACGCTTTAGCGATGCCACCACGGCCAACGTAAAAGGTATCACGCAGTTCATCCTGCCTTCCGACGAGAAGGAAATGATCCTGATCCACAACACGCACCGCACACCGCAGTCGCTCGTGGTAAAACGCCTGGCGCCCTACACCAAGGAGTGTCTGCAGTCGTCGGCCCAGCTGATGAGCAGCGAAAAACACTACGGTGGTGGCCGCGCCCAGATGTCGCAGGACTTTATGGACCAGCTGAAGGACGGCGTATACCTGCTGAAGACGGAAGAGAACGTCGTGTTCGACTCGCTGGAACGTGAAAAGAAACGCATTTACCAGACGCAGATCCAATACGACAAAAAGACGAACGCCCCCAAGCGCAAGCTGTCGTCGATCAAAGAGTACGGCATTACCGTGGCCGATGCTGCGATCACCGACGTGGACTACGAAGACCAGGTAGACGAGAAGCTGAAAAAGATCATCGACGCCGTCACCAAGTCGTCCATCTCCAAGCAGGAGCTTATGACCGCCCAGCAGCAGACGCTGACCGCGAAGGCCAAGGGTGAGCAGGCCCTGGTAGAGATCGAGTACCAGCAGAAGCAGGAACAGACCCGCCAGGTCGTAGAGGCCGAGACGCGCGTAAAGGTAGCCGAGCAGGAAAAACTGCAACAAAAGGTAGCCTACGACGCCTCCATCCTGGAAGCGAAAAAGATCAAGGAGCTGGCCGATGCCCAGGCCTACGCCCGCGCCAAGATCATGCGCGCCGACGGTGCCCTCGAGATGAAGCTGAAAGCCCAGGTAGAAGTACAAAAAGTATGGGCCGAAGCCTTCAGTAAATATACCGGCGCGATCGTACCCCAGTTCCAAACCGGCGGCGGTACGACCAGCAACGGCGCCCTGAACTTCATGGATATCATGACGGCCAAGACCGCCAAAGATTTCGCCCTCGACATGAAGAACACGAACCAGTCCACCGCCCAGTAATCACGCGCCACACAGTACCAGGACCCTTTCCAGAGCGGAGTAACCCTCCGCTCTTTTTTTATTTCTAAATTGAAGGTATTACCGATATCAATGAGTAAGCCGCTGCGCCGTGCCCGGCCACGGCATAGTCCGATCTAACGAACTGGCTACTGTTCACACCAGGTTTATTTACAACGGCACAGGTATACTATAGAACGTTAGCCCATTTTCTTACACACACCACCGGCGCCGCAAAAAGAAGTTTTTCGAAAGATCGGCGAGGCCTATCTTCGGCCCTTCACTAATCTATCTCGCATGAAGAAGTTTTATTATCCCTGGTTCATGGCCATACTCGTTGCCTTTTCCTGCTCGGACGAAGCAGATCCAAACGAAGACGAAAATGGTTGCAATACCTCCGCCACCACCCTGACACTCGAAAATACCTGGGCCTATACCGGCCAGACGTTAACACTGAAAGGCTCACAGATCTGCAAAGGCGGATTGACATCGGTCACACTGAACGGCATCGCGGCGTCTACCAGCGGGGTGACCGAGAGCAGCATCCTGCTCACCGTACCGGAGATCACCGAAGATTCGGCAACGCTGGTCGTTACATTCGGCGATTCTCCCATCACGGTAGGTAAAATAGCCATATTCCCCGGAAACGGTACATGGAAAGAAGTGGAATCCTTCCCGGGCACCGGCCGCGTAGCCGCGCACGCCTTCACCGTCGGCAATAAAGCCTACGTCGTCGGCGGAGAGCAATACCGCCTGGAGTACGATCCCAAGAATTACAGCGACATACATTCCTTCGACCTGGCCACCGGCACGTGGACAACGCTCCCGTCGCAAGACAAGCTCGACGATATTCAATACGAACCTGCGCCTGCGAAAAACGGGTTCATCTTCCTGTACGAGGCAACGCAGGTACTATACTACTATAACCCGATCACGAACGAATTTAATACCATGGCGGAACCTGCGTTCAGATCCTTCAATCATGGATTTATGATCAACGGCGAAACCTATTATGCGCAGGCAAAGATCGAGGGTAATTACCT
This sequence comes from Dawidia soli, assembly GCF_018598185.1. Taxonomy (GTDB): domain Bacteria; phylum Bacteroidota; class Bacteroidia; order Cytophagales; family Cyclobacteriaceae; genus Ohtaekwangia; species Ohtaekwangia soli. The sequence continues at coordinate 54,879 of NZ_JAHESC010000011.1, forward strand.
GTACATCATCAAATATAACGAGCCCGGTGATGACTGGGAGCTCATGAACTATTCGATGTACGCCGAAAACGAGCAATTCCATTTCATGGGCGCGTTCGAGGTCGACGGCAAGGGTTACCTCGCCATAAAACGCAGCAGCAAGTATGAAGAAATTCAGATGATCTCGTTCGACCCTGCCACGAAAACGATCGAAAACCTTCCGGCGCTCTCCCTGGCAAGCGCGCAGAGCAAAGAGCTTTCGCATTTGTTCACCATCGGCAAGCTCGCCTATTTTGCCGAAAGAGGATCGGCGACCACCGACAACCAAACATCCTGGGTCGATACACCTCCATCAGACCGTCTCTATATTTTTAACGCTGCCACCAAACAATGGCACACCACGACACCATCACACCCGGGCATGCCGCTGGACGGAACGTCGTTCACCCTCGGCGGCCGCGGCTTTCTCGGCCTGGGCGCCGTCCAGCAATCGACAATAACCTACCCGCAAAAATTCTACGAGTTCATCCCCAAATAACCAACACACTACACTATAGATCGAAGGGCTGTCTTTATCAGACAGCCCTTCTTTTTTGCAAGCCATTTTTCGAGCCCCACAGGCAACCGCCATCAATCGCCAGCACAGGCGGCGGCGTAAATCAAAGCCAACCACACCGCTCGAACTACCGCACCTGCACCGTATACGTCCACGCATACAGCGCATCGATCAGCACATGCACAACGTGCCGCCCACGTGCGGTGAACGTATAATCAAAACAATACCGATCATCACCTTCCGGTGCTACTGCGACATCTTCCGATAAACTCCCGCTCCGTACGGTAACGCTCCCGACAGCTTCGCCTTCAAGCTGAAACATAACCGTCTCGCCTTTCACCACCTCAACGTCAAACGTCGAAGGACTCACCGGCATAGCCTTATACTTATAGATATTCCCGTAGATCAGCGGTGCGTACAGGAACGCCTGCAGCGAAGGTTTATCCTTCAGCAGCATATACGCCGTATCGACCGGATAATGATTCCGGACGAACATCGCCGGGTCTGCCAGGAAATACCTGTCATCATAGTTTTTGATAAAGATCCCCTGCGCAGGGTCGATCGCACCACTCGACCACGTTGCATCACACAAATACCACTGCCCGTCCAGCTGCACGGCATTCCACGAGTGATTCACATCACCTTCGCCGCGAATGTTTGCCTGCACGGTGCGACCATAACCATCGACGATCACGCACCGGATGCCCGCGTGGCGGGCCAGCTCGCGCAAAAGATACGCATAGCCCGTGCATACTGTGCGGTGGTGACGCCCCAGCACCTGGAACACCCGTCGGCTGAATTGCCGGCGCCAGGCGTCCAGGGCGGCGGCATCGTCCTTCAGCTTGTTGCTTTGATGCTGATTGAGCCTGAACAACGAATAGTCACTCGCAATGTTGGTGCACACCCAGGTATAGATGGCGCGAAACTTTTCTGCGTCGGTGGTCAACGACCGGGTTAGCTTGTCGGAAAGTGTCTTTGGATCTGTTACGGCGTGCCGGGGATAACACGCGGCGACGCTATCGGCCTTCGCCCAGTGGAGCTTTGTGAAATGCGCCTGCTGCGCCGACAGAGCCACGGGCACAAGCAGGCTGCAAATCACAAACAAGAGGGTGCGCATCATACCCACGGCAGCGTATAGCGTTAGCGTTTCGGATCGGCCGGTATAGCCGTTTCAGGCGTGGAGTCAGGTGTTTCTTCATACGGAGCATCCAACACCAGCTCACCGGCTATCGAGATATAGTCCGCCGTCAGGGAGATCTCGATAAACGCGGGTGTACTGTGCGATATGAGGTATTCCAGCGGTTCAAAGCCCAGGTAGTAAACGACGAGCACGTCGCCGGCCTTCAGCATATTCGGAAAGTCGAACCGGCCCTCGGCATCGGTAACGGTGCCTTGCGTAGTACCTTTCCGGATGATGGATGCACCCGGCATGGGCGCTCCCGATTCGTCGCGCACTACACCCTTAAACCACCGTTCGTGCGTTGTACTCGCCGCCGATGCTTCGCGAGAAGGGGTGTCTTGCGTAGCCTCGATCGGAGGCATTACCGACGGGATGTTCTTCGAGCCCGCGGGACGGGTAGTGAACAACAACAGTAAACCCAGGATCCCGGCACGTATCAATGTAAGGCCGGGGCGAATGCCGTTGGGCTCCGGAAAGGTATAGGTCTTGAGTTGGTCCGGGCGAAAACGACCACAGGTCTTGCCGCGCTTCGCCGCCAGGTAGTCCAGGATCTGCTGGTCGCTCATGCGGGTAAAATCGATCACGGTCTTTTGGCAGGACCCGCAAAAACCGCCTTCGGATGTCGGGGTAAAACTGCTCCAGGGCTCGGCGCACGGCCGGGGGATGGATAACGAAACGCTCTTTTTCATATTCGTTTGTTTTTATCCAGGATGCGGCAAGGCAACCGATTCCATAAAAAGAATCCGTCTTTTTTTCAGTGGTTTGGAAATTTTTATGGTTCTGCCCATGTTGTCTGCCCGTTAGGCCTACATACCACCATGAAACTACTGTTACACTACCTTAAGAATTATAAGGGACTGATTGCCATTGCCTTACTTCTAGCCACCATCAACCAGGTCTTTTCGTTGCTCGACCCCCACATCACGGGCCGCATTGTCGATAGCTTTATCGAGCGCCGCGACACCCTGCCCCGGGGGGAATTTATTCAGGGTGTACTCTACCTGGTCGCCCTGGCGATGGGGGCCGCGATGGTGTCGCGCATTGCCAAGAACCTGCAGGACTACTTTACCAGCATTATCGTACAAAAGTCCGGCGCCGGCATGTACGCCGACGGCTTGAAGCATTCGCTGGAGCTGCCCTACCAAACCTTCGAAGACCAACGCAGTGGCGAGACGCTCGGCATCTTACAAAAGGTGCGCATCGATTCCGAAAAGTTCATCACCTCGTTCATCAACGTATTGTTCTCGGCGATGGTGGCCATGGTCTTTGTCGTGATCTACTCGCTTACCGTGAGCGTAAAAGTGACACTGGTATATTTCGCCGCCATTCCCATCATTGCCCTCACCAGCTGGGCACTGAGCCGCAAGATCAAAGCCGTGCAAAAAGACATCGTCAAGGAAACCACGGCGCTGGCCGGCTCCACCACGGAGTCGCTGCGGAACATCGAGCTCGTGAAGAGCCTCGGGCTCGCCAAGCAGGAGATCGAGCGGCTCAACAACACCACCTTCAAGATCCTCGGCCTGGAGCTTAAAAAAGTAAAGTACGTGCGTGGCATGGCGTTCCTGCAGGGCACGACGGTAAACTTTGTGCGGAGTGTGATGGTCGTGATCCTGCTTATCCTCATCTTCGACAGCGAGCTGTCGGCGGGTAAATATTTTACCTTCCTGTTCTATTCCTTCTTCCTCTTCAACCCGCTGCAAGAGTTGGGCAACGTCATCATGGCGTACCGCGAGGCCGAAGTATCCATGGCGAACTTCCACCGCATCCTCACGCTGCCGAAGGAAGCCAAGCCGCAAAACCCCGTGGAAGTAGGAACGATCCATACGCTGCGGTTTGACAACGTCAGCTTCCAGCACCTTTCCGCCAGTACCCCCGCGTTGAAGAACATATCGTTTGCGGCACACGCCGGCGAGACCATCGCCTTTGTCGGCCCCTCGGGGTCGGGTAAGACGACCCTGGTAAAATTGTTGGTAGGCCTCTATCCGCCGAAAGACGGGGCGATCCTGTACAACACCGTCTCGGGCAAGGACATCAACCTGGACGCGCTGCGCGAGAAGATCGGTTTCGTGACGCAGGACACTCAACTGTTCTCGGGCACCATTCGCGAGAACCTGCAGTTCGTACGCCCCGGCGCCACCGACGCCGAGTGTATGGATGTGCTGCACAAAGCAGCCTGCCAGTCACTGCTGGCCCGCGCCGACAAGGGCCTCGATACCGTGATCGGTGAAGGCGGCGTGAAAGTTTCCGGCGGCGAGAAGCAACGCCTCTCCATCGCACGGGCCCTGCTGCGCCAGCCGGACATCCTGGTATTCGACGAAGCGACCTCGTCGCTCGACTCGATCACCGAAGAGGAGATCACCGAAACGATCCGCGACGTGTCTACCGTGCGCGACCATATCACGATCCTGATCGCCCACCGCCTGTCGACCATCATGCACGCCGACAAGATCTTTGTACTCGAGCGGGGCAACATCATCGAATCCGGACGGCACGAAGCGCTCTTACGGGAAAAGGGATTATACTACGCAATGTGGCGCCAGCAGATCGGCGAGAAAGATTCCGTCATCGCCGCCGCGCAGGCTTCCTAACCAAAGAGGGCCACCGTTACCGGTGACCCTCCCCTGAATCGAAACACTACTTTCTATGATCAGGGAGTTTTCTTTTTGAGCTTGACGATGATCACACCGTTCTCGCCCCACTTGCCGTACACCGAGGTAGCCGATTCTCCTTTCAACACCTCGATACTTTCGATATCGTCGGGGTTGATATCGGCCGGCATGTCATCGGCCGTCTTCCGGGTATCACCCCGTACGATCACATACAGCGGCTTCGTTGAGCCCGCCTCCGGCCCCGGGCGTACCCGCACCACCACGCGTTGATTGTCGTTCAGGGAGGTGGTGATGGCGCTCTCGGGAATCGGCTCGTCCTTGTGCGCATCGAGCTTGGATTGCTGAGACGGTGTCAGCAGATTTTTGATGGAGATGAGCATCGACAGCCGCATCTTTTTGATCTCCGTTTCCAGCGCCAGGCATTTCTCCAACTGGGCGTTGGCCGCTTTGGTGTCGACGTTGGGCACAGCGATCAACTGCTCCAGCTTGACCATGGCCGCATCGAGATCCCATTTCTTGTTGTTATACCCGGTAAGCACACCGTTGTAGAGTGTCTTGATCTTCTCCACCTGGTCGCTGGAGAGGCCCGCCTCATCCCGGTATTTTAATACCAGCTCGGGCGCATAGAGCTTCTGTTGGAATATATCCTGCGCCGGTACGGATTGAATCGCCGCCAACAGGATGAGCACGATGAACATGTGTTTTTTCATAATTTCTTTTAATCTTTCTGTTTAAAAATCTTCTGACAAATAGCGCGTAGGCGATGTCCACTCCGACAAGCTCTGTTCGGAGGTGTTTACCAGGGAACCCGTGCGTGTCGCCTCCGGTCCGACGACGATCACGATGTCTTTGGGTGGTGTGGTTTGTTCGCTTCCCTTTTGCCGCACCCGGTACAGCACGGCCACCATCGCGATCGTCACTGCAGCCGCCGCGGCATAGCGCAGCGCCGGGGGCCACAAGCGCCTGACCGGCCGGGGCTTCCTGAACGGCGGAACCGGGCGCTGCGCATCGACTTGTTTCATGCCGTCAAAAAAGGATTCGAGTATCTTATCGTCTTCCATGGTCTTGTACCGGGTTGAGTGCAATCAATTCTTTCAGCTGCTTTTTACCGCGATCGTAATGCGTGCGAACGGTACCGAGGCTGATGTCCATCACCGTGCTGATCGCTTCCAGGGTCATGCCGTGGTAGAAGGCCAGCAGCAGCACCTGGGCTTGTCGCGCGGGCAGCTGTCGCAACAGCGCCTCGTAGTCGACGGGCTCGTCGGGCGGCTCGTCGGCGGGTAGTGCCGGGTGGTCGTTGTCACCCGGCTCGTCGACGATGACAAGGTGCTTTTCGCGCAGGATGTCCAGCGCGGTGTACCGGATGACCGCAAACAGCCACGTGCGGAAGCTGGACAGGTTGTTATAGCGGGCCCGCCCCTCCAGGATCTTCACGTATACCTCTTGCAATACGTCCTTGGCCTGCTCGTCGTCATACCGGCAGCACTGCCGCGCCCACAGGTAGGCTTCGCGGTGGTGATCGGCCAGGGATTGCTCAAGCAGCTGTCTTTCCATATAATTTTGTCTGTTAGTCGGCCAACGGGGTGGCTTATATGACACCGGCAACAATTATTTTTTTCCCTGCCGGGAATGAAAATTGCACCGCGAGGATAAAGACCTTTCGCCATGGCCGCGACAAAAGCACCGAAGATAAAGGTAAAGCCCGTCGACAAAAACACCTGGAAGGATTTTGAGGCATTCTTCGAATCCAAAGGCGCCCCCAGCTGGTGCTGGTGCATGGTATGGCGCATGACGAACGAGGAGCTGAAACACAACCATTCCCCTGACCGCAAAGAGTACCTCCGGAAACGCGTCACCGCCAAAACACCCATCGGCCTGCTGGGCTACATCGGCACGGAACCCGTAGCCTGGTGCTCGGTAGCGCCCCGTGCCAGCCACCTCCGCCTCGGCGGTGACGACCGTTTGGAAGACGAAGACGTATGGTCCATCACGTGCTTCTTCGTCAAAAAAGAATATCGGGAACAACGCCTCGTTCCCCAGTTGATCGAACACGCGCGAAAATATGCCCGAAAGCATGGCGCGAAATACATGGAAGCGTATCCTGTAAAACCCAGCTCGCCGAGCTACCGGTTTATGGGCTTTACCAAAACATTTGAAAAGGCTGATTTCGAATTTGTAAAGAAAGCGGGATCGCGCAGGAGTGTGATGGTGCGCAAGGCATAACCATCACTTCCACTCGATCAGCATAAGATAGATCAGTACGCTGATCAACAATACATTATACTCCATACCATTGCGCCCGCCGCCCACAACAAACCAACCTTCGGGGTAGTGCACCAGTATAATGCCCATTACCAGAATAACAATTGTAATAATAGCCGCTATGGCTACATACCGACGAAATAACAACGCCACTGCACACACCACATGTGAAAGCTTGATCGCCCACGCCAGCGGAACGCCTACAGGTGCAAAGCCGATCGCATTAAGATAGTCATTGCCGAAAGATTGCACGCCGCCGTTGAGCATCCCCGGTATGCTGTGCGTAATTAAAATGATGAAGAGCGTGACGCGAAGGATCAGCGTTGAATCGAGGAAGCGTTTGGAAGTCATGGCCGAGGGTTAAGATTGGTAGGCATACTAATATACATCCTCCCGGAACGAATATAAAATTCGATTGTGATTATTGTCGTGAAGACATCGTAATATACCGCATGATACGGCAGGTGATCGCGCCGACAAGCAGGCCCGGCGCCCTACCCTGGCGCCGGTGCTAGTCCGGCAGGCAGGGCTCTGCGAAGCGCAGGCATGCCTGCGGTAGCCAGGAGTAGGCCGGCGCCAGAGGCGTTTCCCAAAAAGTGCGAAACACGCGATGATCGCCCACTAAAATCGGAACCAGCCGCCACCCACAAAGCACTACATAAGCGGTGCACCTCGACATTTCCCGTCTTTACCGACAGTACCATAAAAGTCCCCTGAAAAATCCGGTAAAGTGCCCTTCAACTATGAGAATATCCAATATATATCCAATAGTTTATCAAATATTAACCAATAGATATCCAATAATTATATAGCTATTGGATATCCCTGATAAATAACTTTTTCCTTAAAATTTAAATTATTTAAAAGATAGACAGTATACAGTCTTTTCGTAAATTCGATCTGGACACCGTTACAATTTTGATCGTTGTCTAAAACCCTCTCGTTACTTTGAAAACCAATCGATTATGCCCTTTCTTGAAGGACCATTCGCCTTTACAGGCACACTGGACATGTTCAGCGCCTACCGCATGCGCAACGTCGACGGGATCGTCGTTCGTCGTAAAGGCGGCCCGAGCGGAGAAAAAGTAAAAACCGCCGACAGCTTTAAAAATACGCGTCGTACGATGTCGGAGTTCGGCGGTTGCTCGCGGCACGGCAGTTATGTGCGGAGGGCGTTGCTCCAGATCCGGCACCTGTCGGATTACAATTTTGGTAGCGATATCAACAGCCTCATGCACCAGATCCAGTTGCGCGACGACACCGGCGAATGGGGCCGGCGGCGGATCACACTCTCCGAACATGCGCGCCTGCTGGAAGGTTTCTCCACCACACGAAAAGCCCCGAGCTTCGACTCCATTGTGCGCGCTCCGATATACTATACATTGGACCGGCAAAAACGTTCCGCCCGCGTGAATCTCCCCGAGCTCCTCCGTGATATTAATTATTTTCCGCAGAACAATCACGCCATGTTCCGCCTGATCGTTACGTTAGGCATTGTGCCCGACGTAACATTCGACGTGCCGTCTAAAGAATACCTGCCGCCGACATGGTATAGCCCGGCGTACAACTCCATCAGCGCTTCGACGGATTGGAACCCTTCCCTGGAAGGAATGGCGGGCGCCACGCTGGAGCTCGCCATGAATGTGCTCCCGCCGGACGATTCGTGGACGTTGATGTTATCGATCGGAATTGAATACGGGTCTTTACGCCAGTATGGCACGATCGAAGAAGTGACACGGTTTGGCGCGGCCAGGATCATGGCCTTGCAGGGGAAAGACGGGGCGTCTGAAAAAAGGAACGATGGCGATGATCGACTCGGAAAACGCGAGGGACTTCTGGAGGATGTGGTATCGCCGGCCGACGGTGAACATGCTGCAGAATGTAAAAGCGCACCAGACGATCCGGGCGTGCCCGTCACAGCGTTGCTGCCGGCGGATGAAGCTGCGACACAGTATGTCTATACGTTGAAGGAAGCATCAACCGAAACGCGAGCGGCCAGTACCTATCGGTATGTTGTTCCGGCAGATGGGCGGGAGAACATTGCCTGTATCACCACAACGCAAAATGCCGTATCTTTGTGTGAACCACCTACCGACGTGCCCGCTGCCGCGTACATACCGTGCGACGTGTTAAAACCTTACGTTGCTTCTTTCATGATCTCGGAAGAAGCAGAGACGAAGGAGTATAAAGTATTGCCGGGAACGAATCTTGTCATCGGCTTTCAATACCGGGGGCAGCTGGTCCGTATCCAGGATGCAGCGGTCAACCCACTTTCCACCGCAGGCATTACCGGGTTGCACGATACCCCGCGGATATTCCGGAACGCTGCGCACACAGGCACGGTGCTGGTATATTTCAAAGAGGCAGGCGCCGCGCCGTTCTTTAACATGCCGCTGCACGAGCTGTTTGACGAAAGCGTCTCGCTCGACAATTTTATGCTTCGTTCGGAGCTATTGGTCTTTGAGGAACAACTCGCCGAAGCCAACACAGATCAGGACCGCATCGCGCTGACAGAACGGTTTCTGATCGGCCGCCTGCGCGACACGACGCCCGATAAGCTTGTACTGGCAGCCCTGGCACTTATTCATCAGCACCAGGGAAACTTGCGGATAACAGACCTGGCGGCCCAGCTCAATATCAGCCAGGGCCCGCTGGAGAAACGCTTCCGGCAGGCGGTCGGTACGTCGCCAAAAAAGTTCGCAGCACTGGTGCGCTTCCGGCACGTGTTGAAGAGCTACCACGCGCGGCAGTCGCTTACACACCTGGCGCATGCGGCCGGTTTTTATGACCAGGCCCATTTCATCAAAACCTTCAAATCGTTTACGGGCGAGACGCCCGATACATTCTTCACAGTAGCCAACTAAGAAAAACGATTTTTTACAATCCGCGGACCTTCGCCGCGACGACCTTTACATCGTAAAAAATCAAACATCTATGTTTACGCTCGAACAGATCAACGCCGCGCATGCGAAGGTTAAAAGCGGTGCGGATTTCCCGCGCTACTTTGAAGAACTCAAAGGTATGGGTATAGCCTGGTACGAAACGTCCGTTGCCGACGGTCATACCGTGTACCACGGCGCCGACGGCTATAAAACAACGTCACCGGCGCGCTATGCCTTACGGGCTATTGCCGGGGTCGCCAACCCACGGCAATTCCAGACCGACCTGCGGGCACACCAGCAAGGCAAAACCGATTACTTCACCTTTTGTGGCCAATGTGCCGCCCAGGGCGTGGGCCAGTGGATCGTGCGCATGGACCTGCACACATGCACGTACTACGACCGTCATGCCAATGAGGTTCTGACCGAAGAGATTCCTCGTGTGTAATGCTGTGCGGGATTATCCGCCACGCTTCTCACCGTCCGCCCATCACGGAGTGAAGCCATCCCGCCAACCGTTTCAGACGCGGCGGTGACGGTCTCTGCGATTTCGTTTTGCATACTCCTCGCCCAGGTCGGGCTCTTTGCCGAAGCGAAGGTTTACGAACGGTACGATGCGATTGCCGATGCGGTTGAATAATCCGATCTGCACGACCTTGCCGGTGCGGCAGTTGTTGATGAGTCCTATTTGCAGACCGTGGGCACGCGTGGCATGGTTTACCAGGCCGGCAATGGAAACACCCTTGGTTTGGTATGATTCGTTGAGGAGACCGCTGATCTGTACGCCGCTCATGGTATAGCTAAATCCGGAGAGGCCGTTTATGATGAGGCCTTTGGAAAAGTCTTCGGTGAGTCCGCCGAGGCTGATGGAAACGCCGTGGATATGCGTGCCGTAGCGGGGGTATTGCATCTCCCGGGCAGCCTTGAAGCCATGTCTGGCGAAGAACCCTACGCGACGATTTTTGTCATCCCGGCCTCCGGCGAAGCCAAACATGGTACCCCATAACCCACCGATTATCCCCATCGGGCCAATTTCCAGGTTGAGGCCGTCTACGCGGGTGTACAGCGTATCGGTCAATTCCAGGGAGTGCGCAGATATACCGATCGTGATACCTCTGACGTGCAGGTGATGTTTTTGGGGAGTGAGCGAAAAGCGTCTAACAACTGTTCTGGGAGACTCCTGGGATTGTGCAAGCAGCGGCATTGAGCCCAGCAGCAGGATTACGGCCATAAGTATATGTTTCATGCTATCGATTTGTGTTAAGATACAAAAAAGAGTCGGGACTATTTATCCCGACTCTCTTTCCGCGATCGACGCCGTTATTTTTACCCTGTTATTCGGTCACGGCTTTCCTTCTACTAACAGTTGCCGCATTTTTTCGATCAACGGGTAGGCGGTGCTGGCATTGGTGAAGATGGCGTAGCCCATGTTGGCATCTTTGTATACTTCGAACTGGCAGCGGAAGTCGCCGTTGTTGCCGCCGTGGCCGAAAACCTGACCGAAGGGGGATTCGCGCACTTCCAGGCTCTCGCCCATGTAGACTTTATACTTGCGTGGTTCTTCGCCTTTCTCCAACGGGTAGGGTGAGCGCTCGCTGAGCATGTTTGTGTAGGTGGCGGGTGACAGGCCTTTCTGATTCAGGAGCTGCAGCATGAAGTGGGTGAACTCCAACGCTTCGGTGTGCATGCTGAAGGCCATGCCGGGATGTTCGGGCGGCAGGTCGGACGAGGGTATGTTGTCGAAGTGGCCCGTGGCCACCAGCCGCATCAGGCGGTCGTTGTTGGCGAAGAAGGTGTGGTGCATGTCCAGCGGGTTCAGCACTTCTTCGGTCAGCATCTGTATCGTGCTTTTGCCCGTGATGCTTTTTACAACCATTTGAAGGTATTGAAAGCCTTCGCCGGAATAACCGAATTGGGTGCCGGGGGTAAAGTTGATGATCAGTTTGCCATTGCGCCAGTTGGGGAAACCCGTGCGGTGGGTAATGACATGGCGCGCGGTAATGAGCTTGTACCGGTCGTCGTCCTCGATGTCTTTGAAGGGTAAATATTGATAGAGGGGTTTGTCGAGGTCGATCACGCCGCGCTCGGCGAGGCGTTGTACGGCATAGGCAAAGACGGGTTTGGTGATGGAGGCGGCTTCAAACAGCGTGCTGTCGTTTACGGGCTCGTGTGTCATGCTGTTTTTGGTGCCGTAGATTTTGTGGTATACTACCTTTCCATCTTTTATCAGCGCCAGCGACACGCCGGGGATCTTATAGTACTGCTGGTAGGTTTCGATAAAGTTATCGATCGCCTGGGGTGACTGACTGTCGAAGGTCGTCAACACGCCTTTGGCGGGGATCAGGTCGGGGGCCTCGGCCACGGTGGCACTGATGGGCGGGATCTTTACGGCGCCGTTGGGTTTTACTTTTATATTGGGTTGCGAGGGGATCGTGATGGTGTATACGTGAGACTCTTTGGGAACGTACTTGTCGGCCAGGGCCACGGTGTAGCTCCCCCCTGGCAGTTGGGTGCTGTAGTTCCCGAGGGAGTCGACCGAGGCGGTAATCCAGGTCTGCGCCGACGCGGTGGATGTGAACTTCAATCGTGCCGGTATCTTTATGTTGGCGGCGTTTATCATTTTTACCCGGCCTGATACGGTACCCCCGCGCTCATTCTCCTTCATGAAGATGATATCGCCCAGCGCATGGGAGTTCTGGTATTTTCCGTCGCCTGCGCCCCAGGCATTCCAGCCGAACCCGTCGGCATCTTTATCGAATGCCAGCAGGTCAAACCCCATGGAGCGGCCCGGCTGAATTGCGTCGCCCATGTAAATCCTGAACTCATACATGCGCTTGCTGCCCTTTCGGGTCATCTTTATCTCCGACTTGTCCCAGGCAACTTGCTTCGTGGCAGCATCCCATTTGTTGGCATCGAGATGTTTGAAGGTCTCCGAATAGATATAGGCGTTTACGCCAGAGCCCGTGGCAAGATGATTGACATCGAAACATAGCTGCAGCGCGTCTTGTGTGTTCCAGCCCACCCGGCGTGTCGTGTCTACGACATAGTCGCTGTCGGTGATCTCGATGGCTATATAGAGCGATCTTTCACCCAGGTTGTAGCCGATCATGAAATAACCGGAGAAGTCCTCGGCGTTCTGGGGCTTTACGTCTGCTTGCGCCAGGGCAAGCACATACTGCCTGGTGTCTTTCCAGTCGGCCAAGTCGCCGTCAACCCGGATGTTTTTGAGGGGATATACCAGGGCGCTGGCGCCATTGTGGGCCAGCGTTACACGTGTGCCGACAAGCATGAGCAACAGGCAGCAACCCAGCTGTGCCATTTTTTTCAGGGGGATATAGTTTTTCTCCATGGTGATTAGACCGGTATTTTGTGGAATGGTTACAAATACCCGACCAATAAATTACACGTATACTATCTCATAGAATTTGATCTATAGCATAAGACCGTGTTACAACGACTGTTCAGCGATGGACATTTTTTGTCCGTTTATGGCATGCAAAAGGGCATGACATAAGTGTATAATTATAGGTTTCCCGAATGTATTTCCGGGAAAAATACCGTTTCGTTCCGGACCACTTGCAATTGCACGGGTAATTCCGGAATTTCATATACTTATTAACAAGCCCATCTTTCTGCCATCACCGGTAGATGGATGGGCTTTCTATATTTTAACCCCTACATGTATGGTCAAAAAAACCTCCTCCTCTGCTAAGGGCTCGGCATCCGGCAATGGTGCTGCTGTGGCTCATCCTAAGTATTGTACACTTGTAAACGTACCTCCGAGAACATTCGACGCGGACGTAAGCGCGTTCCGGGCGGCGATGATCCTGGTATCGGACCGCAAATGGGTCAACGGCACCAAGCTGCGGTATTATTTCTTTACCGGCGGCGACGGCTCTCCGGCTTCGTGGAAGGGCGACGCGACGCAAAAGAATGTTGTCAAGGACGCGTTTGCGGTGTGGAAGAAGCAAGGCATCGGCCTGGAGTTCGAAGAGGTCAGTAACAAGGAAGATGCAGAGATCCGCATCGGCTTTATGCGTGGCGACGGTGCGTGGTCGTATGTGGGCCGCGACATCATCGATGTGGCCGGCTCTCCCAACGAGCGAACGATGAACTTCGGCTGGAGCCTTGTCAACGATATCGACACGGCCATTCATGAGATCGGCCACACGCTGGGTGCTCCGCACGAGCACCAAAATCCCAACGCCGGCATCGTGTGGGACGAAGAAGCGGTATATGCCGCCCTTGCTGCGCCGCCCAACAACTGGAGTCGTGAGACGACGTATCACAACATCATCCGCAAATTGCCGGCGAGCGAAGTGGAAGGTTCTACACACGATCCGAATTCGATCATGCACTATCCGTTTGAAGCGGGGTTGATCAAAGAGCCGGTGGCATTCCGGAACGGGATCTTCCCGGCGGGTGGTCTTTCGGCAAAGGATAAGGAGTTCGTGAAAAAGTTTTACCCGCCCCTGGTACCCACCGACTATACGAAGCTGACGGTGGGCAAATCGGCACCGCTCGATATCAAGCCGGGTGAGCAGAAGAATTTTGTTTTTAAACCGACGGTGAACCGGAAGTATAAGATCCAGACGTTTGGCGCGCTGGATACCGTGATGGTATTGTTCGAGCGACAGGGAGGCGAAGAAGTTTATATCGCGGGAGACGACGATAGCGGAACAAACTTAAACTCCAGGCTCCATTTACGCTTGATCAAAGGGCGCGAGTATGTCGTGCGCGTCAGATTATTCTATTCGAGCAGTGAAGGAATGGGATCGTTGATGGTGATCTGATCTATCCCCGGCGCGAGTCTCATCGGTCCTCCATATTGGGGGAGATCGACTCGCGCCAACTAAACATCCTGACTCGTGCGCGTGCACGTTTTGATATTTTTTTTCATGCATCATCTTGCTGATTATCAACGCCCCGGGATCGGTGTCGCTTTATTTATTAATCCATAAGTTTGGTAGGCATTAGAAATGTAATACTTTTGTCTGACCCATTTACCCACCACCTGGGCTCCTAACCCTATTTTTTAAAACGTAACACTCTTTACTTAAAGCAAGTGCAATGGAAAAATTTGTACGAAGGATTTGTATTGTCTTTTTTTTACTCGTGACGACCTATGCCTGGGCACAGGACAGAACAGTGGAAGGGACTGTCGTTGGCAGTGACGGCACACCGTTACCGGGCGCCAACGTTATTGTGAAAGGTACTACCCGCGGTGTTCAAACCGACGCCGACGGTAAGTTTGTCCTGCAAGTGGCCGCGTCGGATGTATTGCTGTTTTCCTATATCGGTTATAAAAGTATCGAAGTGCCGGTCGGAAGTCAATCGACGATCACGGCGACGTTAGAAGATGACGAGGGCAAGCTCGAGGAGATCGTCGTGACGGCCCTGGGTATCAGCAAGGAGAAGAAGTCGCTTGGGTATACCGTGCAAGAGGTAAAATCCAACCAGCTGAGCGAAGCACGCGAGAACAACCTGGTGAATGCGCTCTCGGGCAAAGTGGCCGGGGTGCGTGTCACGAACAGCCAGGGCAACCTGGGCTCATCGCGCATTGTGATCCGGGGTGAGACCTCTATCGCCGGTAACAACCAGCCGTTGTTTGTGGTCGATGGTCTGCCGGTGGATAACTCACAGCTCACCAAGTCCGACGCTTCGCGCGATTTTCCGAATGCCATTTCCGATATCAATACAGAAGACATCGAGTCCATCAGTGTATTGAAAGGCCCCAATGCCGCGGCCCTGTACGGTTCGCGTGCGGCCAACGGCGTGATCATTATCAACACTAAAAAAGGACGCGCGGGCAAACGCGGTCTGGGTATAGCGGTTACTTCGGGCGTTACGTTCGAGCGCCTGCTGGTGCTGCCCGACTATCAGAATGTATACGGCCAGGGAGCCGGCGGCGAGTTCTCGTATGTGGACGGCAAAGGCGGTGGTGTAAACGACGGTGTCGATGAAAGCTGGGGACCGAAAATGGACGGCAGGCTGATCCCGCAATTCTATTCCAACGGTGAGGCTGTACCGTTCTTACCGCACCCCGATAACGTAAAGGATTTCTTTGTCACCGGGCATACGATCAACAACGGTGTCGCTATTTCGGGGGCCAAAGAAGGTTTCGACTATCGTTTCTCGTATAACAACTCCAGGCAGAAAGGCGTTGTGCCCAATACCGATCAGACCAAGAACTCGTTCAGCGTCAATGCCAGCTATACACTGCATCCGAAGGTGACCCTGTCGACGAGCGCAAACTTTATCCGCACGGAGTCGGATAACCTGCCCGGCACGTTTGGCAAGCGGTCTACCAGCACCATGCTGCAGTTCACCTGGTTCGGGCGGCAGGTGGATATCAACCGCCTGAAAGATTATAAGGATGCCGACGGCAACACGTTCAACTGGAACAACAGTTATTACAGCAACCCGTATTGGGTGGCGTATGAAAATACCGTGGGGCAGCGCCGCGATCGGTTCTTTGGCAATGTCAACCTGAACTATAAGATCGTGGAAGGCCTTACCGCCAACTTCCGCACGGGCAACGACCTGTACAACGACCGTCGCAAGATCAGGATAGCCTATGGCACCAACGGTACGCCGTTCGGTTCGTACCAGGAGATCGGCTATGCGGTCAACGAGAACAACACGCAGTTTACCTTAAACTATAAGAAAGACATTACACCCGACTTTAACGTGGATGTGCTGGGTGGTGCCAACTACCAATACCGGTTCCAGGAGGAGAACAACCAGTTCGCGCCACGCCTGGCGGTGAAAGGTGTCTATACGCTAAACAACTCGCGCGACCCGCTGCAGTCTACCAACTTCTACAGCCGCCAAAAGATCTATAGCTTGTTTGCCTCCGGCCAGGTGGGTTTCCGCAATTATGCGTTCCTGAACCTGACGGCCCGCAACGACTGGTCCAGTACGTTGCCCTCTAACAACAACTCCTACTTCTACCCGTCTGTCAACGCCAGCGTTGTGCTGTCGGAAGCACTGGGCTTTGCCAGCAACACGGTGTCGTTTGTAAAAGTACGTGCCGGCTGGTCTAAGGTGGGTAAGGATGCCGATCCGTACCAGCTCATCAATACATATCCTTTTAGCGTTCCCTTTGGCAGCAGTCCGCGCCTGACGGTTTCAGACAAATACCTGAATGCCGACCTGAAGCCCGAAACGACCACCTCGACGGAGGCGGGTGTTGAAGCGAGCTTCCTGGACGATCGGATCAACGTTGACGCCAGTTATTATTTCACGCGCAGTAAGGATCAGATCCTGAACGTAGACGTCAGCCCCAGCACGGGCTATACTTCCAAGCTGATCAACGCCGGCGAGATCGAGAACCGCGGTGTTGAACTGCAGCTTACCGGTGTGCCGGTCATTACGCCCGCGGGCTTCCGCTGGGAGGTGAGTGTAAACTGGGCGAAGAACGTGAGCAAGGTGGTGGAGCTGGATAAAGAAGGATTTTTACAGTCGTATCGCCTGGGCTCTGACGGTGTGGAAGTACGCGCGGGTGTAGGCGAGCCGTACGGTGTGCTGTTCGGTTCGGGCTTCCTGCGCAATGCACAAGGTCAGATCGTGGTGAGCGCCGATGGTACGCCGGCGATCGATCCGAGCAATAAAGTCCTGGGCCGGTTTACACCGAATTGGATCGGCGGGATCAACAACGCCGTGTCGTACAAAGGTGTTAGCCTGAGCTTCCTGGTGGATGTGCGCATGGGTGGCCAGATCTACTCGGGCACACGCTCGACGGGTCTCCAGACCGGCGTGCTGGCCGAAACGTTGAACGGCCGTGATGCCGAACACGGCGGCCTGCCCTACTACTTTGCGGGCGACGATACCGGCACAACCCCCGTGGCGCTGGCCGATCACAACGCTTCCGCGCCGAACGGTGAAATCGTGTATCACGACGGGATCTTGTTTAACGGCGTGACGGCCGACGGCAGCCCCAACACGACGATCGCGCCGGCACCGCTCTATTACAAAACGTTAGCGGTCAACGGTGAGTACAATACGTTTGATGCCACCTTTGTGAAGTTGCGCGAGGTAAAGCTTGGCTATACCATACCGTCTTCGCTCACGCAGCGCGTGGGGCTGCAGTCGGCGACGGTGTCGCTCGTCGGCCGCAACCTGTGGATCATTCACAAAGACGCGCCGCACATCGATCCGGAAACAGCGCTGAGCACCAGCAACGCGCAAGGCCTGGAAGACTTACAGCTGCCGACTACCCGCAGCTATGGCTTTAACATTACGTTGAATTTCTAATTGACGATCTATATGAATACCCGATATATCAAAAAGCTTGTATCCCTTGTCGTTGTCGCGGCACTGGCCGTGGCGTGTGGCGACGATCTGACGGACACCAACGTCAACCCCAACGAGGCCTTGCACCCTCAACCCGACTATTTGCTGACGAATGCGATCAAGGCGTCGGTGGACACGTACTGGGGTGTTGACAACAATATGAACAGCACGTTACTCTTTGTGCAGCACCTGGCCAAGATCCAGTATACCGACCCAGACCGGTATCGGTACACGAACACCAGCTTTGAATCGACCTGGAAGGGTTTCTATTCTGTGGGCCTTGCCGACCTGGCGGAGATCACGACGCTGGCGGAAGAATCCGGTAACGATAACTACAAAGGCGTGGCGCTTATTTTGCGGTCGTGGCTGTTCGCCAGCCTTACAGACCTGTACGGCGCGGTTCCGTACCGGTATGCTATTCAAATCACAGATCAACTGGCACCGGCGTACGATGGTCAGGACGTTGTGTACGGGGGCATCCTGGACGATCTGAAGACTGCGGTGGAACTTCTCGATCCGGAGGGAGACGCTATTGCCGGTGATATTTTATACAACGGAAACATTGCCAACTGGATCAAGTTCGGCAATGCCTTACGCCTGCGGTACGCCTTGCGCATTGCCGACCAGGCGGAAGATAAAGCACGCGAGGTGATCACCGACCTGCAAGGTGAACCGATCATCAGCAGCAACGACGAGCTTGCCCGCCTGGTATATGCCAGCTCGCCGAACCAAAACCCCATCGCGCTGAACTTTGAAACGCGTAACGATTACCGCGTCAGCCGCACGATGGTAGAGACCCTGCGGACGCTGAGCGATCCGCGCCTGCCGGTATTCGCCAGTCCAACGGAGGCCACAACCCCCGAAGTTTATATCGGTGTGCCGAACGGGTTGACGAACGACGCCGCCAGTGACCTCGGGCTGACCAAAACATCGAAGCCGGGTTCTTATTTCCTGCGATCAGACGCTCCGGGCGTCGTGCTGAGCTATTCGGAAGTATTATTCAACCTGGCCGAAGCGGTAGAACGTGAGTTTATGACCGGCGATGCCGAAGCGTTGTACGAACAAGCTATTACGGCGTCGTTGCAACAGTTTGGTGTTACCAACACAACGGTCATCGACGATTACCTGGACCAACCGGCGGTACAATACAACGCGGCGAACTACCGCGAATCGATCGGCACGCAGAAGTGGATTGCGCTGTTCGGTCAGGGCCCGGAGGCCTTCAGCGAGTGGCGTCGCCTGGATTATCCGCAGTTAACGCCCGCGGTGAATGGTGTGCTGGCGGGCAAGATCCCTGTACGGTTTATTTACCCGGGCAGCGAGCAGTCGTTGAATGGGAAGAGCTATCGCGATGCGGTGAATGTGCAGGGCACGGATGCGTTGACTACGCGGTTGTGGTTTGATAAGCAGTAGGAATATAGTCAAGTATAAAAGCCTGGGGTCATGGACTCCAGGCTTTTTTATTGCTGGCGCGGTAAGGCTCATTTCAGCGTTCGCAGCTTCGCGATATCTTCATCCGTTCGGTTGCCATGGATCTCGATCTTTGCGAGCTCATCTTCCATGGCGGTGTATTCCGCCGCCGTCAGCGTAATGGCGGCTGCGCCGAGGTTCTCTTCGATGCGCGCTGCGTTGCGGGAGCCGGGGATGGGTACGATACAATCGCTCTTGTGCAGCATCCAGGCCAGGGAGATCTGTGCCGGGGTGGCGTGCTTGTCTGCTGCAACCTGGCGGATCACTTCCAGCAGGGGCTGGTTGGCGATCATGTTATCCTTGTCGAACCGGGTGATCACGCGGCGGGCGTCCATGCCGGTATATTGTACTTCGGGGTTGACTTTGCCGGATAAAAATCCGTTGGCCAGGGGTGAGAAGGGTACAAAGCCTATGCCCAGTTCTTCGCACACCGGCAGTACATCGTTTTCAAACCTGCGCTCCATGATGGAGTATTCGCTTTGTATGGCCGTGAGCGGTGTGACCGTGTGGGCACGGCGTATCTCTTCGGCGGTTGCCTGCGACTGTCCCCAGCCGAGGATCTTTCCTTCGCGGATGAGCTCGCCCATGCAATACGCCATGTCTTCCACGGGGATGTCTTTGTTCACCCGGTGCTGATAGTACAATTCGACGTGGTCGGTGCCCAGCCGTTTCAGGGAGTTTTCCAGGCGGCTTCTGAGCTCCTGCATCAGTCGTCCGGGGGTGTTATACTCACTGCCTTTTTCTGTCAGCAGGAATTTCGTGGCGATCACCACCTTGTCGCGAATGTCTAGTACCGCCTCTCCTACCAGCTGCTCGTTGGCGCCCATGCCGTATAGTTCTGCGGTGTCGAAGAATGTGCAGCCCAGGTCGTGGGCGCGATGCATCAGGCGGATAGCGTCGTCTTTATCGGGCGCGGTGCCGTAGCCCATGCTGAGGCCCATGCACCCGTAGCCTATGGCGGATACTTCCAGCCCGTTTAGTTTTCTCTTCTTCATATTCTTTGTATGATGTTTATGCATACAAAGCTGCCGCAAAAGGAAAGGTCGCGGGTAAAGAGAATCAAACCAACAAGTATGATTTTCAAACCTTGCCGGTACGAAAGGCCTTGGGCGTTGTGCCGGTCATGCGTTTGAAGTAGTTGTTAAAATAGGTAGGATAATCGAAGCCCAGGCTGTAGGCAATGTCGGCTATGCCCGAGTCGGTGTGCTGGAGGAGTGCCTTGGCTTCGGCGGTGATCCGCTCGGCGATCAGAGCGGACGTGGGCTTGCCGGTCACTTCCTTGATGGAGCGGTTCAGGTAGTTGACGTGTACGGAAAGGCCCTCGGCAAAGTCCTGTGGCGTTCTGCGCTTGAGGGGGGCATCGGCACTTTCGATGGGAAACTGCCTTTCCAGCATTTCCATAAATAAATGCGTGATGCGGGTGGCGGCATTTCCCGGTGTGGGCGGGTGCGGCAAGGGTTGGATCGTGAGCGCTTCGTGTACGATCAGCTCGATGCAGGTCTTTAACAACTCGGACCTTTGTGGGTATTCGCCACGGTAGACGGCCAGCATGCGTTCATAGACGCCCGATATAAATGCAGCCTGCTCGGCGTTGAGGTATACCACCGGCACGGCGCCGGAGCGCATGAGTGGTGAGCCCTGCAATAATCGCTTGCGTTCCCGGCCGGCAATAAAGGCTTCGGAAAAAACACAGGCGTAACCTCTGCGCTCCGCGCGGTGAACGACGGAATGGGGCACGCGCGGGTTGAGCAGGATCAGGCACGTGTCGTTTACCTCGATCGTCTGGTCGCCGTAGGAAATGGTCATGCTGCCGGTGACCAGCACGATCTTGTAAAAATCGCGTCGGCCATGGTTGTGCTGCGGGCTCCTGCCGCCGGAAAACTTATAGACCTTAAAGCCCTTTGTGTTTAAGTCCGACATGTCCAGCGCTGCTCCCGACGATACCGTGCCTTTCGTCATACTACAAAAGTAATAAAATCAAACCTTATTTACCGGCTGATCTTTTACCCGGGACGAACCGGCATCTGTTTCTTTGTCCGTGTAGTCGACGGTAAAAGCCGTCCGTCCTTTGCCAATGCAGGGTGGCTGTTTTGGATGGGAGCGCCGGGTACACGATATGTTACCTGCCGGAATTTAATTACCTTGCCCGGCATGTTTATAACGGCTCACCTGCACGTTGATCGTATAGCACCGGCCGGCTCGTTATGTACAAAACCATAAAAAGACATTTTCCCTATGAGTAACCCTCTGCTACTACCCTACGAAGCACTACGGGCACGCATCGATGCCAAGCTATATAACGACATCGACGTGCTGAGCCACGACCATGTGCTTTTCTTTGAAGGTGATACGCGGCTCACCGAAACGCTGGACAAAGACTGGGCACAATCGCTTCTCCAAACACTGGACGCCGAGGCTTCTGCCGACGACCTGCTCATCGTCGTGAACGGCAATCTCACGGTCGAAGGCGACATCGCCATCGGGGACTACCATCCTTGTTTGCTCGTTATCGGCAACGTGGCCTGCGAAGTGCTTGTCAGCGGCGACGACACGATCTTTATTACCGGCGATGCCCATATTACGCATGCATTTTATGGCTATTACAACGATGGCTCTATCCAGATCGACGGAACCACCCACGTTCCTTATGTGATCAATTCCGATCACAGCTCGGGTATTACGCCTTCGGGGGCTATTCTGATCAACGCTTACAGCGATCATCACGATTTCTTCGACTATGATTATTTGAGCGGGGCTTTACCCGAGGTCGTTGTGCCGGAGGCGCTGAACAAAGGCACGTTTGACGCGTGGAAGTTCATCGAATGGGTCCGTGCGGGGCAATCGCCGTTTGTGGAAGGTGCCAAGCCCATGCGGATAGCAAATGCGGAAGCGCTGGAGAAGCTCGTGTCGGGTACGATCAAAGCGGTGCAGGAACTGGACTGGTCTGACCGGAACGAACGGAAATTTCCCGATGCGATCTTACGGTTACGCTATCTGCGGAAGCTGGATCTTTCGAAGAACCCGATCACGGAACTGCCCGCGGATCTTGACCGGCTCGAAAACCTGGAGGAGCTGCATCTGGAGAGCTGCCGTCTTACGCACCTGCCGGACAGCATCGGCAACCTGAAGAAGCTCCGCGTTCTGACGATGAGTGGCAATCACGATATGACCACCCTGCCCGAGACACTGGCGAACCTGGAGCAGTTAACGGTGCTGAAGGTAAACTATATGCCGTTAAACTTCCCTGCGAGCTTCGCTCGCCTGGATCGGCTGGAGGAGATCAGCCTGTATCAATGTTATACGGACAAGACCCAGCCGGCGCCGTTTCCGGAGTTCATTACGCGGCTGAAGAATTTAAAGCGCCTGGATCTGCGGGAGAACTGGCTTGCCTCCATACCCGAAAGTTTTTTACAGGTTCAGACGTTGGAAGAATTTGTTTGGACCGGTGGACGAACAAAAGCCCCCAACCTCATCGACTACGCGCAGTTCAAAAATCTGAAGAAATTGGTGATCAGCCGGAAATTCGCCGCCTGGAAAGATATTGTCTTTACCATTACATCGCTCGAGCATCTCTCGATCGACCGGAATAAAGAAGATAAACAATACTTCGGCCAGGACATGTTAGACCTCTGGATCGAGATGATGCCCGAACAAGACGAAGAATCACGAAAACATCTCGAGTGGATGCTTGCCCATAAGCAGGCAGAGCCCGACGGCCGTTTCTCCGTTCTCCTCAATCCCGGTATGAAACCGGAAGAGCTGCGCGGCATTTCCAAGCTGGAGAAACTAAAAAGCCTGGATCTTTCCTTTAACCATCTTACCGGGTTGCCGGAGGAGTTTTTTCAGCTGAAGAATCTCGAGTACATCGACTTGCAATACAACAAGTTTACCGATGACGTAAAGGAGCGGATCACCCGTACATTTCCGACGGCAAACATCGTATGGCAATAACGCCTATCGACAGCGCTCCTTAAAACAGGAAAGCCCGTGCATAACGCGGGCAATCCCTTTCATCAACCTGTAAAGTAGAAGTCGGAGCTCAATTCACATTCGGCAATACCAGCAAGGGTACGCGTGTCCGCAAGGCCATTTCGCGGGTGGCGCTGCCTTTCAGGAACAATTCCCAAAAGCCGGCTTTATGGGGTACCATGACCAGCAGGTCGGCGTTCCACGCCTTCAGGCCTTGCGTGATGCCGTTCCCCACGCTGGTGTTTTCGATCACGCTATAGGTGTGGTCCACATCTTCCAGCAGCGTATCCATGACCATGATCTGTTCGCCTACTGCGGCCAGGGCGGGTTCCTTTTTTGTCTCTACGTGGAGGATCTGCAGCTTGGCTTCGAATTTCCGGGTGATTACTTTCAGCAGCTCCAGGTGGTTGTCTTCGCTCAGGTAGGTGTACTCGCAGGCGTATACAATCCTCTTAATGCCTTTGAAGGGAATGTCGTTGGGTACGACCAGTAGCGGGAACTTCAGGCTTCGGATGGCGGCCGTTGTGGTGTTGCCAAACAGCTTGTATTCCAGCAGGCTACTGTCCATGCCCATGACGACGAGGTCTACGGGATGGGTGTCTACATAGTCCTCCAGGGCTTCGACGGTGTCGGCGGTCTTGCTCACGGTGTTAACCTTGATCTGATATTGTAAGCCTGTGACCAGGGCGAGCTCGCGCAAGCGATTTTCATTGTTTCGAATGATGTGGTCGATTGCATCGGGCGTTACCAGGGAATTGCTAACATGTACACTGGGGTGAAAGACATTGAGCAGTACCAGTTCAGCGTTGAATACCCGCGCCAGGCTGGCACCGAACTGGAGCGCATTGTTGGCGGTGGCAGAATAATCGGTGGCGACTACAATCGTTTTCATGGCGAATTGATTTAATGCTTAAATAAACCACCGATCCGCGGGATTGTCCATGACGCTCCTCAGCCTTCCGCCTGACTTTTGTCGGGTTCTTCGCGGAATCCGTAAAAAGCATACAACTTCCCCGAATTCGTGTTACCGGCGGGCACCCGGCGGGCGCCAGATTTGCATCGTAATCAATCACAAAAGAACATGAGCAAGACAATTTTAATCACCGGTGCAAGCAGTGGTATTGGAAAGGCAACTGTCAACCTGTTTCAATCAAAAGGATGGAATGTCATCGCTACCATGCGGAAACCCGAGGCCGACACGGAACTAAATACGTTGCCCCACGTGTTGCTGACCAGGCTCGACGTGCTGGACCTGCAGTCCATCCATAACGCCGTCGCCGAGGGCATCCGGAAGTTTGGAAGGATCGACGCTATATTAAACAACGCCGGGTATGGTGCTTTTGGTACGATCGAATCTTTTTCCCGGGAGAAGATCGTTCGTCAGTTTGATACCAATGTCATCGGGCTTTTAGACGTTACCAAGGCATTACTGCCCCATTTCCGTCAAAACAAAGGTGGCGTGATCATCAATATTTCTTCTATCGGCGGCAAGATGACATTCCCGCTCGGCGCGTTGTACCACGGAACTAAATTCGCTGTGGAGGGGATCTCTGAAGCGTTGAGCTATGAGGTAGCCGAGTTTAACGGCAAAGTAAAGATCATCGAGCCGGGTGCGATCGCCACCGACTTTGCCGGTCGTTCGCTGGATTTCAGCCACGACGAAACACACACCGAGTACCAGCGCATCGTCGGCAACGTATTAACGGGCATGCCGGCATTCTTTGCCAACGCTTCGCCTGCCGGCGTGGTGGCCGAGGTTATTTATACGGCTGCCACCGACGGCTCCAACCGGCTGCGCTACACGGCGGGAGAGGATGCTAAGGCGATCCTGGCGGGCCGCCGGCAAGCCGACGATGAATCTTTTATTCAGGGGATCAAGACGCAATTCGGACTTTAATTTCATGGCGCTATGTCCTGCTAAACCTGGAGGAAAGTTGTTTATCTTTAAGTATAGGGTCGTGGCGCAGGTCACGGCCCGGCTCTTTACAAAGACCAATCCGGATCTATGAGTGTCTTTATTCACATGCCGACGATCTCTGATATGTACAAGTTCTTTCAGCTGGATCGTCCCGTTCTCCATCCGCTTATCGCTGTGGTGGACTTCAGCCAGGTAAACGAGCAGATCGCCGGTGACACCAAGGTATCGACCGATTTCTACGCGCTGATCTGTAAGAACTATAACCGGAACAACGTAAAGTACGGCCGCAAACCGGTTGACTTTCAAAACGGCAGCCTGATCTGCCTGGCGCCCAACCAGGTGCTGGAAATGGATGACGACGAGGAAGAGACGCCGGAGCTGCGAGGCTGGGGATTATTTTTTCATCCTGATCTGATCCGTCCCACTTCGCTGAACGATAAAATGAAGGACTATAATTTCTTTTCGTACGAAGTATCGGAGGCCCTTCATTTGTCAGACAAAGAAAAAAGCACGTTGTACGATTGTATCGTAAAGATCCAAAACGAATTACAGGAGAACATCGATACCCATAGTCAGAATATCATTGTTTCCAACATCGAGCTGCTGCTGAACTACTGTACCCGGTTCTATGGGCGGCAGTTCATCACGCGAAAAAGCTCCCATAATTCCATTGTGGCGCAGGTGGAGAAATTCTTACGTGCGTATTTCAAAAGAGACGACATCCGGGAGCTGGGGTTGCCTACTGTGAAGTATTTAGCCGAACAGGTTCACCTGTCGCCGGGCTACCTGAGCGACCTGCTCAAAAAGGAGACGGGCAAGAATACGCAGGATCACATTCATTTTTATCTGATCGAGGAAGCCAAAAGCATTCTGCTGAGCACCGATAAATCGGTCGGGGAAATAGCCTATTTGTTGGGGTTTGAGTATCCGCAATATTTTAACAAGCTTTTTAAGCAAAAGACAGGTAAGACACCGATGGAATTTCGGAGCATGAATTAGGGGAACTTCGGAAAAATCTATAATTATACGCTCCGAAGACACGTCTATCTCCGTATGAACAATTCATTCACACGATACCAGGTCTGGGTAATCCACACATCATCCGAGGCGTTTCTCTATACCTGGGAGAACTGGGAACGGTTGCTGCCCTTCATCGATACGATCGTCAACTTATCCAAGCGCCCTGCATTCATCCGGACAAATCAAGGTTATGAGCAAGAGAACCGGTGGCTGGGTTTTGGGCGAATGAAATGGAGTGAAGAAAACAATCGCAAGTGGACCACGAAATATCGGGATAATCCTATACCGGGCAAGAAATTACTTTTCTATGACACCGAAATATGGGCACCGGACTGGAACGAATGTGTTAGCACGCATCCCGACATTTTCATTCGTCTATTTCATTATGGGGAGATCGACCTGCTCCGTGAGGGAATAACGATCGCGCTTCCGCGGCGGATCGTCAAAAAAAATACATCGGTCATAGCGTCGGCGTTGGCGGGCTTGCAGCGCAACATCCCGGGCGCAAGCATTTCGACCGTGACCCGATTCTGGACGCCCTGGTTCACGTTCAAGAATCACATACAGGACATGAACACCTGGGAGCTGAATAAAATTATCACGGAAAAAACGGCCAATCCTGTATGAGGTATATCAAAATATTTCACCAGGACGGATTGATCTACTTCGACCAGGTCCGGGTGGCCGACCTGGTGCTGTTAGACCATCGATATCGCCAGTTTCGAGGGGTGGTACAACGATCGTGAAAAGGCCGCCCTTGAAAAACAGCTGGGCACCCTGCTGCAGGTGCATGAGGACCTTGCGTCAGAACTTTCCAAATTTAAGAGTAACGTTTCCCGACACGTTGCTCAGGTCGCTATCGCCCAGGCCTTTGGCATCGCTGCCGATGGTTTGGCGATAGGATATACCGGGGCTCACGCGCATCCACCGGGTGAGATTGACCTCTACCTGTGCGCCGGGTTCCAGTACGACAAAGAAATCGGTGTCGTGGCTGTAATTCTTATACCGTCTTTCGTCTCTTTCGCGATCGAGGTATTGCGCGGTGAAGCCGGCACCCGACAGCAGGTTGAAAGCAAAGTGTACTTTCTTATTGGAGTTCATGACGTATTCGGTCATCAGTCCGAAGTGCCCGTATTGGTAGCGCAGGTCGGCACCGGCTATGGTTTTATGGGCTTCGGGTACGCGGAGCGACGTGTTGGTGGCGGCACCGGCTATACCGACGAACAGTTTTTGGTTGACAAAATATCCGAAGTAAAGGCCGTTGAGGTTTGCGTACTCGCCGTTTATCGATGTCGAAGCGTTGGTCACGGCGCCGTAAAATCCAGACGACTGAACGGACTTAAATGAAAATACGGTCTGCGGTTGCTCTTCCGTCGTTTCCTGCTGTGCAAAAAGGTTTCCGGCTGCTGCCAACAGCAGCATGATTATATAGTGCTTCTTCATGGTTTTGATGTTTGCAGGTATGACAACGATCGTACCGGGTCCCCCTATTCGTCGGTTACATTTTTTTAATTCGCGGTCAGGGGCCGGTCTGATTAAATCCATAAAATCATTCCGTTTTTACAAGATTTTAGTTTAAAATCGGGAAATAACAAGGTTGACAGCATGACCCTGGAAGAGATAAAAAGCGAAGCCCTGAACTTTGTCCCGAAA
Source organism: Dawidia soli (assembly GCF_018598185.1). Taxonomy (GTDB): domain Bacteria; phylum Bacteroidota; class Bacteroidia; order Cytophagales; family Cyclobacteriaceae; genus Ohtaekwangia; species Ohtaekwangia soli. The sequence goes on from NZ_JAHESC010000011.1 coordinate 82,669, forward strand.
GATGTAAACGCGCTACGCAACAAAGTTATGGAGCTTAGGACCAGGGGCGTTTCCTTTCTGGGCTGTGTGGCATTTGTCCAGGCTAATCAAAATCTTTCTTTGTCGGATGCACGACAACAGACACTCGACCTGGACGTTTGGACCGACGACGAGCAACATAAGATCGATCTCTACCACAATCTGATGATGCGTGAGCTCGATGATCCCGATGAATGAAGGACAAGCGTGATACGAATCAGCACTTCCATGGACGTTACAAAGACCACGTATTCGACGATCGCCCGTCTGAGAACAGAGTTTCTCCGGGAAAACAACATTCAGTTTGTGCTCGATAAATGCTATCGCTACGACTGGGCTGATGCCTATGCTTTCCGGATCGACGGCCGCCTGGTGGGATATGGAGCGGTGTGGGGAAAGGAAAAGCGGGAAGATCGCGATGCGATCTTTGAGTTCTACCTGGAGGAAGACGACCGCGCGTTGGCAGAGCCATTTTTTAGGGCTTTCTGCCATGCGTCTCAAGCATCGTACGTGGAATGTCAGAGTAACGACAGATCTCTTTATCCGATGTTTGAACGGTTTACGGAGAATGTGGAGACGGATGCGATCTTGTTTGCCGACCACCATGAGACGCATTTTCAGATCGAAAACACCGCGCTTCTTCCGCGCCAGCAGCCAAACCCCGATGACTGTCACTATGTATTGGCGAGCCAGGGTGAAGAGATCGGCGAAGGCGGATTCATGCTCAACTACAATTTTCCTTATGCGGATATCTACTATAACATCCACGAGGCGCACCGCCGTAAAGGGTTTGGAAGTTTTTTTGTGCAGGAATTAAAGAAAGAGATTTACGCGCTCGGGCGCGTGCCCGCCGCCCGGTGCAATACATCCAATGTAATTTCAAAAGCGACATTGTCAAAGGCGGGGATGGTCGTTTGCGGGCTGCGTTTGAGCGCGGATCTGCGAAGGCAGCCCGAAGAGTAATATCGGTACCCTATGGCTACGTCGATAACGGTGCGTCATCAGTCGATCCGGCATGGATGAATCCTGTGAAGAGCCTGAAGTCGGAATAGGGTGTCTTTATTCGAAGCGGGTGTCGCGATAGAATGCCGGACATGGAATCAGCTTGTTCTTGCTGAGCTTCTTTTTCGCCGGCAACTCATACATGATCGAGAGCTCGTGTGCGCCTCCGGTCCCCGCGCCCAGCGATGAAATTGTAAAGTCGTAGCTGTAGCCGGCCGTCAGTGTCTTGACATGCAGGCCGAGGAAAAGAATCAGCGCATCCTGATCGATTGCATCTGTTATGTTCTTTGTCAGCGGTTTACCGCGATACCAGACTCCGAGCGAAACGGGTTCTGTGTGAAAGTTGACACCCGCGTCCAGCTGAGAGAACGTTTTGCCCTGCCGGCGATAAATAAACGAAGGCGTGAGGTATATCTGGCGCGCCGCATAGGCCTTGCTGAGCGGCATTTTAATACCTGCATGGACAGTCGTCCTTATATCGAGCCGGTCGTTTTCTCCTAACGGCGATAAAAACGGCCTGTTGAGATGCGACATCGACATACCCAGCCATATTTTTTTGGTGTACAACAAAAAGCCCGATCCAAAGTCCATGTAGCGGGAGGTAGACAGTCTGTTCACTGCCGGATCGATGGTGGCGCCACCGTATTGCAGCACATCGCCCATGATCAGCTTCGAACGATCGAGCCCGTTGCTGCCATAACCGAAGGAAATTCCGGGAGAAAAGATCAACGCTTCGTTCAGCCGTACCTTGTATGAATACAAGATGTGAACGGTATTCGAGCGCCAGTTCATGGATCCCATTTTATCGGAGCTCATCATCACGCCCACGCCACTGGCAATTCTCGGAAAGTATATATCGTACGAAAACGCATACGTGGAGTATGCCTGCGGCAATCCCGGCCACTGGATGCGGTGGTTGACGACAAACCTTTGCCGTGCGGTGAGGCCGGTGAAGCCCGGATTTAAGAATAGCGGTGCCTGGTAATATTGAGAGAACAACGGGTCCTGGGCAAAGACGCTGCCGCCACCAGACATACAGATCAGTACAAACAATAGTCTCCTCATGGCACATTCTGGTTAATGGATCAACCCAACGTCTCCCATCCGTGTGTCTTGCTCGCCATTGGACAGGGTCATTTCGATCTTATAGACATAGACGCCGGCGCGCATCAGCTCACCGGCGGGGCTGTAACCGTCCCAGCCCACTTCGGGATCCTCCGTTTCAAATATCTTCGTTCCCCAGCGATTGAATATCTGCATTCTATACGTTTTGACACCCCTAACGATAGGCCGAAACACATCGTTGATCCCCGCGCCGGAGGGCTGACCGCCGGTGGGGCCGCTTTCATCCGGCGTAAATGCATTCGGGATCTGTATATATCCGCCCTCCCGTACCGTTACCTGGGTCGCGGCCGTATCGGAGCAGATCAACGGGCCGTCTACAGTACCGTCGCCGTCCACATCCTGGCTGCCGTGGTCTATACCGGCCTGCAGCGTAACGAGGTACATGCCCTCTTTTTGATAGGTGTGCACAGGCTCAAAGAGCGACGATGTTTCGCCATCGCCGAAAGACCATTGGTACGTTTCCGCTCTCGAAGAAAAGTTTAAAAGCTTTAGTTCCGTATCCGGTGCGTAGATCACGTTGTTATTTACTGTGAAGGCGGCATAGGGCACGTCCAGCACCTTGATCTCTGACACCCGGAGCTGATCCGACTCTCCGGTGGTTGAGTGTGTTGCGATCAGCTGAAGCTGGTATACGCCGGGACTTGAAATATTAAATCGGGGGTCGATCAGATTGGAGACAGCGACAATATCGCCCTCGTTGTATAGGGTCCAACTGTACGTATCGGCTCCCGTCGACAGGTTCTGAACCTCTATCGTCGTGGGGAAACAGGACGCCATCGGGGTAACGGCGAATGAAGCGAGCAGGTCTTCGGGGGGTGGACGTTTCTTTACAGCGATCGTCTTGCTGGCAGTTTCACTCGCACACATGGCGTTATTTTCCCGCACCGACAGGACGATGTCTTCTGTCAGCACATTCACCAGGATGTTGCCGGTAGCCTGTCCCTCGACGATATATGCGCCGCCAAAAGAGTTATCGGACAACCTCCTGATCTCCCAATTATAGGTCGATGACGGATAGTTGTTCGGGTTTACCGAAAACGGTATACCTTTGGTGTCTTCAAATACCTCCGATGCGCCGACGATGGTGGGCTTTACGGGTGCTGCATCGACGCGGATGCGTTTCTGTACCGCGGGACCGATGCAGCCGTTCAATTCAGGTCTTACGGTTATCGTGCCGGTGAGTACATTCGGAAACTGCAGGAACAGGTAAAAGTCGCTTTCCTCGCCGCCGCCAAAGATCCTAAATCCGTTTACACCTTGCGGCACCTCCCAGTGGTACGTGGCTCCCGGTATGGGTGTAACCTGGTAGGTCTCAAACAGCAGCTCGCCCTCGGGTACGGAGGAATGCCCCTGGCAAACAGACTCGCGACCATAGATCGCGCTTATGGCGGGGACGGGATTCACCACGATCGCCACTTTTGCCACGCTGAAACAGAACGGCGACGTGTTCGCTGTTACCCGCGCATAGACATCCCGCCGCCGTGTGACGTCAATCCTTGTATTGATCGCGTTGAGGTCCTGTTGTGCCTCTTCCAGGGATGCATACCAGTTGATGATTACAGCAGACTCCTGGGTGACCGCATTTCTGAACCGTGCTTCTGACAGGTCGATACCCGAAACGGAGAGGCCTCCCGTGGTTTCGTCACAAAGCGTTACCAGACCGTCCATTACCCTAGGGGCGGGCGGTACGCGGACGGTGAGCTTTGCCTGGTTGGAACAGCCGGTCCTTGCATCGGTTACACGTGCAAAGAAAAGCTCTCCGTCCACGATCCCCGACTGCATGGTGCTTGCATTCACCGGGGTCATGGCCGTGCCCCGGTACCAATTTATTTCCCGTTGTCCGGCCGGTATCGCGGTGACGGAATTTTCGAAAAGGGCCAAATTGATTTGCGTCGTTCCGTTGGCTATTTCACACTGACTTACCGTGACATCGCTTACACCGGGGAGGGCGACGCGGCTTACCGTTACGGTGGATGGCTTCGACACGCATCGCCCACTGGCGCTGGTCACCGTCCACGTCAACCGGACGCTTGCCGGCGGAGGGGGTAATTGTGTCACCGCCGTATGTGGATCTGTCTCATCGGCAAAAAGTACCGCGGCGTCCGTGGTGCTCCAGCGGCCCGTGGCTCCGTACATGGGTACGTCGGCGCGCAGCGTGACCTCGGCCGAGCAGGCGAAGGGAATGTCAGCACCGGCGTTTGCCACGGGCGTCCGGTCTATCTGAATCGTCACGGCGCGCTCTACCGCAGCGCATACACTCGTCGGCAGCGGGACGGCCACCAGCTTGACGCGAATCGGTGTGCCCGCCGTATAATCGTCCAGGGTTGGGGTATATGATGCCGTGATGGTTCCGGACACCGCACTGCTACCCGACATACTTCCATAGCCGTTTACATTCGCCCAATAGGCATCGCCAAAATTTCCCTCCACGCGCCCGGAGAGAGCGATGGGCAGCAATCCTTCGGGGTCGATGCAAAGTACGTCCGTATCATTGGCCGTAACGCGTAGCGGTTGATCGAACCGTATCGTAACATCGTCGGTCTTTAAGAAACAGTTATTGCCGCCACTGCTGATCGACCACCGCAGGGTATACGTGCCATAGCCCGTTTCATCCGACAGCTTGATGGACGAAGTCGGTGACAGCGGATTCGCGATCGTTATCCGGCAGGTGTTGTTGTCCTGGCAATTTTGCGGGCCGCTGACCAGTGTCCATCGACCTACACCTTTTTGCGGTGTGTTGCCGGCGAGGGTGGTCTCGTTTCCGCAGAGCGCCTGATCCGGTCCGGCAGCGGCATCGGAGGGGACGGTGCCAAAGTCGACCACGACATCGTCGGACCGCTCGCAGATGTTATTGGACACGGTCCAACGCACTGTGTACGCGCCGGCGTTCTCCCGTAAGATCGACAGCGTCGCATCCGGGTCGTTCACGTTGCTGAACAGGGGTGCCGGCAGGTTGGCCGGAATGCTGGCCACATACGACCATCGCCCGACGCCCACGACGGGCCTGGTTGCCCCGAGCGGCTCCGAGACCAGGGACGAACAATGAAACTGATCGGACCCTGCATACACCGGCGTCGGTACGGCAAAAACCTGCAGGGTGCTTTCCGTGCTGTATGCTTTGGCACAGTTTCCATTTCCCACGACGGCCCTGAACGTATAGGTGCCCGGGGTAAGCGCGCCCGATACAAGGTAGTTGTTGCCGGATATCCCGGTGAACGGTGTGAACGCAGCGAGGTCTTTCCTGACCTCCCACTGCCTGCTTGCGCCCACCGCGTTTGCCAGCAGCAGCGTGTCTATGAGGTCCCCTTCGCATACATCTTTTGCCGACGACACTACTCCGCCGGCCGGCGCCCGGTATACGCGAAAAGTATACTGCCTGGTGACAGCACATGCCGGGGAGCTGGTATAGGACGTGGAAACAGTAATCGTGCGGTCTACCGACAACTGTCCCTGAAAATCTTTCACATCAATGGCAAAATTCCCGGTCGAGCCCGAACCCGGCAGCACACTGACGCCGTCGGATCCCGTCCACGTGTATTTTGTAGGACCACCCGTGGGCAGCACGGGCGCTGTCGGCAGCACTACCGACAACGTACTGCCGTTGCAGATCTCGGCGGGAACGGGCGGCGTCGGTTCGCTTATTTCGAGGCCTTCGCGTATGGTGCGGGTCACCATCGTTTTCGGGCTTTCGCATGTAACGATACCGGTATTGGGTTGCTGACTGGCCCATACTTTATATACCCCGGGGGTTGTGTTGGAGATCCACGCGGGGTGTGCGGTCACGGCGAGGGTTCTTCCGGTACCCAGCAACCTTCCGGGACGATCGGGGCCGGGAATATTTTCATACCACCGGATCGTATTTGCGATGGGCACGCCTGTGACAGAAAAAGCTTTCGGGGTGGTCCCGCTGCAGACAACCTCGCCCGACGGGCCCGGTGCGACGGGGGGAGCGATGACCCGGATGGTCGACGTTCTTTCGATCGGTTCATGATCTCCGTTTGCAGGATCTGCCGGGGGGCCCGGTATATTGGGATCATCGTATGGGTTGCAGAAATTCCAATACCGCAGGGTGATTGTGAAGACGTCCCCCGGTTTGGGAAAGCCCGCGCCGAAGCCGCCGGGCGCGGTGATCTCGAGCGATGGCGTGCGTCGGGGGTCGTCCTTCTGCACGGGTGATGTCAGGTGCAGAATGCCCCGAGGGTCGGCGTAGTCGAGTATCACGTCTGCTCCACCGGCCGATGTCACCAATGTTCCGTTTACCGATACATTGGGGATCTTGTTGCCCGCTACCGGTCTGTTGTAAATAATCTGCCGCCAGCGGTCTTCCACGTTCGGCGACTCGATCGCGTCCGGCGGAAGCTCGATGTACCCGGGATTACAGTTAAAAACACTCTCGTCGTCGAATATAGCGCGAAGGTCACTCCCTTCGCATACAAGATGCTCCGCCTTGTCTGTTACCCGGGAGATCAGGGCAATGTCTCCGCCGTTAAATGCGTCTGTTCGCCAGGATGAGATTTTCTGAACCTGACGCGTGTTGGAGCACACCGTGCCGTTGTAGCGGATCGTCATGGTCACAATGTATTCGCAACCGCTCTCGCGTGGAAAGTCGTGTATCCGTTCTTCATGATAACTGCGGGAACCCGGCACCAATGCTACTGTTTCAGAAGGACTTCCATCGCCCCAATCGTACACTAATTCCAACTGCCCGGCCGGCACCGGAGAGGCAAACTGTATGGTATAAATAAGGTTGGCGCTCACGGGTGCGCAGAGTCCGGCGGGAACTTTGTTACTACCCAACGCTGCGACCGCGGGTAAGCCAATGCATTGTGCATAGGCACTCCGCCACCCCGACAAAAGCACGACGGCAAAAAAGATCAGAACAGATATTTTTTTACAAAAACCCTCCATGATCGTTTGACAACATTATAAAGTTGTACTAACAAGTTAACAAGGCAAGACGTTTCTCACAAATAAATTGGCGTGTACCCTACACCGTGATATCTGTAGAATAAAATACACTAAGCAGATTTATACTTCGTGTATACATTACACTATTACCACAATACTCACCATACATCTTTTTGCGTTGATCTGCTTAAAAAAATGTTCCACAGCATTTCATTTATTAGTACGGTGTGGAATGTGTTAGGACGGCGTGGTATGATCAGAAAACAAGTGTCACTACTACCTGTATAGTGCAGTAAATGAGAGCATCGACAAGACCGACGTTTCGCCGCTGGGGAGTTTCAGGGATTCGTATAGCGAAAGGGGTACGTAAAGGAGGTTTGCGCTTATAATTTTTGCCTAAAGAAACTTTGTCGTCTTCCTTTATCACCAACGCCTAAGAATAAAATATTTGCGCTCTCATCCCAGGTGTTATCTATGATCAAATCCCCTTCCGTGGTGAGTACCATCCTTATTCTGTTGACATTGTATCTACCATAAATGATCGAAAAAAATGGAGGGATTTCTTTCTTGTCATTTCTTAAAAATACTTCGTAATAACCTTTCTTTGTAAAAGAACCTTTGAGCTTGTCCTTCTTCCATTCGCCGTCATTGTCCGTATACGCCAACTCCAACGCTCCCGATCCATCAAACGCTACCGATACGCTATCTGTTCTTACCTGATAAATTTCAAATAAGTCAAGCAACGTGGGAGAACCGTATCTACACCCGTTCACTTTGAACGCGTTGTTATCAAAAGTACCGGATAATTGACCATCCAGATATTTAACTTTTGATTTTCGTACGCTCACCCCGGTTCCGCATGCGTACAGAAAAAGAGCTGCCAGTATTATTATAAGCCTTGCCATTATCTTTACCGGGTGGCATTGCACCTATTTGACCAATGGATTTATCTTTTTGCTTTGTGATCCCAAACCAGGTGGAATCCACTCTCCTAAATGTGTCAAATCAGCACAAAAACCAGCCAATCGGATCACGAAAGATAGATAAAGAGCGGAGCCTGTCAAATCCTAACATCTGTTATGCAAATCTTTGTGGGGCGACGGCTGCTGTAAAAAAATATTTCCGGCACCGGGTAGGGGGTTTTCCTATTCGCGAGTCATATACCTGATCGAATGGAAAAAATAGCTGAATTCAGGAAATTGTTTGAATGCCACTTTACGCCCCTGGTAAAGTATTCTTATGCTATCACCAAAGACAAGGAACAGTCCAAAGACATTGTTCAGAATTTCTTTGCGGATATCTGGAAGAACGGGATGATCGATCGCATCGAATCATTTGAATCCTTTGCATTCCATGCTATAAAGAACAAATCGCTTACATACCTGAGAAGCATTAAAAAATTCGAGTCGCTGGTTCCTGAACTGTCGATCGACCAGGATCCGGGCGTTCATGACCAGCATTTTCCAGGCTATTTACTGGAGGCTGCCATTCTGGGGCTGCCCGACAAATGCCGCGAAGTCTTTATGCTGAGCAAGATGGATGGCCTTACGTATGAAGAAATAGCCGATACCCTTAACGTGTCAGTGAAAACGGTAGAAAAGCATATCCACAATGGTCTGCAAAAGATTAAAGAAAAGCTGGCTCCTTATAAAGCGTTGTTCCTGGAGTCGGTAAAATAAAAACAATCAGGCGCTATGAATACTGATCACGAAGACCTTGAGTTCGAAAAAAAAATACGCGAGATGAAAATACCGCTTGCAAATTTCATTTCCGAGGAAGAGAAAGAAACCTCGTGGAAAGAGATTCTCCTTCAGGTTGAGAAACCCTCTTCCGGCAGACCGGCTATAACACCTGTTCGATGGCTGGCAGCAGCGGCCGTGCTGTTCATCCTTGGGCTATCGTTAACCCTGATCGTCCGTCTCGACAAGGTCTTCAAAACAGATGATCATGAAAAACTAAACGTCAGCCTTGCCGATGGCTCTAACGTGACCCTGAATCGTCAGACCCGCCTGACATTGTCCGGCGGCTTTGGTGAGAAAAACCGGAAAGTATCCCTGGAGGGCGAGGCTTTTTTTAATATCCGGCGAGACGAGTCCAGCCCTTTCGTGATCGGCGTGGGAGGTTATGAAGTGATGGTGGGAGGGACCTCCTTTAACGTGAGCTTCCGAAACCAGGTAACCGAGGTTACGGTCCGATCGGGGATAGTAAGACTTCGGTCGGGGACCAATTCTTTGAATCTGAAGGCAGGTGAGAAGGGTCGGATCTCTCCTACCGGTGGATTGTCTGTGCTGCCATGGGACCTCAATGACTTTTCGTGGTACTCCGGCTCATTGACGCTGAAGGAAAAATCGTTAAAGGAGGTCGCCGTAATGCTTTCAAAATTATTCGACAGGAAAGTGGAAGTCGATGCTGCCATCGCTTCCTGCACGTTGTCGGCCAAAATTGAATACGAGACCCTGGAGGACATTCTCAATATCATAAACGAGACGCTCGGCACGAAATGGAGAACCGATTCAAATACACTATACATCTATGGCAAAGGTTGTTAGGTATTTGTTTTATTGCTGGGTCATCGTAAGCGTAGTACCGGCCACGGCTCAAGACAGGTATCCGAAAATTCAAACGTTCGGTGATCTGATCTCTTACCTCGACGCGCATACAACTTCCAGGTTCTCTTACGCTGACGCCCTGACCGGAGTTAAAATAACGGTGGATGACGGAGTGGATCTGACCGACCGGCAGGTGCTCACAAAGATCTTACACGCTGCCGGCATTGAAGTTGTCGTCAAAGGAGCGCTATTGGTTTTCCGGAAGATCAACCACGCTGGCAGGACGCTGACCGGTTATGTCCGTGATGCCGAATCGGGTGAAAGCCTCATCGGCGCTTACGTCGTCGATCCTGCTACCGGTACAGGTGTAACGACCAATACGTTCGGTTTCTTCAGCCTTACGACAGGCAGCGACTCGGTTGTGGTCAGCTTCATCGGGTATGGCAATCAAAAGCTCAGCATCAGCGGGTTTCGTGGCGAATTACAGATCGCCATGCAACGAAAAGAAAGCCAGTTGTCGGAAGTCGTCATATCGGGATCCAACGCATTTGATCTTCCTGAGATGAGTAACATCCGGCTTTCACCGGAGCGTATCAAGAGCCTCCCTGTATTGATGGGAGAAACCGATATTCTAAAAACACTGCAACTGCTTCCCGGAGTTCAGTCCGGTATGGAAGGATCAGCCGGTTTTCATGTTCGGGGCGGCGGGCCCGATCAAAACCTGGTGCTGCTGGATGGTGTGCCGGTCTACAACACCAGTCACCTCTTCGGGTTCTTTTCTGTTTTTAATGCGGATGCGATCAATACGGTTGATCTGATCAAAGGCGGTTTTCCCGCCCGATACGGTGGGCGCCTCTCTTCTATTGTAGATATTCAAATGAAGGAGGGCAACCTGAATAAAGTTGAAGGTGAGGGCGCGGTAGGACTGGTGGCTTCAAAATTCACAGTAAGCGGCCCCATCTCGAAAGGGAAAACGTCGTTCATGCTGTCCGGCAGGCGCACGTATCTCGACCTGTTAACTGTTCCGATCGCTAAAGCCGCGGGGAGCAACCAGATCATTGGCGGAAATTTCTGGGACCTGAATGCAAAGATCAATCACATCATTTCTCCCAAAGATCGCATTTACCTGAGCTTTTATTCCGGCCGGGATAACCTGTACGATCGATACACGCTCGAGGAAGAATCCGACCTCACGGGAAAAGAAACCACCGATATCCGCTGGGGCAATTTAACATCGGCCTTCCGCTGGAATCACAAGTACAACGACCGGCTTTTTGGAAACCTGACAGCCCTTTACAGTCGGTATCAATTTGACCTGGCCACTACTGTGCACTATCAAAATTCCGGGAACCAGGTCATTCCGGATATTAACAGGCACAATGAATACTACTCGAACATCAGAGACCTCGGCTTCAAAGCTGATTTTGATTATTCCTTCAACAACGATCACCAGGTGAAGTTCGGAGCAAACTTCGTCAGCCATACATTGACCCCGGGCATGTCACGCTTTCAGTCGCACATAACAAGGGACACCACCTTCGGGTCGCCTGAAATAAAACTCCATGAATTGTATGGTTACGCAGAAGACGAAATATCCATTACCCGCTCAACAAGTGCCAACCTCGGCATCCATTATTCGATGGCCTTTGCCGACACAAAAACTTACACTTCTCTGCAGCCACGGGTGATCCTGAGCCAAAAGATCGGCCCGCAGTTCTCCGTAAAGGGATCTTACGCACGCATGGCGCAATATATACACCTGCTTGTGAATTCCGGGATCGGTCTGCCTACCGACCTCTGGGTTCCTTCAACCGACCGGGTCAAACCGCAGCTATCAGACCAGGTGGCGTTTGGGATCGCGACCACGCGCAAAGGGATTGAACTGTCTGTGGAGGGATATTATAAGTGGATGAAAAACCTGATCGAGTATAAGGACGGGGTGGGCTTCCTGGATATCGACAGCCGGTGGGAGAACAAGATCGAATCGGGCCGTGGCAAAAGTTATGGGGCCGAGGTGTTTATTGAAAAGAAAATGGGTCGGTCTACCGGCTGGATCTCGTATACGTGGTCGAAGTCAACGCGTACATTTGCCAACCTGAATTTCGGCAACACCTTTCCTTACCGGTATGACAGGAGGCATACCATCGCGCTGGTATATGCCATAGCGGTCAACGAGCGTGTCGATTTCAGCGCCGTGTGGGTCTACAATACGGGCAATGCGATCACCCTGCCCACGTCCACTTATCCCAAAGCCAGCTAGGATTCCAATAACGCCGGTTACGATGATTTTGTAAAACACTTTCCGGGAAGAAATTCGTCGCGAATGAAAGACTACCACCGGCTGGACGTCAGCATCAGCTTTAAAAGGACTACCCGGTGGGGGCAGCGCAAATGGGGGTTGGGGTTGTATAATGCGTATAGCCGGCTTAATCCCATTTACATTGAATTGAATGACGAGAACGCGCTGAACAGGAAATTCAAGCAACTGAGCATCTTCCCCATCATTCCAAACATCAGTTATCAATTCAAATTTTAACCATGAAGCAACTGAGATTCATTTTAGCCGCGCTGCTTTTCTCATGCGAAACGACCGTCGATCCCCGGCTTCCGGAGAACGGTTCGGGTGTTGTCATCTATTCATTCTTCCGGCCTGGAAGTCCGCTCACGATCCATGCGTTCAACACCGTACCGATCCTTGACGCCGAAACTATTCAACGGAACTCCGCCTTGCGTATCCGCCTGTCGGAAAACGGTCAATTCATGGAAGACGTTACGGCCAACGCGCAGGGCATCTACATCAGTACCATCGTGCCCGCTGAAAACAATACATACAGCTTCGAGACTATTGCCGGCAGCACCCCACTTTCGTCAACCAGTTTTATTCCTCCGCAAGTCGGAATATCGAATGCTGAGCTTTCAAAAACACTCCAGTATACGAACACGGGAGAATATGGGTATCCCGCGCAGATAACGTTAACGGATCCGGAGGAGTCGGCAAACTTCTATTCGCTGGAAGTTTTGGTGGAAAACTGTACGGGCGAGTGTGCGGCGGAAACACTTACCGGGAAATTAAATGAACTGCTTGTCGAAGAGCTTAAAGTAAACACGAGCGGGAATGTCGATGTCGAGATCGGGGGACCCCAGCAGGTCCAGGGTGTGAAGTATATCGCTTTCAATGATAACAGTTTTAACGGACATTCGGTCACGCTCAAATTTTTTATCATTCCTGCGTTCGTCGATTTTCAAAAGCCGCAGAACATAAAGTTCGTGCTCAAATCCATCACCCAGGAATATTACAACTACCTGAGGACCTCCGATTTTCAGCAAGAGCTCGAAGAGCGCGAAAATGTTTCCGAACCGGTTCAGATCGCCACCAACATTCGCAACGGTCTCGGGACTTTCTCAGGATATAATTATTCGCTCTACACCGTCAAACATTAGCATTCACCATAATTGAGTCATACCATGAAAAAGTTAGCAACGCTTGTGCTGGCCGTATGCTTCTTCGGCTGCCGTGAAAATGAATCTCCATCGCTCAAAGAACAGATCTCGGAGAAGATGACGGGTTATGAAAAAAAAGGATTTTCAGGCACGCTGCTGGTCGTGCACCGCGGAGAAGTATTGATCCGGGAAGGCTATGGATTTGCCAACAAGCTTGAAGGAATAAGGAATACTCCTAACACGATCTTCGATTTCGGCTCACTCACTAAACAATTCACCGGCGCTGCCATCGTAAAAGCAGAAGCCATGGGCCTGCTCACCGTGGAACAAAGACTGATCGACTTTTTTCCGCAGGTGCCCGATGACAAGGCCAATATAACGTTACATCAACTACTGACGCATTCATCGGGATTCAAGAGCGCTTTGGGAGACGACTACGACCTTGTAACGAAAGACGAATTCCTTGATCTCGCATTCCAATCAACGCTGGTTTTTACCCCTGGCACTGCGTACGAATATTCCAACGTGGGATACAGCCTGTTGGGGGTCATTCTCGAAAAGGTGAGTGGCCAATCGTACGAATCTTTTTTAAAGACATACCTGTTCACACCATCTGGAATGGAGGACACGGGATATAGCGTATTGCAGGCGGATTCGTTTAAGGATCGCATTGCTGTCGGTTATCGGAAAGGTGAGCCTGATGGCAAACCGACCGAGAAGCCGTGGCTGGCAGATGGACCCGGCTGGCACCTGAAGGCCAACGGAGGCATCCTTACAACTGCAGACGATATGTATAGCTGGGTCAATGATTTAACCGGTAAAAAGGTGCTTGACGATAAGGCCCTCGCGAAATATCTCACACCCTACGTGCAGGAAGGTGAAGAATCGAGTTATTATTGTTATGGATGGGTTGCTGACGAGAACGGCCTTGGCCGCGTATTCTGGCATGACGGTGGCAATGACATCTTTTCGGCCATCGTGAGCTTCTTTCCGGATACTGAAACGGTGATCATCATGGCCTCAAACGACTCGACGCTGGACATGTTTGATGTGGCGGATGAGTTGATGGAGCTGGTTGTCCAACGCTGAAAGTAGACTGGAGGAAGGAACAGGGGTGCCTGTTGAATAAAACTTCGCCCCAACAGGGAGGGGCTGTCGGAAATAAGGTAATTTTGCCGGCGCTTCGGACGGTTCGGAGCAACGGAGAGGCCAGCCACGTGTGCTGCGGTCAATTAACAACCAAAATGATCATGGAACTAACCACAGAATTACAAAAATTAAGTTATAGCCTGGGTGTGCTGATGGCCTCCAGCGTACGTTCGCAGGGAGCGGATTCCCTGGATATAGAGGCTGTCGCTGCTGCCTTCCGCGATGTATACGAAAACAACGATCTTACGATCAGCCTGCAAGATGCTAACAGCACCGTACAGGCCTATATGCAAGCAGCTGCCAACAAGAAACACGCCGGTGCCAAAGAGGAAGGCGAGAAATTTCTCGCCGCCAACAAGCTCAAGGGAGGTGTTACCACCACGGCCAGCGGCCTGCAATACAGTGCGCTGAAGCTGGGCAACGGCAAAACCCCAAAGGCTACATCGAGGGTAACGGTGCATTATACCGGAAAACTGATCAATGGCAGGGTGTTCGATAGCTCTGTACAGCGTGGGCAGCCCGCAACCTTTGGCGTCAATGAGGTTATTGGCGGTTGGACCGAAGCCCTGCAGCTGATGCGCGAAGGCGACAAGTGGTTACTTTACATTCCCTACTACCTGGCCTACGGCGAAAATGGCGCGGGGGGTGATATTCCGCCCTTTGCTACGTTGATCTTTGAGGTGGAGCTGCTCCATGTAAAATAGCAGCGCACGAATATCCATTGCGGATTTCGCCGTAACTCACTCGGTAGCCGTTACCTGGCTAATCGATAGGTTATCTCGCGGTCGTTGTCAACGGATCAATTCTTGTACAGGAACAAAGAAACCATTCGTTTCCACGGCTCTCCTCGCCTTTCTCTTAATTGCATGGAGAAGGGTAATCTCTCCATTCAGGATATGCAGAATATCCTGTCCATCCATTCCAATAATGCTTGTTCTTTTTCCGCGTGAAAACGCTTGTAGTCCCTCTTCAGAGAATCCCGCGTAGCTTATAAAGATACCCCGGGCCCAGGTTGACTTCCCCTCCACCTTTCCATTAAAAACCAACAGGTCAGCCTGCCCGCAGGGTTTGGTTTGCCATTTCGCTTCGAGCAAATAAATCTGAGATTCAATTTCAAAGCTGCCATCTATTTCCTCACCGGTTGTGCGAAATGCGGTTCGTGAAGAAAAGTTATGCGCATCGAAAAACCTATTCAAAAAATCCTGAAAGGCATATCCTCTCTTTTGCGGCTCCAAGGTTGAAATTGCTATGAAATCCCGTTTAAGTTCTTCGATGTTTATAGAGCTGTCCGGTAGGATCACCGATTGTGAAGTATCTCCCCTAGTCGGCTTCTGAAGCCACACATGATTTATCGCAAGTCCGGCTGAAGGCGTGGTATTATCGGATTGAGGCATGCCGGCTACGTTCTTTTGCCGCATTCGCAAAATCCACCTCGCCAAAGGACCGGCAAGAAGGAGAGGAATTCCTATCACTATAAGTCCATTAGATCCCGGACCTGCTGTGTCGTCTCCGGAAAGCATAACCGCAAAAATCACCAGAAAGAAGCCTATACTGCGCGCGACGCCGATCAATACTTTAATATCCTGTGAAAATCCTTCCTTGGGGTTATCTCTGAAACTATCGAAGATAATTCCGTCTAGCGGCGAAAAAATGGCTATACCCGCAATATATATCGATATCACCTGAGAGGTGAACCCATTGTCGGAGAGCAAACTGACAGCGGACATCACAAATAAAAACCCGACAGACCATCGCACAAAGGCCATTACGTTTTTTGGAGTCAAATGCGATAGGAACGTCGACGCGGGAAGTACCTTAGCGCGCCCCTTGATAAAAGGAACGAAGTAGATCATATCTACGCCCCAGGCTATAATGGACAATAACCCGGTATAAAATTCTGTATGCACGAAAGCGCCAACGCCGAAGGATACAATAAAAATATTGGCAAGCAGGTGGAGAAAAAAAACGATATTGACCATAACTGCAGGATCATGCAAAGGCACGCCATCTATGGCGCCCGACCCACTAATATAACAGATTTGCAAATAAAAGAGCAAACCCTGAAAAGTTTGCTCTTAAAAGTTGTGTTAAATCACTTCTGCGGACGGTGTTCCGCTGTTCGTTGGAAGGAATAGTGCCGAGTCCTATATTCTGCCATTAAAAATAGTGCGGTGATACGTCCGCTCAAAAATGTTTTTTGATTAAACAAACTTCCTTTAATACGATATTGAAAAATGGAAGTCAGGACTGAATCTTTCGTTGCTTCCACATATCCCGAAAAAACCGGATATACATCAACACTCCGAAAGAAAATCCGAACCAATAAACGATGTACATACCCCAGCGTGTGTAATCGGCACGTACCGTCTCCCACCACACGATAGTCTCTACGGCGGACCAGGCAAAAGCGGGCATACCGCCGATCACGAATCCATATAAAAGACACGCCGACGAGTATCTGGAGATCAGTAGAATGAAGGAAATGTCGCTATCACTTATAAAAAATCAAATGATCACCGTTTAAAAAACCGATGCCATTGGCCGTCGTTAAGAAAACCAACGATCCGTTCTTGGTGAACTGAATCTTCGTTACATTCATTCCATACCCTACTGCCATAGATTGGCCGTAGCGCCATAACAAGCGGGGTTTCCAATACGACACTGAACAAAATAGCCCGTCCTCGTAAGAGGCATATGAAAAGCCGAGATTAGAATAGTATAACACCTGCTTGTTCTTCTCATTAAATGCACCGGGTCCAATATACTCGCCGACATTAGTGATGTCATTTTCAGAAACGTTCCACGCGAACTTGTCGTAAATCAGCTTGGCTTTAAAATTTTCGATGGCAAAAATCCCTCCGGCGATGTCAAAATGCATTAAGCCACTGGTTGCATAGATCACTCCATTTTTCCCTTCGAATAAACTCATTATTGGCGCTGATGAGGGGCGAAGGGTGTCAAACTCGATCATCTTAAATTGCTCAGTCTTCGTATCAAAGACCACAATATTACCTCCCCATTCACCATAATTAAACCCCACCCAGAGGTTATCGTCGCTATCAACAAACGCGCAACGGGGTTTATTCCAGAAATCATCTATCGTGAAGGGCGAATTCTGCAATGAATCGGGAAAGAAAAGCTTTGAGCTACTTAAGGAAATGATCCCTCGATCGGTAACCGCGTATCCCACATTTTTGGAATTAAACCTCAAGATGTGAACAGTCGAGTCGATCGATGTAACCCTGGCGGTGCCCATACGGGTTAGCCGATCCACTGATCCGTTTTCTCTGGATGCACAAATACTTCCGTCCGCACTGGCCGTAAATGCGGTGACGCTATCCAACAGAAACTCGGGGGAGGTCCCTAACGCATCCATGGGTACACGGAACAGTTTTCCGCTATCAGTCAAAAGTAGCACCGTACTATCAATGATATGAAAGTCGGTAAATGTTCCCAGGGAGTGATTCACAGAATCGACATCTATCGAATCCAAAGGAACGATAGTGGACAGCCCACACGCCCGTTCTCTGCATCCACTCGACAGGAACACTACTATCGCCATAAGCAATACCAATCTGGTCATGTATTATACTTTCGTAAAAGAACGAAAATAATATCCGGTTCTTATTAGAACGTGTCGGCTATAGTAAATATAAGTTTAAGAGCATGGGAACGGAGGCCTTTCTGATATGAGAAAAAGTCGAAATCCGTAGGACCTACGGATTGTGCGAGGGCAAAATCGGTAAAATGGCGATTCTAGTTTACATGCTATTAAACACACCTTGGTACGTTACCGGATAGGTAACTTCATACCAGAAATCGTCCTCTGAAATCATGATTCGTTTTGCAATCAATACATGATCCCGCAGCTGTTCTTCTGTTAAAATTGCCAGTACTTTTGCCTGGGCGGCGTCCCAGTCGTTTACAGAGAACAACATATTAGCACCCGCTCCCATGTCTCCCCCAATCCACTCACCAATATTTTCAACCTGCAGCGATGTATGAATTTTGTCTTCCATTCGTTGCCGCAAATTCAGGAAACCGAAGTATTGCAATTCACTCATAGCCGAATCGGGAGCAATTTGAACAAACAAAATCACCGGTGTGTTCGCAATGCCCGATACAAACCCCTGGCTTTGATATGCATCAGACAACGAGTCAAGCACCTTTTTTTCATACCGTAACTCCGCCAAAATATTGAGACGCTGGTATCCCATCGCATATTGGCCTGTAAATAGTTGACCATGTTGAACAATGATTTTCGGCCCGTCTTTTAATATCCTCCTGAATTCGATCGTGTCTCTACCCATCCTATACGATGATGAAAGAATTATTACGCCGTTATTATCCTGGAAGTTGGCTAATGGCTTTTCTTTCGGATAATAAGAACAGCTGAATAAAATGAGAGTTATAACAATACCAATCCAGAGGCGGAATGATCCCATCAAAACATACATGGCCGACATACGTTTAAGTTTAACGTCCTAAAAAACAAAAAAGACAAGATCTCTGTTTTTGACCACCCTTTGCTATTTTCTAAATTGGATGATCGCATCTCGAAAAACATTGTTACTATTTAGAAATTCTTCAAGGATGACAATTCCTTCGGATGCTTGACAGGTTTCTTCCCACTTGGTTAATCTCGTGTCGACTGAATCCATCTTCTCATCTGCTTTTTTTTGAACAAACCTAAATTTGATAGTCTGGATTTGTTCGTCATACCACACACGCAACGTATAGAAATAATTTACCTTGTTGTCTATTGGAACCGAGATAAGTAACGTATATAGCGAACTGCTGGGCACAAACACTTGGTCATATCCCTGACTGATAATATGGCTTATTATCGCTTTTATAGGCTTCGGCATGCCACCAAGAGCAAACACAGAGAGGCTGTCTTTCCATGCTATTCGTAACCTTTCAACAACTATGGTCTCTCCTTCATGCATTTGTAAGCGGTATGAAGCTTTAAAAACCACAAGTAAACAAATCGAGAGCCAAAACAAAAAAAGCAAACTCCGAAAAGTTTGCTCTTAAATCGAAAATGTAGACCGGTGGGTGTTGCATTCATGCTCAATGAACCGTGATCTGCAAACGCTTCAAAGATTGACTGGGTGATTAAAGCATGTAAATAGTTCATTTTTAGCGATTTACATTTTCGAAACATAGTCAAAACACTAACACGAGTTAGTGTATGTATTTGGCCAGTTCGTCTTATGCGGCTTCTCGCGCAGTCATCGTCGTCCACAGTGAACAGCCTCCATGGATGCTGCGATCAGGGTGCTCAGACCGTCCGCTAGTTTAAAGAGCGATACCCAACAGGGGTCAGCCCAGTACTTTTCTTGAAAGCTCGTGTAAAATGGGCTGGGTACTGAAACCCTAACTCATACGCTATTTCGTTGACCGTCTTTTTTCCATCCGATAGCTTTTGCTTCGCTAAACCCATTATTTTCAACTGAATGTATTCTAAAGCCGTTTTACCTGTTTCTTTCTTTATCAAATCACACGTTGGAAGCCCGCCATGCTACACGGCAAAAATGTAAAGAGTTGTTTTGTTCAACCCATCAATTTTCGATTGACCGATCAATAGCACCGTTGTCGTGCTTCGTGATGACTTGGTAGATAATGCTGAGACCTTGTTGACGTTTAAGCTTTTCAAGCCAGTTACAGGTTTGGAGCAGGTGATTTGACTTGCGTAGCACTCAAAGTCTACGAAAACAGGTTCGACTCCTCTCCAGTCGGACAAAAAAAAGCCTTCCAATTCCACAATTAGAAGGCTTTTTTGTAGTAGACCGAAGGGTGCTGCATTCGTGCTTACTGAATCTGGATCGCCAAATTCTTCAAAGACCAGTTCTCAAAGCAAGGTAGAAAAATCTGAAGATGCTGAATTTCAAGCCGCCAGTTTCCGCTTCCCATCTGCTGAAGAGCTTGCTAAAAGGTTGATTACCATGGTTCAATAAATCTCATAAGGCGATCAAACCGATGACGACGAACCCATTTACAGCAGATATGAGAAAAATTGGCTCTAATAATCCCGATATTGGCATCGACGACAAGGACATGATAGTCCTAAAAAATCCTGCGACCGGAAACACCGTAAAACCGGCGTGCCACTTGAAGCTTTTAGTTTAGAATGACGGACTGCACCATACAATGCCTGCTGATGGGCGAGGCGTTCAGCCCCGCCCATCTGGCCAACCTCACCAGCCTCCTGCTTACCGCGCAGGAAGAGCCAGGTTCTATCGGCACGATCGGCCGCTACAAGGGTAAGCCCGTACCCGGCGGCAGCGCCCTGCTAGAGGGGAGAGACCTGGAGACCGTTGTGATAGCCCTACACCAGCACTTTGACATCCTGCGACAGGTGGGGGTCACCGACATCAACCTCACCGTCACACTGGCCTATACGAACCAATGTAACTGGGAATTTGCGCCAGAACCGCTTCGTCTGCTGGGTGAAATGAGAATCACCCTAGGCGTGACCTGCTATGAGGACTCGTCGGCACTATGATATCGATATTTAGACGGGATGATAAGAGGTCATCTGTATATTTGTTCTCAGTAGCCTTCAACGTACTTCAGTTATGGAACGTGATTCAAATGATATCACCCTAAAGAATAAACTCAAAGAAAAACAACTCTTCAAGATTTCCCGTTTCAAGGAAGTAGTCAAGCGCACCAAACCACACAAACACGATGCGTACTTTGAACTGATCTACTTATCTCAAGGCGCAGGTTTTCACTGGATTGATGCTGATAAATTTCAAATCGCACCTCCCGTTGTCTTCTTTCTTTCTGGTCAGCTACACTATTGGGAAATGACGGAGATTCCTAAAGGTTATGTGATGCTGTTCCGCGAAGGTTTCTTCGATAAGAAAGATCTGATGAATCTTGTACGTTCACTGGAAGATACCGTCTACGTCAACCCCTCGGAAGATGATAACCTTGATTTCATCTTTGGCGAGATGGAGCAAGAGTATCGTAATCCTTCAAAAAATTCTACTGAACTTTTACAAGGTTATCTTCAGGTCGCACTTGTTAAATTATTACGTCATAAGGATCAGACCAGTGTTACTGTCATTTCTAAAGGCCAGGAAGTTTTTAGAAAATTTCAGTACTTTATTCAACAGGCAAATCCAGTTTCCAATCTCAAGGTTAATCAGGTTGCCGATCATATCGGTCTTTCACCTCAAAACCTGAATGCCATCTGCCGCAAAGTTTCAGGGAAGTCAGCAAGCGAGTTGATTACTGAACAGGTGATACTGGAAGCAAAACGGTTTCTGATTCATTCCGATAAGACCATCAGCGAGATTGCTTTTGCTCTCAATTTCACCGACCCGTCGCACTTCATCAAGTACTTCAAAAAGACCGTGGGAAAAACCCCACAAGCCTTCCGGTCCAGGTATTTTCAATAATACTATAATAAAATCGAATTATACCGCAAAAACCGCCGGGATCAGGTCTTAATTCGCATTATCATCTTCCAGCAGGTTGGTGATTTGTTTTCAAATCGTCCATTCTAATGACTTTTAAAAAGATCGCGTCAACCGATACTGCATCAACAACGATATTAATCCGGTTCATGGTGGGTGCTGTTTTCCTTTCGGAGGGAATTCAGAAGTTTCTCTTTGCAGGCAAGCTCAGCTCTGGCCGCTTCGCCAAAACTGGTTTGCCCAATCCCGACTTTCTCGGACCTTTCGTGGGGTCGTTCGAATTCCCGCTTTTATCGCGGCCATTGTTGGCGCTTATCTAAAAGTTATTCAAAATATCGTCACTGTCATGTTATTCGTTCTCTCCATTGCCATCGGCTTAGGTATCGTATAATTATGAAAAGATATACACTCATTATTAGTCTGATTTTCATCACACATTTCTGTCATGGTCAGGCTTTACAAGAGATACTGAAGCAAGCGGAAGCCAATTATCCACTGCTCAAGGCAAAAGGATACGAAGTTCAGGCACGAAAAGATCAGGTGGCGTTTGCGAAAAGCACAGCACTTCCATCTCTTGATGCCGCGTATCAATTGAACTATGCCACGTACAACAACATCACCGGCATGGCAGTTGGTCATGGATTCGTTCCTATCAGCGGACCTCCGTCAACCACCAATACATACGATGCAGTCTTTGGTAGTGTTGGAGGACTACTGTTGAATTGGGAGCCTTTTACTTTCGGCCAACGTAAGTCAAGGATCAATTCGGCTCGAGCTTACCAGGAATATCAGCAAGCTGATCAGGCTCAGGAAGTATTTCAGCACCAGGTTAAAACTGCAAATGCCTATCTCGACCTGGTGTTGACACATAAACTGGTGAACGTATATTCCAAAAATCTGGAGCGCGCGCAAGACAATGTGCGCATCGTGAAGTCGTTGACACGAAGTGGCCTTCGTCCAGGAACAGACACAGCCTTGTTCAAAGCGGAACTATCACGAGCAAGAATTGAATTACTTGAATATGAGAAACTGAAACAGTCACAGCAACTAATACTATCCGAATTGCTGGGCGGTGAACAGGCTAATTATTCGATTGATAGCAGCTATTTTAAGTTACTGCCTTTCATCACCGTTGACACACTTCCACAACAGCATCCATTGATCCGCCTTTCAATGAGTCGTGTGTTAATCAATCAATACGAAAAAAAGTACGTACAAACATCAATGTATCCAACGTTGTCGTTTTGGGGAGCAGCTTATGCAAGGGGATCAGGCATTCGATACGACGGCCAGTTAAATTCGGAAGACGGACTCTCGTTCAGCCGATATAACTATGGAGTAGGACTGATATTGAGCGTTCCGTTACTTCGATTCGCCAATGTCCGTCACCAGGTAAATGCACGGGAGTCGGAGATCAAAGCGGAGCAAGAGAAATTGAACACGGTAAATCTGCAATTAAGAAAGCAGAATGATGTGGCTGACGTCACGCTTGCGAATGCATTGAAGATCGCGCACGAAAGTCCGTCATTCTATGAGTCGGCTGAATTCTCCTACCGCACGTTGATAAGCCGATACAATTCCGGCCTCGTGAACTATGCCGATCTGATACAAGCACAATATGTACTGATTAAATCAGAAGCCGATCTGAAACGGGCATACCTGAATGCATGGAAAGCATTGCTTTACAAGGCAGCAGTACAGGGTGACATTCATATTTTCCTGAACCAGTTCAACTAACTATATGAATCTACTACAAGGCGCTTTGCGAAAACCGATAACGGTATTAGTGGCCGTGCTGGCGATTGTGTTCTTCTCTGTATTGGCCGCGCGAAACATGAAGATCGACATTTTCCCCACACTCGGTCTGCCTACCGTCTATGTGGCACAGCCCTATGGCGGACTGTCGCCTGAGCAAATGGAGGGATTGATTACATCGTATTATGAATATCACTTCCTCTATGTAACAGGTGTGAAGTTTGTCGAATCGAAATCGATACAGGGGGCGACCATCATTAAGATACAATTTCAGGAAGACACCGACATGAGCCAGGCGATGGCGGAAGTAGTCGGTTATGTGAATCGTTCACGCGCCTTCATGCCTCCGGGTACAGTGCCTCCGTTTATCACACGGTTCGATGCGGGCAGCGTTCCGGTCGGACAGTTGGTCTTTACATCCGATGCTAAATCACTTTCAGAAATCTCCGACTTGGCATTATTCCGCGTTCGTCCGATGTTCTCTACGTTGCCAGGCGTCTCTGCTCCGCCGCCCTTTGGGGGAAACCAGAAAACGGTTATCATCAAAGTTGATCCGGATAAAATAAAAAACTATAAACTCACGCCCGACCAAGTAGTACAAGCCATCGCCAAATCAAATACGATCACACCTGCTGGAAATGTTCGCATTGGCGATGAAACCTTACTCACGCCATTGAATACGCAGGTAGAGAACTACAAAGAATTGGAACGGGTGCCGCTCACACTCGGGTCAGGTGCAGCCATCTATGTACGCGACATTGCTCAGGTGCAGTTGGGGGCAGATGTTACCACAAGTTATGCGCTGATTAACGGAAAACGGTCGGTGTACATTCCGGTTACCAAGCGTGCCACTGCTTCAACATGGGAAGTGGTGAAACGAGTGAAGGCGGCATTACCTGAAATGCAGGCAGCTATTCCCGACGACATAAAGGTGACGTACGAGTTCGACCAGTCCGGCTATGTCATCAACTCACTCAAAAACCTATTATTTGAAGGAGGACTCGGAGCATTACTTACGGGCTTGATGGTGTTGCTATTCCTGGGTGATAGAAGGAGTGCATTGATCATTGTGCTCACCATTCCTTTGGCGTTGCTTACAGGAGTTACATTTCTGTTTCTGGCCGGTCAGAGCATCAACATCATGACTCTTGGTGGACTTGCTCTTGCGGTAGGAATTCTGGTGGATGAAGGAACCGTGACCATTGAAAACATTCATCGTCACCAGGAAACGGGCAAATCAAAGTCACGCGCGATACTCGATGCGTGTAAAGAGATTGTGTGGCCAAAGCTGTTGATCCTGCTTTGCATTCTTGCTGTGTTTGTTCCGTCCATCTTTATGAGTGGTGTGCCGCGAGGGATGTTCCTGCCTCTCGCATTGTCAGTAGGTTTTGCCATGATCGGGTCCTTCTTTCTCTCAAATACTTTTGTTCCGGTCATGGCCAACTGGTTGTTGAGCGATTCCCTGCCTGAACATTCAACAGCGAAGTTTGACCGGTTCAGAGAACGCTACTTAGCAACCCTGGACAAGCTTAAATCAAAATCCGGATTTGCACTAAGTGCTTACGCAGTATTGAGTATTGCAATGATCGCAGTGCTGGTCATGATTATTGGGACAGAGATTTTTCCGAAGACCGACGCAGGGCAAGCAGTTGTCCGCGTGAAACTCCCGGTAGGCACACGACTTGAACGCACTGAACAAGTTGCGAAACGTGTTCTTCAATTGGCTGATAGCGTATCGGGTGGCGAAGTTGAAATCACTTCAGCATTTGTGGGAACGCAGCCATCGAGTTATCCGGTGAATTTGATTCACTTATGGACAAGCGGGCCGCATGAAGCCGTCATCCGGATCAACCTGCAAGAGGGCGCATCGACTGGCATTGAATCTTTTAAAGAAAGCTTGCGCGGAGTAGTTGAAAAGAAGTTATCAAATGTCACCATCTCATTCGAGCCCGGAGACCTCGTCGATCAGGTGATCAATCTTGGTTCAAGCAATCCAGTGGAGTTGGCTATTCAAGGTCGTGACTTTAATCAGACGCGGAAGATTGCAGATAAACTTCTATCAAAGTTAAAAACGATTCCTTACCTGCGCGATGCACAGATTGCTACACCGCTTGATTATCCCGGAGTGAAGATTGAAATTGATCGCGTGAAAGCCGGCCAACTTTCACTCAGTGTAGATGACATTGGAAAGTCGATGGTCGCAGCAACGTCATCGAGCCGTTTTACGCAACCCAACTACTGGCTTGATAAAAATACCGGTACTGCTTATCAGGTGCAGGTGGAATATCCCCAGTTCATTATGAACTCCACGGATGATATTGAAGGCGTACCTGTGCTGAACGATCCTCCCGTGTATTTGCGTGATATCGCCAGTTGGCGCATGACATCAACACCGGGTGAGTACGACAGGCTAAACCAGCAACGGTTTATCACGATCACAGCGAACATCTTCAATCAGGATTTGGGAAGTGCTGTACGTGATGTAAACACTGCCGTTGCATCATTGGGCGAGCTGCCGAAAGGTGTTAAGATCATGGTGAAGGGACAGGCCGATTTGCTCAACGAAACTATGAGCGAACTGCAAACCGGATTACTCATCGCCATCGTAGTGATCTTTTTATTACTCGCTACGAACTTCCAGTCATTCCGGTTATCACTCGTGGTACTCTCCATCGTCCCGGCTGTTATCGCAGGATCTTTTCTGTTGTTATTGCTTACCGGAAAGACACTGAACATACAGTCATACATGGGTACGATCATGGGCGTTGGTGTGGCCATTGCCAATGCCATTCTCTTCGTCACTAATGCTGAACAATTTCGAAAGGAAGGAAACCCCAATGCTTACCGCGAAGGAGCATTTAATCGCCTACGCCCTATTGTAATGACGAGCCTGGCGATGATTGCGGGGATGATCCCGATGTCGCTTGGGTTAGGCGAAGGTGGTGACCAGATTGCACCACTCGGTATTGCCGTGATCGGTGGCCTGATGTTCTCACTGATCAGCACATTGCTTTTTCTTCCACTGATTTATAATTCCATCGAAGGCAATCGTAGTTATCAAAGTGCATCACTCGATCCTGAAGACGAAACCAGCAAGTATTACCATGCACAATAACATTATGAAAAATAGATTCGTTATCGCCACTGCACTATCATTACTTATCTGGTCGTGCGGCACAAAAAAAAGCGAAACTACTTCCGCTCAGGCGGCCGACTCGGTCCAGGTTTTTGCATTAAAAAAAGAATCTATTAGCAAGACGTTGTCGCTTCCTGCCGAACTGCTGCCTTGGAAAAAAGCGGAAGTATTTGCCAAGGTGCAAGGCTATGTGCGCGAACTGAAAGTGGACATTGGTGATCGCGTACGCAAGAACGATGTGCTCATCATTCTCGATGCACCGGAAGTCACCGCCAACTATGCAATCTCGGTGGCGAATCTTCAGGCTGCTAAATCAAAATACCGCACAGGCCAGGATGTGTATAAAAGAACACTGTTAGCATCACGTGAGAAAGGTGCTATATCCGACAGCGAATTGGAGCGAATCAAAAACCAGATGCTCACCGATAGTGCGTCTTACGAAGCAGCACGGGCTGGCGCGGAGGCAAATGCACAACTGAAGAACTACCTGGTTATTCGTGCTGCTTTTGATGGAGTAGTCACCAAGCGCAATGTTTATCCCGGCACCTTGGTAGGGAAAGACCAAACGCCTATAATTGTGTTGGAGAATTTGACGAAGCTTCGTTTACGCATGGCAGTACCCGAAGTATACACCTCGGCCCTTCCTGAATCCAACATTATCATATTCTCAGTAGATGCACAACCGACAAAGAAATATTCCGCTACACTGGCCCGCAAATCCAACGAAATCGATGAAAAGACGAGAACGGAACTGTGGGAGTTCGAAGTATCCAATGGCAACCGCGAATTAAAATCCGGGATGTACGGCAATGCCAGTTTCAACGTAAAGCGTGACAGTCCAAGTTTCGTTGTCCCCTACGCTGCCGTGGTAACAACATTGGAACGAAAATTTATCATTCGTGTACGCGAAGGCAAAACCGAATGGGTGGATGTGCGCACGGGTATTAACACCAGCGACAAAGTTGAAGTTTTTGGTGACTTGCAAGAGGGTGACTTCCTGCTCACTAAGGCTACCGATGAGGTAAGGGAAGGTCAAACCGTTGTAGTGAAGAAAAAGTGAGTACCAGAATTAAAGTTACATCTCCGGTTAATTGATATGTGTTAATTCGTACGCTATAACTAGAATTGAAAGTTACCCATTGTCAGGACGATGACCTTACCACAGGAACCTGTTGTATTTCGATTCCCTTTCGGTCAGGCATAAAAAAGCCTTCTATTTTTCACAATTAGAAGGATTTTAGTAGATCGGAGGGTGCTGCGTTCGTGCTTGCTGAACCAAGGCTTTCAAAAAATGGCGGAACTATCCAAATAACTGCCTTTATGGCCGCCTTAAATAGACGGCTCATTAAAATCAGGAGCCGAGGTATCGCGTTGTTCGCATAATGCAATTCGCTGTTTCATTAGGTCTATCGCCTTATCCGCGAAAAATTGAACCATCGGCATATGTAACGAATCGTTTTCTGAGTCGATCAATGCTTTAAAATAAACTAACCGCTCTTCCTCCCTAATGATAATGGGAGGCAATTGATGCTTTAATAAGAGAAGGGTTGTCAGCAACCTGGTTAGCCTGCCGTTCCCATCTGAAAACGGATGAATTTGTAAAAACTTGTAGTAAAAACCGGCAATGACAGAAAGTGGATGCTTGGAATAGTTTTGTTCAGCCTTCCATGCTGGCCCTTGATCCAATTGCTGTTGAGTCTCCTCGATCAACGCTCTAACAGCCTCAGGTACTTTTGAGTACTCGAGGTACATGTGATATTGGTTATTGGGGCGTAATGTGAAGTTATCCTCTGTCTTATAGTGACCCGCTGGAGCCAGCAGGGCGTCCTGAACCTCCCATTGCGCATCGTCCTTCATCAGTTCCCCATGGAGACTTTTAATGGTCTGTTCAGTCAGACTTGTTTCTTCAAAAGCGGAGAAAATCTTGTCAAGAACACCGCGATGATTTTTGAGATCATAAACATACTTCATTCCCATCCCAACTCTGACGATGTTGTCCTTCAAAAATTTTATTGTCTGCCCATAATTCAGCGTAAGGCCTTCGATTTTTGTCGAATGATAAGTGAAATTGTTTCTGATGGCTTCTTTCTCCTGTTCACCCCAGTGCGAAAAGGGCCCGGCATTGAGATAAGTTTTATGAAGCGCAACGAATTGGGCAATTTCAGCGTCTCACCATAAAGAAAAAATATCCGCTATTGCGTATATTCGCGCGTTGGCCGCAATTTTTATATATGAGATTAAGACTAATAATTATTTGTTCTTTTTTGGCTTGTTGCAAATCAACGGACATTTCGGTTGAAGAACGACTGGAGAGAGTTGACCGGTTTAAACAAGAAAGAAACTGGAACAAAATGATTAATGAACTGGACGAAATCATAAAGGCAACACCAAATAATGCCGACCTTTACTTTCAAAGGGGTTATGCAAAAGAAATGGATTTGAGGTATGAAGACTGTATTCATGACTTCACGAAAGTCATTGAGCTTGATTCAAATAAATCATTAGCAAGAACAAATCGCGGATTTGCTTATCGAAAACTCGGTGAGTATGAAAAAGCTATTAGGGATTTTACTGATGAATTACGGATTAATCCTAACCCATATTCTTACGAGCACCGGGGCTTGGTAAAGTATCTGTTAAAGGACAATGAGGCTGCGTACGCTGACATCAGTAAATCAATTGAGTTAGATCCTCAAAATTCAATTGCCTATAAAAGCCGATCCTTAGTTCTTGTTGCAATGAATAGGCATAAAGATGCATGTGTAGATGTTATCAAAGCAATCGAACTGGGAATTAAAACAAAGTATCCAGATTACACTGAGGAGATTGAAAAATTGGAAATTAATTGTAAATAAGTAAGATCAGTTATAAAAATACCGCCAACACAAGCTATAAGTCATTGCCGGGTTTAGTATAGCGAAATTTATTATCTTTCAAAATATGTTTGGTCACGTGGGATAGACCCGGCAGGTCGGGCTAACATTCCGCTTCGCTGCATTTTTTAGCACTCCAATTCCCGTAAGCTTTTCCTGAGAGCTACGTAGGAATATAATATCGGCACAACCCACAAGAGGTGTGCGAACTCAAACCGCAAAAATTGAAAAGATTACAAAATAAAAAAGCAAACTCCGAAAAATTTGCTTCTAAATCGAAAGTAGCCCCGACAGGAATCGAACCTGCATCAAAAGTTTAGGAAACTCCTATTCTATCCATTGAACTACGGGGCCAGTTTGTCGTTAAACCGCTCAATTTTCACCACGACAAGGGCGCAAAGATAAAAAATAATGCATCCCGCAGACCTTTTTTGTTAAATCTGTACCTCTCCCAGGGCCCTACCCGAAGAGAACCAACTAACCACTGACCACCAGTTGGTTACCCAAAAGCCATCACAAGCCTCCCAACAATCACCTCCGCACCTCAATTCCGAAAACAGGGTTTTACCCGTATCAAAGCCCTATCATACCCGTATCAAAGCCCTACTTCACCTATACCATAGCTATACCAAGGCCACCCGATACAACCCATGAACCACTGCTAACCTTTGTTCCATGAGTTTCTAAGACGCCTGATACACCAAATCCCACGCCTCCAGATCCTTTACACAAAGTCCTAACAAAACAACCAGCGTATCCACCCCACCCGTGTCGATCTCCCCGTTCGAAACACTCAGATAATCGTAAGCCTGCCCTGGACGACGCACAGGCACCTCCGGCTTATAAACAATCCGATACTTTTCATCCTGAAGCGACGTATCTGCGCCGGCATCAAAATCCAGCATCAGCATGAGGTTCAGGCTATCGCCCCAGATTTTCAGCGCGGTCTTTTTAGAGGATAAAAAACCGCGGGCCAGCCGGATCTCGCCGACCTCGCGTCCACCGCCAAGGATCTGATACTTGCGTCCGACAAAAGGCATTCTCCTGGGCTGAAACTTATACTCGACTCCCCGCCACATAAACTTACCCGTCATCGTATGGCTGTCGATGCGTGTAAGGAATTGCTCGCCGTCAAAGAAGTCCAGCCGGGTGGGCTCATAGCCCGTGTTGTGCCCGGCACCGATCGTCGTCCTGGTATAGCGGAGTATGCTCATACAACGGAATCCTTATACCGACTCGACCGGCCACGGCGAGAACTCGTAGCCGTCCTTCAGGAAGTTGGGGAAGATCTGGATGTGCCGTTCTTTTACCTTTTCGAAGATCATTTGCTTCAGGCCATTGACGTTTTCATTGGCGGTGGCCGACACGAACACGACGTTTTCGAAGCCCTTCTGACGGTAGAAGCCGCGCATCTCTTCGAGGTTTATGTCGGGGTTCTTCTGGCGGAAGAGGTCGATCTTGTTCAGGACCAGGATGGTGGGGATGTTGGCGGCGCCGATCTCTTCGAGGGTCTTGGTGACCACCTCGATCTGGTTGTCGTGGTAGGGGTGCGCCAGGTCTACGACGTGCAGCAGCAGGTCGGCTTCGCGCACTTCGTCGAGGGTGGATTTAAACGACTCGATCAGGTGGTGCGGTAATTTGCGGATGAACCCTACGGTGTCGGACAGCAGGAACGGGATGTTGCCGAACACTACTTTGCGCACGGTGGAGTCGACGGTGGCGAAGAGCTTGTCTTCGGCCAGCACGCCGGAACCCGATAACAAATTCATGAGCGTGGACTTGCCGACGTTGGTGTATCCCACCAGGGCTACACGCACAACGCTGCCGCGCGACTTGCGCTGGGTGGCGCGTTGTTTTTCGATCTTTTCGAGACGCTCTTTCAGGATGGTGATCTGGTGGCGAATGTTCCGACGGTCGGTCTCGATCTCTTTTTCACCCGCACCACCGCGTGTACCCGTGCCGCCGCGCTGGCGTTCCAGGTGCGTCCACATGCGGGTGAGGCGGGGCAGCAGGTATTGGTTCATGGCCAGCTCGACCTGTGTCCTGGCCTGCGCGGTCTGTGCACGCCACAGGAAAATATCCAGGATCAGCAAGCTTCGGTCATAGATGCGGACTTTAAAGTCTTCCTGTTCTTTGGGGTTGAACTCCCGCTCGAGGTTGCGCAGCTGCGAGGGGCTGAGGTCTTCGTCGAAGATAATGTGTCGCACTTTGTTCTGCACCACGAACTGCTTGAGCTCGGCCAGCTTGCCTTTTCCCAGAAAGGTGCGGGAGTCGGGGTGCGGCAAATTCTGCACCACCTGGTGAATGGTCTTAATGCCCGATGTCTCAGCCAGAAAAGCCAGCTCGTCGAGATGCTCCTGGGTTTCCTCCTGGGTGCGGGTGCTACTGAGTGCAACTAAAACGGCTGTATTTTCTGCTTCCTTCATATCTTTTACAAAAGTGAACAATTCTTAACGTATATTTTTTTCCGCTTGTTGCATGGTTGGGTTACTTTTTCCTAATTTTGACAATACACCGAAACCCGAATTCAGCTGGAATTTCCTCACATACAGCCGAATTTTCTACCCTTTACCGGATTCAGGATAATTTCAATTTTCTCAACCAGAGCCCATGAGAATTGCTATCGTCCTCAACACGTCCTGGAACATTTACAATTTCCGGATGAACTTTGTTCGCGCCCTGCTTGAAGAGGGGCATGAGGTGCACACTGTTGCACCCGAAGATGAGTACACTAATCTCCTTGTGGCGGCCGGTTGCGTGCACCACAGGGTGCGGATGGACAGCCGGGGAGCCAACCCTGTCAAGGATTCGGCTTTAATTGTCGAGCTGTACGCCATTTACAAGAAGATGCGCCCCGACGTCATTTTACACTACACGATCAAACCGAATGTGTACGGCACCCTGGCGGCGTCGATGCTGAAGATCCCGGTCGTAAACAACGTCTGCGGCCTGGGCACGGTGTTCCTGAAGGACAACCTGGTGTCTGCCGTGGCGATCATGCTGTACAAGATCAGCTTCCGCTTTGCCCGGAAGGTCTTCTTCCAGAACCCCGACGATTTAAAGCTGTTTGTGACACGTAAACTCGTGCCGGAGCGTGCCGTGGACCTGGTGCCCGGCTCGGGCATCGATCTGCAGAAGTTCCTGCCGATGGATTTCCGTCGCAACGACACTTTTACGTTCCTGATGATCTCCCGCCTCATTACCGACAAGGGTGTGCTGGAATATATCGAGGCCGTGAAGAAATTACGGGCGGCGGGTGTGAACGCCCGCTTCCAGGTACTGGGCGCGATGGACCCGCTGCACAAGCGCGGCATCAAGACCGAGGTGATCCAGGAATGGATCGACCAGGGCATAATCGAATACCTGGGCACGACCAACGACGTGCGTCAGTTCATCCAGGCAGCGGATTGCATCGTGCTGCCCTCCTACCGCGAAGGTACGCCGCGCACATTGCTGGAAGCGGCGAGCTCGTCGAAGCCCATCATCGCCACGGATGTACCGGGCTGCAACCATGTTGTGAAAAACAATTTTAATGGCCTTCTTTGCAGGCTGAAAGATGCAGACGACCTGGCAGAAAAGATGAAGGAGATGGCCGGCATGGAAAACGCCACCCTGAAGCTTTTCGGTGAGAACGGTCGGGTGAAGATGGAAACGGAGTACAGCGAGTCCGTTGTCATCAACAAATACCTGCAGACGATCAGCGAGTTCAAAAAGGCATCGTAACAGGCCATTCATTTTTCATGGAAGTAAAGCAAACCGGCATAGAAGGGTTGTTGGAGATTTTTCCTTCTGTTCTAGAAGACAGTCGCGGATGGTTCTACGAGTTCTACCGCGAGGACCTCTTCGCCCAACACGGCATAACCGATAAGTTCGTTCAGGAGAACAAGTCGTTCTCCAGGAAGGGCGTTGTGCGGGGGCTGCACATGCAGCTGGCGCCACACGCCCAGACCAAGCTGGTGTCGGTCTTTCAGGGTACGATCCTGGATGTGGCCGCCGACCTGCGCGCGGGCTCTCCTACCTTTGGCAAGGTATATTATTGCTTGCTGGAGGCCCGCCGGAACAACATGCTGCTGGTGCCCGAAGGTTTCGCCCATGGCTTCTCGGCGCTGGAAGACTCTGTTTTCTTCTACAAATGCACGCATCATTACCATCGGGACGCCGAGGTCGGCGTACGTTGGAACGACCCCCAGCTGAATATCAACTGGCAAATAAACGACCCTATTTTGTCGGAAAAGGACCAGCATCTGCCGACCCTGGAAGAGTTATTAAGAAAATCCGTAATTTCACGATATTAGGCGGAAATTAACGCACTTTTTATCTTGAAACGATCCTCATTTTTTCGTTCAGCGTGCTTCCTGGCGGTCCTGACAATGCTCGCCTCTTCCTGCGCCTCGTACCGGCAGAACATCATGTTCCAGACCGATCAAAAGGACGCTGTGAAGGCGCAAGCCAACGCTGCGGAAAAGAACTACACCATTCAGCGGAACGACCTGCTGGCCATTGAGTTCTACACAAAGAACGGCGAGCGCCTGGTAGATCCCGACCGCTTTCTTTCAAAAGGTCTTCCCGTACAAAATCCTACTTCCATCATCACTACCGGCGAAGAGGTGCGCAGCTATCTCGTCAACCAGGAGGGCCTGGTGAAGTTTCCGATGATCGATACCATCCGGCTGGAGGGGTTGACGCTGCTACAGGCGGAGGGCGTCTTACAGCAGACGTATACTAAATTTTACACGGACATGTTTATCCGGTTGAAGTTCCTGAACAAACGCGTGGTCGTGCTCGGCGCACCGGGAGGGCAGGTTATCCCGCTGGCGAATGAGAACATGCGGTTAACCGAGGTGCTGGCGTTGGCAAAAGGCATCCACAACGACGCCAAGGCGTATAACATTCGCGTGTTGCGCGGCGACACGGTCATGATCGCCGACCTGAGCACCTTTGCGGGCTATCTGGAGAATAATATCGTGATCCATTCCAACGATATTGTGTATGTCGAGCCGATCCGGCGACCTCTGCTGGAAGGCCTTCGCGACTATGGACCTATCCTGACCGTCTTAACAAGCGTTACTACCCTGGTGGTGGTGATCATCGGATTATAACCATCACCTGTGGAACCGGCCAAACCCCATATTGCCACTGCTACCGCCCCTCCGGAAGGTATAGACTTGCACAAGCTGCGTGTTATTATACAGACCAACCTGTGGTGGCTGTTGCTGATCTTTGTCGTCATCAATGCGGCGGCCTATATCGTGATCCGCTATACCAAAGACCTGTACGAGTCGTCGTCGGAGATCAAGCTCGACATCAAGAACGAAGCAAATGCCCTGGGCATCGAAACCTTTGTGGCCGACGATCCGCTGGCCACCGACCCGATCTCGGGCGAGATCGAGCTGATCCGCTCGAAGCTCTTTCTGAGCCAGGTGCTGGATTCCCTCAACCTGGACGTAAGCTACTTCAGCAAGGGTGAAGTCCTCAACCACGAGCTCTTTACCGGCACGCCGGTGAACGTGGACTATACCCCGGAACGTACCACGGCCTATAACCAACCGATCTTCTTCGAAAAGATCAACGACGACGAGTTCTACTTGTATGTAGGCGAAGAAGGCAACAAGGTAAAAGGCACATACAATACGCCGGTAAGGGCGACCAACTTTGAGCTGGTGCTGACAAAAAATGCCAGCTTCAGCACGACGGACGAAATAGACCTGTTCTTTATCATCAACAGCCGCGATGTGTTGTTGAACTATATCTCCGGCAACCTGGTCGTCGAGCCTTTGAACTATTCGGCCAAAACGATCCGCGTCGCCTTTAAGGATAATCAGCCGAACAAGGCCCAGGCGATCGTGCACACCATCGACGCCCTGTATCTGCGCTACAGCTACGATCAAAAGAACCTGACCAACACGCAGAAGATCGACTGGCTGAACAAGGAGCTGCAACAGATCGAGCTGAAAATGGAAGGCTTTGAAGATTACTTCAAGAAGTTCACGTTACAGAACAAGACCAACAACCTGGACCAGGACCTGGCCAAAACGATACAGGCCATCAACAAAGTGGACTCTCAACGCTACGACCTGACCACCCGCATTCGCGACGTAAGCCGGCTGTTGGACGGCATTCCGGCGCAGGAGGTATTTTTATCGCCCACGCTCAAACAGGCGCTGCCCGACTATCTGTATCGGGATCTCGACCGCATCCAGGAGCTTACGCAGGAGATGGAGCGCATGAAGCTGTCGTACAACGAAAAGACATTCGCCTACCGCGAGCAGCAGCAAGAGGTCGACACACGCAGCCGCAAGGCGTCACAACAGCTGCAGGAGCTGAAGAACCACTGGGTAACACGGCTGCAAGAGCTCAACCGGCGCAAGAACACGCTGGAGGATGACTTTGCCAACCTGCCTGACAAGAGTACGCAGTTCTCGAAGAACCAACGTTTCTACAAACTATACGAAGAGTTCTACTTGTCGCTGATGCAGTCGAAGGCTGGCTTTGAAATCGCCCAGGCCGGCACGACACCTGACTTTAAGATCCTTTCGCCCGCGTCGCTTCCCTCCACGCCCATCTCTCCCAACCGCGGCATGATTGCCGGCGTGGGCCTGGTGGCCAGTTTGATGCTGATCTTTTTTTCAGTAGGTGTATTATACCTGGTCAACAACAAGATCACGGCGGTGCACGAGCTGGAAAAAATGTCGGGCTTGCCGGTGCTGGGGGTGATCCCCGCGTCGCGCCATACGGGCATTCAAAACCTGCACGTGGTGAATAACCCGAGGTCGGTGGTAAGCGAAGCGATCCGTACGCTGCGCACCAACCTGGATTTCTTCCGGGCCGATTCGCCGCAGCGTGTCGTGGCATTGTCGTCTACGATCTCGGGCGAGGGCAAGTCGTTTGTGGCGTTGAACCTGGGCGCCGCGATCGCCGTCTCACGCAAGAAGGTTGTGCTGATCGACCTCGATATGCGCAAGACGAAGGCAAATCTGCCGATCGATATACCGGACCCCTCGAAAGGTATGAGCACGGTGCTGATCCGCAAGGACCGGTGGCAGGACTGTGTGTTGCGCACGAACCTGGAGTACTTCGACTATCTGCCTTCCGGGCCGATCCCGCCGAACCCGTCGGAGCTGTTGCTGAACGGCGAGTTTGCATCCGTGCTGGAAGACCTCCGGAAGCACTACGACATCGTTCTGCTCGACACCCCCCCGGTGGGGCTGGTAACAGACGGCATTCAGGCGATGAAGCGGGCGGACCTGTCGATCTATATCTTCCGGGCGGATTATTCGAAGCGCGATTTCATCAAGAACCTGCAACGCATCGTTACCATCAACCGTATTACCAACGTCACGACCCTGCTCAACGCGTTGCCGACGCTCAGCGGGAAGACGTACGGTTATGGCTACTACGAAGAAGAACGTGACAGCAAGGTGGAGATGCTCCGTGCATTCTTCAAACGCTAACTCATTTATTTTCCCCTACTACTGTGCTTCGCTGGTTTAAAAAAAAGGACTCTCCCACCGCAACGCCGCTCACGACCGACTTGCATTCGCACTTGCTGCCGGCATTGGACGACGGGGTGCAAACCTTTGAGCAAGCCGAGGAGATCATCCGCGAGTTTCAACGCCTGGGGTATACCCGGTTGATCACCTCGCCACACGTCATGAGCGACAGCTACCGCAACACCACCGAGGGCATCCTGGCCCGGCTGGGCGAGCTGCGCCACTACCTGCAGGAGCGCGGCATTGCCATGGAGCTGCACAGCGCGGCGGAGTACTACCTCGACGAGAACCTGATGCACATGCTGGAGAACAACATGCCGCTGCTGACGCTGGGGAAAAATTACCTGCTTTTCGAAACCAATTTCCTGACCGAGCCCTTCAACATGAAGGAGTTTATCTTCCTGGCTGCGGTAAAGGGCTACCGACCGGTGCTGGCGCACCCCGAAAGGTACATGTACCTGCTGCGCGACGAGGCCAAATTACAGGATTACCTGGACCGGGGCATTTTGTTCCAGGTCAACATCGGATCGATCGTGGGCCATTACTCCCGCGACGTGCAACAGGCGGCCCACCGCCTGATCGACAAGGGGTGGGTACACTTTCTGGGCAGCGATTGTCACCATCTGCAGCACGCCCAATTGATTGCGCGCGCGCAGGGCATGAAGTACTTTCAAAAAGCTTTATCTTTGCCACTGCTCAATCATACACTTTAGCCAATTCGAAAAATCATGATCGCTGTTACCGGGGCAAACGGACTGCTGGGTAGTTTCCTTGTGCGGAAGCTCCTGGCCCAACAGGAACCATTTGTAGCCATCGCCCGCCAGGATAGCGACAGGTCGCTGCTCGCCGACGTGGCCGACAGGATCACCTGGCGCGAAGCCGATGTGCGCGACGAGGTGGCCCTGGCCGAAGCCCTGCAGGGTGTAACACACGTGATCCACGCCGCCGCGATCGTGTCGTTCAGCCCACGCTTTGCCAGGGACATGATGGACATCAACATCGAAGGCACGCGCAACGTAGTGAATACATGCCTCGACCAGGGCATCCGCCGCCTGGTACACATCAGCTCGGTGGCGGCACTGGGCCGGCAGAAGGGCCAGGCCCTCATCGACGAAACAAACAAGTGGGTAAGCGATACGACCTCTTCCCGTTATGCAGCATCAAAGTACTATGCCGAGCTGGAAATTTTTCGCGGCCAGGAAGAAGGCCTCAGCACGGTGATCGTCAACCCTTCGGTCATACTCGCGCCGGCCGACTGGCGCAAAAGCAGCGCGAAGGTGTTTAAGTATATTTGGGATCAAAAGCCATTCTATACCGACGGGTATATAAATTATGTCGACGTACGCGATGTCGCAGACATCGCCGTACAACTGTTGCATCAGCCCGTCGAGGGCGAGCGGTTTATCGCCAGCGCGGGGAACATTTCTTTTGAAGACCTGTTTCAAAAAATTGCGGCTAATTTTAACAAAAAGGCACCCTCTGTCAAACTGAACAAAACCTTGTTAAACGTTGTTGCGTTAGTGGAAGGTTTCCGGTCGTCGCTGACGGGCTCCGAGCCCCTCATCACCCGTGAAACGGCCCGTAAAGCAGGCACAAAATTTTTATTTGAGAACCACAAGATCCGCAAGACTTTGTCGTTCGAATTTCAACCGATTGATGCCAGTCTGCAATGGTGCTGCCAATATTACATGGCCAAAACGGCGGGCAAAAAATAGGTCGAAAGGTCGTAGCTTTACCGCATAAATTATCTACTTTAGGACAAACCTTTAGTCCATGCCGAGAGAATACCGCAAACGAGAAGAAGAAGGAAATGAGCTCATCAGGCGATTTGAAGAACACCTCCGGAAGAAAAAGGCAGCATTTTTCGATTTGGACGCCTATGAACAGATCATTGATTTCTACATGTTCAGAGGCAAGCATAACAAGGCACTGCAGGCTGTAAACCAGGCCATTAGTCAATATCCGTTTTCCACCGAGCTGATCACGATCAAAGCACAGATCCTCTCGAATTTAGAAGAGTACGACGCGGCGCTTGAGCTGCTGGAAGAAGCACGCTCACTGCAGCCCAACGACGCCGAAATATTTCTGACGATCGGCTCTGTACTTTCGCTGCAAGGAAAACACAACGAGGCGATCGAGCACTACGAGCAGGCGCTGTTGTTTGCCGACGACAAAGACGAAGTATACTATAACATCGGTCTTGCCTACCAGAGTATGGAAAATTATACCCTGGCGATCGAAGTCTATAAAAAAGCCATCGAGATCAACATCAACCACGATGGCGCGTTATATGAGCTGGCCTTCTGCCTGGATGTAACCGGACAGCTGGAGAGCAGCATTGAATACTACCAGAAGTTTATCGACGAAGACCCGTACTCGGCACCTGCCTGGTATAACCTGGGGATCGTATATAACAAGCTGGAAAAATACCAGGAGGCGATGCATGCGTACGACTACGCCATCACCATAGACGACTCCTTTGCCTCGGCCTATTTCAACATGGGTAACACCCATATGAATCTGGGCGAGTACACCAAGGCCCTCGATGCCTTTCGCAAGACTATCGAGCTGGAAGGCCCGAGCCCGGAAGTATATTGCTGCCTGGCGGCCGCGTATGAAAGCCTGGAGCAATACGACCTGGGCCTGAAGTACTTCCAGAAAGCTGCCAAGCTGGACCCGTTGTACGACGAGGCCTGGTTCGGTGCCGGTGCCTGCCTGGAAAAACAGGAGAAGTGGTACCAGGCCCTGCATTTCTACAACAAAGCACTCAAGATCCACCCGGAAAATCCCGAATACTGGAAATCTGTTGCCCATGCCGAATTTAAGATCGGCAATACCGTTTCGAGCATCGACGCTTACGAAGAAGCGGCCAAGCTCGATCCGCAGGACAAGGAGATCTGGCTGAACTGGTCATTTATTTACTTTGAGCAGGGCGACCTGAACAAGGCAATAGACACGTTATTGGTCGGTTTTAGCGACATTCCGGACGATGCCGAACTTTTCTACCGCATGACGGTGTACCTCATCGAAGCAGGCCGTTTTAAGGAAGCCTTTAATTATTTGGAAAATGCCTTAATTTTGGACTTCGATGGTCACACTGCGCTGTTTGACTTCTTCCCTAAGCTGGAGACTCAAAAGGCGCTGTACAAGATCGTCGAGCAGTTTAGAAAAGATAATAATTAATGAATTACGACCTTAAAAACCTGCCTGAGCGTACTACAAAGCCCAGGCAATACGGCTTTACTATGGCCATGGACAAGGGCCTGAGTATCCGTGAAGCCGAAGATTTTGTCAGTATGTGTGCCGACCACGTAGATATCGTGAAACTCGGTTGGGCTACTTCCTTCGTCACACCTCGCCTGAAAGACAAACTTAAAGTTTTTAAGGAAGCCGGTCTCCCCACCTATTTCGGTGGCACTCTGTTTGAAGCCTTTGTGATCCGCGACCAGTTTGACGACTATCGCCGCCTGCTGGATAAATTTGACATGTCATTTGCCGAGGTTTCCGACGGTTCTATCGACCTGGACCACGACAAAAAATGCGACTACATTGCCAAGCTGTCCGAGCAAGTGACGGTCTTGTCTGAAGTAGGTTCGAAAGACGCCGACAAGATCATTCCGCCGTATATGTGGATCGACCTCATGCAGAAAGAGCTCGATGCCGGCGCCTGGAAGGTGATCGGCGAAGCCCGCGAGGGTGGTAACGTAGGCCTTTTCCGTTCTACAGGCGAAGTTCGCTCGGGCCTTGTACAAGAGATCCTCACCAAGATCCCCTTTGAAAAGATCATCTGGGAAGCCCCCCAGAAAGCGCAGCAGGTCTGGTTCATCAAGTTGCTGGGTGCCAATGTAAACCTGGGCAACATCGCGCCAGAAGAGGTAATACCGCTGGAAACCATTCGCCTCGGTCTGCGCGGAGACACCTTCCTCCATTTCCTCGGCATCGAGAAAAAGAATACCAACACGGCGCCGCCGTTCGAAATCGACTAAGCGGAGAGTATTGAAGAAACCCCTGGATTATATTATCCTGTTTGGTAAGGGATTAATCATGGCGGCTGTCGACATTCTTCCGGGAGTATCCGGGGGGACGGTGGCGTTCATGAGCGGCATACACGAGCGTCTTGTGCGCGCGCTGCGGGCCATTGACCGCGAAGCGTTCGAGCTGCTCGGCCATAAACGCTTTGCCGACTGTTGGGCCAAGATCGACGGTAATTTCCTGGCTACGTGGGCTGCCGCGGTGTTCCTGGGCCTGTTGATCCTGTCGCGCGGCATGATCCACTTGCTGGGCCACTACCCTATCCCTCTATTTTCGTTCTTTTTTGGCGTTATGCTGGTGGCCGCCCCGCTGGCCCTGCGCCGCATCCGGAAGTGGAGCCTCGCCACGGTGCTTTTCTTTCTGCTGGGTGTGGCCACGACGTACGGCCTCACGCTGTTGCCGCCTCTTCACACCTCCAATACGTTCTTGTGGGCCTTTGCGGCCGGCCTGGCCGGTGCGCTGGGCATGCTTCTGCCCGGACTCTCGGGTGGCTTCTTTCTGGTGCTGATCGGCAAATACCAGCTTATGGTGTGGGCTTTCGGCCAGATGAGCCTGCCTGTATTGGGTCTTTTTGCCGCGGGCAGCGCCATCAGCCTGGTGGCCGTGGCAAGATTTTTAAGCTGGATAATAGACAATTATCACAGCACTACCGTAGCTTTACTTGCCGGCTTCATGCTGGGATCGCTCATGAAAGTGTGGCCCTGGCGCGATGTGCAGGAATACGTTATCACTGGTAAAGGTGAACAAATACCCGTTGCAGACGAAAGTATCTTACCATGGAATTATCTGGTAACAACCGGTAAAGACCCTCAGGTGTTCCAGGCTATGCTCATGATGGCCCTGGGAGTGTTTATCATGGTTTTAATTGAAAGAATTGCAGCAGGACTAAAAACAACAATCTGAACATGGAAAAAGTATTCGGACTAATCGGAGCCACCGTTAGCCACTCATTCTCAAAGTCTTATTTTGACGAGAAATTCTTTCGCGAAGGTCTCCGCGATTACCACTATGAACTGTTTCCGCTCGAAAACATCAACGCCCTCGAAGCGCTTTTAAAAGATACCCGCGGCCTGACCGGCCTGAACGTAACCATTCCGTACAAAGAGCAAGTCATGAAATTCCTCGACGAGGTAGACGGCTTTGCTAAACAGATCGGCGCCGTAAACGTGATCAAGATCCAGGACGGCAAGCTGAAAGGCTTCAACACCGACTCAGACGCGTTCTTTGAAACCATTGAAAAATGGCTGCCCGCCGACAAACAATTTAAAGCGGTGATCCTCGGCACCGGTGGCTCTTCCAAAGCTGTGCAAGAGGCCCTGAAGAAACTGAAGATCGCCTTCCAGGTCGTCTCGCGCGAGCCGCGGAAGGGTGTCATCACGTATGAAGACCTGCAAAAAGATCCGTCGATCCTGCACGACTCCAAGCTGCTCATCAACACCACGCCGCTGGGCATGAGCCCGAAGACGGAGGCTGTACCCGGCGTTGATTTTGAACAGATCGGTGCCGACCACTATGTGTACGACCTGATCTACAACCCGGCGCGCACACTCTTTTTACAGAAGGCCGAGATGCGCGGCGCGACCATTAAGAACGGTTTGGAAATGCTGCACGTGCAGGCCGAGAAGTCCTGGACGATCTGGAATAACTAATTCAGTGTTTTGCTGAATGGGAAAGCCCTTGCCTTACCGGCAGGGGCTTTTCTTTTATGCCCCCGTGCCGTGAAACTATTTTGATGCCGTTGCGATTAACAACAAAGGGATTTTCAGAAAACATTAACTTCCGGCATGGATTTCAAACTCACCAGTCAATACGTGCCTACCGGCGACCAGCCGGGGGCTATCAAGCAGTTGGTTAAAGGCGTGAACGAAGGCGAGGCTCACCAGACCCTGTTGGGTGTGACGGGGTCTGGTAAGACGTTTACGATGGCGAACGTTATCGCGCAGACGAACCGGCCCACGCTGGTGCTCAGCCACAACAAAACACTGGCGGCACAGTTGTACGGCGAGTTCAAGCAGTTCTTCCCCGAAAACGCCGTGGAGTACTTCATCTCCTACTATGATTATTACCAGCCGGAGGCGTTCATTCCTTCGTCCAACCTCTATATCGAAAAAGATCTTTCCATCAACGAAGAGATCGAGAAGCTGCGCCTGAGCGCAACCTCCGCGCTCCTCACCGGGCGGCGCGACGTGATCGTGGTCGCCTCGGTGTCGTGCATCTACGGTATCGGCAACCCCGAGGAGTTTGGCAAGAACGTGATCAAGCTGAAAGCGGGCGAAGTGATTGCGCGCAATAAGCTGCTGTTCGGCCTGGTGGACATTTTATACCACCGCACCGAGGCCGAGTTTAAACGCGGCACCTTCCGCGTGAAAGGCGACACCGTGGATGTGTTCCTGGCATACGCCGATTACGCGATCCGCATTTATTTCTGGGGCGACGAGATCGAATCGATCCAACGCATCGACCCGCATACCGGCAAAAAGATCTCGGACGAGTCTGTCATCACCATCTTTCCCGCCAACCTGTTCGTTACCGGCAAGTCGGTTCTGCACCAGGCCATGCGCGAGATACAGGACGATATGGTGGCACAGGTAAAGATGTTTGAAACCGACCTGCGCTTCCTGGAGTCCAAGCGATTAAAAGAGCGCACCGAATTCGACCTGGAAATGATGCGTGAGTTGGGCTACTGCTCGGGCATCGAGAACTATTCGCGTTATTTCGACCGCCGTGCGGCCGGGGCACGCCCCTTCTGTCTCATCGACTACTTCCCCGATGATTTCCTGCTCGTGATCGACGAAAGCCACGTAACGGTGCCGCAGGTCCGCGCCATGTGGGGCGGCGACCGCTCGCGCAAGGTGAACCTCGTGGACTACGGCTTCCGGTTGCCTTCGGCGCTCGACAACCGGCCGCTGACCTTTAACGAGTTCGAGGCGTTGCCCAACCAGGTGGTATATGTCAGCGCGACGCCGGCCGAATACGAGCTGCGCAAGTCCGAAGGCGTGGTGGTGGAACAGATCATTCGCCCAACGGGCCTGCTCGACCCGGAGATCGACGTGCGCCCGAGCAAGAACCAGATCGACGACCTCCTCGAAGAGATCGACGAGCGCGTTAAGAAACACGAGCGCGTGCTGGTCACGACGCTGACCAAACGCATGGCGGAAGAGCTGACGAAGTATATGGACCGCGTCGGCATCAAATGCCGGTATATACACTCCGAGGTACATACGCTCGAGCGCGTGGAGCTGCTGCGCGAATTGCGCTTAGGGGTATACGATGTGCTGGTCGGTGTCAA
Source organism: Dawidia soli (assembly GCF_018598185.1). Lineage (GTDB taxonomy): Bacteria > Bacteroidota > Bacteroidia > Cytophagales > Cyclobacteriaceae > Ohtaekwangia > Ohtaekwangia soli. The sequence goes on from NZ_JAHESC010000011.1 coordinate 126,866, forward strand.
CCTGCTGCGGGAGGGTCTCGACCTGCCGGAGGTATCGCTGGTCGCGATCCTGGATGCCGACAAGGAAGGCTTCCTGCGCAACCAGCGCTCGCTGGTACAGACCATCGGCCGCGCCGCGCGGAATGCGGGCGGCCGCGTGATCATGTATGCGGATAGCGTTACCGAGTCGATGCAACTGGCGATCGACGAGACTAATCGCCGGCGCTTGAAGCAGATGGAGTATAATAAGGCCAACGGCATCGTGCCGAAGACGGTACTGAAGTCGAAAGAGGCTATCCTTGGGCAAACCAAGGTGGCGGATTCGAAGAAGTCTACCCGGAATTATTATGTGGAGGAAGAAGAGGCTACGCTGGCAGCGGATCCTGTCGTGGCCTATCTCAGCAAGGAGGAGCTGACAAAGATGGCCGACCGTACCAGAAAGGCCATGGAGAAGGCGGCGAAGGAGCTGGAGTTTATCGAGGCTGCGAAGCTGCGTGACGAGTATATGGCCATTCAGAAGATGTTGGAAGAGAAGCATGCCTGACGGCACACGTACACCGGGCCAAAGCCAGGGTTAAAGCATAAATAAAGCATACTTAGAGCACAGTTAAAGCATCGATAAAGCACTATATAGGGAGTTGCTTTATCTATGCTTTAACTATGTTACGGGAGTGGCCGAAGGGTTCCATCACTGTGCCTGGTCCTGCTTTTACGTTACGCCGCGGGCGGTGGGAAATGGTTACGCCTCCAAATCCATATTATAAAATCCGCCCCGGTTCTCCTTACGCTCCTGCGACTGCTTCGTAATCAAAAAGCCAATCGTGATCAGGTTCCGCAACTCGCACAACTGCGGTGACAGCACGGCCTTCTCATACAGCAGCTCCGTTTCGTGATAGAGTATATCGAGGCGCTTGCGCGCACGCTCCAGGCGCTCGTTAGAGCGTACTATGGCCACGTAATCACTCATCAAATCACGAAGCTCTTTGCGCGTGTGCGTAATCAATATTTGCTCGCGGGGGACGATCGTGCCTTCCGCATTCCACTCGGGAATGCTTTCGTTCACGGGTATGTCGTTCAGCTTCTCCGACACATCCAGAAAACAACGATGTGCATACACCAGTGCCTCCAGCAGCGAGTTGGAAGCCAGGCGGTTGGCGCCGTGCAGGCCGGTGCACGAGCACTCGCCGCAGGCGTACAGGTTGGTGATCGACGTACGGCCGAAGAGATCTACTTCTATGCCTCCACACAGGTAGTGCGCCGCGGGTACGACCGGTATCATTTGTCGCGTGATGTCGATGCCCTTTGCCAGGCACTTTTCGTAAATGTTCGGAAAGTGTGTGATAAAGTCTTCCTTGGGAAAATGGGTGCAGTCGAGGTATACACATTCGTCGCCGCGGGTGATGAGCTCATGGTCGATGGCTTTGGCGACAATATCGCGTGAGGCCATTTCGCCCCGGTCGTCGTATTTGAACATAAACCGCTCGCCGTCTTTGGTGCGCAGGTATGCGCCGTGCCCGCGCGTTGCTTCCGTGATGAGGAAGGAAGGGTTTTCGTCCTGTGCGTAAAACGCCGTGGGGTGGAACTGTACAAACTCCATGTCTTTTACGCGGGCCATGGACCGATAGGCCATCGCGATGCCATCGCCGGTGGCGATGATCGGGTTGGTGGTCGTGCGGTATATCTGGCCGGCGCCGCCCGTGGCCAGCAGCGTGACCTTTGATACATATTTCTCAATGCGGCCGGTGCGCTGGTCCATGACGTACGCTCCGTAACAAGAGATGCCCGGCTCGGGCTCTGAGATCTTGTGGCTGAAATGGTGTTCGGTGATCAGGTCGATCGAAAAATGGTGCGGCAGTAGTGTGATGTTGGGTTGCTTCGCCACCGCGCGTAAAAGTCCTTGTTCGATCTGCCAGCCGGTGATGTCCTTGAAATGGATGATGCGGTTGACGGTGTGCCCGCCTTCGCGGCCCAGGGCCAGGTTGCCCGAGGCATCCTGGTCGAACTCGATGCCCCACTGCATGATCTCTTCCAGGCGGTCGGGGCCTTCTTTGACCACCATCTCTACCACTTCGCGGTTGCTGAGGCCGTCGCCGGCACGCATGGTATCTTCAATGTGTTTTTCGAACGAGTCTGTGAGCTCGTCGAGCACCACGGCGATGCCGCCCTGGGCGTACTTGGTGTTCGACTCGCTGTCGTCGGCTTTGGTAATGACGGTGATGGTTTGCCGGGGGAAACGCTTGGCGGTTTTGATAGCAAACGACAGTCCGGCAATGCCGGAGCCGATAATGAGTACGTCCGTTTTAGGCATGGTTAGCTTTTAGAGATTTCGAGCATGCGCTGGATGGGCACCAGCGCCTTGCGCCGGATATCTTCCGGCACCTGTATTTCGGGCAGCTCGTATTTCAGGCAGAGGTAAAGTTTCTCCAGGGTATTCATGCGCATAAACGCGCACTCGCTGCAGGCGCAGGTGTTATCCTCATGGCTAGGCGCAGGGATCAGGTCCTTGCCCGGCACTTCCTTCGCCATCTGGTGCAGGATGCCCGCTTCAGTGGCGATAATAAATTCCTGCGCGGGGTCGTTCTTCACGAAGTTGATCATGCCCGTGGTGGAACCGATGTAGTGGGCCACTTTCAGGATATGATCTTCCGACTCGGGGTGCGCCACGATGCGCGCGTGGGGATGTTGCTTGGCAAGGTCCAGCAGCTTGTCGATGGCGAACGCTTCGTGCACGATGCAGGCTCCTTCCCACAACAGCATATCGCGGCCCGTCTTCTTGATCAGGTAGCGGCCCAGGTTCTTATCGGGGGCGAAGATGATGGGTTTATCTTTCGGTATGGAGTTGACGATCTTCTCGGCGTTGGCCGAGGTACAGATAATATCGCTCATGGCCTTGATCTCGGCCGAGCAGTTGATATACGTTACCACGATGTGGTCGGGGTGTTGCTCTTTGAAGGCGCGAAAGGCATTGGGTTCCGCGGATTCGGCAAGCGAGCAGCCGGCCTTCAGGTCGGGTAACACCACTTTCTTGTCGGGGTTCAGGATCTTGGCGGTCTCGCCCATAAAATGCACACCGGCAAAGACGATCAGGTCGGCCTGTGTGGCCGCCGCCTGTTGCGAGAGGCCGAGGCTGTCGCCTACATAGTCGGCGATATCCTGGATAGCGCCCTCCTGGTAGTAGTGGGCCAGGATCACGGCGTTCTTTTCCTTGCGCAGGCGGTTGATCTCCGCTACGACGTCCACATCCTTTCCTACGGGAATATTCAGGAATCCCTTCTTCGGAAGCGCCTCAACCACGGCCGCGGGTAGTGTCTCTGTTACCATTTCGATTGTGTGAATTGTACGCGAAATTAATGTTTAAAGAATAATTGCGGGAATAATCCGTCACGAGCGGTTTGAATTTAATCGTTCCAACACCTCTTGGGTGTGCTCGCCCAGCGCCGGAGGAGCCGTTATGCGGATGGCGCTGCGGTCTACAAACGATAGCGTGGCGGCTACATTCCGCACACCGGCCAGCGTTCCCTCCCGCAGGAGCAATTCCTGTGCCGCCGGCACTTCAAAGACCTGCCGCAGGGTATGAATAAAGCCGGCAGGGATCTTCCATTGGTTTATCTGCATCATCAGTGTCTGCGCTGTACGCAGGCCTATCTGTGCCTGCAAAACAGAATTTAGCGTTAAACGGTTCTGCACGCGCGCGGTATTGTCGCGGTAGCGCGGGTCGTCTGCCAGCGCGGCAATGTCCAGCACCTGGCAGAGGTCGCGAAACTGCCGGTCGCTGCCCACGGCTACCAGGATCTCTTCGCCGTCGGCCGTCTTATACACATCGCCGTAGGGCGCAATGTTGGGATGTGCCGAGCCTTGCTTCTGCGGCAGCTTGCCGGCCACCAGCCAGTTGGTGGCCTGATTGACGAGCGACGATACGGCCGCGTGCCACAACGATACTTCCACGCGCGCGCCCTGCCCGGTGCGGTACCGGTTCAACAATGCCAGCAGCAATCCTTCCTTCAGGTGGTGCGCGGCCAGCACGTCGACGAGCGCCACGGGCATTTTGAGCGACGGCCCGCCGGGCTCGCCATTCATATACATAAAGCCTGCTTCGGCCTGCAGCACGGCATCGTAGCCCACGCGCGGGTCGGTGGGACCATAGCCGGTGATCTGGCCATAGATCAGGCGCGGATAACGTTGCGACAAGGTCCCGTAGTCCATGCCGAACTTTTCGGCGTCGCCGGGTTTGTAGCTGGCGATGACCATGTCGGCTTCGCGCAGCAGCGTGTCTGCCGCCTGGCGGTCGTGGGCTTGTGTCAGGTCGAGCGCAATGGATTGTTTGCCCCAGTTGGCCGAGCAGAAGTATGCCGAGCGGTCGTCGGTCTGTTCGCCCGCGGCCTTCCAGGTGCGGGTCACGTCGCCGCCCTGGCGGGGATTTTCGACTTTCACGACGGCGGCGCCCAGCTCGGCAAAGAACTGACCCACGCTGGGGCCTGCCAGCACAGAGGCCAGCTCAACGATCTTCAGATCTGAAAACATACGTTTGAGTGCTGCATTTTGAATCCAAAAGTCCCACTTCTTGGCGAATTCTAAATCATTTGTAGCATTTTTGTGTTTTCCCCAGCATGACCACACGTCCATGAAAAAGCTCTTTGCCGTCGCTCCCTTGCTCGTTGCCCTGGCCGCCTGCTCGCCGTCACACCCGCCCGCTACGCTCAAGACCGGCGCCTGGCGCGCTGCCCTTGCCCTGCAGGGCCAACAGCTCCCCTTCAACTTCGAGGTGGTCAACGATCCGAACGGTGGTTTCGATGCCTACCTGCGCAACGCCGGCGAACGCCTGCTCCTGGACGAGGTCACCGTCGCAAACGACTCCGTCAACATCGCCCTCCACATCTTCGACGCGAACATCCAGGCGCACATCGAGGGCGATACCCTGCGCGGCGAATTCGTCAAGAACTATGACAAGGATTTTCACGTGCCATTCGTCGCCGTGTACGGCCAGACGCACCGTTTCGAAAAAGGCAAAGATCCCAACAACGTACCGGACTTCAACGGCAAGTATCGTGTCACCTTCATACACGATGCAGACACGACATCCGCGGTCGGTATATTTCACCAGCAGGGTGACAGCGCCACGGGCACGTTCCTGACGCCCACCGGCGACTACCGATACCTGGAAGGCAACGTAGCCGACGGCCAGCTCCAGCTCAGCACCTTTGACGGGAACCATGCCTATATCTTCCGTGCCACGAAGAACGAAGACGGTACGCTGGCCGGCGAGCACATTTCCGGCAAGACCTGGAAGGAGTCCTGGATCGCCCGGAAGGACGATCAGGCCGCACTGCCCGACCCCGAGTCGCTCACATTCCTGAAGCCCGGCTACGAAAAAATCGAGTTCAGCTTCCCCGACGTGAATGGCAAAAAGATCAGTCTTACCGACGAGAAGTATAAGAACAAGGTGGTGATCCTCCAGATGTTCGGCACGTGGTGTCCCAACTGTATGGACGAGACGAAATTCCTGGTGCCGTGGTATAACGAAAACCACGCGCGCGGCGTGGAGATCATCGGCCTGGCCTACGAGCGCAAGCCTGAATTTGAGTATGCCAGTGAACGCGTGAAAAAGATGATCAAAAAGTACGACGTGCAGTACGACTTTGTCATTGCGGGTACGAACGACAAGGCCAAGGCGGCGGAAACACTGCCGATGCTGAACAAAGTCGTGGCGTTTCCGACGACGATCTTCATCGGCCGCGACGGCAAGGTAAAGAAGATCCACACCGGCTACGCGGGCCCCGGCACGGGCGTTTATTACGAGCAGGGCATTCAGAAGTTTAATGAAACGGTGAATGAACTTTTGCGTGAAAATTTGACTTCTTCCAGGTAACAGTCCGTCGGAGAGGGACGTATCTCTTTATTTCCATGAAAAAGCGTGTTGTTGTCGGTTTGTCAGGTGGTGTCGATTCCAGTGTTGCGGCGTATTTGCTCAAGCAGCAGGGATACGAGGTGATCGGCATGTTTATGAAGAACTGGCACGACGACTCCGTCACCATCAGTGACGAGTGCCCCTGGATCGACGACAGCAACGACGCCATGATCGTGGCACAGCACCTCGGCATTCCGTTCCAGGCCATCGACCTGAGCGAACAATACAAGGCCCGCATCGTGGACTACATGTTCAACGAATACCAGCGTGGCCGCACACCCAACCCGGATGTTCTCTGCAACCGCGAGATCAAGTTCGACGTGTTCCTGCACGCGGCCCTCAAGCTGGGTGCGGACTTTGTTGCGACCGGCCACTATTGCCGCCGGGCGGTGACCGAAGTGAATGGCCGCACAACGTACCAATTACTGGCCGGCAAAGATCCGAACAAAGACCAGAGCTATTTCCTGTGTCAGCTGACCCAGGAGCAGCTGTCGCGTTCGCTCTTCCCGATCGGTGAGCTGCTGAAGCCTGAAGTACGGGCTCTGGCAAAAGAAGCCGGCCTGGTAACGGCCGATAAGAAAGACTCGCAAGGTCTGTGTTTTGTCGGCAAGGTACATCTGCCCGAGTTTTTGCAACAACGCCTGGGCCCCAAGAAGGGCAAGGTAGTGAATATACCGGCAGAGGCTGTGTCTTTCGGGAACGGCTATGCGCACGACGATCTCGCGGCGCTGACGATGCCGTACACCCTGGCACCCGAGGCCGGCAAGGTCGTGGGCGATCACAACGGTGCGCATTATTATACCATCGGTCAGCGCAAGGGCCTTAACATCGGCGGTTTTCCCGAGCCGTTGTTTGTGATCGGCACCGATACCGACCGGAATATTATTTATACCGGCATGGGTGAAGAGCACCCCGGCCTATACCGCAGAGGCCTCTTTGTGCCCAACGCAGACGAGCACTGGATCCGTCCCGACCTGCAACTGGCCGTGGGCGAATCGCGTGACTATATGGCGCGGATCCGCTACCGCCAGCCCCTGGCGAAGTGTACCCTGCACAAGCGTCCGGAAGGATTGTATGTTATTTTCGAAAAACCTACAAAAAGCATTACACCCGGTCAGTTTGTAGCCTGGTATGAAGACGAAGAGCTTATCGGCTCGGGTGTTATCAATGCATGATCACTCGTGCGTTTAGTAGAAAGAGTATCGATTAGGCAACAAAAAACGCCTAAACGCAAAGGTGCTATAGAGGGTTTCAACATTGACCGATCTACTGGAAAACCGTGAGAGCGGCCTCCCCCATTCAGGTAATATTTCAACAGAATTGCTACATTTTCGTGTAGCGGGCAGCTCTTTATTGGCACCTTTTTCTAATTTCGCGAAGAAACAAAACTCACTTTATGAAAAAAGAAACTCGTTTACTGGCACTACTGGCCATATTGGTGGCTTCCTTCTCATACCAGGGAGCCAGCGCGCAAGCAGAACTTGACAAAGGCAATCTCCTCCTCAACGCGGGCGTTGGGTTCGGCTACTACTATGCCGGTGGTGTATCAATAAATCTGAATGCTGAGTACTCTATTACACCTGAGGTCGGCGTGGGCGGTTACTTCGCTTATACGCACTGGGAGAACGACTGGCGCTATGGTGTGAACCGCTACGAAATTTCTTATAATTTTATTGATATCGGCGTACGGGGCTCGTATCACTTCGCGAAGCTCTTTGGCGTGAACAATCCCAATTTCGACCCTTATGCCGGCGCATTTCTGGGTATTGTAACGTCCAGCAACGACTACGATGGCGATGGCTATGACGATGACGACTACGATGGCGGTCTCCGCACCGGTATCCACGCGGGTGCCCGTTACTACTTTGCCCCCAACTTCGCCGGTTACGGCGAGCTCGGCATCGGTCTGTCGCCCCTCGTACTGGGCGTAACGCTGAAGCTGTAATACAACGGCTGAAGTACACGACACAAAAAAGGCCATCCCGGAAAGGGCGGCCTTTTTTGTTTTATGCTTGCCGACGCGGAATCTAATTTTCCTTAAACCCGCTCACCCCGCCCGACACAATGAACTTCATCGCTACCGGCCCGGGTATATTCAAAGGTTTGATGTTACTCTTCGGCACAAAATAATGAAATCCCGAGAACGCATAGGAATGTGGAAAATAGACCACTACCATATCATCCAACCCCAGCTCGCTCAAATCATTCTGTGTGATAAATCCGATCTGGTATAAACTGTTATCCTGGTTGATCCGTACGAGCACGGGTTTATTAAATTTCTTCTTATCTCCCACGAACGCGCCCAGCAGGTCTTTCACCGCCGAATAGATCAGCTTCACCAGCGGGATCTTGTTCATGCCGTGGTCCAGCCAGTCCGTCAGGGTCTTAAAGGCAAAGTTGGTCGTGAGATAACCAAAGCCGGTAATGGCAACGAGAATGATGGCAAAGCCCAGACCGGGGTACGGCAGCATGAGCAGGCTGTCGAGCCAACTAAAGGAAATAAAAATAAAATAAGCCGTGGCTACTAGCGGGACAATAAAGACCGTCCCACTGAAAAAGTAGCGGATGATGCGTCGAAAAGTATTATCCATGGATACAGTATTACGAGGCCATTGAGCCCCGGGGGGTCTATTTATGAAGGCGCGCGCGGCAGGCTACACTAGTTGCTTCGCATGCACGGCGGTGGGTACCGGCGTCAGGATCTTGGTAACCGCCAGTCGCACCGCTTCGTCTACCTGCTCGTCGATGCTGACGAACGTGGTGTCGATCACGGTAGCGTCGTCTGCTTTTCGCAACGGGCTTTCGGCGCGGGTGGTATCCAACAGGTCGCGTTGCTCGATGTTCTCGATCACTTTGTCCAGCTCCACCAATTGTCCTTTCTCCATCAGCTCCTGCTGGCGGCGTGTGGCGCGCACCATCATGTCGGCCGTCATGAACAATTTGAGCTCGGCGTTCGGAAACACCACGGTGCCGATATCGCGTCCGTCCATCACGACGCCCCGTTCCTTGCCCATGCGGCGTTGCTGCTCCACCATGGCCGTGCGTACTTCCTTGAGGGCGCTGACCTGGCTCACATGGTTGGAAATCTTCATCTTACGGATCTCTTTCTCAACGTTCAGTCCGTTGAGGTAGGTCTCCGACACGTTGTGCGTGTTGACCTTGAACGATACGTGTATCTGCTCCAGCGCCCGGGCGATCTCCTTCGGGTTGGTGAGCGAAATATGGTGCTCGAGAAAATAGAGCGTTACGGCCCGGTACATGGCGCCGGTATCGATGTACTTATAGCCCAGGATCGAAGCCACCAGCTTGGCCGTAGTGCTTTTACCACAGGCAGAATATCCGTCTATAGCAATGACTATTTTTCGTAAGTTCATCAGCAGTCTTTGTGAGGACAAGGAATGGGTTTACCAGGCTTCAATTTCTTGTTCTTATGCGACGAGGCGCAGCCGTCGGCCAGCAAAACCACGGCCGATACGAGGAACGCTACTTTCAATAGTCTGATGCTCAAAATGAATCCTTTTGATTGACATGTAAAAATAGAAAATTCGTCGGGTTATTCCGAAAATCAACCGCAATCTCCGTCCAAACGCCCCTCGTTTTCGTTAATGTTTAGTAAGTTGGACAAAATTGCTACCTGTATGACGGAAAATAAGGACGAAGGCCAAAACGAAAAGGCGTTCAAGAATTTTGGCAAGCGTGTGGATGAATTCCTGGTCGAATTTGAAGAGGCCGGCGAACGACTCAAAAAAGAATTCGAAGGCAAGTTTGAAGAGCTGCGGGTGTCGGCCGAAAAGCTCAAGAAAGAAGCCGAGAACAAAGACCGCTGGAAGGACGTGGAGCAAAGCCTGAAGCGCGCCGGCGACGAGCTGGGCAACGCCTTTAAGGCCGCTTTCAACAACAAGAAGAATTAAAAAGGCCGCCCCGGCGTATCGGGGCGGCCTCGTTATGTAACAGCATTATATCTGTACCGTCTTCCATTTGCCGCGCCGGAAAATGATGATCGCCGCAATGGCCATCAGCGACTCTGCCACGGAAATCGCGGAATATACCCCTACGGGCCCCACCTTCAGCACGTTGGCCATCAGGTAGGCAAACGGTATCTGAAACAACCAGAATCCTACCAGGTTGATGAACGTCGGCGTACGGGTGTCGCCCGCCCCGTTGAAGGACTGTGCGATGACCATCCCGTATGCATAGAAGATATACCCGAGCGATACGACCTTCAGACATACTATACCGTTCTCCAGCGCGACCGGATCGGTCGTGAAGATGCTGACAATTTTGTCGGCCAGGCCGAAGAAGACGATGGTTACAAACGCCAGAAAGACCATGTTTAGAAACGCCGCCCGCCAGGCGGATTGTTCCGCACGGTCCGGATGGCCCGCCCCCAGGTTCTGACCGACCAGCGTCGCTGCCGCATTGGCCATGCCCCACGCAGGCAGAATGGCGAAGATGATGACACGCATGGCAACGGTATAACCTGCCACGGTTGCACTGCCGAACGATGCAACGATGCGCGACAGGAACATCCAGCTGGCGGAAGCGATCAGGAATTGCCCGACACTGCCAGCCGATACTTTCAGCAGCCGTCCGATGATGTCCGTACGCACGGCCATGTTGGCCCGGTGTAACGTCAGCGTACGTTTACCGCTCGTCAGATGGTACACCTGAAACAGTACACCGCAGCCGCGGCCGAGGGTCGTCGCGATGGCCGCGCCCGTGACACCCATGGCCGGAATCGGCCCGAGTCCGAAGATAAACAGGGGGGCCAGGATGATGTTCAACCCGATGGCCAGCCACAACGACCGCATCGCCAGCGAGGCGCTGCCCGCACCGCGAAAGACACCGTTGATGAGGAACAGCATGACGATCGTGAGGTTACCGCACAGCATCCACCGTGTGTAGCCTACGTTGCGCCGGATCAGTTCTTCCGATCCGCCCATCATGCGGAGAACATCGTCGGCAAAGAAGGCGCCGATGATCGTGACCAGTACGGAAAAACCGAGACCGATATAGATCGCCTGCGCACCGGCGACTTCCGCGGCCGGAATGTCTTTCTCTCCCACCCGGCGGGCAACCATCGCGGTCGCGCCCATGCTCAGTCCCATGGCCATCGAATAGATGACGGCCAATACGGATTCTGTCAGGCCGATGGTGGCCAGCGCGTCGTTGTCGCCCAGACGGCTGACGAAATAAATATCGACTACCGCAAAGAGTGATTCCATCCCCATCTCGACGATCATCGGGATCGACAGCAGGAAAATGGCGCGGTTGATATTGAGCGATGTATAGTCCTGGTCTTCGCCATGCAAAGCCTGGCCCAAAAGTTTGAAAAAGGATTTTATCCTTGTTGTTAATGACATTGTGAAGGTGTTAAACGATTAAACGTATGGTATAGCAGATCAAGCGCCTCAGACAGGAAGCGTTGCTACGAGGAAGGCTGTCTCTTGGACAGTGTTACGCGAGGATGTACATCGGCGGTTACGTTTAAAGTTTTAGCCCTGATGAGAGCCAAAGTACACGAAAAAGAATGAGAATAGGTTGCCCTGGACTTGAATTTTCCATCGTGTATAAAAAAATAAAACTACCCCGGGGTTGAGGTAGTCTTTTTTATAAGCCTGATGTTGCAACAACTATCAATCCTTTTCAACCGAGCTGTTGCCCGAGGTATCGGCATTCACTTCCGGTTCACCCCGGTATAATATCGAGCTGGAACCACTGGCGACGGCATTTAATTCTTCTGATACACGCACCTGGCCCGAGCTTGCACCCGTTACGTTCACGTTCGCCGTACGGACGGGAAAATTAAAGGCCTTGAGGATAGAGGCACCGGAAAGCTCCGTGTCCAGGGCGTCGCCGTCGCCGGTCATGATCAGCTCCGACGCGCCCGAAAGTACAGCCTTTACGCTGTTATAGGTGGCGTCGAGCTGGGCCCTGGTAGCGCCCGACAGAAAGAGGTCTAAAGCATCTTCGGGTTCGTTAAATCCTTTGATGATCGGCACGGAAGCGCCCGAGAAATTAGCAGCCCGCAGCTTCGGCATGGTGATATCTATATAGGTGTCGTGCTTCCGGTTGCCGTCTTTGTCAAAGCGAATGACCAGTGTCGAGCCGCTCTTGTGTACATCGAGGTCGTCCAGGTTGCGGCGGTCGCCGCGCACGTGGATGCTATAGATGCTGGATTCTTCTACCGTCACCCGAAATGCGTTACCCATTTCCAAACGGTCAAAGTCAGTTTCGTTATAATCGCGGTCGGTCTCTTGCAGCGGTCCCGGGTCTTCGCGTTCACAGGAACTGATGATACCGGCCAGCGCCAGGATAAGAGCCGGCACGCATAGGTGTGCATATTTCGACATGGTCCTCTTTGTTTGATGCCAGGACAACTATCTCACGGGCATCCCCTATGCGTGCCTTTAAAAATAATCGTGCCCCCTATCAGGCGATCGATATACTCTTGGCGTTGACAAATTCGTGTATGCCGAGCTCCGACAGCTCACGGCCGTAGCCGGATTTCTTCACGCCGCCGAACGGCAGGCGCGGGTCGGACTTCATCAGGGCGTTGATGAACACCGATCCGGACTCCACTTCGCGTGCCAGGCGTTCGCCTTTTTCGAGGTCGCGCGTCCAAATGGAGGCGCCCAGTCCATAGCGGCTGCTGTTCGCCAGGGTGATGGCCTCCTCTTCGGTCCTGGCGGTAATGACCGCGGCCAGCGGCCCGAAGGTCTCCTCGTCAAAGGCCGGCATCCCGGGTTTTACATTATCGAGCAAGGCCGGCTGGAAGCTGGCGCCGGAATGGGTGCCGCCGGTCAGCAGGCGTGCCCCTTTCTTCACAGAGCCCTCCAGCTGCCGGGCCAGCTCTTCGGCCAGGTCTACGCGCGCGAGCGGCCCGGTCGTCATGTGCGCATGGAACGGGTTGCCTTGTTTCAAGGCGGCGATGCTCTTTTGAAAGCGGTCTAAAAATTCATCCTTGATCGATTCCAGCACGATAAAGCGTTTGGCCGAAATGCACGACTGGCCGGCATTTTGCATCCGCGATTGGGTCGCGATCCTGACCGTCAGGTCGAGATCGGCATCGGGCAATACAATAAAGGGGTCGCTGCCGCCCAGCTCCAACACCGACTTTTTGATGTTCGCTCCGGCAATGGCGGCCACTTTCGCGCCGGCCTTTTCACTGCCCGTCAGGGCCACGCCCTGCACGATGTCTGATTCCAGCACGGTGCGCACCATGTCGCTATCGATCAACAGCGACTGGAATACTCCTTCGGGAAAGCCCGCTTCCCGGAAGATGCCTTCGATAATGATGGCGCACTTGGTGACGTTGGAAGCGTGTTTCAGCACCCCCACATTGCCGGCCAGCAGGGCTGGAATGGCGAACCGGAACACCTGCCAGAACGGGAAGTTCCACGGCATCACGGCCAGCACGGTGCCGATGGGCTGGTAGGCTACCAGCGCACGGCGCGACTCGGTTTGTATGATCTCGTCGGCCAGGAATTTGCCTGCGTTGGCGGCGTAATATTCACATCCCTTGGCGGACTTTTCAACTTCGATCAGCGACTCGGACAGGATCTTACCCATCTCCCAGGTAATGGCACTGGCATATTCTTCCTTGTTCTGGCGCAACAGGGCCGCCACCTTCAACATTAATTCGCACCGGTACTCGACAGACGTTTTTTTCCAATGCCTAAAAGCCTGGGAAGAACGGTCGAGCTTCTCTTGCAATGCGGCAGCCGATAGTAGCGGAAATTCCCCAATAACGGCTTGATCGTAAGGATGAATGGATTTTAACATAGCGTTAGGTCAATAAAACAAATGCGAACATACTCCATTTGAAGCATACGAATAGCACGGTGCCGGGTTTTCAAAATGTGACGGCGCGGTTTTTGAACTTTCCCTCGCAAACACAGGCGGTTATGAAAGCGACTTTGAAAATATCGATCCTGTTGCTGACGTCTATACAAGCGGCCTATAGCCAGCAGCAACCCGGCCGGTCTGCATCGGCCGCTTCGGAGAAACTAAAAATTGCCAGCATATCCAACCGGGAGAACTTCCTGGAAAATCGCATTGCCTCACTGGAGTATGACACCAGCCGCACGACCGACCTGTGGGTGAGCCTCTATACCCTGACGCAGGAAGGCACGCTCCATGATACCGTCCGCATGACGCTCGCCGGCCGAACGGTAGCGGTACCCGCCCGCGTGGTGACCGAGCAGCGCTCGCTTCGGGTAGAGAACGACCCCGATCCGTCGTCACTGGATTATGCCACGGCACAACGCGCCCACAGCGCTACCAGCACATCGTCGCCCGCCCTGCAGGTAAATCCCGACGGCACATACTCGACTATACATTATCAGGGCGATAAGAAGCTGGTGGTAAATCCCAACGGCTCGCAGACGGTTTTGCCGAACAACGAGGCTTCTTCCGTGGTCAGCCCCGATGGCAAGAAGCAGATGCGAAACATGAATACCACCACGACCTGGGTCATGAACCCCGATGGATCGCACTCCACGATCTATCACAGCGCACCCCTTACGACCACAGCCGGCACAGCGGATGGGAAGAAAGAGAACGCCGTGCGCCTGGTGCCGGTGAACTATAGCCGCCTGCATCTGCAGGTAACGCCCGCGTTATTGAAACAACTGAAGGAGACGACGACGCTGGCGCTGGAAGTACAGCTCTCCAGCCAGACGATCGGGCTCGAAATGTATACCCGCCCGCTGCAGCGCTACCAGCAGAAGCTGGCTGCGGTGCATGCCGGCACGAAAAAGTAAGTCTACTGGCTGATGACGCGACGGCCTCCGCGAAAACGTTTCTGGTAATACTCCGCAAAGAGGTTGGTCTCTACCACGCCCAGGGTGCTGGAGGCGTGAATGAACTTGATGTTGTCCTTGCCCTTGCGCTCTGTCACCAGGCCCACGTGTGTCACTTTGCGTTTCCGATTGCCGGTAGCGAAGAACACGAGGTCGCCGGGTTGCAGGTCTTTCATGTCCACTTCCTCGCCGATCTTGCTTTGCCCCTCGGAGCTGCGCGGCAGGCTGATGTCGATCACACGAAAAGAGTTGATCAGCAAGCCTGAGCAGTCCATACCGGCGCGCGTCGTGCCGCCATACTTGTACGGTGTGCCGATAAAGCTGCGTGCTGCACCGATCACCTGGTCGGCCCGCTCATCCCTAACGCGCGATTGTTTGTGCGCGCTGCAGGAGAATAGTAGAAAAAGTGTTGCCGTCAGGACGACCGGAAGCAGATGCTTTTGATTAATTTTGAGTTCAAAAAATTGCTTCATACCGAGTTTAAAAAGTACAACAAATATACCTAATTCATGCCATTTGCAGAAGTATCTACCGACATCATCGGCCTGTTTGAAGAGATTGTAGGCGCAGAACATGTGAT
Organism: Dawidia soli; assembly: GCF_018598185.1. GTDB lineage: Bacteria > Bacteroidota > Bacteroidia > Cytophagales > Cyclobacteriaceae > Ohtaekwangia > Ohtaekwangia soli. The sequence continues at coordinate 142,134 of NZ_JAHESC010000011.1, forward strand.
CGTGGACCCTGAGAAGCGCTATAACTACTCCCACGACGAGACAGAGGACTATTCGTTCCTGCCCGACGTGGTGCTGCGGCCCGCCACGACCGATGAGGTAAGCCGCATCATGCGTCTCTGCAACGAGCATTCGCTGCCCGTCACCCCGCGCGGCGGTGGTACCGGCCTGGCGGGTGCGGCCCTGCCCATCGAAAAGGGCGTCGTGCTGTCTATGGAGCGCTTTAACAAGATCCTCGAGATCGACGAGCTCAACCTGCAAGCCACCGTAGAGCCCGGCGTGATCACCGAAGTATTTCAAAATGCCGTCAAGGCCAAGGGCCTCTTCTACCCGCCCGATCCCGCCAGCCGCGGCACCTGCTTCATTGGCGGCAACGTGTCGCAGAACAGCGGCGGCCCCAAGGCCGTGAAATACGGCGTGACACGCGACTACGTCCTCAACCTGGAGGTGGTCCTGCCAAACGGCGAGGTCATCTGGACCGGCGCCAACGTGCTGAAGAACTCCACCGGCTATAACCTCACGCAGCTCATGTGCGGCAGCGAGGGTACGCTCGGCATCATCACCAAGATCGTATTCAAGCTCCGCGGCTTTCCGCAAAAGTCCGTATTGTTGCTTCTGCCCTTCATTACCAACGCCGAAGCCTGCCGCGCCATCGCCGAAATATTCCGCGCCGGCGTACAACCGTCGGGCATGGAGTTCTTCGAACGCGAAGCGGCCATGAAGACCATCGACTACTGTGAAAAAATCTATGCCGCCAAGGTCACGACGTCGTTCCCCGAGAACATGGACGCTTACCTGCTGTGCGAGCTGGACGGCAACGACGACGAAGTGTTGATGCGCGATGCCGAACGTGTCATGAACGTAGCCGAGCAATTCCAGGTAGGCGAAATCCTCTTTGCCGACACTGCCGCGCAGAAGGAAGAGCTGTGGAAGATCCGGAAGAACATCTCGCCCGCGGTGAACGCATACTCGCTCACCAAGTCGGAAGACGTGGTGGTGCCCCGCGCCAACCTGCCCAAGCTGATCGTCGGCATCAAAGAGATCGGCAAGCAGTATGGCTTCAACTCGGTGTGCTTCGGCCACCTCGGCGACGGCAACCTGCACGTGAACGTATTGAAAGAAAACATCTCCGACGAAGACTGGAACACCAAGATCGTCGACGGCATCGGCGAGATCTTCAAGCTCACGGTAAGCCTGGGCGGCACCCTGTCAGGCGAGCACGGCATCGGCATCGCCAAAAAACCCTATATGTCCATCGCCATGCGCGAAGCCAACCTGGCGGTCATGCGCGGCATCAAGCAGGCGTTCGATCCGAAGGGCATACTCAATCCGGGCAAGATTTTCTAGAAACAGTGGAGTGTGAGCGCGAAGAAAAAAAGAGGACACCTCTATTCGCGCTCACACTCACTCTCACACTGTTTTCGTACCTTTCCTCATGGAATTCATCGTCACCATCCTCGCCATCGCGGCGCTCGCCATTGTCTTTTACCTCCTCTTCAAGGTATTTAAGTTCATTACCCGCCTCATCCTCGTCATCATCTTCCTGGCCATTGCCTACTTCACCAACCCCTCCCTCGTGCGCCACGAAGCCGCCGTGCGAACAAAGTCAGAAGAGAACGGTACCTCGCTGGAAGGTTGGACCGTAACGGTCATGGACCTGAAGGTAGCCTCTATCACACGTCTTACCCAGGAGGGCAGCACCAAAGCCGTTGGCGTGGGTGCTTTCACCAACGTATGGATCTTCCGCGCCGTGCCGTAGCCGCGGCCTGCCACTGGCGGAAAAAAGAACGTGCGTCTGGTCATTCCTTGCTATATTTCATAAAATCAATTCCACAACCATGATCCAGAGAATGACCTATGCCTGTCTGTTCGCCTCGTTGCTGGCTTGCAGTACCAAAAAAACCGAAACCCCCGCGGCCGACACAGACACTACCGCTGCCCAACCGGAAGCAGTGGCGCCGGCACCTTCGCCTGCAGCACAACTGTCGGAAGCTGACGCCGCGGCCGGCTATAAGCTTTTGTTCGATGGCCAGACGCTGAACGGCTGGAAATATTTCAAGGGCCAACCCAGCGACAGCTGGGACGTAGTGGACGGTACACTGCACTGCAAACCGTTTGCCGACGGGCGCGAGAATCAGCGCGCCGACATCATGACAGTAGATAAGTATGCCAACTTCGAGCTGGCCTTTGAGTGGAAAATCTCCGCGCAAGGCAACAGCGGTGTGATGTTCCGAGTGACCGAGGAAAACGACCAACCGTACCTGTCCGGCCCCGAATACCAGCTCATCGACAACGAAGGCTACCCGGGCGATCTGAAGCCCGAGCAGTTTGCCGGTGCCAACTACGACATGCATACCGCGCCCGACGCCAAGACCAAACCGGTGGGTGAGTGGAACGAGTCGCGCCTGGTGGTGAACGGCAACCACGTAGAGCATTGGCTGAACGGCACCAAGGTAGTGGAATACGAGCTAGGTTCGGCCGACTGGAAAAAGCGCAAAGCCAAAAGCAAGTGGAACGACGCCAAGAACTACGGCATGGCCAAGACCGGCCACATCGACTTCCAGGATCACAACCACGAAGCCTGGTTCCGCAACATCCGCATCAAAACATTGTAATGTATAAAAACCGGCGGCGTAATGCCGCCGGTTTTGTTTTACGACCACTGCGGCACACCGCTGACGAATTCCTCCACGTTGTGCCGGATCACAGCGCCCAGGTCGTTGCTTTTCATAAACACGTTGTGCTGACGACTGGAGCTGGTGCCGTGCTTCAAAATGCTGTCGATCACGGTCAGGTATTTTTCATAGCCCATGCGGGCCGCATACGGCCGGAGCGTTTTCAACCACTCGGCAATATCCTTCCGCAATAGCTTAGTCTTACCGTTGCGTGTCACGACCACTTCCGCATCGAGGCCGTAGCGGATGGCGCGCCACTTATTCTCGCGAAAGATCCAGTGCTTCAGGGGCGTGCGTGTGCTGACCCACTCTTCTTCATGCTCGTGAAACCACTGTGCCAGCAGGTGTATAAAGGCGACGATGCCGAGCGCTTCCGCCAGCGAAGCGGGCTCATCGCAAAAACGCAGCTCCAGGGTGCCCAGCGTGGGATTGGGGCGTACGTCCCACCACAGGTCTTTCATGCTTTGTATGGCTTTTGAGCGGAGCAGGAAATTATAGAGCTTCTCGAACTCCGGCCAATCCTTGACGAGGTACGGCATGCCCGCCGTGGGCATGGCCTCATACGTTGTCGGACGACACGACGAGAGACCGGTATACATGCCTTGCCAGAACGGCGAGCTGGCGGACAGCGCCAGGATGTGCGGCAGAAAGCTCATGAAAAAATAATTGTAGCGGATACATTCTTCACCCGAGGTCATGCCCAGGTGTACGTGCATGCCGTATACCGCCATGCGGCGGATAAGCCACTGGTTGCGGTCGGTCAGCTCGTTGTAGCGCGGCGACGGCGTGATGAGACGATCGCGGTAGTCGGCCAGCGGGTGCGTGCCCGTAGACGATAAGGCAAGGCCCAGGCCGGCGCTGGTCTGGCGTGCTTGCGCCAGCGCCGTGGTCAGGTCGTGCTCCACCGCTTGTACGTCGGCACAGACACCGGTGACAATTTCCAGCGTACTTTGAAAGAACTCTTCTTTGAATGTTTCGGGATTGACCTGTGCGAGCATTTCAGCAGCACGCGGCGTCAGTAGCAACGTTTGCTGATCGAGCACCTGCAGCTCCAACTCCACTCCCAGCGACAGCGCCCGCTGGCTGCTGGTGAACGGCAATTCGATAAGACGGCTATCCTGCATGATAAAAAAGTAAGGAAGATACCGGGCAATCTACTAACTTTCCGACAACAATCAGCATCAACTCCATGTGTGGCATCACCGGCATCTTTGCCTTTAATCTGGTCGGCAAATTCAACAAGATACACGTTACGAATGCCACGATGTCGCTCAGCCGACGCGGTCCGGACTTTCAGGATATTTATCTCGATGATTGGGTTGCGCTCGGCCATCGTCGCCTTTCGATCATCGACACCGCATCGATCGCGCACCAGCCCATGTGGGACGAAAGCAAACGCTACGGAATTGTTTTCAACGGCGAGATCTTTAATTACCAGGAGCTTCGCGACGAGCTTATCGCCAAAGGCTATACGTTCTTTTCGCACTCCGATACCGAGGTCCTGCTGAAGCTGTATATCGACCAACGGGAGAAATGCCTGTCGCGCCTCAACGGGTTCTTCTCGTTCTGCGTGTACGACAAAGAACAGCAAAGCTTTTTTGTTGCGCGCGACCGGTACGGCGTCAAGCCGCTGCTCTATGTCTTCGACGAGGACAAGTTCATCTTTGCCTCTGAGATGAAAGCCGTGCTGCAATACGGCATTGAAAAAAATATAGACCACAGTTCGCTGTATACATTCTTACAGCTGAATTATATACCGGCGCCGGACACGATCTTCACACCGGTCAAGAAGCTGATGCCCGGCCACTACATGACGGTGCGCCGGCAGCAGTTGGACATTCAACCGTACTATCAGATCCCGTACGAACGCGGACAGGAAAATGCGAGCGGCCTGTCGTACGACCAGGCGAAAGAGAAATTAAAAACGTTGCTCGAAGCGGCGGTACAACGCCGGCTGGTGTCGGATGTGCCGCTGGGGTCTTTCCTCAGCGGGGGCATAGACTCTTCGGTCATCTCCGCGCTTGCGGCGCGGCACAAGCCCGACCTGCACACATTCTCCATCGGCTTCCGCGACGAGAAGTTCTTTGACGAGACCGACTATGCCCGTGCCGTAGCGAAGAAGCTGAACACGCAGCATACGGTCTTTTCGCTGACCAACGACGATCTCTTCGCGCACGTCCACACCGTGCTGGACTATACCGACGAGCCTTTTGCCGACTCATCGGCCCTGGCGGTATATATCCTCAGCAAGGAAACACGCAAGCATGTCACCGTGGCCCTTTCGGGCGACGGCGCCGATGAGCTGCTGGCCGGTTATAACAAACATGCCGCCGCATACCGCATGCAGCACCCGGGCTGGAAGGAAACGGCCGTCACCAGTCTGCAGGGACTATGGAAAATTTTACCCAAATCGCGCAATAGCGCGCTGACCAATAAAATACGACAGCTGGCGCGGTATAGCGAGGGGGCATCGTTGTCGGCACAGGACCGGTATTGGCGATGGGCATCGTTTGCCGATCAGGACGAAGCCCTGGCGTTGTTGCATCCCAACCTGCGCGCAGAGGCCGGTTTACAGGAATTTATGCCGCGCCGTAATGCATTGCTGCGCACGCTCCCCGACCGCGAGAACATCAACGATATCCTGCTGACAGATATGAACGTGGTGTTGCCCAACGATATGCTCACCAAGGTAGACCTCATGAGTATGGCCAACGGGCTTGAAGTACGTGTACCGTTCCTCGATTATCAGGTGGTGAATTTCCTTTTCAGCCTGCCTGAATCGTATAAGATCGATCACGACCTGCGCAAGCGCATCTTACAGGATGCCTTCCGCGATGTGTTGCCCGAGCAGCTGTATAACCGGCCCAAGAAAGGATTTGAAGTGCCGCTGCTGAAATGGTTCCGGCGTGAGATGCGGTCATTGATAACAGACGATCTGCTGTCGGAGGCGTTTATCACCCAGCAAGGCATCTTTCACTACCCGGAGATCGACAAGCTCAAAAAGCAGCTTTTCTCCCGCAATCCCGGCGACGTACATGCCCGCATCTGGGGCCTGATCGTCTTCCAGTCGTGGTGGAAAAAGTATCATTGATAAGCGCAGCAGCGGGGCGGCACACATCTTTACTACATCGTTGTAAAGCCTCATCCCGCTTGCATGAAAAAAGCCTTCTTCCTTCTATTACTATCGGCGTGGTGCCTGGCGGGATGCGAACGCATTAAACCCGAGCCGCCGCCTGCCACGGCGCGCGACACCGAGCTGCTGTTGCCGCTCTCGACCGTCAACCTGCCCGTGTATTATCACCTCGACAGCCTCGCGGCCACGCTCAACAACAAGATGCAGGGCACGTTCATCCGCCAGTGGGTACGCCTGAACGAACGCGGCGACAGCCTGTACATCGAGATTGCCCGTACGCGGCCCGTGACCATCCGATGGAAAAGAGATAAGCTTGCCTTTGCGTTTCCGGTCCGGGTACAGGGTAAGTTTATCAAACATGTGGCGGGCATCAAAGTACGGAATGCTACGCCCGTCGCCATGGAGATGGTCTTACACCTCGCCACCAACGTACTGATCAACAAGGATTGGAATTTACTGACGCAGACGGAGCTTCAACGGATCGTCTGGATCAAGGATCCCTTTCTAAAGATCGCGATGGTGCGGATCAATATGCGGAAGATCGTCGAGCAAACGATCCTGTCCAACCGGGAGGCGCTTTCGGGAAAAATGGATCAGGTACTGCACGACCGGTTGGCTACACGTAACGTGATCGAGAAACTGTGGAACGATATTCAGAAGCCGATCCGCATCAACAAGAAGGGCACCGAAGTATGGCTGAAGCCCACGGCCCAGGACCTGCAGGCGCGCCTGGCACGACGCGGCGACTTCATCGCGCTGGAGGCGGAACTGAAGGCCTACGTGCGCACCGTGCTCGAAACGCAGGAGATGCCCGCTACCAACACGGTGCTGCCTCCCTACAAGGCCAAGACCACCGACAGCGATAGCCTGACGTTGTACATCCTGGCGCGCGTGCCCTTTCGGAACATCAACAGCTTGCTCAACAAAGAATTGGGCAACCATACCTTTTCCGCCAAGGGCTATACCGCCACGCTGAAAGATCTGGACGTGTACGGCACCGACGAAGGCATCGCCATACGGTTACAGCTGCGCGGCGACGTAGACGGCCGGGTATACCTGCGCGGTGTATTGGCGTACGATACCGTAAAGGCGGTCTTCTTTGTGCAGAAGTTCAATTTCGACGTCGACTCGGAAAACAGCCTGGTGACCTCCGCCGATTGGCTGCTGCACAACAACGTGCTGGAGGTCGTCAACGAAAAACTCAGGATCCATACCCAACCGTGGATTGACCAGCTCCCCGGCCTCATTGAAAAGGGTGTCGAAAATGGCCGCTCAGGCGATAAGATCGATTTACAGGTGGCCGCCCTGGATGTAAAGCCCCAACAGATCATCGTAACCAAAAACGACGTGCAGGTGGTCCTCAAAGCAACAGGTCAGGCCGCTATTGGCCTTCAACAGAAGGTCTTTACAGGCAAGAAAAAGAAAAAACGTTCTAAAATTCCGGTGTAAGGCTCTAAAAACACCCATAGACAAGAAAAAACACTCGATTTATTAATAAATAGGTTGTTATTTTAACACAACTACAACGATTTCTGACATTTTTATTAAAAAACAGTTCTATTTTTAACGAATAAGTGAGAGAATTGCTTCTACAAACGCGCGTCATTCGGCATTTGGATGAAGGAATGGAGGATAAATGAGCATTAGCATTCATTCAATCCCCTTGCACCAGCGGAGGGATTAAAGCGACATTCAAGAGCTGCCATGCACGCCGGGTTTAACGGACTATTTTGGCGTCTGGTTGTTTAGTAGGGTCAGGTGGAAACACCTGGCCTTTTTTTGTGCCGATATATCTGAACAGAAACGCAAACACAAAATAAAAACAGACCATTCCACAAAATAACACTACAAGATTCTGCACAAGCGTCATTATTGAAAATATTATAATTTTCCAGGCGAGTTAATTTAAACAAGACCCTACCTACAACGTTTTCGGCAATTTTTTACGAAAATAGGTTGTTTTTTTACCCTATTGTTAAAAAATTTATACCAATAAGGCGCCACAATGCCTTGTATCAAACCCTAAAACTAAACAACTATGAAAAAGTCCGTTATTTTCCTGGTCTTGCTGATCGCGGTGAGCATTCTGGCTGTTTTTCAGCCATCGGTGCCTGGCACCATCGTCACGGAAGGCATTGACACTGGCGACACCGCCTGGATGCTGGCCGCCGCGGCCATGGTACTTCTGATGACCCCGGGCCTCGCCTATTTCTATGGCGGTATGATCGATACCAAAAACATCATTTCGACGATGTTGCAAAGCTTCATCGCCATGGGCGTGATCAGCGTGCTGTGGATCCTCGTAGGCTTCAGCCTTGCCTTTGGTGAAGATATCAATGGCTTCATCGGCAGCCCGTCTACCTTCTTTATGTTCCAGCACGTGCTGGACGGCAAGCCCTGGTCGCTGGCTCCCACGATTCCCCTGGTGCTTTTTGCCTTCTTCCAGCTGAAGTTCGCCATCATCACCCCTGCGCTGGTGACGGGTACTTTCGCCGAACGTATCAAATTCAAGTCTTACCTGGTGTTCCTCGTATTGTTCTCCCTGGTGATCTATGCACCGCTGGCACACTGGACATGGCACCCGGACGGCTTCCTCTTTCAATGGGGTGTGCTGGATTTCGCCGGTGGTACCGTCGTACACATGTCCGCTGGTTTCGCCGCGTTGGCAGCGTCTATCTATCTCCGGAATAAAGGAGAAGCAAAAGCACACGTTACTCCGGCAAACATTCCTTTCGTATTGCTGGGTACCGGTTTGCTGTGGTTCGGTTGGTTCGGCTTCAATGCGGGTAGCGCTGTAGGCGCCAACGCCCTGGCGGCTTCGGCTTTCGCCACCACCAACACCGCTTCGGCTGCTGCCGGTCTTGCCTGGATCCTCTTTGACGCTGTGCGTGGCAAAAAGCCTTCGGCACTCGGTTTCTGTATCGGTGCTGTTGTAGGCCTTGTCGCGATCACGCCGGCGGCCGGTTTCGTCACCATTCCCTCGAGCTTGTTCATCGGTACATTCGCCGCGATCATCAGCAACATCGTTGTATCGTGGAAATCTAAAACTTCCCTGGAAGATACACTCGACGTATTCCCTTGCCACGGTGTGGGTGGTGCAGTAGGCATGGTCATGACCGCCCTGCTGGCCAACACCGCTGTGAACGGCGCCAACACGACCGGCAACGGTCTGTTCTTCGGCGAAACGGCTCTCTTCATTGTACACATGAAAGCCCTGGTCGTTGTCGTAGGCTATACGTTCGTCGGCTCGCTCGCGCTGCTGAAGATCACCGACCTGATCATGGGTCTGACCGTCAGCGCAGAAGACAAGAAAGTGGGTCAGGATTACAGCCAGCACGGCGAGAATCTATACCCGATGGACTTCAGCTCGCTGAAAGAGAAAGTCATTTAATCGCGCCCTGGAATACAAGAAGGCCGGAGTAACCACCCGGCCTTCTATAAAACTCATTAACCTTTAGCTGCTAGCCTTTTATTACAAACCAAACCAAATCCTCTATGCAACAGTACGCCACATCTCGTATTGCCAGCCCTTAGTGCGCCCAGGCACTGACTGATGTTCCGCGCCGGAAGGCTTTATACCGGCGCATCCGGAAATCGGTCGGATATACACTTCTTCATCACTAAAGCTCCCCGGGGAGATGTACGAGATCTCCCGCAGGGATCACTCTAGCTTATTGTTTACTAAAAAACACATTGCAAAAATATGAAATCTATAAAAGTAGCCCTTTTAATAGCGACAACTTTATTTACCTTCTCTTTCAACAGCTATAGCCAGACAACAGAGACCGACACGACGAAAACGTTTACGTTTTCGGGTTCCGTCGATGCCTATTTTCACTCGTCCCTCGGCACGACAAACCCCTTCTCTTCCACCGAGTATAATCCCTCCACGTCGTTTGCCAACATGCGCGGCTTCGGCATCGGCATGGTGAACTTCATTGCCAGCTACGAAACTTCCAAGGCGGGCTTTGTGGCCGACGTCGTGTTCGGTCCGCGGGGTAAAGATGCCGTGTTTGCAAACATGTATAGCGAACAGGGCATCGTCAACCAGCTGTATGCATTCTATAAGATCAACGACAAGGTAAAGATCAACATCGGACAGTTCAACACGTTTGTCGGATACGAAGTGATCTCTCCCACGCTCAACTTCCATTACTCTACTTCCTATCTCTTTTCGTGGGGTCCTTTCAGCCACACCGGCGCACGGTTGGATTTCGATCTGGGTAACGGGTACGTTGCAAAGCTCGCCGTCATGAACCCGACGGACCTGGTGGAGTATAATGCCTTCAACTCCTATACCTTCGGCGGTCAGGTCGGTTATGTCAACGACAACGGCGGCGTATGGTTGAACCTGCTCTATGGCGATCAGGACGGCAAGCTGGAAGACTTTAACCTGGACCGCGACGGCGACGGCGATCTGGACGATGTTTCGGATGGCGGTACATTCCAGGCCGACCTGAGCGGTGGCTTTAGTCTGACGGACAATTTCTACCTCGGCTGGAACGCTTCCTACCGCACCGTAAAACAAAATGAGGCGATCGTCGGCGGCGACATTGTCGACGCAGAAGATGCCGACGCGCGTGGTTTCATGGGGGTAGCTTTATATCCTAAACTTACGCTGTCGGATGCCTTCTCGCTCGGCCTACGCGCAGAATACTTTAGCGTAAAATCCGGCTATATAGCGCCGTTCTCACTCGACGACGATGGCGACGGAAACGTGATCGACCTGACGCTGTCGGCGAACTATAAAGTGGGTGACCTGACGATCATTCCCGAGATCCGTATCGACAAGACTTCCGAAGATTCCTTCCTCGATAAGGATAACGAAGCCAAGGATATGATGACGTCGATCAACCTGGCAGCTGTCTATAAATTTTAATCCGGTACCTCCCGGCAATTGCCCTGTTGCCGGGAGTACTTAAACTACAACTAAAACCACTTGTAACATTTCAAAATAATACGCCCATGTCAAAAACTAAATTAGAGTACATCTGGCTTGACGGATATGTTCCCACCCAAAGCCTGCGCAGCAAAACCAAGATCGTTCGCGATTTCGACGGCAAGCTGGAGAGCTGCCCCATGTGGTGTTTCGACGGTAGCTCTACCGAGCAGGCACCCGGAGGCTCTTCCGACTGTCTGCTCAAGCCTGTGGCGATCTTCCCCGACCCGGCACGCAAAAATGCATACCTGGTCATGAACGAGGTGTTGAGCCCCGATGGCACACCGCACCCTTCCAACGGCCGTGCACTGATCGATGACGACGATAACGACTTCTGGTTTGGCTTCGAGCAGGAATACTTCCTGTGGAATCCCGAAACCAATAAGCCGCTGGGCTTCCCGACCAGCGGATATCCGGCGCCGCAAGGCCCCTACTATTGCTCTGTCGGCGCGAAGAATGCCTTCGGCCGCGACATCGTAGAAGAGCACCTCGACTATTGTATCGATGCGGGCATCAACGTAGAAGGTATAAACTCGGAAGTGGCCACGGGCCAGTGGGAGTTCCAGGTCTTTGCAAAAGGCGCAAAGTCTGCCGGCGACCAGGTGTGGGTAGCGCGCTACCTGCTGGAGCGCACGGCGGAGAAATACGGCGTGTCGATCAACTGGCACTGCAAGCCGCTGGGCGCCACCGACTGGAACGGCTCCGGCATGCATGCAAACTTCTCGAACGGACTGCTGCGCAACGCCGGCTCAAAAGATATATATGATCAGGTGTGCCAGTCGTTTGCCCCGGTGGTAAAAGAGCACATCGCCGTATACGGCGCCGACAACCACCTGCGCCTGACGGGCAAACACGAAACACAATCGATCGACAAGTTCTCGTATGGTGTTTCTGACCGCGGCGCGTCTATCCGCATTCCCATTGCTACCGTAGAGAACGGCTGGAAAGGCTGGCTGGAAGACAGAAGGCCTAACTCTGCCGCAGACCCGTACAAGGTCGCTGCGCGTATTATCAAGACTGTAAAATCCGTTCCGGAGTATGCCACAACGAACGGACACTAAGATCTTTCAGGGCGTCTGGTTGTAGTTTGGAGCCGGGCAGAAATGCCCGGCTTCTTTTTTATTATACACCGCAGAAGGCATTGAAGCCCCCGTCTACCGGCACGTTTACGCCTGTTACAAACGCGGCCGCGTCTGAGCACAGCCACACGAGTGTACCGATCAGCTCTTCGGGGCGGCCGAAGCGGGCAAAGGGCGTCTGGTTGATCGCCGCCTGACCACGGGCGGTATAGCTGCCGTCGGCGTTTGTCAGCAGGGTCCTGTTCTGTTCGGTTATAAAGAAGCCCGGCGAAATGGCATTTACGCGCAGGCCTTCACCAAATTTCTTTGCCATTTCTACCGCCAGCCATTGCGTGAAGTTATCAATACCGGCTTTGGCGGCAGAGTAGCCCACCACGCGGGTAATGGGACGGAACGACGACATCGATGCGATGTTGATCACCACTCCGCTACGGCGTGCAGCCATGTCTTTTGAAAATACCTGCGACGGCAACACGGTACCCAGCAGGTTCAGGTCCACCACTTGCTGAAAAGCATCGATGTCGAGGTCGAAGAAGTTTTTGTCGGGTGCTATTACGGCGCCGGCCATGTTTCCACCGGCCGCGTTGACGAGTATATCGACGGTACCAAATTCTTTTATCACCTGCTCATAGGCGGCTTCGAGCTGGTCGCGTTGCAATACGTCGGCGCCTACACCGAGGGCCTTGCCCCTCGCGGCCCGCAGCTCCTTTGCGATATCGTCGGCAGCATCTTTACGACGCCCGAGAATGACGACCGCCGCGCCCGCCGCGCTCAGCCCTTTTACCATGGCTTGTCCCAGCACACCCGTGCCGCCGGTCACTACGGCGGTTTTGCCCGCCAGTGAGAAAAGTTGATTGGTTTGCAAATTCATTGCTGCTCTGTTTCTGTATGCTGATTATATACCTTGCCTGGCTACCGCTTCGCAAAGTCGCCGGCCAGTGCATCGATCGCTGTCGCCGAAAGCGTGCTGCCTTCATGCACCACCACGCGGTACTTCAGGCTGACGGTCTCGCCTTTCTTCAAGGTGAGGTTCAGTTCTTCCTTGCCTTCGCTAAAGATCTTCTGGCCAAGCGGGTTCGCGGCAAACAGGCCGTAGCCCCGCGCATGCCAGTACGTAGGATACCCTACATTCTTCGGATGATCGATCATGACAATGGAGATCTCTTTTCCCGCTGTCTTTCCGTTCAGCGCCGTCCATACCGAGCGCTTGCCCCAGGCAGCATCGCCGCGTACGCCTTCCTTATTTACATACATGCCGGTAACACCCTCGGAGTCCATTTTCCTGACAGTCGTGACATTACCTTGCGCATCCACAAAACTATCTTCCTGGTTGGAGGGCATTTCAAGCGAGCGGGCCACCCGCAGACCGAGCAAGCCATCTTTTACATCTTTAAACACCACCTGGTCGGCACGGGCCTTGAGCGTACAGGCACGATCGATGACGAGGCTCTTGTTCTCTACGTGGAACGTGTAGGTCGTGATCTCTTCCAGCAATACATTTCCATTGATGTCCACCCAGTGGCTCAGCGTTTCGATCTTCGCTTCGGGTTTTCCCTGGTGCACCTGGGTGTTCGCGCCGAGCAGGCGTTGATGGCGGATGGATCCATACTTCGGTTTCTTATCGGCGGCGATGGCATCGCTGTTGTTCCAGAAATCAAGACCGTTTACACTTTCATAGTTCAGCCACAAGCCTACGTGGTGCGGGTGATCGGTGCGTTCGCCGGCGCGCGGCGCCACGGGGTATCCCCGGGTAATGGTCGTGCCCGATACCGTCCTGATGGGATACAGCACCGGCTTTTCGGTCGAGTCGAAATAACAATAGGCCGTCAGCAATTTGCCGTCGTACCATACTTCCACCTTCTTCTTCGCGTCCTGGCGGACAAGCGAAAAGCCCGGTGTTTGAGCAAACGTATGGGCCATGGCGCACAGCAGCATGGCTCCGAGCAGACATCCTTTTATCATAGAATAACTTGTTTTTGACCTAATCTAACGTTTTCGGCCACCAATTATACTAAAATAATAGCGAGGGGGACACACAGGGGATGAACGGAGCATAAAAAAAAGAAACAGCCCATCCGAATGGATGGGCTGTTGAATGCATTGGGAACGGTACCGGTGTTATTCTGGAATTACATAGTGAAATGCAAACCACTCATCTTTGGCAACGTCATAGCTTGTTCCAAACCAGATGCCCTTTTCAGCGGTCGCATCCGGGAAAGCTTTTACAACCTTGAGCGTCGTAGCAGACGGAGTCATCCAGCTGCCTGGGTTTTGCAGCAACAGGCCATCTGTCAATGTGATCTCGTTTGTTTCTTCGTTGATCGCAAAGGTGCCCTCGGTCAATGCACCGTCCTGGTAACGGCTATACTTCATGCCCAGGCGTTCGAAGCGGATCCACGCGCCGTCTACGGCGGCGTCCCAGCTGTCGTTCCAGCCCCAGTCGCGTGAGCTGGCGTGACCTGTGGTCCAACCGCGGCCTTTACCGATCCAGTCTACCGGGTTGCCGGCGGCATCGAGCACCCACGTCTGCGATTGTCCCGGACCACCGGCCAGCAGCGTCAGCAGCTCGCCCGCGCCAAACTTCGGATCAAAGCCTTCATCGGGCGGTAGCGGACCGCTGGGCACCCAGTTGTCAGAGTATTCCTTCGAAATGAAATTGTACGTAATAAGCGCTGGACCTTCTCCATCGACATCCCGGTCGCGCAGAACGCCGAGCTGCATGGCATCTTCGGTCAACGACAACACTACATAGTTTTGCCAGTCGCTGATACCCGTTAACCCGTTCTTTGCGGGTTTATAGCCGCGCAAAATGGTGGCATCGTTGATCGTCAGCATCATCGTATTTGTATTGAGGGTGTACGTACCCACCTCCTCAATACCACCCTCCATGGGTTTGGTGGCGTGGAAACCCGCACCGTTTTTCAGGTCGAACGTCATGACACCATAGTCACCGTCAAGCATCACGCCCGGGTACACATCGGTTAATCCCGGTGCCCACCACAGTGTGGAATGATTGGCGGGATCGTAGAACGAAATCGGACCGGAAAAGAATTTAGCGTCCGTATCCAACACCCAGGCTTTTTCGTTACCGGCGCCACCGCTCAACAGCGTCCAGGTAGGGTCGTTGACGTAGGTCAGGTTGTCTTCCGTTACCTCGATCGTTGTAGGATCCAGCGTCACAAGACCGCCGGCTGTCATAACCGAAAAGTTGATTGTGTAAGTACCTTTAAAGGGGTAGTGCACCGTATCGACAGCACGTGTCGATTTGCCCGTTCCATAATCCCACATCGAGATCGTGCCGGGCGTCGAGTTGGTCAGGATAACGGTGTTACCACCGGCATCGATGTTCAACGCCTGTGTTACATCAAACGTGATCTGCGATTTATCCAGCTTGCTGCCCAGATTGTGATCGTCGTCCTGGCATGACGTGGCCAGGAACAAGATGCCTAGTAGCGCATAAAGTATGGTTTGTATCTTTTTCATATCGAATGCTTGTTTAGGCGGGCCTTACCAGCCTTCGTTTTGTTTCAATACATTGTTCGACAGGGTGATCTGCGTGTACGGTATCTGTTGCAGTCCCTTGGTCAGCTGAATATTCGCCGCCAGGATCTTTTTGTCGGCCGCAACGCCGCCGTTCAATACCGATACCGATGTAGCGATAGCGTTGGCCGCTACGTCAACGCCCTGGCGCAGCAGGTCCCAGTAACGAATGCCTTCTCCCGCAAACTCCAGGCGGCGTTCGTTCATGATGTTGGTCTGGGTAACCGCCAGCGGCGTAAAGTTGTCTTTATAAGCCCGGCGGCGCACGTCGTCAAAATACGTTTGCGCATTGGCACTGCCCAGCTCGGCCGCCATCAGCAGCACGTCCGCATACCGTATCGAAGTATAATCCTGGTATTGGCCGATCATGAAGTTAAAGCCACCCTTCTCTACAGCAATGCTGTTTCCGTCTTCATCTACCATAGGTGAATACTTCTTATTGTAGTAGCCGGTGTATTCGCGCTGGCCTTCCTGGTTGGTGAAGTCCAGTTCTTCGTCTGCAATCGAGATGATCGTGGCAAAGCGGCGGGTATCGTTCTCGTCGTAGGCATCCCACAGCGACTTTGTTACCGTGGCACCGCCCCAGCCGTTCCCATACGGATAGATAAATTGCTCGCGCATGCCGGTCATGACCATCCAGTGGTTACCATCGGTGTTCCCGGAGTAGTCGCTGGTATAGGTATATTTTATCGCAAACACGGTCTCGATGTTGTCTTCACCCGCGTAGTTCAGCAGCGAAGCCGCCGGCCAGAGGTTGGCAAAGTCCGATACGAGGGCATGGCCACTGTTCGTGATCAGGTCTTCCAGGTAGGCCAGGGCTTCCGCCTTGCTCACAACGCCCGCCAGATCGTTTTGGCCGTAGTAGCCGGTGTAGTACAGGTATACACGCGCCAGCAATGCTTCCGCCGCCCACTTGGTAACACGGCCTCGCTCGGCAGCAGGCTGCGCGGCGTAGGTTACGGTTTCCATATTGTCGGCCGCGAATTTCAGGTCTTCGGCAATGACTTTATAGACCTCGGTGGGATCTGCCTGTTGCAGGTTCTCTTCCGACGGCGCGGTCAACAGCGGAATGCTGCCCCAAAGACGCACCATGTCAAAATACAGGTACGCGCGCAGGAAGCGAGCTTCCGACTCGTAGGTCGCACGCAGCCCGTCCGGATCGGTGCCCCACTCTATCTGATCCATCTTGCCGATCAGCATGTTGCAGCGGTAAATGGCTTTGTAGTACGCGATCCAGTTGAGGTTGAACATGTTCTGGTCGGCCGGCGAGCGCAGCTTGTCAAACTCGTCGATCATCTGGTAGCCAAACTGGTCGGATGCACCGGTGCCGCCGAAACTGTTGTCGGAAAATATTTCCGAACCTACCGGCAGGCTGACACCCTCGGCCCACACGGTTTGCAGACCGTCGTAGCAACCCACGAGCGCGGTATACGCGTCCTTCGGTGTCTTGTAAAAGTTCGATTCCGTGGCGACGGTAACCGGCTCGCTGTCCAGGAAGTCGCTGCAGGCACTGATGGTTGCCGCCGCGATGAACATTAATAGATATACACTAAATTTCTTCATAATTCGCAAGCATTAGAATTTAACATTCAAACCGAGCAGGAATGTGCGCGGGCGCGGATAGTAGCCCAGGTCGATGCCCGACGAGAATTTGTCGCGCTCGCCGTTGTCGATTCCGTAGCCGATCTCGGGATCCATACCCGTATACTTCGTGAACGTATACACGTTCAGGACGGAAGCATACAGACGCACCTGGCTGAGGTATTTTTTCTTCATCAGGTTACTAAGATCATACCCCAACGTAACGTTGTTGAGACGCAGGTAGTCGCCGTTTTGTATGTACAGGTCGGAGAAGTTGGTCCAGTTACGGTTGTCGTCCGTTACACGCGGAATGGTGTTGGACGAACCCGGTCCGTGCCAACGGTCCAGGATGGCCGTGGTATAATTTGCATACTGGCTGGACTGGTTACGATACGACTGCACGATCTGGTTGCCGGCTACGCCACTGGCCTGCACCGACAAGTCAAAGCCCTTGTAGTTTGCCGACACCGCAAAGCCGAACGTATAATCGGGGAGCGGGTTGCCGATCTCGTGTCTGTCGCCGTTGTCGATCACACCGTTGTCGTCGCGGTCCACGTAACGCACGTCCCCCGGGCGTGCATTAGGCTGAATAACGCTGCCTTCTGAATTCCGGTAAGACTGTACCTCTTCTTCTGTTTGGAATATGCCCGCCGTAGACAGCCCCCAGAAGTAACCGATGGGATGCCCGTTCTCAGCCCGGTAGAATTCGAGCGCGTTATTGTAGAGCTGGTTGTCAGAACCGTGAATGATGCCGTCGGCCGTCGGGATCTGGCCCACGCGGTTACGGTTATAGGCACCGTTGGCGCTGACGGTATACCGCAGCTCGCCCACGCTGTTGTTATACGCCACCGCCAGCTCGACTCCCGTGTTCTTCACATTACCACCGTTGATCACGGGCGGCAGCGCACCGGCCGTTGCGAGTACGGGCGCGGTGATCAGCCAGTCTTTGGTCGTTTTCTTATACCAGTCAAACGTTACGTTCAGCTTGCCGGTCAGGAACTGTGCATCAAAGCCGATGTCTGTCTGCTCAGATGTTTCCCATTTCAGATCAGGGTTACCCAGCCGGCTGGGATATCCTCCTGGAACCAGCGCGCCTTTGCCCTCTTCCGGGCCAAAGATATAGTTTACGTTCAGGAAAGTGATCGGTGTGAGATACTGGTACGCCATGGCATTCTGGTTACCCACCTGTCCCCAGCTGGCACGCAGCTTCAGGTTGTTAACCCAGGTCTGGTCTTGCATGAACGTTTCATTGCTCAGTACCCAGCCTGCAGACACCGACGGGAAATATCCCCAGCGGTTTGCCGCGTCGAACTTCGAGGAGCCGTCCACGCGAAATGTCGCATTTAGCAGGTATGTCTCTTTGAAATTATAGTTCAAACGGCCAAAGTACGACAGACGCTGCTCATCAAAGATCAGCGGGCCTTCCGCATTGCCCCGGTCCGTCGGACCGCCACCGAGTGTCAGGACCGTAGAGGCATTTGACAACCAACCATACTTCAGCCCATCCAGGGCACTGCCGGTCTTGATGCCCCAGATACCGGAGCGATCGTATTGATAGGCCGAGGTACCCACCATCACATCGAAGCGATGTTCTGTATTGATGTCAAAACCATAGCTGATCAGGTTATCCCAGATAAGCGTGCGACCCTTGCCCATATATTGGTCGACCTTGCTCACGTTGTTGAACGAATAGATGGAGAGCTTAAACTCCGGTGTATAGGCGCGGGTCTCTTCACCGAAATAATCCAGGCCCAGGCTGGTACGGAACTTCAGGCCCTTCAGAGGCTCTACTTGCAGGTATACATCACCGAGGACCCGCTGGTTATTTTTACGATTCTGGTTGTTGTACACCATTTCCGCATAGGGGTTGGCTTCCGAGCCGCCCGTCCAGCTGGCATCGCTGTTGTCAAAGAAATTGCCCTGGTCGTCGTACATCGGCACGAAGGGGCTGGTATTAAATGCTCCGCGAAGCGTGTTATTATATTGGTTCCCTACACCCACGCCGTTGTTGTTTATGTACGCGAAGGTCAGGTGCTGGCCCAATGTGATGAGGTCTTTGTAGAGCTTGTGCTCGGTGTTAATGCGGAAGTTGTATCGTTCATAATACGACAGACCGCGGCCACCCATGATACCTTCTTGCGACTGGTATGCCAGTGAGGCCGAGTATATCGAGCTTTCGGTGCCGCCGGTTGCGCCCAACGCATAGTTCTGGGTAACGGCATCCTCCACAAACATTTCGTCCAGCCAGTCGGTTCCATTGCCCAGGGCAGCGATCTCCTCGTCGGTGAAGACGATGGACTTGCCTGAATTCACCGCCGACTCGTTCATGATCGACGCATATTCGCGTGCGTTGAGCATATCTACCTGGCGTGCCACTTTCTGTACACCGTAGAACGCATCGAACGTCAACTGCGCGCGTGCGCCGGCTTTCCCGCGTTTGGTGGTGATCAGCACTACGCCGTTGGCGGCTTGCGAACCATAGATCGCAGCCGAAGCAGCGTCTTTCAATACGTCGATGGATTCGATGTCGGCGTTGTTGAGATAGGTGATATCCGTTGTTAATACACCGTCTACTACGTAAAGAGGATTACCGTTGCCTACCGTTCCCAAACCGCGGATGGTGACCTTGAGCGGCTCGCCGGGCTGCCCCGACGTAGAGGCTATTTGCACCCCAGGCGCCTGGCCTTGTAGTGCCTGCAGGGCATTGGTGGTACTCATCTTTTGCAGGTCGTCGCCTTTTACGCGCAGGTTGGCGCCCGTATTCAGGGCTTTTTTCTGCTCGCCGTAGCCCACCACGACGATCTCGTCGAGGGTCGCCATGTCTTCTGCCAGTGTCACGGCTATCTTCGTCTGGTTGCCAACGGGCACTTCAGTCGTTTTATAGCCGATAAAGGATATCACCAGCACGTCGGTCGGCGCTGCCTCCAATGTAAAAGCACCGTCTACACCGGCCGTGGTGCCGTAGGCGGTTCCTTTTACCAGGATATTCACCCCCGGCAGCGGCGTACCGGTTTCATCTGTGATCGTTCCTGTAATCACCTGCTTCTGCGCGTACGCCGTGGTAAGGCCCGCCAGAAGAAAGCATACAGAAGCAAACCACAGGCTTCGGTAGATTTGTTTCATCATAGGTTAATTTGGTTTATGGTTATTTCGATTGAGTATATCTCCAATTCCCCTGCGGGAAGTGAATTCAGCTTCCCGGGTTATTTGACTTCCAGCGCGCTGCCGGTATATTCCACCACCTGGTCGGGGCGGACATCGAGCCCGACCCCGGCAGCATGGTCTTTTTTAACCCAAACTATTTGTATCGTCCGTTTCTCCGGCATGCCCTTGTACGTGCCTTTGCGTGCACCGATCGTGAGCGTACCCGTCGACTCGCTATAGGCCAGCGGTATGGTGGCATACGCGCCTTCTTCATAATTGTAATTGATACCCTCGTCTTCGTACAGGGTAAAGGTGGCGTCTTTGCCGGTGAAGACATACAGTGTCAGCGGGTCGGCGACTTTCTCGCCGGTATACTGCAATGCGGGACCTGCCGGCACGATCGACCCTTCTTTTACATACAGGGGCATGCGTTCCAGCGGTGCTTCGGCCTTCAGGGTGCGGCCGCCGGCATAGTAGGTGCCGGTATAAAAATCATACCATCCGTCTGTCGCCGGTAAGTATACGTCGCGCGATCGTTCTTTATACGTATATACCGGGTTCACCAGCAGGGAGGGACCGAACATGTATTGACTGCCGATGTTGTGCACTTTGCTGTCGGCATGGAAGTCCATGACCAGGCCGCGCATGATGGTATAATCGTTCCAGTAGCTTTGGCCCGCCAGTGAATAAATATAAGGCAGCAGGTGGTAGCGCAGCTTGTCGTAATAGACCATGCTGGTATACTCCGGTGTGCCGGCGGGGGCGATGTTGTAGATCTCGCGGAAGGGGAACTGGCCGTGTGAGCGGAACAGCGGGCAGAACGCACCGAACTGGAACCACCGCGTGTTGAGCTCACGCCATTCGTTCAGGGTCTCGCCCGTGGCGTGCTCGTAGCGTTTTTCGACGGAGAAACCACCGATGTCCATCGTCCAGTACGGAAGGCCGCTCAGGCCGAAGTTTATACCGGCCGCGATCTGATCCGCAAAGTCGCTCCAGCGCGATACGATATCACCGCTCCAGGTAGCCGCACCGTAGCGTTGCTGCCCGGCAAAAGCGGAACGGGTGAGGATAAAGACGCGTTTGTCGGGGCTGGATTTGCGTTGCCCCTCGTATACACCCTTGGCATTCATCAGCGAATAGGCATTGAAATATTTCGCGCCGGGGCCGAGGGCCGTGGGGCTCATGTTCACTTTGCGCTCTTCGATCGAAAGGTTCGAATGCATGTCAGGCTCGGTGGCATCCAGCCACCAGGCATCGACACCCAGGCTGTTGAGACGTGTGTCGATCTGGTGCCAGAACAGTTTGCCCGCCTCCGCATTGAACGGATCGTAGAACGTAGACTCGTAGCCTACTCCTACCCAATCCTTGCGTTTCTTCTCGGCATTGCGTACGAAGAGGAAGCCCTTGCTGTTCATCTCTTCATAGTTGGCCGTACCGGTATTGAACTTGGGCCATACCGAGATCATCAACTGGGCATGCAGATCGTCGTGCAGCTCCTTTACCATGCCCGCCGGATCCGGAAAACGCTTCAGGTCGAACTCGTGCGAGCCCCACTTCGGGTCTTCCCAGTATTGCCAGTCGAGCACGATGTTGTCGATCGGAATGCCGCGCTTGCGGTATTCTTTTACCACGTTCATCATTTCCTGGGCATTCCTATACCGCTCCCGGCTTTGCCAGAAGCCCATGGCCCACTTCGGCGCGATCGGGGCCTTGCCCGTGAGGTACCGGTAGCCTGCAATGACATCGTCGGCGTTCTTCCCCTTGATAAAGTAATAGTTGATCTCGTCGCCCACCTCCGACGACAACGTGAGCCGCTCCTGGTCTTCCTGCGGGTAGGGGTCGAGATGCTTCACGGCGATATACGCGCCACCGTCGGGCGTCCACTCGATCTTTATCCTGTATCTTATACCCATCTCCGAGCCCACGAGGCGTCTTCTAAGCTAGTATGGCGGCGTGGGGGTGAAA
>NZ_JAHESC010000120.1 GCF_018598185.1 Dawidia soli
GTCTATTTCTTTTTGAGATGGGGGGGTAAACGGGGGTTTTGCGCGGTTGGCGCGCGGGGGAAAATAAAATGGCGTGGCTGGCGGGGGGGTTTTTTGGGGGGGGGGGGGGGGGGCGGGGGGGGGGGGGGGGGGGGGGGTGGGGGGGGGGGGGGTGGGGGGGGGGGGGGTGGGGGGGTGGGGGGGGGGGGGGGGGGGGGTGAGCTGTGGGCTAATTTTCGTGGTGTGAGGTGTATGGAAGATT
>NZ_JAHESC010000121.1 GCF_018598185.1 Dawidia soli
CATGCATATGACCCGAAATGCTACCCAGGCGGGGCTTGACCTGATCAAGGACCTATTGGATGTACATATGCTGGAAGAGAACGTTACACCACACTCCCCCACGTTCGACATCAGTGCCTTTATGTTGGAAAAGGTCGATGCCTTTGCGCCCATCGCGATGGCCAAACGTATTCATCTGCACATTACGCGCATAGAAAGTGAGTTGGTACGCCTGGATGCAGACTACCTCAGC
>NZ_JAHESC010000122.1 GCF_018598185.1 Dawidia soli
CGGGCTTGTAGCTCAGGTGGTTAGAGCGCTACACTGATAATGTAGAGGTCCGTGGTTCGAGTCCACGCAGGCCCACTAGAATGGGAGCGGGGACGAGGATCGATGGATGCAGCAACGACCAGGTTCTTGTGATTGTGAGATCACGGAAAA
Source organism: Dawidia soli (assembly GCF_018598185.1). Classification (GTDB taxonomy): domain Bacteria; phylum Bacteroidota; class Bacteroidia; order Cytophagales; family Cyclobacteriaceae; genus Ohtaekwangia; species Ohtaekwangia soli. The sequence continues at coordinate 151 of NZ_JAHESC010000122.1, forward strand.
AAACTGGGGGATTAGCTCAGCTGGCTAGAGCGCCTGCTTTGCAAGCAGGAGGTCATCGGTTCGACTCCGATATTC
>NZ_JAHESC010000012.1 GCF_018598185.1 Dawidia soli
ACTCTTTCTCATTTCGATCGTCGCGCTGGTGTTCGGCGTGCTCATCGTGTTGCTCATTACGTTCAGCAATCGCCTGCGCCGGCAGAAGAAAGACCTGGTGCTGGCGAACGAGGAAGTGAAGCGCGTGAACGAAAACCTGGAAGCGATCGTTGAAGACCGCACGAAACTGCTCGCCGAGGCAAACCGCGAGCTCGATACCTTCCTCTACCGGGCCTCGCACGACCTGCGTACCCCCGTCTGCTCGATCATCGGCCTTTGCAACATCGCCATTCTTCTCTCCGACGGCGAGCCCAGGGAGCTGGTACAACGTGTCGTCAACACTACCGAGGCCATGGACAAGCTTCTGAAAAAACTGGCCATCGTCAGCGAGATCAACCAACCCACAGGCTATTCATCCATTACGCTCCTCGACATCGTCGAGAACGTACAGTACCGGTATCGCAATCTCATGGAAGAAAAACGCGTGACGTTTGTGGTAGACTGCCCGGCCGATCTCACCTTCCACTCCTATCCCAACCTGGTGGAAGTAGTGGTCAACAACCTCGTAGAAAATGCGCTCGTCTATAGCCTCATGCAGCACGGCGAAGGCTCACAAATCACGTTCAGGGCCACCGTAAACGGCCAGGTGCGGTTCAGCGTCCGTGACAACGGCATCGGCGTAGATGCTACCATCCAGCACCGCCTCTTCGACATGTTCTTCAAAGGCCACCCCGACTCGAAAGGCAACGGCCTGGGGCTGTACATCGTGCAGAAATCCATACAAGCACTCGAAGGCAGCATTGCGCTCGAGTCGGTGCCCGGCGAGTATACCGAGTTCACCGTGCAGCTCCCGATGCACGCCGATACGGCAAAGCTGAATGTACCCATTCAACAGCCCTTCTGAGAGAAGACAAAAATCCGCCACGGGCCCGCAAACAGCCCTTCGTGTCAAGTCTGGCTTCTTCGCGAAGCCTAGCTGACACGTATCTCTTTTAGTTGATCAGGTTGCGGGTTTTGTTGCAACGTATGGGATGCTGACTCAGTCTGTTGATCACGTGCTATCCGCACCGCCAGTTCTTTCTCCTGCTCCAACGTCAATCCGCCATGCGCATGCATCACCACTTCATAGATCATATACAGCGTACGCTCATCCATACGGTTAATAGCCTCCGTTAGCTCCGCCCGAATCTGTGCTGCTCCCATAATAAAACTGGTTTCTAACCGAATATAACCATTTCAAATCGATTTATCAACCAAAAAAAAGCCAGGGCTTGTTGCCCTGGCTGCCTGTATTCGTACGTTACCGAAGCTTACACCTCCCAGCTACCGCTTTCGTCTACCTGGCCATCGACGTAGTAAGCCCACTCGCCGTTACCGGCCGCATCCCATTCCATCGTGAACATCAATTCGTCATCCAGGACATACTTCGCTGAACCGGCCTTTGTTTTTGTATTGCCATTGATGGTTATTTCGAACGAAGATTCACCTTCGATACCGGATATGACAAAATCAAAATTGTCACCTGAACGCTTCCAGCTGTAAGTAACGAATACGGCGTCGTCGCCATTCATGGCGACGTAGATGTGCATCAGGCCTTCGCTGCCATCCTTCGTTTCTTCAGCATATATAAACCGCATCCAGTCATCCTCTTGAGAGAACTTCATAAAGATCTCAAATACATATTTGTCTGACTCTTCGCTTACCTGGTATGCCAGGCTCATGCCGCTGCCTTGCGGATCGGTCCAGGTATAGACCAGGTACTCTGTCTGCGCAGCAGCAACGCGCCCGTTGGCAACGGTAATCGGCGTTGTACTTTTCGCAGCGCCTTGCGGCGGCTTGAAATATTGCGAGTAGCCGGTCATCGCATTGGCCATAGCCACATAGGACGAGGCCAGGCCTGCATAGGTGTCGTCCGAGCTGGCCATAGCCGAAGGCGTACTAATGACGCTGCTTGACCCCGACAGGCTCATGCTTACATCTTCCAAGCTCTTTTCTGGTGTGGCATCATCCTCCTTCGAGCACGAAAACGCCGCCGCCGAAAAAGCAACCAGCAACAGGAATTTGTTGATTTTTTTCATAGAAAGGTGATAAAGTTGGTGATGGTGAATTATGCAGGCAATTTTGAACTTTTCCACCAGTTTAAAAAACGCCGGACAGCGGAATAACATGCTTTTGACGTTATAGTATTAGATGTGTAGAATATCCGTTATACACTTATAACATCCGTTTCAGTGACTTTGCTGGTGAATTTAGCCACGTGTCTATGGGGCGCGGCGTACCGAACACAATTTCCCTCCAGCGACAAAGCTAATTCGCAATTCTCTTCATTTACTTTTGCTATCCCCAAACCTGATATATACGATCAACAACCCACTTATTGGATTGCACCTTAATAAAAAAAATCATACCGCGGCTGCAATCATTTCCGCAATTTATAGCCACGTATAGAGCTCCTTTATTTTTAGTATGATCAAACACTACATTCGAAAGTGAAAAAGTGCCATAGTATTTCGGATCATTCAATAGAGAATCATCCATATCAAAATACAAGGTCGTGCTTCCAAAAGTCATCTCATGTTTAGAGAACCTCAACGAATCGTCCGCCGATTTCCTTAAAGAATCAAGCATCACCAAACGTTCCGGACTGCTTTTGTCCGGCTTTTCAGAAAAATATTCCGTTAGATTATCATAACCGAAGTATTCGACCTTGTCAGGAATCAATTCTAAATGAACCAGATAACGATCATTTAAATCATACACTGTCGACAACGAATCTACTATCATTGGGAGGACGTCAACTAGCACTTTCTCTCCAGCCTCTGTGTTTTCGCGTTTATCCGCTACGCAGCTTGCTAAAAAGAAAAGGACATTAACTATTATTGTCGTACCGGTTATTTGAGTCATTATTGCTTGGTTCGTTGTTTAAATGCCTTGATAATAGAATCCTGTTGTTTTAGACCATCAACGACCGTTTTAGAAACCGAATCTTCAAGATTCATCTTCTTAGCACGCTCCATCGTTATCCCCGTCACCTCTTCAGACACCCATTGGCCTTCTTCCACCTCTGTCCAGCGTCTAAACGCTTCTTTTTCAGCAAGTTTGTCAGCATGCTCTTTCAGTGAATTGTACAGTGCTTCCGCCGCACCATCAACTTTAAGAACTGCATTCACAATGTTATCTATTTTAGCCGAGAGATCAAGATTGTTTACTGTGAGCGTTGTGTTGTCTATACTTCCCTTATTCAGCGTGGTGCGCTCAAAGAATGACAACAATTCGCTCACTTCTCCAAGCTTGATATGCTCGACCTTCATGCCGACCTTCCAATCTCTACCCTGCAAAACTTGCCCGCCGCCACCGAAAGTACCGTCTCCCCAAATCACTACACCATAGTTCGGGTTCTCTTCAAAGAACTGGGAAAGAAGCATATTAAGATCACTCCTAAATGACTCGAAACCTTCCGGTGTAAAAAGACTAATATCCTTCGGAAGCGCTTTATCTACAGCCGTAAAATCAATATCAACAAGCGTAACCCACCCGTGGGCAGTCATTATTTGTCCGTCCTGCACCGTGCCTATTTCCGGATCCGGGCAGTTGCCCGTCTCACACCCCCCCGTAGGATCAACCGAATTAACCGGATTGTTGTTCATCGCCAAATACGGAGACCAATGGACATCCTGCGGGTCAGGAACCAGCCACCTCCCAATAATAGGGTCATATTCGCGCATCTCAAAATGATTCCAGCCCGTCTCCTCATCGTGTTCGGCAAACTGCCCCTGGTAGCCATGACGATAACGCTTATTAACGGGTTTCAGCACCTCATCAATATCTTCTGCAGACGCCCCAGCCGCCAATAGGCGAATCTCCGAATCGCTCAATGCCTTATCGAAGACAAAAACTTCGTCCACACTACCGTGCATCGGCAACAAGACACCCGTGCTCGAATTTCGCGTGGCACCAATCACCGCATCATATGATGACGCACCGGTGCTGTAAGCGGTGATCGGCGTACTCTGGCCATCCCGCACACCGTCCAGGTAAAAGTAAAACGACTTACCATCGCCTACTACCGCTACGTGGTGCCAGCTCAGGTCGCTGATGGCAAAGTCATTTCCGGCCCCGAGGTTTAAGCCCCCTGACTCGCCTGTGCTGGAGCTGAACCGTAACGCCCGTTCGCCGTATTCATTACCAAAGGTTTCATAGGCAAAGGTAAATCCCTTCCGGCTGACCGTGTTTGAACTACCGATGATAGCGCTACGCGCGCTCAAATCACTCAATTTAATAAACGCCGTGATCGTGAAAACACCGGTATTCTGAATGAAAGACAAGTCGTTAGCCGAGCCGGCCAACCCAATGTAATCGTCCACACCGTCAAATTTATACGCTTGGTTGGCATTACCATCTCTGTCCGCCGTCTGCGTGGCCCCCATCACCGTACCGTGCATGTTGCCGCTCGCTTGATTTTGAGCGTTGCCTGTAAATGCATATTGTCCCTTCATTCCTTTGGTGATGCTCTCCCGGGGCGTCATGTCTTCGCTCGATGTCGTCCGAAGTACATCACCCCATACGCCGTAGTCGGTAGATTCCGAGACATATGCCGCCGTATGCGTCACGCTGAAGTCGTCAAACCACACCTCTGTTCCCGGGCTTTCGTTAGATACCCACACATAAATGTATTTTCCGCCAGCGGGAACAATCACCGGTTCGTTCATATTTACCCGCGCATGCATATTGGGGATGATTTCCTCTCCTGTAAAAAATCCGGCTTCTTCCGGGATAGGCACCCGATCTGAACCGATGTTATTCATGGAGGCATCAAAAACGATATAATTGAGATACGCCGCAGGCTGATCGGTACCGACCGCCTTGCCGGCCCAATTTCCGGCTATCAGCGCCTGATCAAATAACTGCGTGGTCCGCGTCGTTGTCATACCGTCAAAACCTCCCGTAAAGGAAAAACTTGCCCCCAACAGTGAAGGCAGCAACATAAGCTGAAGGCCGTTGCCGTAGGACTCTTTTATGTGATACCGCACGTAGGCCTCCGCAGTAACAGTGTCTCCCGGTGATACAGCCAGCGCGATAGCGGGGCCCATAGACTGTTCCGTTGCACCGGTCCAATACAAGTAGGCCGACATCTTCGGATCGGCAACAGTGGTCGCTGACGGCGACGTGTGGTTCATAAATCGATCTTCCTTCTGTGTCTCCTGGAGATTGAGAAAATATTGTAACTCCTCCACACGTGGGTTATGAATACTCTCTTCGCCGCTATCCTCCATCGTTGCCGTATATGTGACGACATTCTCCCGCACCAGTGCGCGTACGTTGCCGAGATGGTCAGTCATCTCGTAGCACATGCTACCATCCTGCTTTGGATAGTATGTGCCGAGTTTGCCCGCCCCGTACACGGGGATTTCCGTCTTCACCAACGCACTCATATTACCCGAACCGGGTATTCCCTCCTGTTCATAAGTACTGAGCACGTTGCCCGACGCATCACGAATATACCACGTCGTGCGATTGTCCGGGTAATTGATCTTTGCCAGGCGGAACCCGCGATCGTCGTAACGATACTCAACCTTTTTATCTTCCGGCCTTTTCTGATCGCTTGTATATACCGCCACCACCTTACCGGTAATGTCATAGTCGATATACTGATCTTCACCCGTCTCCTTATCTGCACCGGTCATCCGCCCGACTGCGTCATAGGTAAACGCATTTGTGTAACCACTAACCGACATGAGGCGGTTCTTTTTGTTCGGATCGTATGTATAGGCAAATTTATGCTGTTCCTGTGCCGCTTCATTGTAACGATGCAATGACTGAATATTCCCATTAGCGTCATAGGCCATACCCGATATTCGGTACTTGTTCCCACTCATCGAATACGTATTTAATGTATTGTTCACATCAGCCCAACTCGCATCGAGTACCTGATATTTATCATCGTATTCATAAATATACATTCCCGTCAAGTCTACGCCCTCCGCACCATACGCCTTCGAGGTACGCCAGCGAACAGCGCTAATCAGGCCATTGTACACTGGGATTGCCTGGGTACTGGCTTTGACCGCATCGGTGATACGTACTTCTATCTCACCGCTCTTCAGCGTCAGCGGCAGTGTCGGGTGGGTAATCGTCCACCTGTAAAACCCTGCAACAGGAACGGTAACATTCGGTACACTATAAGTCTGATTAGAATTATCTGTATCTCCAGTAGCCGCGACCCACGTACCCGCCGCACCTTTTTTTTCCCAGGCAACGGTGCCATTGACACCTTTCGGTGATGCCGCAAGCTCCAACGCCCCGTTGGCCGGTACATCTACGCGACTTACCAGGTCATTTACCTTTTGCGGCGAATACAGCAGGCTTTTGAAAATCGATGTCGTGGTCCCGGCAATGAACAACGGTTCCAGCTTGTCAAAGCCCAGGTAATTGTTTGAAATAGATAATGTGAGTTGCGCGGTATTAAAATTAGAGGGGGTGAACACGGGCATGCTCGTCAAAGCATTATCCCGAAAATCCAACGTCGTCAGTTTCGTGCAGCTCAAAATACTGTTGGGTATGGAGGTGAACGCATTATTGCGGGCCTGCAACTTCACCAACTCCGGACACTGATCGACAGTCGATGGAAACGCCCCACTGAAATTATTATCGTATATAAGAAGTTGCGTGAGCTTTGGCCAGTTTTCCAACGAGGGAAACTCGCCAGACAAGTCGTTGTTGTATACCAGGAATTCAATTAATTCGCTAAACTCACTGTATGAGTCCGGAATCCCCTCCTGAAAATAGTTGGAATATGCATGAAAGTACTTCAAATTTCTACATCCCACCAAGGGCGGAAGCTTGCCATAAAATTGATTCTGGTGTATATACAGGATCGTCAATTGCGTTAAGGCGGACAAGGAAGCTGGAATTTCGCCCGACAATCTATTCTTCCATACAGCAAGCTGCGTGAGATTGGTCAGGTTACCGAGTGTAGACGGCAACTCACCGGTCAGCAGGTTGCCGGCCAGGTTCAGTACCGTCAGGGCCGATAAGTCTCCCAGCGACACGGGAATGCTCCCGGACAATTTGTTTGCGTCCAGTCGCAATGTCTTTAATTGCTTGAGGTCTCCCAGCTCCGCCGGCAACTCACCGACCAGGTTCGCTGCATTAAACGATAGGCTTGTGATATCGCCGTTCTGCACGATAACTCCCTGCCAGGTGCCCATCGTCGCAGCTGTCGCTGTCGCGGGCCAGGTAGCTAGTGTTGGCCAGTTGGACCGCTTCGTCCAGCTGTCGCCGCCCAAGCTGGTATAAAACTGCTTCAATGCAGCCAACTCAACGGCATCTGGTACGACGTTCGTTTGCGCCCCCGATGATGTGCTGAAAAACAGGCCTGCCAGAAAAAAGAATCGAAAAATAGTACGCATGGCCTATTTGTTAGAAGGGACTATCAAAGAATGAAGGGTGTCTTTATATCGGTCTCCACCGGTACCGAAGTCCTTCAAAAAAGGACTCGCTGAATTCTCCAATGGTGGCGATTCCGGGATGAACCGGATCAGCGGCGGGTGATTGACCGCAAGCCGATGCTGTTCCGGAACGTTATGTCCCCGATAAGGGTCCGGAACGGCCGCCGTCGGAAACAAGTTGTTCATGTCGCTTTTATAATAATCAAGCACCATACCGAACGCATCGTTCCCGTCATGCCCCGGGTCTTGCAGGGGGTCCGGGTGATTGATCTGAGTCAACCAGCCCTGAATATTGTAAACAAAATCAACCCCTTGTGTTTTACTGCCAAGCTCAATACGTTTTAGAGGGCCGTGGAGATAATATTCGTAGGTTGCTCGCAATTTCCGAGGCCCTGCAACCTGCTCGCTTGTGTATACCTTATCGAGACGTTTATCTGTATCATAGGTGTAGTGATGATAGAACTCTTCCTGTAACTCACCGGCTGCACTATACGTAAGATTCGATACCTGCAAGACGTTGCCTAAAAAATCATAGGAATACTTCACAACGAAAGAAAACGACACATCTTTTGGCTTCTGAATCATCCAGAGAACACGTCCGTACTCATCATAACTATACCACGTTGTGACGTTAACGTTTTCCGTATAAGACACGGCCCCGCGCATATTGGTTTGCGTATAGGCTGCCTTTGGAAGGTGAGTGATGGCATGTAATCCGACCGTGGGACGCAGGTCCGAAAGGTCATATGCCGTTTTTAGCCAATCACGCGTATTGTTCCGCAGAAAATAAACCTGATCGATATATTCCAGTTGAGCATCAAGTGAAGCAAAGGAATATGTTGCGTCGGTACACTCTCCCGATTCTATTGGGCGGCCTAGCCTGTCGTAGTGGGTGTACGCAAAATAGCCAGCGGAAACCTGATCGGCTCGTTGAGAAAAACGCAACCGGCCATCCTTCCGATATTTATACTGTATCTGACCTTTGTCCGGATCCATCATGGACAACAGCCACCCCTTAAAGTTATAATTATAGGTGATCTTGGCCGCCTCCACAATGGATTTATTTTCTTTCAGAATTTGCCGCACACTATTCGGCGGCATTTCCGCCACTATGCGCCCATAAGCGTCATAAAAATAATAGGCAATATCTTTAAGATATAGCGAACTGGTAAATTGCGCATCATACCAATTGAAACCTGGTTGCCAGTTAACTTTAAAAAAACCATCACTAAAATAATTTAGCCCTCCTCTCCTCTCGGGGCCAGAAGAATGATCAATTGACAGCAAATCCCGTAGCGTAAAATACGGAGATGGTATATTTCCACCACCCGAAAGCATGACCTGTACGTCTTGTGGATTAAACAAATAAAAATCGCGTGTGAGCCGTCGGGTTGGACTTGATGTAACACTGTGCGACCTTAACAATTTCAAATCATAGTCATCCGGCGTCCCTGCCAATGCCGTCATCAGTGTGTTACCCCTCGTGTCTACTATAGAAATCGAATATTGGCGATTCTCGTCGCGGGTAACACGAACGATAGCCTTATTTTCGTAGATTGGATAGTCAGGGAAAATTGCAAGTTGAATAGCATAATAGTTTCCCAGCTCCTCCTTAGCGAGGAACGTGCGACTAGCCCTTTCCGTATCACGGCCATTTCCTATACGATGCGATTCACCCGCTTGCGCTTGAAATCGGACTCCCTCCGTTCCGTCATTATAGTAGTCGATCTGCGAATACGGAAAATCGGAAACCGGTACGTTACGCTCCATATTGTTTTCACTTCCATAATACCACCCCAAGGTTCCCCGAACACTGTGGCCAACTTTACCAGGTGCACCGAAGTCGGAGTATCCGAATTTTGCATTTGTCTCGTTTACAAAAAACAAATCCTTATAATGGAATCTCCAATCGCCAATGGGCGCAGGCAACGTGGTCATCACCGGCCTTCCGTTAGCATCTCGAACGATCGTCGTGGCAAGCACCTCGTTGCGGCTAACATTCTTCCGCTGGGTCTGAAGCGGCTCACCGGCCAACCCAAAATATTCTTTCATTTGTGAAACAATTGCTCCGTCGCGATCATAGAAAATGGTCTCAATCCGATTGAGTGGTAAGTCATCTATATGCGTCTGTCCAAAGACGTCCATCACCGGCAAGAAAAAAACCACAAACAAAACGCCCCACACGCGTAACACTATTTGCTGAAACATGGCTTCGTTATTAATTTTCCTCATGGTGATAGCGCGTTTTTATCTCTTTAACTTTTACACGAGTAGTCGTACCAAGAGAGAGTGTCTCCTGCCAGACACTGGTCAATGCTCCTCCTGCATCATACTCATAGTATGTATAAATATTGTTATTATCCAGCACGTGCGACACCAATCCATGGTCATTGTAGAGATAGGAAATCATAGGTGCATCGCTCCTGTGAGCCCGGAAATCATCTATATAAATAGGCATTGATCCGTTATTGGCCAGACGGACCTGGACCGCCTTTCGAAGTTCCGTATGCAAAGCATCGACACCGACGGGAATATCCAGCTCACATAAGTACCAGGGCCCCGAACGTTTCATCGCTGCCCAATCAATAGGATACGGCTTAACAGTCGATCCATTAGGATCATCCACAAACTCGACAGTAACCTGGGGATTGTTCATGCCATATAGCCAGAAGCTAACATGCAATTGGCCGTCCAGGCTTCGGGGATCCAGCGCTACGTTGATGTCCGCCTTGAGTCCTCGCTTACCAGCCGCCAGCGAAAGCGTCGCATTTCCGGTATGCGCTTCGTGTGACCGGTCGATCATACCATCACCCAGCATCAGGATGTCGTCTGCTGTTGCGAATTGCCGGTCTTCTTCAAATCCAGAGTAAGCAAACTCGTCGTACTGCCCATTCGTTACCAGCGCTTCCTGCCGCAGCAGATCTGCAGACATCCGCGTTGAGGTATACAGGCCGTTTTCATCAACGGCCTCCAATACGTGGGAATAGACATCGTATAAAGTAGCCGCCTTATTAAACTTCCATCCGGCTGGTGCTCCCGTCTCCCAATCCGCATACTTTTCCCATGCCGTAAAATTGGTCTGATTCTCAAGCTTATAGAGGCCTCTGGCCGTCAGAGGAAAAGTATCATCTCCGACAAACACATAATTCGCATTCTTGCGCCAAACTTGCTGTTCCTTACTCTGACTGTGATCCGGGTAGACCACGTCTATTTGATTTGACCACGTCTGCACATCAGCGGAAATAAGTCCACTATACGTGCCATCAGTGTTCGCGTCATATACACGCGCCACGGTTTCCTGGGTGAGCATATGCTTGTTGAAGGGATTTTTCAGTTTGAGGCCCATACCCCTAAAACCGCTTGACAACTGTGCCTCCGTCATGCCCGAATACTCGTAGATCCGGTAGGCAGGTGTTACCTCTGTCATCACCCAGTTATTACCGTTCTTCACCAATGTCTTTGTCGGCCGACCTGAATAGGAGTCGAACTCCCAGAATTCGGTTTTGGTCTCTGTATCCAGCTTAACATTTCGCTCCGTTATCGTGGTCATCGGGTTTGGGCGATCGATCCGCTTCAGCTGGATGAATTTCTGGCTGTTGAGAATCTCGTACACCGGCATATTGATCTCAGTAGCCATATACTCCTTGTTCGTGACATGTTTATTAAAGATCTGCTCGATCGTTCCCTGACGCAAGGCTCTCATCGCCGGTTCGAAAGATTCGTCCACGTCGTCCCACAAATACCCATAAATCGTCTCGCTCAGTAGTGCAAAGTCTTTTGCGTACCGGCGCTCCGTCAGTATGCTGCCTACACTCGCTACATCATTTGTCAATACCCGGTCCCATTGCTGCGGCGCAGTTCCGCGCTCACGTGTGAGCATGTCCTCGGTAAAAGTTTTGAAGGTGTATGCCGAATAACTATCGGCTGATTTACCGTCATACGAGTCCTGCACATCTACCCTACCATACATCACCCCTGGCGCGGGCGCCTCTCGTCCAAACACGAGTACCGGCATGTACATCGTATTTAATAAAGCTTGAAAGCTGGCCCGGTCACTGGTAAGCTTTACCTTGTTCGCATCCCAATCTGGTTGACTGGCCAGCGAATTGAAGAATGGAATATCGGTCGGAAAATTGACCGAGACGCTATTAAAGGGAACGTAGCTTGTCACCCCATTTGTATATTTATATTCGGTCGCGCGTTCATGTCCACCGAATTCGGCCATACGGACGGCTTTGACACGAATTCCCCCGATTGGCTTAGTTGAATTGTCACCTAGCGAGACAACCGCTCCGGAAATAAAGTAGCGTTGATATCCAGCAGGCGATCGCCGTGCATTCGACAGATTCGTGGATACTACCGTAATCTGGTCGGGCAGTACATTGGTTACCGTTACATTCTCGTCAAAAAAGACCGACGTATAATTCGTTGTCATAAATAAGGCTGTCACCGGGATGACACTACCAATAGAAAAGAACTGCGTTAGGTCAAGACCTTTTTCCTTGAGACGAATATTAAAATCATCGTCAGCTGTTGTGGGAACAACGTCATTGATCCTCTCAATACTAAACACGGTATTCTTATTGTAGACGGACTTATCATATGTATTAGCCTCGTATTCCAATTTGATTTTCCCACCGGTCGGTGTACCAATCTCTGTCAGAGACCAGGCATCGACGTTTTGCGCTGAGAGACTCGTAATTCGGCGGGTACCTTCGAAGGTTTCACCATTTTCCGTCACCGTCGAGTAGTCACTTTTATAATAGCCCCATAAATCGTATCGGTCCTTATTGTATCCCGGATTCTTGGCGTATGCAAATGTCACGGGTGGCATCGCCCGCTCACTATTGGGACCTAATATTTCAACCTTCTTAAGCGTCAGCTTCCCTGTCCGGTAATATGCCACTGGCCCCCCTTTGATATCAGCCAGGGCGTCTGGACACGGCCCCTCATTCCAAACTTGCGAATAAAGGAAAGAATTCAACGGGTATTTTGCATAAAAGGCATCTTTCCGAGTCTCGTTACAACAGTGCGGTGTAGGCACATAGCAAGATGACGGAACCGAGGGCCATTCAAAATTTAAATCCGGATCGCTGCAAGCCTCGGTACACGGCTTGCCAGAGCTGCTGTAATAGTCATAGCTATTAGGCACTCCCCATGTAGGCTCCGCGGCATCAAACAGTGAATAATCTGTATTGAACACAACAGTCTTTAACGCCTTGCTCTTAAACGCGTGGCCCTGCTTCTCCAGGTTCGCAATATCTTCGTCGTCCAATACCAGGTCGCCATTGTGATATTTCACTGTTATGCCGTCCTCCCCAGGCTTTATGGTCGTCACTTTCCCAGCCTGGTATGGCCACGGATCCTGATGACGATACCCTTCACCGGCGTAAAACGGTGCATACGGATAAAAATACGGTTGAGAGATTGGCGCCTGGTCATACTTATCCCCCCCGGCCTTCGTCACAGGTATAGCGGCCAAATCCTTTTTATTGAACAAATAGATAGCGTCCAGTTTCAGTGTACTGACGGGGCTCACCGAAAACTCGAGTGTTGCACGTTCGCCAAAGCCACTGGGTGTGTTTGGATAACCATCGTCCGTGAGGCTCCCATTAAACATATACCACATTTTGTACTGCCGAGGGTTACTGCCGCCTTCCAGCCGTGACGTTACGCCTTTTCCGTCCTTCCGCTTGGATTTTACAAATAACGCCTTGTGCGACTTCGTCTCGATCGCATCCAGGTAATAAAGTTCTTTGATCCCGTACGCAAAAGATTCATATTCACTCTCAAAATCAGACAAGTAGCCTGAGTGCGGCGTACGCCACTGATAACTATCCGTCCACTTTCCATAGTCGAATTTCACCCAGTAACCAAAATCCTCATCATCCAGAACGCCGTTGGGGGCTCCGTTGGCACCGCCCCGATCGACATAGTCCGGGCCGGTAACGGCAGTCAACAGCCACGTATATGCATACGGCTCTTCATTTTTCACCTCATTGATCGTAGCAACTCCCTTCAACGGTTTTTTCATCTTTGTACGAGTGTATTCATTATAGCTATACACCGGTAAAGCGTAATGATACGTAACGCCGCTTTCATTAGTAACCATAAAGCCACCAATTCGCCTGTTCAGGTCAACAATACGTGGCTTCAACGATGGATAGCGATGAGCTGCATTGTATGTATTCTTTAGATTTGTCGGATAAGTATCTTGCGTAAAAATTCCGCCACCTTTGCCATGCACATCTTCCCATGCTACAGGAAGACAAGACTCAGGTTGCAGATAATCTGTATATATAGGCATGAAACGGGTACGTTGCAACGGATCGGCATATGTATCGATAAATCCTTTTGATTTTGCTCCGCCCGAACGAATTTCCTCAGTTGTAAACCATTGAATATCTTTTGATCCTGCCAGTTTTCGTTGAGTTCCTGTATCGTCGTACCCATCAGCAATCGCGTGAATATTACTATTGCCCTCCAGGTGGATATTGTCATTCGCCGTGGTCCCTGTGAGATTCGCCCACTCCATCCAAAGTGAATTGCTGAAATCATTTTTAAACCGAAACTCGACTTTTTTGTCCGGCAACGCACGAAGGGACTTATACTTAATCGTTGGATAGTACGTCATCGGCACACCGCTGATAGGATTCTTAAAGTAGGAATTCTGACCATGCATCGGAGTGTTCGTAAAATGAACGGGTTCCATCATGCCGCCTATTCCCTGCCCTAATACCACATATTGGTCGTTCGCTGGCAGTGCCCCACCCGCCTCGCGCGAGGGATCTGCTACCGTCGTCGGATTGGTAAGCCCAGGCTGCATACCACTATGAATTTCCGGCAGATCGTATATATCGCCTGAATAAGATCTGAACTCCGCAAAATCAACACTCTGTTCAGCGCGTGTCCCATTGGTGTATACAAAGTGGTCGTCATGATCATCAACACGACCGGGATAGAGCGCACCATAACTATAGATTGCATCGGACTGGTCAGACCAGTATCGGGTGTAGAAGTTTTTGATGGCAAAGCTGCCAAACCAAAAGGCAGCGGAGCCACCGTCGGTCGAGGTCCGACGAATAGAAAGCGAGCCCGTATTGTTCGTAGATCTTTTTCCAAATCTGGGCATAAGGTTTTCACCGGCAACATTGGCATTCACACTCACACCGTCGGTGCCAATAGAAAAGCCAACGTTGACATTGTTATATGAATATCCAACATTAGCCTTTCTGCTTACACTAAATCCCTTATAGGTATCCTGCGTATGAGCAAGGTTGTAGCTAATGCCTAGTCCACGTATCGGCAAATTGACGCCGATCGTCCAGGTTTTGGTCCTCGTTTCTCCTCCGCCCCAATAATCACGCTGCTCGCGACGCGTGTTATAGTTGTCGTCGGCAAAACCGTCTACCGTGCGGTTTATAGCACCGGGGTTTAAGGTGAAGCCTAATCCCACCCACGAAGCCTCCTGGTCAGTCTTGACCCCAGCATGGTAGGACAATGACATGGGATATCCCCCCGATGGGCCAGGCACTTCCAACACTGGCATGTTATACGTCATTTCACCGGTAAGCAAGTTAACCATGTCGGTTGTATCGACGGGCTCAAAACTAGAATACTCTGGTGAGGTTGGGCCAGCGGTCAATGCCCATGATACCGCAGGTACCACCGTGCTGATTAGGATTTCCAACAAAAAAAATACGGCAAATGCCTTCAGCAAGATTCGGTTACGGATCAGCTTCATACTCAGGTGCGCACAGGCGCTTATTTTAAAGGATAGATAAAACTATATACCGACTGCTTTTTCACAGCAGCCTCATAACACAATCAAAGTTAAAAAGCCACAACCTGGCAATACCGTTGTCCAGCGCTGTGCGAATCAGAATGCCAGTGCCGGCACATTCTCCAGATCGCTGCGCTTAAAGCGAAAACGTTGGTTGCCGATCCCCATCCCAAATTCATTCAGGTTGAATTGCACCCATTCCTGGTCCGTCGCTTTTTCACGAGAGAAAACAAACAACACCTCCGTGGCGCTGCTCATGCCATACGTACGATTGAGCATAAAGTCGCCAACAGGTATCGTGTCCTGGGCGCTGGTTGTCAGCGTAACGTACTCGGGCATGTGGAACGAGAGAACTTGCACCAGCTCGCTGTATTGGCCGAAACCCTCCTGAACCTGGTGCAATGCTTCTTTCTTGTCTTGCGAAAAACTTAGAATGAAATAGTAATAGCGATCGTATTTCTTGCGCAGCGAATCGATTTGGGCTTTCCGCGGTGTTTCACCGTCTAACTCCTGGGCTACCCATAGATCTGTCGGACGATATTGAATATTCACCTCCGTTCTGCCAATCGTTACCGATTGCCTTACGCCGTTCTCTTCATCGCCGACAAATGCGATGAGCTCATCTTTCGACAAATGGCCAGGGCTGCAAGCAACCGTCGCACACGCTACACAAATCAGTAACAGTCGGACAAACATCGTGGAAGGCATTGTGTCTGTCTATTTATTTACCGACGTATTCGTTGTTCAAGCCTTCCAGTACCTTTTCGGTAATATCCAAACCTTCGTCAGCATACGCTATATTGCCATATTCCGTCGCTGCCAGAATGATTTTATAGCCGTTCGCTTCACCGTATTTCTTGAGATAGGCATTCACCTGTGTCACCACCTCGCCGGTCATTTTTGAATCTTCCTGCTGGGCCTGCGTGTTCATGGCCTGTTGGTAATCCGTAAATTGCTTTTGCTTCGTACGGATGAGCTCCTGTGAAAGCTGGCGCTCTTTCGCGCTCATGCGCGGGCTTTCCTTTTCATACGTAAAAATCTGCTTTTGCACTTCCGACGCCAATGTGTCGATATTGGCTTTCCATGCGCCGGCTTTTTGTTGATACGCTGCACGAGCATCTTGCATGCCTTTGTAGCCATTCATCAATTTGACAGAATCCACATACACGACATTCTGACCTTGGAAAAACAAAACACCTAAGAAGATGACGAACAACAAATTGAGCACACCAAGGCCCACAAGAATACGCTGCAGCATATTATAATCTGATTTTTAGCTTGTTATCAACTAGAGGGATGCGGTTAATTCGCCGATGCCAGACAACTGATATACGCCGAAATTACCGAATTCAGCTATCAATGTGTTTTATGACCGATGAATTGAAATCGTTTCAAAGTTACCACACTTTTTGTGCAAAACAACAGACAATACCGTAATTAACATACACGCAGCGTGAACATACTGATTCAATCGATACCGCAAATCGCGACGCCCGATTTCTGCATGCTCCTGATTTCCAATAAACACAACGCCCGTACTATTGGGCCTGTTTTTGCAGCGTTACGCAGCGGTAACGTTGTGGCTGTCGGGATCTTCAGTCCGCGGGGACCTGAACAGTTTTGGCTTAGATTACCGATCACGCCAGTATTTCAGTGCCGCGCAGCGGATCTGACTTCGTAGACGCTTTATTTTAGCTCATTGGTAACCGCTAAAGTACACGTCCGTCACTCCTACCTCAAACACACGCTCACTTTTCGTGGCGGCGGGCTCGACCGCCCGATTCCCTGTCGAAATATAAGTATAGGCAACTTTCCGCGGATCGGCTGGCGGTTCACGAAATGCCTTCGGTGCAGCGGGCGGTGCCGGCGCGAGGCCGGATGCCGAGGGGATATCCTCCTGCGGATCGTCTGCCAAAAACGTTTCCGGCAAAAAGGCGTCGGTATCTCCAAAAGATCCTATATTCGGTATAATTTCATCTGTTGGACCGCTCCCGGCGACAGACAGAATTTTTGCGGCGCCTGTACGTTTGATCTGTTTAACCGTACCGTTGTCGTGAAGTACGCCGAACTGCACCCCTACTGTGAGTTGCAGGCTGTAGCCGGCATCGGGCGGAATGGCGTTCTGTAGTGCGATGTCGAGTGTCTGCGCGGGCGAGCCTTTTAGCGAAGAATACCAGGGAGTTTCGGCTATCGCCCAACCCTGCATGCTGTCATACCATTGCGGCGGCGCGTATTTGCCGGTCTGGCTGTTGAACTCAAAGTCGGGCACAACGCCCAGGCACACCACCAGGCTGTACGCCGGGTGCGGACCGTTGGGGAAGAAGTTGATGTCGCGTACCAGCCTGGGGATGTTGATGCGGGCCGACCCGGTGGCGCGGTCGATGGTACAGGTTACCGGCGTGCGGACCATCGAGTCGAACGTGGTATATTTATTCAGTGAAAAGCCCTGGAGTAATTCCGGGTGTTGCGAGAGGCGGATGGCGCGACGACCCAAGACGCTGACGCCGTCCAGTTTTTGGATCTGTTTCAGGGCTTTGTTGACGAAGCCACTAAAGTTGTAGTCGGCCAGGGCCTTCATGGGGTGCATCATGAACCGCACTTCTTTGCCCATGGTGGAACAGCCGCCGAACTCGGTCATCCAGAGCCGCGCCGTGGCAAACCGGCGCGAGGTGCGAATGGTTTCTTTGCTTGCGCCACCCTTGCGGCGGATGACGGTCTTGTCGGTGCCGCGCATTTTATACGCGGTGAAGTCGCCGAGGCTTCCACTAAATTTCAGTTCGGTTAGATAGGCCATACAGGTTTGTTTAAACGGTTATAACGAGGTCACTATACGAACGCCACGAGGGTCCAAACGGTATCCACGAACAATATAGCAACTTCCTATACTACCAAGATATAGATTACACTTAATTTATTTTTTAATAGAAGATAACCTACATCTTATTAGATGTAGGTATAAAGTAGCTAAGCACTAGCTTAGTTCTGGACTAAAACTGGTTTATCCTGGCTCGATATATACTTTTGAGGGAAAACCGGCTCGCCGGTCACAAATGTGAACAAAATGTGAATAACTATGTGGATAATATCGCTCGTTACCGCAGCTGTCCGTCGTCGGCAAGATCCTGATTATACCGTTCCATCGCGGCACCGATCTTTCTTTTGCGTAGCAGCGCCATGGCGGCTTCATTTTCCGACATGATCTTACCCAGCCGTTGTACGTCGGCGGCTTCAATGGGTCCGTCGGGTTCCAGCTGCATGTAGACCACACGGCTCAACGTCTCTTCGGGATAACGCGAATAGCCTCTAACGGCCCCCGTTACGATGCGAAACACCCACCCGCCTTTGTGCGGCACGCCCTCTAACGTGCGGCGGCTGTTCACGATGCGGTTCACACGCAGCGTGCTGTCGGGTTTGACGATGCGGTAGTGGTGTTTCCCGCCCATGACAAAGATATCGCCCCAGCTATACTGCTCGATGCGGCCGGTCTCCTGAAACGTGCTGTCGCATTTGAGCTGAACTTCGTAGCGGTGCCGCCGGTTTCCGCCGGGGACGCTCTTCTTGGTGACCGATCCGTAGGGGCTCATCAAAAACTGTACGGCACGCATGCGGCGGACGTTGGCGAGGGTGTATGTGTCATCCTGCGACACAGTGGGTTGTGCGAACGTGTTAAACGCAAATAATACGGCCAGTGCCGGCAGAAAAGATCGGATCATGGGGGGAGAAGGTTTTGCTGTCATCAAATATCCGAACGATGGCGACCCCGCGCCTTTGGCGGCGATCGAAAAAAGCACATGGGTGATTTCGGGCGTTTTTTAGGCTGCCGGAGGGTAAAAAATCCTCCAAAACGTCGTTTTTAGCGTCCTGGCGGCATCTCAATTTTAATTTTGAATTGCCCGATACGACACGTTATCTTTGCCGACTTCTCCTTTTCCTGACGGGCCGTTACCACAAGGTTACATTACCCTCAAGATCAGGACGGAAGATAGGTACAGCGGTTTTTTACAATCTATAACAATCGATAGAGCATGCAATTAGCGAAACTGGAGATCAAAGGCTTCAAGAGTTTTGCCGACAAGGTCGTGATCAACTTTGACGAGGGGATCACAGGGATCGTCGGGCCGAACGGGTGCGGGAAGTCGAACGTCGTCGACTCTATCCGGTGGGTGCTGGGGGAACAGAAGACCAGTGCGCTGCGCTCAGAGAAGATGGAGAACGTGATCTTCAACGGCACGAGCGGCCGCGGCGCCCAACAGATGGCGGAAGTGGCGCTGACCATCAACAATACCAAGAACATTCTGCCCACGGAATATTCGCAGATCACCATCACCCGGCGCTTGTACCGCACCGGTGAAAGTGAGTACCTGCTGAACGGCGTAACCTGCCGTCTCAAAGACATCACTAACCTGTTCCTCGACACCGGGGTGGCTTCCAACAGCTACGCTATCATCCAGCTGGGCATGGTCGACGACCTGCTCAACGACAAGGACCACTCGCGCCGGATGCTGTTTGAAGAAGCGGCCGGGATCTCGAAGTTCAAGAAACGCAAAAAGGAAACGCTCAAGAAGCTCGAAGACACCGACGCCGACCTGGAGCGTGTAGCCGACCTGCAGTTCGAGATCGAGAAGAACATGAAGAGCCTCGAAAAGCAGGCCAAGCAAACGGAGACCTACTACCGCGTCAAGGAAGAATATAAGGCCAAGAGCATTACCCTGGCCAAGGTGGTGGTGAACAAACAAAAGGACAAGTTCGACGCTATCAGCAAACAAGTGCAGGCCGAGAACGATCGCAAGATCGGCATGGCAGCCGACGTGGCGGAGAAGGAAGCGTCCATCGAGAAGGAGAAGGCCGACCTGGTCATCAAGGAGAAGACCCTGAGCTCGCGCCAGAAGGCCATCAACGAGTTCGTGTCGAAGATCCGCCAGTACGAAAGCGAAAAGCAGATCAAGAACGAACGTCTCAAATACCTCAACGACCGGGCTAACGGCCTGCGCGACCAGATCGAGCAGGATAAGAAAAGCAACGAGCGCGCGCGCTTCAGCGTGCAGAGCCTCGAGGGCGAGCGTGGTACGGCAGAGGGCATTCTGGAGGAGATCACCCAGAAGCTGGAGCGCCAGAAGGCCGAATACGAAGACCAGAAACGCATCACCAACGAGCTGCAGACGCAAGCCGATTCGCTGCGTCGCGTACAACGCGAGAAGCAGGAAGAAAGCTTCCAGATCAACAAGGCGGTAGAGATCCGCGAGATCCAGGCGTCGTCGCTCAAGCAGGAGCTGGAAAAGACGGCCTCCGATACGTCGCTGCAAAACGCCAGCCTCGTGGAGTTCGAAAGCAAACTGAAAGTATTGCAAGAGGAGCTCGACAAGGGCAACGCCCAGCAGGACCGCCTGAAGAAAGAAGAGGAAGAAGTGCAGGGCCGCATCACGGCGATGGAAAAGACCATCGAGATGATCCGTGAGGAGATGAACGTGACCGGCCGTAAGCTCGACGCCCGTCAGAACGAGTATAACCTCACCAAGTCGCTGGTGGAGAACCTGGAGGGCTTTCCCGAAGCCATCAAGTTCCTCAAGAAGAAGGTGGGCAAGAATGCTCCCCTCCTGTCGGACATCCTGACGACGTCGGAAGAGTATCGCGTAGCGATCGAAAACTACCTGGAGCAATACCTCAATTACTATATCGTCGACCACGAGTCGGAGGCATACGATGCCATCAACATCCTGAGCGACGCGGCCAAGGGCAAGGCGCACTTCTTTATCCTCGACTCGTTCGATAAGTTCGAGTCCACGCCGGGCCGGATCTACGACAACGCTTTCCCGGCAACGGAGATCATCGAGTACGATCAGAAGTATCGCAAGCTGATGGCCTACATCCTCGACAAGGTATATATCTACGAGGGTGACATGAAACACCTGCCGGCCAGCGACGACAACACGTTCATTACCAAGAACGGTAAGCTCACGCGCCGCAAATTCAGCATCTCGGGCGGTTCGGTGGGCCTCTTCGAAGGGAAGAAGATCGGCCGCGCCAAGAACATGGAGAAGCTGGAGAAGGAGATCAAGGAGCTGACTTCCAAGCTGGACGGCATTCGCAACAGCCTGCTGGAAAAGCAAGCCGACCTGGAAAAGCTGCGCAACAACAAGATCCGCCAGCAGATCGACGAGGTGCAGAACACCATCCGCCAGGTGAACGAAGAGTATGTTTCCTTCCGCACCAAGCGCGAGCAGTTCGCCGAAATGCTGAGCAGCGCCGACCTGCGCCGCGAGGACATTCTCGAAAAGATCGATACCCTGCGCCAGGAACTGGAGGAGCTTCGTCCCAAAGCCAAGGAAGTACAACGCGACTACGAAGCGCAGGAAGAACGCCTGGCCGACATTGCGCAGGACCTGGCCAGCAACAACGAGCTGCTGACGCAGAAGTCCGCCGCCTACAACGAGCAGAACATTTTCTTCCACCAGCAGGACAACCGCGTGAAGAGCATCGACCAGGAGATCCGCTTTAAGCAGGAGTCGATGGAGCAGAGCGCGCAGCGCATCGACGTCAACGTCGAGGAGCTGAAAAAGAACGAAGAAGAAGTAAAACGCATCATCGAAAATACCCAGAGCAACGACGACGAGCTGCTGGGCATGTACGAAGAGAAAGAGGCGATGGAAAAAGGACTCGCCGAAGCGGAGAAAGATTACTACGAAGCCCGCGGCCAGATCGACAAAGTGGAGAAGTCACTGCGCGAGATCCAGCACCAGCGCCAGGCGATCGACAATACGCTGATCGAGCTGCAAGGCCAGCTGAACGAAAGCAAAATGCACCTCAACTCAGTGAAGGAGCGTCTGTCCGTCGAGTTCAACGTAGACCTGGATACGGTCGTGGGAGAAGCGACACCGGAAGAGGCAGAGCAACTGAGCGCCCTGGACGAAGTGAAGGTACGCGAGGAAGTGCAGAAGATCCGCAACCGCCTGGACAACATGGGCCCCATCAACCCGATGGCGATGGAAGCTTATACGGAGATCAAACAACGCAACGACTTTATCATGGCACAGAAGGACGACCTTCTCAAGGCCAAAGAGTCGTTGATGAGCACGATCGGCGAGATCGAGGGCGTGGCGAGCACGACCTTTATGGATTCGTTCAACAAGATCAAGGAGCACTTCATACGTGTATTCCGGTCGTTGTTTACGGAAGACGACCACTGCGACCTGCGCCTGGTCGATCCGAACAACCCGCTGGAGTCGGATATCGATATCATTGCCAAGCCGAAAGGCAAGCGCCCGCTGACGATCAACCAGCTGTCGGGTGGTGAGAAGACGCTGACGGCCACGGCCCTGCTGTTCTCGATGTATCTGTTAAAGCCGGCACCGTTCTGTATCTTCGACGAAGTGGACGCGCCGCTGGACGACGCCAACATCGATAAGTTCAACAACATCATCCGGACCTTTAGCAAGGACTCTCAGTTTGTGATCGTAACGCACAACAAACGTACGATGACTTCCACGGACGTGATCTATGGTATCACGATGGTGGAGAAAGGGGTTTCGCGTGTGGTGCCGGTGGATTTGAGGGAAATGGCGTAAGGCCTTCCAGCGAATAATTTAAAAGCCCGTTACGCTCGTGACGGGCTTTTTTTATTGGGCTCGGAGGCGTGGCCGGGCGAGTGTATAGTTACGCAGGTTACGACGGTACCGTTGGGCGGTCGGGAGACCGCCCCCATGCTAGGTCCGAGTCTCCGCCCCGGGGCGGGGCTAAGACACGAACCAGATGCCATTCATTCAGCGCTGCGCGCTGAACCTGCCCTCTTCGCTCTCACGCTCACACTCACTCTGATTTTTGTCGGGCGAGGTTGTCGCAGATGATGGCGGTGGCGATGGCGGCGTTGAGGGACTCGGCCTGGCCGTAGCGGGGGATGGTGACTTTGTGGGTGACCTGGGGGGCGAGGGTGGCGCTGATGCCGCGGGACTCGTTGCCGATCAGGACGATGCCGCGGGCGCCGAAAGCGGTGGTGTGTACGTTGGCGCCGTTGAGGAAGGCGCCGAAGACGGGGCAGCCGGCCGTGGGCAAGTAGGTTTCGAGGTCGGTGTAGTAGACTTGTACGCGGGTGAAGGAGCCCATGGTGGCGCTGATCACTTTGGCGTTGTAGACGTCGGCGGTCTCGGATGAGGCGATCACTTTGCGGATGCCGTACCAGTCGGCGGTCCGTAAGATGGTGCCCAGGTTGCCGGGGTCGCGGATGTCGTCGAGGGCGAGGGCAAACTCGGTGGCACCGACGGTCAGCGGCTGGTTGGGTTTGAGGCGGGCTACCGCCAGGGCGGCGTCGTTGGTCTGGAACTCGCCAAGCTCTTCCAGGGCCCTGGCCGTTACTTCCAGTACTTCGGCTTTGCCGGCCGGCGGGCACGTGGCCAGGAATTCGGCGGTGCCCAGCACGGTGAGCGTCTCGAAGTCGGAACGAAGTAATTCCTGCACACTCTTGGCTCCCTGGACCACAAAACATTGCTCCTGTTTGCGGTATTTCTTTAATTGCAAAGATTTAATGAACTTGATTCTGGCTTTTGACAGCATGGTTGACGCGTGAGAACTTCGAAAGGTAAATATTTTCTTTTTATCACTCTCATACCGCTGCTGTCAGGCTGCCTGGGCATCAAACACCTCAAGGACAACGAAAAGCTGCTCTACCAGCAGCGCATCGACGCACCGCGCGAGATCGACAGGGACGAGCTGAGCAACTTCTACGCCCAGGAGTCCAACCGCAAGATGCTCGGCCTGCCCATCGCCCCCCTGGTGGGCATTTATTACCTGGGCTACCGCTCGTACGACCAGGAGAAGATGATCAAACGCAAGGAGAAGGCCGAAAAGAAGTTCGACGCCAAGATCGCCGCCGCCACCAAGCCCCGCAAGATCAACAACCTGCAGTTCCGCAAGCAGCAGAAGCTGGAGAAGTTCGACAAAAAGATCGACGAAGGTAACACCGTCATGCAATGGGGTGAGCCGGTGGCGGTGTTCGACAGCTCGCTGGTGAGCATTACCGAAGGGCGCTTTCGCGGATACCTGTTCTCGAAAGGCTACTTCCTCAACCAGGTGCATGCCCGCATCGACACTTCCCGCATTTTGCGCAAGCGTGTAAAAGTGTTGTATACGGTGGAGCCCGGTCCGGCATATCACATCGACTCGATCTTTTACCAGATCGCCGACACGGCCATTCTCCGCACCGTTCTCTCAAACGAGCGGGCCAGCTTCTTAAAGAAGGGCGAACGCTACGACGAAGACAACCTGACGCTGGAGCGCGAGCGCCTGGACTTCCTCCTGAAAGACAACGGCTACTACGACTTCAGCCGCCAGTACATCGAGTTCAAGATGGACACGGCCTATGAAAGCCCCAACCGCCGCATTGCCGTGATGGTCCAGATACATGAGCCGGCCAAGCGGGGCTATCACAAGCGCTTCACCGTAGACGAAGTGAACTTCACCACCGACGCCAGCACGAACCGCTTCCGTCGCGAGCGCCGGGAGCGCTCCTACCGCGACATTCACTTCCGGTACTATGAAGACAACTATAACCTCAAGATCCTGTCGCAACGCGTCTTCCTGAAACCGGGAGACCAATACAGCCGCGCGCTGACCCTCAACACGCAACGGCAGCTGGCCAACGTAGATGCCTTCAAGTTCGTCAACATCAACTACGACACGACGGGCGGCCGGTTCATCGCCAACATCTTTACCAGTCCGCTGTCGCGGTACGAGTGGAGCAACGAGGCCGGCGTAAACGTGACGCAGGGGTACCCCGGCCCGTTCTATAATATCTCTTTCAAAAAGCGCAATGTCTTTAAAGGCATGGAGACGTTCGACCTGAGCGGCCGGTTCGGTTTTGAGGGGGTGGCGTCGGCAACGCGGGACCAGAACTTCTACAAGAGCACCGAAGCGGGGGTGAATGCGTCGTTCACATTCCCCCAGTTTATCTGGCCTTTCCGCGATCGTACACGTTTCCGGCATGCGGCGTATAACCCGAAGACGAAGTTTACGGCGGGGTATGCGTATACGGATCGTCCCGAGTACCGGCGTACGGCGGTGTCGATCGTGGGCAGCTATACCTGGCAAAACAACAAGGGCCGCTCCTATCAGCTGACGCCCGTCAACCTGAGCGTGATCGATACGGCCAACCTGTCGACGGGCTTCAA
This sequence comes from Dawidia soli, assembly GCF_018598185.1. Lineage (GTDB taxonomy): Bacteria > Bacteroidota > Bacteroidia > Cytophagales > Cyclobacteriaceae > Ohtaekwangia > Ohtaekwangia soli. The sequence goes on from NZ_JAHESC010000012.1 coordinate 25,368, forward strand.
GACGCTGCTCACGGAACAGGCCGAGCAGGGTAACTACAGTCTGATCAACTCTTTCCGGCCGTCGTTTGTGAACAGCATCATTTTCGGGGTGACGTGGAACTACAAAAACTACGGTAACGCTGAGCGCAGCTCCGGCTTTATCCGCGCGCAAGTGGAAAGCGGCGGTACGATCTGGAACTTCCTCGATCCGCAGATCGTGACGCAATACGACCTGAACTATTTCAAGTACCTGCGCTTCAGCCTCGACCTGCGGCGCATCAACGTGTTGCACAAAAATACCACCGCGGCCTACCGCTTCAACTCGGGGTTTGCGTACTCGTATTCCGACGGCCGGAGCCTTCCGTACGAAAAGTTCTTCTTTGCCGGCGGCAGCAACAGTATCCGTGCCTGGCGTCCGCGCCGCCTGGGACCAGGCTCTTTCAAACCGCGCATGAATGGAGAGGACCCGCTCGCACGGGGCAATCCGCGCGAAGACGGTTTGTTTGACTACAGCATCGAGCAACCTGCCGAGGTGCTGCTCGAAGCGAGCGTTGAAATCCGCCAAAAGCTCTTTGGCTTTGTGAGTGGCGCGATCTTCGTCGACGCCGGTAATACGTGGACATTCCAGCGGCGTGTCAAAGTAGATCCAGCGACCGAGGTAGAAGTGGAAAATGGTAACTCCCAGTTCAAGTTTGATCAGTTCTATAAAGAGATTGCCGTGGGAACGGGCTTTGGCTTACGCTTTGACTTTACGTTCCTCATTCTGCGACTCGATGTGGGGATGAAGGTGTGGGATCCCGCGCGCGATGAAGGCGATAAGTTTGTGCTGGATAAGGTGCGGTTCTTCAGGCCGTATGCCACGCAGACTGCTGACGGTGGTTGGACGAATTATCGGGAGCCGGTTATTTATAACGTGGGGATCGGATACCCATTTTAAATCAGTGTGAGTGTGAGAGCGAGAGCGAGCACGCCGATGGCGATCGGGTCACACTGATTTTTCTTCGCTCTCACACTCACGCTCACACTATCTTTCTAGTACCCCAGCAATTCCCCCAACGCCCTCTCCACCTTCGCTGCACTGGGCAGCATCATCTTTTCCAGGTCGACATTTAACGCTACCGCGGGCAGGTTGGCGGCGCCGACGGTCCATACGGGGGCGTCCAGATGCTGAAAGCATTCTTTGCTGATGCGACCGGCGAGAGATTCGGCGAAGGAGTTCAATAGCGGTTCTTCGGTGACGATGCACGCGCGGCCGTGGCGTTGTACGGCGGTGGTGACGGTTTGCCAGTCGAGGGGGTTGAGGGTGCGCAGGTCAATGATCTCGACGCGGCCCTCGTAGGCCCGGGCGGCTTCTTTGGTCCAATACACGCCCATGCCGTAGGTGATCACGACGCAGGAGGCGCCGGTCCCGATCTTGTCGGCGGCGGCGTGTTGTACGGTGGCGGCTTTGCCGAGGGGAATGATATAGTCGCGGTCGGGCTCGGGGGTTTTCGCGTCGGCGGTGCCGGGCACTTTGGACCAGTACAGGCCTTTGTGCTCTAACAATACCACCGGGTTGGGATCGTAGAAGGCGGCTTTGAGCAGGCCCTTCATGTCCGCCGCGTTGCTGGGGTATACGACCTTGATGCCGCGGATGGTCAGCAGCGTCGACTCGATACTGCCCGAGTGATACGGACCACCCCCGCCATAGGCGCCGATAGGCACGCGGATCAGCGCCTGGATCGGAAACTTGCCGTGGGAGAGGTAACAGCTTTTGGAAAGCTCTTCTACCAGCTGGTTCATGCCCGGCCAGATATAGTCGGCGAACTGGATCTCGACGATGGGCTTCGCTCCTACCGCCGACATGCCGGCCGTCGAACCTACAATATAGGCTTCCTGGATCGGCGTATTAAAAACGCGGGCATCGCCGTACTTGCCGGCCAGCGTGGCGGCTTCGCGGAACACTCCGCCGAGGCGTCCGCCAACGTCCTGGCCATAGAACAGGGCTTCGGGATGATCCTGGAGGATCTCTTCCACGGCGTGCAGGGCGGCATCGACCATCACCACTTTGGTGGCGTCGGCGGATATCCGCCGGCCGCGCTCTTCGGTGATGGGTGTCGGCGCGAACTCGTGGGTGTCGAATGTTGCAGGATCGGGGTCGGCGGCGGCCAGGGCTTTTTCAAAATCGGCGACTACACGGACCGTTGCGCGCGTGCGCAGGGCATCGAGGGTCGCTTCGGTTTCGCCGTGGGCCAACAGGTATGCTTCGAGGGGCGCAAGCGGGGCGCGTGGCGGGTGCTGGGTCAGGGCGGCGCCACGGTACCATTCGCGGCGTACGCCGGAGGTATGGTGGCCCAGCAGCGGGCAACGGGCGTGCACCAGTATGGGGCCTTTGCGGCTGCGTACGTGCGCGATCGCTTTTTCTAAACCTGTATAGGATCCGATAAAATCAGCCCCGTCGAGGGTCATGCGCTCCAGGCCTTTAAACCCGGCGGCGTACTCATACGCATCCATGGCGCGCATCTCGGCGCCGGTGGCGGAGATCCCCCAATCGTTGTCCTGTACCAGATAGAGTATGGGTAACTTCTTGAGCACGGCCATCTGGAAGGCTTCGGCTACTTCGCCTTCGGTCACGGAGCCGTCGCCGAGCGAGCAAAGCACGATCGGTAGTCCTTCCGTGGCGGGCAACCCCGCGTGGATGGACAGTCCTTGCGACTCGAGGTAGGCGATGCCGTGTGCCATGCCCGTGGCGGGGATGGCTTGCATGCCGGTGGCGGAGCTTTGGTGTGGTATCGTGGGGAAGCCAGTACGCCGCAGCGAGGGGTGGCCGTAGTATGTGCGACCGCCGGAGAAGGGGTCGTCGCGTTTGGCCATGAGCTGCAACATCAGCTCGTACGGCTCCAGCCCCATGCCCAGCAGCATGGACTCGTCGCGGTAATACAGGGATGCATAATCGTGGGGCGCCAGCTGCATGCCGGCGGCCAGCTGAATGGCCTCGTGGCCCCGGGATGTACTGTGCACATACTTGCTGCACACCTCGCGGTGTTCATCGTACAGATCGGCCATCCGCCGGGCCGTGCACAGGTAGGTATAAGCGTCGAGAAGAATGGTACGGTCAACGTCCGACCGGATCATCTTTCTGGCTCTTGCGGTCTCTTCAACAGCCATGATGGTAACATTTGGTCTCGGGTTAAAGATACGCCATTTCACCTGATTCAAACGTTTTCGATGGCAATTCATCTAATAATGCCGCCCCGTTCATCTAATAATATCCCCCAAGAACGATTTAGGATTAACTTTACTGCGATTTTGAACTCCATGCCCACAAAAGACTCGATCCGCGACTGGTTCTCTACGCTTCAGCAGGATATTTGTTCACAGTTGGAAGTCGCCGATGGCACCGGCAAATTCATCTCCGACGCCTGGGAACGTCCTGGTGGCGGCGGTGGCGTGAGCCGGGTCATTACCGACGGCAAGATCCTTGAAAAGGGCGGTGTCAACTTCTCGGCCGTGTGGGGCCCTGCGCCGGAGCATGTGCTGCGCTCCCTAAAGGTACCGGCCGATGCGTCGCTGGAGTTCTTTGCTACTGGTGTATCGATTGTGTTGCATCCGCACAGTCCGATGGTGCCGATCATTCACATGAATACCCGTTACTTTGAAATGAGCAATGGTACCTGGTGGTTCGGCGGCGGTATCGACCTGACGCCGCACTATGCAGACGAAGCCGATGCGCGTTACTTCCACCAGCAATTGAAGGGCGTTTGCGACCAGCATCATCCCTCCTATTACCCGGCGTTCAAGAAGTGGGCCGACGACTACTTCTACCTCAAACACCGGCAGGAGACCCGCGGTATCGGCGGCATTTTCTTCGACTATCTCAAAGACAACGAAGGGTTTACAAAAGCGTCTCGTTTTGAGTTCATCCGCGCGGTGGGTTCGGCGTTTGCGCCGTTGTATATTTATTATATGCAGAAGAATCACAGCCTGCCGTATACAGAACGGCAAAAGGAATGGCAATGCCTGCGCCGGGGCCGTTACGTAGAGTTTAACCTGGTATGGGACCGCGGCACCAAGTTCGGGCTCGACACCGACGGGCGCACCGAGTCCATCCTGATGAGCCTGCCCCCCCAGGCACGATGGGAATATAACCACCGTCCCACGCCCGGCTCGCCCGAACAGCATACGCTGGACCTGTTGAAAAAAGATATTGACTGGATCGCCTAAGCGCAGGCTGTCATACCTATATGAGATCATCGGTTCGGAATAATTTTATCCAAACAGGCGTCACCGCGGACATGCCCACCCTGCATGCCCGGGCGATCATCCTGACCAACATCATCGCCCTGATCTCGGCAATCCTGGCGACGGTCTATCTGGTGTATATTTTGCCGAGCGGGTGGACCTTTTCGTCAAAAGTGCTTTCCATCACGATCGTCGTGCTTTGCAGCGTTCCCATCCTGAACCGCGCGCGGCAGGTACACGTTGCGCGCGTGCTGCTCGCGATCGCCATTCCGCTGGCGTCGCTCGTCATCCTCTTCCTGCACCGCGTGCAACATCCCGACCTGTATGATTATTACCGGTCGCCGGGCATCTACGCTGTGCTGATGGCTACCTCGATCATACCGGCGCTGATCTTTCTCCGCTCGGAGAAGCTGGTCATGTTTGCCTGCATGATGGTGCATGCGTTGATCTTTGCCACGGTGGATATCTTTTTGCGTTACTTCAGCAACCTGCACGCGCTGCCCACCGCGAAGCAATACATTGCCGACAATCTTTCCTTGCTTGTTTCCTATATCTTATTGACCAGTTGTGTGCTGTCGCTCAAGAGCGTACTCGATCGTTTCGAAGCCCGCAACGAGCTGCTGATCGCACGTCTCAACCTGAAGAACCTCGAGCTGGAGGCCAGCAACCGCGAGCTGCACGAGCTCAACAAAAACATCGAGACGCAGAACGAAGAGATCCAGGCGCAAAGCGAAGAGCTGATCCAAAGCCAGGAGAGTCTCATCCTGGCCAGCAACGAGATCGAACGTCAGAAGACGGCCTTGCAAGAGCAGAACCGTTTTCTTGAAAAGTCGCTGGATGAAAAGAGCCTCGACCTGCTGCACACCAACCAACAGCTGGTGCAGCAGAACAACGAGCTGCAGCAGTTCTCGTACACGGTGTCTCACAACCTGCGCGGGCCGGTTGCCAGCATGATGGGCCTGATGAACATCCACCGCCTGGCCCATACGTATGAGGAGAAGAAGAATATCATGCAGCTGATCGAGCAGTCGGCGTTGTCGCTGGAAACGATCATCCGCGATCTGAATAAGATCATCGACATCCGGCATGATAAGTTCTCGGCGTTGGAGGATGTACGCTTCCAGGATGAGCTGGACCTGATCCAGCAGTCGCTGAAGTCGTTCCTGCGCGAGAACGATGTGCAGGTGGACGCGCGGTTTATGTGCGAGCGGATCGTGTCGATCAAGGCGTACGTCAATAGTATATTGTATAACCTGGTGAGCAATGCCATTCAATACCGGTCGCCGGACCGGAAGCCGTTTGTGCGGATCTCGTCGCGCGAGACGGCGGAGTACACGGTGCTGGAGGTGGCGGATAACGGGTTGGGTATTGATCTGACCCGGTTTGGTGGCGATCTGTTTAAGCTCTATAAGCGGTTCCATACGCATACAGAGGGAAAAGGGCTTGGGCTGTATTTGGTCCGGCAACAGGTGGAAAAGCTCAATGGCAGGATCGAAGTGGAGAGTGTGCCGGACGAGGGCGCGACGTTCAGAGTTTTCTTCCCGGTAAGGAAGTGATCAGGAACCTCGGGCGGGTGAGGGCTGTTATACGTAAAAAATAGTATGAAGAAGATAGGGTTCTTATCGTTCGGGCATTGGTCCGATCATCCGTCTTATAAAACCCGTACGGCAAGCGATACATTGCTCCAATCGATTGACCTGGCCGTTGCGGCGGAAGAGATCGGCTTAGACGGCGCGTATTTCCGGGTACATCATTTTGCCGCTCAGCTAGGCTCTCCGTTCCCGTTGCTGGCTGCTATCGGCGCTAAAACCAGCCGCATCGAGATTGGAACAGGTGTTATCGACATGCGTTATGAAAATCCGCTCTATATGGTGGAAGACGCCGGCGCGGCGGATCTGATCTCGGGCGGGCGACTGCAACTGGGGATCAGCCGAGGTTCACCGGAGCAGGTGATCGACGGATGGCGGTATTTTGGATACGAACCGGCCAAAGGCGAAACGGATGCAGACATGGGGCGCAACAAAGCGCTGCAATTTTTAGATAAGCTGAGCGGTGTAGGATTCGCCAAGCCCAATCCGTACCCGATGTTTCCCAATCCACCGGGCTTGTTGCGACTGGAACCCCACTCCGAAGGATTGCGGGAGCGGATCTGGTGGGGTGCCGCCTCCAACGCTACCGCTATTTGGGCAGCGGAGAATGGCATGCACCTGCAAAGCTCTACTTTGAAATTCGACGAAAGCGGCAAGCCCTTCCACGTACAACAAGCAGAACAGATCAGGCTGTACAAAGAAGCCTGGAAAAAAGCGGGGCATCCGCGCGAGCCGAGGGTTTCGGTGAGCCGTTCTGTTTTTGCTTTAGTGACGGATGAGGACCGATATCTCTTCGGGCAGGGAACCAACAGGGTCGACAAGATCGGATATATAGAAAGTGACAAACGCGCCATTTTCGGAAGGACCTATGCTGCGGAGCCGGACCAGCTGATCCGGGAGCTGGCGGAGGATGAAGCTATTCAGGAAGCGGATACGCTGCTGTTGACGATACCCAATACGTTGGGGGTCGACTATAATGTACACATGCTGTCTTCTATTTTGACACATGTTGCACCAGGGTTGGGCTGGCGTTAACGCGCACCCTGGCGCCGGTCTCTTACTGGCGCCAGGGCAGAACGTTAATCCCGACCGAACACTTCACTGGCTATATCCATTACAATAATCTGGCTCATCGGTATAAAACTCTCCTCTCCATCACCATCAGTAAGATTTATAAACTGACGAAGCGACTCCTCCTTCCAGTTCGGCGTCCAATGAGATAGGTCTCCGACCGTCTTCGCCGTCAGGTATAGTATTGTTACGCCCCTTTCACGGCCGATACATTATCTATGCGCTCGTTGCACCCGGTCTTCAGTCTCGTTACTGGTTATGCCCTTTCAGCGCTGGCAAGAGTTAAGAAGAAGAGAGGCTCTCCATCAACAGTAGCCCTGTAAGGGCGTAACAGATCAGCCCAGGCTGTAGGCCTGGGTTAATGAGGTAAAACGAAGGCCTAGCCCTGTAAGGGCGGAACAAACCGAGCATTCTTTTAGCCTCCCCTTGATTTTTTATTCAGAATCTCGTTAATTAGTGTGAAGCCGTTATTCATGTTATGCAAATGATTGACACGCGGCCGTTGATAGTTAATCCATACTCCGATGTCACAATCACTCGTTAAGATTTATACTCATATTGTTTTTAGCACCAAAAACAGAGAGCACCTCATTCAACCTGGTATAGAAGAAAACCTTCATCGATACCTGGCTGGTATTTGTCAGAAACTGGACTGTCACGCTGTTCAAATTGGAGGATATACAGATCACGTTCATATTTTGTGCACGCTTTCCAGAAAAATCACCTTGATAAAACTTGTAGAGGAATTAAAATCACATTCTTCGAAATGGATAAAAGCGAAGGATGCGGCATTCGCTAACTTTTACTGGCAAAATGGTTACGGCGCATTTTCTGTTAATCCGTCAGAAATAGACCGAGCCCAACAATACATCGGAAACCAACATGAGCATCATAAAACAACATCGTTTAAGGATGAATACCGGGCATTCTTGAATAAATATAAGATAGCGTTTGAAGAGCGGCATGTATGGGATTAGCAATTAGAGTCACGTGCCTACCTTGAATTGTTTCGCCCTTACAGGGCTAGGTCTTCGGGGTGCATTATAGACCCAGGCCTGCAGCCTGGGCTGATCTGTTACGCCCTTACAGGGCTAAATGCCTGTATCCATACTATACCCCAGGCCTTTTGCCTGGGCTGATTTGTTACGCCCCTTCAGGGCTAAATGCCTGTACCCACTTATTGCGCCCTTTCATGGCTGCTGTAGCGTCTGTGTTGTTTCCCGGTCTTCCGCTAGAGCTCTGGACCAGGCTATTGCGTTACACCTTTCAGGGTTGGGTAGAGTTAAGAGGCTGGGGCTAACGCATACCTGCGACCGGTACCAGAGATTGACCGGCGACGAGCGCCGGAAGCTTGGTTGTACGAAACGGAACACATGCGATAAAGAACAACTCTCATTCATTTGCCTTATCCCAATAATAATCATACTTTAAGTATTCTAAATATACCCGTATGCTGCGCAACTATTTAACCATCGCTCTTCGCAATGTGCTCAAGAACAAGGTATTCTCGGGCATCAACATTTTGGGACTTGGTATTGGGCTGGCGGCTTGTCTGCTCATTTTTCAATTTGTTCGTTATGAGCTGAGCTATGATACATTTCATGCGAAGATCGATCGTACGTACCGCGTGACAAACGACCGGTTTCAGCAGGGTAAGCTAATCCAGCATGGCACGATCACGTATCCGACGATCGGGCCCGCGATGGCGCGCGACTTTCCGGAGATCGAAGAGTATACGCGGCTGATGCCCGGCTTCGGCCTGAATATCCGGATCGATGATCAGCATTTTCGCGGCGGGGATTCTCATTTCGCCGATGAGCACTTCTTCTCGGTATTTTCCTTTTCGATGCTGGCGGGCGATCGGGTTTCGGCGTTGAAAGAACCGTTCTCGGCTGTGCTGACGGAGCACGCCGCCAGGCGCTATTTTCCGGCACTGCGTACCGATTATACGGCGATGATCGGGAAGACATTTTACTGGGGGTTGGACAAGGTGCCCTATACTGTAACCGGCGTCTGCCAGGATGTTCCCGCCAACTCGCACATCCAATTTGATGTGCTGATGTCGTACGCGACGCTGATCCAGGTGACCAAGTCCGATGCGGACAACAGCTGGACGTGGTCGGACATGCGGCACTACCTGGTGCTGAAACCCGGCGTGGACTACAAGCAGCTGGAAGCCAAGTTTGACGCCTTCAGCGATCGTTATTTCCAGGGGGATAAAGTGTCGGGCAGCGTCGAGAAGTTTTATCTGCAGCCGTTGCGCGATGCCCATCTGTACTCCCACTACGAGTATGATATTGCCAAGGTAGCCAGTGGCAAAGCGGTATGGGCGATGCTGATCGTGGCCTTGTTCATCCTGCTGATCGCGTGGATCAACTATATCAACCTCACTACTTCACGCGCGCTCGACCGCGCCAAGGAAGTTGGGCTCCGCAAGGTGATGGGCGCGCTCAAATCACAACTCATTAAACAGTTTATCCTGGAGTCTCTTATTATCACAAGCCTCTCCTTTGGGGCAGCGTTAGTACTGGTACAACTGTTACAGGCATCGTTTAACACGATCACCGGCAACGATCTTTCGTTGTGGCAGGTGATCCAGACCACCGACGCGCAAACCCTGATCGGTGTTGCCGCCTTCCTGTTGGTGGGCGCGCTGGTGTCGGGGTTCTATCCGGCATTGGTCCTCTCCTCTTATCAGCCTGTCACGGTGCTGAAGGGAAAGTTCCAGCGGTCCGGGCGCGGTAACTTTCTGCGCAAGGCATTGGTCATTGTCCAGTTCACTTCTTCGGCGGCGTTGATCACGGGCACGATCATCGTGTCCAAGCAATTGAACTATATCAACGACATGGACCTCGGCATGGTCATCGATAATACGGTGGTGGTGAGCGCACCCGAGCTGGCGACATGGGACTCCAGCTTTGTGCAACGTGTAGAGGATTATAAGCATGCGCTGCTCCAGGTCGACGGTGTGGAAAGCGCCGCTACCTCCGGCAACCTGCCGGGCGACAGGCTGGCGCGGGGCTTTGACCTGCACCTGAAAGAGCAGACGTCGGCTAAATATACGATGAGCTACCTCGGGGCCGATCATCACTTTGTAACGACCTACCATGTTTCGCTGGCGGCGGGCCGTGGATTCCTGCCGACCGACCACCAGGTCAACTATGACGCCATCCGTTCGGTCATGCTCAATGTAAAAGCAGTCCGGCTGCTGGGAATTGATAACCCCGAGGACGCTGTCGGGAAAGAGCTCACGGACGATGAGCACACGTGGACGATCGTCGGCGTATTCAACGACTTTCACCAGGAATCGCTGAAGAACCCGATCGAGGCTATGATCCTGATGCCCGTCTATAGCACCTTTGCAGACACTTCCATCAAAATAAAAACAGAGGACACCAAGCATGTTCTCGCTTCGATCGAGGGGATCTATAAGAAGTATTTTCCCGGCAACTCGTTCGAATACTTCTTTCTGAAAGACCGCTACAACCGCCAATATACGGACGACATGCGTTTCGGACAGATCATCGGCATCTTTACCGGGCTTGCCATCATCGTGGCTTGTTTAGGGCTTATCGGTCTGTCTTCCTATACGGCTATGCAGCGCACAAAGGAGATCGGCATCCGCAAGGTGCTCGGTGCGTCCGTGGTCCATATCGTTTCGCTACTGTCTGCCGACTTTGTCAGATTGGTGCTGGTCGCTGCGGTCCTGTCGATACCGATCGCGTATTTCGGCATGCAGAACTGGCTGCAGGGATATGCGTACCGCGTTACGCCGGGATGGGTTCAATTTGTTGTTCCGTTGCTGCTGGTACTGCTCATTGCCGCGGTGACCATCAGTTTCCAGGTGCTGAAAGCAGCCATGAAGAATCCGGTCGATACCCTGAAGCACGAGTGAGCCGGTAACGTTATTGCTACAAGAGGACGGGGTTTCCGTAATATGGCTTTTGGTTGAAAAACTTACTTTGGTTTCCGTTTCTGCGCGGGAATATCTTCCTTCGACAGGCAATACCTACCACATGAGAAAACCTCTTCTAACCTTGCTGGCAGCCATTTTCATGATGCCGGCATTCGCCGCGTATAGCGGCGGATCTGACAGCACCAATACGTTTCTGGATAGCCTGGAAGCATCCTTTCAGTATCAGACCGGCGAAATTAAACTGGGTGACATCGGCACGCTGCAAGTTCCCAAAGGATTTCGTTATCTCGATTCCGCGCAAGCCCGGTTTGTGATCCATGATCTGTGGGGCAACCCCGGTGGCAGCGGTACGCTGGGCATGATCGTGCCTGAAAACATGGCCATTACCAACGACGCCTGGGCATTCATCATTACCTACGATGGAATGGGGTATGTAAAGGACGACGATGCCGACGAAATCGATTATGACGAGATGCTGCAAGAGATCCACAAGGAAGAACCGGAGATCAACCAATCCCGCCGGGAAGCGGGCTATGACCCGATGTACATGATCGGGTGGGCGGCGAAACCTTACTATGATGCCGACAAGAAAGTACTGCACTGGGCGAAGGAGATCCAGTTTGGCGATAGCGTTGACGTTGAGCATACGCTGAACTACAATGTACGGATCCTGGGTCGTAAAGGCGTAGTTGTCCTGAACGCCGTCGCGCTGATGCACGAGCTGCCGGATGTGCAGGCCAATATCGACCCGGTACTATCATCATTCACCTATGCGGATGGCCAAAAATATTCGGACTTCGATCCGGACATCGACGAGGTGGCTGCCTGGACGATCGGCGGCCTCGTGGCCGGCAAGGTGTTGGCCAAGGCCGGCTTCTTTGCACTCCTGTTGAAAAACGCCAAGCTGATCGGCCTTGCCGTCATGGGCTTGTTCACCGCTGCCTGGAAATGGTTTAAACGCAAAACCGAACCGCCTACCGTGCGCACCATCGGTGACGACACCAACGACGCACCGCAGGCTTAAAAGAGTATACTGCCATCATGAAAAAGCCCTCTACGACAGAGGGCTTTTTTTTGTCATACGGGTTGACGTTGTTCTTATGACGGCACGCCGACCTCTCCCCTATACGCCCGTTCCAGTTCTGCCAGGTCGAACTTCTTCATTTTCAAAAACGCCTGGGTTACGCGGGCCGCGCGCGCGGGATCCTTGTCGGTCATCATCTGCTCCATGGAGGCGGGCGTGATCTGCCACGAGACGCCGAACCTGTCTTTCAGCCATCCGCATTGTTCTGCTTCGGGCACGGCGGACATCTTTTCCCAATAGTGGTCGATCTCCTGCTGGTCTTTGCAATGTACCATCAGGGAGACGGCTTCGTTGAAGTTAAAGTGATGCTCGTGGGCGCTGTCCATGGCGCCGAATTCTTGTCCGGCCAGGTTGAACGAAGCATACGCCACGGTGCCTTCCGGGTCCGGCGCCTTGTCGTTGCCATACCGCATGATATCGCCGATGCTGCTGTCTTTAAAAAGCGAGGTATAAAACCGCATGGCTTCTTCAGCCTTGCCGGCCACCTCGCCTACGAACATGAGCACCGGGGTGATCTTTTGTTTGATCTCGCCCGGGTAATGCATGATCTGCCACGAGAGGCCGTACTTGTCTTGTGTCCAGCCGTACCGTTCGCTGAAAGGATATTGATCCAGTGGCATCAATGCCTGGCCGCCTTCGTTCAGCTTCTTCCAGAACGAATCGACTTCGTCTTTTGTCTTGCACGCTACCATAAACGATATGGCGGGTGTAAACTTAAAGTACGGTCCGGCGCTGATGGACATGAAGGACTGTCCGGCGAGCTCGAACGAAACGACGTCGCAGTCACCGGACGGTGTATCGCGCAGGGTCGTTACGCTGTTGATCTTCGACGAAGGGAAAACCGATGTATAGAACTGGGCTGCTTCCTTCGCCTCTTTGTCAAACCATAAATGTGGGGTGATCTTTTGCATACGGTGTTGATTTTTGTGTTAAACAAATTTACTTCAAACCGATGCCGGACAGGGGGTGTGAAAAGGACAACCGCGAGGGTGGTTTGGGACGTGCCTGCGGCGTACGCGCGTTATTCTTCGATCTCGGCAAAATATCTTTCCGAGAGCTCGTTCCGCGTCAATACCAATGGTGAACGGTCTGCGCTTGCGGCATTTGCAGGTATTATTCTCCAGGTGTCCTCCCCTGCCACGTCCGTCCCGAATTTCAAGCGCTCACCTACTACGAAGAGTTTTCCAGTAGCGATTTCTTTCAATACCAGTCCGGTTTCGATGTTGATTTCTGATGTGATGGGTGCGTCCATGATTGATAAGGCTTTAAAGTGTCGGTTTTATTTCCTAAAAAAGAATGCCTGCCCGTGATCATAAGCACCTCCGGGCATTCTGTCAGTACTAAAAACACTCCCGAAAACGTAAACTTTTGTCAACATCTGGGAAATCCTGGAAGCTACCTTCACGTCGCCGTACGGAGCACCCCAAAATTCTACAGAACGGGGGAAAACACTTATCTAACCCACCCAGACCATGAAACGTAAAATCTTCTTTATTGTGATCGCTGTCTGTGGCATCAGCCTGGCCGGCATCGAAAGCACACTTGCATCTTTGTCTTCTCCTACTGAAAAGGTTGAGTTTACAACGGTTTGGATCCGCAAGGACCCCACCTCCAGCGCGATCCTCATCAACGCCGGCGACTTTGCTATTACGCCCGGTTTTGAGAACGTGACCATAGACATTACGGACAACCGCCCGGGGCAATCGCAAACCCGGATCGGGTACGCGGCGGACGGTATCACGCGGCTGAGACATATTACGATAGCGCACTTTCAATCTACGGTTACGATCTTCCAATAACGGATCGCCCCATGATCGCTACCTTCGATGATTAAAAACACATAAAGGCAAACGGCGAGTAACATCGCTGTTTTGCATTCCGTTGTGGCGTGATATATTTTCTGTTGCAGCAGCGTCAAAGTTATACTATATTTTGACTGTAAAGCCTGTAAAATGAGATCACTCCCCGTTTTTTGCATCCTGCTGGCGGTCACGATGCTTGCCCGCTGCACCCCATCGAAGAACAACGAAGCAACACCACAAGAACTTCCCCGCATTGCGATTGCAGGGCTCGGTATTGAGTCGAGCACCTTCTCTCCGGCGCAAACGCACGAAGATGCCTTTCATGCCAAGGTGGGCAAGGCGGTCTTATCATCGTATGAATTCCTGTCTCCCGACTCGGCGGACTTCAAACGGGCACGCTGGTTTCCTGCGTTGATCGGCAAGGCCATACCCGGCGGGATCGTGACGCGCGAAGCCTATGAATCCCTCATGACCAAAATGCTGGACAGCCTTCGCAAGAATCTTCCCTATGACGGTCTTTTCTTCGACATTCACGGCGCGATGAGCGTCGTGGGCCTCGATGACCCGGAAGGTGATATGATAATCCGCGTACGCGAAGTTGTCGGCCCCCAAACCCTTATTTCCACATCGATGGACTTGCACGGCAACGTGTCCTGGCGCCTGGCGCAAAACAGCGATCTGATCACCTGCTATCGCATGGCGCCCCACGAAGATGCCGTGCAATCAGACAAACGCGCTGTTGACAACCTGCTGTCGCGGCTGGAAAGTGGCAAGGGTAAGCCGCCGTTCAAGGCGTATGTCTCCGTTCCTATATTGTTGCCCGGTGAAAAGACCAGCACGCGTGTAGAGCCGGGTAAAAGTCTGTACGCGCAGGTTGCTCCCGCAGCGGCCCAACCGGGTGTCGTCGATGCCGCTATCTGGATCGGCTATGCCTGGGCCGACGAGCCGCGTAATCATGCCGTGGTCATGGTTGTCGGCGACGACCAGGCCGTTGTTACCGCGACGGCGGAACGCCTGGCCAAAAACTTTTGGGACGTCCGAGACCAGTTCGATTTTATTGCGCCGGTGGGCACCCTGCAAGAGAGTCTTGATAAAGCCGTGAAGAGTGATAAACATCCTTTCATGATCAGTGACATGGGCGACAATCCCACCGCGGGCGGTGCCGGTGATGTTACCTGGACGTTAACGGAGATCCTGAAGCGTCCGGAGTTCAAATCGGAAAAGGGCCCGTCGCTGATCTATGCGGCCCTGCCGGGACCGGAGTTTGTAGAGAAGGCGGTGAAGGCCGGTATTGGCGGGAAGGTCGAAGGCGTGGCCGGTGCTGCCGTCGACAACCGGTATGCACCGCCGGTATTCCTGCGCGGCACGGTGAAAGCAATTGTACAGGGTGATGAGCATGCCGAGACGGAAGTGGTCGTTCAGATCGGAAGTGCCCGGGTGATCGTCACCAAAAAGCGGAAGCCGTATCATCATGAGGCTGACTTCACCCGCCTGGGGCTGAATCCGCGCACGACGGATATCGTGGTGGTCAAACTCGGATACCTCGTGCCCGAATTATATGATATGCGCGCCGATTGGATTATGGCATTAACACCCGGGGGCGTGGATCAGGACCTGGAGCGCCTCCCCTTTAAACGTATTCAGCGACCTATGTTCCCGTTCGATAAGAATATGCCCATGCCGGATCTGAAAGCCAGGCTCGTGGATTGAGTCTTGGTATATTCATTTATTCTCAGTAGTTTATATGCGTTATTCATTAGTTGCCTAACATTAAGCCTGACCAGTATGTCAACCTTCCTTCACGAAAAGACCGGATCGGAAAAAACCACCCCGCGCCGAAGTGTGGCGCAGCAGATCAGCTTGCCGGGAAAAACAAATCATGCCCTGCAGAAGATGCAACGGCTGGTGAACGAGAGCCCGGCGATGGTCGCGCAGCGACAACTGTTGGGCAAGGTATTGCAACGGGACGAAATCGCCGCCCCCCTGGAAGAGGAAGAACTCTCTGCAGCAGCCGGAACCAGCCAGACAAAACAGAAGGATGGCACGTCCACGACGAGCCATGCGTTGGTAGCGCAGAAAAAAGGTAATGATACCGGGCTGCCCGATACCTTAAAAGCGGGCACGGAGGCCTTGTCAGGTATAGCGCTGGACGACGTTCGCGTTCATTATGGCTCGTCCAGGCCGGCACAGCTCAATGCGCACGCCTATGCGCAGGGAACCGATATTCACGTTGCCCCGGGTCAGGAACAGCACCTCCCACACGAGGCATGGCACGTGGTGCAGCAAAAACAAGGACGTGTGGCGCCTACGATCACCGTAGACGATGTGGCTGTCAACGACGATCCGGCACTGGAACGCGAGGCGGACGTTATGGGTGCTAAAGCTCAACATGCGCCGGTATAGTCATCATCTTTATCGGCTTGACTTGAAATGTTATCCCGGCACCGCATTGAAAAATGCACGTTACAAATTACACTTCCTCGGGAAAATAACCTGGAAGTCGTAAGACTCCTCGCACAGGAAAAGCCGCGCATCCTGGATGCGATCCTCGCGGTATTCGATCAGCAGATCCCCGGCCAGCAGGATATACACCTTTCTAAAATTCACCTGGACCTGGGCACGGTCCCGCGCCGCGATTTTATCCGCAAACTGACCGAGCGGCTTGTCGCTCTATTATCCGCCGAGCTCAAGCACCTGGCCAGCGATCCGGCGGTTATCCCATCGCCGCCAGCACGAAGCCTGGTTGAATCAAGTACACTTGAAAAACAGGTATATCATCGTGTCGACGAAAGTAATTTACGGTCCCTCACAGGCTCCTACAATGAATTGTGGCAGGACTTGCCGGACGGTTCACGCTGGTATATGGATGCTCCCCTGCGTTGGCCTGCCGTTACCCCTCAGAAAGTACTTTTCATCCTCGCCCATTACTTCAGGTACCGGCGCTATCCGCGTGCATTTGAAGCTTTGCAGGCGACCGACATCGACATGCTGGTAAACCATCTCGCCGACACCGATGCACCGCTGTTAACCCGTTACTTATCGCGGCGGATCGGATCGCGCGACTTTCAGGTCAACCTCACGGAGAGCCTGCAGTATAACACGCTCCTCAAAGTAGCGTACCTCTTACCGGTCGTCAATATTTCGGTGAGACCGTGGTTGGATTGGATTGCGGGATTGGACGTAGACGGGATTTCCACCTGGAAACATACCCCTCCTGGCAAGTTGCTTCTTTTACAATACCTCACCGAACCTTCCGCCGCGGGCAAGACAAAGCTCCAGGAGGTATACCTTCGGGCTGCCACAACGTCTTCCCATGATCATGCTGCTGTGTTATTATTCACCGGGCCGCACTTCGATCGTTCCGTCGATACAACAACCGCTACCCCGCTCCGGGCGTCTGGCATCGTCCACACGACAGCATCTTCTCCTGACCTCCGGGATGTGTTGCAGGCTTTGAGAAACACTCCCGTCCTTCGTCATGGCATCGTCGGGCGATTGGACCTGCCGGCATTGCGTGCCATCGCAAGATCCATGGGCCTGGCGCACGGCAGCTACGCGCAGTGGCAGGCCGTTGTAGGGACAATAGAGAAATCCTATCTGGCGCGCGGTGTCATTCTACCGGACAGTGTACTGCATACCCTGCATGGTCGGTATCTTGATCTGATCAGTACTCACGACAAAAGCAGTCTGACATTTGAGCGACTCAAGCAGCTCCTATTCCCGGCACTACAGCGCCATCCGGATCTGCAGCACGCATTACCTCGCGATCGGGAAATAAGACGCGATGCCTCCGTACGGCCGATTGACGCCATCGCATCCAACCTCCGACACACTGCGGATATTGCGGCAAAACAGCCGGATGTCCATGCGTTTGTTATTGTTCGGTTCTATTACCAATACGGATACTTTCCCCGGGAAGCACACTACCTCCAGGCGGCAGACCTGGAAGCACTGATGTTGTATCTCTTTGCCTGGAACAGCGAGAAGGTGACGCAGTATATGGCAACGCTGCTGCGCAGCCCTACCTTCCGTCTACGCCTGGCTGAAACGCTTTCCGCAGAGACCTTGAAAACTATTTTGTCCGCGTCCGGCAGCGTCGCCGACGCGTTGGCAGAATGGGCGCTGTGGGAGCAGGTCCTCGAATTTTCCCTCGGAAAAACCTCTCTCCCTACGCTTGCCGACAAGATCGCTTTGTTGCAGTATCTCCATGCGTCCACGCTTTTGGTACGCGAGGGAATTATATACGAGTACCTGATGTCCCGCTATGCGCTGCAGGGAGTGCGCTTTGTGCCGGATGTGATCGTGGACGCGTTCGGCAAGCTCGATACCCCGAATGATACCGCTACTGCGGCCCGAACCAGGATAGTCGGTTTCCTGGAGGGATTCTCCGCGCGTGAGGACAACAGCCACCCGGAGGCCCCGCACGAGGGGCTGAGGACGTTCCGTCAATACGTTGCGGTATCATCCGACGCGCCTGTTGAGCCCCTGGTTTCCAAACACCCGGCGTACGCCGACTGGATCGCTTTTCAAACCCGCGTGCGCGGGGCGGTGGCGGATATTCCGGCGCGGGAAGATCTATTGAACCAGCTTCCGTTTTTGTACTTCGAATTTTTGCGCCGGCACGGCCATGAACCCTGGAGCCCGGAAAGGTTTCAGCGGTATATGATGCAGGAGGTTGACCGGCTGCTGGCCGCACTTGTTCCTGCCGGCGATATCATTCCCCTGCGGTTACGGATCGACGCCGCGGCGGTGTCTGCAACGTTACATTGGAAGTCGATTCTAGCAGAGATGATCCGCCATGGCATCGCTCCTGTAGTAACAAAAATACCAGCGCTCCAGCATCCGAGCGTGATCGACGCGTTCTGGGATACCGCGCTGGACGACGAGACGGCGGTCTTTGCCTTATTCTATGAAGCTGACGTAAACGCCTCGTTTTGGCCGGTGCTCGCCGAGACCCTTTCGTTCGCGCAGCTCCATCGGCTTTTGAGCATTCTCGCGCCGTTTCAATACCAGAGCCTTTTGGAAACGGGAGTACTATCTGAAAACGTTGGACCTGCGCGGAGTATATTTTCCCTTGCGTTTAAGACACTACATCCTGCGCGCTATGCGATTGGAACGCAGAAGCTCATCCTGCAGATCCTCCGTGGAGCCACTCCCCTTCTACGCAGTGATGACGTAGTGGCGCAGGTATCCGATGTTCCGATCATACCGGGATCTTCCCCGCCCGCAGGGGAAGACAGTCTTCCCCTGACGATGCTTGTACGGGCGATCACTACCCGGGATACAGCCGGGGCACGGGAGCACTGGGGACTACTCTATCGCCAGCACCGGAATGTTCTATTACAATACGTGCGAACGCAATGGCCGTGGATTGCGCTGCGCACCAGTCTGGCGCGGGATGCCGACCTTGATGTATTGACCGGTCTCGCGTCATCGCTGGGACACGACAAGGCCACCTATGACACCTGGCAAAACTTTATAGCACCCTACCGGCATCAGGAACACGTACTGAGACAAGTCCATCGGCATTATTTTGAGTTCCTGTCACATACATCCTTCGATCACTCCGCAGTTGTCTTGGCCCAATGGCTGGAAGATCACGGCGCTGAGGGACAGATCACCCAACGAACCGACGCCGATCATGACGTGCCCCATGATGTATTCCCTGGCAGCACCGATGGACGAACGATAGCGCCACCGGCTGCCGGACATAGCCAGAATCGTAACATTAAGCCTGAACGGGAACTTCCCCCTGCTGACGAAAGCGATGTCGGTGCACGGGACGAACCGGTTGACGACACTCCTGCGCTACTGGCAGCGCTCCATGCGGCCGCGGTCGAGGCGCCGGCCTCGGCAGCCGTCCTTTGGCAATCGCTCTATCGCCGGCATCCATCCACACTGGTACGTTATATCCGATCGCATGGAGATCCGGAGCCTCTCCACGATAGCCTGGCGTTCGACGCCAACATTGAGATAGTACTTCATCTTTCTGCGTTGCTGTACCAGGACGATGACACATACCCCGCGTGGCTGGCGTTTACCGACCGTTATCGCGACAATGCCCTGTTGCTCCGAAAAAGTTACCGGTACTATTTTGGTTTCCTGCGAAGCGTACGGCAAGGTTCGCCGCCTGCACAGTCGTTTACAAAATGGTTAGAAGCTTTGGTCAACACCGTTGAATCCAGGCGAAATGATTTAGCGGAACATTCTGTACCGCTACGCTCCACGGGACCAGCCAGACTGCCGCATGCCGTGCCTTCGCCGGTAGCGCATATTACTCCCACATCGGCATACGACACGGCGGACGTGATCGTGTATTATCTCAAGACAGGAAAGTTTATACCTGGCGGCGGCGCGACCGATGCGGCGACCTTGACAACACTCACGGCACAATACTTTTCGGAAACACGGCCTGCTGATAACCTGGCAATCGCCGCGGCACTCGATAGCCCGGAGGCTTACCGCCGTTTAACACCGCTGCTCTCCCCGATCGGACTATCGTTGTTGCACGAACACGGATCGGCTGCCCATGCGCCGCTGCCTCACTATACAACCAGCCGGATAAAGACGTTGCAGCAAATCGAGGCAACGCTCCATTATTGGCTATACGGCCAATGGCCCTGGTGGTATACGCCTGCACAGCCGCCGGCAGAAACGCTTGCTGTTGTTCTTGAGAACCACCTGGAATTGCTTGTTCAACGACTGGAGATGTCCGGGCACGAGGTGGTGATCGTGCAAAAGATCTTATCCTCCCTTTCGCCAGCGGTTTTCAGGGCGATGATCGTTCTTCGGTTTCCGTCCGTAGCCGGCTTTGTAAAGCGCGTCCTGTTGCTGCTGGAAAAAATGCTGGTACCCTTGCATGAGACCGGTACACTTCATTTGCAGGCGATGTTCTCCGTTGTGTATGAATACCTGGCTCATCATGCCGATCCTTTTTCAGCGCTCCATTTTCTTGCTCATTTGGCCAGGCATGGCGCAGCGATGATCAACGTTACCGCATTGGCGTGGATCGACAGTATGCTTTCCACGGCGGCGACGATGTTGCAGGAGGATCGTTCGTTTTGGTCGTTGCAGGAGCTTCTCATTTCTTTGCGCACGGCGGCCTCACAACCAGGGGAGACAACGGATGGTATACAACCGGTCACACCGGCTATACCCGCTGCGGGTTCTTCGGCCTTGCCGGTCGGCGCTGGCGCGGATGGCAGCTCCCGCGTGTCTCTGACATTTAAAGAGGCGTTTGTGGCCTATCTTCGCATGGGTATTATACCCGTCCATACGCAGGAAAGCCAGGGTGGTAAAACGGCGCTTATGCGGCAGCTGCAAACCCTCGCCGTGCACGAATCCGCCTGGTTGAGCACGACGCTGAAAAGTCTTTTTATGAATACCGCCGCGTTGGACGAATACATCTTGCGCGCGGACCCGTCGATCACCATCCGTCTGATCCGGGCGTTGGCCGGCACACGCCGGCACGAGTTTACCCGATGGCGACGGGGTATGGAAAGGTTCCTGGCTGCCTTGTATGAGAAGCCCACGCCGCTGGAGACCGCTTCACAGTCGAGCCGGGCGCTCCTGCAACTACTCTTGCAACGGCCGGGGTATAAGATCACGGCCATTCAATATGCGCAAACGGTATTTGACCACGGCCTGCGCCACAAGACTATAAAAGGCCCCGACATACTGCTGGAAAAAATCCGTCAGTACAAAGCAGCAAACGGTACGGTCGGGGACTTTGCGATCTCCCTGGAGGTGGCCCATGCGCACCTGACAGCCCGTGCGCGGACGTCGCTGCTGCAGTCGCTGACGAACCCCCACGCGGAAACCGAGCGGACTGTCGCTGTGCCCGAAAAAGGCGCCCGCATCGCGGTAGCGGGCGCGGGCGTTGTGCTGATGGCGCCCTTCTTTTATATGTATTTCAACCGGCTGGACATGACCGAGGACAATCGTTTCAAATCGGACGCTTTCGCCCTGCGCGCGGTTCATTTGCTGCATTACCTGGTCAGCGGCGGCACGGACGCTCCGCTGCCCTCCCACGCCCTGCTGTATAAGCTGTTGTGCGGCGTCGACTTTCACGTCCCGCTGGACGAGGGGATTGTGATGACCGACCACGAGAAACAAGTATCCGAAAGCCTGTTGCAGGGCGTATTACAGAACTGGACGTCGCTCAAATCCAAATCGGTTGATTCGTTGCGGGAGACATTCCTGCAGCGGGCGGGTCATCTCGAAGAAAACGATATCGGCTGGAGTCTGACGGTTGAACGCCGGTCGGCGGACATTCTGGTGGACTGGATCCCCTGGTCGTTCAGCCTGATCAAACTCTCGTGGATGGAAAAAAGCCTGACCGTCAACTGGCAGTCCGACCAATACCGTGATCTCATGCTAACCCAAACCTAAATGAATACTTTTCAATTCGATACCGATGGCAACATTGCCGGCCATAGCCTGGGCACCATCCGGGAGGATCTTTCGTGGCTTACCAGGATCATCGAGTTCCGTTTGCAGCAGCACTTCAGCGGCGTGGACGACGACGATTTCATGGCGAGCCTGCCCCCACCGGATTTATCCGGTGACGAATCGTTCTATGCCTATGTGATCAAAAAATACAACTTTGGTACCCCGGAGCGGGTCATCCTGCTGATGGCGCTGGCGGTGCATGTGGCGCCGGTGTGCTTTGATATCTTCTTTCTGAAGAACGAGAACCTCAACCGGGGGTATACCGAGTTCGGGGGCATTATCGGCACGGCGCATAGTGGGTTTATCCCGACGGGTGAAACGCTTTCCTTTTTGCTGTGCGGGCGGAATCTCGAAAAGCGGTTCCAGCTGATCGAATATTTTTCCGACTATCACCCGTTCTACACTCAGAATATACTGCATCTTTCCGACGTAAAGGATGGCGACCCGATCTTTAGCGGCGCGGTCACCATCAGCAAAGAATACCTGACCTTGCTTACGCAGGGCCGGCCCTATTATCCACATTATACTTCATCGTTTCCGGCCAAGCGCCTTTCGACTTCCCTGACATTTGCGGACGCCGTCTATGACGAGCACACATCACAGGCGCTGGAGGACGTGCGCGGTTGGATCCGGCATGGCAGGTCGATCATGGCCGATTCGCGGCTGCGCACCTTTTTAAAACAAGGTTATCGGGTATTGTTCTACGGTCCACCGGGCACGGGAAAAACGATGACAGCCGCCATGCTGGGCCAGGAAGCCGGCCTGGATGTATACCAGGTCGACCTTTCGGCAGTAGTATCGAAGTACATTGGCGAAACCGAGAAGAATCTCGCCAACGTCTTCAATATGGCCGAAAACAAGCAGTGGATACTATTTTTTGATGAGGCCGACGCGCTTTTTGGCAAGCGTACACAGACGCAAAGCAGCAACGATCAGTATGCCAACCAGCAGGTGAGCTATTTATTGCAACGTATTGAAGACTTCAACGGCACGGTGGTGCTGGCCACCAATTTCAAGGATAACATCGATACGGCGTTTCTGCGACGGTTTCAATCCATCGTCTTCTTTCCGAAGCCGCGAATGGAACATCGGCTGGCCTTGTGGCGAAAATATTTTTCACCGTTTGAGATCGAGGCCGACCTGGAGGCCATTGCCCATGAATTTGAATTGACGGGCGGCAGTATCATCAACGTATTGCGGTATTGCTCCATTGCGGCACAACGGCGCGGTGCGGCTGTCGTGACGACGGAAGACCTTTATAAGGGAATTACCAAGGAATACCAGAAGGAAGGGGTCACGATATAGGTCATCGCGACACCCATACCGGATATATACCCGATACAATTAACACTGTCAACTTCTTGGCGGTATAGCATTTCTTGCTATATTGTGATCCTCTAACCTAACGATGTTTGCTATGTACAACACGGATGTGCTTTTGCGCCATATCATGACGTGTCAGCACGCGATCCATATTCATCTCAATACAACAGTCGACACCAGTTTATTAGATGCCTGCATCCGGCAACTGGAAAAGGGCCTGGCAGTCGTATTGGTGATCAGCGACCTGAACCGGCCGGTCCTCGACAACAATCCTTTCCTGTTAAACCGTTGCCTGCAACTGTGCCAGAAGGGCGCTACCCTATACACTGCGGATGCTCTCCCGGACACTCTATTATATACGTGCATCTCCGATTTCAGAACCGTATGTCATGTTCATTCCTCCGACACCGTTATTCATACGGAGGCGGCGTACGAGGCCGTCCGAAAGGCTGTGCATCATTTTAACACACTTGTTCGCAGCAGTACACCCTTTCACGCATCTTCCGAAGGCATCCGGATAACGCTGGACGTGTCGGAAGACCTTGTACCGAGAGACTCCGCTGTCAGCCTGACGTGGCACGTACAGGGAGCGGACAAGGTCTTTATTGAAGGGCTTGGTGCGGTGGAACACGCGGGGCGGCGCCAGGTATTGCTGACCGAGACGACGCTTTTTAAAGTTGGCGCCTATAACGACCGGAGCGCGTGTATGGCGGCTACCCAGGTGTGGGTGACGCAGAAAACGATCATCGACTATGACATTGGCTTTATCAGCGCACAAACCAACGCTTTTTACAGTCTCGTAAAAGCCGGCAATGACAGTGACACCTACGGCACCATGGCGGGCAACCGCCTCTGCCTGCGCTGGCGTGTGCTGCATGCCGCCCGTGTGCACATCCTTCCTTTTGACCTTACCGCACACGAGGGAGAGTATACTTTCTCCACCACCGCATCGATGGACATTTGTATTACGGCGCAAGTAGATCAACAAACGCTCACCCGAAAAATAACCCTGCTGGCGTTTCCCGTCCCGGTATTTCGCGACAGGCTTTTTTCATCGGCGTTTCCCACACATGTACCCACGCCGGAAGCCGATGCCACGCCACGGCTGATGCTCACGCTACGTGATTCCGAAAAACGCTACCAGCAGCTGCTTAAAAAGATACATGCCTACACGTCTGACAGAACCGGCCCCAAACCAACGCTATCAACATTGAACGCCTTCGTTTTTCAATACCTGAAACGGATGAACGCAGGGAAGAATGGTGTACGCCATGCGATCGAATCTATCGAGCACTATTATGAACAACGCTAAACCTGCAGATGCCGCCCCGCCCCCACGCCGGATCAGCCGCGTGATGCGCTTTTTTATCTTCTGTTCGGCCGCGAATAAAGAGATCTTACAGCGTTGCCCGTTGTCCGAGTATCACAAATATGCCAGCATCGGCGCTACGATATTCTTTACCGGTGTCCTGGCCGGATTATCGGGGGGCTATGCGCTCTATACGGTATTCGATAGCGTGGTTGTGGCCATCGTGCTGGGTGTGTTCTGGGGCACGTTGATCTTCAACCTCGACCGGTTTATTGTGAGCACGATCAAAAAGGGATCCACGCGGTATAGCCAGGTGCTGCAGATCATTCCGCGTGCGCTGCTGGCCATATTCCTGGCGATCGTTATTTCCAAACCGCTGGAGCTTCGCATCTTCAAACAGGAAATTGACGAGGCGCTGCACCTTGCCTGCCTGGCCCGGCTGGAGGCCGTTAACAACGATTACACCAAAAAGATCGACCGCTGGCACCTGCTGCTGCAACAAATGAAAGAGAAGGTGGAGCAGCGTTACGTCCTCCGCGAGAAGTATTACGAAGAATATCGCTGCGAGTGTGACGGATCTTGTGGCACCGGAGCGCGCGGTATCGGGTCGGAATGTTTGCGAAAGGAGAAGAAATATAATAAGGCCGACCAGGAGTATAAAGACGTTATCACCGAGCAGCAAGCCTTGACCGCACAAGCGGGGCTGGCCATCCGTGCCCTGGAGCAGGAACGCGACGGGTATCAGGCTTCGCTCAGGAACACGTTCGCCACGGGGTTGCTGGCGCAGCTCGAAGCACTGCACCAATTGCCGCAAGGGCCTTCCCTGGCCATTATATTCCTGCTCATCTTTATAGAAGTGTCGCCGATCCTGGCCAAGCTGCTTTCGCCGGCGGGGCCCTATGACCATGTGCTCAAAACCCTGGAGTATGATTATGAGATCGAAGAGCTTTCCTCCATCAACATCCGTAACCAGAAGCTCAACAATCAGCTGACGTTGCTGGCCAGTGTCGAGCAGCAGCAGGTGGAGCAGCAGCTTAAACACAACCGCGAAACGATCAACCTGATCGAAAAGGCGCACCAGGAGCTTGTCCGTGAGCAGTTATCGCTGTGGGTAGAGCAGGAAAAGATCAAGCTGCGGGAGAACGCATGGAGTCAACAAGAGGCATAACCCGGTGGCAGCACGCATGAAAGCGATATTCCTTCTTCTGACGGTTATGGCGATGGCCCGCCCGGGCCGGTCGCTGCAGGCGGACTCGGTGGTATGCTCTCCGGAATTCAGCAACGTGCTGACGGCGAACTTTACCACGTTCCTCAAACGCGACGTTACGGGTACGTTTGCCGTAAAGGACGGTGACAGCATTCACTATGTCTTGTTCCAGGAGAACCTGTACGGCGCTACGTTTTCGCTATACGACCCCGCGGGACAGGAGATCATAAAGACACGTACACGGGCAAAAGTGCTTTCGGACAAGTTAAAGGGCCGTGAGCCGGGTAATTATTACTTCAAGATCCGGTCGGGGCGTCCGTTGCCAAATTCGTTTATCCTGATGCTGAACGTACGCAACTGTCTTCCGTACACGCCCGAGGCGACGCACGACAGTACCCCTACCGTCATCGCGATGGACACGGTCACCTCCGTCAAACTCGATTCGACCGTGTACCTCGCCAGCAAGCTCAATTTAAAGAGCAAACAAAGCATACGCATCGAGGTCGATTCTTTGCAGGGTTTATTGCAGTACGAAATCCGGTCTGCCAGCGGGCCGATCCATTACAGTTTCGCTGACGCGGCGGCAAGAACCGTAAAAAACGGCGTGGGTATATATCAGACGGGCACACTTCCCTTCCGGCATTCCTTCTACAGCTTGTGGCTGGAGAACGACGACCCGGTGGCGGGTAAACATGTGCGGGTGACCATTGTGCAACAGGTACGGAAACGTAAAACCCCTCTCGTAAAATGAAAGCAACGCTACACGATATCGTCCGGCGCGGTCTGCTGGCACTGCTTTGCAGTTGTCTGTCTGGTATGGCGATCGCGCAGACCTCTTATACCGTTGACCCCGCCAACCCCTCTGACACCGTTGCCTGGAAAAGAGAACGGCAATTTGCCACGGGCAGCGCATTGAACCAGTACAGTAAGCTTTTTAAAACACTTCACGGTAAGAGCCGCAGCGTCTATTTCCGTAAAACGGAAGGTTTGCAAGAAATTGTGTACAACGACGAAAGCCAATCGTATTACGGCAAGCGGAACACTCCTTCGCAGCTGGCTGAGCACACGGAGGTGATGGGCTGGCACCTGCACTGGATGGAAGCGGAATGTCCCTATTACCCCTACCGGCTTTTCTCCACGCTGAGCTTCTTTTCATACGACATCGACTCTCACAGCGGCGCGTGTACCGATGCCGATGCCATACGGCATTGGCTGACATCACCGGTGCATGACTCCGCACGCGTACACCATACCCGGATGCTGCTGACGCTGACCAGCTACGGCACGGCACGCAATAAAACGTTTTTGAATAACCGGCAGGCGTGGATGCTCCTGGCCGACAGCGTCCGGTCGCTGATCCGGTTGAAAAAAGCGCACGGCATCGACCTCGACTTCAATGGCTTGTCGCCGGAAATGAAAAAACCTTTTACGGACTTTACCCGATTCATCCGCAACAAGCTGGGCGACAGCACCATCATTACCTTGCAGATACCCTATAACGCCGCCCTGAATGCCTACGATCTGAACAGTTTGAAACCGCTGATCAATACCTTTATCGTACAGGGCTATGATTATGAAAACCCTACTTGCGATAATGCCCCGCTGCCCATGGCGCCCCTGCAATCTCCGGGTGAATGCCCCAGCCTTGGGAAAACGACCGATGTACTTTTACAAACCTTGCCGCCAGGCGACATCGTGATCGGATTCCCCCTGTATGGCACCCGTTGGCGTCGCACGGCGGCCGGGTGGACGTCGCTGGATTACCTGCCGTACGAAAACATACGGGCGCAGTACAATGTGAATCACGAAGAGTATATCGAAAGTTCCAGCGGCAGCAGCATGGTGCGCGTCGGAAACGCCATACCGTACGAAGTGGTGTGGTATGAAGGGCATGAAAGCTTACGTCGCAAATTCACGTGGATCAAAGAAAAAGGACTTCACGGTGCAGGGCTTTGGGGTCTCGGTTACGATGGCAACCATCCGGAGATCTGGCAGGCCGTCGAGGCACACTTTACCGTATCGTCGTGGCAAAAAGTAGAACCCATCGGGTATGCGAACGGCCGAACGTATTCGCTGGTGACCACCCTGCATCGATACCGCAAGATCATCGGCGTGTCGCTCTTTATCATGATCGGATTCTTTCTGCTGGGGCTTCTTCTTTCGCTGCTGGACTGGCGTGTACGCGGCGTATTTTTCCAGAGCGGCGCATACCGTGGCCTGTGGGCATGCGGCTTGATCCTGGCGGCGTTACTGGCCGTTTACCTGTTTTTCGACGAGGGCGGTCCCGCCGGACATGCCGGTTTCAGCATGTTTGTGTACGGCATACTTTGCGGGGCGGTCGTTGTCTATATCACCAGCACGGCGTACCTGCGTTACAAAAACAAACTACCGTAAGGCATGAGAGAGATTATCGCCAAAGAGCTTCTGTATTTCTTTTTCGCCGTCATCACCGCTATACCGGTGGCCTTTCTCTTTTTGCACCTGCTGCAGCTGGACCCGGAGCACACCCGCATGGGCGACGATGAACACGTATTGGAAGTCGACCTGATGCTGATCGGCGGCGCCCTGGGATTTCTGGGGGTGTATGTGATGCGGCTGACGGTTTGGGCCGTAAAACAAATTGTTCACTAATACCCTGGAATAGATCACGATGATCCAACACGTGTTACCGGTCGTTGTCGACGAGCTCAATGAATACCTGAAGTCGCAATTCAATGCCGTCGAGGACAAGGCTATACTTTCAGCCATCGTAGAGCAAGACGGCAGCCTGGCCCTGGAGAGCGGCAACAAGATCGTGGCAACATTGATCTTTGTCGACAAGGACGTTACCTATAAAAGCGGCCCGGGCACGACATCGTCAGGATTGGAGATCCTTCAATACTCGCCACCCCTGAATATAAACCTGACGGTCATGTTTTCCGCCCTTTTTAGCCGGAATCACTACATTGAATCCCTGCGCTACTTATCGGGTGTCATCTACTTTTTTCAATATAAACCGCTTTTCACACGACAAAACACACCGAAGCTGTCCAGGGGCGCCGACAAGATCTATTTCGACCTGCTTTCGGTATCGCCCAGCGACATGATGAATTATTATTCTATGCTCGGCATAAAATACGTCCCATCGGTCGTATATAAAGTGCGGATGCTGACATTCTCGCAAGACAACGTGGTGGCCGATCTGCCGGCGATCCGCGGCCTGGAGACAAAATAAAAATGTATATATAATACAAAATTTTCGTTTGAGTTTATCCTTATTCCTCTTACATTAGACCAAGTTTCGTTACCATCTATATCTAACCCTATGTTGCGCTTCAAGCAGTTGTGGCAAGTCGATTTTACGCATCAATATTATACCGTTCGTCCTTACCAGCCGTTCCGGGTTTTTCCTACACATACTACTGCACAGCAAATGCAAGCCTATGGCCTGTTGCAAAAAGCATCCGCCCGTGGCTTTTTTATCGCTTCGAAGGCGCGGGACGCCGCTACGGACCTGGAATATCTGCTGGATAAGCCTGTTACGCTGGTATTTACCATTACATGTGACGACCCGCTGCTACTCAATTACTCCGATCTCGCCGTCGAAAATACCGAGCAGAGCTTTTTACTCGGTAATCAGCACGCGGCAAAAGACGGGACGCTGCACCTTCACACGGGTGTACGGCTATCCGCGGCGGATCTCGTCATACCGGTTACGGGCTACAACGACCTGGACATACACTTCAAACCCGACGACAGTATAGCATGTTACCGGAGAAATCAGGTATCATCGGAGCCCCCTTTTTATACAGGAACCTACGAAGCTTTCAGGACATCGCAGGCGTTTGATACGCTGCTGGACCTGCCGGCATTTTCCATCCGCCGGACGGACTTGTCTGCTCTGCTGCATTTTTATGCCTGGACGAGTCCCACGCGGAACATTTTTGCGATCCTGGAAATGACGCTTACACCGTCCATGGCAGCCGCGGCCACTCCTACCCACTATGCGGTGAACATCGGCGCGCGGGCTATCTCCTGGCGGTATAACATTATAGAGAAGCCCCAACGGTCGTTCAGTGATTTTATAGTATATGCCGGCAAGCGGGTGCTGTCGCTAAAACCGATCACGACACGTACACTGGCGGACGGCACGACGGCAGTGATCCTGGAACCGGTTGACCCGATCCTGCTGGCGGAGACCTATGAAACGCCGTTTGAAGTAGAATTCAACCAAACCGACAGTAAAGCGGGAAAATTGAGCGCACGCCGGCGGCTGGGACTGCCCATTCCCGATATCGAACGAATCAAGATAAGCGCACAGTATGCCAGCGCCTATTCTGACATGTATATACACATCTAATAACCTAATCTCACGATCATGCCACAAGTTTATGCCACCCCAGGGGTGTACATTGAAGAAAAGAGCGCATTTGCCAGCTCTGCGGTACCCGTTGCGACAGCGGTGCCGGCGTTTATCGGGTACACGGAAAAAGCGATCCGGAACAACAAGTCGATCATCAACCTTCCGACCCGGATCACCTCGTTGAACGAGTATCATGAGATCTTTGGCGGCGCGCCAAAAATTCAATTCGATCTGCTGGACGGCGAGCATGGTGAACCCTTTAAGGTCGAGGTAAAACGTGAAACCAATTTTTACCTGTATAACACGCTGCGCCTGTTCTTTTCCAATGGTGGGTCTACCTGCTACATCATTTCCGTCGGAACGTACGACTACACGAAAGGTGTAGAGACGGCCACGCTGAATCCGGCAGAAAACGATAAGGGTCTGAAAACGCTGTTGAAAGAAGTGGAACCCACCATGGTGGTGATCCCCGACGCGGTACTGCTCGAAGAGGCAGACTGTTTCAGCCTGCAGCAGGCCATGGTCATGCATTGCGGCTTTGACATGCGCAACCGCGTGGCATTGCTGGATGTATACAACGGCTACCGGCCCCGGACCATGGCGGACGACGATGTCGTGACGCGGTTTCGCGAGGGCATCGGCATCAATCACCTGCAATGGGCGGCGGCGTATTATCCCTGGGTGGAGAGCACCGTGGTGCCCGTCAGCGAAATAGACATGGCCAACATTGCCAACCCGGATGTATTAAAGAAAAAGCTGACCGAATCGCTGAGCCAGGACAAGGCTGATGAAAAAAAGAACGCCGCTATTACACAGGAGATCGAAAAGATCGGCTCCGCCGATACCGATGCCGTGGCCGTTCACCAAACCCTGCTGACGGCGGTGCCATTGTACAAAGCCATTCTACTCGAGATCCGGCAAAAATTAAATATACTTCCCCCCAGCGGCGCCATGGCCGGTGTGCTGACGATGGTCGACAACGCTGTGGGCGTGGCCAAATCGCCTGCCAACGTATCGATGGGTTCGGTAGTAAAACCCACGGTGAACATCACGAACGGCATCCAGGAAGATCTGAACCTGCCGCTCAACGGCAAAGCCGTGAACGCCATTCGCAGTTTTCCGGGGAAAGGAGTCGTGGTCTGGGGTGCACGCACGCTGGACGGCAACAGCCAGGACTGGCGATACCTCAGTGTACGCCGTACGGTCATCATGATCGAACAGTCGCTGAAGATCGCGGCGGAAATGTATGTATTCGAGCCCAACGTATCGGGTACCTGGGTGACGGTACGCGGCATGATGAGCAATTTCCTGACCGACCAATGGAAGCGTGGCTCCCTGGCCGGCGCCGTGCCCGAAGACGCGTTCAGTGTCGACATCGGTCTGGGCGTAACCATGACCCCTACCGATATCCTGGACGGTATCATGCGGATCACGGTGAAGCTGGCCGTTGTGCGGCCCGCGGAATTTATCGTAATCACCTTCCAGCAACAAATGCAGAAATCATAACCTAACATCTTCCCCTTAAACTCTATACTATTATGGCAGGCGAAAAACAGGACAATGTATGGCCCTTACCCAAGTTCTATTTCAAAGTGGAAGTAGAGGGTGGCATGACGGCTTCCTTTCAAGAAGTATCGGGCCTCGATGCAGAAGTCGACGTATATGAATACCGGCACGGCGACAGTAAGGATTTTACCAAGATCAAAATGCCGGGGCTGAAAAAATACAGCGACGTGACGTTGAAGAAGGGCCATTTTACGGGCGACATCCAGTTCTTTGAATGGTTCAGTAAAAACCAATTGAACACGATCGAGCGCAAGGGCGTAACGATCAAGTTACTCAACGAAGGCGGGAATCCGGAGATCGTGTGGACGTTGACCAACGCGTTCCCGAAATCCGTAAAGTCGACCGACCTCAACTCGGGCAGCAGCGACGCCGCGATCGAGCAATTGGTACTGGCGCACGAAGGCCTGGTCATCGCGAAAGGCTGATCGTAATCTATGGCGGCCAATCAAACAACCGGAGAACCCTACCCGCTGGTAGGGTTCTACTTCAGCATTTCGTTCAGCGGCATCGCCGACACGAACGATCTGAAGTTCAAAGCCGTGTCGGGCATCAGCATGTCGCTGGAAGTCGAGAATGTAGCGCAAGGCGGCGACAGCGGCACCTTTGTGACGTTGCCAAAGAAAACGACCTTCAGCGACCTGGAATTAAAACGCGGCGTGCTGTCGGCATCGTCGGCCGTTACGGCGTGGTGCTACAGCTGGCTTTTGAACGACTATTCACAACCGATCGAAAAGAAAACAGTGACGTTAAAGCTGCTCAGCAAAGACAGCACACCCGTTATGACCTGGCAGTTTAACGAAGCCTACCCGGTGCAGCTGGATATCAGCAGCTTCAGCTCGACGGCCGAGGGTGAAGCGGCCCTGGTAGTGGAAAGCATCAAGTTGAAGTACAGTACTATTCAAATTATCTAACCATGCCGCTGGACGTCAAAGAATTTATCATCCAGGCCAAGTTTGCGGACGACGACGAGGGCTCTTCGGAGACGGCGAAGGCGGCTGCGCAAAAGCAGGCTACCGACTACAAACTACTGAAAGAAGAGCTCATCAGCGAATGCATGGACAGGATCGAAGAGCTTTTGCGTAAACGAGACCGGCGATAACAATGGCGAACGGCGGGAAACGTGAAAAGATGATCATCGAGGCCTACGAGGCGCCCGACTTTACGGCCAAGCTGGCCGACGAGTATACCTTTCAGATCAATCCTGAAAAATATGATCGCACACGGGAGCCGTCCGTCCGGGAAGACCACATGCGCCTGGCCAACGGCGACAGTGTTCCCACCAATAAATCGATCGACCGGGAATACCTGACGCTGACCTTCTATGTAGACGCAACGGGCGCTGTAGGCGGCTGCGACGACGTGGAAGCCAATATCCAGGCACTCAAGAAACTGTGTGTGGACGTGAACGGGAACATTCACCGGGCCAATTATCTTAAAGTACGGTGGGGCGCGGACTTTACGTTTTCCTGCGAGACTGCGGAGCTGAAAACGGATTTTGTATTGTTCAAGCCCGACGGAACGCCGGTCCGGGCCAAGGTGATGGCGAAGTTCCGGCAATTCACCGACGCGGACGCCCGGGCCAAACAAAACAACCTCAGCTCGCCGGACCTATCGCATATCAAAACCATTGTGGATGGCGACACCCTGCCGGTGCTGTGCCATCGCGTGTACGGCGATTCGAAATACTATATACAGGTTGCCGCCTACAACAAGCTGATCAACTTCAACATTCTTACTCCCGGACAAAGGATTATTTTTCCCCGTTTAACCAATGATTAAGTCTCCCCTGAATGCCAAGAGCGACCTGCCGAGCTATACCATCCTGATCGACGGTACGGCGATCAAGGATACATACCTCGTGCTGAGTATTTCGGTAACGAAAGCCATTAACAGCATTAACGAGGCAAAGGTCGTACTGCTGGATGGCAACACGGCCACGGGAAAATTTGACGCCAGCGAATCCGAAGACTTTGTGCCGGGCAAAAAGATCGAGATCAGCCTTGGCTATCACGGCACCAACGAAACGGTGTTTAAAGGCGTTATCACGGCGCAAAGCATCAAGGTACGAAGCCGTATCAACCGGCTCGTGTCGCAGCTGACCCTCCAATGCATGGACGAGGCTGTAAAACTTACGGTGGGAAGAAAGAGCAAATATTTTAAAGACAAGAAAGACAGCGAGATCATCAGCACCCTGCTGACCGAAGCGGGCGTGTCCAAAAAGATAGATGATACTCCGTATGCCTACAAGAAGATGGTGCAATACGACTGTACGGACTGGGACTTCATCCTTTCACGCGCGGATGTCAACGGTTTCCTGGTGATCTGCAACGACGGCACCCTGGAAATAACGACCCCGGTGCTGACGGGAACGGCCGACCTGGCGGTGACGTACGATACAGACATCATTGATTTTGTAGCCAATCTCGATTCTCAATTCCAGGTTGACAGCGTATCGTCCACGGGATGGGACGGCACCACCCTGCAGGTAACAACCGGCGCTTCGGCCGAGCCGAGTGTGAATGCGCATGGAAACATCACGGGCAAAACGCTTTCGGCGGTGCTCGGTTCCAAAGTATATACGTTACAATCTGCCGTGCCGGAAGACGCCTCTGTGCTGAAGGGATGGGCCAATGCCAAACTGCAGCAGCTGCGGCTGGCCAGGATACAGGGATATGTAACGTTTCCGGGCAATGCCGCGCCCAGGCTGGGCAAGCTTCTTCAACTCAATAATTTCGGGGCCCGCTTTAGCGGTGATGCGTTCATCTCCGGGGTGCACCATACTTTGGAAGAGGGTAACTGGGTCACGCGTGTAACTTTTGGCCTGGCACCGGAGTTCTTTACCGACGCGAAAAAGATCCTGGCGCCGGCAGCAGCCGGTGCGTTGCCCGCGGCACAGGGATTGCAGATCGGCACGGTCAAGCAGATCGACCAGGACGCCGACGGTGAATACAGGATCCTGGTAAATCTGCCGATGATCGAAGCGACCGGCATCGGCGTGTGGGCGCGGCTGGCACAGCATTATGCCACCGACGGCGCGGGCTTCTATTTTCTGCCGGAGGTGGGCGATGAAGTGGTGCTGGGTTTTCTCAATGAAGACCCGCGGTTCGCCGTCATCATGGGATCGCTGTATGGCAAAAAGAAAAAACCTCCGTATACCCCCGAGAGTAAAAACAACACCAAGGGTTTTGTCAGCAAGAGCAAGCTGAAGCTGACCTTCGACGAAGAAAAGAAAAGCATTACCCTGGAAACGCCCGGCGGGAACAAGGTTGTCCTGGACGACGACGGTAAATCGCTCACCCTCCAGGATCAAAACAGTAATAAGATCACGCTCTCAGCCGACGGCATTGTCTTCGACAGCGCCAAGGATATCAAGTTCACCGGTAAGGGTAATTTTTCCATCGATGCGATCGACGTCGCCATGAATGCCAAAGGCGATGTGACCCTGGCCGGG
The DNA here is from genome assembly GCF_018598185.1 of Dawidia soli. Classification (GTDB taxonomy): domain Bacteria; phylum Bacteroidota; class Bacteroidia; order Cytophagales; family Cyclobacteriaceae; genus Ohtaekwangia; species Ohtaekwangia soli. The sequence continues at coordinate 60,679 of NZ_JAHESC010000012.1, forward strand.
AACAACGTCAACGCCAAGGCCAAGCTGGCCCTGCTGGCCCAAGGAACGGCGCAGGCTACGCTGAAGGCCTCCGGACAGGTGGAAGTAAAGGGCGGCATGGTCATGATCAACTAACTTTTCCGCTATGCCTTTTGCTGCACGAATAACCGACCTGCATGTATGCCCGATGGTAACGCCCGGCCTGCCACCGATACCCCACGTAGGCGGCCCGGTGATCGGCCCCGGCGCACCGACAGTACTTATCGGAAACCTTCCCGCGGCCGTGCTGGGTGACTCCTGTGTGTGCACGGGGCCACCGGACGCTATCATGAAGGGCTCGGCCACGGTCATGATCGGTGGAAAGCCCGCTGCACGAATGGGCGACACTACTGCGCACGGGGGGCAGATCGCGCTGGGGTGCCCCACGGTGATGATCGGCGGATAATACAAACGAAACGGGTTATGCAAGACAATACATTTTTAGGCAGAGGCTGGTCTTTCCCCCCGCGGTTTGACCTGGTGCGCCGCACGGTGGTGATGGTCGAGGAAGACGAAGACATCGCCGAGAGCCTGCGGCTGATCCTTTCCACCACGCAAGGCGAACGGATCATGGACCCGAAATTCGGAAGCACACTCTCTGCGTTCGTCTTCGACAGCATCGACAGCCTGTTCATCAACCGCATCAAGGACAGCATCCGCACGGCGGTGCTCCACCACGAGCCCCGCATCACCCTGGACAACATCGCGGTCAATACCACGCAAGCCGCCGAAGGTGTGGTCTATATAACGTTGTTCTATACCATCCGGAAAATAAACGTACGGAGCAATATGGTATACCCGTTTTATTTTAAAGAAGGCACTAACCTACAGCATACCTAATTCTAACCTGTTATGCGCGCGCCGGATGAGAATATCGAAATGCCCTGGGAAAATGTGCACAATCCGTATGGATCGTCGCGCAACCGGCGTTTTGCGGCTGCGTTGCATCCGGAATATTTTCAAATAGACGAACGAACGCTGGCAGACTTTCTGGTATTTGCCGAGCGTTATGCCGCCTATGTATCTACCGATGTGCCGGAGATCCCGGGCGATACCGCCACCTGGCAAAACTTCTTTGGCGGCAGCATTGCTGTGTTTCTAGCCCGGCTGTGCAGCGGCACCCCCGTGCGTACCGTCACGTACGACATCCTGCCGGGTGCGGCTACGCCGCCGCATCATATTCAGCACAAGCTTCGCGACTTTTTACAGTATGCCGGCAGTCTACCGCTGGCGCTGCCCCCTGCCCTGGAAAAGCAAACACAGCACAACAAGATCGGTCACTTGTTGTTTCAGTTGGCCGAGCTGCAGGCGGCGATGGACCGGGTGATCCAATCATGTCTGCAGGCCGGCATCGCGATCGACTACGCAGCGCTCAACCGACCTGCTCCCGCGGCCGAAAACGACGATACGCCACAACATTCCACCGCGGCCGACGCTTCGCTGGATCTGTTCCTGTCGATCGCCCACAAAGTGACCGACAGCGCACGGCACCTGCTGCATGCGTTCCTCTATGATTACCAGGAGCATGACCCTGCCCTGGCGCTCTATATTGCCTTTCTGAAGCTTTACGGCTATGCCCAGGAGGATCTCAACAAGATCACGGGCAAGCACCTGGACTATTTCTTTTACGAGCTGCTGCAACAGAAGCCGAAGCCGTCTGCGCCGGACGAGGTATATGTATGCGTGCGTTTGTCGGATCACGTCGAAACCGCGGCGATTGAAAAAGGGACGTTGTTCAAGGCCAACGTGGACGAGGAAGGCCTGGACTGTCTTTATGCGGCAAAAGACTACACGTCGCTGAACCACGCCCAGGTCGTTGCGCTGGGCTCGTTTTACCCTGCGCGGAAAGGCGAGATCGGTATCGAACCGTACTATGAATTCATATCGGCCATCTATGAAACCGAGCTGCTTACTTCTGCCGGGGGTTTTGACTTCAGCACGGCGGCCCGCGCCTTTCCCGCGTTTGGGGAAGCGATGTACAATGCCGCTAAAAAAACCATGCAGCCCAGCGAGATCGGTTTCGCGGTCGCCTCGCCTACTCTGCTGCTGCGCGAGGGGTGCCGGCAAGTAACGGTAGCGTTGCAGTTCGAGCTGAACTCGATGTCGCCGCTGGTTTCTTTTTTTGAGCGATACGCCAACGCCGAAAACCTCAGTGCAAACCATGTATTCTACCGCATCTTTTCGGAAGCTTTCTGCATTTCGCTCACGACACCCGGCGGGTGGCACGAGGTACCGGATTATACCATCCTGCCGCCGGCATGGGGCAGCGGAAAGGTAGAATTCTATTTTGAGCTCCCGCTGGGCGCGCCTCCGATAACGCCTTTCGGCGAAAACTGGCCGACGGCGGAAACAACGAACTATAACACCCCGTGGCCGGTGATGAAGATCAGCCTGGCCGACCGCAAGACGATGTATACCTATTCGTATCTGCAGCATTTGGTGATCCAGACATGTTCTATTTCGGTGGCGGTAAGCCAGATCAAAAACCTGGAGGTATATAACGACCTGGGCAAAGTAGAGACCAGCGTGCCCTTCTATCCTTTCGGTGCGTTGCCGGTGGTGGGCAGTGCGTTCCTGGTGGGGTACGACGAGCTGACCAAAAAGCAGATCAGCGATATCGCGTTGGAGATCACCTGGCACAACCTGCCCCGGGTGCCGGGCGGCTTTCGCGAGCACTACGAAACATACGGCGAGCCGATCGACAACGACTCTTTCCGGGTAGGCATAACCGGGTTGTCGGATTATGCATTTCACCCCGCGGCGCCGGACAAAATACAGACCTTTCCGCTTTTCGTCACCCAGCAAAACGACGGCCAGACGATCCAATACAAACCGGCCGCTCAAACGACGTTCGAACACTTCGGTGTGAAGGCGCTGAAGCTTCATGACAATTTCACAACGGAACCTCTGGGGCCTTACGACAACACCACCAAAACGGGATACATCAAGGTCGAGCTGATCACGCCCGAAATGGGCTTCGGTCACCAGCAATATCCGTTGCTGCTGTCGGAAGCTGTTTTGCGAAAGGCCCGCCGCGAAGACACCAAACTGCCGGAGGCTCCCTATACGCCCCAGGTAAAATCGCTCGCCTTGCGGTATCAGGCCTCGACACAGATAAGCTTTCAAAAAACATCGTCGCTCAAGGCTCATCCCAAAGCCGATGAAAAAACCTATCAGCTCCAGCCTTTCGGTATTCGTACGACCTTTGCCGGGTGCACGCCGCTGGTGGACGCGTGGCTGCCGCAATATGAGCACGACGGCTACCTGTTGCTGGGGCTCGACACGGTTATACCCGGCGAAGCCGTAACGTTTTGCTTCGTGCTGGAGCGCAACACGCTTTCAGACCCCACCGACGAGATGCCGACGATCGAGTGGTTTTACGTATCGGACGACACGTGGCACACGTTCAACAAAAAGGATATCATTTTCGATACCACGCGCAACTTTACCACTACCGGCATAGTGAAGCTGGTCATGCCGGCAGACCTCGGCAATCAAAACACGGTGTTACCCGCCGGCGCTTACTGGATCATTGCTGCCTTACAGGGCGACCCCACGGCGACGGGAAAAATACGGGCGATCCATACGCAGGCGATCACGCTTACCTGGACAAGCCACAAGCCGGGGGCACAATGGAAAGGCAACCTGCCTTCCAACACCATTGACAGCCTGGCCCTGGCTACTTCCGACATAGCAGGCGTCTTTCAACCTGCCCCATCCTTCGGCGGGCGAGCCCAGGAAGCTCCCCAGGATTTCTACGTGCGTGTGAGTGAATTTTTAGCGCATAAGAACCGGGGCGTCACGGCCTGGGATATTGAACGACTGGTGCTCGAGAACTTCCCCGAGGTAAACCAGGTAAAGTGTATCTCGGCCATCGAATATCCTTTCTTTACCGAGGCGGGCAAGATCATGGTGGTCGTGACGCCGAACGTAGTGACGGGCGACCGATTCGTGCTGCCGCGGTTCAGCCCGGCTGCTCTTGAAGACATCCGAACGTACCTGGAGCGACGCATTTCTGCATTTGCTTCGATCACGGTGGTTAATCCGACCTACGAGGAGGTCAAGATCACGGCGGATATTGTGCTGACCGACGAGGCCACGACGGGAGAATACGAGGACGCGCTGTACCGCGATATCCGGAATTACATTTGTCCCTGGTATAGTCGTCCGCAGGAGGACATGGCCTTTGGCGGCTCCCTGGACCTGGATGAGATCACGGAATTTATGGCTACGCGGCCGTACGTAAAGTCGGTCTCGAAGGTTTCGGTATTGATCCTGCAACACAACAACAAACGCTATACGATCACGGATTCTGCACAGGATACCGAACACAAAAAGCTCTACAGCAGCAAACCCTGGTGTGTGCTGATCCCGATGAAAAAACATCAGATCAAGATGAACCAGGAAGAGCAGAATCTAACCCCCGAAAAGGCAGCGATCATGAATATGCGCCTGGGGCGAGAATTTGTCATTGCCGGTAAAACCGAAAGCCCGCCGCCGGATGATGCCTCGGACGATACCACCGGCGCCAGAGGCTATGTGGAGTTTGATATACCCCTATAATTTGTATGGCTGTAATGTGTATACCCGAATTTTTATTGTAAATTAATTATACCGGTTCGTTATGTCAGTCAGAAACAGAAATACACTCAAGAATTTCTTCCGCAACGGGAAGTCGCCTTCCGAAACAGAATTCTCGGACCTGATAGACTCGACCTGGAACAAGGTTGACGACGGATTAAACAAAACGGAAAACGATGGTCTCAAGCTGGCACCCGTTGGAAACTCCCCGGTGCTGATAAGCTTTTATGAAAGCATTGCGAGCACGACGTCTGCCTGGAGGCTTACGATAAACCACGAGAACAACAAGGGGATCGCCTTTGTTCAACCCGGCCATGAGTCGTCGCCCGCCCTTACCTTTAGCGGGGCGGGCAATGTGGGAATAAAAACCTTTACGCCGCAGGCTGAGCTTGACGTGCTGGGTACGATCAGCGCCTCCGGACGCATGGGCGGGTATAAAACGGGACGTGTTCCGGCCGATGCCACCTGGCATACGATCGTGCCGGGTCTTCAGGGTTTTAATGCCTTTGAAATTGTAGCGGTAGCCGAAGGGAATCCCGGCGAGGGGAACTATAGCATGGCGCACGCCATCGCGCTCAACGCCCACCAGGGCAGCAAGGGTACGATCAAGGTCATCGGCACGTCGTATGACTGGTTCGACTTTCGCGACAAGCTTCGTTTTCGCTGGCGGGGGACGTCCACAAACTATGCGTTGCAGATCCGCACCGGCAAACACTATGCGCTGCGCAAGGACAAAAAATTCAATACCATCAGCTTTCACGTCTGCAAGTTGTGGGACAATACCATCATGAAAAACATAAACGACTGAACATGGTAGCGTTACCCGGCATACACGCCCACTATATACCTCCCAAAAGCATGGATTATGCCTTGCTGCGCAGCGAGGGCCTGGCGCATGTGCAGGCCCTGGCGGGAAAGATCTGGACGGATTACAATAGCCATGACCCGGGTGTGACAATCCTTGAACAGTTGTGCTATGCGCTGACGGTGGTGGGGTACAAAACCAACCTAGACCTGCACCCCCTTGTGTTCGGCGGCGGTGAGGCCGAACTCGAAAGAAGTAATGCGCTCTATGGCCCGCAGGAGATCTTTGCCAGCGGCACGGTAACGTTCAACGACCTGCGGATATTATTATGTGACCTGCTAAAAAACGAGGGGGTGCACAACGTCTGGTTTAAAAAGGCGGGCGGCAGCACGGCCGGGCTCTATGACGTATACGTTCGCACATCGGCGTCTCCGGACACCCATGCATCGCTCGAAACCAGGATACGCGAGACCTATGCCGCGCACCGCAGCCTGGGGGAAGACATTCGTCGGGTCATCATGCTCAAACCGCTGTATATCGACATTGCTGCATCGATCGAGATCAGCGAAGAAGTTTCGCCCGAGAAAGCGTTGGGCGATATGTTCTATGCGCTGCACGAATATTTTAATCCGTCGGCCACGCGCCTGCCACTGCAGGAGCTGATCCACCAGGGGCTGGGATACGAGAACATTTTCAATACACCCGCGTTCGAGCACGGCTTTATCCGCAAGCTGCCGCCTCTAAACGACACCACGGTATTTCCGATCTCAGCCCTGGACGACATCATCAGCAACGTACCGGGCATACGAAGCCTGCGCAACCTGGTCGTCAGCAAGGACGGCATCCGGATCACGGGAAAATATATCACGGTAGAAGAAGGTCATTTGCCGGAAGTGTCGCTGGAGTCGCACAAGATGTCCATCGCCGTATACCGCAATCATACAAAAATAGGCTTCGACGCGTACCGGGTAAAGCACTATTACCTGGAGAAGATCGAAATTCAAAACAAGTCGTACCCGTTCACGCCGTTGCCGGCGGGTAAAAAAGATGCGGACGTGAAACGGCACATCGGCACGTACGTGAGCGTTCAGAACACGTTCCCGATCGTGTACGGCATTGGTCGGTACGGCCTCCCGGGTCATGTGCCCCGTGCGCGTGTCAGCCAGGCACGGCAGCTGCAGCGCTACTTGTTGTTTTTCGACCAGCTCATGATCAACCACCTGGCACAGCTCGAGAACCTGGCGCAACTGTTCAGCTATAACCTCGACAGCGCGCAGGCTACGTACTTTACCAAATTGCCCGGCGCCGGCCCCCTGCACGACATACCTGACGTCGAAAAGCTGACAGACAGGTCGCTGGACGAAGGCCGGTTGCGAGCGCTGGTGCACGACAATTACTTCGAGCGAAAAAACCGGGTGCTGGATCACCTGCTTGCGCGGTTTTCAGAGACGTGCCCCGAGCTACAACACCCTAACCTGTCGGCGTTGCTGGGTGTAACCGAACCGGAGCTGAGCGCCACCCTGGCGACGATCAAGTCGACCTTATTACAGCAACTACCCGAGCTTAGCAAACACCGGAACCGCGGGCTGAACTACTTCGCGGCCTATCAACCCGATGCCTACCCGTTCAAGGCACGCCTGAGCCTGCTTTTAAACCTTCGCCACAGTGCGGCCCAGGACAAAGCCATGCCGTCGCTGACGGCACCCTATCATTTTCTGACGCCGGCGGACCCGCGGCAGAAGGGCGGCGGCTCGGTGCGGTTTAAATTGCCCCACCACCCGGAGTGCCGTGATCAGCTGGTCTTTTACGGAGCCCTTGCCGACAGCTACAGCATCGTTCCTGTCGATGCCACGGTCAAGCCGTATATTGTATTGTTCCATACCCGCCAGGTGCCTCAGGGAACGTTGCTGGCGGACTGTGCTTCGTTCGACGAAGCGGAAGAATTGATTGCTCAGCTGGTGGCCCGGTTTAAAAAGCTGAACGATCAGGCCAGTGATTTTCACGTTCTCGAGCACGTACTGTTGCGGCCGACGCTCGACAAACAATACGAGGTCGAGCTGAAGATCCGCCAAACGCCTTACAGCCTTCACGCTACCGAGCGCGATCACCTGGAGGAGCAGCGAAACCTGGTGGTCGATGTGGTGGTCTACGGTACGGATATAGCGAACTATACGATCCACCAGGAGGGCTCTTCGTATCGGGTTTACCTGACGGACCGTCATGGCAACGAACTGGTGAAGCTCAACACGTCGTTCGACGAATATGCGCTCGCCGAAACGTGTATCGAGCAAACCCTTGTCCCGTATTTTCTGGAGCTCGACCGGAAGGGGCTTACGGGTGTGGCCGATGCAAACTTTGTCCTGACGCAGGAAACGACAGCACACGAGGCATTGCTGACGCCGGAGATCACGTTGGTGTTTCCCAAGTGGATACCCCGGTTCAACGACCCGGAGTTCCGCATCTTGCTGCAGCAAAGCCTCTGCCGGTGCCTGCCGGCACACCTCCGGGTAAACATCCGGTGGCTGAACCTGAAAGACATGGCCGCGTTCGAACAAAAATTCAGTGCCTGGCTGAAACTGAAGCGCCTCGTTACGGCAGCAGGAAATCCCATCGCCACGGCACGCAACCGACACGACCTGCGCGAGCTTCGCGGCAGCATGGCGGACCTTGACAAGCTTTCGGCGGAACTGATCTCTGAATTTGTTGTTAGCAAGCCCCCCGAAACATGAAACCCGCGTCTAAAAAACATACGCTTGCCGGCCTGAAGCCTTTTGACGAAGCGGACGCCGAGTACTACTATATCGAAGAAACGCTTACGGAAAAATTCTTCCGGTACCTGAAGAAGAACCGTTTTGTATTGCTGACCGGCGAGCCCGGCTGTGGCAAAACTTCTTTTATTAACTGTGCCGTGCTGACGGGCAGCCATCTGAATCACACCGAGCGCTGGATTGGTGCCAAGTTCCGGCCGGGACGAAGCCCCATCAAGAACCTGGCGCGTGCACTGGACGTAGCCCAAGCCACCAATGCCAAACAAAACGCCGCGCTGGCGATCGAAGCACTCCTGCACGCGAGCAGCAGCGCGCTGACGGAAGTATTTGAAGAATATCCGTTGCCGCAGAACACGAACTTCCTATTGATCGTCGATCATTTCGAAGACATCTTTTTGTCAGACCGCTCACAAACTGCGACGAGCAAGGCCGCGGCCGCCGCGGAGGCACAGAAGCTCATCAATCTGCTGTGGGCATTCGAGCACCACAACACGCGGGCAGTCTATGTCGTTGTTTCTTTCTCGGATCACTACCGCGACCGTGCCGCAGAACATCCTAAACTACTGGACCTGTTGCAAAAGCGAAGTTTTCCTTTCGAAGGTATATCCGTACAGGAAACCGATGCCGTGATAGACCGTGCCATTCCGGGCATCTGGAAAGGCCACCGGGACATCTCCCTGATCAAAAAAGCGACCCGACAGCGGCTGGATGAAGACCAGGAGCGTCATACCCTCACCCCTGCCTGGCGTTACCTGCTGAACCATTCCCTGCAGTATACCTTTGCGTTGTGGCTGCGCGCGTACCAATCCATCCATAAGAAAATAGCAGGCGACCCCTCGTTGAAAGAGGTCGCAGATCACAAATACCTGCCCTTGCTGGTCAATGATCTGCTGCGCGATGAACTTTCGGTCGTCAATGCTACCGCCAGCAAAAGAGGTAACACCCTTTGGCTTACGTTGTCCATGCAACAACAGCAAGCCCTTACCCGCGTGGTGAAGACCGCCCGGGAAACCGACAAAAAGCTAACGCTGCAAGGATACCACCAGGTGGCCGGTAAGCTCATGCGGTCGTTAGCGCTGGAGGTCGAAGAGATCTTCCACGCAAACGCCAACATGGAAACGGTATGTGAGCTGTTTGTCAAAACCCTCACCTCGCGTGATGGCACCCTGGAGCCGCTTCGCTATAAAACGATGATCACGTGCCTGGTCGGCAAAAAAGGGATCACCCGCCAGGACGTGAACCGCTTCATCACTTGCTTTGGCGACGACGGGCTGGGGCTGGTGCAGGTCATACCCTCTTCGCGTATCGAGGAGAGCCTGAACATGATCCACAACGGGGCGCATATCGATGACGACGCCGTGGTATCGATCCGAAACATGAGCCTCGCGGGGGCGTTTCCCAAGGTGGTACTCTGGATCAAGCAGGAAAGTGATTGCATCCAGGAATACCTCCTTTACGCGCAGGCGGCCGCCGGCAAAACAGCGTCCCATCCGTTGACGCTGGAGCGGTATGCCAATACGATCCTGAGCGGCGAACCCGTCGACAGCTGCGAATACTCGAAGGTCATTGACAGCTTTCTGCAAAAAGACAGCACGTGGGCAGCGCTCCATACGCCCCCCGGCAGCGGCTTTGCCAGCTTTGACCGAACACGGAAGTTTGTTGAGCAGGGCGTAAACCACTGGCGGGATATCAACAAAGCCGAGAAGACGCGTCAGCAGGAAGAAAAGAAGATCAAACGCATCAAGCGCAATCTGTTTGTCTCGGCGTTCGTGGGCGTTGCTTTGGTGGCGCTTTACACCTCATTTTCGATCGCCCAGCATAGAATGCTCAAACAATTCGACTGCCTGTACGACGACTGCCTGCGTGTAAGCAAAGAGATCAATCTTCAATACATTGATAAGGGCGAGGACTATAAAGTACTGGTGGACGGGTGGACGACCGCTTTGGTCGAGAAAAGCAACCTGGTGGACAACTGCATCGATTCAATGTATTCGTCCAACGTCGTAAACTTTATCTGGCGCTACCGGCACTGGCAACGGAGACGGGACGCATTGTTCGTTGATTCCACACGGATGAATGTATTAAATGACGTGATCGACAAGAATTTTTTATATAAAGCCGGAAGCACCATAGAGATCGTAGAAGGTTATAAGATCTTTAATGAAAAGCTTTTGCCTCAAAACGTACCGTATCTCGTGGATTGCAGGAAGTGCGATGAGCCAGGATGGTTTGGTTTTAAATAAACAACGAAAAGAAAATGTTTGAACCGGCGGGTTAATCGATTATTAATTCCTTTTTAAGGCTGCCTTCCTAGTTTGGTGGCATGAAAAAGAAATATACTTTACCCTTACTCCTTGTCCTTTTTTCGACGGCGCTCTTTGCGCAATCGCGTCACAGTGCCGCAACGCTCTACCCCTCGTACAAGGGGCTGGTGATGGCGGGCTACCAAGGTTGGTTCCGGGCGGCCGGCGATGGCAGCACGGCCAAACGGTACGCCTATGGTGACGACAGCCGTTCCGGTGTGGACATGTGGCCTGACGTGAGCGAATATGAAAAAACGTACGAGACGCCGTTCAAGCTGGCCGACGGAACAACGGCCCGTTTCTTCAGCTCGCTGGACAAGAGCACGGTCGACCTGCATTTCAAGTGGATGCAGCAGTATGGCGTGGACGGTGTTTTTATGCAACGCTTCTTCGACGACGCCCAGCACGAAAACCGCAGAAAAGAATCGTCGCTCATTCTCCAAAACGCGCTCGAAGCTGCCTCGAAGTACAAACGCGCTGTTGCCGTGATGTACGATCTCTCCGGCCTCAAGGGCTCTGGCCAGGATTGCTCGGCGCTGATCGAAGACTGGAAATACCTGATAGACCAACTGAAGGTGACGCAGCAAAAGGGTGAAAAAACGTACTTGCACCATCGCGGTAAGCCCCTGGTCGTGATCTGGGGTCTCGGCTTCCCCGACCGCCCGTACAACATCCGCAACATCGGCATGGACCGGTTCCTGGATTTTCTAAAGAACGACCCCGTGTACGGCAACTGCTCGGTGATGTTGGGCGTGCCCACGGGCTGGCGTTCGCTCGACGCCGACTGCGCGCCCGACCCCTACCTGCACGAGCTGATCCGCCGCGCCGACCTGGTGATGCCCTGGGCCGTGCAACGCTTCTCCCCTTTGCTCCACAACGACATGGACCGCTATCGCGACATTCTTTTACAAGACATGAAGTGGTGCCGCGAAAACAACGTCGACTATGTACCGTGTGTTTATCCAGGCTTCAGCTGGCACAACCTGAGCGTGCATGCCTTTCCTGACGACATTAAGCCGGTAGGCTCTATTCCCCGCCAGGGCGGCCGGTTCTACTGGCAGATGATCTCGACAGCACTGAATGCCGGCGCGGAAATGTTGTATGTTGCCATGTTCGATGAAGTGAACGAAGGCACGGCGATCTTTAAGGGTTCGGATAACCCGCCCGTTGGCAAGAACACCCAGTTTATCGATATGGATCACAAACCGTCCGACCACTACCTGTGGCTGACAGGCGAAGCCGCAAAAATACTGCGGCGTGAGAAACCGCTGGTGTTTACGTTGCCCGAACGAAAATAGAGTTGACCCAAAAAACAGGAACGGCCGATGGCTCGTTCCTGTTTCTTTTCTTATCGGCAGGTTATCTTACCATCTTAATCGTCCCATCTTTGTTGTAAAAGAGCTGGTCGACACAGATCGATCTCAACCAATCGTGGTTGGAAAGCGAACTGTTGTGGTAAAAGGCATACCATTTACCTTTGTATTCCACTATGGAACCGTGATTGGTATAGCTGTCGGTGGGCTGCATGTAGATGCCCTGGTATTTCCAGGGACCCAGGGGGCTTTTGCTGGTGGCATAGCGCATCCTGTTATCGCCTTTAACGCCTTCCTTGTCGTTATTCTCATCGTGATTGTCGGAATACGACAAGTAATATACGCCCTTATATTTGTGCACCCAGGTCGCTTCGTGAAAATCTTCGAGGCCTTCCATGGTCTTCAGCTCGCCGTCGATCTCCATCATGTTGTCTTTTAATTTTCCTGCGGCACATGTGCCGCCTCCGCCATAGTAGAAGTAGGCCTGTCCGTCGTCATCGACGAACACGCATGGATCGATCATAGACTCCAACCCCTCGATATACCCTTGTACCTCAAAATCTTTCGCCGGATATTTACTGGTGGCCACTCCTATTTTCCAGGTTTTGTTCCACTCTGTACCGCTGGGGTGCGGAAAATAGAAATAATAGGTACCATTCTTATAGGCACAGTCGGGAGCCCACATAAAGCCGCCTTCCGGGCGCCCCCACTTCACCTGGCTGGCGCGCAAGATCTCACCGTGATCGGTCCAGTGTACCATGTCGTCTGTAGAAAACACGTGGTATTGATCCATCAGATCACACCCTTTCGGGGGTGCGATATCGTGCGATGCATAAACATACAAGCGGCCATCCTGCCACACGTGGGCCGAAGGATCGGCGGTATACAGGTCGGTGACAAACGGTTTTTTCTGATCCTGAGCACTGGCATTGACCGAAACTAACATCCATGAAATCCCAACCGCAACCAGGGAAGCTCTCACAATTTTCATCATTGATCTTAAAATATACATATTAACTCTAACAAATTTAAACACGGTTGTCCGACGCTTTCGCGCCGGACAACCTTCATAACGACTTACCTTAATTTATTTTTTCCAGTTTTAACCACGATGGTCTCACATTTTGTTCGTTGCTGGTAAAGCTCACAACAAAACCCGCCGATACCTTCCCGGGAGCATCCAACGTGAATTCTATCGTCTTCACTCCGTCGTCTGGCGCCAGGCCGGCGAAGTTTGCCGAGGCGAGCGCAGAAGCCAGGTTTTCAATATCCGGCAGTGTCTCGCCAACGGCGGCAGCGATATACCGGGGATCGGCGCCGTTGTTACTTTTGATGGGGTTATCACCGGCAAGGCTCATGGTAAACCGATATGTACCGGCGGGAAGGTCGAATGTCTGAAAGAGCTTACCGTTTACGATCGGGGTTTCAGCATCGCTCCACTTTTCGAACCCCAGGCTTTGTTTATCGTTGGCGGCGCCTTCCCAGCCACCATCATAACCGCCTCTGCCATCGCGGGTGCGCATCGCCGGATTCGTGGTCCAGTCGGCCAGGTTGCCCCAACGGTTGCCATCCCAGTCCGCCTTGGCAAAAGGATATGTTGCGTTCTTGAAGAAGTTGTCGGGCACCTCGTTCGGATCGTCCTGTGCATCTGCCGGCACAACAATTTTAACGATCTCCGTGTAGTTGTATTTCCGGTTTGCATCATTCACATTGGCGCCCAAACGCACATAGTAGGTATAGCCTGGTTTTACCTTCAGCGGACCGATGGTGATTACACTACTGGTTTCGACATCTCCGAATGCTTCCAACCATGACTGGTTATACTGCTTCCGCTGGTTGTTGTAATCGGGCAGATCGATAAAATTTGTCGCTCCGCAAAACTGGCTGAGACTTAAGAATGGTTTTACCTCTACAAGATTAGGGAGTCCCTGACGAATCGGGGCTCTCAATACGCAGGTTAGGGTTAACTTGAGTCCGTTCAGCGAGGTCTCGAAGCCTTGCAGCTGTAAGTACGGTGTAACGGTAATATCCTGCTCGGTATTCCCGCCGAACACTACATCCTGCAGCGTATCGACCGGCCAGAAAGGACCACCATAGGCCAGCATATCATACGTACCGCCAAAAAGTTTACTGTTGTTGTAGGTACCATCCTGCTTTACGGGTAATGACTGCGCGGTCGGTGCGGACTCCGTCCAGGTCCTCTCCCAAATGCGGATACCCCAGTCTCCTTGTGAAGTAAGCAGATTCTCTCCCGTGTAGGAGTCGATTATCCGACCCTGAACCCTTGCCTCGGGTTCGTCCCAGTTGTCGACCTCCATACAGGCGGTAATCGACATCACCAGCAATCCCAGCACTATGCGAATTATATTTTTCATAGTAATAATCTCAGTAGTTAACAATTAATAAAGTGGATTTTGAGGCAGCAGGTTTCTGTTCTTACCAATCTCTCCCCAGGGAATCGGCTCGTAGTAACACTGCTTGGACGCGGTCCAGCTTCTGTTTATCCGGTTGATCTCATCCAGGTAGATGTACTTCCCTTCGTCGGCGACGTAGTAGCTGCTCAGCACTCTGTGGCGGAACTGGTTCAACACCTGGTCGGCGGTCCGCCAGCGGCGGAGATCCCACCACCAGTGGTTTTCTCCATAGAGCTCGCGTGCGCGCTCATCGCGAATGAACTGCAGTGACTTTTCGATGGAATACGGATAGTTCGCTTTGTTGATGGTGCCGATGTTGGATGTCGACTGGTCGAGCGCCGGGCGTGTAATGGTTGCGCCGGCGCGTTCGCGGATCTTTTCGATATAATTGAACGCTTCATCGCGGCTACCGAGCTCATAAAGCGCCTCGGCGGTGTTCAGGTATATTTCACCCAGGCGGAATACCACCCAATGCTGATCGCTGCGATATTCACGGACATCACTCGTTGCCCTGTCCGGATCGACATACTTCCGTATGAAGGCGGATCCCCAGCCGTTGTTTTCTCCACCCTGGTCTTCGAAATTGCCGTGCGCGCCGGTGATATTCAGCGTAGTGCCGTTGATCTCTGTCGTCCAGCCTCTGCCGCCTAAGATCCGGTTGTTGGGATTGTTGATCGGGGCATTGGGGCTGCCCTGATCTGCGTCGGATGCCAACACGTCGAAATTTTTGTAGATGCCCCGTTGTATATCGAAGGCCTTCCCGCGCAGGACATCACCATCAAAATACATGGTACCCCGTGCGCGTGGCTCCATGCCATTGCGGATATCGCCGCGGTGGTCGAAGCGGACCGGCGTTCCGTCGGGATTAACAATGGCGGGCATATCGTAGAGCTCCATAAAATCCAGCGGAGGATAACTTTCTGCGCCCACGAACGACGACATGTCGGGCTGGGGACACATCAGTGCATCGTAGCTATGACGCAGACGGTTGTTGCCGGGTGCGGTGATATCGTAGCTTTTGATGAAAATGCTTTCGGAAGATTCCGCATCCAAAAACAGATCGGCAAAGTTCTTGGCCTTATCCGGATACCCCCTGGTGTAGAGGGCATAGGGACCCGTCTCGACGACTTTGCCGGCATCCACGCAATATTGAAAGAACTCGTCTGCTTTCGAAGCGTCGATGCCCGCCATACCGGCGCTTGTTGCTGCTTCCCCTTGAAAGCCGAGGTACTGGCTGTACTTCGCGATAGAGCCTGCATAGAGCATGGTGCGCGACAACAACGCTGCCGCCACATATTTGTTTGCGCGACCGGTTTCGTCTATGTCGGTTGACATATTCTCCATGGCGAACGTCAGGTCCTCATAGATAAATTTCCAGGTATCATATTCTGAATTGCGGGGCACTTCCAGTGTTTCAACAGGCGCCAGCGGATCCTGTGCCTCTTTGATGATCGGAACACCGCCGTACCGTTTCGCCAGGCCGAAGTAAAAGAACGCGCGTAGAAAATGTGCCTCTCCCAGCAGGTTGTTATATACCTCTGCCGTGTAGTTCACCTGATATTCCGGGAAACTCTGAATAAAGACGTTGATGTCGCGGATCCGGTCGTACGGCCAATAGGCAAACCCATCGTTGTCGACCTGCACCCAGGTATTAAAAAATTCACCGCTCATATTTCCCAGGCTGTTCTTACCGGCCTCCCAATAGTTATCCGGGCGATAGGCATTGTTGGAGTTGGTTCCGTAATACAGGAAATCTTCTATCGGCAGCGCGTTATAAATGGCAGCAAAGTATTTCTTCACACCATACTCATTGCCAAAAAGCTCGGGCCCACCCAACATGCCTTTGGGCTCCAGGTTCAAATCCTGGCATGAGAAGATCCCAAAGCACAGAATTGATATATACATTAAAAATTGTTTTTTCATAGCGAAGTTCTTTTCAGAATTTGACAGTTGCACCGATTGTATAGGTCTTGTTCACCGGATAATTGTAAAACTCGACGTATGCAGGATCTGAAGAGTCTGACGGTGCCGACGGACGTTCGGGGTCGGTATTTTTAAGCCCTGTAAATGTCAGCAGGTTGTAGCCACTCACATAGAATCTTACATTCTGCATGCCTGCTTTGGATACCCACGCATTCGGAAGCGTATAGCCGAGCTGGAGTGTCTTCAGGCGCATATACGATGCGTTCTGCACGCCGTTGGTGCCGGTACGGCGGCCGTCATGACCGGTAACGGGATAGTAGCCACCAATCCATTGTGTACTGGGATTATAAAGATCCGCATTGGGATCTACCGGACGCCACCGGTCCATAAAGTAGTCCAGGGTATTTTGCCCGCCGAATGGCAGTGCTTCTGTGAGCACTTCCGCATATTGTACGTAAACGCCCCACGCACCTTGAAAATCCATGGCGAGGTCAAGCCCCTTCCAGTTTGCTCCCAGGGAAATACCATAGTTGAATACGGGGCGGCCGAGGGAGGCTATCGGGTGCTGATCGTTTTCATTTATTACGCCGTCACCGTTCCAGTCGTTCAGCGCCCAGTCGCCGGGCAATGTATTTTGCCCCACCGGAAGCCCGTAGTTCTGAATTTGTTCGTAGCTGGTGAATTGCGTTTGCGACTCGTTGCCCCACCAGATATCGTTGTAACGTCCGCTGGTGCGGTTCCTCCACCGGTCGTACGAATTGCCCGCCGGTGTTTCAAGCCATTTGGTCCGCATACTTTTGGTAGCCGAAAGTTGGCCTCCCACATAGTATTTGATGTCCTGGAATGTATCGTCGTAGCGCAACGATATTTCATATCCGAAATTACGGTCGCTGTTATAATTTATTTGCGGCAACGCTGCGCCTACTGTACCCGGAATTACGACATCGCTGACGGCCCTCAACCCCGTGCGGTCACGTCGGAAAATGTCTACACTACCGGTTAGTTTTTGGTGAAGGAATCCGAAATCAAGGCCGGCGTTATAGGTCTTTGCCGCATACCAGGTCAAGTCCGGATTGGGAATGGGGGAAGCTGTTACACCGCCGGTCAATACGCCATCGTAGATCCAGCCCCAGTCGTTACCGGAAAGGTTAAAACCTATTGCGGGCGGATAATTCCAGAAATCACTGTCATCGGCCATTTCGCCGTAAGAACCTCTCAATTTCAGGTTGCTGAGAAATGCGAAGTTGTCGCTAATGAAGCTTTCTTCGCTCAGACGCCAGCCGAGGGAGACGGCGGGAAAGAATCCATACCGGTGGCCGGCCGGAAAACGCGAAGACCCGTCGCGGCGGAATTTGAAATCGAGCAAGTATTTACCTCTGAAATCATAATTCACGGAACCGATGAGCGACTTCGTGGCGCGGTCGTACAACGCTCCTGCGTTCGCCCGCTGCTCGTCTGCTTCACCGGCCGACAGCTCTTCTGAATCTATCAGCAACTTGCGATAGGCGCCGAAACCATCCCAGCTATTATATCGCTCTTCGTAAATAAGAAAGCTGCTGACGTTATGGTCACCAAAAAAGGTATGATTATAATGCAGGCCCAGCTGCATGTTGGTGCTATACAGCACATCGACCGACCGGGTAATCTCCGAAGGGGTGTTCCGGATGATCGGGGAATATGTATCGACATCCGGATTATAGCGATACAATTCATATGCACGTTTATAGGTGGTGTAATCCGGTAAGCTCGGAGAATAATCATAGATGCCCTTTGCCGACAGTCCTTCAATGCCCGGAATGTCATACTCGAGGGTCAGCGTTCCATTGAGTTTGCGATCCTTGGTGATGTTATAGCCTACATAATCGGCATCGGTTTGTACGATCATGTTGGCTCCTTCATTCAGGAACTGAGCATCGCCGTTGGGATATTCCGGATTGTCATTGGCGTAAAAAGCTGCATCCGGGCGGGTCAGCCAGGTCAGTTTGTATGTGGACCAGCCTGTTCCGTTGGGTTGGTGTGTATCGACCATGATAGCGCCCAATGACACACGGGCGCTGAGTCTTTTGGTGATCTGAGCGTCGATGTTGGTACGCATGTTCCAGCGTGAGGAATAATAATCGCCGCTTTTATACGACCCGTCCTGCCGGGAATATCCGAGGTTGAAAAAATACCGTACTTTTTCATTTCCGCCGTTTACCGTCAGATCGGTCTGATATTGTGGGGTGGTCTTGTTGAACACCTCGTCAAACCAATTGTATGACTTCCTGGTGCCATTACGGTATTCGTTGATCTGGTCTTCGGTGAAGATCGGAGACTGGCGCTGGAAGTAGTTTTTGCCAAAGTCCTGCCAGTTTTGCTCATTTCTCAGCGTCATGTAATCCACGGCACCAACGCTTTTGGGCACATACAAAAATTGCTGCCAGGACATGCTGCTGTTTAAGGTAATGTCCACTTTCCCGTCGGGGTTTACAGTACCTTTTTTGGTGGCCACGACCACCACACCGTTGGCTGAACGCAGGCCGTATACGGCGGCGCTGCCGTCTTTTAATATCGTTACGCTTTCGATCTCTTCCGAACTCATGCGGGCAAAGAAGTCTTTATCACGAACAATACCGTCGATGACAAACAACGGATCGCCCATACCACGAATGTCGATCTGCGTATCGTAGGCACCGGGTGCGGCACTTTTCTGCACGATGCGGACGCCCGGCAATTTGCCGGTCATCGCGTTCAGCACGTTTTCGTTTTTGGTGCGGACGATATCCTTGTTGTCGATCACCGATACGGCGCCGGTCAGGGTTGCTCTTTTCTGCGTATTGTAGCCCATCACCACCACTTCGCCGAGGCTCATGACGTCAGCCACCATGGAAACGTCGACCGTGGAGAGGGCTCCTACCGTGACCCGTTGCGTTTGGTAGCCGATGAAGCTGAAGATCAATACGGATTCATCCGAAGGGGCAACGATGGTGTATTTGCCGTCGGCGTCTGTCATGCCACCGACGGTAGTTCCTTCGACGACAACACTCACACCGGGAAGCCCTGCACCTTCTTCGTCGAGCACTCTACCGGTAATTTGTCTGCCTTGCGGTGCCACATCGACAGCGCCTTCATTTCCGGCAGTCACTGTATTTCCGTTCGTCGCTCCGCGGGAGACCGACGCCACCTCCGCCGACGCCACCGTGCACCAGGCTAGAGAAAAAAGCAAAAACAGGTAGATTTTACCCATAGATTTGAACATTTAGGTTTTGGTTATTTGAAACTATGATACCGTTTGCGATCAGGATTCAATCGTTAGCGGTTCGTCAAACCTAGGCTGGCGCAATTAATTTTCACTTAAATCCCTATTAATTCGGCTTTTAACCCATTAATGCGGTAGCTTTTTCAAAAATTTTCAAAATCGGAGGTGTTGGGTGGGTCGAATCGACCCGATTACGCGAGCAAAAAAACGGGGAGTGATGAGGAAATCTTTCAAAGCCCCCTGCAAACCCGATACCCCATCGGAAAGTCGCGCCGGAGAACGCATTAATATCTTATTAATTAAGAGTGTCCGGGGATTATGGGCTGTTGTGAAGCTTACGGTGCCGTCTGGGTAGGAGTTAATACAATGTTCACACAGCGATTACGCCCATGACACAGAAAAAATCTTCCTTTATGCCGCGGGCCTTTCAAACGCTCTTACCGCTGCTGCAGCGCCGCTGATCTTTCCTTTGCCACTATGCCCACTACCACAAAGCCCACCGCTGTTGCGGCGAACACTACCGGAACTCCGTTTAAACCAGTATATTTTATAAACCAACCGTTTTGAGCGAAGACACACGTTGAATACCATGACATCAGTATTAGATTTTCACCAAACCTTCAATAATACTCATGATCAAGATCATTCTGCTATGCGATTTCGGCGAGGAGTATGGCAAGAGCCTGCTTCGCGGCGTCACCCGGTACTCGAAAGATCACGGTCCCTGGGCCTTTTGCCGGATGCCTGCATACTTTCGTGAGCACCTGGGCATCGACGGTATATTGCAATGGGCGCGGGAATGGGGAGCGCACGGCATCATCGGCCAGTTCTATCACACCGAAGAGATCCTGAAATTCACCCGGGCAGGAATCCCTGTGCTGGCCCAGGACTTCAAAGAGCGTTTTACGGACATTCCCAACATCACCGGCGACTATCACGCGGCGGGGAGAATGGGGGCTGAATATTTTCTAAAAAAAGGATTCAGCCATTTCGCCTTTTACGGTTTTCAGCACATCGTTTGGTCGCGAGAACGCGCGGAAGGTTTTGAAGAACGTCTGCAGCAAGCGGGGCATACGGTGCATTATTACGAGCATAACGAAGGCGCCCCGGCAGATATCTGGTATTATAAGCCCTCCGTGCTGATCCAGTGGCTGCGATCACTGCCCACACCGATAGCGCTGATGGCCTGTGATGACAACCAGGGGCATCATATCACCGAGGCCGCGCGCCACGCGGGCATCCGTATTCCCGAAGACATGGCGGTGCTGGGGGTGGACAACGACGAGATGGTTTGCAACCTTTCCGACCCTCCCCTTTCCAGTATCGGCCTTGACACGGAAAAAAGCGGTTACGACGCTGCCCGCGTTATGGAACAAATGATCCATGCAGGCACCTTCTCCGGCCCCGACATCGTCGTACGGCCGACGCAGGTCATTTCCCGGCAATCGACCGACATCTTTGCCAGCCAGGACAAATACATTGTCAGCGCGCTGAAATATATACACGACAATCTGGACAAAAACCTCAACGTGGAGCAGGTACTAAAAGAAGTGCCCTTATCCCGCCGGTCGCTTGAAAAACGCTTTATCCAGATTACGGGGTATCCTGTATACGAATACATCTATAATCAACGCATCGAACGGTTTACGCAAAAGCTACTGGAAACAGACATGACCATTTTTGAAATTGCGATCGATCTGGGACTAAGCGACAGCAAGAACATTGCACGCCAGTTCAAACAAATCAAAGGCGTTACTCCCATGGAGTATCGCAAAAAATATATGCTGGCGAAACAAAGGGCCACGGCGTAGTGTGCCGGCCCGTTCTTTCCTGGCCGGCGGCTTTGTTATTTTAAGAATACTTCGTCGTTATCCATCACAAACATGCGGGTGCTTTCGGTGTATTCACCACCTTTGGGGTCTTTGTATTTCAGGTCCAGGTAAAATGCCCGGTACCCCTTCTGCGGGTATGGCGTCGTTGTGGTGATCACCGCCGTCCTCTTTTTAAGTCCCAACGATTGTCCCTTCCAGGGATCGTTTCTGAAATCCGTGTCCTCAGACGCTGCCGACCAAAGTATCACATCCACTAATACATCCGGTGTTACGGTTACGTTAAGGATCACACCTTTTTTCGCGGGGGTTGCGCTCCATTGGCAGGCCGGATAGGGCTGATGCGCCAATGTCATCCCCAGGAATGCGCTGAGGGCCTGGAAGGCTTGTTTCTTGTCGCCCAGGTCATGCCCTACGTTCGGCACATAGTGTATGAAGTTGAGGCCTGGTATGCTGTCGATGTAATGCTTTACCGCGTCGACCGTCCAGTATTCATCGTTCGTGCCCATGAAGATCATTTTCGGCATCGTCAATTTTTTACGGTACGCATAGGGGTCGACCATGGCCGTAATGGCATCTCCTTTTTCAGAATGAACCGTTTGCGGAATACCCAGCCTGACGTAGTCCTGGATCTGCTCGCTATATCCCTTCAGCATCTTGACCTGGTAGTCGAGGTTTACGGGCATATTGAGCACGTCGATCACCATCGGGGCAATGGCCGCCACCCGTTTGTCGCTGGCGCCGGTCAGCCACGTGGTCCACCCACGTTTGGAGAATCCTGTCACCACAAAACGGTTTATATCGCGCTGCAACGTTTTCTTCGAAAACTCCTGAACCGCGTCCATGGCGCGCACCACACCTTTGACCATCGGGAACAAAAGCGGCCAGGAGTAGTCGCCATCTTCCTTGAACTGATGCAGCGTATAGGAGATCAGGGCGTCTTCGGTCAGATCGCCCACCAACGGCTGGTTGGGTGTCTGGCGCAGAATAGCAACCACCGCGTGGTTCGCGGTCGCCATATCGGCGAGGCTCAGCGCCAGCTTATCGTCAGGCCCCCGCCACTCGGGCTCGCCTTTTTTATTAGATCCCCCGGTAATAAAAAGCAGCGCCCCGTCGTGGCGGCAATCTGCCGGCACCAGCACGGAGAGCTGGTGGGTCCACTGATATTCATGCCACTGTTGCGACACCAGCCGAATGTTATATACCTGGACTGTTCCCCGGGCATACGTATCTTTCACTTCCCACCGGTACGATTTATCGCCGTTGCCAAGATATGCCTCCAGCGCCGTGGCGGCGCTCAGGGTGGATTGTGCCGGCAGGGTTTGCGCGAAGAGTAAGATGGTCAGCAACGTCAGGGCCACGGCGGCCCATACTTTATTTTTGATCATAGCAGTGACATTCGTCTATGTAATGTGGTAAAAGTACGATTATACAAGTATCCGTCACAATCGTTCGGGGGTATCGGGGATACGGTTCACCAATTTATTGATCCCCTGTTTCGATTTTACCAGGTCGAATGCGTCGTACAGCTCGCCGCGGGCCGTATACGATCCGAACGACAACGTATTGCCCTCGATCGAAATGATCTGAAAAAGTTGAGTGTTCCGGGCTTTGCGTTGCATCCATGGATCGTTCGACAATTCATACATCTTGGGGCCGCTCACCGAGACCACGTATACCGTACCAGACGTTTTGTCTTTGACCGTATAGCCCGTCGGCACGTTTTTCACCATGCCTCGTCCATAGGCATGGTCATGTCCCTGCAGTACGATATCGACATGGTGTTTATCGAAGACCGGCTTAAAATGCCGGCGCAGGTTTTCGTTGTCACGGTTGGGCGAAGTAGAGAATACGGGGTAATGAAATGTAATCGCCGTCCAGGGCCGCGGGTCATGTGTCAGCACCGAGTCCAGCCACGCCACCTGCTGCTCGCGGTATACGGGCGACTCGTCAATTTGCTCTGCATCGAGCGAGATCACCTTCAGGTTTTTATAGTTCACCGCATAGCACGTTTCCTCCAGGCCCTTGGGTCCATTGCGCGGCAAATTGAACTGCGGGCGCCACTGCGGTGACAGTTTGACGCCCTTTCCATACTCGTGGTTTCCGGGGGTCATCATGCTGGGCACGGTGGCGTGAATATAACTGCCTGCATAGAACCACTCACCCCACTCGATGTCGCGGTCGAAGCGGTTGATCAGGTCCCCCGCGTGCAGCATGAAGTCGACCTGCGGCACCGTTTTGTAGGCCTCGCGGATAATACGCGACCACATCGACTTCAGGTCGTTCTGCGCGTCGCCAAAATAGAGAAAGGAGATCTTGTTGTGCGCGGCGTCGGGCATGCGCACCTGGAACCACTCACTCCAGGCGGCTTCGCTCCCCACCCGGTATACATATTGCTCACCGGGCGTAAGTTTTTCCAGGCGCCCGGAGAAGTAATGTGCCGTAACCACCGGTTCTTCTTCGCGCCGCACCTGGAGATACTCACGTTGCGCCGGCTGTCGTGTGACCTTGTCGCGGAATTCCGGTCCTGCGGTCGCTACCGCATACTCTATAAAGCCGGCCGCGACGGTGGTATCGGTCCGCCAGTTTACGGCCAGGCACGTTTCGGGTGTTTCCGAAAGGTTCAGGATTATCCGACCGGGTTCCGGCGTGGGAAACAGCAGCGTCGGAGGCAGCACAACAGCATGGTTGTGCGTGTGACCGTGATGCGCGCCGGTGTAGTCGTGATACTCGGCATCCGCTCCGCGTACGTAAATATACCGGACAAAGCCGGCAGACAGGATAAAAACCGCTGCCAGCACTACAAACCACTTCTTATACATGAAAAGCAGAATTTTGAATCATGAATTTATATAAAAAATAGCGGGGCCATAGCCCCCGCTACACCTGTATACTACCAGACAAATGTTACCAGGGCTTTGATGTTCCTTGTAATAACCACTGCTTGGACCAGGCGCTGTTGGCGCCGTCGGCCTGGGTGTACTGTGTGGTCTCCAGCCTTTCCAGGGCCTTTGCCGTATTGGCGGCATTCATTTCGATCTCGTCCTGCATATAATAAAACCGCACGGGGAGTGCATCCCTGGCGGCAGCTGGCCCGGCATGCAGAACCGGTAAGCCGGTACGGCGGTAGTCAAACCAGGACTCTGTCGTGGCCGACCAGCTGGCGATCCATTTTTGTGTCATTACTTTTTCCAGTTGCTCGTCGGTATCGCCCGACAGGATCACAGACGGCTGCATTACATAATCATCGTATGTATTGTCTACGCCCCACGTTTCAAAGGACGCGCGGATACCCGCCAAATAGTGCTCACTTGCATTCCCCGTGGCCCAACCTTTCAGCGTCGCTTCGGCCAGGAGAAAGCGTACTTCGGCGGCAGAGATCAGCCTGGCTTTCAACAGCGGGCCGGCAGCTTCCGCGTAAATGGGGCTGAGGTAAGAAACGTGGGGGTTGTTCGACGTTTGGCCGGGTGTAGGGTTGAGGTTGTAGCCCGAGGGCTGGTTCGAAACGCTCGGCGGTATACCGACATACTCCGGGTCGGTATCAATCGACTTTGTTCCCACGACGTCGGGCGACAGGTAGCGCACACCGTCCTCGATCTGATCCGTGCCTGCGGGAAGACCCGGGTCGACCACCAGGGGAATCTCCACCTTGCTTGCCCATACACCGAGTCGTGCGTCGTCCAGTGCTTGTAAGGCGTCGACCAGTGTAGCACACATCCTGTTGCGGCGGTAGTTGCTGCCGCTGGCATCGAAGACCGCGTTCGACGGCCAGGAGTCGCCCTCACTATTGCCGGCATAGGACAGGGTGGCGTCTTCCCCGGCAGAGGTTATCAGCGGGTAATCATCGGGATGCGCAAAGATCTTCTCGACCCCCTGACGGGAAACGTCCGGAAGCTTGGACGAGAGGCGCATATAATAACGCAATAACAAAGAGTTGGCCATTTTTCGCCATAGGGCGGGATCCATATGCATCGACGCGTACGGCACGTCGTCGTCTTCGTACAGGCCGATATATTCTTGCCTGTCTTTTGACAGCAGCGTGTTGGCTGTTTCGAGGTCGGCAATAATGCCGCGATAGATCGTCTCCTGATCATCGAATGCGGGCAGCTTGTTCTCTACTCCCGGGAGGTCGCCATTCAGGGCGTGCGTATAGGGTGCGTCGCCCCAAAGATCGGTGATGAGCCCGAACATCATCGATTTCATGATCAGCGAAACACCCTGGTGAAATTCCATTCCCAACTCGGTCGAGCGCTCGTACAGAACTTTGTTGTCGCGCAAGACGCCGTAATAGGGCGTCCAGCTCTGGTTCGTCCAGGCGTAATCGTTATGTTCGTCGAACCATGCGTCGAGCTGCGTATGCTGCATCACTCCGGCAATGTTTCCGAAACCGAGATTGAGGTATAGCTTCGACGCTTCGGTCACAACGGTTGGTAATACCAGGTTCGGATTGATCACGCCGGGCTCTACGCCGTTCGGGTTTTCGTTGAGCTCGGTCAGGTCATCACACGAGAGACAGACCATCAGTATACTTATTGCAAAATATTTTAGTTTCATACGGTCGCGTTTTAGAAAGTGAGACTTACTTTAAAACCAGTGGAAATTGTCCAGGGGTTGACGTTGTACCGTTCAATTCCCTGCTTGAACTGGATCCCATTTCCCTGCGCACCCGACTCGGGTTGGAACGCCAGCTCAGGATCCACTCCTACCGCGGCGGCCGTCCAGAGCATGATGTTCCGGGCGTAGACCGACAGCGAGGCGTTGCGGATGCCGATGGATTGTACCAGGGGCGCCGGCAGCTGGTAGGCGAGGGAGATCTCGCGGAGCTTGATGAAGGATGCATCGAACATGGCAGCGCCCATAAAATCCCAGGGATAGTTATCGGCATAGGGAATATACTTCGTCCCATCGCCTCCCAGGTTTTCGGTATAGCCGATGATATTTCCGTCACCGTCATACTGCGCGATCACTCCGGGATTGAAGACACCGTCGTTAAGCGTCACTCCGTCTTCAAGCTCCAGTGAATGCCCGCCATACGCCGCCGTAGGACCGCCGACGATGTTGATACCGTCGGTGATCAATGTTCCCTGGTTTGCCACCAGCCAATCGCGTAGCGCCTGCCCTGTGCGATTACCCGGATTGATCAGCAGATCGAGAAATCGCTGGGTCTTCAAATCGGACTCTGCATATCGATATGTTTGCGAGATAAAATCTCCGCCCTTGCGCCAGTCGAAAGACATATTCAACGTGAAGGCCTTGTACGCCACGGTGGTTTGCAGGCCCATGGTGAAGTCGGGATTAAAATTGCCGATCTTGTTCTTGACATTGCTGCTTCTGATCACCTGCCAGGTACCTTCGTCGCTCAGGAGCGGGTAGCCATAGTACGGAGAGGTCTTATCTTCAACCGTCACCATTTTGCTGTCGTAGATGTCGCCGATCGTTTCGCCGACATAGGTCCTCACCTCGGCCCGGCCGTCGCTCCAGAAAGAATAGAACGGAAGCTCCTCCGGCAGCTCAACGATCTTGGTGCGGTTGCGACTGTAGTTCACGGAAACGTCCCAGCGCAAGTCACCTTTTTGAACAGGCGTGCCGCCCAAAGCAAACTCCCAGCCGCGGCTCTGCAAAAGGCCGGCGTTTATCTTTTGCTTTTCGAATCCCGACGACGGCACCATGTCTGTGAGAATGATCTGGTTCTTGTTGTCCGTCGTATAGTATGTCCCTTCGAACCGTATGCGGTTGTCCAGCAGGCCAAACTCCGCTCCCACTTCCGTGGACGTAGAAATCTCAGGTTTTAACGCGGGTGTGAGCAGGTCCGCAGGTCTCGTTACCCGTGGTGTGCCGTCCCATGCGCTGGCGGTATTCATGATATTGATCAGCTGGTAAGGGCCGGCGTCATTGCCCACCTGCGCCACTGCGCCCCGTAACTTGAGCATGCTCACTTGCTCCGGCATGGGCAGCATCTCGTTCACCAGCACACTGAGGGAGGCGGATGGATAGAAGTAAGAATTTTCCCCTTTCGGCAATGTGCTCGACCAATCGTTACGCGCGGTAAGATCCAGGTAGACCATGTCTTTATACCCCAGGTTCACCAGGCCATACGCGCTGTAAATACCTTTCTCGCCGAAATAGTTGCTGTAATCGAGGTTGTCGACGGCAATATTCTGAATGGTAAATATTCCGGGCGTGATCAGACCGGCACCGGGTTTGCTCGACGTGGATACATTGCCCGACTTTTGATACATCGTGTTCCCTCCTACGGATGCCGTGACATGCCACGGTGCAAAATCTTTTTTATAGGTGACCAGAAAGTCGGCATTCCGTTCGAACCGGTCCATATTCATCACGCCATAGGCTCCGCCGGGCTCGCCGGTGTAGCTGTTGGCTATTTTGGACTCCCGCTGTTCGCGATACGTATCCATCGAATAACGTCCCATCAGGCTGAAAGCGTCCGTGATCTGCCATTCGGCTTTGACGTTGCCATATACCCGATCGCGCACAAAGCTGTTGTTCACTTCATACGCCAGGAAATAGGGATTGTTATATTCGCCCGCGCCATTATCCTGTGTAAGCTGTTGTAACCCTTCCTGGCCCTTTACCCAATAGTTCCGCAGGTCGTGGATGTCGATGTGCGGCGATACGTAGTACGCCCACTGAATGGGGTTTGCACCGCGGTTGTTTGCGGGGCGATTGTTCGAATTACTCCGGGTGAAGCTCAGGTTGGTGCTCACCTTCACTTTCGGATGCAGCTGCACGCCGGTACTCAGGTCCAGGGAATTCCGGAACAGATCGGAATTGGGGATGATCCCCCGGTTGGACATGTTTGTGTAGGCAATGCTATAATTCAGTTGCTCGGTGCTGTTCGCGATAGCAATTGAGTTTGTCGACGTGATACCGGTCTGTACAAAGTCCTTCACATTGTCGGGGTGCGACACCAGCTCCGTGGGAATGGGGTTGCCGTTCGCGTCGAGCGGGCTGTTCCACTGAATGGCTTTGTAGCCTTTATCAAGCTCCGGACCATTGCCGGCCACCGACTCCTCGTCGATCGTCAATACGCCCGAGGGATTGTTGTCGGGCGTATACGGACGGACACCGATGGCAAATTTGCTGTGAAACGGAAGGAACTTGTACGGTATGTCAAAGGCGTTGTTGGAGGATACGTTTATGGTCATACGCTTAGCCTTCGATCCGGATTTGGTGGTGATCAATACCACGCCGTTTCCGGCTCTCGAGCCGTACAATGCGGCCGCGCTGGCGCCTTTCAGCACCGATACCGATTCGATATTATCGGGATTAATGTCCGAGATAGCATTGCCATAGTCCACGCGATTGTCGCTTCCAAAGCCCCCGATGTTATTAAGACCGCTCGCCACGGGCACACCGTCTACGACAAACAGTGGTTGGTTATCATTGCTCAGGGACTTGGCACCCCGTATGATCATGCTCACAGACGAGCCCGGACCGCCCGTAGATGATATTGCGACACCCGGCACCCGCCCGGCAAGGCCGTTGAGCACGTTCTCCTGTGGTATCCGGCTCAGGTCTCCGCCGCTCACTTTTCCCACGGAATAGCCCAGGGAGCGCTCTTCGCGTTTAATGCCCAGGGCCGTTACAACAACTTCGTCCAACGCTTCGGAATTCGGTAGCAACGTCACGTCCAATGTCGTCCGGTCGCCGACCACAACTTCCTGCGTGGTGAACCCGATATAGGAAAAAATAACAACGGCGTCACTATTAGCCACGGACAATGTATACCGGCCGTCGGCATCCGTCATGGTACCCAACTGGGTGCCCTTGACATACACATTTACGCCGGGCAGCGCGGTGCCGTCTTCCGCAGACGTTACCCTTCCCGACACCGTAACATCGTTTGCGGCCAACACCATCCCGGCATTCACCATCAGCATCATGACCAGGACCAGCAACCGTGCACGTCGCCGCCCTTGGCTTTGTTTGTAAAAGTGTAATTCCATATATAATCAGGTTTGGTTTACGTGTATTAAGTTTGAGTTACGGCAATTATGAAACGATGATCATTTCTTAAAGCGGAAGTAACGATACGATCGCGTCATCTATACTTCTCCGGCAGCCGCTATATATTCTTCTTCCAACGGCCAAATATAGCGACGGATGATGCGCACTGTGCGCGCATTTTGCGTTAACCAGTTCGGTCTTTGCGCAAGAAATTGGAATTGACCTCAGCTCACTACGGCGCGGGGTTGCGCAGCACGAATGGCAGTGCGCAGACAAATTAACAGTTTACATGACACCTGTCGGTCATCGCAGACCGATCGCGGTCGGCTCGCGACGATTGATGAGCGCCGCCGCGCCAGCAAGGCGATGTTCTCATTCCTATGATCATACGTTGTTCCGTTATGGTTTAACGACGTCGGGTGTGCCAATAACACCCAGGTAGCGGCCCAGCCAGTACGGCAGCAGCCAGATGTCACCGGCGCTATACTCTGTTGCACCGCCATTGCCGCCGTCGAGCCCGAAGCGATTGGCATTGTGCCGGCATATCTCCAGCTCATCGGGCGGTAATACCTCGGCTGTATGTTGGTTTCGGAAGTTGGTGTCTATCTTCATAATGTCGCCGCGGTCGCTGTTCTTCACCTTCCAGCTGACCAGGTCGAGCGGATATTCCTGCAAGTACCAAACTGCCTCGTCGAGGTCGAATTGTTGTGCCCCCGTAACGGCCGTCATAATATTCCAGAGGGCATCTTTCTCGGGACGCTCAGCCTGCCAATGGTCGATGATCGCCTCCCGGAAATTTGCTTGCAAGGTATCGTTGAAGGCATACCGGTAGAGTCCCCAATAGCCCAAAAAGTACATCTCGTCATCGGAGTGGTTCCAGGCCTCCGACAACATTTTACTCCAATCGTCTGCTGAAGCGGGTGCCGTGGTGATCTCGCGCATCGGTCGCATGAGGTTTTCATAGTACCCCTGGCGGGTCATCAGCTCAAAGGCCTTTTCTTTATACACTTCCCTGTGGGTGAAATAATACGCTGTTTGCAACATGGAGATGATGTTCGAGGAGTTGATCTTCCGATCGCCCACCATTGCCGGACGGGCATTGACGTACTCGGGGTTCCACTTGCCCCACGTCGTAGGTTTGCCATCCCAGTCCACCAGGTACATATTGTTATCGAGTACGTGCTGCATCAATGAGTCCATGAGCACAACGGCGCGTTTCTTCAAGTCCTCGTCGCGCATCAGCTCGGCCATCACCCCGTATACAAACATGTGGCCGATGGCCTCGTCGCTGCTGGTGGTGGACTTCCAGTCCCATTCCGGGTCTTCCGCTCGGCGCCAGGGCTCGCTGTCGTATTTATACCCCCGTCGCTCGAAGGAACGGGAAGGAAAGCCGTGCATCGGGTTGATGGTATACAGGCGTTCCAGGGCGTCCATCGATTCGCGGCAATTCTCCAGGGCATCGTCAGCACCGGTCACGGTGTGTCTGAACACCTCTGCCGCCAGGTACATACACGTCCACAGCCCATCGTTGTCCGAGTCGTCCAGGGTACCGGTGCCCAGATTGCCGGCTTCTAAATTTTCCAGCGTGGCGTTAAATCCATGACGGATGTGCCGCCTGCGTACCTGCTGCCCGAAGTACGCGGCTTTGTCGGCGAGCGTCATTGATTTGAAGCAGATCTCCCCCAGCCCGCGGTCGGTCAGTACCAGAACGGAGCTGTCGGCTCCCGGGGCGAGGTCGATCACGGTATCGGAAGGCAGCCAACGTTTGCAGGCATAGTAGTTACATTTTCCATCCGGGCGGATCATAAAGGCTCCGCGTACCGAGCCGAACCAAAGCTTACCGTTTATTTCTTCCACTGCAGTCAAATCCGCACACGGAAGTTTACGCTGCAATGTCCCACGCTGCCGGCCGCTCGCAGCGTCCAGCGTGAAGTACCCGGCATGGGTACCCACCACCCATTCACGTGCGTTGTTTGTCAGCGCCAGACACGTCAGGCCCTTACCGGTATAAAATGTCGTCACCGTGTGTTCGGTAGCCGAAAAAACGGAGATCTCCGAAGGACTTAATAACATAAACGCATTCCTGCGCGCATCATATACGATGTCGATCAAGCCCGCGGGCGCACTTCCTTCCCATGCTATTCCGTCGTTCAGGTACTGCAGCTTCTTTCCGTCCGACACCAGGAAAGAAAAATCCTTGCCGCCTGCAAAATGTTTCGCATTCGGCAGCGTATGCTTTTTATAAAGCGTACCGGCCCAGGCATTGCTGAACACGGCTTTGTCGTCCAGGTATACCCGTTGTTGTCGGTATGTACTGATGGCACGGATCTTTTTATCGCGTAAAGGACGGAAAGACTTATCAGCCACCAATGTGCCGGGGTACAGAAATTCTCCCGCGTACGGTTGCAGCAGGCCCCGCGAGGACAAGATCTGGACCGCGCCGTTGCGATCGGTCGCCACGTGACTCAACGCTAGTGTTGTGTCGGTCGCAGAATACTTCTTACTGTAGTCTTGCCGGAAGGATACATCTTCAAAGACGGGCTGGCGGGCGGCCGCGGGTTGATCGGGCGTACAGGCCACGATCGACAGCCCACCGGCCAGTATCAGAGAACACGATGCGAAGCGCCTCATTTGTTGAATTTTAGCGGTGGATCGGAATGCTATCATTTTTGCTTTTTACGAATGGTGAACGAATCTTTCAATATACCCTTGTCGTCAAAGGTGCGATAGTTCAAGACATTGCCCACGATATCTACCCGCTGGTAAAAATATCCGTCTTTGTATCGCATGGCGGCGTAAGGTTCGGTACCGATATCGTCGTGCTCGCTGGGAATGCTGATCGAAATGGTGTAGACGGTGCCCTGATCAAAATTATCGACCACCTTTCCTCCTGCCATCGGGTGAGACCGCATATAATAATGAATATGGCCGCCCATCACCAGGTCCACATGGTACTTGTCAAACAGCGGTACCCAGGCCTGCTGAATATCCTGGTAGGGTTCTTCGAAGTTGTACGGCGGAAAATGAAACATGGCAAACTTCCAGGAGGCCTTCGAGCGCTGAAGTTTCTCTTCGATCCAGGCGGTATGGTCGGTCACGTCGGAGGTAGCGTCGATCATAAGAAAGAGCGCGTCACCATACTCGAACGCATACGATGCCTCCGGCTCGACCCGTGGCGGGCCGTTGCGGGGCAGGCTAAAAAGATCATAGTACAACTGGGCGCCCAGGCCATCCTGACGGTCGTGGTTACCGGGTACGGGCATCAGAGGTTTCCGGGAAAATGCATCGCCCGCGTACTGAAACAACCGGTCCCATTCGTCGCGATACAGGCCGGTGCTGACGATGTCGCCTGCAATGGAGTAAAAAGTAATGTCTTTATGCTGCTGATCCGCCCGTGTTATCATTCGCCCGGAATCGGGAAAGCAATGGGTGTCACCGAACCAAATAAAAGAAAATCCCTTGGCGTAGGCCCCGGCCGTTTCGAAGGTCGCAACAGGTGACCGATCCTTTCCCTCCGTGCCAACCGTGTAGCCATAGGTTGTGCCCGGTGTCAGCGCCTGCAGCTGTGCGGTGTGCCGTTGGACGTACCGATCATTGTACAGCATCCGGTCTTGCAGCGTACTCGAAGCCGCTTTTGCTACCAATGTGTCCGTTGTACCGGTGATCCAATATTTTACGGTGCTCCCGGTCACCGCCGGGCGCGTACGCCATTGGATGTCCACGGTTGTCTGAGGGTCGCCACTCCAGGTCAGCATGACCTGATCCGGCCTGACGGATGAAGGGAAGAGTGTCTCGCGAAACGCGCCGACGACGTGCGCCTCGCGCGCCCGTCCTCTTACCGTAGTAAAAAGGGGTTGCCCTGCGAGCTCCGGCGGTACGACCGTCAACACCAGGCCGGGCCAGTCGTGGTATGTAAACGCTCCCACCTTCATGGGCACGGTGGGGAACTGCTCCGGAAACGCGTCCGTGATCTTCAGCTCATCCCCGGCATTCACCGGCCCTACGGAAACAAAATATACCGGCCGATGTTTATCGAATCCATTGATGCCAAGCTGCACCCACCCGGGCTCGAATCGTTTTTGCCATACCTCGTACTCATATTCTTCGTTTTTGACGATCTTTCCCGACCGGGAAAAACCGGCTTCCTCCAGCCAGAAGGGTATCGTCTGTTGCTCCTTATGCCGCATGAGCGACACGACCACGGGTACATTTACCCGAAAGTATTGATACCGTGTCGACAAGACCTTCTTCTCTTCGGATGTAAGGAACCCCAGCATAAAAGCGTCATCGATGCTATCGTATTGTATGGCCGGTATCTGTGCATACAATCTCGTGATGACGCTGTCCATTACTTCGCGCACCGACAACGCCGGTATTGTGTCGGATTTTCCGCCACAAGCATACAACAGGGGCCCCCATAGTAAACACATACATACCCTACGTAAAGACCCGTTTATCGTCATACCAATCATACTATTTTTTACTAATGTATACCGCTGCTGCCGGTGGGATTCCGTGCAATGCGTAAACGCCGGGCATATTCTTGCGAACATGTCCCGATCTACACGCCCATTCGATGGCCGCGCGTATCAAAGATAGCGGGGAGGGACCGGGCACATGTTTAACTTTGCGCAAGGGAAGGTTCAAAAAACGTCAATTTTCACTAGCACCGAGGATAACTTTATTTCCAACGGGCGACACACAATGATTGAATAATCACCTTCGCGGGGCGACACCCCGGTAATGGTCCCTTCTATTCCCTTTAGACTACAACAATCTGACTTTCGGCTACGTGCGCGTGCGCGTTGCCGGCGACTTTTGTATCAACAAAAGACAAAAACAAAATATGAACATCGTACTAACAGGATCAATAAGCAATGTGGGCAAACCGCTCGCTCAGGAATTGGTCAAAAAAGGTCATTCTGTTACTGTCATTACCAGTAAAGCGGAAAGAATAGAAGCTATCGAGTCTCTTGGTGCAACCGCTGCTGTAGGCAGTATGTTTGACGCCGACTTCCTTGCCGCAACGTTTACGGGCGCCGACATCGTGTACCTGATGGAGACACTCGATGCTGCCGGAGATTTCTTTGACAAAGACGTAGATTTCATAGGTGCCATCAGCCAGATCGGCGAGAACTACAAGCAGGCTGTTCTGCGCGCCGGTGTATATCAAATCGTCCATTTGAGCAGCATCGGTGCGCATAAGAAGCATGGATATGGCATTCTGGAATTTCATTACAACGTAGAGACCATCCTGGGACAGCTTCCCCGGGATGTCAGCATCAAGTTCATTCGTCCGGTGGGGTTCTTCACCAATTTGTTCGGGTTAATCCGAACCATCAAAACAAAGGGTGCGATCATTTCCAACTATGGAGGCTATAAGAAAGAACCTTGGGTAGCCCCTGCAGACATCGCCGCCGTCATCGCAGAGGAAATGGAGAACCCGTTTGCCGGCCGAACGATCCGCTACGTTGCAAGCGATGAAGTTTCGCCCAATGAAATAACCCATGCTTTAGGCAAGGCCATCGGCAAGCCTGACTTACAGTGGCAAGTCGTTCCTGATGAGCAGCTGCTGAACAACTGGCTGAGTATCGGATTCAATTCCCAAATCGCGCATGGCTTTGTGGAATTGCAGGCAAGCCAGGGAAGCGGCGTGTTATACGAAGACTACTATCGCCACGAGCCCACGTTGGGCAAGGTGAAACTGGACGCGTTTGCCAAACAGTTTGCTGCAGCGTACAACGCGGAATAAGCATAAACAACCGTCACTGACGCACGGGGATTCAACTACCCGTGCGTTATTTAATTATCGATTCAATGGAATTAAGGCTGAAATGAACCAGCCAATCTTCGTAAATTTAAAAATGAATCGTGACACCGAACAAACGAATCACGTCCGCACCGTTGCAGGATAATTATCAGGCAATCGAACTCATTATGACAAAAGCTAAAACCCAGAGGGTAAAAACGCTAACCGAATTTCACCGGCTCAGAGGCTTGCCTAAACCAGAGCACCCCTTGATCAGTGTTATTGATTATTCAAAAATCGTACGCCCGCCGGAGATCAGTCAAGTCAATTGGGTACTTGATTTCTATAACATTTCACTCAAGCGAGGCATAAATGCCAAGATGAAATATGGACAGCAGGAGTATGATTTCGACGAAGGTGTGATGTTCTTCATCGCGCCTAACCAGGTTTTCAGAATTGAAGCTGAACCCGGCGCAACGACAGATCAGTCGGGCTGGATGCTCCTGATCCATCCTGATTTCTTTTGGAATACGGGCCTGGCAAAGTCAGTCAGGCAATATGAGTTCTTCGACTATTCGGTGAACGAGGCATTGTTCGTGTCGGAAAAAGAAGAAACAATGATCCATCAGATCATTCAAAATATCCGGCTGGAATATCATTCCAATATCGACAAGTTTAGCAAACAGATCATCGTCTCACATATTGAAACCCTCCTGAGCTATGCCGAACGTTTCTATAACCGACAGTTCATCACCCGGGAGAAATCGAATCATCAGATATTAAATCGCCTGGAGAAACTACTTTCGGATTATTTCGACCATGAGAAAGTAAGCGCGAAAGGATTGCCTGTTGTCCAGGACATCGCTTTCGCGTTAAATGTTTCGCCCAAGTACCTCAGCACCTTACTCAAGGTGCTGACCGGAAAAAACACGCAGCAGCATATCCATGAAAAATTAATCGAGAAGGCCAAAGAGAAATTATCGACAACCCATTTGTCGGTCAGCGAAATTGCCTATGACCTCGGATTCGAGCATCCGCAGTCTTTCAGTAAGTTGTTCAAAACGAAGACCCGCCAATCTCCTTTGGAGTTCAGAGCTTCTTTTAACTAAAAGTTCATGGGAGAACACTGACAGTTCCGTCGTCGTTAATAGAGATCCGGATCTGTCAACATCCCTCTACCTCGCAGGTCACTTCCGTGGGGTGCTAATTACCTTATGAAGGGTAGTGATTTTTTATCGGTAAGGGTATTTTTTATAGAAACAGGAACCAAGTGTTTATAGACTCGCATTCTCATAACATCTTTGTGCGACAGGCAAGTCGATAAGCCAAATGATCTAATCTTATTTCTTTCATCCCCTCCTACCTATAACAATGAAAAGTATATTTTCAGCAGTCTTTGTACTGCTTTCATCTTTCCTTTTTGCGCAGAACAAGTCAGACGTCAAGGGGACTGTCCGGACTTCCGACGGACAACCCGCCTATAATGTCCATGTACGATTGAAGAACACCAATAAAGTGACAATCGCGGATGCCACCGGAACATACATGTTCAAAAATATAGACGCAGGGTTCTATACTATTGTTACGTCTTATGTCGGACTGGAGCCCAGGGAAACTCCTATAGAAGTAAAATCAAACGAAACCACGGTAGTCCCGGAAATTATCCTGAACGAGAATTCGACTTCCCTGCAGGAGATTATCGTCACCGGCGAGCGAAATAAGCTAAGCGAAAAGGAGTCCAACTATGTCTCCCGCATGCCTCTCAAAAACCTGGAAAATCCACAAGCATATTCTATCGTCAATGCCCGGATTATTGAACAACAGGTACTGACGAATTTCGACGACGCGCTAAAGAGTGCTGCCGGGGTGGTCTCCGGCGGATCACAGCCGGGCGTACGATCCTACTCCTATCTGCGTGGGTTCGATGAGCAAGCATTTTTTCGAAACGGAAAAATGCTTGGCAACTGGACTGAAAACGACATGGCGAACATCGACTACATCGAAGTCATCAAAGGCCCGTCGGGCACACTCTTTGGTGGTCATGGCCGGGCCAATTATGGCGGCGTAGTAAACCGTATTACTAAAAAGCCCTTCGACACCTGGGGTGGAAACGTGAGCCTCACCTCCGGCAACTACGCGTTCAATCGCCTCACCGCGGATATCAACACCCCGTTGGCGAAGGATGGTTCACTCCTGGGAAGAGTGAATACGGCTTACCGAAAAGAAAAGAGCTTTCAGGATTATGGATGGGCTGAGAGCTTCTTTATTGCGCCGGCATTTTCCTATAAGGCCAGCAATAAACTCACCCTTACCCTGGAAGCCGACCTCTTCAAGATCAAGGGCACCGAACGGCCCTTCGTCTCGGCCACCGGTATAACGAGCACAGATCAATTGAACGAAATCTCCAACGTATCCTTTACCACCAACGAAATCATTTACAACAAACAATCCTCCATACTGGCTGTCGATGCCGTGTATACGATAAGCGACAATTGGTCATCCACGACCTCGTACGCGTATTCCTATAGCCTGTATGCTCCCGACTATACAAGTGTTTTTATCAACGGAAACATGGCTGAGCGATCTGTCGGGTATGCACGCTACGATTATGATTACACCAGCGTACAGCAGTATTTCAATGGCGATTTTAAGGTTGGCGGCCTGCGAAATCGTCTGTTGGTTGGGCTGGATTACCTGGGCGAACGCGGTATCTATGCCGGCGGTTCTGCCCTTTACGATACCTTCGATTATCACAACGTGGCGCCTTACCTGACTGAACAGGATTTTGATACAACGATCGTATCGGCCACACCCTGGAAAGGAGTTGAAGAATCGGACCGGTACAGTATCTATGCGTCCAATGTCCTGGATATCACCTCTCAGTTACACGTCATGGCCAGCGTACGATACGAGTATTTTAAGACAAAAACTCCCAGCACTACGAAGATTAACGCGAACGACTCCGCCTATACGTTCAATCAGGGTGCCTGGACGCCTAAGCTGGGTATAGTCTATGAAGTATTGCCCAGCCGGCTGTCGGTGTTTGGCAACTATATGGGCGGGACAAAGAACATCAACAACTTCATGCGAAACGACGGGGCCGGCAACGGCGTGTTTCAGAAAGCTGTGGCGGAACGAGCCACGCAATGGGAAATTGGGATCAAATCTGTTTTGGTTGACGACCGGTTTTCTTTCATGGCAAGTTATTTCGATATAACGGTCGACAACAGGTTACGGTCTGACCCCACCAATCCGCTATTCAACCTGCAGGACGGCACCCAGGAAAACAAAGGCTTTGAAGTAGAATTCTTTGGCAATCCCGTGGCCGGCCTCAACATCATGGCCGGTTATGCCAATCTGGACGCAAAATATACAAATGGAACCAACGAGGGAAAACATGTGGCCTTTACGCCGAAAAATACTGTAAACTACTGGTTGAGCTATACCTTTCAACAGGGAGAAATAAAAGGTCTTGGTTTTGGATTTGGCGGAAACTACCGCAGTGACAGCTATCTGACGACGGAGAACCTGGTGGAGATTCCAGCGGTTCACACCCTGCATGCGACGGTATTTTATGAACAGGAGAAATACCGGATTGCCGTAAAAGCGGACAACCTGACAAATGAAACCTACTGGAGCAACTTTCTGAGCCCGCAGGCACCGCGGATCATCCGGGGGTCGTTGACGGTGAAGTTTTGAGGATCTTTACGCGGCTCTAAATAACAGAGGCCAGAAGCAGTGCTTCTGGCCTTCTCTATCGCGCTAACGCTATACTTTCTTTTTCTTCCCGCCTTCGCTTTGGAGGCGAACGAGCTGCAACGCCAACTGATCCGAAAGCGCCACGTTGTCGCTCGGTCCCTCGGGAAACTGGCTGGAGTAAAATCCTTTTGCTGCCCACAGTTCGAGCACGTCCGTGGACGCGACGGCGTATGGGGCGTATTGGCGGTTGTCGGACACCAGCAGGATCTTGCCTTCTTCGTCGTTGAAATTGAAGACGCGTTTAAAGACGATGCCTTCCTGGTTGGTGACCAATATATAGAGCTTGCCGTTCTTGATGGTGGCGACGTCTTCGACGTGCTCGCCGAAAATGATGCTGCCGGGCTGGATGGGAAGCATGGAGTCACCCTGGATCTCGAAGGCACGGTAGGTGCGGTTACGATTCAGCACGGGCAGGTTGATCTTGGGCAGGTCGCGGACGAATTCGGGGTCCTGGTAGCCGTTGAGGTAGCCGGCGGAGGCCTTTTGCATGACCAGCTCGACATTTTCCTTGCCGCTGGCGTCCATGGTAATGGCTAACACTTCTTTGCCGCGGCCGGGGCGCAGGTTCTTACGATCCTTTTCGGAGATCTTGCTAAGGTCCTGGCTGACGAGCGCGTCGAGGCTTACCTGGAAAATGCGCGTAAAGTCGAGCAGGGCGGGCAGCGGTGGGGTTGCGCGTTCCTCTTCATAAGCACCGATGGTGGCTTGTTTGAGGCCGAGCTTTTCTGCGAGTTGCTTTTGTGTCAACCCTTTCTCAGCGCGTAAGAACTTCAGATTCTGATTTACAGTGGCCATAGTTATCTACGGTAAGTGTATCGATGGGGTAAGGAAATGTATAGGACGTTCAGCACGTTCATTTATAGATCGATTTACACGATATCATTGACATTCACAATGCGTTAACAAAAACCACCTCCACCAGCGTCGCTGGCGGAGGCAGGTTTCCTAATGTTTCACGTCACCACAACGTGTCACTGTTCCACAAAAGAATATCTACAAGATGGCAAAATCAGCGTATTCTGTTTGTTTCCTACAATGATGGAACAAAGCTAAAAAAATTAGTTCAAAAACAAAAATCGAACTAATATTTTTAGTTATTTCGAGTCATGGATCGCAACATCATCCACTTTGACCTCGACGCTTTCTTTGTGGCGGTAGAATGTAAAAAGAACCCGTCGCTGAAAGGCCTTCCCCTGATCGTCGGGGGCAGCAGCCGTCGCGGGGTTGTCGCCGCCTGCAGCTATGAGGCGCGGCGCTTTGGTGTGCATTCCGCCATGCCCATGTACCTGGCGATGCAGCTCTGCCCCGATGCCCGCGTCATCTCCGGGGATATGGAGGCCTACAGCCAGAATTCACACCTTATTACAGAGATCATCGCCGACAAGGCCCCGCTTTTTGAAAAGGCTTCCATCGACGAGTTCTATATAGACGCCAGCGGCATGGACCGGTATTTCGGCGCCTTCAAGTGGGCGGTGGAGCTGCGCCGGCATATCATAAAAGAGAGCGGCCTTCCCATCTCCCTGGGCCTGTCGGTCAACAAGCTGGTTTCCAAAATCGCCACGGCCGAGTTCAAGCCCAACGCACAAAAGCAGATCCCGGCGGGCACGGAAAAGGACTTCCTGGCGCCCCTGGGCGTGGAGAAGATCCCGATGATCGGCAAACAGACGGCGACCTTCCTCTATGATATGGGAGTACGCACTGTAGCGACCCTGCGCGAGATGCCGATGAACTTCCTGATCAGCGCGTTTGGCAAGAATGGTGTTTCGCTTTTGAATAAGGCCAACGGCATTGACGACTCCCCCATCGTGCCGTATAGCGAGGCCAAGTCTATTTCCACCGAATCGACGTTCGATGCCGATACCATGGATACGGCCAGGCTCAAGTCCATCCTGATCGCCATGGTGGAAAAGGTAGCCTTCCAGCTGCGCGACCAGGGCAAGCTGACGTCGTGTGTCACCGTCAAGGTGCGCTATACCAATTTCGATACCGAAACCAAGCAAGTAAAGATACCCTATACCGCGTCGGACCACGTGCTGTTACAAACCGTCACGGCGCTGTTCGACAAACTTTATAACCGACGCATGCTGATCCGCCTGGTGGGCGTACGGTTGAGTGGGCTGGTGCACGGCAGCCACCAGATCGACCTGTTCAGCGACACGGCGGCCTCGGTCAACCTCTACGAGGCGATCGACTTCATCAAACACAAGCACGGCGCGGAGAAGCTGATCCGGGCGACGACCCTCGATGTCAGTCGCCGCGTGCGCATGGAGATGAACATGTTCAAAGGAAAATAATTAAACGACGAAGCGATATGAAACTCACGACAAAAACCGGCACCTCCGTAAAAGAATTATCGTTCATTATCTCTCCCCCGCCGCACATCCGCAGCGACGCGTTTGTGTTAAAAGACGACGTCCACTACCTCATCGGTCATCCGTTTACCGACCGGTACTCACGAGCACACATTTCATTGTTTAAATATAACGACGAGCACATGGACGACATGATCCGTTATGTCGCGGCCAAGGCCACCTATATGCGTCCGTTCAATGTCTTTGTAAAAGACCTGGCCGCGTTCCACCATGGCCGTTACCGCACCCTTTACCTGGACATTGTCAACAAATACCCCATACGCGACATGTTTGAAAAACTTGTGCGCGAAGATGCACACTTCACGCCCCACATCACCATCGCGCGGATGCTGTCACAGGAGGATTTTGAAAAATGCTGGCCGCACCTGGAAAACCTGCGCTACAGCCAGCATTTCCTGTGCGACCGCATCACGGTACTGGCGCGTGGCGACGGGCATTGGACACACTATCACGACATTATGCTCGGCGCCGAATAGCCCGGGTCACTCCTCTACATCATTTCCCAATTCGTTACCTTTATGCTATGAACCCGTTAGAGATCTTACAGAAACATTTCGGCTACTCCTCCTTCCGATTGGAGCAGGAGGCCATCGTCCGGGCCGTGCTGGCACAGCGCGACACACTTGTGCTGATGCCCACGGGCGGCGGTAAATCGTTGTGTTACCAGGTGCCCGCGTTGTGTTTTCCGGGCCTGACCGTTGTCATTTCCCCGCTCATCGCGTTAATGAAAAACCAGGTGGATGCGCTGCGTCTGAATGGCGTTCACGCGGCTTTCCTCAATTCCACGCAAACGCCGTCCGAGCAAAGCGCCGTTGTAGACGCGGCGCGTGCCGGCACGCTGAAGTTATTATACCTGGCGCCGGAGAGTACGTTCCTGAAAGAGCTGCCGCGCTACGCGGTCAGTTTGCTGGCCATCGACGAGGCGCACTGTATTTCCCACTGGGGGCATGACTTCCGGCCGGAGTACCTCAACCTGGCGCAGCTGCGCACCCTGTTGCCGAAGGTGCCGGTCATTGCGCTGACGGCTACCGCGGACCGGCAAACACGCAAGGATATTGTCGACAAGCTGTCCTTACAAAACCCCGCGATGTTCGTATCGAGCTTCAACCGCGCCAACATCCGGTACACCGTTGAATCAAAACAGCAGAGCGGCGAAAAGCTGCTGCAATTCCTCCGGTCGCGAGGTGACGACTCGGGCGTGATCTATTGTATGTCGCGCAACAGCACCGAAGAGATCGCGGCCTTCCTGACACGCGCAGGCTTTGAAGCGCTGCCCTACCACGCCGGGCTGGACCGCACAGTGCGAAGCCGTCACCAGGATCAGTTCCTGCGGGACGAGGTGAAGATCATTGTCGCGACGATCGCCTTCGGCATGGGCATCGATAAATCCAACGTGCGCTATGTGGTACACATGGACCTGCCCAAAAGCATTGAAGGATATTACCAGGAAACGGGCCGGGCCGGTCGCGATGGCCTGGACAGCGAAGCGCTGCTGTTCTACTCCTATGGCGATGTGACCAAGCTCAAACGGTTGGCCCACGTGCCCGACAACGAGGCGCAGACGGAGATCGCCTACAACAAGCTCGATCAGATGGCGGCCTATGGCGACCTGCGCAGTTGCCGGCGCCGCTACCTGCTGCAATACTTCGACGAGCCCGCGCCGGCGCACTGCGGCAACTGCGATGTCTGCCTGGCGGAACACGAGCAGATCGATGCCACGATCCTGTCGCAAAAGGTACTCTCGGCGGTCAGCCGGTTGCAGGGACGCTTTGGCGCAGGCTACGTGATCGATTTTTTGCGCGGCTCGCAGGCGACCCGGATCCAGGAGTTTCACAAGAAGCTGCCCACGTACGGCATCGGCGCGGACGTGAGCAAGAATGACTGGCACGATGTGATCCGCGAGCTGATCGCACAAGGCTACCTGGCCAAGGCCGATGGGCAATATCCACTGCTCCAGCTCACCGACCGCAGCGACGACGTATTGCGTCGTGCCACTACGGTATTGTGGCGCCGGCCGCTGGCACGTGCCGTCGAGCACGAGCCTGCCACCGTAGAAGAAGCCGCGCCGGCGTATGATACTTCGTTGTTCCAGCAGCTAAAAGACCTGCGGCGCCGGCTGGCGGCAGCCGACAATGTACCGGCCTATATTGTCTTATCGGATGCCACCTTACAGGAGCTCGCCTCCTATTTGCCGCACGGCCGGGAGGAGTTCAGCCGCATCTCCGGCTTTGGCCAGCAAAAGCTGGAGCGCTATGCGGATGCGTTCGGTGAGATCATTACGAACTACTGCGCCCGGCAGGGACTTACCTCCCGCATACACCTCAAGACCCGCAAGCGTTCCCAAAAGACTTCGAACGAGCGCGACAACGACACCAAGCAGCAGACGCTCGATCTGTTCAATAAGGGCTACGCCATCGAGGCCATTGCCGCGGCGCGTGAGCTGAGCCCGGTCACGATCGAAAATCACCTGGCGTTTTATGTGCAGCAAGGACGTGTCCCCCTCGAGTCCCTGGTCGAGAAGGCGAAACTTCCGGCCATTCGCGCCGCCATCAAGCAGAGCGGAGGGCTGATGTTAACACCGATCAAAGACATTCTCGGTGACGCTTATAGCTATCGCGAAATACGCATGACGGTTGCCGCGCTGAATGCGCGTGGTCAGTAATCTTATTTTCACCACCACCCCCGTTGAGCATGTACCTGAACTGTCACACCGCGTTTAGTTTTCGATACGGCACATTGACGGTCCAGAAGCTGTTTGAAGAAGCCCAGCGGTGCGGCGTCCATAAACTGGTACTGACCGAGATCAACAATACCGCGTCTTACCTGGAGATGCTGCGGTTGTGTCACGCGTACAAGCCCGGCGCCGGTGGACTGACACACTATGGAAAAGAGCCATACGTACTCGACATCGCCGTGGGCGTGGAATGCCGCGGCGACGAGAATACGCTGCTATACATTGCCATTGCCCGCAACAACGCCGGCTTTGAAGAGCTCAACCGATTCCTGTCCCGCTACCATCGCGAAGGCAGGACACTGCCGCCACGGGCGCCAGTGTTTGACAACGTTGTGATCATATATCCCTTCGGGCGGTACGCGCCGGAGCTGCTA
Organism: Dawidia soli; assembly: GCF_018598185.1. Lineage (GTDB taxonomy): Bacteria > Bacteroidota > Bacteroidia > Cytophagales > Cyclobacteriaceae > Ohtaekwangia > Ohtaekwangia soli. The sequence continues at coordinate 104,827 of NZ_JAHESC010000012.1, forward strand.
CGGCCGCAGGAGTACGTCGGTGTGCGACCGCAGGATCTCGGGCCGCTGACATTGTATGCCCCCTACCACGAGTATAAACACCGGTTTGTTGCGCTGTGCCCGGTGACGTTTTCCGGCAAGACCGATTTTAACATGCACCGCCTGCTGCGGGCGATGGCCAACAATACCCTGTTGAGCAAGCTCCCGAAAGCGCAGGAAGCGCAACCCGATGAGATCATGTTGCCGCCGGCGGAACTGCGGGCACGGTATACGCGCTTTCCCGACCTGGTCGCGAACGCGGAAGCGCTGCTGGCACAATGCTCGCTGGACCTGCGCCCCGGCGGCGATAAGAATAAAAAGCACCTGCGCGGCAGCCGGGCAGCAGACCTGGCCTACCTTACCGCAGAGGCCTGGAAGGGATTTGCGCGCCGGTATCACCACGCCGACGAGGCCATCGTGCGGGCACGGATCGAAAAGGAGCTCGACATCATCGACAAAAAGGCTTTTGCTTCCTATTACCTGATCGCCTACGAGCTGACTCAATACGCCACGCAGCGCGGATACGACTATGTGGGCCGCGGCAGTGGTGCCAACAGCGTGGTGGCGTATTGTCTGGGGATCACCAACGTTGATCCGATCAAGCTGGACCTCTACTTCGAGCGGTTCCTGAACGAAGAACGCGCGTCACCTCCCGACTTCGACCTGGATTTTTCGTGGGACAACCGCGATGAGATCTATCAGCACCTCTTTGACCTTTATGGCGAGGAGCACGTCTGTTTACTCGGCACGCACGTGACCTACCAGCGACGCTCGCTGTTGCGGGAGCTGGGCAAAGTGTTTGGTTTGCCGAAGGACGAGCTCGAAGCGCTGGCCGACCGCAACGAATATACACCTGATCGTGAAGACATCGCGCCGCTGATCCTGCGCTATGCAGAGCGCATGAAAGACCTGCCGTCAAACATGTCGATCCACGCGGGTGGCGTGCTGATCACGGAAGAACCGATCTACCGGTATACTACGCTGGAGTTTCCTCCCAAAGGTCTGCCGGTGTCACATTTTGAAATGCACAACGCCGAAGACTTCGGCATCTTTAAATTCGACATTCTCAGCCAGCGAGGCCTGGGCCACCTCAAAGAAACCGTGCGGCATGTGAAACGCAACCAGGGCCGGGACGTGGACATCTACCAGTTCGAGGCCTTTACACAGGACGAAGGCATCAAGGACCTGATGCGTACCGGTCGGACCATGGGTTGTTTTTATGTGGAGTCGCCGGCCATGCGGATGCTGCTCGGCAAGTTGCGCTGTGACGATTACCTCACCCTGGTGGCCGCCAGCTCGATCATACGGCCGGGCGTTGCCAGCTCGGGCATGATGCGCACCTACCTGGAGCGCTTTCACGCCGTGCGCCGCGGCCAGGCGTATGCGTCCATTCACCCCATGATGGACGAGCTCATGCGCGATACGTTCGGTGTGATGATCTACCAGGAAGACGTGATCAAAGTGGCGCACCACTTTGCCAAGCTTACGCTGACGGAGGCTGATGTCCTGCGCCGCGGCATGTCGGGAAAGTATCGCTCACGCGAAGAATTCCAGCGGGTAGCCGACCGGTTTTACGCATCGTGCCGTGCGCAAGGCTATGACGAAGCGGTGATCAAACGGGTCTGGTATGAAATTGAGAGCTTTTCCGGATATTCCTTTGCGAAAGGGCACTCGGCGAGCTATGCGGTCGAGAGCTATCAAAGCCTTTTCCTCAAGGCGCATTACCCACTGGAGTTCATGGTGGGCGTCATCAACAACTTCGGTGGCTTTTATAAGACAGAGTTTTACTTTCATGAGGCCCGGATGCTCGGTGGACAGATCGCGCCGCCGTGCGTGAATCACAGTGGCTACCTGACGACCATCGAAGGGCAACAGCTCTACATCGGGTTTGTGCACGTGAAGAGCCTGGAGGAAAGGATTGCGCGGGAGATTCAAGTGGAGCGGGCGCGTCACGGGGTGTATACCAGCCTCGATAATTTTCTACAGCGTCTGCCGCTGGGGTTGGAACAGGTGCGGGTGCTGATCCGGATGGGGTCGTTCCGGTTTACGGGCAAAAGCAAACAGCAGCTGCTCTGGGAGGCGATGTTGTTCTTCGGGCAATCGCGCACGAAGCAGCCGGCGGGCATGCAGACGTTGTTTGACACGGCGCCGAAAGAATATCCGTTACCGACGCTGCAGCGCAATGCGCAGGAAGATGCCTTTGATGAGATCGAGCTGTTGGGATTTCCGTTGTGTGATCCGTTTCAGCTGGTGTCGGGCGGACATACGGGCGATACGACCGCCGGGGAGCTGGCGAACCGCGTGGGGAAGCGCGTGTCGATCCTGGGATATGTGGTCACGACAAAGAACGCCTGGACGCAAAAGCACGAGATGATGTACTTCGGGACATTTTATGACCTGCAGGGTGAAGTGTTTGATACCGTACATTTTCCAATCGTGGCCCGGCAGTTTCCGTTCCGCGGGCGGGGGTTTTACTTTATCGAGGGGAAAGTCGTGGAAGATTTTGGGGTGCCTATGATCGAGGTGATGGGATTCGAGAAGGTGCCGATGATCGATAAACGGGCCGAGCTCCCGGAGCTGCCAGGCGCAGTTGCGGGAAGGGAATAGTCTCGGAAAATGGGGGTCTTGGACGGAAAAAGCAGTGTAAAAACACACCAAACCGCAACCGGAATCGGAGTCGCATTCGTTTGCGATTTTTTAAAAAAAGTTGCACAAACGTTGCGGAGAATCCCGGAAGAGTTCCTAAACTTGTGCTATGAAGTACAATCAGGTTACCATTAAGGACATTGCCCGCGAGCTGGGCATATCTCCTTCGACCGTTTCCCGAGCGTTGAAAGACCATCCGGACATTAGTCCGGAAACGAAGAAAGCTGTCAACGAGCTGGCCGAGAAACTGAATTATCAACCCAACATAGTCGCGCTAAGCCTGCGTCAAAGCAAGACCAATACGATCGGGGTGATCATCCCGGAAATTGTTCACTTTTTCTTCTCGACCGTGATCAGCGGTATAGAAGATGTGGCCTACAGCGCCGGGTACAACGTCATTATCACACAGTCGAACGAATCCCTGCAACGCGAGAAGACCGACATCAAGGCGTTGTTCAACAGCCGTGTGGACGGCATGCTGATCTCCCTGTCGCGCGAAACAAACAGCTTTGAACACATCGACGCCACGATGGCGAAAGGTGTTCCGATGGTGTTCTTTGACCGCGTATATGACTCGGCAAACTCCAGCAAAGTGATCGTAGACGACCTGAGCGGCGCGAAAGATGCTACCCAGCACCTGATCGACCAGGGTTGTAAGCGCATTGCCCACCTGGAAGGCCCGCCGAACCTCGATATCACCAAACAGCGTTTGGAAGGTTTCCGCGAGGCGTTAAAAGAAAACAACCTGCCGGTGTACGACGACTTGATCGTCAGCTGCCCGCAAGGCACGATCGAAGAAGGCAAGGCTGCGGCAGAAAAACTGCTGAAGATGGCCAATCCGCCGGATGCGATCTTCTCAACAAACGACCCCGCCGCGATGGGTGCCATGCAGGCTATCAAAGAGGCCGGTCTGAAAATACCACAAGATATTGCCGTGGTAGGTTTCAGCAACTGGTTCTTCAGCTCGCTGATGGATCCGCCGCTGACGTCGGTTGATCAGCCCGGTTTTGAAATGGGTCAGGAAGCAGCCAAGCTGCTGATCCGTCAGATCGAGGTGAAGTCGAAGGAACATATCGATCCGACGCCCGAGACGAAGCTGCTCAAGACCCGCCTGGTCGTGCGCGACTCTTCGTTGAAGTCAGGGAAGAAAAAATAAGTCTTTTGAGTTTTTGAAGTTTAGGAAAGGCCGCCTGAAAGGGCGGCTTTTTTTATTATCTTCCGTGTGTCTGCCTGGGATCAGGCATAGTAGTCGCAGTCTTCGACCACACTTAAAGCATAGTTAAAGCATACTTAAAGCAGCCGCCTCTATCGTGCCTTAACTGTGCTTTAAGTATGCTTTAACTATGCTTTATCCATGCCGTATACGTGGCTTTGACTGGGCTTTAGCCCGCTGTCCCGGACGGTTGCTGTCGACGTGAATCGGTGATCCCGGCGCGGTGTTACGCGAAACGCCGGCGTGCCACCGTGCCAGCTTCTGAGGGTTTCAGCCGGTTGCGAGGTGATCGCTCACTAGTTACCGCAATCGATTTCTGTTTTTTAGTCTGGTTGTGCCGTAGGTTTGTTGGTGTGAATTAATTTTACTTGACACGGTAAACGCCACGATCACATGACCCTTAAGATGAAACGTACGCTCAATCAGAGCCTGGGAGATATTACTTCCTGGCAGCGTGAAGCTGCCGGTGTGCAGGGAGAAACCAGCTATGGTAAGTTCCGTGTACAATGCTACAACGACCACATCGCACGTATCAGCGTGACACGCGACGAAGCCTTTGAAGATTTTTCGTATGCCGTCGTCGCTTCGCCGCTGGGTGCTCCTACCCTGACGGAACTATCGGGATTTCTGGAATTGCGCACAAACGCCTTCGTGCTCAAGATCAGTACCGCGCCGGTGCGTTTTAGCTTTTACACCCTGCAAGGCCAGCCCATCAATGAAGACGATGCTGCGTTTGGCACGAGCTGGAACGGCGAGCAGGTGACGACGTACAAGAAGATGCAAGCGGGGGAACGCTTCATCGGCCTGGGCGAAAAGACAGGGCCGCTCGATCGTAAAGGACAAGGGTATCAAAACTGGGCGACGGATAGTTTTGCCTATTCTCCCGGCCAGGACCCGCTGTATTGCTCCATTCCCTTCTACATCGGCGTACACAACGGGGTGGCCTATGGGATCTTCTTCGATAACAGCTTCAAATCGTTCTTCAACTTCGGGGCGTCGAACAATCGCTTTGCCAGCTTTTATGCCGACGCGGGCGAGATGAATTATTACTTCATCCACGGCAGCTCGGTTGCGGAGATCATTCGGCACTATACACACCTGACGGGCCGCATGGAGCTGCCGCCGCTGTGGAGCATCGGCTATCAGCAATGCCGTTACAGTTATTACCCGGACAAGGAAGTGTTGAACCTGGCACGCACGTTTCGCGAGAAGGACATTCCGGCCGATACGATCGTGTTCGACATTCACTACATGGACCAGTATAAGATCTTTACCTGGAACAACCGCGACTTTGCCGACCCTGAGATCCTGCTGACGCAACTGCGCGACATGGGCTTCCACGTGGTCGTGATGTGCGACCCGGGCATCAAGGTCGAAGAAGGGTACGCTACGTATGACGCGGGCATGCGTGAGAACATCTTTATTCAGTATCCCGATGGCACGCCCTACACGGGGCAGGTATGGCCGGGGTGGTGCCACTTTCCCGACTTTTCCAACCCGCGGGCGCGCGCCTGGTGGCAGGAGCAATTCAAGGAATATGTGGCCCTCGGCGTCGACGGCTTCTGGAACGACATGAACGAGATCGCCACGTGGGGCCAGATGCTGCCCGAGCTCATGACGATGGACTTTGAGGGCCAGCAGGCCACCATGCGCCGCGGCCGGAACCTCTACGGGCTGCTCATGGCCCGCAGTACGTACGAAGGGACCAGGGCGCTGCTGGGCGGGCGGCGACCGTTCAACCTGACACGCTCGGGCTATGCGGGTGTGCAGCGCTATGCCGCGGTATGGACGGGCGACAACGTGGCCTACGACGAGCACATGCTGCTGGGCGTGCGCCTGGTGAACAGCATGGGCCTGTCGGGCATTGCCTTTGCGGGATACGATGTGGGCGGCTTTGTGGGCGATGCCAACTCCAAGCTGTTTGCCCGCTGGGTGTCGATCGGTACGTTCTCGCCGTTCTTCCGCGGGCACTCGATGATCAACAGTCGCGACTCCGAGCCGTGGGCGTATGGCGAAGAGGTGGAGCAGATCTCGCGCAACTACATCAAGCTGCGGTACCAGCTCCTGCCCTATCTCTACTCGCTCTTCCACGAAGCCAGCGAAACGGGCATGCCCGTGCAGCGGTCGCTGGCGATCGACTATACACACGACTGGAAAGTATACGACGGCCAGTATCACAATCAATACCTGCTCGGCCCGTCGTTGCTGGTGGCTCCGGCCGAAAGCACGAAAGAGTTCATCAAGGTATATTTGCCGGAGGGCGACTGGTACACGCTGTATACCGGTCACAAACACGCCGGCCACGCCGAGGTCATTACCGAATGCCCCGTGCATCGCCTGCCGGTATTCGTCAAGGCGGGAGCGCTGATTCCCCTAAAGCCGGCGGCGCCCAATACACAGACCGTCAGCGAGCTGCTGACGCTGCATGTGTATACGGGCAAACATGATTCGACGTTTGTCTATTATGAGGACGACGGGGCGACGTTCGATTATCAAGCGGGGATTTATGCCAAGCGTCAACTGGCCTACTACGCGGCGGAGCGCAAGCTGGTGCTGGGCACCACGGAGGGCACATACGTTTCGCCGGTGAAGAAGCTCAAGATCGTGTGGCACGGGCTGGACGAGCATCCCACCGAGGCCCTGGTACAAGGCGAGCCCATCGTGATCCATCCGGATGTGAGCCAGTTCCTGGGCGCGCTGGAGAAGTTCGATCCGTTCTTTGATCCCGAGCCGGCACCCCAGGAGGCCGTCTATAGCGCGGAGATGGCGTATCCCGCCGGGGAGATCGTGATCCGGTGGTAAAAATCCGTATATTCAATCGTTTGAACCTGACCTGATGCAACCTACCGCCGTCCTTTCCAAGCCCCGTTTGTCGTTCTGGCAAATCTGGAACATGAGCTTTGGCTTTTTTGGTATCCAGTTCGGCTTTGCCTTGCAGAACGGCAATGCCTCGCGCATACTCGGCATCTTCGGGGCCGACGTGGAGCATCTGTCGTGGTTCTGGCTGGCGGCGCCGCTGACGGGCATGATCGTGCAGCCCATCATCGGCTATTACTCCGACCGTACCTGGACACGGCTCGGGCGGCGGCGCCCGTACTTCCTGGGTGGCGCACTGGCCGCCTCCCTGGCCATGTTGTTCATGCCGAACGCCAACGTGCTGGTACATGCGTTGCCCACGTTATATGCCGCAGCCGGCATTCTGATGATCATGGACGCTTCCTTCAACGTTGCCATGGAGCCGTTCCGCGCGCTGGTGGCCGACCTGCTGCCTTCCGACCAACGTACGCTGGGCTTTTCTATTCAGACATTTCTGATCGGCCTGGGCGCTGTACTAGGCTCGTTCCTCCCTTCTATCCTTGCTTCCTTCTTTGGGCTCGACGAAGCGTTGCCGAAAGGCGAAGTGCCCTTTTATCTTTCTCTCTCTTTCTATATCGGTGGCGCGGTGTTTCTGCTCGCCATTTTATGGACGGTGCTCACGACGCAGGAGTCACCCTACCAGCATCAGGAAGCAACGGAGGGGCAAGGGCACGGGCTGCGCCAGATTGCGGCTGACTTTGCCGCCATGCCCCGCACGATGCGGCAACTGGGCCTGGTACAGTTCTTCTCCTGGTTCGCGCTGTTCTCGATGTGGGTGTTCAGTACGCCCGCCATTGCGACACACGTGTATGGGTTGGCTGCCAGCGACACATCATCGGTGGAGTACCAGCGTGCCGGCAACTGGGTCAGCTCGTTGTTTGGTGTTTACAATGCTGTGTCGGCGGTGTATGCGTTGCTCCTGCCCTACCTGGCGTTGAAGCTGGGCCGCCGGGCCACGCATTCGTTCTCGCTGACGGCCGGCGGCCTGGGGCTTATTTCCATCTATTTCATTCACGATCCTGCATGGCTGGTATTATCGATGGTGGGCGTCGGCATGGCGTGGGCCAGCATCCTGGCGATGCCCTATGCCATCCTGGGTGGCGCGCTACCGGCCCATAAGATGGGGCTTTACATGGGGATCTTCAATTTCTTCATTACCCTGCCGCAAATCGTAAACGGCATTATCGGCGGCCCCGTAGTGAAATACCTGTACGGTTCGCAGGCCATCTATGCGCTGGTCACTGCGGGTGTCTGTCTGCTGCTGGGGGCCGTCAGCGCGCGGTTTATTGATGACTCCGACGACCATACGCAGCGGGCTGTATAAAAGGCGGGCCGATACGTTCGGCATGCAGCCTGTCTTGGGCAGCCACCCCGCCAAAGCGATCTAAAAGGTGTTTTTCCGGGTCAAAAATTACATCGCCGTACCGGACAGGTGTCACATTGCTGTTTACTTTTTCGTGCCCGGCTGATTAACTTTGGTCTATTATTTGACTGACCTCTCTTATACACCTACCATATCTATGCAAACCGGACGTTTACGTTTCACACCTCTTTTTCTCCTTATCGCCCTTGTTTATTTTTCCTGCGGCTCGGCCAAGAAGGCGTACGAGCGCGGTGATTATTACGGCGCCGTCATGAAGGCCGTGAACAAGCTGCGCAGCAATCCTGATCACTCCAAATCGCTGGACGCGCTCAAGAACGCGTATCCGCTGGCGGTCGAGTATTTCCAGACCCAGGCCCAGAACGAGATCGCCTCGAACGCTGCCTTTAAGTGGAAGAACTCCATTCAGTATTACAACTCCATCAACCAGATGTACGACGCCATCCGTGCGTGCCCGGGTTGTATGAAGGCTGTCAAGAACCCGATAAACGTTTATGCCGAGATCGGTCCGCTGAAAGAGAAGGCGGCCGAAGAAAGTTACAACGCGGGCATAGACGCCCTGATGAAAGGCAACCGGAACGAGGCCAAGAAAGCCTACTACAGCTTTGCCGACGCCCAGAGCTTTGTGCCGGGCTATAAGGACGTGATCGAATACCTGGACAAAGCGAAGGAGGAAGCTACGCTGATCGTGGTGCTGGAGCAGATCCCCGTGCCGGCGCGTTACAACCTGAGCGGTGGTTTCTTCCAGGATAAGATCGAAGAATTTGTCCGCACCAACTATACGGAACAGACCTTTATCCGTTTCTATACACCCGAGGAGATGAAGACGATCCGCCTGAAGCGCATCGACCAGATCATGCGTGTGCAGTTCGATGATTTTTCGGTGGGCAATTCAAACATGAAAGAGAAGGAAGAGACCTTCACAAAAGACAGCGTGAAGGTGGGCGAAGCCAAGGTCGCCGGCAAGACCGTGCCGGTATACAACACGGTTAAAGCCAAATACACCACCTACCGCAAGGAGATCGTTTCCTCGGGGCTGCTCAGCATGGTGGTGATGGACGGTAAGACCAACGGCGTACTGGCGCACCAGAAGTTCAACGGTCAGTATGTGTGGGTAAGCCAGTGGGCCCGCTTTAACGGCGATGACCGCGCGCTGACCAGCCAGCAGATCGCCCTAACCAAACAACGTGAGCAACAGCCGCCGGTGGCCCAGGACCTGTTCCTGGAGTTCACCAAGCCGATCTATAACCAGCTGATCCCGGCCATCAAGGGATTCTATCAGAACTACTAACGCCGTTCCTGGCGTATACGGTCTTTGCCCGGGTTCCCTTTTTCTGAAAACGGGGATCCGGGCAAACCATTTTTACCGTATTTAGGTTTTTATGACTAAACACGGACTCCTTATGAAATTCGGATTATGGGCAACGATCCTGGCACTGCTGGTCGCCGGGAGCTCGTGCGGACAAAAGCAAAAACAAGCGACAACGATGACAAACAAACCTGTAAAAGAGGGCCTGGCGGTAGCAACCTTCGGGTCCGGTTGTTTCTGGTGTACAGAAGCTGTCTTTCAAAACCTGGAAGGTGTCGAACGGGTAGAGTCGGGCTACTCCGGCGGTAAGGTAAAGAACCCTACTTACAAAGAAGTGTGCAGCGGACTCACCGGCCATGCCGAAGTGATCCAAGTGTACTACGACCCGGCAAAGGTCGGCTATGACGAGCTGCTGGAAGTGTTCTGGAAGACGCATGACCCCACGACGCTGAACCGTCAGGGTGCCGACGTGGGCACACAGTACCGTTCGGCGATCTTTTATCACAACGATGAGCAGAAGCAGCTGGCGGAGAAGTATAAACAAGAGCTGGATAAATCCGGTGCGTTCGATGCGCCGATCGTCACCGAGATTGCACCGTTCGAAGTATTCTATAAAGCGGAAGACTACCATCAGAACTATTACAACCTGAACGGCAGCGCACCCTACTGCTCGTTCGTTATCCAGCCCAAGGTGGAGAAGTTCAAGAAGGTGTTTAAAGACAAGCTGAAAAAATCTTAACTTTTTTTAAACCTGATGAAACCTCGCACTACGGTCTCCGTTAGTATACAGTGAGTAGAGTAATTCTTCTCATAGGTTTAGGTTTAGGTAAACAAAAGAGCCCAGAGACGCTGGGCTCTTTTGCATTTATATAGTTTCCCATTCTTCGGTTATATATCATCTCTATATTCCATCTATTGGGCCTTTCGAACACTTTACCGAAGAATGTACTGAATCGTCTACATTCCACAATACGTGTATGCACACCTCCGGCGGCATGCCTGGGCATGATTTTCGGTACCCTATAATTTACACGGGTGCGTGCATCGTGTGTTCATGTGTATACCGGACTTCACCGGCATCGTTGCCGCTGCGTGGCAAACGTAGGGGCTATGCTTTTTCTGGACGGCGGAATGAGGTTCGCCTCTTCTGAGGGTCGTTCGTCTGCCGTATATTGATCTTATCCGGAAGATCTCTGTATGCTATCTTTCTTATGCAAACGGTTTGCTGCGCTGATCCCGACTCCTGGTTGGATCTTGCGACAAACACGATACCGTTCTAAAAGCAGAAGCCCGAAGCTCTTGGTAGAACTCCGGGCTTCCGTATCCTGACGATTGTCAGCGGTATGTCTTACTTCAATTCGTAGGCGATCTCCATGATCTTCACCACCTCGCCCGAGCGGTTCTTGATCGGCGAGAAAGTCGAACGGATATTGATCAGCTCACCTTTCCGGTTCTGGCGTTTGAAGGCGCCCTTCTTGGGATAGCCGTTGGCCAGATCTCTCCAGAACTGACGGTAGTCTTCGCCGTTCTTCTCTTCTTTGGATGCCAGGATGCGGTGATGCTCGCCGAGCACTTCGTCCTGCGTGTATCCAAAGAGCTCCAGGAAGTTGCTGTTCACTTTTACGATCGTACCATCGGGGTTGTAGTCTGCTACGGCCAGCGAACCGTGGATGGCGTTGAGCGTGCTTTCGGTCTCGCCCTGGCTGCGCTGCATTTCTTCCTGGGTGGCTTGCAGCTCTTCCATATTCTGGCGCATTTCTTCCTCCTGCGCGCGCATCTGTTCGGTCATCTCCTGCGACTCTTCCAGCAGGCGCTGGGTGCGGGCGTTGATCTTCACGGACGAGATGGTCGACGCAATGCTCTCGGCGATCTTCTGTACAAATTCGATCTCGAAGTCGCGGAACTCTGTAAATGAAGCGATCTCCACGACACCAAAGATCTGGTCGTTCACCTTCAGCGGTACGATGACCACGGCGGTGGGATTGGCATCCCCCAAACCAGACACGATGCGTACGTAGTTCTGCGGCACTTCCGTGAGGTATACGGTGTCGCCTTCCTGCCAGGCCTGACCGGCCAGGCCTTCGCCGCGGTGAATCTTATGGTTGAGATATTTCTTTTTATCCCAGGCATAACATGCCTTCATGGACATGGTCGGCTCTTCGTCTGCTGCGGTGTCGTCCACAATATAGAGGGCGCCCTGGTTGGCTTTGAGGTATTTTACCAGGTTGCCGATAATCTCGTCGGCCAGTTTGTTCAGGTCGCTGTTGTTGGTACGAAGGATCTCGCCGAATTTGGCCTGACCTTCTGTTGCCCAGTTACGCTTCTTATCATCTTCGGCCACCTTCGAGAGGTTGTCGCGCATGTTGATCAGGGCGTTACCCAGTACGTCGTGCTCGCTGAGCGGCTGGAACTCCGTCTGATAGTTGCCGTTACCGATGTTTTCGGCAAAGAGGCTGGTGGATTTCAAGCCGGTAACAAGGTTGTCCATGGCCACGGCCATTTCGCCGATCTCGTCGTTGCTGACATTGGCTTGTTTATCTTCTACGAGCTCACCACGGCCGAGCTTCACGACCACGTTCTTGAGGAAGTTCACCGGGCGGGTAATGGCGCGCATCAGGAAGATGGCGCTCAGCAGGCCGATCACGATGATGCCGGCGCCGAGAATAAGTGTATAGTTACGCAGGCTCTTGATCGAGCTGATCACATCCTGGTCGGATTGATCGGTCACCTTGCTTTGCTGGGCGTCGATATGGTTCAGGCGACGGATCAGATCGGAAGTACGCGGAATGATCTGGCTTTCGATCACGTCTTCGGCCAGGAGCTTGGTGATGGGGTCTTCGTAGTTCTCAAACGACTGGAGGGGAGCCATGATGGACTCCTTCTGAATGTTGATGAGTGTATCGAACTTGAGGAATACGGTATCCATGGCGCGGCGTTGCTCTTCCGACTCCCACTTGGGCATGAGCTTGGTGAGCTTGTCGTAGAGGGCCGGGTAGTCGGTCTTCTGAAGTGCCTTGAGGGCTTCTTTATCTTCCTGGTTGGTTTGCAGGTACACCCAGTTGGTGACGAGCATTTTGGACCGCGTCACCAGGAGGACAAAGTCCTGAATGGCCTCTTGTGACGGACGGTAGTTTTCGCTGGAGCTGTTAACAACGCTGTCGATCCCGTTACCCTTCCAAAAAATGATGGCGCCATTGACAATGAACAGCGCGATCAGAATGATGAAACCACCGAGTATCTTGTTGCCGATGGTTAATCGAAGACGCAACTTCTTCTGTTCTTTTTCTTCCATAGGTTAGTTTAGATCATGATGCCCAGCCGGGTCAGCTCATTGCTGACCTTTAAGTTTTGCCTGTTTACCGCCGCCTGGTTTAGTTCGAAAGCCAATTTACCATCTTTGACGATAAAGTTTATATCGCTGCCTTTGACGCCAAGTCCAGGCTCTTCGGTCACGATCAGGATGGACTGGCTGGCGACCTTGGCGAGTACGTTGTCAATCAGTGCCGACTTGTTCGAAGGCACGTAGAGGATATTGCACCGGCGGATCTCGCCCGGGCTATTGATCCTGGTCACCTTGATGGTGCGATCACCTCCTACCTTTTTCGCGGCCGCCATGTTCTTCAGCTCGTCGTAGATCGGCGAGTCGCCCAACACCAGGATCTCGAAGTCACCCTGGTTATAAGCATCCGGCCATTGCACGTAGCGTGTGAAGCTGTAAATGAAAACGGATTGGAACTTGTGTGTTTGGGTGAATCCTGGCAGAAAGGCAAAAAAGAAGAGTAGAGTGGATAGAGTCTTTCTCATGCTTTGGTAAGTATACTGCTTCTTTGATACGCTTGCAAAAATATGCCCGTTCATAATCTAAAATGTTTAAAATTTCGCCGATTTCTAACGTCTGAGGGTATTGCGAGAACTTGGTCGATTTCTATGACTGTGCAATTCCCGGCGTTTCTCGTGAGGCGCGCAGACCGTCTGCCTTTGGTGTAAAGCAAAGCGGATGCCATCCGGGCCACCCGCCGCTGCTTTCTGTTAGCATTTGGTATGTTGCCCGCAGGTATCGATTAAAGTTACTAAATCGCCCGGACGTGGAAAATCCCTTTTGTTACGCGTTTTAACACGATGGCTTTTGTAAAAATTGTCAATAAACGTACAGAAGGTACGTAGTGCTGAAGCTACGATGGGCCCGCCTTCGCTAAAGCTATGGCGGGCAGGCAGGCCACCGTGGTAAACGCTATGGACGAGATGTGAGTGGTGTATCGGGTGGTAGAATCTGCGGGATAATCGTTAGCTTCGCGCAAAATTTTTTATCAGTCGTGCAGTACGATGTTATCATTATCGGTGGTGGTGCCGTGGGGCTTGGCACCGCATTGCAGATCCTGCGTCAGCAGCCGAAGGCCCGGGTGGTGGTGATCGAAAAGGAGACGGCCGTGGCCCGTCACCAGACCGGCAACAACAGCAACGTCATCCACTCGGGTATTTATTACAAACCGGGAAGCTTGAAGGCCCGCAACTGTATCCATGGCTATGAGCTGCTGCTCGATTTCTGCCGTGAGCATGACATCCCCCATACCCTGTGCGGCAAAGTGATTGTTGCAACAGAGGAGAAGGAACTGCCCCTGCTCCAGAACATCTTCGACCGGGGCCAACAGAACGGCCTGGCCGGCTTAAAGATGCTGACGGGCGACCAGGTGCGCGAATACGAACCCCACGTAGCGGGTATTGCCGGCATCCACGTGCCGCAAACGGGCATTGTGGACTACCGCGTGGTAGCCGAAAAGTACGCCGAGGTGATCCTCCGCCAGGGCGGCCAGATCAAGCTGGGTGAAAAGGTGATCGACATCCGTACGAGCCACGATGCCGTAGCGGTGGTTACGCCGGCGGCTACCTATACCGGCAAGCTGGTGGTGAACTGCGGCGGTCTGTACTCCGACAAACTGGCACGCCTGACGACTCCCGGTCTGAACGTGCGCATCATCCCTTTCCGCGGCGAGTACTATAAGCTTAAAAAAGAAAAAGAGTACCTGGTCAAGACCCTGGTTTACCCGGTGCCCGACCCGAACTTTCCCTTCCTGGGTGTACACTTTACGACCATGCCGGGTGGCGGCGTAGAGTGCGGCCCCAACGCCGTGCTGGCTTTCCGACGGGAGGGCTACACTAAAACCGCCATCAACCTGCCGGAGCTGGGCGAGACGCTGGCCTGGCCGGGGTTCCGCAAGATCGTGGCCAAGTACTGGCAGACGGGCATGGGCGAGATGTATCGCTCCTGGTCCAAGGCAGCTTTTACCAAGGCCTTGCAGAAGCTTATGCCGGAGATCCGCGAAGAAGACCTGGAAGAAGGTGGTGCCGGCGTACGTGCGCAAGCCTGCGACCGCACGGGTGGACTACTCGATGATTTTATGATCCTGGAAGAAGCCCGGGCCATACACGTATGCAATGCCCCTTCGCCCGCCGCAACCTCCTCCCTATCCATTGGCGAGACGGTTTCGCAACTGGCGTTGAAAAGACTTTAAATTAATAGACGGCCCTCGCAGAAAGAAGCCTTCCGTTGTAGCGGAAGGCTTCTTTGCTTTTATGCATGCGGTTCGATCTAAAACTGATCGGGCCATACCTCCCACGCCAGGCTGTCGCGCAATACGCGCAGCTCGTCCTTGGCGGTGTTGGAGATGGGTGCAATGAAGGTAGCGCCATACGGCTGCTGGCTGAGGTACATCTGACCGCCGGTACGGTTCTCGGCTAGTGATGCCGTGTATACCTGGTGAATGACGTTGTTCAGGCTGGACGCGGAGAAGCCCGAGTCGAGGAACAGGCGCACGCTGAGCAGGTCGTTGTCGGCCGGCACCGTGATGTAGCGCGTTCTGCTGGCACCGAGCTCGATGGTCTGCAACAGCGTGTTGTTGGAGAAGTCGATGTACGTGGGCGATTGTGCAAACGCGTTGGCAAAGCTCTGGAGGTTGCCGACATGATCGAGCGCAATGTCGGAGATGCCGCCGTAGTCATAGAAGAATCCGAGTGTTTCCACCTTGTCCAACTCGCCGGTAATGCTTACAAAGTAATAGCCGGGTGTATCATAGAGGTGTGTCAAATAACATCCACATGTCGTCGCTTCAATGGGGGAACCGTCACCCCAATCGATGGAGAGGGCGGCATCGGAGGCCCCGAGGTCTAGCTGCACTTCCTGCTGACCGCCTGTTACAAAGGTAAGCGCCGGTACCAGGTCAATGTCAGCCAATCGCCCACCTTGTTCCTTTCGCAGCGAGCGCATGGTGAAGGTCCTGACGACCTTCTGAAAAGCGTCTGCTTTCACGACCAGCGAATAGACCTTGTCCTGATCGCCGTTGAATGCGATGCGATCCTTCAGTTTTTTCAGCAATTGACTGTAAACGGTGTCTTTTCCGTCGAGGACATATACTTTGGCAACCACTTCCGATGAAGCGGCCGGCCGCTTTCCATAGACAGCCGGGGCATTCAGCTGAATGGAAATACCTTCGGCGTCCGCCGCCGTCTTTACGCTTTCGTCTTCCTTACAGCCCGACAATGCAAGCGCTATTGCCGTCGCCGCGATGATACCATTCGTCCAGTTGATTTTCTTCATACGCTTGTTTTTAAGTAATGTTTATATGCTGATGGGTGTGGGGATGTCCAACGTGCGGGGTGTACACCTGTCCCATAAAAAAAAGGGCCTGACATTCCGCACCTTCCGGTCTGATCTGTCGCCGTTACTTCTGCTCCACACGGCGTGGAGCAGAAGCTTTGCTACGGCGGCTCTATGTGTCGTTACTCGTCGATCGATGTCGGCCAGATCTCCCAGCCATAGGTGTCGCGCAAGGCGCGCAGCTCCTGGAAGGATTGCGGCGAAGGCCATGCGATAAAGCCCCAGGTGCTATACGGCGTGTCGCTGAGGTACAGCCAGCCACCGTGCGCACCGGTCGTTACGGCATTTACGTACGCCGCGTGGATGACCTCGTCCATCGAAGCGGGTGAGAAGCCCACCTGGGCCACAAGGTCTACGGCAAACAACGGCGGCGCTTCCGGCAACACGAACGAGCGAACATCGCTATAGGCCATATGAATGGATGCGATGTGCGGGTTATGGCTGAAGTCGATCACCTGCGGCGAGTCGGCAAAGGACAACGCGAATAGCTGAAGCGCGGGCAGATAGTCGAGTGTGAGCGAACGCAGGGCGCCGTCGTCGTAATAATACTCGACGCCGGACACACTGCTCAGGTCGCTGCCGTAGACGCTGACAAAGAACTGGCCTTCGCGTCCGTACGCGTGCGTTAACCGGTTTGTGATATCGCGGATGTCGGCTACCGGCACCACGTTGCCATCACCCCAGTCGATAAACAGGTTGTCGGCCGGCCCCTGCAGGCGGAAGGCGAAGTCGTTGCCCCAGCGGGTTACGAACGTAAACGCCTGCTCGAGTGTGACGGTCAGCGGACCGCCCGACAGGCTCGGGATCAGTTCCTGTAGTACAAAGGGCACCACCTGTTTGCGATAGCCCGGCTGTACCAACACCAGTTCATAGGGCCGCTCCTGGTTGCCCACAAAGGCGATGTCGTTCGTACCGGCCGGCAACTGCTGGCTGTAGATCGTATCGGTGCCGTCAACAATATAGGCGTGGACCGACGCGAGCACCAGCGTCTCCCCTTCCGGCTTAAACACCGACAGTTTGAAATACGGGAAGGGCGCCACCGTAATGTTGAAGCTGGCGTAGCCGAAGTCCTCCGGGGTATATCCGTCGGCAACGGGCAACACCTCTACGCCCAGCTCGGTAACGTCTTCGTCATATACCGTGAAGGGTACCGGCAACGGGTCGTCTACCCACTGTGCGAGCGACGAGCCTTGTTTCGGGGTGGCGTACGACACCTGGCTGTCGGCTACGATAAACTCCGTGAGCGTGTAGTTACCCGGTGCCAGTGACAGCGGCTGACTGACGACGCTCTCACCCAACGTGATGAGTGTGACCTCCTTCAGGTCAAACACCACGTCACCGGCAGCGTTTACGACGGTGACATACAACTTCGCGCCCGAAGGCAAGGCGGACGCCTTTCTTCCGGTGGTACTACCGTCTTTCCCCGGCTGGGGCCGGATCGCAAAACGAACGTCGCCGGGCCGGGCCGGACTTTTCTCATCATCCTGACACGATGGAAAGAGCATCGCGCATGCAAGCATGCTCAAGCAAAAGAACCAACTGACTTTTTTCATACGATTTAGGGGTTGAATGTTAAGGGTTATGCGGTATTACCGTGATCGCTAAAATTCATCCGGGGAGATACTCCATCCGTAGACATCACGCAGCGCGCGAAGTTTCTCCAGCGCATCGGACGAAGGTGTTACGATCAAACGGCGTGGGACCGTATACATCGTCTCGAGGGCCAACGTGCCTACGGGCATGCGGCCCTCTACCGCCGCCCGGTAGGACACATCGATAATATGGTCGAGAGAGCTTTGCTGGAACGTGTCGTTGTTCCCCATCAGAAGGATATAGCGCACGGTCGCATCTTCTGCCAGCACGATCGAACGGGCATTGGCGATGATCATCTCGATCTCGTGCAATACGGGATTATGGGAAAAATCTACGACGGGAGGCGCTGCGGCAAATCCCTGTCTGAATCTCCTCAGCGCCGGCAGGTTGTCGAGGGTAATTTCCTTCAGTGATCCGAAATCATAGAAGAATCCCAGCTCCTCAATGTGGTTCAGGTCGTTTCCATACACGCTGACGAAATAATGATCTTTGTCGCCCGTGTATTCGTGCTCGACCTGATCGGCTATTACCGGAACGAGCGGCTCGATGGTGCCGTCACCCCAATCTACCGTCAGCTCGTCCAGCGAGCTTCCCACCACGCTGAACGCCGCACCACGATTATAACGCGTCACAAATGTAAACGCCGGCCGAAGGGCTATCTCCAGGGCCTTCTTGCCCGAGCTTATCAGCGTTTCCAACAACGTCGGAAGCGTAAAGTCCACGGTATACCGGGCATATCCGGGCTGCTCCAATACCAGCTGATAGATCGCTTCCATATCTCCCACGAATGCGATCGCGTTTATACCCGCCGGCAGCGCCTGGCTAAAGACCGTGTCGGCCCCTTGAAGTATTGACGCACGTACGGGTATAAACGCCAACCCGTTTTCGTTCAGCGTGAATACCGAGAGATTAAAATAGGGATATGCTGCTACTTGTATCCCGAAACCTACATATCCGAAGTCCTGCGGTGCGTTGGTCTCGTCAAACGGCAACACCTGCACCTGGAGTCCGGCAATGGTATTGTCCTCGACGGTGAATGCGATCGGTAGCGGGTCCTCCACCCACTGTGCCAGCGGCGACCCTTCCTGCGGCGCGACATATGACACCTGGTCGCCGGCCACGATGAACCTGGTTAAAATATAGTCTCCCGTATTGAGTGCTAACGGCTCGCTTACAGCATAGCCGCCCATGTTGACCAGTGTTACCTCCCGCAGCGAATAGACTTCTTCGCCGGCTGTAGTTGCAATAGAGACGTACAGCTTCGCCCCTTCAGGAAGGCTTTGTGTGACCCGACCGTCGGGGGCATCGGCCGAAACCCGGTGCTGCAGCGTAAACCGGACAGTGCCCGGCCTGGCGGGGTTATTATCATCTTCCTGGCAAGACGACAGGAACGCCGCGTATGTCAGCAGGGTAAGGCAAAAGACCTTATGTATTATTTTCATAGTCTGATCATGTTTATGTTTTGACGGATCGTAATAAGGCTGATGAAGTGTGTTAAAGCTGTCTTTTTTCATAACGTCGTTAAAAGGATAATTTTAGAAAATATAGAACACGCACGCACGTACCTCGCGCGCGCCGAAAAATGGCGAGTATAAAGGCATACAGCAGCCATCACAGCACATGGAGTGTGCTGCTTGCCTTGACATGGCTACCGATACATCTGTCTACTGACGCTGTGGAAAAATTTCGGGTAAGACAGGATCCTCTTCCGAAGAGCGGAAGACCCGGGCGGGTGAAACAAGATCAAGATGCCAACTATAGCTTTTCATATCGTAGGGATTTAAGTATCCATCGTTTGTAGTACGGCCACGCCTGAGGGAAGAGATACGCCACGGTATACCTATACACTGCCTGTTCCTCTTTTGAGGAAGCGTTTCTACAACCAGTCTATATGCGAGGAGCTCCCGGGAAGTTTGTTCAACGTTCTTTACACTTCAATACTTTCTTGCGGTACTTCAGCGAGAGCATGTAAATGTATCACTAATTGCCATCAATTGTTAACCTGAATAAAGAAAAAATATTGGGGAAATATAATGGAAAGGCTCCGCCCCCATGCGTGTGGGGGCAGAGCCTTTCATTCCGTACGTACATTCCGTACGTTGTAAATGCTATGTCAGAAATCGTACGGCCAGACCAGCCATCCGTGCAGGTCCCGCAGCTCGCGCAGCATCGCCAGTGACTCTTCGGTGACGGGTCCCACGAATTCCCCCGCGCCTTCGGGCATCGTACTGAGGTATAGAAAGCCCTCGTATCCATAGGTCATTTGTCCACGGTAGGCGGCTTGGATGGCAGCGTTCAACGATGCTTCTGACGTTCCCGCGTTGCCGACCAGGTCTACAAGACTCAGGCGCGCGTCTTCCGGCAGATCGAACGAGCGGATGTCACTATGAGGAAATGAGATCAGGCTGATCCGGGGATTGTGTCTGAAATCCACATATACCGGCGATCGTGTCTCGGCTGCCGCGAAGATCAGAAGATTGGGCAGGTTCACGAGTGAAATTTCCGTCGTAGGCCCATTCCCGTACGATTCCAATGCCGAGATACTCTCCAGGTCGCCGTAGATACTGACGAAGTGCAGCAGATGATCATCGGTGTAGTAATGCACAAAGGATCCGAATATGCTGGAGGTCATCGGCTCCACGACACCGTCACCCCAGTCGATCGTCAGGTCCTCCCCATTGCCCGTCAACCGGAACGTATAGAAATACGTACCGTAGGCGGTGAACGTCAATGCCGGCGTGAGTGTCACCGAAAGGGGCGCGCCATCCAGCGCTTCCAGCAGCTCGCCCAGCACAAATGTCTGGGTATGCTGGCGGTACGAGGGCTGCGTCAGCGACAAGGTATACGTCCGCGAAGGATCACCGACAAAGGCTATCGCGTTCGTGCCGGCGGGGAGCGTTTGTTTGTAGACCGTATCGGCACCGTCGAGTATGCTGGCGCGCACCGGCGAGAACACCGGGGTGTGGCTGCTATCGTAGGCAAACACCGAGAGCCGGAAGTACGGAAAGGGCGCGACGTTGACGCGAAAGGTAACATAACCAAATTCATCGGCGCTGTGTTCACCGGTGGCGAGCACCTGTACATCCTGTCCCGTCACGGCGTCCGCCGTGACGGAGAAAGATGCCGGCAGTGGGTCTGCTACCCAGGCAGCCAAGGGCGAGCCTTCTTTGGGCGTGGCGTAGAGCGTCGTACCGACAGCATCTGTTACCAGGAAATCTGTGAGCGTGTAGGTACCGGGTGGCAGCGGTAAAGGCTCGCTGACATAGTCCTCGCCGAGGGTAAGCAACGCGATCTGCTTCATTGTATATACTTCGTGACCACCCGCATCCGCGATCGTTACGTACACGGACGCACCGGCCGGCAGGACGGCTCCCACCCGGCCGTGGCTTGCTTCTCCGACCGCGCGGGCATCGATGGTAAAACGTACATTTCCCGGCACGGCCGGGCCTTGTGCTTCATCATGACATCCCGAAACGAGGACCGTCAGAACGGACAGCATGACGAATAAAATCCAGCTATTGTTTTTCATGCGAAAGGGGCTTAGGGTTAAAATCCTTCGGGCCAAATCGTCCATCCATATTCCCGGAGTGCGCTGAGCATCGCCAGTGATTCTTCGGTGACAGGGGCCACGAATTCACTTCCACCGGGGGTGGAACTGAGATACAGCGAGCCGGTGTATCCCCGCTCTATTTGTCCGAGGTAGGCCGCGTGGATGGCGGCGTTCAACGACACTTCCGATGTGCCGTCGTTGCCGACCACGTCTACCACCCGCAGCCGCGCGCCTTCCGGCAGATCGAACGAACGAACTTTACTATAGGGTACTGAAATTGTCTGGATCAGGGGATTCTTTTTAAAGTCCAGGTGGGTGGGTGATCGTGTCAGAAAAGCGGCGGCGAAATTCTGGAGGTTGGGCAGGCTTACCAGGGAAATTTCGGCGATGTCCGAGCTTCCATAGTAAAACTCTACGAGGGTGATACTGTTCACATCACCGTAAACACTGACAAAGTGCAACGGATTGCCATCCTCATAGAAATGGGTCATGTAGTCCGCGGCAGGTTCTTCCATGCCATCGCCCCAGTCGACCATCAGGTCTTGCAGATTGCCCCCGAGCCGGAATACATATTCGAACCCGATGTTTTGTGCCGAGGTAAACGTCAATGCGGGTGTGAGGGTGACCAAAAGCGGCGCGCCGTCCAGCGCCTCCAGCAGCTCGCCCAGCACAAATGTCCGGGTATATCTACGATAGGACGGCTGCGTCAGCGACAAGGTGTACGTCCGGGACAGATCGCCGACGAAGGCTATATCGTACGTACGGGCCGGCAGCACCTGTTTATAGATCGTATCGGTACCGTCGAGTATACAGGCGTGCACGGGCGTGAACGCCAGGGCGTTGGTCGTGTCGTGGGCAAACACCGACAGTCTGAAATACGGAAAAGGCGCGACCTCGACGCCAAAGGCGACATAGCCAAATTCCTCGGCGCTGTATTCGGCGATGGCCAGCACCTGTACATCGAGCCCGGTCATGGCATCCTGCGTTACCGAGAAGGATACCGGCAGCGGGTCTGTTACCCAGGCGGCCAGCGGCGAGCCTTCTTTGGGTGTGGCGTAAAGCGTGATACCGGCGGTATCTGTCACCAGGAAATCTGTGAGTGTATAGGCACCGGGCGACAGCAGCAAAGGCTCGCTGACATAGTCCCCGCCGAGGGTAAGCAAGGCGATCTGCTTCAGCGTATATACTTCTTGACCACTCGCATCTGCGATCGTTACGTACACCGACGCACCGGCCGGCAGGACCGCTCCTACCCGGCCATGGCCGGCACCCACGACCGTGCGGGCGTCGATGGCGAAGCGTACATTCCCGGGCGTAGCCGGGCCGTGTGCTTCCTGTTCTTCGTCACGGCATCCGGGGAGGTAAACCGCTACCAGGATGAACCATAAAAGCCAATAATTTCTTTTCATTTTTATAACTTGTTGTAAGGTTGTTGTTGATCCGGACAGGCATCTACTGGTATATCGTCCAGCTGAGCTCACCCATGTGGCCCAGCCGGTCCATCGGGTACGGAGAAGGCGGCCCGATGATGCCTTGTCCCGGGCCTGCACTCAGGTTAATCTCGCCGTTGAATATCTGTTGCTCGAACGCATGGTCGTGTATATCCAGAATGATCTGATCCAACACTGGCACCGGAAAGTCTGCATTACCCTCCAGGCTCATCCATCGGATCAACGGATTGTTACGGATATCGAAGTATCGGATGTCGGAGTATGCTACGTCCAACGACTCCAGCACGGGGTTATGCGAGAGGTCGACCGAGTCGGCTCCCGTAGTGTTCGCCATGCTAAAGCTTCGCAGTCCCGGCAAGGCCCGCAGGGAGTAGCGGTCGCTTTGCGTATCGGTGAAACTTAAATATTCCACGGCCGCGAGGTCGCCCGCAACACTCACATGATACTGTCCCGGCTGTGCATAGGTGTGTTGAGGCAAATAGGTCTCGCCTCCGCTCGTCGTAGGCGGAAGCACCTCTTCGGTGCCGTCGCCCCAATGGATGACAAACGGCGTGGTCTCACGGCCCGTCTGCATGGTAAACCCGAAGTAGGGCGACCGGGAGGATGCCGTAAATGTCAGCGCGTCTTCCAACGTTACCTGTAGTGGCGTGCCGTTCAGCTCGGCGAGCAGATCGGCGAGCACAAAGGTGCGCATATAGGTTTTGTACGATTCTTTCATTAAGACAAGTGTATACGTCGCCGCCAGGCTACCGGAAAATTCGATGTCGTTGATGGCCGCAGGAAGGTAGTCCTGTAGTAACGTATCACCTTCGGACAGCAGGTACGCATATACCCGCGCAAACTCGGCGCTGGAATCGCCTGCCCGGAAGACCGCGAGCCTGAAACGCGGGACGAGCATAACCTCCACCGTAAAGGTGACATAGCCGAACTGTGCCGGTTGGTAGACATCGGTCGGCAGCACCTCTACGTCCACCTGCGCAATGCCGTTATTGCTCACGGTAAAAGCCAGTGGCAGCGGGTCGTCCACCCACGGGGCCAGTTCCGAAGCTTCTTTGGGTGCGGCATACACGGCGTCGCCAGCGGCGTCGGCCACCAGGAAGTCCGTGAGCTCATAGTTACCGCCGGGCAATGCCAGGGGCTCGCTGATATACTCTTCGCCGAGCTTGAGCAGGCGTACCGGCTCCAGCGTATATACGTCGTCTCCACCTTCCCGGCGGATGCTTACGTACAACGAGGCTCCGTCGGGAAGCGACGTCGCCATGCGTCCCTGGCTGGCGGCCACGGTGGGGCGTAGCGCAAAACGGATGGTACCCGGCCTGGCCGGTGCCGGATCGTCTGTGCAGTGCTGCCATAGAAATGCCAGCACGAGGATGATACTAAATCGGGCGGTCTTTTTCATGCATAGTGTTGTTTGACGGAGGGAAAAAAGGCCCCGGGGCCAACGGCTCTTTTGTGCCGTTGGCCTCCGAAGCCCTCTCAACAAAAACGTGATCGCTATCCTGTCAAAAATCGGCTGGGTCGATCGTCCAGTCGTATGTATCGCGTAAGATGCGAAGCTCCTCCATCGCTTCGGGCGACGGTGGTCCGATGAACGTGGTCATCGAAACGGGAAAGCTGTGCGCCTCGAAACTACCATTTCTGCGATTATATTGTACTGCGGTGCTATATAAATGATGGATGAGCGCATTGAGCGACGGCACGGAGAAGTCTAAAATGCCAAACATCACGACCGATCGTATCTGCGGATTGTGCGACAGGTCCAGCTCGACAATGTCGCTGACGGCGATGTAAATACTTTCCAGGGCAGGGTTGTGCGAGAAATCGATGGTAGCGGGAGTTACGGCAAAGGTCGCCACAAAATCTTTCAGGCCGGTGAGGTATTCTACGGACATCTCAGTCGTACCGCCATAAGCATACGCAAACGCAACCCGTTCTACCTTATTCAACGTGGCGCCGGAGATGCTGACGAAATGGCCGCCGGGGGTTGCATAGAGATGTTCCGGTCGACTCTCAAATGTTTGTTGCGTAATGATGTCCTGCGTGCCGTCGCCCCAGTCGATATAGAGGGTATCGATGTCGCCCTCCAGGGTAAAGTAGACATCCTGATCCGTCAGGCGGAAGGTGAACGCCGGTTCCAGCCAGACGGTGTGTGGTGCCCCGGCCAGCGCGCTCAGCAGATCCTGTAAAACAAAGGTCTGCGTATACTTTTTATACGAGGGTTGAAGTACTACCAGCGTATAGGTGCGGGTCAGGTCGCCGTCGAACAGGATGGCGCCGGGCGCCGCACCGACGTGCTGACGATGAACGGTGTCTGCGCCGTCGAGAATGTATACCTGCGCCGGTGAGAAGACGAAGCCTGTGGGAGTCGGCTTAAATACCGCCAGGCGGAACGACGTTCCCGGCACGATGCCGACCTGGAAGGTGAGATAGCCAAACGCTGCCGGCGGGTAGGCACTCGTGGACACTACCTGTACGCTGAGGCCCGTAATGGCGTTGTCGTTCACACCGAAGGCCATGGGCAGCGGATCGTCCACCCAGCCGGCCATGTCCGAGCCTTCTTTGGGTGTGGCGTATACCACCTCGTCGGCAGCGTTGACCACCAGGAAGTCGGTCAGGTCGTAGTTGCCCGGTGGCAGCGCCAGCGGCTCGCTGATATACTCCTCGCCCATCTTCAGCAACGTGACATGTTCCAGGGTATATACCTCACCACCGCCGGCTTCCTGAATGGTTACATAGAGCGATGCGCCTTCGGGCAGCGATGCGGACACGCGCCCGCCGGGACCGCCCGTGGGGCTGATGGTAAAGCGGACATTACCCGGCTTTGCCGGGGCCTGATCTTCGGTACAATGCTGCCATACAAAGGCGAGCAAAAGCAGGATGCTGAACTTGATGATCCTTTTCATTTTCTTGTCCTTTATGTACTATAAGGGAGGTATACCCGGAACGATCGTCCATCCATACTCCATGCCGATGACGTGCAGCTGATCGAGGGCTTCCGCCGACGGCGGGCCGATGAATGTATAGTCAAAACCGGTCTCCAGGTTGAGATATCCGCCGATAATGGTATGTTCTACGACGTGTTGGTACAGGTCGTCGATCACCTTGTTCAACACCGGCACGGCAAAATCTACATTCCCCGAAAGGTCGAGCGAGCGCAGCTTGGGTGTATGGCTGATATCTACGTACCGCAGGTTGGAATATGAGCAATTGAGCTCCTCCAGTTCCGGCGTATGCGACAGGTCAAGGCTATCAGCCCCTACGACACCGGAGCCAACGTTTAAGCCCATGGAAAGGATCTTCAGTCCGGGCACCTCGCGAAGCGAAATGTTATCCGTGGCGCCGAAACCAAACACCATGGCCACCAACCGCACAGCGGCCAGGTCGCCCGACATGCTGACGTGATAATTACCGGCCGCCGCATATTCATGATAGAACGTCTCTGATTCGATCACGTCAAATTCTTCCACCGCGCCATCCCCCCAATCGATCGTAAACGACGTGCCGGGGATCGTCTCATCCACGCGGATCCAATATTCAAAGAAATCATTCCGAAAGATCGCCGTAAACGTCAGGGCGGGCGCCAGCGTGACCTGCCACGGCGCGCCGGCGAGCTCCGTCAACAGGTCGCGCAACACGAAGGTGCGGCTGTAGGTCATGAGCTCGTCTTCCATTAACACCAATGTATAGGTCCGCTCGGGGTTGCCGGGGAAGATCACATCGTTCTGGCTGGCGGGAAGGTGGCGATGATATACCGTGTCGCCTTCGTCGAGCAGGTAGGCATGTACACGGGAGAACTCGGGTCCGTCGTTCCCCTGCCGGAACACCGCCAGCTTGAAATACGGGAATGGCGCCACGTGTACGGCAAAGGTGGCATAGCCGAATTGCTCGGGCAGCCGGGCATCGACCGGCAGCACCTGCACATCGACCTGGGCGATGGCATCATCGCTCACGGCAAACGCCTGGGGCAACGGATCGTCTACCCAGGGGGCAAGCTCCGATCCTTCCTTCGGCGTAGCGTATACCACGTTGCCGGCACCGTCGGCCACCAGGAAGTCCGTCAGCTCGTAGTTCCCGCCGGGGAGCGCCAGCGGCTCGCTGATGTATTCCGTGCCGATCCGGAGCAGGCGTACCGGCTCGAGGGTATATACTTCGTCGCCACTGACGCGGCGGATGCTGACATACAGCGAAGCGCCGTCGGGTAAGGACGTTGCCTGGCGTCCCTGGCTGTTGGCCAGGACGACGGGATTGAATGCGAATCGGATATTTCCTGGTTTGGCGGGTTCGTCTTCCCGGCAGCCCGGGAAGACGAGAGCCAATACCAAAAGACTGACAAGCCAACTGATCTGTTTCATTTTCGAGAGGGGGTTAGAGAGGTTTCATGTTTTTGATGTTACCCCATACGTTGGATACGTATGGACATAGCAATAGCGTGAAAGGCCGGAGCGGCGATTCAGCCGTATCCTACCGGCCTGGGAGCCGGCATTGACACACGATCAGCGAATATCAGGATGCATTATCTGGCAGACGCGCGCAGGGCCAGGCCAGTATAACGGAAGAATACACAAAGGGCGGCGCCGCGTGCGGCAGTCGACAAAAAAGCCAGCGATTTTTTTTCATAGACAGTGGGTTTTTAAGATTAAAGACGCCAGAAGAAAACGGACTATGTACAAAGGGGATACTTGCAGGGGCCTGATCACGACCATCACCAGAAGACTCAATATCACCTAATCCCTGGAAGAGTATATAAATGTAGGACTAAATATGATATTCGCTACACCCGCAGGGATAAAAATTAAGGAACTAAGCAGGCGTTATTACGCTTATACAGACGGCTACCCGGCATTGGGTATTTTCAGCAACACGCGTACCTTTGAGATCCATGAATACACTTACAAACGAAGAGATCAAGCGCTACGGAAGACACCTGGTGTTGGAAGAGTTTGGCATGAACGGACAACAGCGACTCAAGCAAGCGCGGGTGTTGGTGGTGGGTGCGGGAGGCCTGGGCTCTCCTTCCCTGCTCTATTTAGCCGCCGCCGGCGTAGGTACGCTCGGCATCGTCGACTTTGACACCGTCGATCTTTCGAACCTGCAACGACAGATCCTGTTTACGACAGCGGACATCGGCCGCAACAAGGCGGTGGCCGCCGCCGGACGACTGCAGCAATTGAACCCGACCATTACCCTCCGTACACATACCGCGCGTATTACGGCGGCGAACGCGCCGGAGCTGGTGGCGGCCTACGACGTTGTGCTGGACGGCACCGATAACTTCCCCACGCGGTATCTGTTGAACGATGCCTGTGTGTTACTGGACAAGCCGCTGGTATACGGCTCGATCTTACGCTTCGAGGGCCAGGTTGCCGTCTTTAACTTCCGGTATGCCGACGGCCGTTACAGCGCCAACTACCGCGACCTGTTTCCGGTGCCGCCCGACCCGGCGTCGGTGCCCAACTGCGAGCAGGCGGGCGTACTGGGCGTGCTGCCCGGCATGATCGGCAGCATGCAGGCCAACGAGGTGATCAAAATACTCACCGGCGTGGGCGAACCCCTGGCCGACCGGCTCTTGTTATTGGACAGCACCACCATGCGTCAGCAGGTGATCCGCATCAAGCCGCAGGGCGGCCGCGACAGCATAAAACAATTATTGGATTATGATGAATTTTGTGGGATAAGTGCTGATAAATCCAAATCTTTGAACGTTAATAATCAAGACTATACCATGAAAGAAGTTACCGTACAGGAGCTGAAAGAGATGATGGACTCCGGAGCAGATTTTCAACTGATCGACGTGCGGGAGCCGCATGAATTCGACATCTGCAACCTGCAGGGCGAGCTCATCCCCCAGGCCGACGTTCCGCACAGCGTAGACCGTATTTCAAAAGATAAAAAAGTCGTGATCCACTGTCGCAGCGGCGCCCGGAGCGGCAACATGGTACAGTGGCTTGAAAAGAACCATGGCTTTACCAACCTGTACAACCTGCAGGGAGGCATCCTGGCATGGGCCCGCGATATCGATCCTGAAATGCCGACATACTAAAGGAATCAGTATGAGCGTGATAAAAAAGGCCGCCCCGAGGATATCAGGGCGGCCTTTTTATATACCCGCGCTTTCGCGTTATTCCAGCACTTCGAAGCTGTACGTGATCTTTGCGTTCTTTTCCAGGGTACGCGCTACCGAGCAGTATTTTTCTACCGATAAGCTTACAGCTTTTTCGGCTTTCTGCGGATCGATGTTTCCGTACAGGCGAAAGTGCGCGTGCACCTCGGTGTAGAGCGACGGTACGGCGTCCTTCTCACGCTCGCCGGTAATGGTGATTTTGATGTCGCGCAGGTCCTGGCGTTGTTTCTTTAGTACGCTGATGACGTCAATGCCGCTGCAGCCGCCCATGGCGGCCAATAACATCTGCATCGGGCGCATGCCGTTGTTGCCACCGCCGATGTCGGGCGAGCCGTCCATCTCTACGCGGTTGCCCTGCTCATTTACCGCCTCCATGTGGTAGGCGTCGTTCAAGCGATTTACTTCTATCTTTATCATAAGGCTTTTACTTCTGTTTGTTGTTGCTGGGGCCACACCAGGCTGCCGGTCACCATGGCCACCAAACTTACCAGCGTGGCCGGCACCAGGCTGGGCCACTCCGTTTCGTATAGTTCAGCGATAATCCATGTTGCCATGCCCAGCGCCATGGCCAACAATGCTCCTGTGCTGCTGGAGCGTTTCCAGTAGATGCCCAACGTGAGGGGGGCAAACAGCGACACCAGGCTGAGGATGGACGACTCGCCCACCAACTCGTAAATATTGCTGCGCATACACGCCATGGCGGTCGCTACACCGGCAAAGACCAGTACCGAAAGGCGGGTGAGCAGCAGGAACTGCTTGTCGTTATAGCGGTGCCGTGTCAGCGGCTTTACCAGGTTTTCGGAAAAGATCGATGCCGGCGCGAGGATGGCGGAGCTGGCCGTGCTCATAATGGCCGAGAGCAGCGACCCGAAGAACAGGATCTGCACCGGCAGTGCCGTGTGCGCCAGGACCATGTTGGGCAACGCCATCTGCGGGTCGCCGGCGATCATTTCCGGGTAAAGGTGTTTGGTGCAGAGGCCTATAAAGATCGGGAACATGGCAATCGTCAGATACAGGAACGCCGCATAGTAACACGAAAGTTCCGCGGTGCGCGCCGAACCTGCCGACATCGATCGCTGAAAGACGTCCTGCGAGGGAATAGACCCCAACCCCAGGACCGACCACGCGGCGAGGTATGTCACGATCTCGCGCAGATCCCACGCCGGCAGAAAACGGAACGTTTCGGCGGGTACCTCGTGCAGGATGTTGTCCAGGCCGCCCGCTTTGCCCGTCAGGATCACCGCCAGGATGACCATGCCGAGGATGATGATGACACTTTGGATAAAGTCGGTAATGGAGATGGCCCACATCCCCCCGATGTAGGTATATACCGTAACGACCACCGCGCTGATCACGATCCCCTGCCACAACACCAGGTCCGTCACGGCGGTGAGCACCAACCCCATGGCCACCAGCTGGGCGGCGATGTAGCCTACGTAGGGAATGGCCAGGAACAAGCTGGCGATGAGCTCGGTGGTCTTGCCGTAGCGCACCTTGAAGAAATCGCCCAGCGTAAGCAGGTTCATGTGATACAGCTTGCGGGCAAAGAACAAACCGAACAAGAGCAGGCAGAGTGCCGCCCCGAAGGGGTCTTCCATGACGGCGTACAAGCCGCCCTGGATAAATTCCGACGACGCGCCGAAGACCGTTTCCGACCCAAACCAGGTGGCGAACAACGCCGCCGAAGAGATGGCGATCGGCAGGCTTCTCCCGGCCAGCATAAAATCGCCGGAGGTTTGCACCCGGCGGGACGCCCAGATCCCTACCAGCACGGTCAGGATGAGGTAAACAATGATAAAAGCAAGCAGCAACGTACTACAAGGTTATGGCATGACCGCTAAAATTAGGAAAGATCGCCGGGAATTCCGCATACCCTGCCCTCCTAACGACGCTCTTGCTTCTTCAGCTGAAATGTGCGTGTGACGTTAAAGCCCAGGTGGATCTTACCGTCGAAGAAATCGCCCTGGGTCTGCGTAATGAAGGTACGCTCCGTCAGGCTGGTGGTGTTGGTCAGCACGAGCTGGAATACGTGGCCTCCGGTCTCGATGTCGATGCCGAACCCCAGGGAGTTATACCGGGGCGACAACGTTTGTGCCTCCAGCACATCGTTGTCAGGTGGATCGAGACGGTAATAATATTCCGTCGTAAGCGCTACGCTCCGCGTGAGTTTTAACCGGCCACCGACGCCCAGCGCCACGTGGTCGTTGCGTTCAACGGTCTTGCTGACGGCATTCTTGTGAATGAACGTCGGCATGAGCTGCAGTGACAACCGCGGCGAGAACTTGCGCGCCAGCAGCAGCTGCCCGGTGTATGCGAGCCGGTCAACCGTTTCGAAACCTTCCGGTTCGTCGTCGCGCCGGGGTGAAATGCTATAGGCCACGCCCCCGAGCGCCGTCAGGGTAAAGGGGAAGCTCTTCTGGCCCGAGCGTTGCGAAAGGGCCTTGTATTTCACGTAACTGTCCATGATCTTGTCTGCCGAGTTACGGCCGATGCTCACCGACAGGTTGTCGGTAATGCCGTAATCCAGGCCGAGGCGCACAAAGGCTTCGTCCAGGCCGAACATCTCGTACACGCCGCCGTCGAGCGGGCCGAAGCGGTGGGCAAAGATGAACTCCAGCGTACCGGCCTGCTTGGTCTCGATCGTGTGGCCGTTGACCAGCCGTGTGCCCTTGAACGTGGCAATGGTATAATCCGTCCCGGGTTTGGTTTTGTTAAGCTCGTCCAGCAGGTCACCCTGGGCGTGTGCCAGCAGTGGCAGGAGGAAGACAAAAGGTAGTATTCTTCTCATCATAGCATTATTGGGCGCGGTAATTAAAATCGACGGTGACCTCTACCTGCTGGGCAATATTCTGCCAGACGATCTGAGGCACCTTGATGGCGTAGTCCTGAAGCTTGAGGATAAAATTTGCCTTCATGGCCAGCATCCCGCCTTTGCGTTCGACGGTTCCGGGGAATTGCACGTCCTTCGTCACACCGTGAATGGTCATCCTGCCGACGGCGTTCACTTGCTGCAGACCCTCTACCGCCGGGTCGAACCCGACGATCTTTCCTTCGAAGGATGCCCGCGGATATTTTTCCGACTCCACGTACTTCTCGTTGAAGTGGACCTGCATCAGTTTCTTGGGGAACTGAAAGTCTTTCATGTTGAGCAGGTAGGCGATCTCCCCTTTTGACGCATCAAAGATGCTGCTCACGTTGGTGTTGGTGGCGGCAATGTCTTCGATCACGCCATCGGAATGAAACGATATGCTGGATTGCTCCAGCACAAACCGCTGCTGGGCGAAGCCGCGCGAGCCTGTGAGCAAGAGGCTGATCGAGAATAAAATGGTAAACCTCATGCGCACTAGTCCCCTCGTGCTCCGTTTTCGATCCAACAATACAAGGCGTTCTTTTCAGATTCCGTCAGGCTTCCTGTCCGCGGCATGTGGTCGGGGTCGGTCGCGGGTAGTTGTGTACGGCGTTGGACCTCCGCGGCGTGCTCCTGCAGATTGCTGAGCACTTTCCAGTCGGGAATTCCGCTCGCGCCGTCGTGGCAGCCCGTGAAAGCACATTTGGTGTTGATGACGGGAACAATGTTCTGGGTGTAATCTACATCGGCCGTGGTACAGTCTACACCGGCGGGGGCCGGCTCATCCTGATTGTGGTAGACACAGGCCTGCGTAACGGCAAGCAGCAGTACCCAGGCACACAGAGGGGTCTTCATATTCAAATATACAGTAACTTTTCAAGTGGCAGTAACTGCCGGGAAGTTTATCGCGGGGGCTGCCGGCGGGCTGACAGGGCTCCTATGGGTTTCCCCGGGGCGGCGACGGGGCAGGGATAACTTTAGTACGGCTTATCCCCGGCTTTGGTGTGGCTTTGGTATGGCTGAATATCGCTGTAAGGTCGCTATAAGGTCGCTGAAAGGTCGCTGAAAGGTTGCCGAAAGGTTGGTCCTTTATCTGAAAACATCGGTGTGCATGCTATACCTTATAAATCGGGTCTTGCTGTACGGGATGTATAGTATACAAACGGTATAAAATGAGAATCCCCCGAAATCCTGGACTCCGGGGGATAATCACTGTCTATAGTTGGCTTTAATCTTGAATCAAAGGTATAGTGTCATTGCTTTCCGGCCATGCCCTAATCGGCCACTTGATGGTAACGCAGATGAACGGAATATTACGGGGGATGAAGAGCATTTGGCGCCCTGTACAAATGAAAATCCCCCGAAGTTCTCGACTAAGGGGGATTGTCATGTCTATAGTTGGCTTTAATCTGTACCAAAATTAGGTTTTTTTTCGATTTCTACAACCGATTGCGCAATAAATACTACAAAACTTCTATCGCCCGGTTCATTTCCCCAAAATTATCACTGTCTTGCCAACGTTACCGGTGGGTTGCAGAATCGGCGGCGGCGGTGTCACCCTTTTGCCGATAGGTGTCCCTGATACGCTCCTGCAGCTGTGGTTTTGAGCCGGGAAACGTCGTCCGCCGGCTGATATCATAGCTCACCCAGGCGATACCCGCCACAAACACGACTGCCATGCCGGCAAAGATCTTCTTACTACGTGTCATATATACTCTACTACTTTGTCGGCCAGCTCCACGTTGTCGGACAACAGCTCGTAAAACTGATCCTTGTTCAACTTGAGGATCACCGATGTCGAGGTCGCCAACAATATATTCGTGTTCACATCGTTCGGAAAGCCCAGCATCTCACCGATAAACTGTCCGGGCGCAAAGGTGCTCACGTGCTCGCCCCGCTGTTGCAGGGCCACCTCTCCTTTTACCAACACGTAAAAGTGGTTGTTCGCCCGCTCGTCGAGGGTCAGCGACTCGCCGTTCTTCAACCGCAGCTCTTCGCTCAGGTCGGCCAGGTATGACAGGGTCACGCCGGGCACACCCTCGAAAATATCGCTCTTCTGGAAGAGCAGGATCTTTTCAAATCGTGTCATGCGCCGCGACTGGATGATAAGTGTATCGAGCTCACGCTTGATATCGGCGCCTAGCCGCTTCGTGTTCATCTCGTATTCGGCCGTGCTGATCTGGTGCAGGGCCCACGCCGACACTTCCCGGATGAGCAGGTCGGGGTTAAACAGCTGGGCGATCAGGTCGAGCTTAAATTCTTCGATGCGCTGCGTACCGATCTGGAACAGCACACAGGCCTTTGTCCACCGGTTGGACTGCGTAAAGTCGCGGTTGATGATGAACTTCAGCACCAGGCGCGAGTCGAGCTTGATGCGCGGGTAAAAGTTCTCGAGCCGGCTGATGCGTTCGGCTTCGGAGATGTCGTCGAGGATGGGGATGACGCGCTGCTTCAGCTGTTCCGACAAAAAGACATCGAGCAGCTCGATGGCGTACGTCACACCTTCGGCCGTGCCGCTGTCGATGTTCTCTTTCACCAGCTGGATGGAGCGCGTGTCGTACAACATCGTCAGCAGCATGTAAATGTGCTCGATGTCGCCGTTGATCTCGTGCTGCAGGGCCGTTTTGATCTGCTCGCTGAAGCTTTCGTGGCCAACTTCCTGGATGGCGCTGAGGTTCCAGCTGATGTCGGCCATATCCGACTCGATGGCGTATTTGATGCGGGTGATCTGCGAGATGCCCGCTTTAAACCCGCACTCGCCCAACGACAGCAGTACCTGCGACACGACGACTTTGTTGGGGTAGTCGATCTTGTTCCACAGGATCTCCTTGGCCCGCTGCCCTCCTACCCGGCCGATGACTTGCACGATGCGGAGCATCATCTGTGTGCTCTGGCCACTGCGGTAGAACGCCGTGTCCAGGGCCTGCAGGGTCGGCGCACCGATCTGCACCAGCGCGTTCATGGCCTGGTTGCTATAGATGGCGCTGCCCAGGTTTTCGATCACCGCGTTGATGATCTCGGGCGTATACTTCTGGATCGAGGTCTTGATGGCCGTGTTGCGCACGGTGGGCTCGCTGTCGATCAGCAGCTCCAGGAGGAACGACGTGCACTCGTCCCGCGAGGTGTGCTGCAGCAGCTCGGCCGCATAGTGACGGTCGTTGACGTTGTTCGACCGGGCGAGCTTGCGGATGCGCGCTTGTGTGATGTCTCCCCCGTGCTGAATGATGAGCTGCAGCTCGCTACGGCTCAGAATGTTCTTTTGCGCGCTGTCGACCCGATTCTCGTCCAGCCGGATAACATACTGGTCCGACACCGACAGACCCTTGAGCTCGTTCATTTTCTCCTGTGCGTAGTGGCGTACCGGTTCAGCTTCGTTCCGCATCAGGCTGTTGACCCACACCCGCACGTGGCCGGCGTTGATCTTTTCCAGGAGCTTATACGAGAACACGGCCTTTGACCCCTGGGGGATGTCGAGCATGCGCTCCAGCTTCTGGGTGATCTGCGTAAATCCTTTTTCGAGCTTCTCCTGCCGGATGTCCGATCCTTCGAGCTTGATGCGGATGTTGTTGCGATACCCCTGGTACATCCCGCCCACCACGACGAAATAGGCCCCGGCCAGCAGGATCAGGAATGCCGAGATATAGAGCATGTTAAAGAACGGCACAAACGCCAACCCGAAGATGGCCAGGCCGGCTACAAAGCGGGCCACCTCGTTCATCAACCCTTCTACCTTGGACTGTACGCTGAAGCGCAGCCGGTTGTCGAGGGGAATAAAGAAGAGCTTGAACACGGGGTTCTCGAGCGAGTCGCGCAGCGTCCAGTTGAAGAGGCGCGTCAACGCCACGAACAAAAAGAAGTATATAAACCCCGTAGGGGCCAGTTCTTTTTCAAACCCGAAGCTCAGGCCGAAGCCGATACAGCCCGCGGCGAACAGCGCCGTGACGGCCGGCAGGATGATGAGCGATACGCGCAGCCCGTAGTTGCTGATGATGCGCTGGTTTACGAACGTCTGCATGATCAGGCTGATGCCGTACACCGCCCCCACGAAGAACGAGTTGAAGTTGGTCAGCGAGCGCTCGTCGGTATATTGTTTGGTCACCAGCTCCTGGAAGGAATACTGGCTGAGCACAAACATCACCATGGAGATGAGCAGGAACACGCACAGTGTGCGAATGTACTTGTCGCCAAACAGCTTGACCAGCCGTGTTTCGCGCCGGACGGCCACCCCGAACTCGCGGGGGTCGTTCTTGGACAAGGTAAAGGACGACGCGATGGCCAGCAGCAGGACACACACCATGGCAATGCTGATGGCGCACACCAGCAGGTAGTTGGAGGTATCCTGGATGATCTCCGACGTGAACGGAATGGCTACCAGCGTGGCCAGGATGGCGGCGATGAGCTGGCCGGTATCGATCCAGCCGATGATGCGCTTGGACTGGCGGAAGTTAAACAGCCGGCCGAAGATGCCCCAGAAGCTCAGCAGCAGGATGGCCGTCATGGGGCCGGACATGCAATAGAGCGCGAAGATGAAGTAGTTGTGCCAGGCCTGGTCCCCGAAATTCAGCAGCCAGTAGGCCCCCAGTGTAAAGGCCAGGATGAGCGTAACAGCCCCCAAGGCCAGCGTTGTAAACCGGATACGGTTTTGAAAAAAGGCGAAAGAAGAGGTGGTGATGATCCCGAGGCCCCCGGCCACCAGAAAGGCTTTGTCGAGGTAGCTGCCCATGCGGTTGAGGAACAGCGAATCGGCGGTAACCTGGTACGTGGCGATAAACACACCCATGAAAAAGCCTGTACAGAGCATCAGTACAATCTGCTTTTGCTCTTCGCTCTTGATGCGCAACGCGTTCGCTAGCCCTTTCGCCATACGGGGATAATCGTCAAAGATAAAAAAATCCGGCCCCGATGAAACATCAGAGCCGGATTTTAGCAAAGGTTGCAGGTGTACCCGTGACGGGTATACCGGCTTATTTTGTAGCCGTGGAGTCTTTCTTCGGCGCTGTGCCGCCCTTCTCGGCAGTATACTCGCTGTTCAGACCAGTGATCACATCCTGCGATATATCCAGGGCATCGTTGGCCCACAGCACGTCGCTGGCGGGGTCGCGCTTCAGCACCACGTGCAGACCTTTCTCTTTGCCATACTTCTTGAGGTACTCCGTCACGCGGGTGTACAGCTCGCGGTTCAGCTTTGCTTCCTCTTCCATCAGCGCCTGGCTCAGGCTTTGCTGATACATTTGCAGATTCTGTTGCTTTTTGCCCAGCTCCTCTTCTGTAGCGCGTACTTGTCCCAGGGTCATGCTCGATACATTGCGTTGGTACGCTGCGATCTCGTTCTGCAGGCCTTGTGCACGGTTACGGAAATCCTGCTCCATCTTCTTGGTCTTATCCTCCAGCGTGATCTTTTCGGCTTTCAGGTACTCGTAGTACTTCAGTACGGTGTCGGAATTGATGTAGGCCACCGACAGCTCGCCCGGCTCCACGGAAGCACCTGCCGTGCCGCCAGCCGGCTTATCTTTTGAAAAATGAAGGAAAAACAGGACACCAACCGCAATCAGCAGCACGATGTTGAGGATCAAGGAAAGATTCTTCATGGTTAAGGTTCAAGTTCAGGGCGCAAATATGGTCAGAATTTAATAAACGGCAAACGGGTGCGCCCCGCTGACCTTAATCGGCTTCCTGGGTCTGAAACGTATAGAGGGTGGCGTCCAGCTTGAGGGTGTCGTCGTTGAATTCGCGGATGAATTTCTCGACCACCTTGGGGGTAATGACCTCCACGTGCAGGCCGGCATCGAGGCTTACGCCAAATTCGACATTGGCGTCGAGGTCGACATGCTCTTTTACTTTCACGGCTTCATCCTCTTCGAGCTCCATGATCACTTCGGCCATAAACAGGCCTATCTCCTCCTCCAGCGGATCGAGCGCTTCGAGGTTTCCGTTCTCGTCTTCGTCGTAGGTGATCTTTTTGTATTGCGGGAAATGCTTGGCTGCGCGGTGCTCTGCAATTTCATAGAGCTCGCTCTCGTGCTGCAGGCGCAGCGTATAGATCACGGCGTCGTATACTACGTCGCGGCCTTCGTACTTGCCTATAAAATAGAAGTGGGCATACTCGTCCGAGTTCTCGTCGTCTTCGTCATAAATAAAGCTTCTCCCCGAAGCTTTTATCCGGGCCCGGTAGTCGTCTAAAACGTCCTGCGTAAATCCCATGTTCTCTAATGCTGGCATACCGCGATTATCCTTATGATGTCTTTTGCTTTAATTTAAAAAATAAAATGGTAAACGCCGCAATTTTTCCGGCGCAACGCGGGGGCTTTATTCTTGTCGCAATTTCCGGGTGCGGGCGTAAAAAAGCAATGTCGAATTCGTGTTTATTTGAACCATTCCGCGTACATCGGGTAATTTCCCGCCGTACGGCGGATCACCGCCCGCATCTCGTCTGTGATGTCTTTTACGCGGCGGGCGGGCATGCCTGCATAGATGCTGCCCGGCTCCACCTGGGTGCCTGCCAGTACCACGGCCCCTGCTGCGATGACCGAATCACTGCCGATCACGGCGTCGTCCATGACAATGGCGCCCATGCCGATGAGCACATTGTCGTGTACCGTGCACCCGTGCACAATGGCATTGTGGGCAATGGATACGTTGCTGCCGATCACAGTTTTGGCCTTCTGGTAGGTACAATGGATGACGGCGCCGTCCTGAATGTTGGTGTTGTCGCCGATCGTGATGGCGTGCACATCGCCCCGCACCACGGCGTTAAACCACACGGTGCAGTTGTCGCCCATGACGACCTCCCCCACCACGGTGGCGTTGTCGGCCAGAAAACAGTTTTTCCCAAAGCGGGGCTCATGCCCACGAACGGATTTAATCAGCGCCATGTTATGGATGTGTCAGATATGATATTGGCGGCAAGGTACAAACCGAATTCCACAGTGACTACGCGCATTTGGCGCAAAACAGCGTTCTCCCCGATAGTTTCACTGACAAGATGTCACTTTTAAACACTAAAAATTGTATTTTTGCGATTTACTGAGCAACGACCATCGACCATGAAAAATCTGATCGAAGACCTGGATGTCATAACACCCCGTGAGACCGAAGCATGTGAGACCTTCCAGGTGTCCAAGGATCAAAACACCGGCAAAGCCCGCAAGCTGTATATCGAGAGCTATGGCTGCCAGATGAACTTCTCCGACAGCGAGATCGTGGCCTCGATCCTGCAAAAGGAAGGCTTTGACACTACCTCGGATATATTACAGGCCGACGTGGTCTTTTTAAATACCTGCTCCATTCGCGAGAAAGCCGAGCAGACGGTGCGCCAGCGTCTGACCGTAATCAACTCCATGAAAAGGCAGAAGCCCGAGATGCTGGTGGGTGTACTGGGCTGTATGGCCGAGCGCCTCAAGGCGAAGTTATTGGACGAGGAGAAGATCGTTGATCTCGTGGCCGGGCCGGATGCTTACCGCGATCTGCCGGCCCTGATCGGCCAGGTTGACGAAGGCGAAAAAGCTATCAACACCTTCCTGTCACGCGAAGAGACCTATGCCGACATCAGCCCCGTGCGGTTGAATTCCAACGGTGTTACGGCCTTCATTTCTATCATGCGCGGTTGTGACAACATGTGCTCCTTCTGCGTGGTGCCGTTCACCCGCGGCCGCGAGCGCAGCCGTGATCCGCAGTCCATCGTGGCCGAAGCGCAAGACCTCTTCAACCGTGGCTACCGCGAGGTAACGCTGCTGGGGCAGAACGTGGACTCCTATAAATGGAGCCCTGAGAACAACAACAAGGCCTGGCTTGAAAAGCACGGCGTTAACGAGGTAATCACCTTTGCCAACCTGCTCGACCAGGTGGCCCGGGTGAGCCCCGACCTGCGCATCCGCTTTTCGACCTCGCATCCTAAAGACATTACCGATGATGTGCTGCATACCATGGCCCGTCATGAAAACATTTGTAAAAACATACACCTTCCCATGCAGAGCGGCAACACCCGTGTGCTGGAACTAATGAAGCGCGACTACACGCGTGAATGGTACCTGGAAAAGGCCATCACCATACGCCGGATCCTCGGCGAAGATTGCGGCCTGTCGTCGGACATGATCGCCGGCTTCTGTTCGGAGACCGAAGAAGAGCACCAGGATACGCTCAGCCTCATGGACGCCGTGCAGTATGACTTCGCCTATATGTTCTTTTACTCCGAACGCCCGGGCACACCCGCCGCGAAGAAATACGCCGACGACATTCCGCTGGACGTAAAGACCCGCCGCCTGAATGAGATCATTGCGAAACAACGCGCACACTCGCTGCTGCGCAACCAGCGCAGTGTGGGCAAAGTACACAAAGTACTGATCGAAGGATTTTCAAGAAAATCGGAAGACTACCTGCAGGGCCGCGATACGACCAACAAGGTAATTGTCTTCCCGCGTGAACAATACCAGAAGGGACAGTACGTCCAGGTATTGGTAGAAGAGTGTACCGGCGGCACGCTGATCGGCCGCGCAGTACAATAACCAACAACGAAGTTATGGCAATTACAGACACCGAGATACAGAATGTAAAACAGCGGTTTGGCATCATTGGCACGTCGCCGCTGCTCAACAATGCCGTCAATGTGGCCGTACAGGTGGCCCCGACCGATATGTCCGTACTCATCACCGGCGAAAGCGGTAGCGGTAAGGAATCGTTCTCCAAGATCATTCACCACCTGAGCGCGCGCAAGCACGGACAGTTCATCGCCATCAACTGCGGCTCCATTCCCGAAGGCACGATCGACTCCGAGCTTTTCGGACACGAAAAAGGGTCTTTTACCGGCGCCCACGAGGCCCGCAAGGGGTACTTTGAAGTGACCAACGGCGGCACGATCTTCCTGGACGAGATCGGCGAAATGCCGCTGGGTACGCAAGCCCGATTGCTGCGCGTGCTGGAAAACGGCGAGTTCATTAAAGTAGGCTCTTCCAAAGTACAGAAGACCGATGTGCGCGTGGTGGCGGCAACCAACGTCAACCTTATGCGCAACGTAGCGGAAGGCAAGTTCCGCGAAGACCTCTATTACCGCCTGAGCACCGTACCGATCTATGTGCCGCCGCTGCGGGAACGTGGCCGCGACATCGAGCTGCTCTTCCGCAAGTTTGCATCGGACTTTGCCGAGAAATACCGCGTCAAGCCCATCTCGCTGACAGACGACGCCAAGGACGTGCTGCTGAAGTATCGTTTTCCGGGCAACATCCGCCAGCTCAAAAACCTGGTGGAGCAGATCTCCGTGCTCTCGACGGACGAGAAGGAGATCAATGCCGACACGCTGCAGCGCTACCTGCCCAAGGAAAACAGCCTGCCGGCGCTCTATAAAAACGCCGCCACCGACAAGGACGGTGTGTCGGAGCGCGACATCTTATACAAGGTCCTGTTCGATATGAAAAAGGACTTTAACGATCTGAAGAAGCTCGTGCTGGATACCTACTCCAACCAGGGCAAAGCACAAGTGGTGAAGGATCACCCGGACCTGTTCGACGGTGTCGAGGCCACCGAGCATCACCATCACCCGGCAGCGGCGTCGGAGCCGGTGCTGCTGAACGTGTCGCCCTCGCTGCCCGACGACGACGCCCATGTGGAAGATATACACGACATCAGCCACGAGACCGAAGACGATTCACTCTCGATCGAGAAGAAAGAGAAGGAGCTGATCCTGCGGGCGCTGCAAAAAAATAACAACCGCCGTAAATATGCGGCACGGGATTTGGGAATTTCCGAGCGAACCCTATACCGTAAAATCAAGCAATATGATCTGGAAGAATAATACCGTCACCACGATGCAGGTGACGGCCATTGCCCTGGTAGCCTCGCTGGCCGTTGTCTTACAAAGCTGTGGTGTCTACTCGTTCAACGGCTCGGCCACCCAGGCGAAGACCATTTCGATGTCGGAGTTCTATAACAACGCCGACCTGGGGCCCGCCAACATGGGCCAGACCTTTACCAACGACCTGAAGAACTACCTCATTCAGAACTCGAACCTGTCGGTGGTGCAAGACAACGGCGAGCTGCAGATGGACGGCGAGATCACCGACTTCCGCCTGACGCCCATTGCGCCGGTGGCCACGGGTGATCAGGGCCAGTTCAGCAACGCCTCGTCGACCCGGCTGACCATTACCATCAAAGTGACGTACGTCAACACGCTGGACGAGACCATGTCCTTTAAGGACAAATCGTTCTCGTTTTACCAGGATTTTACGAACGATCAGAACTTCACTGACATAGAAGAGCGACTGACTAAAGACATTTTTGCACGTCTCGTCAACGACATCTACAACGCGTCTGTTGCCAACTGGTAAAATTTACTATTTTTACCAATCAGGCTCATTTACTGTGGAAAAAGACCTCTTCATACACGTACTGAAACACTACCCCGAGAGCTCCTCGGCGGAAGCGCAGGCCGTCCTTTCCCTGAAGGAGGCATTTCCCTATAGCCAAATGCTGCACGTCCTGTCTGCCCGGGTAGCCAAGGACCACGGTTTTACCAGCCACCAGGCGGAGCTGCAACAGGCGGCCGTCTATGCTGCCGACCGCGGCGTGCTGCGCGAAATGATGACGCTGGAAACCTCCCCCATGCAACTTGCGCCGGGATCCCTCGACGTCATTCCCAGCGTTACGTATGCCAATCAGCCGGCTGCCACCGCGCCGCCAGAAGCGGACGACAATTTAGCCGAAGAGGTGATCCAGGACCTGGAACGCCTGCACGCGCTAAAAGCAAACTTTGAATCGCTGTTCACGGGCAGTGCCACGCCGGCGCCATCGCAGGAAGCCTCTGCGGCGGTTGTGCTGCCGCCCGTTACGGGCGAAGAAACGCACGAGGAAGGCGATGCGGTCGATCCGGAGCATGACCAAAGCCCGATAAAATCCAGGAAGCAGCGCATCATCGAGCTGGCACGGGCCGCCGCCCATCAACACGCCGCGCCACCGGAGGCGGAAACACCTGCCACGCGCAAACGCGGTAAAAAAAAGGATAACAACGGCGAAGAGCTGATCGATGAGATCGC
Organism: Dawidia soli; assembly: GCF_018598185.1. Taxonomy (GTDB): domain Bacteria; phylum Bacteroidota; class Bacteroidia; order Cytophagales; family Cyclobacteriaceae; genus Ohtaekwangia; species Ohtaekwangia soli. Next base: position 147,486 of record NZ_JAHESC010000012.1, read on the forward strand.
CAACAAGGAAGCGCTGGCGCCGGAAAACGATAAGCAAAAAGAGCAGCTGGAGATGATCGATCAGTTCATCCGCAGCGCGCCCAGCATTGCACAATCCAAAGAAAAACCGCTGCCACCGCCACAGGGCGACCTTTCTACCATCAAAACCGGCGAGTTTGGCGACAACATCGTATCCGAGACCCTGGTTGAGATCCTGCTCAAGCAAGGAAAGAAAGACAAAGCCATCGAGGTTTTAAAAAAGCTTATTTGGAAGTTTCCACAAAAAAAGGCTTACTTTGCGGCGCAAATTGAAGATTTGAAAAAATAACTTATGTATACACTTGTCATTAGCCTGATCATCCTGTTCGCTGTTTTATTGGTGCTTGTTATCCTGGCACAAAACTCCAAAGGGGGTGGTCTCACCAGCCAGTTCGGAGGCTCTGCGGCCAGCAACATCATCGGCGTAAAGAAGACTGGCGACCTGCTGGAAAAACTGACCTGGACGTTCATTATCGCCATCATGATCCTGACGCTGTCCACCAACTACATCGGCGTAAGCCGTGGCACGGAAGGCAGCAACAAAATGCTGGACCGCGCCGGTGAGCAAGCGCCTGCGCAAACTGCGCCGGATCTGAACAGCCTTGGTACCGACAGCGCTGCCGGCGCCCCGGCCGAAACTCCTGCTCCGTAAGCACATTCATTACAAAAGAATAGAATAAGGGCATCCACCAGATGCCCTTTCTTTTTGTCAAAATTTAAAGCATCTTCGCGGCAAACATACCGACATTCATGAGCCAGACAACAGACCTGAATAATCTTCGTAAGCTAAGCTCTCAGATCCGCCGAGACATCGTTCGCATGGTACACGCCTGTCAATCAGGCCACCCGGGCGGCTCGCTGGGTTGCACCGACTTCTTTGTAGCCCTGTACTTCAAGATCATGAAGCACGACCCCAAGTTCAACATGAACGGCAAGGGCGAAGACATATTCTTTCTTTCCAATGGCCACATCTCGCCGGTGTTCTATTCTACACTGGCACACGCCGGCTACTTTGATAAAAAAGAGCTCGCTACCTTCCGGATGCTGAACTCGCGCCTGCAAGGCCACCCCGCTACACACGAGCATCTGCCGGGTATCCGGATCGCCTCCGGATCGCTGGGCCAGGGCCTGTCGGTCGCCAACGGTGCGGCACAAGCCAAAAAACTGGACAAGGACGACCGCTTCGTATACGTCCTCATGGGCGACGGCGAGCTTCAGGAAGGTCAGGTTTGGGAAGCTGCCATGTACGCCGGCGCCAATAAAGTAGATAATCTCATTGCCACAGTTGACTATAACGGCCAGCAGATCGACGGCCCTGTAGACAAGATCCTGTCGCTGCTCAACCTGCGCGCCAAGTGGGAAGCCTTCGGTTGGATCGTGCAGGAGTTCAACGGCAACAACCTGGACGAGGTCGTAGCAGGTCTGGAGAATGCCCAGAAGCTTGCCAAGAACGGCAAGCCGGTGATGAACCTGATGAAGACCGAAATGGGCTACGGCGTAGACTATATGGTCGGCTCGCACAAGTGGCACGGTGTTGCTCCCAACGACGAAGAGCTCAAGAAGGCGCTTGCTCAGCTGGAAGAGACCCTGGGCGATTACTAAGCGTTAGAAAAGCTTATATAAAAAAGCCTGACTGTCAGACGACGGCCAGGCTTTTTGTTTACGTGAGGGCGATATTACTGCGTAATATGCTCTACCGACTTAGTCAAAATCTCTGTCCAGGTCATCGACGTATTGTCTATCAGGGCAGGTTTTACATCTACATCAAAATAGCTGGTGTACCCGGCATATTCCCGCAATTCCGTCGTGTAGCTAACGGCATTCTCCGCCAGCTCGGCGAAGGATCGCTTCATGTTTCCCGAGCTCAGGGTCACGCTCGCAGGGATTACCGGAACATTGACCTCATATTGCCCTGTCGGGCCGTGTATCCTCCAATCCGATTGATTACCATCCAATGAAGCCAGCACCTGCAATCTCACCGCATCGGCCGTACCGGTTGTCTCCCAGGTAAATCGATTGTCGTTTTGAGCATAGAGAAATGTTGCGTCCATATACTTCATCGTCGTCGCCATTTCACTGCCCTTATTCGAATAGACATTAGAAACGTTGCCGGACCGCGCCGACAGCGTTACGCTGTAGGACGTAAAAAAGTCGGGCATAACGGGAATGGTTTGGAATTCCTCCGGGCTTTCAAGAGACCGCACGCGCGACGTGGTATAATAGCGAAAATCGCCATCGCTGTTGATACCGGTAATTTGCCATGCGGCAAATTCCGCATCGCCGGGCCACGGAACGTCTATCGCTTCCGCCAGATTAAATTCGTTTAACTGAACCGTATAGGGTGTATTCTGCTCGTATTCGCCGTACAGATACTGAAAAGGCGCAGCATTCTTGGCGATCAGTACCTTCGACTTTTGAGACCATGTCGTAAAGCCAATCTTTACCCCGGTGTCGGTACGTTCAAATTGCTCAGCGGTAGAATACGGTACTCTCGGTCCTGAGTTTGTAATAGAAAGCCGATCACCCTCATAGCCGTCCACGTTTACCGTTACCTTGCCCACCGCGGCTCCTGGGGTGCTGATCGTCGCAAATCCGTATTGCCCAAACGGCACCTGGGCATAGGTGTCGACGCTTGTATACTTCGCGTGGTAGTTGCGGATCACCGTGAGGGTTACGTTGTCTTCGGCAAAGTTTTCGGCCGCCTCAAAGGTGTGCGTTGCATTGTTCTTCAACTCGGCTGCGTCGAGCACGTTGCCTTGCTTATCCGATAGCACCATCCACGCGCTGGCGCCCGTGGGCACTACATTACCGGTAACCGTAAACGCCAGTTTTTTTGCTTCCGGCGTCTCGTCCGGATCTTCGTGCGTCTCCGGGTCCCCGGCGGGCGCCTTGGTTCCATCATCGTCGCTACACGCAAATGCCATCATGGCTACCAACACAACCATTGGCCAACATTTCATTTTCATAGATACTTCGGATTATTGTTAGATATAGGGTAAAGATACACGCTTCCCCCACACGCCATTCAACGCAACGGGTCCTGGCCAACGTCTGCCATGTATGTTTTTATACCCAAATAAAAAGGCCACCCCGGGAGGGTGACCTTTTTGCCTTATGGGAGGCTCAAATCCGGTGTGTCTTTGAAAATATCTATAGGAACTTCATTTTCTATATACGTAATATTTTCGTGTCGCTGTCCGAATCATTCCGGAGAATTATCAGAGTCGCGTATAATTTCATACTCCGGTTAATTTATACCCCCGTAAACAAATAGTATACAGTCGCCTGTATGGGTGGCTTTCACAGCGATCTATTTCTGCTTCGCCAACCGGTACAGCATGAACATCATCGCGACAAAGAATGCTACGCCCAGCAACTGATACGCATCGCTACCGATACCTGCCACCAGGTGGTGCTCCACATTCATCGAGTCCATAATCGTCGGAAGGGATACCGCCAGGATGGCCACCAGTACCCCAGTCAGGGCGCCACCGGCAATCAGACCTGTGGCAAATAAGCTGCCGCGGCTCAGTTCGTCTTCTTCTTTCTTCTCGCCCTTGCGTTCTGCATTCCAGTCGATATATCCTTTCAGCGCACCCCCGGCAAAGATGGGCAATGTAGTAGAGAGCGGCAGGTACAGCCCAATGGCAAACGCCAGTGCCTTGACGCCGCACAGCTCCATGGTAATGGCGATGAACACCCCAACCATCACAAACTGCCAGTCGAGGTTATACGACAGAATACCCTTGGCCAACGTAGCCATGAGCGTAGATTGCGGGGCCGGATATTTGTCGCTTCCAATCGCGTGCTGCAGGCCTTGCGCGACCATGTCGGGTGTAGGCGTATCGAGGATTTGCACAACCACACCAATAGCAACCGACGAAACAATGGCACCGATAAACAATGCCAACTGCTGGTAGCGTGGTGTAGCCCCCACGATATAACCCGTCTTGAGGTCTTGCGAAGTCCCACCCGCGTTGGAAGCGGCGATACAGATCATCCCCCCCACTACCAGTGCCAGCGGCTCATAAAACTTGCCGGACCAGCCCACGCTGGTAAAGATCAAACATGTACCCATCAGCGTGGCGATGGTCATACCCGAAATAGGATTGTTACTCGTGCCCACCAGCCCGACGATACGGCTGGATACCGTCACAAAGAAGAACCCGAAGACGACGATCAATATGCCGATAATGAGCTTTTGCAAAATATTGTCGCCGGGGATGATGTTATCCGGAAGCATGGCCGTCAGCAATACCAGGGCAATGCTACCGATGATAACGACCTTAAAGGTAAGGTCACGTTCCGTACGCACCACGTTGGTCTGAGTGCCCGCGTCGCTGCGCATGGAAGCAATGCTTTCGCGGAAAGAAGAAACGATCGTCGGAATGGTCTTGAGCAGGGTAATAAAACCACCGGCTGCTACGGCACCCGCACCGATCTGGCGAATGTATGCCCAGTAGATAGCATCAGCATAGCTACTAAAAGTATGCGCACCGGCATCCCACGCGCCGCGCCCGCCGGACGTGTTGATGTCGGCCAGGTAGCCCAGCTTTACCAACTGAAGGGCGATGGTATCGGGCGACACCAGCGTGGTCAACAGCGGCGTAAGCGCCCACCAGGCCAGCACCGAGCCGGCCACCAGGATGCCCGAAATGCGGGGACCGATGATATAGCCCACCCCCAGGTACTCTGGCGTAATCTCACCACGCGTCGCCGCCGACGGCCAGTACCGGTTGGCCTGTGTCGTGACAAACGACGGCACCTCGGCAATGACGTGAAATACTTTTTGCAACAAGGCATACACCATGGCCACGCCCATGCCGATAAAGGCAGTCTGCGCGAACACACCGCCTTTCTCGCCGGCCTGCAGTACCGACGCGCACGCCGTTCCTTCCGGATACGGCAGCACGCCGTGTTCTTTTACGATCAGCGACCGGCGCAGCGGCACCATCATGAGCGTGCCCAGCATTCCGCCAAAGGCCGCCAGGATCAGGATCGTTAAGTAATTGAAATAATGCTCGCCAATGCTTTCGCCGCTGGCATCGGGCGAAAGGAACAAAAAGCCCGGCAATGTAAACACCACCCCCGCTGCGATCGACTCACCTGCCGAGCCCGTGGTTTGAATAATGTTATTTTCGAGGATCGTCGTCTTGAGAAACTTCCGTCCCAGCGTAATGGCGATCACGGCAATGGGGATCGAGGCCGTCACGGTGAGCCCCGCTTTCAACGCCAGGTATACTGTCGACGCACCGAACAAAATGCCGAACAAAGAACCGACCAGTACGGACTTCACCGTAAACTCCGCCATCGTCGTCTCCGGCGGCACATACGGCTTAAACGTTTTATTTTCCATAGGATAGGTATAATGAGTTACACAGTCATTAGCGGATGTCGCCCATCAGCTTGCGGATAGGCTTGGCCAGCACCAGCACGATCACCCCTGCGACCAACATGATCTTCACGATCAGCGCAAACAGGTCGGTCATCAACGAGGGATCCTGGGCGAGCACCTCTTCGCTAAACTCCCCGGCATACAACCCTGCAAACAAGTTGCCCAGGGCCAGGGCCATAAAGAACACCCCCATCATCTGTCCCACCAGCCGCTTCGGCGCCAGCTTGGTCACTCCGCTCAGGCCAATGGGGTATAAACAGATCTCGCCGAAGGTATGCAGCATATAGGTCACCACCAGCCACGATACGCCCGGCTTATTGCCTTGCATGACAATCCCCGCCGCGCCCATCATGACCAGGTAGCCCAGGCCCATCCAGAACAAGCCCATGGCGAGTTTCACCGGCGTAATGGGGTTGAGCTTGCGCTTGGCCAGCGTAGACCACAGCCACGTGAAGACCGGCACAAACAAAAGCACAAAGATGGGCGGCGCCGACTGCAGCCAGCTGGCAGGCATGGTAAAACCACCAAAGAGGCGGTCGGCATAGCGGTCGGCAAACAGGTTGAGCGATGAGCCCTGCCCTTCATACCCGGCATAGAACGCCGTCGTCACGACAAAGAATATAAAGATGGCCAGCACTTTTTTCTTCTCGTCGGCCGTGAGGTTCTCGAAGATAAATACGTAGGCGAAGTATAGCAGCACGCTGATCAGCAGCACCACGCCGGAACCTTGCGCAAACACGACAGGGTTGATGGTAATGGTACGGGTCCACAACAGGGCCACCAGCGTTGCGAGGCCTATCCCGATGATCCACAACGCATAGCGGATGTTCCTCTCCAGCGCCTTTTGCCGTACGGGGTCGGCATGCCGGCTTGGCTCCAACCCTACTGTACCGAGATAATTGTCGGTAAGCTTATACTGGATCACACCCAACACCATGCCGACGCCGGCGGCGGCGAAGCCATAGTGCCAGTTGACATTTTCACCGAGGTAGCCCACGATGATGGGCGAGATCAGTGCGCCCGAGTTGATGCCCATGAAGAAGATGGAAAAACCGGCATCGCGCCGCACCTGGTCTTCCGGCGGGTAGATCTCGCCTACCATGCTGCTGATGTTGGGCTTCAGCATGCCGGTGCCCAATACGATAAAGAGCAGTCCGAGGAAGAAGGTTTCCTGCGAGGGCAGCGCGAGGCAGAAGTGTCCCAGCGCAATGATGCAGCCGCCATACAGGATCGAGCGTCGCAAACCGAAGAATTTATCGGCCAGCCACCCCCCGGGTAGCGCCAGCAGGTAGACGAACATGGTGTACAGGCCATAGATAGCGCCGCCGGTGCGGTCGTCCAGGCCCATCCCGCCTTTTTCGACGGAGGCAACCATGAACAGTAACAGCAAGGCCCGCATTCCGTAGTAGCTGAATCGCTCCCACATTTCGGTAAAAAACAACGTCGCAAGGCCACGCGGGTGGCCAAAAAAAGTTTTGTCTGTATTCATGAAAACAGATGATCAGCTTAGGTATAGGTCTCCCGGCAAAATGTTATTCCAAAATCGCCCGAAAGTAGGGCGAGAAATTGGTTTTCGCAAATGACCATTCCGGTCGCAAAGGAAACAAAAAATTCATTGCAAACGATTGAAACACTATAAAAATAGCTAACTTTGTTCAACTCATTAACCCAACAAACATGTTAGAATCCGGAACTAAGTCCCGATCCGTCGGGACGGACAGCTTTGGTATTCCCAAAGGAAAAGCGCATTGGAATTTATCGCCCGATGCGCTGGCGGAGCAAGCGCTCAGGCTGGGACAAGCGAAGAAGACGACCAGTGGCGCGCTGGCAATCGACACGGGTGAGTTCACCGGCCGGTCTCCGAAAGACAAGTTCACCGTGAAAGACGCCCTGACCCAGGACGCCGTCTGGTGGAACCAGTTCAACATTCCCTTTGCCCCCGACAAGTTTGCCCAGCTGCACGAAAAGATGCTGCAGTACTTTGAAGGCAAGGAGTTCTACGTGCGTGACGCATACGCCTGTGCCGACCCCCGCTACCGCCTGCGCGTGCGCGTGGTAAACGAGTACGCCTGGTCAAACCTGTTTGTGTACAACATGTTCATCCGCCCGACCGAGCAAGAGCTCGGCAACTTCGAGCCCGAGTGGCTGATCCTCAACGCCCCCGGCTTCCACGCCGACCCGGCGGTAGACGGCACACGCCAGCATAACTTCTCCATCATCGACTTCACCCGCAAGGTGATCCTGATCGGCGGCAGCGGCTATACCGGCGAGATCAAGAAAGGCATCTTTACCGCGCTCAACTTCATTCTGCCTCACCAGCAGAACGTGCTCGCCATGCACTGCTCGGCCAACGTCGGCGCGGCCGGCGACACGGCCATCTTCTTCGGCCTTTCCGGCACGGGCAAGACCACCCTGTCGGCCGACCCCAACCGCAAGCTCATCGGCGACGACGAGCACGGCTGGACGCCCGACAACGTCATCTTCAACTTCGAGGGCGGCTGCTATGCCAAGACCATCGACCTGTCGGAAGAAAAAGAGCCCGACATCTACCGGGCTATACGCCCCGGTGCCCTCCTCGAGAACATAGGCTACAAGCCGGGCACCACCGACGTGGATTACGCCGACGGCACGCGCACCGAGAACACCCGCGTGAGCTATCCCATCGACTATATCTGCAACACGGTACAGCCGTCGCTGGGCAGGAACCCCCGGAACATCTTCTTTCTGACGTGCGATGCCTACGGCGTGCTGCCGCCCATCGCGCGGCTCACACCGGGGCAGGCGGCGTTCCACTTCATCTCCGGCTATACGGCCAAGGTGGCGGGAACGGAAGCCGACGTGACCGAGCCCACCATGACCTTCTCCGCCTGCTTTGGCGCACCGTTCATGCCGCTGCACCCCGCCCGGTATGCTACCATGCTGAGTGACAAAATGCAGGAAGCCGGCGTGCGTGTATGGATGGTCAATACCGGTTGGACCGGCGGCCCCTATGGCACCGGCAAACGCATGAGCTTAAAATATACCCGCGCACTGATCACGGCGGCGCTGGAGGGCAAGCTTGACAACGTTGAGTATGAGAACCACGAGATCTTCGGGTTAGCCGTGCCCCTGTCTTGTCCCGGTGTGCCCGACGGCCTGCTCAACCCGCGCGACACGTGGGAGGATAAAGATGCATACGACCACAAGGCTCAATACCTGGCCGAAGCGTTCCTCAAGAACTTCGAGAAGTTCGCGGCCCTGGCCGATGCCGACATCCTGGCCGGCGCGCCCAAGCTCAAGGCCGATGCCTGATAATACTGTTGTTGGCTGAGAATAGAAGGGATTGATTGATCGATGCCGCCCCCACTGTCTGGGGCGGCATTTTTTTTCCAGTGAAAAGCAAAATTAACCGCTTACGAGAAATACGATGGTTTCCTGCCCTTACGTTTGTAACATGCTTATTAAACGTATTTCAAACAATAAAAAACCATCGCGAAGTATGAAGTCAACATTTTTAACGGGGATCTTTTTCCTGACCCTGGCTTCCGCACCTCTGTTCGCACAAGATGCGCAGAATGCGGCTGCCGTAACCGATGAAGAGCTGAAGAAGTATGCAGTGGCCATGGACTCGATCAACGAGATGCAGACGGAATTGTCGGGCGAGATCAAAGGCATGGTGAAAGAGAACAAAGCCGTACCGGTAGCACGATACAACGAGCTTTACAAGATCATCAACGACGAAACAAAACTACTCGAAGCACAGGCCACTCCCGACGAGATCCGCTTTGTAAAAGAAGTGATCGCCCATCGCGAAGAAGGCACTGCCAAGATCAAGGAAACGTACCAACTGCTGGCAAAGGACTACGTGGGCGTGGCTTCTTTTAACAAAGTGAAGAAAGCCCTTACAACCGACGAAACCCTCAAGACCAAATACCAGTCTATGATGGACGAATTGGGCAAGGACAACGCTATCAACTAACAGCCTGACCGCCAGGTGCCGCCACCGGCGTGCAAGAGGCTGCCCATCCGGGCGGCCTCTTTCGTTTTTACACGTTTTCCGGTTCGGAAACGCGTGCGCCCGTCCGGAACACCGAAAATATTACACCGGTAAAATCCCCGTTGGAAGCTTAACTTTTGGATAAAGTGCTAAATTGCTAAAAGTCATATTTTTGTGCCCTCGTATGACATTGAAAAAAATGCCGAAACCTCTCCTATCTGTCGTTGCTGCCATGACCCTGCTGAGCGGCGTATGTTTCACCGCCCAGGCGCAACACAGTTCCCTGTTTGCACCCTATGATTGCCGCGAGCATGCCGAGCTGTTTTACAGCGAACCGGTAGAGGAAGTGATCGTGCCGGACGACGCCATTACCGTGTCGCTGGAGGTAGAAGAAACTCCTGAGGTCGTCGATACCGTAAACGGTTGGAAACACTGGTGCTACGTCGAAAACTTCCATTATGGAAAAGACCGGGGCGCCATGCCGATGATCACCGATCTGAACGCCCTGCACCCCTACTTTCGCGACCGCATCAAGACACTGATCGAAACATGCAAAGCCAAGGGCATTACCCTGGCCGTCGTAGAATCTTACCGCACCCATGCCAAACAAAACGAGTACAAGGTCATGGGGAAGAAATATACGAACTCCGGCGGCGGCAAATCCAAACATCAGTATGGCCTGGCCGTTGACGTCGTGCCCGTGGTAGACGGCGTGGCCGTGTGGAACAACACCGCCCTCTGGAAACGTGTGGGCGTAGAAGGTGAAAAGCTCGGCCTCCGCTGGGGCGGGCGCTGGCGCAAGCCTTATGACCCCGGTCACTTCGAGTGGACCGGCGGCCTTACCTCCACCCACCTGGCGGTCGGCCAGCTGCCGACCATCCCGCGCGTAGAAGACCTCTATCCCTGCATGGCCGAAGACATCCGCATCCTGCGCCGGTACTGGAAGGAATGGGAAACCGCGCAGAGTGCGATGACACGTAAATAATCATGAGGCTAACGTTTCCCGAAAAATTCTTCTTCGGAACGAGCACCGCGGCCGTCCAGGTCGAGACAGCCTTTGAGCACGACTGGCAGGGCATCAAATGCCGCGACGGCCACGTGTTCGACCAAACGACCGACCACGAGCTACGCCTGGAGGAAGATGTGAACATCATCGCCACGCTGGCCCCGCACTACCGCATGAGCCTTATGTGGAGCAAGCTGCAGCGCGAGCCCTACGGTGCCTTTGACGAGCCTACCTGCCGGCATTACCACACGCTGCTCCAAAGCCTGAAAGCGCGCGGCATCACCATCATGATGGTGCTGCACCATTTCTCCAACCCCCTGTGGTTTGCCAAGCGCGGCGGCTGGGAGAAGGAAGAAAATATCCCGCTGTGGATCGACTACGCCCGTCGCGTGATCGACGAATACGGCGAATACATATCGTACTGGAATACCTTTAACGAACCGAACGTCTATGCCAGCTTCGGCTGGATCACGGGCTTCTTCCCGCCGTTCAAGATCAACCCCCTGGCGGCCGGCAAAGTGGTGATCAACATGGGCAAAGCCCACGCCCAGCTCTACGCCTACCTCAAGCCGCGGTTCCCACACCACCCCGGTCTCTTATCCACATCAGACGCTGCCGA
>NZ_JAHESC010000013.1 GCF_018598185.1 Dawidia soli
CCCCCCCCCCCCCCCCCCCCACCCGCCCCCGGCGCGGGGGCGGGGCGCTGGGTATACGCCCCAGGCCACGACCGTCAGGCCCTCCGAGCTGAAAGTACCCTCCAGCAACCTGACGACAGCACTTGCCGGCCGCGTAGCCGGTGTTATCGCCTACCAACGCAGCGGCGAACCCGGCCAGGACAATGCCGACTTCTTTATCCGGGGCGTTACTTCGTTTGGATATAAAAAAGACCCGCTGATCCTGATCGATGGCGTAGAGCTTACCACCCAGGACCTGGCGCGGCTGCAGCCCGACGACATCGAAAGCTTCTCCATCCTGAAAGACGCAACCGCCTCCGCGCTCTACGGCACGCGGGCCGCCAACGGTGTGATCCTGGTCAAGACCAAGGAAGGTAAAACCGGTACGCCCATCATCAAGCTGCGACTGGAAAATTCCATATCCGCCCCAACACGCAACGTAGAACTGGCCGACCCCGTAACCTATATGAAGCTGCAAAACGAAGCGGTGCTCACCCGCGACCCGCTGCAGCCCCTTCCCTATTCGCAAGATCAGATCGACAACACCGTACCGGGATCAGGCTCCATGATCTACCCCGCGACCGACTGGCGCCAGGAGCTCATGCGAGACTATACCATGAACCAGCGAGCCAACCTGAACGTAAGCGGCGGCGGAACAGCAGCCCGCTACTATGTCGCCGGCGCATTTACGCAGGACAACGGCATTCTGAAGGTGGACAAGCGAAACAATTTCAACAGCAACATCAGGCTGCGTACCTACTCCCTGCGCTCCAACGTGAACGTAAACCTATCCCGGAGCACCGAGCTGATCATCCGCCTGAGCGGTGCCTTTGACGACTACAAAGGGCCGGTATGGGGCGGCGCGGATATGTACAGGAGGGTCATGCGGGCCAACCCCGTGCGGTTCCCTGCCTACTATCCGAAAGACGACGAGCATATGTATGTCAAGCACATCATGTTCGGAAATTACGATGCCGGAAACTATACCAATCCCTACGCCGACCTGGTGAGAGGGTATAAGGAATACTCGCGCTCCAACATGATCGCCCAGTTCGAGATCAAGCAGGATCTGTCATCGCTCGTCAAAGGATTGACCTTTAATACCATGGCGAACACATCACGGTATACGTATTTCGATGTGAATCGCTTTTACAATCCCTTCTGGTATCAGTTGCAGAATTATGACACCCGGTCGGGCGAGTACAACGTGGGTGTCATCAACCCCAACGGCGGCACGGAATACCTGGGGTACTTTGAAGGTCCTAAGACCGTCAACTCGGTGCTTTACCTGCAGTCCACGTTGAACTATACCCGCCAGCTTGGCGAGAAACACAACGTAAACGGGCTGCTGGTATTCATTATGCGCGAAGCCCAAAACGCCAACGCCGGCGATCTGCAGGCTTCACTGCCCTTCCGAAACCTGGGCCTGTCCGGAAGAGCGACCTACTCCTATGACAACCGCTACTTCACCGAGTTCAACTTTGGGTATAATGGCACAGAGCGTTTTTATAAATCAAAACGTTACGGATTCTTCCCTTCCGCCGGCGTTGCCTGGACGGTGTCGAACGAAAAATTCTTCGAACCGCTCAGACGCACCGTCAACAACCTGCGCTTCCGTGCCACCTACGGCCTGGTGGGCAACGATGCGATCGGCAATGAACGGGATCGCTTCCTGTACCTTTCCAATGTCAATATGAACGCGACCGACCGCTTCGCCACCTTCGGCAGGGATTTCACCTATACCCGCAACGGTATTTCTGTTTCGCGTTACTCCGATCCTACCATCACCTGGGAAACCGCCCATAAGGCGAACTATGCGATCGAGCTCGGTCTGTTCGAAAACGTGAACTTCATTGGAGAATACTACACCGAGAAACGCAACAATATCCTCATGACCCGCATGGGCACGCCCGCCACGATGGGGCTGGAATCGCAGCCACAGGCCAACGTGGGCAAGGCCGAAGCCAGCGGCGTAGATCTCTCGCTTGATTTCAGTCGCAATTTCCGCCGGGACTTCTGGATCCAGGGCCGCGTGAATTTTACCTACGCCACCAGTAAATACACGGCCTATGAAGAACCTGTCTACGAAAATGAACCCTGGAAATCGCATGTGGGCTACCCGTTGTCTCAGCAGTGGGGGCTCATTGCCGAACGCCTCTTCGTAGACGACTATGAAGCTTCCAACTCGCCGAAGCAGAACTTTGGTGAATACGGCGGCGGCGACATCAAGTTCCGGGATGTGAACGGCGACGGACAGATCACCAACCTCGATCAGGTACCGATCGGATTCCCCGACAGACCGGAGATCGTATACGGCTTCGGATTCTCCGTGGGGTATAAGCGACTCGACTTCTCTACGTTCTTCCAGGGCCTGGGTCGCGAAACGTTCTGGATCGACGCCGGTGCGACTGCTCCCTTCATCGACTATGATCCGAATAACAACTATGGAGAAATAGGAAATACGCAACTACTGAAAGCGTATGCGGACGACCATTGGTCGGAAGAGAACAGGAACCTGTACGCGCTTTGGCCGCGCCTGAGCCCTACCCTGAGCGGCAACAACACACAGCGGAGCACCTGGTTTATGCGCAACGGCGCCTTCCTGCGATTGAAACAAGTAGAGTTGGGGTATACGGTCTCCGACGAAAACCTCAGCAAATGGAGGCTGAAGAATCTGCGCATATACGTGAACGCCACCAACCTGTTATGCTGGTCGCAGTTCAAGCTCTGGGATATTGAAATGGCCGGCAATGGTCTCGGCTATCCCGTACAGCGCGTCGTCAACATGGGTCTGAATGTGACATTTTAATCTACCTGGAATGAGAATCCTGAAAACATTGATCATCGCTTCACTTGTAGCCGTCTCCGCTTCCTGTGGCGACTTCCTGGACATCGTGCCGGACAACATCGCCACGATAGACAACGCCTTCGCCATGCGCGCCACGGCGGAAAAATACCTGTTCACCTGCTATTCGTATATGCCCCAGCATGCCAGCCTTTCGGCCAACCCCGGCTTTATCTCCGCAGACGAATTCTGGTTCAGGCAAAACTTTACGGACTTCGCCACGCCCGGCCGGCAGATCGCCCTGGGAAATCAAAACGTGGTGGACCCGTTCCTGAACTACTGGCAAGGCGAACGCGAAGGCCGGGACACCTATGAGGGAATCCGGCAGTGCAACATCTTCATCGAAGGCGTCGCCAAGGTACCAGACCTGACCGAAGACGAACGGAACCGGTGGATCGCCGAAGCTAAGTTTATGAAAGCCTACTACCACTTCTGGCTGTTCAGAATGTATGGTCCCATTCCGCTGATCCGGGAAAACCTGCCGGTATCCGTACCCACCGAAGACGTGAAAGCCACGCGATCAACGGTTGACGAATGTGTGGACTATATTGTAAGCCTGCTGGACGAAGCCGCTCCGTACCTGCCGGACAGGATCATCGACGAAACCTCCGAGCTGGGTCGCATCACCCGGCCTATCGCGTTATCCATCAAAGCGTATGTGCTCGTAACCGCGGCGAGCCCCTTATACAACGGCAATGACGATTACAACCAGTTTACAAACAAAGATGGCACACGGCTGTTTCCCGATGCCGACGCTACCAAGTGGACCGCCGCCGCCGATGCGTGCTTCCAAGCGATACAGCGCTGCGAAGCCATGGGCAACAGACTGTATTACTACAGCCAGAGCGTACAGCAATATGCCGTGTCTGACACGATCCGTACGCAAATGAATATCCGCAACGCCGTTACCGCGAAGTGGAACGCCGAGGTGATCTGGGCCAATACCACCAGCCGCGCGGAAACCATTCAGCGACAAGCGACACCCCGGGGTCTCGATCCCTCCAAAAAATCCAATACCGATGCGCGTGGCAACCTGGCCGTGCCGATCAAGATGGTGGAAATGTTCTACACCGAAAACGGCGTACCGATCACCGAAGACAAGAACTGGAGCTATGACGCCCGGTTCGACCTGAGAGCCGCCACCGTAGACGACCGGTTCTATATAAAACAAGACTACACCACGGCCCAGATGCATTTCAACCGCGAGCCGCGCTTTTACGCCTCGCTGGGATTCGATGGCGCCGTCTGGTATGGACATGGCCGATACAACGATAAAGATCCCTGGATCATCCAGGCCAAGAAGACACAAGTGCACAATTACGCCACCCAGGATTCGTATTCGGTCACGGGCTACTGGCCCAAAAAATTGGTCAACATTGCCAGCCTGATCAACGACAGTGGCTATACGCTGGAGGTATATCCCTGGCCCGTCATACGCCTGGCCGACCTGTACTTGTTATATGCGGAAGCATTGAACGAAGCCGGCAGAGGCGCAGAGGCGATCCCCTATCTTGACCGCATCCGCGAAAGAGCCGGACTGCCGGGCGTGATCGAAGCGTGGACGAACCACTCCATCGACCCCAACAAACCCAATACACTGGAGGGACTCCGCAAGATCATTCAACAGGAAAGGACCATCGAGCTGATGTTTGAAGGACAACGCTTTTGGGATCTGCGCCGATGGAAAACGGCCATCACCGAGTTGAACAAACCGATCACCGGTTGGGACATCGAGCAGGAAACCGCAGAAAACTATTATCGCGAGAAGCACCTCTACAAGCAGGTCTTCAGAACACGCGATTATCTGTGGCCCATCAAAGAGAATGAGCTGCTCACCAACCTCAACGTAGTGCAAACTTATGGCTGGTGATCCTCCGCCAGATGTGGTACCTCAAAATAAAAACGCCATGAAACTTTTCAAGAACCTATTGCCATACACGTTGCTGCTGCTCGCAACAGCCTGCGGCGAAGAACGATTGATCTCACCCCTGAACGGCAACGACGGCACACCGGGCCCGGTAAGCGTGACGCATGTAGAAAATCTTGCCGGCGGCGCAACGATCACCTACGACCTGCCCGACAGTGAAAACCTGCTCTATGTGAAGGCCGTCTTTACTGTCCGCGATGGGCTTACGCGCGAAGTAAAATCTTCCTTCTACGTCAATAACCTGACGGTAGACGGATTTCCCAAAGCTGACGACTACGAGGTAACGTTGTACGCCGTGAGCCGGGGCGAAAAAATGTCGGCGCCGGTAACGGTAAGCGTCAGCCCGCTTACGCCCCCCGTACAGGAAGTCTTTCAAACCCTGGACATCAAGGAGACCTACGGCGGCCTGAGCCTTTCTTTTCAGAACAGCGGCGAAGCCGCCGTGTCCATTACGGTCATCACCCCCAGCGAAAACGGCGAAGTGCGGCCGGTGGAAACCTTCTACAGCAAGTCCAAAGCGGCCACCTTTTATTCGCGGGGCTTCGAGCCCGTAGCGCGTACGTTCGGCGTGTATGTCAAAGACCGGTGGGGCAATGTGTCCGACACCATTACCCGGGAGCTGACACCCATCTACGAGGAGCTGCTGGACAAAAAGAAATTCCAGGCGCTTAAAACGCTGGGCGGCGATAACACCACGCCACACTTCACACAATGGGGTATGGAAAAAATGTGGGACGATGCCTGGAACAACCGGGACAATATATTCCAGACCGTAATAGGCAGTGGTGTTCCCAGCAGCTTTACCATCAACCTGGGCGTAAAAGCGCACCTGAGCCGTTTCAAATTGTATCACAGGGCCGGTGAAAATATCTACTCGGGCGCAGCGGTAAAGATCTGGGAGATCTGGGGCAGTAACGAGCCCGACAAAGACGGCGGCTGGGTGAACTGGACCAGGATCACGGACTGTACTTCGTTCAAACCCTCCGACGTCGCGTTGGGTACCTATACCAACGAGGATGTGCAGTACGGTATTATCAATGGCGAAGACTTCAACTTTCCCGACGATCTGCCGCCCTATCAATACCTCCGGTTCAGGATCACGCAAACCTGGGGGCAAACCGATTATTTCCACATATCAGAATTAACCTTCTGGGGGCAGGTCTCCCAATAATTTTAACGACAACGTCATGAAGCGTCATCTACTTCTTCTTATCCTGCCGGCAATCATTGTATGGATCGCCTCGTGCGGGGAAATGGACGAGCACTACAGAGAATTCCTGGAAGGCGGCGAGAAAATATACCCCGCCAAGGCAGACTCTGCGAAGGTGCACCCCGGCAGGAACCGCCTGCAGCTAACCTGGCTGATCCTGGCCGACCCGAAAGTAAAACGGGCAAAAGTATACTGGAACAACCGAAAGGACTCGATCGCGGTAGAGATCAAAAAGACATCGTCTGTCGATACCGTAAAAGTAATGCTGAATGATCTCGCGGAATCGTCCTATGTATTCGAGATCATCACCTACGATGACAAAGGACACGCTTCCATGGTGACCGAGGTTGTAGGAAGCGCTTATGGCGACGACTACGAGAAGTCGCTGCTGATCCGGCCGATACTCGAAGCAACCACCTGGAATAATCGCGGCACCGCGCGTTTCGGCACAACCGGCCCGGAGGCCATCGGCACCCAATTTGAATACGAAGATGAATACGGCGTGCTTCAAACCTTGTTTGTGCCCGTGGAAGAGCTCAGGGCCAGGCTGCCAAGCTTCAAAGAAGGAAGCACGATGCGGCACAGAACGGTCTTTACACCCAGCAAACTTGCCATAGATTCGTTCTACACCAAATGGCAGTCTGTTACGCCCGCCATACGCCCTGAAAAAATACCCTACCCCAAAGGCGTCTGGAGCGTGATCGGCTTTAGCTCCGAAGAAACCTCTAACGACAGGCTGGCCGCCAGGATCATCGACGGGAACAACAAAACCTGGTGGATCGCCCGCTACTCCACCAACGCCACGTCGTATGCACAAGGCCACTGGGTAACAATAGACATGAAATCCGAACACGACGTAGACGGCTTTGTCATATTACAAAAGGAAGGCGACCGGAAGATCAAAGTGCTGGAGCTGCTCAGCAGCAACGATAACGAGAACTGGGAAAGCCTGGGAACTTTCAACCTCCCCAACACACAGGGTGTGGAGCTGTATTTTGATCTGCCGGCCCGAAAGTCATTCCGGTATTTCCAGCTGAAACCCATCTCCGGTCACGATGCCAACCAACAACCCGGACTGGCCGAGATCTCCACATTCTATGTTGAATAATAAAATACAGCAACAAGAGAATAAGAATCAGAAAACTGATTTTTTCAAGACGATACGAAAAAGGTTGGGAACCTGATTTGTAGTTTGTGCCAAATGAAACATGTCCCACTGGGAGAAATTCCGGTGGGCGTGTTTTTACGGGCGTGAGCTGGTCACCTCATTTCTTCCCGAACAATAAACGAACCTGCGATCCCCACCCTCCAATCATCATATCCAATACAGCATCGCCGTTTACATCTCCCACGGCAATACCCCAACCACGGCCTACCGTTATACCGGGAATTACGTTCCTGGTTACATTCGTAAATACACCTTTACCATTATTCTGTAGCGCCTGCACCTGTGCGGCTTCAAAGGGCGGCGTTTTAACAGCACTCAGAACAATGTCCGCATAACCGTCGTGATTAAAATCTATAATCGTACCCGAATAGCTGGATAATTTCTGTGCAGGGATTCTGCTGGCGGTCTCATCTTTAAGATTCCCCTTGCCGTCGTTTATCAGTAAACGCGCGGTAGGATCTTTATCCCATTCACCACCGTTATTGGTAAGATTAACAAATAGAATATCGGTATGCCCGTCCCGGTTGGCGTCAAACGCCAATACATCGCGGGTATGCAAGGGCACCAGGAGCTCAAGGCTTCCCGGGTGTTCTGTAAACCGCCCCGTGCCATCGTTAAAGAATAAACGATTCGGCGGCACTTCATTCCCTACTATCAGATCCAGCGTGCCGTCACCATTCAGATCGACCAGTTTTACCGCCTGGGTTTGGTCTTCTATTGCGGGCAGCCCCCGGGTTGTATAGTCCATAAAGTGACCAGGCTTTTCGGGATTGTTGATCCATAAAAAATCCTGTGCCTTGCCGCCCGAATTACCGATGACAATATCAGGCAATCCGTCGCCATTCACATCTCCCACGTCCAGGCCGTTCGCCTCGCTTTTCGCCAGAAGACGATCGCTTACGTCAACAAACGTACCGTCGCCTTTGCCGGTATAATACTGGTGTGTCTGATCATCTTCCGCCACAAAAATGATGTCGGCTATACCATCCTTGTTAAAATCGGCTATACGTACATGCTCTGAATCATGATCCTTCTCCGCAAAGGCGCCTTTCTTCCATGTAAATCTTCCCTTACCATCATTCAGGTATAAGCGGTTGGGTTCCGATTCCAACGCCAGGATGGCGTCCAGGTCATGATCACCGTCCACATCCAGGAAAGCCACATCCAGCGCATGCTCCCTGCCGTCCATGGGCACATGCGTTGCCGTAACGTCTTTGAACCAGGCAGTCTCACCTTGTTGTGCCTGCAATGTCCATGGCGCCGCGTATAGCAGGCAATGCCCCGCGCCTATTAATAACAGATTTCTTAACATGTTCCAGCCTCTTTAGTAAGCAGCCAAATATAACGCATTCAGCTTCGCTTTCAGGCTGTCACGATAGGAAGGGCAAGAAGGCTATTTGAACGGAGCTCGTCGGCAGACTTGAACCACCGACGAGCTTATATATTATTTCACCAAATATTTCTCCGTCCAGGTGTGCGCCGAATCGCGCAGCCTGATCAGATACAACCCCGCCGAAACGGGAGGAATGGAAACAGACACCTTCGAATCCACGACTTTATGCTCACCGTTCATGATCATGTGTCCCTGATCATTGAGCAGCGTCAGCCGTACATGGTCCGTCGGGCTCGTCACCGTAATGATCACTTCATTACTTTGCCCGCTCCTGCCCGGGTTGGGATAGATATGCGTGGCCGGTCCTTCACCACCACCACCTGCCACGGCTGTCGGTCGGATCAGCTTCCACATGCCGCTATTCTGGTTGAGGTTCTCCCATTGCTGCACATTCCCGCCATTGGCGGTACTGAATCCGGCTACCTCCATCAATTTCCCGCTGTGCTTCGCGATCAGCTTATAAAAACCGTCGCCGGTGGAAACCGCTATAAACTGCTGATTGAAATAACCGAAATAACTCCATTGCTGTACATTGATGCCGTTGTCCTTGCCGTTCGAATCCACATCCAACGCTTTGCCGCTGTTTACAGCCGTGATCTTATACGCCCCGTTGCCGGCATGCTCGAATAAGAATTGTTGGTTGGTCGCCGCCGTCAGGCTCCATTGATGAACATTTATGCCGTCGCCGGTTGAACCGGTGCCCCCCGCAATATCCATGTATAAATTGCTGTTGCGATTTTGCAGCAGATAAATTCCGCTCAGGGTCTGATCGCCGGTGGTGCTGACGCGCAGCGACGTCACCCGGTCGTTCCAGTCCGCCACCCAGCTGGTGTTCGCCGTATAGACGCTGGAGGCTCCGCTGAAGTTATCACCGTCATACACCGTCACCGTATAGCCCTGCGCAACCTTCAGGGAAGTAATATCATTGTCGGCAATACCCTTCGCCTGCAGCTGGGCTCTTGTATAATCACCGACCTCCAATCCCCCCGCATAGCCGCCGAAGTTGATATCCTGGTACACGCTCACGGGCCCGCCAATGTAGGCGATCTTCACCGAAGAGATCCGGTCGTTCCAATCGGCTAGCCACGTCGCATTGGCGGTAAACGTTTTGGACGCGCCCGTAAAATTATCGTTCTCATAAACCGTCACCGAATATCCCCCCGGAACCGTCAGCGAGGTGATGTCGTTATCCGTCACGCCCCGGGCCTGAAGCTGCGCCAACGTGTAGGCCCCCACGGGCAACTGCGAATAAAATCCGCTGTAGTTGATGTCCTGGTAGACATGCACTTTCGTCATGCCCGCCAATGATTCAAACAGGTGGACACCGCTGATCTCTGTTGACAGATCGATCGTTCCGCTCGGCATGGACGACCACACCGGGCTGATCAGATAGTTCGATTTATTGACCGCATTGTTCCACACCGAATTACCGGTGTAGTTGAGTATCGTTAAATAGCGATCCCGTTGGCCGCTTGTCAGGTTGCCCTTCCGGATCAATTCAGAGAAGTACTTCGCAAAGATCCCTTTGAACAACCCGCCGTCGCCCTGGCCGACTTCGTTCAGGAAGAACACACCGCCATTATAGTTCCTGAAATTCATCATAAACTCGGCGGCTTTAATGGCATCATCCAGGTAGGACTGCGTGCCGGTAACAATATTCAGCTCGAGGCTGGCGCCAATGAAAAGCCCGGAGTTATAAGAGAACTGCCAGTCGGGGTCAAAATTACCGGGACTATCCCATATACCGCCGTTGGCATTGAGTAAGTTGGCCTTCATCCAGGCATGGATATCTTTTGCCATCTGTAAATTCGCCGGATCGTTCTCGAGCTTATAAAGCCTGACCGCCAGAACAATGGCCGGGCTGTTGCCGATCGCATTGTTACAAGGCGTCGTGCACCCTTTCCGCCACGACATCTTGCCGCCGCTGTATCCTGTTTTTATTTCGGTCCAGATCTGGTGGACCGCATCCAGGTATTCCGGATCTTTTGTAGCGTTATAGGCATTGAAGCACGCCAGGCCCAGCCATTCCAGATCATCGTAATAATCGTTGTGATACGTGCCGGCACCATACAGGTTGTATTTCCGGATGCCTGCCAGAATGCTTTTCATCCGGTCGCGATAAACGGTGTTGCGTGTACGCTGATACGCGTCGGCCATGGTTTCCAGTCCGTGCGCCGTTACCCAATAGCCGTAGCCGTAGGGATCGTTGTCCGAAGCACTGTTGTGCTTGAAATAGCTTCGGTCTGCCGACATGAAGATATTGAACAAGCCGTTTTGCATGTTCTCGGCGCGTGGATCGTTTGCCTGCGCGAACACGCTACAGCTGCAGAGCACCAGGATAAATACCGTAAGATTTTTTACTGAAATAAGTTTTTCTCTACCGCACATGCGCCGGCCGGTCTGCCGAAGCGCGCCCACAACACTCCATTCATTTTTTTTCATAGAATTAAGGTTTTGGGTAATGTTAAAAATAGCCATACAATACCGGTTTCACCGGCTCGAGTGAACGGCTAGGCAGATCCATCGACCTACCCTTCCATAAACTGATATCAATCGCCCGTTGTGCTGAGGTGGCTACCGCACAGAAAAAGGATTGAAACATAAACACTGCAGGCGCCGTTAATACCAGAGGCCATTCGGTCTATTACAGCTCCGCTTGCTAAG
The DNA here is from genome assembly GCF_018598185.1 of Dawidia soli. GTDB lineage: Bacteria > Bacteroidota > Bacteroidia > Cytophagales > Cyclobacteriaceae > Ohtaekwangia > Ohtaekwangia soli. The sequence goes on from NZ_JAHESC010000013.1 coordinate 11,226, forward strand.
CGCTTTCAAACACATAGTGTACAAAACGGATCGATTTTACTCTCCCACTCCGAAAAAATTAAAAAAAAACTGCAGACCGTCTAAACGGCGAGCAGTTACGACCTTGGACATAGCATGAGTTCGACGGCACTCCTCCCCTCGACGTACTCCGGAGAGCCATGCTACCCTGCTTTCTCGGCAAATCCGAGGATGTAACCATTCAGATCCGTTACGTAAAACTCCTGCATGCCGTACCAGGTTGTTCTCAGCTCGGTCATGGGCAAATGTTTCTGTTTCATGGCCCTGTAAAATTCTTCAATGCCTTCTATTTCCACATAAAAAGATACGGATGCTCCTATCGGCAAACCACGGGAAAACACAACATCCTCTTTGAATGTATCGGAACGCTGAAAAAAAACTTCTACACTTCCATGTTGCATCATGGCATATACATACGATGTGCCCTCTGCCAGGAATTGCTCAATGCCATCCTGCGTTTCCGGAACACACATCACCAATCTGAAACCGAAATTCTCTTCGTAGAACGCAACTGTTTCCTTTACGTCCGTCACTTCAAAGTTGGGGGTGAGCTTTGTAATTTTCATCATAAATCGTTTAGTGATTAATAAATGCAAACTACGTTCAAGCTCTCGTCGCTAATTGTAAAAATCGGACGTTTTCGTTCTCAGCCAACTCGCCGGGTGTAGCTCCCGTATGCTTTTTGATCTCCTTGATGAAATGTGCCTGATCGAAGAAACTGTCGTCCGGAGCCAGGTCCCCATTTGCAATGCCTGTGTAAGCAGCGTTACAACGCACGATATTCAGAAACGTCTTCAGCGGGAAACCAAACTGGTTATTAAGGTACCGGTTGATCTGCCGGCTGCTCCAGTACACACCGGCGGCCAGCTGTTCAACCCCCAGACCCGGGTTGCTATAGGCCAGCTCAAAAAGCCTCAGTTTTCGACTATCGATTTCACGCAGGTGCTTGAGGCAATGCTCCAGCCGGCTCACCGTGTCTTGCGCGAAGGTGTCGAAGTCGCCCCGTGTATATCCGTTTATATTCCAAAAATCCAACGGCAAGTGCTGGGTCGAATTGAGTATCGACTTCATCTCCCGTTGGAAAAGATACTCCGCTGCCAATAGCTTGAATCGGATGGCAAACAGGGTTGTCGACGCACAGACTACCACATGTACAGGCTTCGCCCATACGCCGGTAAGCTTTATCCGTTGCAATGTATCGCATTCAAATTCAGCGATCAGATCAAAATAACCATCCGGAATAATCGTATGCTCAACCGCCTCGTCGCCGGTTTCATATTCCCAGAAACTGTGGATAAAATTCTTCAGGAATCCTTCGACTTCCAGTTCGCGATATTTCACATTGGAAATTAAGAAAAATGCTCCCAACGCAGAAACTCAGCCCCGTGTTAAACGGATAATCCAGCCGTTATTTCTGATATTCAATTTTAACAATCCGCCAGACAAACTCACCCGCCCCGGTTTTAACCACTGCCTGGTCACCTGCTTCTTTTTTCATCAGCGCGTGTGCCATCGGCGAGTCGATCGAGATGTAATCTTTGGTCTCGAAAATTTCATCATAACCCACTATGCGGAAGCGCTTTCGATCCCCCCGGTCATTTTCAACTTCTACCCATGCGCCAAACAGCACTTTGCCTTCCTGGGCAGGTGAATAATGCACGACTTTCAGATCATCGATACATTTGCGTAGATAGAGCAAGCGCCGGTCGATCTCGCGCAGGCGCTTTTTATTGTAGTGATAATCCGCGTTTTCAGAACGGTCCCCCAGGCTTGCGGCCCAGGCCACCTTTTGCGTGGTGTCAGGCCGTTCAACGCGCCACAAATGATCCAGCTCCGCTTTTAACTTTTCTAAACCTTCCGGGGTAATCAAAGGTGTTTTCATGGCTTACTTTTCCGGCTCCAATGTACCATTTGGAATCCCAACGGCAAGGCTTAACTGACAAAGCATCATTATTATTTCCCCAAAAAAAACTTGAGCGCTTCGAGCTTCGGCCTCACACTCCTCTTCTTTTTGTTGTCCTGCAGGAATTGCATTTCCACAAAAGGCTCCTTGCCCGTCTTTTTCCACGTGCCGGCTATCGCGTTATCAACTAAAACGATCGGCTTGAATACCCCATTACCCAAAAGGGTTTTATCAACATCCGGCGGAAAAGCAATGTCTCTCCCTTCAGAATAACCGACCATATATTCATCGTAAGCAGGGAGCAGCACCGATGTTTTCTTTTTTTGATCAGGCGTGTTCTCGAAGTACAAATACTCCAGGCCGCCCAGCGAGGCCCGCTTGAGGCTCCCACCCAGTCCCGATATTCCGAATGTTGCATCCGACAGGTTCAGGCCACTCCACCACATAAAATCTTTTACGGTGGCGGGACTCCTGGAACCGAAATAAACCGCCGCCAGCTTCACCAGCGAGTCCTTCCGGGAGATCTTTTCCGACGGCGGCACTCTCCTGTCAAAGAGAGCATACGTAATTTTATTTTTCTTTCGTACTCCGTTGCACACGCGCATTTCAAGCTCGGCCCGGATCAGGATCTGCGTAGCCATTAGATTCTCTACGTCGATTTTCTTTTTCGCGAGTCGCTCCATCAAATCCTCTTTCGACAGATTGTCCTCGCGTTGCAATTCAACCTCGATGATCTTCCAGATCTTTTTAAAGATCTCATCCGTAAGCCCCACCTGCCGATCGACATATTGTGTTGCCTTCCTGACATACGGCGCCGATAGCTCCATCATCCAGCGGATATCTTTGCGGCTCACAAAGTGCCACGTGGGCCGAAGAACATGCGTGCGGATGATCTCACCGGAATTGATACACATTTCGACGTCCGGGTCGGAAGCCCTTTGCATGCGCATCCCCACGGCCCATTTCGCCATGGCATAGTCCTGTGACTGCATGGCGCCGAAATGAGACACAACGTCGACGCAAGATTCAAACTCCGTAGCGGCTAACCGCTGATTTAGCAACCGTAGTTGTATCAATTCTTTAACCTTCATACTAAGATCTGCTTGGGCCGAAAAATTCCCGTAAGTCTTTCACGAACAGTTCCGGAACCTCCATGGCGGGAAAATGACCGCCCTTTTCATGAAAGATATAATGATCCGGCTCACCGGTGAAAGATAAAAGTTTCTGAAAGAGCGATCTGTCGGCGTTTTTGCCGAATACCGTCATGGCAGAAGGTACCTTCGGCGGTGTCCATTGACCGGAATCCTGCGCGCTACCATCACCGCCCCAGTGAAAGGCCATGCTCATGTTTTCATAAAGCGCCTCCGCGCTCGAAGCCCCGATCTTGTTAAACCAATACAACGAGACATTCGTCAGGATCTGATCGATATCCATGGCGTCTTCCGGTAATTCCTTGTCCGCATCGGTCCATTCTTTATACTTTTCAACCATCCAGGCCAGCTGGGCCACCGGGCTGTCCGACAAGGAATAAGCGACGGTTTGTGGCCTCGTCGATTGTATCTCCAGATACGCCGTGCCGGTCTTCTTGTATTCCTTCATCCGCTCCAGCCCTGCCTTCTCCTCGTCCGATAAAAATGAAGTATCCGATGGGAACATCCCCAGCCCGGCCACGGAGTAGAAATCGGTGTTCACATGTGTTCCGATCAGTTTATGGGCCGATATCGCCGACATGATACCGGTGATCCCTGCGCCCATGTCACCGCCGTGTACAGCAAATTTTGCATATCCCAGTTGCTCCATCAGCGTGGTAAAGGCAGCCGCAATGCGAAACATATTCCACCCCTTCTCTTTCACCGGCGTTGAAAAACCAAACCCGGGAATAGAAGGGATCACTAAATGGAACGAACCGGGGCCGTTCGCTTCGCCCGAAGGGGAATTGGTAAGCGGCTCAATTACGTTGACGAAATCTGCAAAGGACCCCGGCCATCCGTGGATCAACATCAGCGGAGTGGCGTTCGGATCACCCGATCTCACGTGAAGGAAGTGGATATCCTGACCATCGATTTCCGTGATGAACTGGGGATACTCATTCAATAACGCTTCCTGCTTTTTCCAGTCAAATTTGTGCTGCCAATGATCCACCAGTTTTTTTAAATAATCCGTCGGCGCTCCTTTTTTCCATCCTTCGTTAATCGTTGCGCCCGGCCAGCGCGTTTTTGACAATCGCTGGTTCAGGTCGTCGATCTCTTGCTCGGAAATTTGAATTTTGAATTGTTTCATCGCTTTTTGGTTTTTGTTTAAGACAAAGTTGGCCTGAGACCCACCCCGAAAGCGATAACAAATGTTAAGAAATGTCACCTTCTGTTTCTGATCCGGCTGAGCGAGACGGACGTGATCCCCAGGAACGAGGCGATATAGTGTTGGGGCACTCTTTGCAGGATATGCGGACTTTGTTCCAATAATTCCTGATACCGCTCTTCGGGACTATTCTTGATCCTCGAAAGAAACAGCTTCTGGTAACACATTAACCGCTGAAAAATCTGATCTTCCAATTCCTGTTTGATGAGCGACGAGCTTTCTATCATGGTCTCATAATCCCTTTTATGTAAGATGTGGAGAATGGACGGCTCGATCGTTTCGATCGAGAACAGACTCGGCTCACCGCCACGAAAGCTTTCCGCGGAGGAAACTCCTTCCCCTTCGAAGAAAAATTGAAACGTAATATCCTTTCCGTCCTTGTTAAACGATAGCCTGATACATCCCTTTTCTATGTAAAACATCCTTTCCGAGATCTGCCCTTCGTTCAATAAAATTGTTCTGGCCGGCATTTCTTCACGTTTAAAAAAATGCCTGAACTTTTCCCATTCAGCAGCGAGTTGTTCACGGTCTTTTACCATAGCGGAAATTAATGAAATTCTGCTATTTCCAAGCCCGTGACCTGACGCAACACAACACAGCGTAAGATGGTACACCTCCGTAACAGCCGGTCGCCGGCAACCTATATCCGAAAATATACAGCAGGCCGAACCGTCTTCACCGAACCCTCCCGGACAAAAAAAAGACCCCTGCCAAAGCAGGAGTCTTTCACGGCATATGCCCGTATTTTTTATAGCTCTTCCGGCTGGAATACGTTCACTTTGCCGTCACCCTCGCAGCTTGAAACGAGGAGACTGTGCCCGGTCGGGCTGTCTGCCGCCGGGATGAACAATACGCCCTCCGGCGCGTCGCCGGTATGCAGGGCTTGCAGCAACTGTGGCGCGGCAGGATTGGTGACATCCACCACGACCACCACGTCGGCACGCTCCAGGCCGACAAAGGCCAGTGTCTTCTCGCCGATCTTACCGACAGTGACGTTCTCGGGCTCTACACCTTTGTCGTCGCTGCGGCCATCGTCGTACTGGGCCGGTAACTTCTCTACCACGAATTTTTCCAGCTGGCTGCCGCTATCGAACACGAGCTCGCCGGTGGTGCCGTTCCAGATCGAGAAAGAACGCGTGCCGAACGTATACAGTTTATCGTACAAGCCGTCAGCGTTCAGGTCACCCATCGTGTTGGTAATCTTTAGCCGTCCCATCACCTCGTCGTCTTGCAGGGCTTCGTCTGTGAAGACCGCCGGGTCCAGGTCGACGCTTTTAATACGGCTCTCTTCGTTGTAAAGGTCACCTTCCTCGTAGCCGTCCAGCGCATCGTCGCTGGTCGGACGAATGCGGCTGTCACCCTCGTTGGCTGTAATGAGGTACGTCGTGGCGCCAACGGTAAAAGAGGCAATACCGTCGGGCATGTAAACACCCCACACCGGGCGCGTGGTAAACGATACCGCGCCGTCCTCATCGCTCGCGTCAAGCTCGTTGCCGGCCTTGCTGTGATCCTTGAAGCCCAGCGGAAAGATGTTCTCGATCGTTTTGCCGGTAATGTTGATCCGCGCAATTGCGTTATTCTCCTGGAGCGTCACCCACGCGGTCTTCGAATCGGCCGAGACGGTGATATACTCGGGCTCCACGTCCCTGGCCAGGGTATTGGTTTCACGGCGCTGGCCGGGCAGGCGGAAGCCCTTCTCGCGAAGCGCGTCGGCCTGGCTCTCAAAACCGCTGAAGTCCAGGTTCGTGACACTATAGCCGTTCTTGACATCGATAATGGAGACAGAGCCCACCGGGTCGATCTCGTAGGCTTCGTCCGGTTCACCTTCGTTGGCCGAAAGAATATAGTTGCCGTCGGCACTGAACGCCACCATGTCCGGCAGGGAACCAACGGTCGGGCTGGCCTTAACGGTCATGTCGGCCGTGTTCCATACCACCACTTTGCCGGGATCGGTTTTCGGATCCGATTCGATCGCCGCTGCCAGCAGACCATTCTTTACCGCCACGCTGTTCACGCCCGCGCCATAAGCGCTAATGCTCAATGGAGTGTCTTGTTTCTTCGGCGCCGCAGGATCGGTCATATCGATGACGTCGATGGCGGAGCTCACGGCATTGACGACAAATAATTTCTTCGTGGCCGGGTCATAAGCGGATATTTCGGCGGCAGTCTCGCCACCCACCAGTGTAATTTCGCTAACAGATTTAAATGCCGACGGGTCCTCGGAGATCTCCGGCTCGGGAGTGCTCGGGCTGTCGTCATCGCTACAAGCAGCCATAAACAACGTCGCTGCCAGGAGCGCGCACGTAAAGAGTTTTTGCATAGACTAAGTGAATTAAGTAATGGATTGAATGGGCAATACCCGGATTAAATTTAGCAGGCAAGATCCGATCGAACGGGTATTTAGACGCGACCACCTCGTTAAATTATTATTAAGTGATTGTTACGACCTGGTCGGGAGCACGCATAAAACACAAAGGCCGCCCCAACGTGGAGCGGCCTTTTATTTCATCCTGCCTGTAAAGCCTAGTCTTTGCGCAGTAACTTATCCGATAAGATCTTCATATAGAATCCGCCAACCACGCTCCGTGCTTTGAAGTTTTCACGGACCCCGGTGTTCGAATCATAAAAGTCATTGAGCGGAACACGTGACGGCGTCTCGAGGGCATGTACATAGAGCGGTTTGATCAGGGCGTCGAACTGCGCCTGTGTCGGCGCAAATGTGGCCGTCCACGCAATCCAGTCATTTTTGGTATACGCTTTACGGCTGTCCAGCGGTATACCGAACTTGTTGTTCTTCGTCAGGTAATACCGGGTCTCCGTTTCGTAAACCTTCTGCGGGAACAGGTTCAGCTGCAACACTTTGTCCCAAACCAGGTTATACTTCTGGCTCCAGGTATTCTTGTCGTCAAACGTCAGGGCGTAATGGTCGCCGGCATCTGCCATCTCCATCCATTTCGGCACCATGCTTTCGGCAATCGCCCGGTATTTTTTTGCAGTCTCCTGCTCACCCAGCGCCTCGGCCAGCTGCGCATAGCAGGCGATCCCTACAATGGCTTTAACCGACAGGTTGGCATTACGGGCAAGGTGCCCGGCGAAGTCGTCCGTGCATAACTGGGTCTTTGGGTCAAAGCCATCCTTGACAAGATAGTCCACCCACGTGGTAAGCGATTTCCAATGCTTTTTTGCGTAGCCCGCGTTGCCCTGCACCTTTGCAATGGCCGCCGTGAGGATGATCATATTGCCGGACTCTTCTACCGGCATCGGTTCACCATACGTCTGCCCATTCGCCTTGGGGTACGTGCCCAGGTCGTGCGCGGCCCACGGGTGAGGATATTTTCCGGATTCGCTGAAATAGAAAATACCGGTGAGCATGCCCTGCATCAATTCCGGATTGTAGAGCAGGTAAAGCGGCGCCGAAGGATAGGTCACATCGACCGTATTGATAAACCCGCCGCTGTTATTCTCTTTCGACAACCACAGGATCTCATCCTGGGGACTCCTGACCAGCGTATGCGCCGCAATGCTTTGACGATAGGCCAGGATGCACAAATGTGCGTATTGCTCGCCCCCGGAGTTCAATGCTTCTCTGGCAACAGCCTTATCAAAAGCCATGCATTTTTGCATCACCGCGCTGTATTCGTCAGACGCCCTGGTCAACTGCCCCTCTATTGTTTCTTTGCCCGAGTTGTTCCAGTAAGGCCGCAGGTTTGTATTGAAGTACTGGATGGAATAGATCTCATCGTACCCCAGCTCGACGTAGCGCTCCACCGTTGCGTTACCGACGGTTCCGAAGGGGATCACGGTATTCAGCGACAAGGATTTGCCTTTTGACTCGGTCGATGTCACCGCGCCCTTTTTAAAAGCGCCAGACGCTTCAGCGCTTTTGCTGATAAACTGCACGGCACCGCTGGATGCAGGAGCCGCTACATAGAAGTAGCCCCAATCGATACGCATATCGTCAGCACCCTTTTGCAGCGTCGGTTGCTCAACCGTGCCGGTTTTCAGGATCGACAGTTTATCGGTCGCATATTTCTGCGCCGTAACAGGCTGCGACGGCTGGTATACCGCGATATTCGACGACGCGCCGAGAAATGCCTTGACAGCATGCTGTTTGCCATCGTTCGCTTTTACACTATACGTGATGTAGGATACCGGCCGGGACAACAGGTTCAGATCGTCCAGTAACAGCGGCGACGTGAACGTCACCTGCAGGTCAACCTTTCCGGCGGTGAAATTATAGATAGTCCGTGTCGCCGTTACCTCCACGCTCTTTTGTGCGGCCAGCTGCGTGTTGGCGGAATTGTCTTTCACCTTGTCGACCAGACCGAAATCCAGGAATCTGCCACCCGCGGTATTGACCAGGTGGATCGCGATAACATTCTGACCGGCCTTCAGGCTCTTCTTGCTGATCGGCTGATACTGGAAGTTATTCGTCCAGCCCGTTTTCTCGTATACCTTCTCACCGTTCAGGAACACTGTAACGTTGTCATCGTGGTTCAGCTTCAAAAACAATTCGTTAATGCTGGCAGGCTTGCTGACGTTGAACGACCGCCTCACCCAAATGTCATGAGACTTCCAGACCGTCTTGGCCGTTTTCTCGTCATCGCCGATCGGCGCCGAACCGGACTTCCAACCGTCGGCTTTGTATTCCGGGGCGGACCAGTTTCCTTGTGGCGCCGTTTCCGTATACGCCACGGTATACGCCGCTTCATCGGACGCATTCAACACCGTGCTATAGTTTGTCTCCTCCTTGCCAAGGAAACGATAGATCTCGCCGTCTACGCTGATGAGTCCCAACAGCGAATGTTCCGCACCGGTCCAGTGTGTGGTGGTCGAGGCATTCAGATCGTCTGTGTTCGACCAGATACTGAAATTGGGGTTGTGTGTGACCAGCGGATAGGCTGGCGCTTTCCGGCCCTGTGCCAGCGCGCCCATCGACAGGACGCAAGCAAACAGACACAGAACTCCTGATTTGTTTAGTTTGAGCATGTAGAATTAACAGTTATGACGTTCTCGCAAAGAAGCGCATCTTTGCTAAAACGTGCAACTAAAAGAACGTTTGTGCAAGCGGTCACAATTCCGTTTCACGGGCTCGTCCACCGTCCGTCGTACACCTGGGGCGACCGCCCTAGGGTTCTTCAAATCATGGAGTGTTTGCTGTCCATCTGAATAAACGCTGTTTCTGATCCATTTACGGCCATTCAGAAAAAACTTATCATTTTACTTTGAGCAACCGATCAGTTGCACGTATATTTGCAACCGATCAGTTGCTAAACATAACGCACCACTATATGAGACGAGACATTTTCCAGGCGATCGCAGACCCGACACGACGGGCCATCATCACCTTAATTGCATTACAGGCCATGACACCAAACGCCATTGCCGACAATTTTAATACCACGCGACAGGCGATTTCAAAGCATCTGCGCATCCTCACGGAATGCGAACTGGTAAAACAGGAACAGCAAGGAAGAGAGATCTATTACTCACTTGAAATTGAAAAAATGAAAGAGATTGACATTTGGATGAACCAGTTAAGGAAGATCTGGGAAGCCCGATTTAATCAACTTGGACACGTATTATCAACCATGAAAAAAACAAAAAAATGAACAACACAGCACTATTCGACTTTACCCTCGACAAATCCGCAAAAACGGTATCCATCACCATGGAATTTGATGCCGAACTGGAACTCGTATGGGATGCTTTTACAGTACCCGAGATTCTCGATCAGTGGTATGCTCCCAAGCCTTTTGTATCAAAAACAAAATTCATGGACTTCAAAGTAGGCGGCCGGAGATTCTATGCCATGGTTAGTCCCGATGGAAAAGAAAACTGGGCCATTCAGAAATACACATCCATCAGTCCCAAAACCAATTTCAAGATGTTTAACGTCTTTGCGGATGAAAATGAAAATCCAAAACCGCCGGGCTCCGACTGGGACTTGAATTTCAGCGAACAGAACGGGGCGACCACCGTCAGTATCAGCGTCTATAATGAATCCCTGGAACGGTTGGAGATGTTGCTCGAAGGCTTCAAACTGGGCATGAAGGCGACGTTCGAAAACCTGAGAGACCTGTTGGCCACACGATCAAAAAAATGATCTACGTCTTTAAAACTTCTGTCGAAACAAAAAGTCAGGTAGAGAAACTGAAACCGCATATTAATACTGTGCTTCCAACGGAAAAATGGAGTTTCGACCTGGAGGACTGCGACAAGATCCTGCGTATCGACAGCGACGAAAATATAGTTTTGAGGATCACGGCGTTATTGACAATTCACAAATTTCATTGCGAAGAACTGGAATAACCATTAAAAACAACATCATGGCACGTATCAATCCCTACATTCACTTTAACGGCAATGCCGAAGAGGCTTTTATATTCTACAAGTCAGTATTTGGCGGCGAATTCACCCGGCTCATGCGTTACAAAGACCTGTCGGGCCCGGAATATCCGATCGCTGAACATGATGCCGACAGGCTTATGCACGTGGCCCTGCCCATCGGCAAAAGTAATGTACTCCTGGGCAGTGACGTGATGGAAATGATGGGGCGTGTTACGGAAACCGACAACAGGAATACCATTTCCATTAGTGCCGAAAGCCGCCACGAAGCAGACCAATTATTCAGCGGCCTTTCCGCGGGTGGAAAAATTGACATGCCCCTGGCGGACGGCCCGTTCGGTGCATACTTTGGAATGTTTACCGACAAATATGGTATCCAATGGATGATGGACTTTACCCCTGACCAGCAGTGATGGACAAAACGCCGGTGCCGTACACACCGGCGTTTATCCTGCAGGTGTCGCGATGACGTCTTCCACGCTCCGGGGCACCAGCTGGACGTCCAGGCGCTCCGGTCTTCCCAGCCAAGGGGAAAAACCAGGTTTAAATCCTCGGCGATTAATCGTAACTTCGGTCCATTCGCTACCCCCTCCGAATGAACACAACGCACCTGTTACACATTGACGACGAAGAACAGTACAGCCAGCTGACCAAAGAATACCTGGAGATGCAGGGCTTCCAGGTTACGTTGAAGCACGATGCCGATTCCGGCCTGGCCGCTTTTCGGTCGTCTGCCATAGACCTGTGCATCATCGATATAAAAATGCCCAGGAAAGACGGCTTCACGCTGGTGGAAGAGATCCGGGCCATCAACGAGTTTGTGCCCGTGATCTTTCTCACCGGCCAGTCGACCAAAGAGGATAAGATCAAAGGCCTGCGCCTGGGCGCGGACGATTACCTCACAAAGCCCTTCAGCATGGAGGAGCTGTACCTGCGCATTACGGCGATCCTGAAGCGTGTAAAAGTCCAGGAAAAGACGCGGACACCCGAGATGTTCCGCCTGGGCGGGGCATCCTTCCATGTGGACCAGCGCGAGCTGCACATGGCCGATCAGCAGGTCAAGCTCACCTCTACCGAAGCAAAATTGCTGAAGCTGCTCTGCGAGCATGAAAACAAGGTACTGGCGCGTGATGTCGCGATGCGCAACATCTGGGGCGACGAAGAGTATTCGCGCGGGTATAGCCTGAACGTGTACGTCAGTAAGATCCGTAAACTGCTGAAAGATGAGGCCGCGGTCGAGATCCTCAACCTGCACGGCGAGGGGTATAAGCTCATCACCAAAAACGCATGAGCTCAACACTCGACCTCACCTTTATCCGGCAAATGATGGGCAACGACGAAAAGGTTGTTCAACGGTTCCTGACCATTTTTAAAGACCAATGCCCCCGGCAGCTGCAGGAGCTCAAAGAGCACTATGCCGCACACCACTGGCCGGAGCTCTCCACCGTAGCGCATAGTTTAAAAACACAGTTCAAGTATTTAAGTATAGAGACGCTGGCCGCGCAGGTCTACGAAATCGAAACACGTGCCGAAGAACCCCCGGCCACAGCAGCGCAGATCGATGAGCTGGGCAGCCTGATCCGGCTGTTCGAAACGGAGCTGCACGATCTGTTGAACGACGCGCGGCTACCATCCTGATTCTTCCACCGGTGTACCCGCACCCTGCATCAACCTGGCGATCTTCTGCTTCAGCTTCCTGGACTCGATCGGTTTTGTAATGTAATCATCCATTCCCGCCGCTTTGCACTTGTCGGCTTCGCCGGGGTTGGCGTTGCTGGTAAACGCAAGAATGGGCACGCGTTCCAATCCCTGCATTGCGCGGATATGCCGGCTGGCCGTATAGCCATCCATCACCGGCATTTTAATATCCATTAAAATGATATCCACCACATGGTGCTCCAGCTTTTCGAGCGCGACCTGCCCGTTGTCCGCCACAATAACCTGTGCGTTGGTAATGATCTTCTTGAGTATCTCTTCGGCCACCACCTGGTTGAACAACGTGTCTTCCACCAGCAATATGCGCAGGTCGCTCAGGCTCACGGTATCTTTGTCCTCTTCCTGTACAGACGCATCGCATCGCTGAAAAGGTAGCGTAAACCGGAACGTGGTTCCCTCCTGGAGCTTACTGGTCACGGTCATGGAGCCACCCTGTTCTTCCACCAGCTTTTTGGCAATGAACAACCCCAGGCCTGTGCCGGCGTGCTGGAGGTTCAGCTCGTCTTCGATGCGCGAGAAGGTCTCGAAAATATAGTGCAGCTTATCCTCGGCGATGCCGATGCCGGAGTCGCGCACGGCAAACGACAGGACCACGTGGCTTTCGTTCGATTCCACCGGGCTCACGGTCACCGACACATGTCCCTTCTCGGTAAATTTGATGGCGTTGCCGACGAGGTTGAGCAGGATCTGGTGCAGCCGCAGCGGATCGCCGATCAGCTGCTGCGGTATGGAAGCGTCCACCTCCATCGACAGCGCTATATTCTTTTCATCCGCCAATACCCCCACCATCGCGTGCAGCCTGTGTATCCGCTCCCGGAGCTGGAACGGCTTCTGCACAAACGAAAATTTACCGGCCTCGATCTTGGAGAAATCCAGGATGTCGTTGATGATGGCAAGCAGATTTTCAGAAGAGTATTTAATGCCCTTTGCATATTCCATCTGTTGCAGCGTCAGCGGCGTGTCGAAGATCAGCTCGGACATGCCGACGATGGCCGTCATGGGCGTTCTGATCTCGTGACTCATGTTGGCAAAGAACTGCTCCTTGAATTTAGACTTCTGTTCCACCAGTTGCTTCTGTCTTTCGATCTCCTCCTTTTGCACCTGTATCTCCGCCGTGCGCTCCTGCACCTTTTGCTCGAGGTTTTCATACAGAATGGAATTCTCTATCGATACCGCGATCTGGCCGGAAAGGAGCTTGAGCAGCTCCACCCGGTCTTTGGTAAATACGCCGGTCGTGAGGTTATTCTCGAGGTACAACGCGCCCACGAGCTTGCCCTGGTTCAGGGCCGGGATACAGAGCGCTGAACGAACACGATGCTTCATCACGGCGGCATCGTGCGCGAACACCGGGTCGAGCTGCGCATCGGCCAGCACCACGTCTTCCTTCGACCGGAACACATGCTCCACGATCTGTTGGGGGATAAGGTCCGACTCCGCCAGGGGGATTTGAAGCCTGGCGCTTTTCTGATCGTTCACACTCTGCCTGGCCTCGATATAGAGCTTGCCGCTCCAGTCGAGTATAAAATATCCGGCCTGGGCACCGGCGTTCTCAATCACGAACTTCATGAGCTTATCCAGCAACTGATCGAACACCACCTCGCTCGAAAGCGCGGTAGAGGCTTTCATGATCGTGGCAATGTCCAGCGAAGGCATGACATGGCCTGACGACGTCTGTTCGTCCGCAAGATTGTACCTTTCCCTTTGCTCTTCCAGGTGTTTCACCTTCAGCGTGCAGCCCCATTTTTTATAGGCGTCGAGGGCGCTGGTCAGGTAGATCCGCTCCATATGTTTTTGCCCTTTTTCTTTCCAGCACGCTGCCGCCAGCTCGTGCGCCAGCGCCTCGTGTTGTATATAGTTGCTGCGTTGTGCGGCCTGAATGGCCTGATCATACAGTGTCAGCGCCTGGTCTTTTTTCCCCGTCACGCGGGCATGCTCGGCTTCTGCCAGCAACGACAGATGCGCGCAATTGACAGGCACCTGGCTCGCCCACTTGTTGATCTTGCGCGTATAGGCTTTGCCCTGTCGCAGATCCCTGGCCTGGGCCGATTGACGGTAGGCCGCGAAGCGCAGCAGGGCGGCGTAGAAGTAGAACATCGCTTCCAGGATCTGCCCCCGGGAATAATGGAGGTACCGCCTGGCATGGGCGATGTGGTTCTTGCCGCCGGCGTAATCCCCGACAAAATAGCACAGCATCATCTTAAAGACATAGCAGGCAAAGAGCTTGGAAGGTTTGTTGGCGCGGAGGATCTCGGCAAAGCCGGTTCCCTCGTCGAAATACTTTCCCGTCAGCACCGTCGGGTCGTCATTCTCATTCCCCAGGTTGGCCACGAGTTGAATAAGCGCGTCGTTGCCGTACGAGGCGTCGTTCATTCGCAACGCAGGGGGCAGGATGTTACACCGCAGCATTTCTTCTTTTACCCACCACAGGCTCTTGCCCGACAGGCACAAAAGCATACAGTAGCCGTTGGACGCGTACGTGGCGTACTCCACGTCGCCCAGGTCGCTGGCATTCTTAAAACACCGTTTCAGCTCGTCCAGCGACTCGTGCACATGCTCGTGCGACGGCCGGTTGATCAGGTTATAGATCAGCAACGTGCGCGCGCCAATGCCGGCATCCGTGTTCTTTTCGAGCAACGTAAGCGCCGCTTTGCCGAACCGGTAGCAAACACCGTTGTTTGTTTCGATGCCGTTCACCATCGCTCCGTACGTAGCGTAGGCCAGCGGCGACTCGGTCGCGCTGCCGTACGTTACCGAAAGACGCATCATCTTGAGCACCAGCAGCGGATAGAGACCGGGCGCATTGTGGTAGGCCACGGCACTGATGCTTTGCATGATCCGCATGGCCGCCAGCATACCCTCATCCACCATCGCAGGCAAGCGCGGCAGGTCCTCCACGGTGTGGCGGCGCAACGTCCATTTGATACCGGCATAGGCCAGCAATAAACGAGCGGTGGAATACGAAGCGGGAAACGTTACCTTCAACGACCGCAGTACCTGCAGCCCAAGAGCGATCGCTTCGCTGTTCCGGCATTGAAATACGAGCGCCTGGATCTGTATTTCCTGTATCCGGATCTTTTCGCCCTCCGTTTTTACCTGACCGAGCGCACGCCCGAGCAGCGCCTCCGATGCTTCACGATCGTGCGCCAGGTAGGCCGCTTCTCCCCCGCCTACATGCAGGGAAAGGCAGAGCGTATAATCCGTAGCCCAGGCGGTATGGTTCAACAGCGCCAGGCCTGCATCGTAGTAGGTATACGCTGCGCGGTATGCCGTGGTCTGCTTTGCTTTCCGGCCCGCCCGCAGGTTGATGCCGGCCAGGGTACATCGCGCCGCGGCCTCGGTGATCAGCGCGCTCCCCAGGTTGAGGTGATGGACGATGTCAAAAAGCTGACGATCCACTTCGTCGTCGCGCAGCTTGTCGAGCAGGAAATATCCAATAGTCAGGTGAAGCTCCTGTTGCTCGCGGGGTGGTATCAGCGCACAGGCCGCCTGCTGCACCTGGTCGTGAAAGAATATGTACCGCGTTCTGGGCAGCAGGGTGTCGGGGCTCCTGGTCGCCGGGGCCGGCAGGATCAGGTTTTCCTGCAAGGCTTCCTTCAGGTCATCCGCCGCTTCATGGTCG
Organism: Dawidia soli; assembly: GCF_018598185.1. Lineage (GTDB taxonomy): Bacteria > Bacteroidota > Bacteroidia > Cytophagales > Cyclobacteriaceae > Ohtaekwangia > Ohtaekwangia soli. The sequence goes on from NZ_JAHESC010000013.1 coordinate 27,188, forward strand.
GTCTTGTCCATCAGCGCGGCGAGCATCGACAGGTCGAACTGGCGGCCGATGCAGGCACCATATACAAGCGCCTGCTGTGTTACCCGCGGCAGCCGCAGGATGCGTTCCGTGATCAGCTCCAGCGACGTGCTCGCGCGGGAGTGATGCATGATGTTTTCCATACACCACGTCCAACGTTGTGTATCCGGATTGAACGTGATGAGCGATTTCTTGCGGAGCTCCTGCAACCGCTCGGAAATAAACAGCGGGTTGCCCAGCGTACCCGTCAGCAGGTAATCGGCCAGCGGGCGGGTAAGGTGGGTATTGCTGGCGAGCGTGTCGGCCAGCAAACGGCACACTTCCTCCAGCGTAAGTGGCAAGAGCCGGAGGTGCTGAAAATTTTCCGGCGCATGCTGGGTTATTGTCTGTAACATCACTGCCAGCGGACCGTTGGCGTGCACTTCGTTATCGCGATAGGTTCCTACCACCAGCACATGCCGCGTACAGGACGTGCAAACAAGCATCTGAAGCAGGTCGAGACTGGCCGCGTCGGCCCATTGCAGGTCGTCGAGAAGAATGACCAGCGGCCGTTGGCGCGTAGCCGTCGCTTCTATAAATTTCGCGAACGTGGCCGTTACCCGCTTTTGCGCATCTGCCGGGGCGAAGCCAGCGGCACGTTGGCGCTCGCCAAAGAGTGACGCCAGCTCGGGGATAATGTCGGTGAGGATACCGACCTCCGGCCCCAGCTGTGAAGCCACTGCATCCCGCCACGCCTGGAACGCTGGCTGATCTTCACGCAGCGCTGTGATCAACTCGCGGAACGCCAGCACCAGGATGCCGAACGGTGTATGCCGGTTCCGTTCATCGCACTTCCCCGACAGAACAAGCTTGTCCTTCTGACGCAGGCGTTGGTGTATTTCTTTCATCACCGCCGACTTTCCGATGCCCGAATTTCCATACAGCAGTATAAACTCGCTGTGCTGACCGATCCGGTCGAACGCCGCCAGGGCTTTGTTTATTTCCGTTTCACGCCCGTAGAGGTGTGTGTTGATCCGGATCGCATCCGTAAGCACATGCGCATCGGGCGTGAACAGGCGAACATGCCCCTCGATCGTGTATTGCCTGTAACATTCCTGAAGATCGAGCCTCAGGCTTCTCGCATTTTTATACCGGTCGTCCGGCTTCTTTTGCAGGAGCTTCGCGATGATCTCCGAGACGACAGCCGGTAATGCGGCATTTACAGCGGCAGCGGCGGCGGGCTGCTTGGCGATATGCGCATGGACCAGCTCGTTGATATCGGTCTGCTCGAAAGGCAGTTTGCCCGTGAACATACGGTACAGCGTGATGCCCAGCGAATAAAGATCCGAGCGATGGTCTTCCGCCATTTCTGTCCGGCCCGACTGCTCCGGAGAAATATATTCAAGCGCCGTTTCGAATTTGCGCGCCAGGTTCGGGGGCTTGCCGGCGGACAATGCATGGACCGCCACACCAAGATCCCAAAGCGTTACCGACAACGTATCGGTATCGATCAGAACATTGGCCGGCCGGATGTCGCGATGCAGTATTACATGGCTGTGGAGCTCCTCCACCAGCCGGGCCAGCTGCACACTGATCTGCAGCGCATCCGCAAGCGACGGCCGGTGGTGGGCCAGGTAGCTTTCCAATGTAACACCGCGCACGCACGCCATTTCCAACAGCACCAGATTATCGACATTCAACTTGTCGAGGATGGGCACCATGCAGTCGGACGTAAACCCGGGCCGGAGGGAGAGCTCGTTATCGAGCTCGCGCACAGCGTCGGAGGACGTATACGACGGCAGCTTTAAGAGCACGCTGACGCCGTCAGCCGTGCGTTCTGCCCGGAATAATGCCTTTGAGGGATCCTTGAAAAGCACTTCTAAACACTTGTAGCCTTGAATGGATGTCACGATGTCTATACTAAAATAGAATACTTATTACCCCTGCCACCGGCCCAATCGGGCCGTGCGACAACCAAAGATACTCTCAGACCAAACGCGTGATTCCATTTTTATATCTTTTTATACTTTTTAAGGGATCGTTAAAAATTCGTCTCTCCGGCGTGCTTTATCTTTGTAGCATAATCAGAAAAAAACCCTTCAGGTATATGAGAAAAATTGCCATTATGGGCGCGGGCCAATCGGGTCTGCACCTCGCGATCCGGTTGTTGAAGCACGGCTACCAGGTTACCGTCATCTCCGAGCGCACGGCCGAAGAGATCTTCAACGGCCCGCCCACCGGCGGCACCTACCTTTTCAACGACAGCATCACACTGGAGAAAGAGCTCGGCATCGACATGTGGCGCGACACCGCCTATCATTCCACCGGCTTCAATATGAACTTCGGCACGCCCGACGGGCAATTTGCCTTTGGCATCCAGTCCAAACTGGACCGGCCGGGTGTATCGATCGATCAGCGTCTGAAGTTCTATCAATGGATCAAATATTTCGAGAAGCAGGGCGGGAAGTTTATCGTGAGTCCCACCACGCCGTCCGACCTGCTGGCCTGCACGGAGGCATTCGACCTGGTCATCGTTTCCACCGGCAAAGGCCCGCTGGCGAAGCTGTTTGAGCGGGATGCCGAAAAGTCGACCTGGGACAAACCCGCGCGCAAGCTCGTACAACTGCACATCAATGATTTTGCCGACCGTGAAAAGACCCGGTTCAATTCGATCACGCTGTGCAAGGTGATGGGCGCGGCCGAGATCATTACGAGCGCGTTTTATCATAAAGACGATATACAATGTGCGTGGGTGCTGCTGGAGATCGTTCCCGGAGGGCCCATGGATGTATTCGACGACGTGCAGGGCGGACCGGCGTTGCTGCAGCGCACCAAAGAAGTGATCAAGCAGTTTATGCCGTGGCAATACCAGTCGTTTGACAACGCGGCCCTCATCAGCAACGATGCTTACCTCAAGGGAGCATTCGTGCCCACGGTACGGAAGCCGGTTGTCCAGCTCAACTCCACCGCGCGGGTGTTAGGCCTGGGCGACACCGTGATCTTAAACGACCCCATCGTCGGACAGGGCGGGAACAATGCATCGAAAATGGCAAACACCTATGGCAATGCCATCCTCGAGCACGGCCACCGGCCTTTCGATGCCGATTGGATGAACGATACCTTCGACAAATTCTGGCAGTATTCGAAGTATGTCAATAAGTTTTGCGATATCATTCTGTCACCCCCCGAACCGCATATCGTCGATCTCCTCGGTGCAGCGGTGCAGAACAAGGCAATAGCATCAGACATCGTCAACGGTTTTAACCACCCGCCGTCGCTCTTCCCGTGGCTGGCCGATGCAGACGCCGCCCAACGGTACCTCGAAACAAAACAACAGCGTGTAGCCGAACCCATCCTCTGATATTTTACCCAGTTGAACGGCATGTGCGACGATGTGTATCGTTGCATCGGCACCGCCATGCCTTAGAAAATAAAATTCAATAATAAACCCCCTCAATAAAATGGAATTACAAGTAAATCCTTTCATTTCGCGCGAGAGCGCAAACGACTCGTTGGGCGTATACATCACCGAGAGCTTCCCGACCGTTGGATCAGCATCGGAGATCAAGGCGCAACTGCAAGCGCTTGTCGAAAAAGGAGGCCCCGATCTAAAAGATTATACCAAACTCGATCAGACCATGGCGACGCTATATGCGCACTGGCAGTACGGACGCCTCTCGCAGCGGGAAATAGAAGATCTGAAAAGCGTGTTCCATGACAGCTTCCTGAACGCTACGATACACGGCCACGCATACCTCAAACCTTTCGGCTATGCCGGTGATTTTTTATTGATCGATAAGATCTATACGCATCATCACGCCAGACTGGCCGAATACAAAAAATGGGATCGGTATTTCCATTACTGCGAAGCGACCGAAGCTGTCCGCAACAGGAAAGAATACTTCAAAAAGCTCATGCTGAAAAAATTGAGCGCGGCCACCACACCGCTACAGCTTCTGGATGTGGCCAGCGGTCCGGCACGGGATGTACAGGAGCTTTACGGGACGATCGACCCGAAAACATTGTCGACCACGTGTGTCGATGTAGACGCCCGCGCCATTGATTATGCCACCGACCTTTGCAAAGCACACACCGGGCAGATCCGGTTTGTCCACAAGAACATTCTTCGATTCTCTACACCGGAGAAGTTCGACGTGATCTGGTCCGCCGGACTATTCGACTATTTCGAAGACAGGATCTTTGTTACGTCCATCAAAAAGTTCCTGACCTGGCTCAAGCCTGGCGGCGAGATAATCGTCGGCAATTTCTCCGAAGACAACAGCACCCGCGGGTACATGGAAATGTTCGGCGAATGGAACCTGATCCATCGCAGCAAAGAAGAGCTGACACGCCTCGCGCTTTTAGCCGGCGCCCGGGAAGAAAACATTCACGTAGAGCAGGAACCGCTCGGCATCAACCTGTTCCTGCGCATCACCGCCTGATAACAGACGATCCTTTTTTCTGGAGGCTTTAATCCCCTGGGCCTTGACGCACATACCGTCAGGGCCCTGTCTTTTACCGCATATTATACCCTATCGCACCACCGCTACACATTCGTTTAGTTCCTAAACAACAGTGGCGCGAGCTCCCGCAAGCTTCTTCGCCATGTCTGGAATTCGTGCGCAGTACCCTCAGAAATATAGGACACGGAATTGAACCCAGCATCTTTCAAGGCGGCAGCAGCGCTTTTAACACCGTCAGGTCGTTCTTTGCTGCCGCAGCTCAGAAAGACCAGCTTTACTTTTGACTTGTCGCGGATATCTTCTGGTTTGTAGGTGCCTCCGCTCAACAAGGCGTAGTGCGAAAATACCTCGGGTCTGTTCATGGTGATCATACGGGTTTCCATCCCTCCCATAGACAGGCCGGCCATCGCACGATGTTGCTGGTCGGCTATCGTCCGGAAATTGCTCTCCACATACGGGATCAGCTCGTCGACCAGGACAGCCTGGAAATATTTGACATCGAACTCTCTGATCCGACCGAACTTAACGTCGTTGGTCATTCCGTATGTCATGACAATAAGAAACGGCTTGATCTGACCCTCGGCGATCAGGTTGTCCATGATCAGGTTAGCGCGTCCCTGGTTCGTCCAGGCTGTTTCGTCTTCGCCCCATCCGTGCTGCAGATACAATACCGGGTATCGGACTGACTGATCCTTTTCATACCCGGGAGGTGTATATACGAACGCCCTGCGCGATGTATGCGTGCTTTCAGAGGGAAAAAGGACCTGGTGAACGCTTCCATGCGGCACATCCTTCAACGCATAAAAGTCCTGGTCATGCGCGGGAATTTCAATCCCGCTCTCCCATCGCACCGAACCATAAAAATTCAATGCCCCGGGATCATTAAACTTACCGCCGTCGATATTGACATTGTAATAATGAAATCCTTCGTCCATCGGGCCCGCCGTTGTGCCCATCCAGTAACCGTCTTCCGTTTTTGCAAGCTTCGTGCCGCCCTTTCCGCCCAGGCCCAGGCTGACCCCGACACTATCGGCAGCCACTGCCTGGATCCTGAACCGGGCATACCCCTGCGAATTGACTTGCGGATATTCCTGCCCGGGTTGATTCAGCGTCGAAGGCTTGAAGTCCTCTTTGACGGCCGGCTGATCTGCTTGTGAGAAGCCACACGGACCGATCAGCAGAAAGAAGAAAATGAACAAATGTTGTTTCATGGCATCTGTTTTAACGTGAAAATCTGTTGAGTAAAGGGTAACAAGACAAAACGCTGGTTGTGTCCGGTCGAACGGTAAATTTGACAAAAAGCTTCCCGGATGTCTTCCATTAAAAGACACCGGAGAATTTTGCACAGAATTGTTGCCCGTTAAATTTCACTACGGCAGGGGTCTATCCGCTACCGCCAGGGCCAGTAGGCTCGCCGTCGTTCTTCTCATCGGGCATGAGCTGGCGACGCCGGTTTCATCAGCCCGGCGGACCGGACAGTATCCATCGAGGTTGGAAACCTGGAGAGGATTTGCTCATCCGTGGAAAGAAACTCGCGACGGAAGTATTTTCAGCAAAAAAGAACTTTCCTGAGTCCGTCGAGCGTTGTCCGCTATCGCGAGTTTCGGGAGGGGTTAATGCAATTTGTTCTGGTTCCGCTGTGCGCGTCGCGCAGATGTCGTCCAGCTCTTCCCGCGCGGATACCGGAATGGTATAAGTATAGACGCGGACTTCTTTTTTCTCTGTCGCCGGCTCTTTCATGGTATATACGTACTGCATATCCGGAGCAGCCATAGCCCTTGGTTCATCCTGGGGGTCTCTGGCAGGCACGTCTTCTCTCACGATCCCGGTTTCGCCATTGCGCTCGCCACTGTCCTCGATCATTTCGCCGCCGCTTTCTTCTGACTCGCCATCTTTTCCCTGCAGCCCCATGATCTTCGCAGCGCCAAATCGCCGTACTTCTCCGATCGTTCCATTCTGGCGCACCGCGCCATACTCGATTCCGATCGACAGCATCAGCGTCCACGCATCGTCGCCCGGAGGGAGTGCCTCCATGGCGAGCTCGAGTGTCGAACCGGGCATCCCTTCCAGGGATGGGCTCCAATCCGTAGATGTACTGATCGAATGATAGGCGGAGCTATACCACCAGGGCGGTAAGTACTCCTTCGAGGGAACATCGAATGTTAGGTCGGGCACGATGCCGAGCGTGATCGTCAGACGAAACATCGCATGGTTGTTCCGAGGAAAATAATTAATATCGCGGAGCAGCTCGGGAAGGTCCACGCGCACAGAACGATCATGACGATCCAGGGTATAGTATACCGGGGCGCGCACGATGGAATCAAAGGCGGGCGCTTTTTGTGTCGTCGAGAAACCTTCGAGCAGACGCGTATGTTCCGAAAGTGCGATACGACGGCGGCCCCATTCGCTGGTGCCGTCACGCAGTTGTACCTGGCGCATCACACTGTTGATATCGCTGCCAAAATTATAGTCCGACAGCCGACGGACTTGATTCATGGCCTTGCGTACATAGCTGCCGTGACGCGAGCAGCCACCGAACTCTGACATCGTCCGGCGCGTATTTTCAAAGCTTTTGCTTGTTTTTATTTTTTCCGCGCTTGGACCGCCTTTTCGTCGAACAACGATCTTGTCGACGCCGCGCATGCGATACGCGCTGAGCATGTCCAGCTTGCCGGTAAAGGCGAATGGTCCTTCCAGAAAAGGCATAGTTCATGGGTTTTAGGGTAACGAGGGTTTTTCAGACAACATCAAATGTTCTAACGGTGTCCAGACCGAATCTACGAAAAGCCAGCCATGTTACTATATTCTGAATAAATATATTTTTTAAAAGAGAAGTTTAAGAAGAAGATATCCAATAGTTATATAACTATTGAATATCTATTCATAATCCCTTTGTTAAATATCCTATATCTATTGAATATCTAATCAATTGAATGACTGCATACCGGAATTTTCCGGATAGTTTGAGGTGATCAGTCATGCATTCTGAAGATTCTTCGTGTGGGCGCACGAACCATGCAGGGCCTCCGGGCTCTGATGTGAATCCTACTGGGCGAACATCGCCAAATTCGCTTTTTTTAACGCTAACCCGTGCGCTTTGTCATCCCGTTTCAACTATTTTACTAACCTTTCAATCGCGTCGGTCAGCGCGCAATTACGATCCGTGAAGGTTATGGATTTCGACGAACCTGTTAACTCATATTGGGTAGTGGTGGTGCAGGATCCCAGCGTGTCCGAAAATTGGATTCCGGCCAGGCATATTTCGCGTAAGAGGGCTTCCTTTTCGCCTGTCCAGAAAAAAGTATCCACCTTTTCTTTTATCCGGTCCGCTTCACCAAATACCGGGAAAGTATAGATCGCGATGTTCTTGTCTTGTATGACGATGGTTTCCGTTCCTCCGCCAAAGCAACCTTCATACGCAAATTCAAATGTATAGTTATGCCCCGCGAGAATATCGTCAATATCCTGCGTCGTTGATCCGGACGCGCAGGAAGCCGTAACAAACCCAAAGAAAACGAGCAGTCTTTTTAGCAGCATCATTAAAATCATCTTTATCCATACAAAAATATATCCTATCCGAAAGACTCCATAAAAATGTCTTTTTTCCCGCATGAATGAGCTCTTTGGAAAAAAAAACACATTAATCAAGAGTAAAAACAACTCCTTCCGTGCACTTGTGATAAGAGCCCACGGATTTATCCACAGGCCCGGATCGGAAAATTCCGGTACAAAATACTGCTTCCTAAAACCAAATGACCACCGATGAAAGCCAGAAATATCTTTATGTTGCTTGCATTACTCCTTGTTTGGGCGCAAGTACAATCTCAACCTCAATTTACAGGCAACCCGCTCATCAACGGGGCTGACCCCGAAATCCATTATTTCAACGGCCTCTACTATATCTACACGACGTCCGTGGACACGAAAAAGTTTCATGCCTATTCGTCCCTCGATCTGACAAACTGGAAGGATGAGGGGGTGATCTTCGACATCGGTCCACAATGTACCTGGGCTGAGAACAATGGCTGGGCGCCGGGTGTCGCGTTTAGGAACAACCAGTATTATTTCTACTATACCGCGGAAGTAAAAATAGGTGTCGCGGTGGGGAATACGCCGATCGGGCCCTTTACCGACCTGGGGTCTCCCCTCATCGGAACCGACCCCTACACGAACGACATCATCGATGCCATGGTGTTCGTGGACGATGACGGACAGGCCTATATCTACTACGGGGGATCGTCCGGGGCGCAGATGGTGGTTCGAAGACTGAATCCCGACATGATCTCACTGGCTACGGGGCCGACGAACATCACGCCGCAGGGCTATACGGAAGCTCCGTTCCTGGTGAAACGAAACGGCATCTACTATATGATGTACTCCAACGGTGCCTGGTATAACGACACCTACAATGTTCGCTATTCTACGGCGTCCTCTCCTACCGGCCCATGGACCTATCGCGGCGTTATTTTACAATCCAACAGCGAAGACAAAGGACCTGGCCATCATTCGGTTCTGAAGATCGGGAACTGCGACGAATATTATATCATCTACCATCGTTATGAAAACGGCCTCGGTGGCGAGCGGAAGGTTTGTATCGACCGGATGTATTTTAACGACGCGGGGTTGATCGATAATGTCAACATGACAAACTATGGTGTGGTGCCGAGAATACCCGATAATTCCTGCCCGCCGTTATCCATCGTCTCGGGCGGGATCTATAAACTGACGCACAAGGGCACCAACCAGTGTCTGGATGTGGTCAACAACAGCAGTCAGCCCGGTGCGAATGTGCAGCAGTATACGGACAGTAACAATGATGCACAGCGGTGGGTGATAACGTTAGAGTCCGATGGATTTTATAAGCTGAAACACAAGGGCACCAATCAATGCCTGGACGTGGTCAACAACAGCAATCAATCCAATGCGAACGTGCAGCAGTATACCGATCTGGGGAACGATGCCCAGCGCTGGAAACTGGAGGCTATGTCGGACGGATATTTCAAGATCACACACAAAGGTACCAACCAATGTCTGGACGTGGTCAACAACAGCAATCAGCCCAATGCCAATGTGCAGCAGCACCTGGATAACAACAGCGATGCGCAGCGCTGGAGGCTGGACCTGATCGAGGTTCCGATCGTGTCGGGTGGTTTATACCGGTTCACGCACAAGGGCACTAATCAGTGCCTGGATGTGGCGGGCAACAGCGGCGCCGCCGGTGCCAATGTACATCAATGGACAGACAACACGAACGATGCCCAGCGCTGGTATGTTACGCTGGAGTCGGACGGTCATTATAAGTTGCGTCATAAAGGTACGCCGATGGTATTGGATGTCGACGGCAACAGCAGCACCGCCGGTGCCAATGTACAGCAGTACAACGACCTGGGCGGTGACGCGCAACGGTGGAAGATCGACCTGATCGGCAGCTATGTTAAGCTGACGCACAAGGGCACCACGCAGTGCCTGGATGTATCGAATAACAGCGCAGAGCCCGGCACCAACGTAGGCCAGTGGCACGACGGTCCGAACAACGACGCCCAACGCTGGAAAATGGACCTCATGCCCGATGTCGCCCCGGTGAATGGCAATGGGACCGGCCTGACGGGCAATTATTTCAATGGGATGAATTTCGAAACGCCGGTGCTCACGCGTACCGATGCCGTGGTCAATTTTGACTGGGCGTCCGGGTCGCCTGCCACGGGGGTCAATGCCGACCAGTTCTCTGCCCGGTGGACGGGGCAGGTTCAACCGCGCTATTCCGGGGAGTATACTTTCTACATCACAAACGATGACGGCGGAAGGCTTTGGGTAAACAATCAGCTTATTATCAATAAATGGAAGGATGATGGCGGCTCTACCGTATATGGAACCATCTTGCTCAACGCCGGACAAAAGTATGATATCCGGATGGAGTATTATGAGAATGCGTACGGAGCGAAAGCCAAGCTGGAATGGTCAGGCGTACTGCAGGTGAGAGAGGTTGTACCGGCGTCGCAGCTTTATCCCGGTGCTCCTTTGGCGCGGGTGGCAGGGACGGAAATTCTCTCTTCGGAGGAAGGTCATGTGGTGATGTATCCCGTTCCGGGGAAGAGTGGGGAGCCGAACGATGTTACCATCCGGGTGAATCCTACCGCGCAGAAGGTTTCGCTGTCTTTCCTGGATGGTCAGGGCAAGCGCATGATGAGTGATGAATATCGTGTTACTGATTCAAAGATCTCGGTAACATTGCCGGCGGTGTCGCCTGGATTGTATTTGATACGGGTGAATGATTCCAGCCGTACGTGGACGGAGCGGTACCTGATAAAATAAGCGGGGCGGAAAGGCGGTCGGAGACCGCCACCATACGTGGCACCGGTGACGCACCCACTCCGCCAGCTGGCGGATCGGTGCTTAACACCGGCGCCAGATGCGGGCGGACACAGTACGTGGCAGCTCATAGGGTCAGGTGTAGCCTGATCTTGAATAACCTGCTTTCGCCTTTGTCATTGTCGGAAACGAGGTGTATCAGCAGGCCATCTGGCGCTACCGACTCGACACAGATGCCCTCCACTTTTTCGTTTTTAAAACAAGTATTAACGTCGCTGAGATTTATTAGTTGATCAAGCTGGACCGGGCATTCTTCCCGTAGCATGGCGGTTGCTCCTGACAGCAGGCCGATAAAACTATCGCCAATGGCGCCGTCATCAAAGCTGTTGGATGTGTTTTCGGTCGATAATGTCAGGAGCAGCAGGTCCAGCTCGTGCACGTAACATAGTTCGGAGACGCCTACGAACTGGCCGGCAGTTTTGGTGGGGAACGATATGGGGCGCGCGGAAATAAATACCTGTTCCTGATCTTCCCAAAAATTGGGACGTGTTCTGATCAGGTGATTTTCGGGATGCTCGTGATTACCCCGGTTCGCCAGCAAGAGATGATCTTCGACAACGGTTACGCCTTCCAGGTTTGTTTCTTCGATCCCTAAAGACTCCAATCGTTTCACAAATGTTTTTGTCTTGTAGATCGTGTGCTCTACTGACGGTGTGTCGGATGCAGACAACGGAATGAGCAATATGCGTCTTCTGTTCTTGCGCGAGGCTGAACCAATGACCAATACATGGGGAACCCCTTCGCTGGTGATGATGGTTGAGCCCTCCAGATCGATCTTGTCGGCCTTCGGAATACGTTTTTCGGTGTGGTCGAAGAGATGAACGGAACCCATCTTCTGATAAGCATGGTCCAACACGAGCAGATTTGTCGAGTCGTCTCCGACAACAAAAAATCTTCCCGTATGATAGTTAATGGAAGACCCTGAAGGAAAATCTGACAAAAGCACGGTTTTCAAAAATTCGATACTAATCTCCTGCATACGCTCATTAAGATTTAATACCACGAGTTCAGGTCGCAGGGCCCAGGACGGCCCGCGACGGAATGGATCTATCGCTATAACAAATAAAGACGCTATATGCCCAGATAATCGCCGATGACGTCGTATACTTCTACGGGCATCAGTTCCTTTTTAGCCAGGGCTTTGTCGGTGATCAGCACCGGGTGCGCCGAGACGGGTGTATTTACCCGGCCGTGCGAGCCTTTGATGAGCGTGGCATCCAGGGGAATTACATCCATGACGTAGCGCAGTGCCGCTTTTTTACGCAGCAACTTGTAGGCTGCGCGCAGCTTGGAGGACATGAACATTTCTACGGGGTCGTAGCCAGGTTTCTTAAAGATTTCGACCGACCGCGCGAAATCCGGTGCTTTGCTGTCGTCCATCCAATAATAGTAGCAAAACCAGCTGCGGGCATCGGCCATGAGCACCAGGTCGCCGGAGCGTTCGTGATCGATGTGGTAAGCCTTTTGTTCCTGCTTGTCCAGCACGAGCTCTACACCGGGGATCTTTTCCACCACGCTTTTAACTTTGCCGACCAACGCGGAGTCCTTTATATAAATATGCGCGATCTGGTGGTCGGCTACGGCAAAGGCTTTAGAGGCCCCTGCATCGAGCAGCTCCAGGCCACGCTCTACGCGGATACCCAGCCAGTTATTTTCGCGCAGTACGCGGTTGATGTACACAGGTTGATCGACGTTGGTAATGCCATACTCGGACAGCAGCATGATGCGTGCCCCTGCTTTGGTATAATGCGTCACGAGCTGTTCCACTACCCGGTCTATTTCCCCGAGCTCTTTGGCGATGCGGTGGAAATCCTGTCCAAACTTCTGCAAGCAGTAGTCGAGGTGTGGCAGGTAGACCAGTGTGAGCGTGGGATTATACTTTTTGTCGGTGATCACCGAGGCGTCGGCGATCCATTGCGTGGACTTGATGTTGGCACCGGGTCCCCAGAATTGGAACAGCGGGAAGGTGCCGAGCTCTTTTTGCAGCTCATCGCGCAGCGCGGCTGGTTCCGAATAGCAGTCGGGCATCTTGCGGCCGTCGGCCAGGTAGTTGGGCCGTGGTGTGACGGAGTAATCGGCGGTGGAGTACATATTATACCACCAGAACATTTTGGAAGTGGTGAACGTGGGATCGAGACGCCTGGCCTTGTCCCAGATCTTCTCGGCCTGCACCAGCTTGTTAGACTGCTTCCAGAACTTGATTTCCGAGTCGGTGTGATCGTACCAGCCATTGCCTACGATGCCGTGCTCGCTGGGCCATTTGCCAGTCACGTAGGTAGACTGCACCGCCGTAGTCACCGCGGGCAGCATCGGCGCGATGGTCTGTACGAAGTTGGCTTGTGTATATTTTTTGAGGAACGGGGTGTGGTCGCCGATCAGGCCGGTGGACAGCCCCACGATATCGATCACTACGGTTTTCTGCATGTCTTTACGCTTTATTGATAAAACTGATCACCCACTCCATTTCGCGCAGGATGGATTCGGACAAGGGCGCTTTGAGTGCCTCGGGTAATACTTCCCAGGTATAGGTTTCTACTTCCAGGTGGCCTGTAAAGGGTGTAGCCCCCTGGATCGTCAGCACCTGCCGGATATCTTCTTGTGTGGAACGCAGCAGCCCGTAATCCTGGATGAACAGGGGTACGTGAAAGTGCGAGCGCCAGGCGCGTGTACCGGCGTTGCCGGCATCGGCCAGCGCTTCGGGCAAGTCGGGATAACGCCTGAGCGTGCCGTCGTCCTGGCGGGCCACCACCTGGTGTAAATATGTCGATTCGTTAAACTGGCGGAAGGCCTGTATGACGGCGGCTCGTTTGTCTTTATCGGCTGGCATGTCGGCTTTCAGCGCCGCGCTGATCTGGATCTTGCCTGTTTTGATCTTCTTTTCGCGCAGTTGCCGCACGACGGTGGCGTGATCTTCATATCCTACGGCAAAGTGACACACGTCGTAGCAGAGCTGCAGGTGGTCGCGGATGGCTGTTTCTGCCGCGGCGGCGTCCATGCCGGCGTGCGCCTGCAGATACGTCTTGCCCATCGGCAGCAGGTATTGATCGTACCAGTCAAAGAACTCCGGGCCGCTTTCCAGCAGTCCATCGGGTTCTGGCTCGATGTCCAGGTGCAGCAGCTTGCCGGTGTCGCGGCGGATACCGACCAGGTGACGAACAACGTCCAGGATCTGTCCCGTGGTCTTTTTAAAGACTTCGGGATATTGCGTGGCAGGATGCCAGTATTTGTAGGACAGCGGCGAAGTAGAGATACCACCTTCCATGCCAGCAGGGACGAGCTCTTTCAGGATATCAAACAGCCGTATCGTGTAGGCCAGGCGTTCGGGCGTGGTCCAATCGGGCGCATGTACCTGGTCTTTTACGTGGGTGTGGTGAAAGCCTCCGTAGGGAAAACCGTTCATGGTAAACACGTAGCAGTCTTCCTGGCGCAGCCAATCCTGGAACGCACGCAAGGCGTCGGGCTGCTGCAACGTAAGGCTGGCCTGATGTGACAAGCGCAGCCCGATGCCGAAGGGGGCGTCGGCGCGGATGCGTTTTTTGATGCCGGGTATATTCTGCCGGAGCGCTGCGAAGTGATCTTCCCAGCTTTCGCCGGCATGTATATTGGTACAGTAGGTCAGATGTCCCGCCGATGTCTGCATGATCGTTACTTTTTATTCTTCAGCCATTCGCTGGCTTGTTGTATCAGCGCGCCATCCATTTCGTGTACTTCTTCGCCTTGGCCGATGCCCTTGAGGAGTGTGATGGTGAGCTTGCCGCCGAGGTGCTCGCGGAATTCTTCGAGGCCTTTGAGCAGCGGGCTGTTGTCGCCGGTCACTTCCAGCAGCGGGTGCGTGATGGGCAGCCCCAGCGTTTCAATCACCTGCAGGATCTGATCCATTGCCTCGCGCGTGAGTCGTCCGCTCAGGTGTGAGTATACTGTGTCGAGGGCGATGCCGATGGCCACCGCCTCGCCGTGGCGGATGTTGAACTTCGCGAGCTGCTCAAGCTTGTGTGCACTCCAGTGGCCAAAGTCGAGCGGGCGTGACGAGCCCTGCTCAAACGGGTCGCTGCTGCGGATGTGCTGCATGTGCAGGTCGGCGCAATGCTTTACCAGGTATTGCATGGCGGGCATATCGCGTTGGGCGAGCTTCGCGGCATTGTCTACCAGCCAGTGAAAGAACGTGGCATCCTTGATGAGCGCCACCTTGATGGCTTCGGAGATGCCGGAACGCCAGTCCACGTCGCTGAGCGTCGTCAGAAAATGATAGTCGTTAAACACGGCGACGGGTGGAGCAAACGTGCCGAGGAAATTTTTCTTCGTATAAAAGTTGATACCGTTCTTCACGCCCACCCCGGAGTCGTTTTGCGACAGCACCGTAGTGGGTATACGGATGTGGCGTATGCCGCGGTGCGATACCGCGGCGGCGTAACCGGCCAGGTCGAGGATAGAGCCTCCGCCGATGGCGACGAGGTATGAATGCCGGTCGATCTTATAATCGTTTACGGCATCGACGATCTTGTAAAACAATTTCTCGTCGTTCTTGGCTGCTTCACCACCGGGGATGATGACTACGTCCTCCACCAGGTGCACGTTGGCAACGGTCTTGAAATAGGCTTTGATGTCTTCGATCAGGCGCGGGTGATGCGCGAGTACCTGGTCGTCGAGCACAACGAGTACCTTGGGTGGGATCTCGGATCGTTTTTCGACGGTTAGAAAGTCCCGGAAGCCGGGATTTTCGGTGCTGAAAAGATGTGTGGTAAAAAATACTTTGTAATCGAACCGGACACTGAACGACTGCTGCAAAAACTCCATAGATAGGTCCCCCTCCCTTAATGAGGCGCTAAAAATAGGAAAAATCAGCGTCCCCCGATTTACCGTCCACGGCAAAATCCAGCGACCCACGGCCAACGGCACAGAAAGGGCGTATTTGCCGTCAAAAAGAGGCCTTTGGGCTTATGTAACGGCAAACAGCCTGGCCAGTACAATCGACACCGGCAGCAGCAAAGCAATGCCTATGGCCAGGAAAATGGCTCCCATCGCGGCGGCCCAACTGGCATTCATGATGATCAATGCCAGCACGCCGGCTTTGACGGCCTTGCCGATGTTGGGGCCGATGGGCTCGTGAAAGGCACGAACCAACGGCGGAAAGATCAATGCGATGAACAGCGCAAGGAATGCGAGGGCGTAATAGGCCTGGTGGGTGATCGACAAGGTGGCGATGGCTACGATGACAACCGCGTATAAACCGGCTGCAGCAAGAATGGTGTTGCTTTTGCCGCCGTGTACTTCGCCACGGCTGATCATGGTGATGGCGGCAATATACAGTATTGGAAAAAGGGGAACGATGGTCAGGAAGCCCACGTGTGTGATCGTTTCCGGTAGCAGGGTCATGCCCAGCAAGAGGTTGAGGCCCCGGCAGAGGCCCATGTTCAACGGCCCCAGAACGTTGTGGTGTTTGCCCCACTTGTCATACACCAGCGCCGCCGTTGCAATGGCAACGGCAATGGCTCCCGAAAGAGGCGAAAACATAAAGGCCGCTCCGATGCCGCCGATCAGCAGGATGCTGCCGAGCAACGCGCCTTCCTTCACGGAGATCAACCCGCTGGGGATGGGCCGCTCGGGACGTTCTACCCGGTCGAGCGCGGCGTCAAACACATCGTTGAACACTACGCCGCCGCCATACAGCCCGATGGTGGAAAGGATCAGCCAGCCCAGCGACAGCGATGAAGACGGGTGCTGGTCACCCATTCCGGCATATCCCACGAGGGCCGCACCGGCCAGGATATCCGACACGGCGGTAACGATATTGGCCGGGCGCATGAGGCGCAAATAGCCCGTAGGTTTTTTCATGTCAGCGGATGATGAGCGAATCTTTGTCTACCCGGGGCTGCTGGCCGCCGCGCAGTACGGTGTTGCCTTCGAACTTCTGGCTTTGATCGATCTGTTGCGCGCCGGCAAAATCAGCTTCGTTCAGCTGACCGCTCTGACCAAAGGCTGCGATGGCATTTTTATAGGTAACAAGTTGAATGGCCTCGTCGGAGATGCCGTGTTGTTTCATCAGCGCGGCGGTCTTGGGCACGGCCAG
Source organism: Dawidia soli (assembly GCF_018598185.1). Taxonomy (GTDB): domain Bacteria; phylum Bacteroidota; class Bacteroidia; order Cytophagales; family Cyclobacteriaceae; genus Ohtaekwangia; species Ohtaekwangia soli. The sequence continues at coordinate 44,084 of NZ_JAHESC010000013.1, forward strand.
CGGATCGCTGATGCCCCAGTCGGCGGCGGAGTTGATCATGATGCGCTCGGGGCCATATTTCTTTACAACCTCTACCATGCGTTCGTTGCCCATCTTGGTAAAGGGGTAAATGGTGAACGCTGCCCAGAAGCCGCGCTCCAGCACCTCTTGTACCGTCTCTTCGTTGTTGTGATCGATGATGACTATGCCGGGGGCGAGCCCGCAATCCAGGGCGATGTCCATGCTGCGTTGGGTGCCGCGTTTTTTATCGCGGTGCGGTGTATGTACTTGTACCGGCAACGACGCTTCTTTTGCTAGCAACAGTTGCGCGCGGTAGAATTTTTCTTCGGCGGCGGTCTGATCGTCAAAGCCGATCTCGCCTATGCCCACCACGCCTTCTTTGTAAATAAACAGCGGCAGGATCTCCATGACCTGCTCGGCGAGCGGTTCGTTGTTGGCTTCGCGTGAATTGAGGCCGATGGTGCAATAATGTTTGATCCCGAACTGTGACGAGCGGAAGCGCTCCCAGCCGATGAGGCTGCTATAATAATCTTTAAACGTCGCCACCCCGGTGCGCGGCTGCCCCAGCCAGAAGGCGGGCTCGATCAGCCCCACCACGCCGGCGTCGGCCATGGCCTGGTAGTCGTCGGTTGTGCGCGAGGTCATGTGCACGTGCGGGTCGAAGAATTTCATGCCTTTGATGCTCTCGAGGTACAGGGGCATGTCGACGCGAGGCTCCAGATTTCTTTCGGATAGTTCGTGACTGCTGCACATAAGGATGTGGTTTAAAGATTCAAAGTTCAGGATTCAGGATCGAATATTCAAGGTTCATTGCGCGAGTTTGTCCCACGTCGCGCCGCTGTCGAGGATGGCTTTGAGATCGACAGCTTTGTCTACGAGCTCACGGGCAGGCTTATAGTTACTCTGTGCACAGGCAAGGGCTGCGGCTTCGCGCTCGGCATTGACTTCGGAATACGCAATGCGTTGTATGTCGGGGAAGATCCGCTCGTCGATGAAATTGCCGATGCAACGCCACAGCATGGGTGGCACCGGGCGGTGTGCGGCCCAGCGTTCATGCGCAAAGTCCGACAGCGTATGGGCCAGTGTTTGATTGGCGCGGGCGTCGAGACCGACGATGCGGTGGATGGGCTTTTCGGTAAAGATGGCTTTCAATACCAGTTGGTTCCACGCCGGCTCGTCGAGGTTTTCGGAGGCATAGGGATTGTCGCACATGATCGACTCCAGCACGTCGCCGATGTTGTTGCGAATGCCTTCGGCGCAACGCGCACGCCACGCGGCGGGATAGGCCAGCAGCGGCAAGGCCGAATATAGTGCTACCAGCTCGTTCATCTCGGCGGTGGGGAAGAGATTTTCGATGGTGGCGATATACTGCTCTTTGTCGGTGGTATCGAGGTGCAGCATCAGCCACACGCGGCTAAGCCGGTCGATGGTCCAGTGACGGATCGTTAATCCGGGCCGGATCACTTGCAGCGCGGACTGTTCAGCTTCAGAAAGGGTCAGGGGTTTCTTGCCCGTCTTGCGTGGCATGGCTGAAAAGCCTATCACAAATTGTTGGATGTTCCCGGCTTTTGAAACCAGCGATGCGCGTTCCTCTAACCAGGTCCAGGCGTCCGCGGGCAACTGATTGCGTAAATGCGTGGCCAGTGCGGCCCGGAGCTTTTCTACATCGTAGGTAATTGTGGCGTGTTCTATCTTCTCTTCCATGGCAGGCATTGCACAAAGCTAAGAAAACACGTTCAAAACAAATACTGATAAATATCAACGTTCCCAACCCCGCGCAACTCATTGCCCATCAATGCCTGGAGAATATTTAAACAGAAGACAGTGTATCCCCGGGGCGTCATTTCCCCGTTACTGATTCCGGATCACTATTAACAAACCATTCAATGTACGCATCAAGTTTAAACGACAGATAATACGGAAGATTAAGTAAAAAATACTCTTTGCTATTTTGTGTTTGTATTTTATCAATGCGAAGTTGTCCCGGGTAACATCTCACAGCGAAACGATGATCGACATGGTCCATAAAAAGGTGAAGCGAACGTAGTGCGCCTGTCGGAGTCGATTTCACTTCCACCGGAATCAACATATCTTCATACGCTACAACGTAGTCGACCTCCGCCGTGCTGGCTGCCTTGTCACGCACCCAAAAGCTCAGTCCACGAAGCACTTCGAACCGTGAGGCCAGGATTTCCTGCCCCACAATATGCTCGGCGATCATGCCCTTGTACACCACCTCCAGGTCGGTAGCCCCCAGCACAGATTTTTGCAGACCGGCAAAATGGTTGAGCATACCCGTGTCCAGGACCTGAAGGCGAGGCGATTTTTTTAGGTCAGGGCGTATCGGCAATTCGGTGTGGACCGTCGGATATACCAAATGAATGAGCATCGCTTTCTCGAGCGTTCGCAAAGCCTCTCCCACTTCCCGGCGGCCATACAGCGAATTTCCAAAGCCCTGGAATTTGATCCGCGAACCTGCCTCGATATAGACGGCTGTAATACAGTGGCGAATGATCTGGGTGAGGGTCGCATTTCGGGCATACTTCTCAACGTCGTTGATATAGGACACGATGAGCGATTCGTAAATTCTCGTCAACGCCCCAAGATCTCTGTTCTCTGCATAATGACGTACAATCTGAGGCATGCCACCGATCAACGCATACGTGTGAAACAGCTGTAACAACTTATCATGCGCGAAGTCATTCAGCGGCACGATATCAAACTGGCTCGCGGCGGCTGACTCGCCCATCGCCCCGAGGAACTCATTGAACGACGCCGGGCGAACAACCAGGTACTCAACACGACCTACCGGTATATTAACCGATTCATCCAGGACGGTTTCGAGGAGCGATCCGGCACCGATAACGTATAAATCGGGGAACTCCTCGTAGAAATACCGGAGCAATCCGATGGCCCTGGGCTCCTCCTGGATCTCATCTATAAAAATCAGTGTGTCCTTAATACTCCGATCCTTATCCTTCAAAAAGAAGAGCGCTTCGATGAGCTTTTCGATGTTGTCAAAATCACGAAATGGCTTAGCATCTTCCGGCTTCTCGAGATTCAAGTAAATAAATTGGTCGAATGATTCGGCAAAAAGCCTGACCGCCGTAGTCTTCCCAACCTGACGGGCACCCCGCAAGAGTAAAGGTTTCCGATCGGGGTTGCCTTTCCAATTTTTAAGCTGATGCTGAATATTTCGAGAAAACATGGTTTGGAAAACCGGCCTGATTTATATGAATCCTGTTCGGATCCAGGCCCAAATATATTATTTTTTGTTCGATTTTAGGTGCAATTTTAGCCGTTTTTTGTTTGATTTTAGGCCCAAGTTTAGTAATTTTTTGTTCGATTTTAGGCCAAAGTTCAGAGAATATTGTACGAAAATAAGGGTAATTACCGTGAAATGCTTTAAAGACCCCCTCTTTGGCTCAATTCGGCCTGTCGAAAAAGTGTCGTTACCTGCCTTCTGTTACCTGGCGAATGACCCGGAGCCAGTTTAAGCCCAGGATCTTTTTGATCCGCTGGTCGCTGTACCCCAGCTTTTGCAGGGCGATGGTAATCTGCGGATAGTCGCTGATGTCTTTCATCTCCCGGGGTAGTTCCGGCCCGCCGTCCAGGTCGGAACCCAGCGCGATGTGGTCCTCTCCCACCAGGTTCACGCCATAGTCGATCACCTTTGCCAGCTGGTCTACGTGCATCCAGTATTCGTCGGGGATGGTTCCTCTGAAATTCAGAGGAACTTCTTTCAACAGTTCCTGATCGATGTCTTCAATGGTCTTGTCGGTAGCCTGCGACATGAAGATCCGCGGGGTGGCCGGCTGCGGTACAGGTTGTACTTTGATGGGATTGTTCGGTTTTTGCCACTCCCAGTATTTGGGATTGTTAAACAGGCTGCCGAAGTGAATACCGATCACACCACCCTTTGCGGCAATCGCTTTTGCCGCTTCGTCTGTAATGCAACGGGGATGATCCACGATCTTGTAAAAGCCGCCGTGACTATAGATCACGGGGTGACGGCTGGCGGCGACCGACTGAAGAATGGCATCGTTGGATGCGTGCGCTACGTTGATGACCATGCCCAGGTCGTTCATTTCTTTGATCACCGCTTTGCCGTGCTCGTTGATGCCACCCCAGGTATAGACGTCGTTGCAGGCATCGATAAACGCGTTCGTGGTATTGTGGGCTGTTAATTGCAGGGAGCGCAGGCCGAGTCGGTACAGGGCCCGCAGCAGATTCAGGTCGCCGTGAAGATCATAGCCGCCCTCCAGGTCCAGGAATACAGCGATCTTTCCTTTTTTGTTGATCCGTTGGATGTCCGTGGCGTTGAGCGCCAGCTCTACGGCATTGTTGTTTTTCCGGATCTGATCCAGCGCCAGCTCGACCACGCGGAATGTATTCTTGATCTCGAACCTGCCGGGATAATAGTGCTCGGGCGTATATACCGAAAAGAACATCGCATCTATACCACCTTCTTTGGCCCGGGGCAGATCGATGTTGCCGTCGGGATAACGCTTGCCGATGTCGGTTTTCATCAGCAGCTCGCGGGTCATGACGTGGATGTGGCCATCCATGACAAACGCTTCGCGATGCAGCGCCGGCATGGGTTTATCCTGCGGATCCAACGGAAGACTTTTTCCGGCGACCGGGGCCGCCACCAGCGATTGTACGGGAAAAACACTGCCGGCTACCGGCAGCAGGGTTAAGCTTTTAATAACGTCTCTGCGTTTCATGCTTTTATCGTTTCTATTTCTGTGATGACGCGGGGGTCTACTCTGTAAAGCCCCGGATATAGGGCGTATCCGGCGGCCGCTCGCCCTGGCTGTGTTGCGCGCCGCGTGTGGATCGGTACTTCATATTCATGAACGGTGTCTCTATGCGGCGACCGACGGCGGAATAGCGACCGTTCTCCCAGTTGGATTCCATGTTGTAGGCCACAATGCCGGTGGACAGCAACAGTCGCTCAGCGTTGAACGGTTCCTGCCGGGTCACCATCATTTCGGTGATCCAGTGCGGTTGGGAATTGGAGGCGTGGTATTGCGAGAATGGCCCGGCCCAGCCCAGCATCGAAACGATTGCCGGGTCTTTGCGTCCTTCGATCTCGCCGGCATAGGTCCACCCTACATCGCGGCCGAAATACACGGCTGCCTTTGTGCCGTCATTATACTCCACGATGCACACGTTGGGTGTCGCTATTTCCTGAAAGTGCCCGGGCTTGAGGTTAAAGCTCGTCCGTACGGCGTCCAGCAACCGCGCCGCCCAGGGGTTGCGTTCGGTCCACGTCCACGTTTCCGGTCCGCGGATACACTGCACTGCTTTGACGCCTGTCTCACCGTCCTTGCGGCGTTCTACAAATGCCTGTAATACATCCACGCAGTGGAACAGGGCTCCCTCATCCGCCGTGTCTCCCACCACGACCGATGCCTTTAGCGGTGTATCGATCTCCAGTTCGATGTCGGGCTTACGGAAATAGGTAGGAATGGACGAGCCACCGGTCAGTGGAAAACCCAGCGCGCGGGATTTGTCGAACATCCACTTTGCTTCGTCCCAACTGATGGAGAGGTGCTTGTCGTTGAATACCGGCACCGATCGCTTGCTCTGCTCAAAGACCCGGATCACCTGCTGGTAGATCCACCAGCGCGGCAACATCCACTGTCCTTTGAGATTGGTGGGATATTCGCCGTGTTCCGCGACAATGACAACACCGTCTACGGCAAGCTCTTTCCCGCCGAGCGTTACGGCTTCGCCCACCGTCTGGAAGATCGGAATGTTCTTCGATCTGCATACTTTCTGTCCCAGTCCGCTTTCGGGGAGTTGGTGAATATACACCGACGCGACGTCTACGCGGGAGGGCGTGTGCGCTCCCTGCCACCAGTAGCCGTCGAGCAGCTTGGTGATGATCCAGTCTGCATGCGATCGGGTCGCGCCCCAATAGGTAACGAGACAGGCGATGCGCGGTCTTTTTTGCGCGAGTTGTGGAGCAGCATCGGCCGCGATACCCGTCAACGATGCCAAACCGGCCATGCCGGCTATTCCCAGCATTTGACGCCGGGTCAGGAGCGGATCTAATGAATCTGCCGCCATGACTGCATTTTCGGTTTGTTCATTGCTATCTGTTTGAGGAAAATTAACGAAATCTTTCCAATAACGGCAGGAACAGCCTCGCTGGGTCGAGGCGTACACTATATTTTATCAATTTTGACTTATGTCAAATTTAAGACTTCCAACGCGGAATAACTTTGTCAATTCATTCACCCCAGTACGAGCTTAATCAATCTTTTCATTGGCTACAGAAACTACCAAAGCCCATATCGATGCATTTGAATATCGAAAAAAGGTAAGACGCACCCTATACATTTCAGGATTGGCGCTGGTCAATGCGATCATTGTCGGGTTTATTGCAAAAGGGCTGGTGTTGCTGATCGCGCTTTTTACGCAACTTTCCTTCTTCGGTCGTTTTTCCTTTCACGAGGTTTCGCCATCCGAAAATTCGCTGGGGTATTGGATCGTTCTGATCCCGTCACTCGGTGGATTAATTGTTGGCATCATGGCGCGATTCGGATCTCCCGCTATTCGCGGACACGGCATTCCGGAAGCGTTGGAAAAAATAGCGAAGGGAGAAAGCAAAATCCATCCACTGATCACTATTCTAAAGCCGCTTTCCGCCGCTGTCTCCATCGGCACGGGCGGGCCCTTCGGCGCAGAGGGGCCTATTATTTCGACCGGCGGTGCGCTGGGTTCATTCTGTGGACAAACGCTTCATATCACTGCGCAAGAGCGAAAGGTCTTACTCGCGGCCGGCGCAACGGCGGGGATGACCGCCATTTTCGGAACTCCGTTCGCGGCCATCCTCCTGGCGATCGAACTACTCCTGTTTGAATTTTCCTCGCGGAGCTTTATTCCGGTGATGATTGCGTGCGTCACGGGAGCATGCATGCATTTTCTGCTCTTTGAGGTTACACCTACATTCCCCATGCCCGAGATCGGGCAGGCGTCAACGGGGGCCATTGTGGCCTACTCTATCATCGGTTTGATCATCGGCTTTGCTTCCGTTATTGTTACAAAAGCGATCTACATCGTTGAAGATCTGTTCGAACGCCTGCCCATACACTGGATGTGGTGGCCGGCCCTCGGCGGAATTGCCGTTGGCGCCATCGGGATATTTGCGCCCGATACGCTCGGTGTGGGGTATCAAAACATAACACATTCATTGTCCGGTCAGCTTTCCATCAGCTTACTCGTTTCTCTTTGCTTTTGGAAATTTATTTCGTGGGCGATCGCCCTGGGCAGCGGAACATCGGGCGGTACGCTGGCACCGTTACTGACCATTGGAAGTTCCCTGGGATGCCTGTTGGGCATGCTGGGCCAATACTACTTCCCCGAGGTCAATATCATGCTTCCCCTGGCCGCGCTGGTGGGTATGGCCGCCCTTTTTGCCGGTGCCGCCCGGGCATTGTTAACGTCCATCGTATTTGCCATGGAAACGACCATGCAGGAGAGCACCTTGCTTCCCCTCATCGCCGGCTGTGTTGCCTCGTACCTGGTTTCTTTCATTTTCATGAAGACAACCATTATGACCGAGAAGATCCATCGCAGGGGGATCAGGCTACCGGATAGCTATTATCCCGATCTCCTGGAAACGCAATCCATCCGCGATATCATGGTCCTTGAAAACAAGACTCCCCTGGTTTCGGGGGCGTTAACGATCGGAAATGTTAAGGCGTTGTTTCAGGAGAATAGAGCGGCGTATGCCCACAACGTATTTATCGTGGTGGACGATATAACCCAGGAAAAGATCGGTGTCATTTCAAAAGAGGCGCTATTTAGGCCGACGTCCGACGACGCAAATCCGGTTCAGTCGTTGATCCGGCACAAGCTTCCTTCTTTGTATAGCGACAATTCCCTGCAACTGGCGGTCGAGTTTATCCTAAAAACCGGCCAGGATACGTTATCGATCGAAGACCGGGCGTCACGCAAGTTCCTGGGTGTTGTATCGAGCCGGGATATACTGCATGTTTTTGAGCAACGGCTTAAAGAAGAGAATAACAAAGAGAAGCACATTTATATGAGTGCAAAGGCGCGATCGGTATTACGCAATGGCGTCAATCTACTCCGGAAAAAGAGCTGACGCCGGCATGCGGCTAAAACAGCCCGCTCAAGGATTTCCGGATCCTATCTTCCTGAGGCTGGCCTTGTATAACAATGGTCCGGCCTCTTACGGAGATATACTTTTCATCTTTAAGGATTTTCAGCAGCCTGGCCAGGGTCTCGTTTGACGTTCCGATCAACGCAGCCAGATCAGCACGCGACAATGTGACTTCCACGGGCCACTTTTTCTTTCCCCGGTATTTCTCAATCAATATCAACAGATTCAAAAACAATCTTTCTTTCACGGTTCGATGCTTCAAATTCGAAATGGTATTTACCCAAACGGTAAATTCATTGCTTAGAAATTTGAGCAGCATATTGGAAAGCAGGGAGGATTTGCCGAGTGCCTGCAAAAATTGTTTTTTGGGAATGAACGATATCTTACAATCTTCAATGGCCGTGGCGGTCACAGGATATCTGTCTCCACATAAGAGCGGGCGATACCCAATGATCTCACCCTGTACATGGATATTCATGATCTGTTGTGTTCCCTCGAAAGTTTCCTGGTAGATCTTGATCTTCCCTTTGTTCAGGATAAAAACGCCCTTCGGGTACACACCTTCGCGATAAATGTTCTGCCCTTTGGAATAGTGCTTTTGCACTACCGACTGTTTCAAAAAATCGATCTCATTTCCGCTGAGCAGCTCCCCTATTGAATTGTTAATGAAATAGAATCTGGATAAATCCATTGCGGCACAAATATCCTCCAAGCTATTTTTGCCGCGGTAGAAAAGCAAACATTCTCCGTTAAATACAAACGTTTCGCCGGGTCGTTTGGAATCCAGGTTGGTTTCCTTCCGTGTTGCCAGGGAAATACCCGTCGGCAGCATTCCACCGCCGGAACACGCCGATTGATGGTAATGAAAAATGTCTTATTTTCGCGCCGCAATGAAACGTATAATCGAATACAGGCGGCTTTTGGGCGTTGATAAATCGGCCGATTTGAAGGAATTGAAGACTGTTTACCGCAATTTCATGAAAGACTGGCATCCGGATAAATTCCAGTCCGACGAAGAGAAAGCCGCGGCCGAAGAAAAAAGCAAGACATTCATTGAGGCATATCATTTTTTAGTGAGCGTGGCCCCCGAAACGCAAGCGCAGAACCTGGAGGAGTATACAGCGGTTATCACCTCTTCAAAGATGGTGGATTTTCAATACAAGGGCCAGACACTTCAAGTCTCTTTCGCGGATGGCAGCGCCTTCGAATACTTCGGTGTGCCCCGCAGTATCTATCTGAAATTCCTGAACGCTGATTCCCCCGATCGTTTCGCCAGAAGACACGTCTACCACGCCTTCACGTATCGCAAAGTAGCCAAGGCAGTAGCGGCATAAGCACGTATGGACTATTCATCCGTAAGACTGGTCGCCTCCGATATGGATGGCACCCTGCTCAACACCAAACACGAACTCAGCCCCGATTTCTTTACGATCTTCGATCGCATGCGGTCCCGGGGCATTTTATTCTCCGCGGCCAGCGGACGGCAGTATCACAACCTGTATAATTGCTTTCCGGGCATCCAGGACGACATCATCTTTATTGCCGAGAACGGCAGCTATGTGATGCATCGGGGAAAAGAGCTTCACGTCCAGCCGATGGATGCGGACCTTACCCGGGATCTCCTACGGCGCACAAAAGAGCTTCCGAACGTACTGACGATCCTCTGCGGCAAGAACAGCGCCTATATAGACAACAACGACCCGGCCTTTGTCGCACGGTTATCCATGTATTACGACAAATACGCGGTCGTCGACAACCTCCTAAACGTCGAGGGCGATGAATTCCTGAAGATCGCTATTTGCGACCTCTCCGGCACCGAGCAGAACACGTACCCACACTTCGCGCAATACAGGGATGCGTTGCAGGTAAAAGTGTCGGGCAACGTATGGCTGGATCTTTCGCACAAGCTGGCGCACAAAGGCAAGGCGCTGGATGTCGTTCAGAAAAAATTCGGAATCGCGCCCGAGCACACCATGGTCTTTGGCGACTACCTCAACGACCTCGAAATGATGCGCGAGGCCCGCTTTAGTTTTGCCATGGAAAATGCCCATCCGGAAGTAAAGAGCGCCGCTAAATTCACGACCCGTAGCAACGACGACCGCGGGGTACTGCATATACTGGAACAGCTCTAGGGCATACTTCATCTGCCCGCCAGCGGATGATCTCCGCCCGATTCCGAACAAGCCGGACGTGCTAAACACTGTCTACGCCTGAAAAACTGTATAGATCTACGGTATGGTTCTTGACTGTCCTCTCAAAACCAATTACCATGAAATCCCTTGCCCCGTCCATCCTTACCGTAGCGGCGTTGATCTTCGCCTGCACGAACCTATTGGCGCAGAACAAAAAGATCCTGGTCGACGTCGGCCATGGCCAGCGATTCTACAGCGACCCTGCCGACAAGATCTCTACGGAGCTTGTCCCTACCGACCGGCTGAACTACATGACCGGAGAGCTCACCAGGAACGGCTCCGCCCACGACGCATCGATCGGTTATCTGAAAAAAAACATTTCTACGGATGCGCTCGCCGAAGGCGATCTGCTTTTCATCCACGCCCCTTCCGTGAAGTATACCGCTGACGAATGCAAGGCGATCGAACGATTTATCAAGAAAGGTGGCTCGTTGTTTATCGTGATGGACGAGGACTATTGGGGCACGCTGGCACAGGTCAACGTAAACGACATCGTTACCCCCTTTGGTATCACGTTTAAAACCGACAACCCCGACAAAGCGTCTGGCGGGCATTCCCAACCCGGAGTGGTCACGAAGACGAAGTATTCCATCCCGGCGCACGGTGCGCGTCTTGTAGAAGGTGGTAAACCTTTCGCCTATAACAACGCGACCGAGGAGAATCCGTTCGGAGTATACGCAGAAACAACCGGGGGCGGCAAGATCATTGCCATGGGCGAAGGCATGGTATCGTTGTACATGACCAGCTGGGAGGGCGTGAACGACTACCAGTGCGCCGAGTTTATGGGAGACGTGATCGGGTGGTTGTTGAAGTAACACCGGTCATTAGAGGCTTCTTCCAAACCTCGCCCAATCAAAACCGCTGTCCGCGCGATTATGCTTCAGCGCGGGAATCTGCGTGGTCACGATTATGGTCGTGCCGGGGATCTCGGCCCTGTGGTGCTGCGGGATCTCCTGTTTTGTTCCTTTCACCATGGCGAATTCGGCCTGCCCGAAAAACTCCTGGATGGATCGTTTCAACTGGTTAATATTATTCATGCCGTAGAAGAGGACCACCGGGGGCTTGTGTTCCTGAATTTTGGCCAGGATGGTTTGTATGCGGTGCGGATATACCTGCTCCTCGTATAACTTCCGTGTTTTGAGCATGCTCTTCTGCGGGAGGTCCAGCCAGCTATAGTACCAGGCGTGGTTGTGCGGGCTGGGGAGTGGATACAATGCGATCAACGCTTCGGAGGTACGGGTGAAATCGTTCTTTTGATAGTCGAGAAGGTCCGGCAGCGCTCTGCCCTGGCCGCCGTGCGCAAAAGCAATCAGGTTCTTCCAGATGCCGTGCAAAATGGCATGGTCGCCAAACCTGTAGTCGTAGAGCGTAGCGAACATGCTGGCGCGTGGCCCATCCGTTCGGAATGCTACATGCCGGTACAGGTCGCGGAGGTCGCAAAGCGCGGGAGGTTCGACTGCCCTCAGGTTATGGAAATAATCGAACTTCTCGGCCACTTCTTCCGGCAGATCGCCTCCACCTTCTTCATACCCGATAAACCATACGGGCGAGTTCCAGGATCCGAATCCGTAAAAGTTATCGAGCCAGTATTGAAGTGTATGTTCCTTTATCAACATGCGGCCAAATCGTCCTGACTGTTATGGTTTTCTCTGAATTGCTTTTGCAATCGCCTCGAGGTGTTCATTAAACGAGCTCAACTGGACGAGCATCTGACCCGACGTGTCGTTTTCGCTCAGCATTCCAAACTTATTATTCTTTATGAAGATTTCCTTGATCTGCGTCCAGCGTTTTCTCTCCTGGTCGTTCTGAAAACCTGCAATCTCTTTTAGTCGAAGCAGATTGGCTTCTGCATCCGATGTCAGGGTTTGAGACTCCCCTTCGTAATGGGCAAGAATCAAGGTATTCACTTCCTCGAGATTCATCAGCGGAACCACTTTGCCCGCCATCTTATTCATATTCCGGTATGACCCCTGCAACTTAAAGGCTGGTTCGGTGCGGTAGGCATCTTTCATGGCGGCACTCGCAATGTACTGCTGATTCACGAGCATCACCACATCCCGGATCCGTACGATGCTCCGGAGGACTGCCACGGCATCATCTATTTCCTGCCGGCTATAATTCCCCTCCAATTCAGGCAACATGTCGCTGCCCGTCTCGACATGACCGATGAGCTTGTACAGGTCGTCGAAGCTCCGGCTACTGATGCGCTGCAGGTATCGGCTCTCGGCGACACAGTTTTCGATCAAACTGAGTTTGAACAGCTGATCGGAGCTTCCGATCACATCGCCGAGGTTATAGACATCTGCGCGGTTTGCCAACATGTCCGGGATCTTAAACTGCTCACCACTCTCGGTATACGGGTTGCCGGCCATCACCACGCAAAAGCGTTTGCCCCGCAGATCATAGGTTTTGCTTTCGCCTTCAAAAATACCATCCATTTTCCGCTGACCGTCGGCCAGCGAAATGAACTTCTGCAGAAACTCGGGACTACAATGCTGAATGTCGTCGACATATAACATCACGTTGTCGGCCATTTCAAACGAAAGGTTTACCTTCTGCAGCTCCGCCCGCGCGCCCGATGTGGTCGCTTCCTGGGGGTCAATGGACGTGATCCTGTGTCCGATGGTAGGGCCATTAATTTTCACAAAGTGAAGGCCCATTGCTTTCGCCAGGTACTCCATCAACGTTGTCTTTCCATAGCCCGGCGGCGAGACCAGCAATAACATGCCCATGCGTGCCGTGCGCTTGTCATCACCGGCAGCGCCGATCTGTTTGGCAAGATTGGCGCCGATCAGGGGAAAGTATACTTCGTTGATCAGACGGTTACGAACAAACGAGCTCAATACTTTCGGCTCCAATTCACTGATCTTTAACTGCTGACGATAGTCCCGCGCCAGCTGCTCCTTGAGCTGGTTGAACGAGATGAATGCCGGGACGACCGCATCAAAATAGTCTCGCATCTTCTTTACGAAGTGATGAAAGCTCAGGGAATATATCCCATCACCGTGAATCACCGCATGCGTGCCCTTTAGTCCGGTCAGGTCCATGCTATCCGCCGCCGCCCGCTCTCTGTAAGCATGATTCTTAAAAAGAAGCAGGCAACCCGCCTCATCGACGTATTGCGCATCGACGGCAACAGACTGTGTTTGAAGAAATGCCTGCAACCAGCTTTGGATTATATGAAATCGCTCTGCTGTGTCGAAATCCGTGCTATTCACTTCCTGCAAAAACGAAGCAGTCTTCTTGTGCGCGTGTAAATACTCGTCGAACGCCTTCTTGAGATGCAGTGCTTGTTGACTACAGGTGAAATACCTGCCGGTCGAAAGCTCTGCATATAAATACTGTGCTACCTCGTTTGCTTCTACGGATCCATACGCAATCTTTGACTGCACGAACCGAGATGACAGTTCCTTTTCCACGAATCCGGCGCGTTTGCTCTCAGGAAAACTCTCCTGTATGGCATAGGCTGCGGCAATCAACTGCTGAAGCTTATTGCCGGAACCTTCGTCCAATCCAAACCAGAACAGCTGCGCGGCGACACGTACGGCAGGCGAAAATCGAAGGATCCCCAATTCCGCCTGAAGCTTCCGGAGGCCTTGGTAAATAAGGGCTGCATCGGTATTATGCACGCCCTTGAGATAGGCTGCTGCATAATCACGCTCTGTCCGGTCATTCAGGAAAGCCTCGTAGTTCCACGATGCAGGCTGCTGAAGACTTTCGAGGTAGGTCTGATACGCGAGGTATTCAGAACGATAGATCGCCATGTTCTCTGATATCAATTCCTGCTCCCAGATGGCCCGGTGCTGATAGAGGGATTCCGCGGTAACCTGTTTATAAAAGCTGGTGCCCAGGAGATGAAAATACAACTTCTCATTTTTGCGAATGATCGTCAGATCCAGCACCTGTTTATTGACCACGAACTTGTAATTGCCGAGTGCGATGATATTCTGACCATCAGCAAAAAGATCGGTTTTGTCTTTGAGATTTCGCAACGCCGTCTCCTGCGCCACCTTCACCAGGTTTTCCAGGTTTTCCGCTTTCGCTACGTCACCAAGATCTCGCAGCTCATCCACGAGGCTACGCACCTTATCGACCATCAGGTCGGTCGAAAAGAACGCATAGATACTTTCCTTATCGTTAAAGGACTGCGCCTTATTTTCGATGTTCTTCAGAACCCGTAAACCAACCTGCTCCAACGCCGTCGTACGTTTATTCAACTGTGCGACCAGCATTTCCTTTTTGCCGTTGAACGCCTTGACGACCTCATCACGCTTATCGGCTATCTTAAGCACAAACTCATCAAAGTCAGCGAACTTACTTTCGAGGTCCTCCACCTGAATACTCACCTTCGTAAAATACTCTTCGCATTTCTCGGGGGACGTCGAAAGATCGAGGAAGTTTACGATACTCTGATCGAGCAACGTAAGTTGTGCATAAAACTGGCCTGTCGACTCCTGCGTTCTCAACGCGGTTGTCATGCGCACCAGCTCTGCCTTCACCTCGTTCAGGGATGCGAAAATCAGGGAGATCTTTTCGACGATGCGGGTGGTTTGCGTCGTGTCTTCGATCTTCAGGCTGTTCAGGATATCGATAAGCATCTCCAGGCTGGTGGAAATCTCCTTTATCGCGAGCTGCACGGGCTGTGCATCGATCACTTTTGTCACGGCGCCGACTGCCTTTTTGAGCGTGGAAACTTTGGCCTCATAGGGCGCGAGCGCTTCTTCCTTCAGCAAAAAAGCGACGGTATCCTGCGAAAGCGAGCTGTTATACTGCGCAAGCGTCTCTTTGAGTGCCGCGACCGCGGCGTTATCAATGTAACGCACATTTTGCAAATCGATGACGGTCCCCTGTGTGCTTCGGATGCCGGCGAGCAGACTTACCAACTGATCCAGCGACGTGATCGTTGCGCCCTTGATATCCACCACCAGCTGGTCCACCCGCTTCTGCGTCGCCACGAGATTGTCCTTGGCGTGCTGGCGTTGGGCCTGCACCTTGGCGAACTCGTCGATGGCTGTGTTGGCGATATTCCGGATCTGAATCAGCGGCGTTGCAAGGTCGAACGTGCTTTGGTCTTTTAACCAGAAATACGAATCGACAATATCGTTCGCGCGCTTATGGATGTCTTCGTAAAGATCTTCATAGGTATCTTCTTTTTGCAAAAGCTGGATGACCTCCTGACTTTCGCTCATGGCACTCACTATATCCTTGTTCCCGATCTTATACAAGACATTGCTGCTCATCGTCGTATTTTCCTGGAGCGTCGCGGTATACGGCGTTTGCCAGATCTGTACCTGGTGATGTCGCACGGCTTCATTCTCGGATCGGAAATAAACCAACATTCCATCGTGGAACACTGTAAACCCGCTGCAGATGATCGGCGTCTCCACTTGCTGCGCGATCATATTGTATGACATCAGCACATAGGTATTGGCCTGCTTTTGATAGAATACATATAAGAAATCCTCACCGTTGGGGGACGCGACGCTCGTATCGAACTCCAAATCGGAAACCGGCAGCTCAAATATCTTATGCTCCCCGTTTTGAAGGTAATAGCCATTCGGAAAAATTATCCCCTGGTTGTCGGGCAGCAAAACAGCGGCATCGAGCAAACTATTGATGGAAATAACCTGCCGCGTGCGCACATTAAAAACATAGGCGCGAAAGCTCTCGCCATAGGGTCTTATCTTGATGGGAATGATATTCCCAAGATCCGCATAGTGATATTCCGCATCATCCAGTTGCTGATCTTTGTTTAAAACGGGCTCCGAATAGATCCCTTGCCCTGAATCCGTATTGTTCTCAATTTTAAAGGTGATATCGCCATGGATGGCTTCGATAAATACCTTGTCTAAGATCGATATGTGCGGATATAACCCCAGCCGACGATTATTGAGATCGGTCTTGATCCAATCGAATTCATGCTGTGGTGCTTTTTTTACCTCGTGAATGCTCCGGTCATCGAGGTATACGAGCTTGTCGTCCTTGATCAGCCATTTAAAGGCTTTCCGGTCGTCCGGGCTCTTACTGGTTTGGAAAACCATGTAAAGGTGATTCTCTGTCTTGACAAATTTGGCAAAGATCGAGTCCCTATAGTATTTATATAAATTGCTGAAGTCTGTCGCAAAACTCTCGTCCTCAATCAGCGTCGGCGGCACCGGATCGAAATGGTCGCTGGTAAATTTATAGATGCTGAATACATCGCTGAGCTTGATGTTTTCGCGCAAACCAAAGTGAACATTATAACCGAAGAGGGTGAGATTATCAAAGGCCATAATACCACGCGCCACACCGCTGTTGACGGTAGTGATGCGTTGATTGGCGATCAGCTGAAATCCCGTGGAATTGAAGATCTCCTTACGGGCGGCATTCAGCTTTGCCAGCCTTTCTACCAAATTCAACCTCTGTTCTTCCAGTCGCTTCCGGAGGATTTCAAATGTTCCGGAATCCAATGTATTATTTGTATTCTCTGTGCCTGCCATTACGAAAAAATATAAACACCGATAAACGCCATGCCTGTGCAAATTAATGCCCGATCCGAACGGGGAGCTTCATCGATGGTTTGCTCCATGCTTCAATGGATTCCGACGCAGGGAGCTAACCATCGATGTTAGATATACTTACAACTTCCTGTTAGACAACCCCAGGCTGCTGGCCAGGTTGGCAAGGTTCAGCAGCGACGGACGATCTTCTTCCGAGCTATTCTGCTGCATTTTCAGGATGAGGCTGGAAATGGTCAGGTTTTTAATATCGTTCGTGGTGATATTGTATTTCTCGGCGAACTGACGGATACGGGGTAACAGGTCTCCACCATTTTCGCCGTCACCCAAGAGTGCTGTTTTGAGCTGTGTGGCGTTTTCGCTTTCATTGATCAGACGATCGAAACCTTTTGCATTCGAGACCTGGTTGACAATATTCTGGAAGAACATCGTTTCACCACCCACGATATCGATTCGCGCAGATTTCAACGCCTCGCCCAAGATGACGGCTTGTGAATCGGCAATGTGTTTCTGAATATCGATCTGCGCGAGCGCGATGTCTTTTTCCTTGGTGAGTAACAGCTTAAACTCTTCGTGATCTTTTCCAACGGCGTCCAGGTTTTTCATCGCTTCTGCCTTCTCCTGAATACCGGCAGCCTCTGCCAGCGCCTTCTCTTTCGTAACTTCCGCCTGGCTCAAACCTTCTTTGCGTTTTGCTTCCGCCACTTTCTCGATAACCGTCGCATCGACAATACCCTGTCTCTCGGATGCCTCCGCTTTGGCCATCATAACCTCCGCTTCCGAGAGGCCACGCGTTGCTTCTTCCCGTGCTTGCGCTTCTGCAAGTATCTTCCGTGCCTCCGCCTGTTTCACCGCGGCTTCTTTCTTCGCTTCGGCATCGATCACCAATTGTTTCGCTTTTTCTTCTGCGGCTTTCTTTTCAGCCTCGGCAGCCTTCACCGTATAGATGAGCTTCTCTTCGGCCTGCTGGCTGGCCTGTGTGATCCCCACCGTCTTATTACGCTCCACCTGACGGAAAGCTTCCAGGTCTTTTACGCCTTGTTGCTCTTCCACTACGCCTTTCTCCAGACGCACGCGATCACGAATAACATCCTGGATGTTCTTACGCTCTACCTCTACGGTTTTCTCTTTTTCAATTTGTGCCAGTGTTACGATCTTCTCGCGCTCGGTGGCCTCGAGAGCACGATCCTTTTCCACGCGTTCCGTTTCAACGGCATCTGTCCGTTGTTTGTTCTTCTCTGCGATGATGATCTGGCGCAACTTGTTTTCTTCCTGCACGGCCAGGGACTCTTCCGTTTTGATCCGCACTGTTTCGGATTTTAGTCTTTCTTCTTCGCGTACTTTAATAATCTCCGCTTGCTCGCGTGCACGCACGTTGTCGATCTCCCTACGCTGCTTTTCTTCCTTCTCGGCCATCTGACGTTCCAGTTCCAGGATGGACTCGCGCGCCTCAACGTCCTGCTTCTTGATCACACGCTCTTCTTCCCGTTTGATGAGATTGGATTTTATATTCTGCGCGGCTGTAAGCTCCGTGATCTTCTTGATGCCCTCGGAGTCCAGGATGTTTTGCGGGCTGAGGAATTTTATCTCGGTCTGCTCAAGAAAGTCAATCGCACAGTCGTCCAGAATGTAACCGTTCAGATCGGTTCCGATAATATTCAGGATCTCCGTCCTAAATTCGCGGCGGGCTTCATACAGCTCGATAAAGTCGAACTTCTTGCCTACTGTCTTCAGGGCCTCCGAGAATTTTGCCTCGAAAAGGTTGCGGAGTGTTTCGGTATCGCTGGCGCGTTCGGTACCGATGATTTGCGCCACATTCAACACGTCGTCTACGTTCTTATTTACGCGAACGAAGAACGCTACTTTGATATCCGCGCGGATGTTGTCCTTACAAATCAGGCCATCCTGCTCGAGGCGGTCTATCTGCAATTTTTTCACCGAGATATCCATGATCTCCATTTGGTGAAGGATGGGAACTACATACATTCCCTTGTTGAAGGCGACTTTGCCACCACCAACCCCGGTACGCACAATTGCCTTGCCCTGCGGGATTTTTTTGTAAAAAGTCGCAAACGCAAAGAGAATAATAAAGATAATGAATGCGATTCCGCCAATAAGCAATAAGCTAATACCGCCAAGTAGGTCCATAGTCAGAAAAGTTTTAAGGTTAGATGTTATTATGTGTGTAAATCAATTGCGAAACGCTTCAGGTAATGCTGGAGAGCGTGATTTCCGGTACAACCAGGTAAAATTTCTTATCGGTTGATTCGCCGGCAATCATTACCTCCGAATCGTATGCGATCGATTCGCCTGTTTTGCTTTTTACGTTGACACGGATGATATCACTCTGTATTTTCACCTCCGCGGCGCCGATGGTATCGCCTGAAATGGTACTTTTCATTCGGGCAATCCTCCCTAACAATTCCTGCGGTTCTTCTCCATTATAGCCCATGGAATGATAAACTTTGACCAACGGTTTGGTTGCATACCGGGTAATCAGATACGCGATAAAAAAAACCGGCAGAAGAATGGCAACAGATCTCCAGCCCCAGCTTGCCAAGCCTAAAAATATCGATGACGTCAAGGTAATAACCCAGGCCAGTAATTTAAATACAGAATATACGACCATGAACGGGACCTTCCCGATGTTTACGAATTCCAGCGTCTTCTGGAAAAAAGATGCGTCTGCCGCGTCTGCGTCAACGTCGGTATCGAGGTCTGTTCCGTGCCCGGCAAAATCGCTGTCCGCGCCAGAATCCCCGAACAAGTCTCCTGCGAAAAATGTGATGATCCAATAAATAGCTGTCACGCCTGTAAGAATGGTCATGATCGCGTTGCTCAGCGGGTGAAACAGGAGATCTTTTATACTTGACATCGGGATGTTGAGTATTTTTATGAAATGCCTAATTTTTCTTTGATTGCCTGAAGATCTTTTTCAATAGAGGATGAATCATTCTTCAACAAACTGTCCAGCTCATCTTTTTTGCTATGTCGTTCGCGGGACATTTCACCATAGGCTTTGGCAAGGGCTTCCTGATCTTCTACTTTTGATTTCATGCGTTCGAGCATGGCGATTATTCCGTTGCTATCGACATGGGCGAGTTGCTTATTCACTTGTTCTGTCGCCTTGCTGACTTTCATCCGGGCCTTTAATGTCCGCAACTCCTTCTCCCACTTCTCCATGTTTTCCTTGAGGATCTCGGTGTTCTGCAACATCTCCCGGGAGGATCGCTGCAAGGCCACGACTTGAACCGCGAGCTCTTCTGATTCCAGGTAATACTTTCGATGGAGCGACAAAGCCTCCCGCGCAAGGTCTTCCGCTTTGATCAAGTCAACCTGCCCGGACTGCGCTTTTTGCATGATCAATATAGCCTTTTCGCCATAAGTTCTTGATTCTTCCAGACGCTGAAGCTGATCGTTTTCGGCACGGATCGCCAGGGCTTTCACCTTCGCATAGGCTTCCGTTGCTTCCGTTAGATCCGCGCGAAGCTCACGAAGGCCCTGTTCCGTCATTTTAATGGGATCTTCCATCTTATCAACCGCGGCATGGATTTCAGCCTGTCCGATCCTGAAAAGCCTTTTGAAAATATTCATGACTGATAATTTTTTGGTGAAACAATCGCTGGTTCTCTATTACAGCTTCGAAAAGTCAATGATCTGCTGCGAAAATTCGCTCAGTAGTAAACCGAGGGAGTTCAACGCGCTTTCAAACTCATTGAAGTCGATATTTTGAAGCTGCATGGTATACCGGAATAATACCCGATCGCCTTCCTCATTTATGACAAAGGCGCCGTGGATGGTGTCCCGGTTTTTTTGCAGCAGCTTTTTGAACATGTTCAGATTATCTTCCCGAAAGGAGAATAAAAACTGCTCCATAATGAGAATCGGAGGCGCAATGCCGAGAATCAGATTGTGGATGCCGTCGGGTTGATTATCGATCTTGAGAATACCATGCTGTTCGTTCTTATACAGGATTCTGCAGTTAAGCCTGCGTGCGAAGTCTTCAATAGTCTCAAAAGGGTTCATGCGCGTGGTGTCTGCTGACAGGAACAAAGCTACCGATTATTTTCGTTAATGCAAAAAATATTAGCATTGTGATAACCAAAATTACAACTATCTTTGAGGGGTATGACAAAGATCGGCGCTAATATTAAGAAGATCAGAACTACGAAAGGCCTTAGCCAACAGGCATTTGCAGACTTGTTTGAGCTAACAAGAGGGAATATTTCTTCTTATGAGGAGAATCGGGCGGAGCCTAGAATTGAGACAGTCGCGCAAATTGCCAATTATTTTAGCATTCCGCTAGACCAGTTTATCGGAGAGAACCTGTCCATCCATGCAATACTGAAGTATAACGGAGATAAGCTGATCGAGGATGAAAATCACATCATAAATCTTCAACTTCGACAAGTTCCATTCATGAATGACGCCATTTACATGAAATGTTGCTACCAGGAACTGTCATTCAACGACTGGAACAGTTTTCCGAAGCTCACCCTGCCGGAAGTAAACAATCGCAACCTGTTCGCGCTGGGAGTTAACTCGAATATTCCCCACCACGAATCGCTTCCGCTCTACCAGATGGGCGATGTACTGATTTTCGAGGAGGTGACCCAACAGAATATCCACCTCTGTCAGCACAAGACCGGGCTTTTTGTTGCCGAGCGGGAGATTATGATCGGTCAATACGAAATGAAAGACGAAAAAATTTATCTGGTCCTGAATGATTTCAAGAAAGAGCGATTCGACTTCAAGCTCGCGCAAAAGTTTTGGAAGCTGTTTGCCACCTACCGGCACGAGCAATAAGCGATCCCTTCCATTTTCGTATGTAAGTTCCTGCCGTTATATTTGTATGTATACACAATAACGAATGAAACCTGCAGCAAAGATTTTAATAGCCTCTCTTCTTTTAACGCTAGTCCTCCATGACAGCGGCTTGTTTGCACAGACCGGCAGCACGTATCAGAACCCGTTGCAGGTGACGTTTGGCGATCCGTATGTACTGCATACAAAAGATAAATATTATATGTACGGTACCGGTGGCAGGGCCAAAAATGGATTTGCCGCCTATTCGTCGACCGACCTGGTACACTGGAAAGATGAGGGGCAGGTGTTCTATGCGGGTAATCGCAATGGCTGGAGCGATTCCACCGCCGCCTGGGACGGCGCCTATTGGGCACCCGAAGTATATGAATATAACGGAAAGTACTATATGTTCTACAGTGCGCAATGGAAGCACAACCCTGGCAAGGAACTGGAGAATTTTCGGATCGGGGTCGCGGTGGCGGATAGCCCGACCGGTCCCTTTATCGACCTGACCGATAAGCCTGTCTTTGATCCGGGGTATCCTGTCATAGACGCCAACGTCCTTTTCGATGCCAGCGGTAAAATTTACCTGTACTACTCGCGGTGTTGCTATAAGCACCCCGTGGAAAGCGAAGTAGCCGCCTGGGCCAAACAAAAAGGGTGGTTCGATACGATAGAAGAAAGCTGGGTGTACGGCGTGGAGCTGAAGCCCGATTTCAGCGGCGTAATAGGCGAGCCCGTGCTGCAGTTGCGTCCCCCGGTAAAAATGAATGATAAACAGGCGGACTGGGAGAGCCGCTCGGTGACGTCAAAAGAAGTCAACCGCCGCTGGACGGAGGGCTCCGTCATTTTCAAAAAAGGAGACACCTACTACATGATGTATTCCGCCAACTATTTCGGCGGCAAGAACTACGCCGTAGGATATGCCACTTCAAAAAGCCCGCTGGGTCCGTTCACCAAAGCGGCCAACAACCCGGTATTACAGAAAAACACAGAAAAGGGCGGCGTGGTGACGGGAACGGGACACAATAGTGTTACCTATTCACCGGACGGGAAAGAGATGTTCTGCGTATATCATGCGCGTACGCTGGCGACGGGTGACGAACGGGTTGTCTTTATCGATCGTATGAAGATTCTGAATAACGGAACGCTCGTGGTAGAAGGGCCTACCACCACGCAGCAGGCAGCGCCCCAAGGTAAATAGGGTCGATCACCGCGCGTTATCTTCCAGAAGAGACATGGCTGTCTGTTCGGTCACTTCAAAGTGCCATACGTCCTTTGGCATTACTGCCACGACGGGACCGCGCTTGCAGTTATCGGTACAACCGGTCTTAATGACCTGTACTTCCCGTCTCAACCGTTGCTCTTTGACCGTGCTTTTTAATTGCTTGTACAGATGCTTTCCGCCGCGCTTTTTGCATTTGCTTCCGCAGCATACATACAAGATGCAACCGGGCTTGTGATGAAAATCTCTTGACACGCAACGAAGTTAGGAATTAGACAATGTCTTCGCAAATCCTGCCTCGGGAAACAGCGGGCTGTCGGCTCCCGATCTGGCAGACGGCAGGCCTGCTTACAATTTATCCGGTATTAAAAGGCGTTATATTTGTCACGCTATGCATCAGAAATTAAAGGCACATATCGACAAGATCGCTCCCCTTACAGACGACGAGTTCGCATTCGTAAGCAAACACTTTACCGCAAAGAGCTTTAGAAAACATCAGTTCCTCGTACAAAAGGGAGAGCCGGTATCGTATAACTATTTCCTGCTATCGGGGTTGACAAAACTGGTATATACAGACGACGAATCCAGGCAGCATATCCTGGCGTTTGCCATGGAAGATTGGTGGGACACCGACCTCCAGGCCTACTATACCCGGACAAAGGCGACGTTGTCTATGGAATGTTTAGAAGATACGGAAGTCCTTTGCCTATCACTGGACAATTACCAAGCGCTCTGTGCCGGCCTGCCCAAGATCGAGCACTTTTTTCTGGAGAAGGCAATCTTTGGGTTCCTCGCCGCCCAGCGGCGGATCCTTTCCCTGATGACCTCCAGCGCCGAAGAGCGTTATAACCAACTGGTCAAACAGCATCCATCGCTCCTGCAACGCGTGCCTAAAACCCACCTGGCGGCCTTCTTAGGAGTTTCACGGGAGACCCTGAGCCGGTTGGCGGTGTGACCTGCCGCACACCATAATCGTGCGGTAGGTCACGGTCACAACTCGGGAGGTGTCGGTAGCTTTGTCCTACAAATCGGTCATATAGGTGTATGGCCATTATAACGCAAAGCAAAAACACAATGGAAAAACGAGTTATCAATCCATGGAAATGGCAGGACGAACGTCATTACGTTCAGGCGGTGGAAGTAAAACAGGTACAAAGCACGTTGTATTGCGCCGGGCAGGCAGCCGTGCATGCGGATGGAACGTCCAGTTCGGCAGACATGCAAACACAGTTACAGCTGGCGATCCAGAACCTGGAACAGGTAATCCGCGAGGCCGGGTATGAATGCAAAAACATCGTGCGTCTGAACGTTTATACTACTTCGCATGAAGAATTTTTCCCCTGTTTTGAGGCATTCGGAAAATGGATCGCCAAAAATGAGATCCGGCAGGCCGCTACCTTCTTTGAAGTAAAAGCGCTGTTTGAAACGTTGAAAGTCGAGCTGGAGGCAACCGTGGTAAAGTAGCCCAACCCAGACGTTGGGACAAGCTATTGCCGCATGTGTAAACTGCGCAAATCCGACTTTGGTATCAAACGGAAAAAGCAGGCTTAGGAGCGCTCGATAAAGCCTTCAAGGTACAGTACCTGAAGGCTTTATTAGTATTAAACTATAGCTTTCCGGGGGATCAACGCTGCGTTTAGCCAACACGTGTCCTCAGGATCCAAGAATCAACCGTTCATCCATTACAGCTACATTTTAACGACAATCGATATGTTTATACCGTTTTAGATTGATCTTTACCTGAAAACAGGATACATGCTTTTCAGGTTAACCGAAGTAGTGGAACAGGTACGATATGCCGATTTCTCAGAGGGATCGTTGATCTATATAGACCGACGCGGCACGGTTATCTGTAAAGATGACAATGGCACCTGTGTCATTGCCGAAAACATGAAAGACTTCCGGGCCGACCTGTCGTATATCTTTTGCTTTAACAAAATGGATAACCTGGAAGTGTACCGAAAGGGCGAAAAGATAAAGCACTTCGATGGCACATTTTGCCGTTTACCGATATACCAGAACGCCGATCATGTATTTGTATTTCAAGAAGTTGACGACGTAGAGAAATTTATCAGGCTGGACGCCAACCTGCACGCTGTGACGTATGCCTGGGACGACAACTTCCCAAGCGACATCCGCGGCGAGTATTTTTTTGTCAGACAGGGAGCCCTGTTTTCCTGTCATCGGCTATCCGACGGCCAGGAGCTCTGGACCATGAACGTGTATGAAGTGTCCGGTGAAACGGAGGGATCCGTTATGTACGATCGCATACTGCTCGACGGAAAACTGTTTATCAGTCTGGTCACGGGTGTCGTGCTTTGTCTGAATGTCGCCACGGGCGAGATCATCGAAAAGATTCCGTTTGATAAAAGTAGAATACAGCTCCACAACGGACTGATCTACGGTACCGGGGGTCGGGAATTGGGCATACTAGATCCAAAAACGTTGACGTGGCGCACCGTCGACTTTTCAGAAACCCTAAAAGGCCATAATTTTCATTTTCAGGCAAACTGTTTTATCGTACAGGGCGATGAGCTGTATTTTATGAACAGAGTACCGCATTATACCAGCGAAGGAGCGCATGTCATCGGTGTTGTCAAGATCAGCACTCGTGAATTGTTGTGGCATATCGATATTCCCGTCACCGAAGGCTATTTCTGGGTCGAAGACATGGGCGTAAAAGGAGACAAACTTTATGTATTAGCCCAGGAAGCTGTACTGCATATCTTTGAACGAAACGTACTATCGTAACAATGCTTGCAGGTTGGTCTTGAAATACGAGGCACTGTCCCGAATGCTTTGCATGGAGTTCACCGCGAAGTTACCGCCTTGCTCGAGAAAATAGTACTGAAGCCCTGACTGAGAAGCATAGGGAAGTATGGCGGTGTAGTCGATCGACCCATTGCCGAGCTCGGTATAATCGCGTGTTTTTCGATCCATGTCTTTGATATGCCACATCACAAAGCGGCCCGGTTGCTTTTTAAAAAGCTCCGCGGGCGTGAGCTTGGACGAATGCATAACCCAATACAGATCGATCTGCAATTTTACCAGCGATGCATCGGTGTCGGCCAGCAGTACGTCGTACCCGTTCACGCCCTGCTGATCTGTAAACTCGTAATCGTGATTGTGGTAGGCAAAGCCCAGTCCCGCCTTGTTCACCTGCTCACCGACCTTATTCAGCGTTTGTGCCAGGAGTTTGAACTTGTCGATCGTACGCGACTCCGGATCGAGCCAGGGCCACGTGATATATTTCTGTCCCAGGGCCTTCGCCCCCTCGATACATTGGTCGACATAACGACGCAATACATCCTCCGGCTGGAGGAAGTACCGATAGAAGTCATAATGGCCGCTGCTGGTGGTCAGTTGCAGGCGATCCAGCATGCTTTTAAAGGCTGATGCATCTATACCATAATACCGGTTAGTCTCCGGTTCAAATCCATAGGTTTCCAGGTCCTGGTATCCCAGGGATGCCACTGTTTTCAGCGTGCCGTTCAGATCTTTGGCGAGTGCGTCCCGGATGGTAAACAGCTGCAAGCCCATTTTCAGCGGTTTGGCTGCGCCGGCGAAAGCCTGCGATAACAACGGCATGCCTAAAACCATGGATGAGTTGATGATAAAATCCCGGCGGTTCATAGAGGATAGTGATTGAGTATTCCCGGAAATCAAGGTAGGCATTAATTCGCGAAAGGAATCATTCCAACCGATTTTTTAACCGTGCTTCTGCGAGCACTACCCTTCCCACGGAATCCCGGGGGTTAAAAGCTCGCCGCCTATAACATTGTACGGATCATGCTTACAGATCCCCTACCTCGCGATACATCCCACACGCCTGTATAAATCCGAATTGCCCATAGAACGGCGCCAGGTGATCACCTGTGAAAAGACCCACGGTAGCTTTGGGGTGAGCATTCGCTTTCAGCCAATCGATGAGCCCTTGCATGAGCGCGGTACCGATGCCGCGCCCTTGCCAGGCCGGCAGCACCATCACTTCGCGTATATAATAAAAGCTCATATTGTCTCCTACCAGGAAGGCGCATCCCACAGCCGCGCCCGTGGCTATATCTTCTGCAACAGAGGCCATACGAAATACCGCAGGGTGCTGCTTTAGTTCAGCCTCCGCTGCCAGCCAACCTACCGCCCGCAAGAGACCGGAGTGCTCTGCGAGTGTGGGCAGTCGTAGCGCAATGCGAACCGGCGATGCTTCGGGCGCCGGATTCCGGGCCTTGGCCACGGCGGCGAAATGGATATAATAACCATTGATATCGCGTATAGTATATTGCTTGTGAGCCCACGGCCTTATCTGCAAAGGGTCCACGATCGTCGCTCCGTTCCGTTGATGAAGCGCATACAGGCTTTCGATATTACGCATGCGGATCCACACAGCGTTACCGACCGACGCCGCGGCAAGCTCCGGCTCCTCCGAAAATTGTATATGGGCGGCCCCGCGCCAGGACACCGCCCCCAACGTCGGTGGATCCCAGATCCACTTGTCGGGAAAACCGAGTACATCCTGCCAGTAAGTCACAGACTCCATTACATTCTTTACCGCCAGTACAGGCTCGGCATGCGAGAATACCGGCGCCGGATCGTTTGCCATAGGTTCCATAACATGATACCCCCTGTCGAATATACATAGTTTTAGCCGTCGCCACCGGTCCGGCCCGGCAAACGCTTTCGTTCAAAACGTCCTTTTGCAACGTTATCGCTAACACCGTTCACCTCCTGGAAATCCCTGAATCGCTTCGCCGCGCGCCAAGAATTCTGATATTCGTACAAATCTTTCAGGCTAACTCCGGATGAACCAAACTTCGGGCCGTATAAGGCGCTTAAAATACGTAACTCATTGGAAATCAGACTGAATAAGCGTCTTTCAGCGAAAATTGGCCGCGTTAACCCCTGGGAGATTAAACCCTGTCGGTACATGAAATAATAAATTGAAAATCAATGCTTTAGCAAATAAAATAATCGCTTTTTAGGGACCTACCCGGGTTTCTTGCACTAGCGTGTGTTCCGTGCTGGCAGAGCTAGATGACCCGCAGAACAAAGTGCAGACAGGAATGAAAATGATCTTTTTTTTTATTTTGTCCCAAAAACCAATCGATTAAGACCTTTAGGATGACAGAGCAAGGGGGCGAACGGAGTTTCTTTCGGAATTTTAAAGCTATGCTTTCACTGATAAAATCATATTGCTATATATTTCTAGTATTTGGTTTTATGCCGTTGCAAGCTGCCTCGCTGGGCGGATTAAAGTTTCATGGCAGCGAACAGCCCATCAATCAAAGAACGTCGTACAACGTTTTCGGTGATCAAATAGTAGAATTTTCCGACAGCCTGACCATTGAGTTCGATCTGTCGCTCTACGCCACCACCCGGATCGGTTACATCATCCGCATCAAAAATGCCGAAAGCAACCGCATCTACAACCTGTTCTACGACGCACAGGGCAGCAACCTGGTCTTTAAGTTTAACGAGGAGGGTAAATACAGCCTGATCGTTGCCACCTTCCGCGAAAAGGAGCTGCTGAACCTGCCCTGGTTTAAAATGAAGATCGCCTTTGACCTGAAGCGCGACTCCATCTATTTAACGATCCACAACCAGAAGTTCAGCGCTGCCAACGCCCTGCCCGATACTTATCGTCCTACGATCCTCTTCGGCAAAAGCGATCACATCATCGACGTGCCGTCGTTTGCGATCAAAAACCTCTCCATCGGCGGTAAAGAGCGCTATTTCTTTCCCTTGAAAGAGAGTACGGGTGACATCGTGCACGATGCCAACGGCACGGCCTTCGGCCATGTATCCAACCCGGAGTGGCTCGTGAACGACGCCTATCACTGGCGGTATAAAGCTTCTTTTAAATCAGAGTCTGTCGCGGGCGCTAACTACAACCCCGAAAAGAAGGAGATATACTACTTCAACCGCGACTCGTTGCATATATACAATGTACGGTCGGGCGAAACAACCGTCCAGGTCTTTGGAGAAAAATGCCCGGTCGAGCTCATCCTGGGAACGAACTTCATCGACACCCGGGACAACAAGCTGTATTCGTACGAAACTTACTACGCGCCACCGCGCGACAATTACACCGGTCCCACCGTCGCGAGTCTTGACCTCGACACCCATCAATGGACGGCCGAAAACACCAGCCAGCTCATCAGCCCCCTGCACCATCATGGCTCGTACTTCAACCCTTCCACCGATCAATATACCATCTTCGGAGGCTTCGGAAAAATGCACTACAGCAACACGTTCTATGCTTACGATCTGAATAAAAATAAATGGGACACGCTGGCCGGTTTCACCGGAGACTTCCTGTCGCCACGCTACTTTTCTTCCGTCGGGTATTTACGAAAGAACAACTCCATCTACATTTTCGGGGGTATGGGCAACGAATCGGGTGAACAAACCGTCGGCCGAAAATACTACTACGATCTCTATAAAGTAGACTTAAACACCAAGCGCGTTGCCAAGCTGTGGGAAATTCCCTGGGAGCACGACAATATGGTGCCCGTACGCGGCATGGTGGTACTGGACGACTCCTGCTTTTATACGCTGTGCTACCCGGAGCATTTTTCCGAGTCGTTCCTCAAGCTGTACCAGTTCTCGCTGAAAGACGGCAGCTACAAGATACTGGGCGATTCCATCCCCATCTACTCCGACAAGATCACGACCAATGCCAACGTATATTACGACAGCGCGCTGAACAACCTGTACGCCGTCGTGCAGGAATTTGACGATGACATTTCCTCCGATCTCAAGGTATACTCATTGTCGTTCCCGCCTATCACTGCCGACGAGCTGGCCAGTTATTCCAGAGAAAAGCGGAACTATGCCTGGGCGGTCGCCATCTTTGCGTCACTGTTAGCCGCCGGCACGGCGTATATTCTCTATAAGAAGCAACAGTCCAAGCTCACCGAGAACGACGACGACACACAAAGTCTGTATATCGAAACGGAAAAACCGGAACCGACAACAGCAAGGCCCAACGCTATCTATCTTTTTGGCGAGTTCACGGTAAGAGACCGAAGCAACCGCGACATCACGTATATGTTCAGCGCCCAGCTGAAACAAATATTCTGTCTCATTCTGCAGTACACGACCACCGAAGATGGTATCGCGTCGCAGCGGCTCAGCAACATCCTGTGGCCCGACAAGCCAGCGGACAAAGTAAAAAACTCCAGAGGCGTTACCATCAATCACCTGCGCAAGGTATTGAGCGAGCTCGACGGGATCGAACTGGTCTATGAAAAAGGTTTTTTCAAAATAGCCCAAACCGAAAGCTTCTATTGTGACTATACCCGCTGCATTCAGATCATCACCGCCAACGAAGTGGAGACACGCCGCGACGAGCTGATCGAAATCGTTTCGCGCGGCAAGTTCCTGCAACTCTCCGACCATCCGCTTTATGACTCTTTCAAAGAAGAAGTGGAAAAGAAGCTCGAACCGGTATTGCTATGGGAGATGGAAAAAAGCTTTGATGCCGAACTTTACCTCACAACGATCGCGTTCGCCGAAGCCATTGCCAACATCGATCCGTTGAACGATGTATCGCTCGCCTTCCAGATCAAAGCGATGCAACGGTTGAAAATGAACGATGAAGCGCGGATCCGGTACCAGACATTTGTGATCGATTACAAAAAGGCGATGGGGAATGATTATCCCCACGCCTATAAAAGCTTAACGTAAACTTACCCAAGCTAAACGCTAAACTTAACAACTTACCTAAACTAACTAACTAAAACGTATCGTCGATCCCGTCACCAGCTCAGTTTCACCTGAACTCCGTCGGGATTATTTTCAAAACTCAGGAAACAGGTCTTGCTCGCGGCATCCCACGAAGTCTTCGACTCCACCGGCTTTCCGGCAGCATCGGTTACCTGGATCTTCTTTGCCTGGGCCGGCAAAAGTACCCGCATCACGTTGGTCGTACTCGCCGGGCTCCTGGCTATAAACGTATAAGACTTCTTGCTGACTTTCTCGTCGTAAACGCGCGCGGCGGCAGCCAGTACCTGTGGTGTCTTCGGGTTCTTCACGCTGCCGATATTGTATAAAAACGCCTGCTCACCCGGGTTCACCTGCTTTTGATCCAGTACGGGAATTTCGGGATCGAACAGATCGATGAGCTTCCCCTTCAGGACATATGGCGACGCGTCTGAATTTTCATCTACAACCGAAATAATTTCGTAGGGGCCGCGTGTCAGGGCGAAGTGATTCTTATACTGCAGCGTTGCTTCACCCGCTTTTGCTTCGTATAGCTTTTTGACGGTGTTGATATATTCTTCATCGCTGTTTGCTTTCAACACAAATTCCTTCGGGTCGTTGCGCAGAATCACAACCTTGCCTTTGCCGCAGGTATATTCACCGGCCTGATACGGTTCTTTCAAACCCAGCGTCCTGAATAAATGTTCCGACGGAGCCTGGAATGTGTTGCCGCCGGTATTCCACCATTCCTGTACGCGCTGGAAGGCATCGTCATCCCGGCCGCTGTATATCAGCACGCCGCCGTTCTTCACCCATGCCGCCAGGTGGTCGTGGGCGGTCTTATCCATGGGTTTCATGTTGGCGTACGACATGATCAGGATGCTGACGTCCTTCCAGGTTTGCGGGAACGATACATTTTCAATATGCACGGTCTTGACAGGTACGCCGCGCTTCAGCAACGGAAGTGCCTGACCATAAAAATTAGCCAACTGCGGGTCTTCGTAACCGCTGTGCGTTGGAAACCGCTGGAACATCAGGGAGTTGGACATCAGAATGCCGATACCTTGCGAACCGTTCACCTTGTTCTCCGACAGCGGCATGTTGTTCAGCGTATTGATCATCACCTGCATCTGCGTAGAATAAAAACGAGGGATCTGCGCTTTCTTGTCGCTGTTGGCGCTGGTGCGATAGAGACCTTGATAAATGCGGTCCGGCCAGGGCATCACTTCGTAATCCGCAATCATCGGATACAGCAGCTGCGCGGTGAACGTAGCCTGGTAATTTTTCTTGTAGTCCGCCCAGTCGCGGGGCCAGTCTTCGATCGGGTCCGTCAGGAAAAACATCTTTCTTCCCGTGGGCGCCGTCATGGACTCCATGGAGCCATATTCCAGGAACGCCGTTTCAAACACGCGCTCTTTCTTCTCTCCATTAAAGAAATTGGGCTCGCGCGACGTGCCGGTCCATACCTGTGCGATGTAGCCGTCCACGCAGGGCAGCGATGCCAGGCTCGCCTCGGGGCTGACGATCATCCACTGCGAATAATTCACCAGCGAATGGGTGGGCACATAACACCGTACGTTCATGCCTTTGGTCTTGCCGTACTCCTTCGCATACGTGAAGCATTCGTTCAATGCGCGGTAGTACAGATGATATTTTAACTTATTTGACAGGTAGGTGTTTTCCGGCGACTCGTGCTGCGGCCTCCAGTCAAATCCATAATATTCTTTCCACTCTTTCTTAAAGGCTGTGCTGTAGCCAGACCGTGCCCAGAATTCAGGCTCTTCCAGAAAGATGGCGTCGATACCCGCGTCGATCACGCGCTTGATGACAGCTTCCTTCATGTATTTAATGAAGTTCATGGACGGCACGATGTACGGCACCAGGCGTCCATGCCAGAGGGTGTCTCCCTTTTGGGTCACCTGCCCTTCGTCGAGGTGCCATTTGCCATCCCACTTGCCGGTGAAATAGTCCTGGTATTCGCCCCAGGCAATACCGGTCATGAAATGAGTTTTATATCCTTTGTCGCGCCAGCTTTGCACGCGCTGCTCAAAGGTCATATTTCCTTTGCCGTGATGATCTTTCACGCTGTAAACGATCGCCACATCGGCCCGCACGTCTGTTACGGGCTTCCAGGGATTGGAGGTTTGAAAAACGGTCTTTTCGCCGGGTTGGCCTGACACCTTAGACGCCGCGGGCGTTGATTGAGAAAACGCCTGAACCGAAAACGCTACTAAAAGACAAAATAAAATCGACTTGCACATGAGAACTCTATACTCCTTGTTAAAGAAAAGAAGGTCATGCCCGCGGCGAGCTGCTTTCGAACAGCTTCCAGTAACATGACCTTCCTATTATTTCAGAGACGGTCAACGACTAACGCCGGCTGTAACCTCTGGCGTTAATCCCAAATTCAGCTTACGGAACCAGCAGTTGCTTGGATTCGTTGTAATTCCATCTTCTTGTACCACTACCTTTCGGTGTGTCGTAGTTGATACGCGCGGCCGCACGGACGAATACGGATCTTCCCGAAGGAATCGTACCGATGGATTCAATCGTCACCACTTCGCCCAGCAAGGCGTTAAAAGCGCCCCCGGCATATTCAATCTTGCTGGACCAACGCTCGTCGCGTGCACGATACCCCACCGTTGAAGAATAGCTGACGAACAGCTGGATATCGGTTACGTTTTGAAAGTTCGCGTTATAACCTCCCATCGGCTCGATCTTCGAACGGAACTCTTCTTCCGACACGCCGCGGGTAACGCGTACCTGCGCTTTCACCTTGCCATTGATAATCTGAGGCTCGCCGACCCATTCAATGTTCAGGAAGGGCTGCACTTCAAATTTTACCTTCGTTAGGTCACCAATGGCAACCTCCTGTGTTTCGTCGGCCAGTGGAGTTCCCCGGTCATCTTCACGCAGCAGCGGAATGAACGGACCATCTACACGCACATTATAGGTGCCGGCAAAAATCTTGGTATTCTGAAATGTGCCATCAGGTTTGCAATAGAAGTCAGGATTCGGCAGCACGTTCTCACCATAGCTGAGTTCCAGCAAGCGCACGCGAATACCTTCGCTTCCCTGGTCGGTGAGGATCGGCGCGCCGGTTTCAGCATCCACCACTTCGCCCTGAATCGCTGCCGACGGTTCATCTTTATTATCCAATTCAAACAGCCCGCAGGAGTTGAGCGAGAGCAGCGCCAGCGAAACTATATATACTGATATTTTCTTCATGTTTGTAATTCTTAAATATTGGCAATTCATCATTCCCTATCGGTTCGGTTGCTGGTCAATGAGCGGGCTCTTCGACACCTCGCCACCTGGAATCGCGAAATAATAATCTACAATGTTATATTCGAACGTCTTCTGGCTCACCCATTGGAAGTGGGCATCGAAGAAGTACTGACCGGTCTGTGAAGACATGAACGGATACAGGCCGCGGAACTTGTAACGCGAGTTATTGCTGAACATGTCTTTATCACGCGCTTCGCCCCAGAACAAATCACGCGCTTCATAGTGATTAACTCTCCAACGACGCAGATCCCACTTGGCCTTGTGTTCCATCGCCAGTTCCTTGCGACGTTCTTTCCGAACGAGGTTGCGCCCTGCTTCGCTGCCGGTAATGCTTCCCAATAACGGGTTAGCGCCCGCGCGCTCGCGAATGGCGGCGATCGCATCCGTTGCCACTTGCAGCATGTCCGATCCGTCCGGTGAAGGTTCACCCGCCAGGCTCAGCTCTACACCCGCTTCAGCAGCGTTCAACAGCACTTCTGCGTAACGCATCAGGACGTACGGCTGCGCCGACTTGCCTTCCGCCGGTACAAATGCCGGATCCGGATTCAACCACTTGCGACCTAAAAGACCCGTCAGACAGCCTTCGCCATTGTTATAGAACGGGCCATTTTCGCCCGCTGCTGCCGTGGGTACTCCGTTCACCGGCACGATTTCCTGATCGGTCAATTCGCGCGGGCTGAGGTACAGCGACTTGGGAACTCCCGTGTACTGATTCAGCTGTTGATAGTGTCTTTCGGCATTGGCATAAGAATAGTCATTGAACAGTGGACTGATCGGCGTGCTACCGGTATAAATACCTGCACGGAGCTCAATCTCGCGGTTCTTAAACATATCACCCGGGAAGATTACGTACGCGCGCAGACGGGGTTCGGCATTTTCGAAGAAATCCATCGGAGAGTCGTACATGACATACGTTCCCTCGTTGTTCCTATCACCGGTTGTAACTTTAATCGTACCGTCGGGATAGCGGGGGAAACCATCAAACAGCTCGACAAAATCCAGTGTCGGGCAAGTGCCCGATGCCAGGGGCGATTTGAAGATATACGGTGAATTGTATGCGTCATACGCGTGGGTGGAAATCGGGTATGTGTATTCTCGCGCATAGATGGTCTCCGTGCTGCTGAGATCTGAGAACATATCGACCATGTTCTGGTATTGCGCTTCTTTGTCATTGGCGGCCCACTTCTTCTTGTACAACGAGAATCGGTTGCTTTTAATCACTTCCTGGGCTGCCAGATACGCTTCGCGGAAATAGCGGCGCGATGCTGCGTCCCAGGTCGTGGGGTCAAAGCCCATCACACGCACACCCGTTTTCAAGCCGAGACCTGTGAGGCGGCCCGGAACGGTCTCATTGTATTTCGCGACACTACCGGCATACAACATCGCTTCCGACTTGAATGCCAACGCCACATACTTGGTAGCGTAACCTCTTTCCGTGTCAGGGTTGGTCGAACGCAGCAGGGAAATGGCCATATCGAAGTCGGCCAATACCTGATCCCAGGTCTCCTCCTCTGTGGACCGGGCTATTTCCGGATTTTCATCGTTCGGATATTTAATAACGCGGGTCACCAGGGGCACGCCGCCGAAGCGACGCGCCATGGCATAAAATGCGGTAGCTCGAGCATAGTAGGCCTCTCCCAGGTAATGGTTATAGGTGACTTCCGGAAATGACTCTTTATACTCCGGCAACGTTTCGATCAAGTAGTTCGCATCGCGAATCAACACGAAGGCATCTTTCCAGTAGGCGGTCCGCTCGCTGGTAAACGCGCGGCAGATTCCGTCACGGTTCACGGCCTCGCCGGTACCTTCGATACCGGATGCGTTCAACCAGCCGTTGTATTCCATACCCCATTCGCCCATGTACTTAAAGTCCTCGAACGGCATCCGGCTGTACATCCGGGCAAGGTACACTTTCATACCCGACTCATTCGTCAGCAACGTCTCGTCACCGATCACATTTTTCGGCGGAATGTCCAAATCCGTACAAGCGGATACACAGAACACTCCGATCAACAATAAAATATATAACCTATTCATATATAGTTCAGATTATAGCTCGTTAGTCTTTAACGTTAAAATTTAGCCGATACACCCAGCGTATAGGTCTTGTTCAGCGGATACAGTCGTCCCAGGTCGCTGTCGGGGTGCTCGGGATCGACAAATTTCACGTCGGTGATTGTAAACACGTTGTAAGCGTTAGCGAACACGCGGACGTCCAGGGATGACGAAGAACGCTTCGGTAAGGAGTACCCCAGCTCTATGCTCTTCAAACGCAGGTAGGCTGTGCTCACGCGGTTGAAGGATGAATTGTCACGCGGATAATGTCCGGTGTAACCATAGTAACCACTCACCCATTCGGTTTCCGGGTTGTAGGGATCCGCATTCGGATCTACCGGGTGCCAACGATCGAGGTATTGCTCCAACGCGCCACCACCGTTGCTACCCCAAATACGGTAGAGCGGTTCCTGGTAGGCCATCGAACCCATCGCGGTACCCTGGAACAGGAAGTTCAAATCGAAATTCTTGTAATTAAAGTCCGCGCCCAGGCTGAAATTCAACCACGGTGTCTGATCGAATGCATACGGGTGTTGATCCTGATCGTTGATCTCGCCGTCGCCGTTCCAGTCTTCGTATTTGTAATCACCCGGCAGAATGTCGCGATCTTTGTAGATCGGATAGCTCCAGATATCCTCCCAGCTTGTATAACGTCCGGCAGACTCGAAGCCGAACTGGATGCCCTGATAGCGATTGTTCAGGTTGTCGTTACGCCATTTGTCGTATGAGTTTCCGTACGGGCCATTGGCAGCACCGAACAGCCATTCGCGACGCGTAATGGTAGCAATCGCGCGCACCTTGTAGGCAAGCTCACCGATTTTATTACGGTGATTGAGCTCGAGATCAAGACCAAACTGACGGTCACGGTCGAGGTTTTCAACGGGAGCGGCGGTACCTACGATCGTAGGAATTTCACTGCTACGCTGTGTATGGAGTCCGGTCCGTTTGCGTTGGAAATAGTCTAACGAAAAGCCAAACAAACCGTTCCAGCCTTCATAGTCCACGCCGACGTTGAACGTATGTGCTTCCCACCACGTTAACTCGCTATTACTAACGATTACATCGGCGCCGTTAATAAACTGACCGCCAAACACATTACCGGGAGCCCACTGGTTATAATAACCGTTTGCCGCGTTCGAGTTGGTGGACGGATATTTATAACCGGGATACCAATCATACCCCAGTGTACCGTCGTTGGAAGTTACACCGTAACTCGCTCTGAATTTCAACTGGTCCACGAACGACAATGCCGAAATGTTTTGAAAGAAAGGTTCTTCCGAAATCCGCCAGCCGATGGACCCCGAAGGGAAAAAGCCCCACTGATTATCTTCCACGAACTTCGAAGAACCATCATAGCGGAATTGGAACTCGGCAATGTAGCGATCCTTGTGTGTAACGTTCACCCGGCCGAGTGCGGCCGCGTTGGCGATCTCATATACGTCGTCTGTAGTCGAGCCCATCCCGCTCACCATACCCTCGTCGTTTACGCCCGCGAGCAAATACGGTAAGCCGAAGGCCAGGTTCCGGCGTGCAAAGAAGTTGTCGCCTGTTTTATTCTGGCTCTCCCAGCCAAGCAATCCCACCAGTTTTGTTTCACCGAAGGTGCGGTTATAATTCAACAGGAACTGACCTAACCACTGCCGTCTCTCCGACATTTCGCGTTGCAACTGGTTGGGTGAGCTCAGGTTGTACAATTTGGAAACGTATTCGCCGGAAAGCGGGTCAATCGCATACTGGAAATACTCGCGACGATACGCGTCGTTGTTGTTTTGACGGTAATCATAGCTAAACATACCTTTCGCAGACAACCCTTCCAGCGCCGGTGACACCGTGCCAAAATCGAATGTAAGCGACGCGGAAGATTGAAAATCCTTTTGTCTGAACTTCCGATACCCGGAGATATCAGAGGTCATCATCGCCACCGTATTTTGCTCCAGCGCCAGGCCCTCATAGTTCAGCATCGTACCTTCGGGATCCGCATACGCGGGAAACAGGACACCCTGCGCCCAGTAGTTCCGGATGATGTCCACCGAGCTTGCGTAGGGTGTATTACGTTCGTCCGAAACTCCCGCCAGGTTGAGATTCAGCGATACGCCTTTGTAAAGTTCCGTGGTGATATTGGTACGCAGGTTATACTTATTGTAGTTCAGGTCACCCGATTTGAAGATCCCCTCCTGATAAAGGTATCCGCCGCCGATATAATATTGCGTATTATCGTTTCCACCGGCGATGCTGATATCGTGTTGCGTTTGCGGAGCCGTATTGGCGATGATCAGTGAGTTCCAATCGGTGGTAGGCCGCTGCCCGGTGCGGAAGGCTTCAAAGTCCGCCTCGTCATAGATGATATTGCCACCATTGATGTTGTTCCTGCTCTGCTCGTTATAAAGCGTCATGGTACCGTAAGCGTCTGCCAGCTTGGGCATGTTAGACGGCTTCTGAATAGTAACGGAACCGTTGTAGCTGATGACCGGCTTTCCTTTCGTTCCTTTCTTGGTCGTTACCAGCAGCACGCCGCTCGCGGCGCGCACGCCGTAGATGGCGGCCGCCGCATCTTTCAGTACCGAGATGTCGTCGATGTCGGCAGGATTCATGCGTTGAAAATCCGCCATGGTGCGGGGTACACCGTCGATCACGACCAGTGGATCGCCCTGCATACCGCGGATATCGAAGCTAGTGTTATACGTACCGGGCTCTGCGCTTCGTTGCCACAAACGCACACCGGCTACGCGACCCGTAAGCATGTTCTGCGGGTTTTCGTTTTTGGTCCGGCGTAATTCTTCACCCTTGATGGCGGCTACCGATCCGGTCAGGGTAACCTTTTGTTGTGTACCGTATGCCACGACCACCACCTCGCCCAGCTGCGTAATATCCGACACCAGTGCTACGTCGATGTTCGTTTGCGCACCCACTGCAACCTCCTGCTGTACATAACCGATAAACGAAAGTACCAGCACCTCGTCTGCGCTGTTGACATTAATTACATACTTGCCATCGGCGTCGGTCGTGGTGCCGCGGGTTGTACCTTTCACAATCACGCTCACACCCGGCAAGCCCGAGCCATCGTCCGCCGACGTGACCGTACCCGTTACGGTAATGCCCTGCAACGGCGAAACGGCAGTGATGGCGGCTGTATGGTTTATTATAGGGTTGGCGTCGTTTGCTTCCGCTGCAAAAACAGAAGCAACGACAACGCACTGCGTCACGATTCCGTAGGCGGAATACTTCAGCAGTTTCTTTGACAATGATTTGTATTTTTTCTGCATACGCTAAAGATCTTAGAACTTATTTCTCCAGTTGATAGCGCGCCAATACAGCGTATTCGGCGGCATACGTAAAATTGAACATGCCCTCCACCTGGTTCTGGTTGTTGTCACGAGACCAGCCCAGCAACAAATTGATGGGCAAAAATCCCTTGTAGGCGAAGTTGTCGTAGCCGTAGTCCAGGTTTTTCTGAAACGTTTCAGCATATGTACCGGCCGCTTCGTATGAAGGAGCAACATCTACATAGGCACGCGCCAGTACGCCATTGAACCATGTGTTAAAGCCTGTGATGGCATAGGTATAATACCCTTGCTTGGTGGCGTTCGGCTTCGCGAAGTACTTGAAGGTGTCGTCCGCCAGTTTCTTGGCATCGGCCAGATACGCTGCCTCACCCGTAACACGGTACAGATCGGCGCTGCCCGAAAGCATGGATCCGCTGTTGTACGAATACGGAGGGCCTGCCGGGCTGTTGCAAGCAACGCCTTTGCGATAGCTTACGCCGTCGACAACCTCGAGCTCATGCTTATTGGGAGCACATCCGCCCATCAGGTCGTCGTATACTCCTTCGCTGCTGCGCAACAGCGCTTGTTTTTGCCAGGCATAGATCTTCTTGGCAAAATCCAGGTAGTAGTCACTCTTCTTTACCTCTTCCGTCAAACGCGTCTTCTTGTCGGTCGCGTCGACGTAATGGCGTGTGGTCACATCGTCTTTATCCTTGTACAGCTCGTGCAGCCATACCAGGGGGCTTACCATCGGTCCGTTGCTGCAGGAGTGTTTGGTAATGTAACCCGGTCCCCAGGTAATACCTCCACGCTCGGTGCCGTCGTCGTTGCGGGTACAATCCCAGCCGTCCAGCACATACTCGGTCAGGTATTCTGCTTTCTCCAGATACTTCGTGTCGCCTGTCAGCTTATAGGCTTCGAGCATCTCGCGGATAAACCACATCTGGTCGTCATACACGTTCATGACGCCTTCTACCTCCGCGGAGCCCTTCCCGCTGCCGCGATTCACACCGTACACCGACCAGCTTTTGGTCTGTGTGTACGATGTCAGCTCAAACGTTCCTTTGTAGTAATCCGCGTTCTCATACAGGCTGGACAACAGCTCTTTGTACTTGTTAAAGTTTGCATCATACAAGGCAGGTTTGCCGTGTTCCTTCTGTGCCTGAAGACCGTGAAGAATAGCGTTTACCGCTTCGATACCGGCTGTATACATCCAGACACTACCCTTTTCGTCGGGGCGATTACCCGTATACGGATTGTAGTAGCGGGCCATCGCCATGCCGTCACCTGTAAAGTGACCGGCAATCGTCGCGTCGGTCAGCTCCATGGCCCGCTTCAGGTTTTGTTCGGGCTGGTTTACGTCGCCATCGCCGTCCGGATCTTTATCCGGTCCGTTGTCCGACGATGTATCACTACAGGCAGCAAAAATGAACAATAAAACAAGGCTGCAGGTAGTTAATAAGTTGCGTAGTCGTATCATTTGTCTAATCCCCTCTT
Organism: Dawidia soli; assembly: GCF_018598185.1. Taxonomy (GTDB): domain Bacteria; phylum Bacteroidota; class Bacteroidia; order Cytophagales; family Cyclobacteriaceae; genus Ohtaekwangia; species Ohtaekwangia soli. The sequence continues at coordinate 84,745 of NZ_JAHESC010000013.1, forward strand.
TCGTTATTTCAATTCAATCTGTCGGATGCTCAGTTTGTTTTCGCCGGACTTAACCATGTTGTACACGCCAATCACGATGGTTACGTCCTGGCCGTCAAACGACGATAAGTCATATTCAAAGCTGGCGTAAGCACTCAGCTCACCGTTTCCTTCGCCTGCCTGGTGTGAAAACTTCCAGAGTCCGTCCACGTCGGCGCTCGCGCTGTTTGCTGTGTTTGACGTAGGCGAGAGATGCGTTAACGTCCCGTCATTCTGTACGGCGCTTACTTTAAAGTAGGTGGGACTGCCACTGAAATTGCGCGCATGCAATACCAGTTGATCGCTGCCACCGCTGATGGAGAACTTGGCATAGATTTGTGCTTCCGGTACGGTAGAGCTCGTTTCGTTATCGTCGCGCGTCTTGATAATGAACCCTTGTCCGGCAAAAGGCTCCGGGTCTTTCTTCACTGGCAACAACGACCAGTTCGCGCCGATGTGGTTATTATCCCTCCAGCTGCGATACGCTTCGATATAGTGATCACGGTTTTTATCGCCGGTGTAGGTGGTCAGCCCGGAGAAAATCTTCTTCGTCTGCGGCATTGTCGACGCTGCTGTCTCTGTGGTCAGCTTCCAGCCGTTAACAATTTCAGTACCCGGCAGCCACTCCCAGCCGATAACCTTCCGGTTAGAAAAGCGAATAGCCCGTAGAACAAGTTGTTTCCAGTAGTCACCGGTTGCTGCACGATAGGTACCGACAGCGATGATAACCTCTTTGCCTACATAGGCACTCAGGTCAAAGTCGAAATCCTGATACGCTTCGGAGTTTAAGCCTTTGGTTTCACCGATCTTAACGGCAACCGGATCCGCTGCAGAAAGGTCAACCACCTGCACGCCCCAGATCGTCGGTGCGGCATCCGATGCACTGTGTGTACGCACGCGCAGCGACAGGATTTTGTTATCGTCCGTAATTTTCTTGCTGCCAAATACGAAAGAGTCGAATACATCCAGATTGGCGGGATTCGCGCGATCAGCGTCGTCATTGCGAATGCGTAGTGTTGTGCCTTCGTTCTGCTCTTCCCAGTTACCCCGGAAATCAAGCGTACCCATATAGTTCGTCGACCAGTCCCAGTGCGGGTAAGAATCAGCGTTTCGGCCGCCGCGGTATTCGTTGAAGTACCACTTTTCAGCGGCAGCTAAATCGTCGGCTGTTAATCCACGCAGAATCTCTTTGCCGCCCATGTTCACATCGCCGACATTGGCAATGCCGGTGGCAACATCAAAGTCGCCTTTGCCGACCGTTTTTGTCACGTCGACGTAGCCGTCTTTATGGAACGTGACAGAATAATTGTCAACGATGAGGTTCTCGATGGTAAAGCTGCCGTCGGCGCCGGTAACCGCTTCGCCAGCTACCCCTACAGACACCCGTACGCCTTCCAGCGGTGCCAGACCATTCTTGGCGTCTTTCACAACACCCACGATCAGTTTCGACGCATCCAACATAGACGCGTCCACCGTTGCGCGGTTGTTTTCGTCAAAATCACCAGCGTCTACGCTCAGGCTTGTGCGCAACAGTCCCGTTTTGGAGAATGTCACCGCATGCAGCTTCACTGACACTCCGTCAACGGAATATTTCCCGTTGGCATCGGTCGTCACCACGATGTCCTCCTCTTTGACGCCCGACACGGTCACCGTGACGTCAGACAGAGGCTGTCCCTGCTCGCCCGTCACCGTACCGGAAATGGTCCCTAATGCAACGCTCGTCCCCTCGTCGTCCTCGCAGGAACTCAACAACACAACGAATGTCCCCAGCAGCATAACGTACTGTAAGAATCGTAAAGTTTTACTCATTGGTTTTTAGGTTTAGATAAAAAGAACTTCTTCAGTTTAGTTGTTTAGTGTGTTATCGATTGCGAAATGCTTTCTATCGATTGCAAATCGTATCGATTTTACCAGCGGGGTGGTTAGATAATGGGTTAGAACCGGGTTAATGAGCCGGAAAAAATTGCTAATCTGCGTTTCCACGCACTTTTGCTGTTTGCGGTCGCAGAAAAATTTTGAACCGCAAACCGGAAAAATTAAGGTCGAATTAATCGGTGGCGTAAGGTGGAATCAGTAGAAACTTTCGCCTGCTAAATCCATTCAGCAATCGATTGGGGGCATATTTCTGCTTCTGGTGTTAAAACGGGCTTATTAACCCTTGTTCCGGATCGATACAACGCATTGATAATCAAAAAGTAAGGCACTATTAACCCGTCCGGACGGGGAGAGAAGCCCGCTCGGGGCAGGTTATGTAATATCAGGTGACATCCGTTGCGGAGATATACGCCGGCCGTGTGCGGAGACCTGACCGAACCTCCTCAGGCACTTGGATAAACTTGCAGATCACATCGCCGCCGGCATTCTTCATGATCTTTTGCACAACGCCCAGGTCCAGCGTCTTTAACGTCTCACACAACGCAGAATCCCGGTCGACCACGGTAATAGCGGAGTTTACCTGGTATTTTGCCAGCAAAGCCTCGACCAACCGTTGCAGATCATTCTGGCAGCCCTCCGCATAATAAAGACCCTCCAGTGCCAGGAATCTGTATTGGTGGCCTATAACGCGGTTCAGCATCGGTATGCGCGACACAACCGACAGTAAGGCTTTGCCATAACGGCCAGGCAGTGAGTGGACCTGCCAGCGGTCCGGCGTGGCCTGCACCCCCGCCACCACCTGCCCGCGCGGATCCCGGAGCACAAAGTACTGCCCGTCACGAAACAAGTTTTCGGTACTGAACATGGTGTAGTCTGCATAGAACTGCCCCAGGCGCTGCTGTATATCGGCCAATGCATCGTACTGCAACGATTCGGGCTGAGCGTCGCTGCGAAGCTTAAAGCGGGTGAATATGAACGTGGTGTACTGGCGTACCTTCTCGAACCCGAACGCACGGCACAAACTCACCGATCGCACATTGCGCGGATCCACATACGCATAGTGAAAATATGAACCGGTCGACTGCGCCCAGGTGTCGGTCTCCAGCAGCGTGGCGATCTCTGCCCGCAAAACACTCGGGCGCCGGCCGGGCCTACGGCCAGCAGCAACACGCTTAAACTGATCCAGGAAAGCAAAATACCGTATGTAAAACGCAGGGATGTCGCCGCGCCCCGTCGTGACCCTCCGGAAGCAAAAGCAACATGTTCCCACCGTTTGGCTGCCGCGCTGGAGGCTGACGAAATACGGGGCTGCAATTCCTTCGATCTTTCGGGCGACCTGTGTATGCTGATAGCACATACTCAATCCGGGGGTACCGATAACGTTGTGAGCTAAAATGTGACGGACCCCATCGGATGGCGAAGGTTGGATGCGCAAATAATTAAAATCTGTCATACTCCTTTCACGCGGCCTCCTCCTTCTTTCGATTGACCCCGAAAAAAGCGCCGAGAGCGGAGAACGTGCCGACGGCCACTTCGTTAAACGCTTCGCTCACTTTCAGGTCCAGAAGGTTCAATCCCAAAACATAATACGCCGCCGCGCACAACAACCCGATCAATGCCGCATAGGCAAAAGGCTTCACGCTGAATTTCTTCCCACCCTTCAGAAATGTAAGCAGCGCCCCGAACAAGCCGCCACCCAACGCTGCCACCAGGAACATCCAGGGAAATGTATAGGCCACCGTCATCTCATACCGCTGTGTGTAGTCCTCTGCCGAGATCGATACGGTGCCGATGCCCTCGGAGCGGAGCATTACCGTAGCCGGTTCGTTAAACTTCAGATCCAGCGTAGACGGGGTGATCGTTCCACGCTCTGCCTGAAAGCTCACCTTCCGCGACTTGTCCGAAGCAGAGCCAATATACCGGATCGTTACCGGCACCTCCTGGATCCCCAGGCCCTGAATAGACTTCCGGTCGATGGAGAGCTGCAACGCCGGCTTAACCGGCACGAACACATCGTAACCATTCGGGTTAAAATTAGTCACGAGCTTTACCAATGCCGAGTCCTGCACATCGCGCTCCATCAACACGACATCCGACAACGGGAGGAACAGATGCGAGAGCTCGATATTCTTCGGGGTGATCGTGCGGATCGTGTTGGAGGTGATCTGCAACGGTACCGGTTTATCCAGCGTGGTCACGCCCGCACCTTCCGATTCGTCTACCAACAGGAAGCTGATCGCTCCCGTGAACAATTCCTTCTTCGCATCAAACTCCAGCGGCACGTTCGAAGCGAAGGCAATGCGGTACGTCGTGCTGGCACCATCGTGCATGGACTTCTCAAAATGCAATTCCGGAAGGATCTTCAACTGTGTAACATCGATCGTAGCGGCCAGCGAGTCATCCATTTTCCCCGCCACCCGTTGCACCTGTCTTTCATCCAGTTTGCCGATAGCATCGCCTAACCGAATCGTCTGTCTTCCATCGATCACCTTGATCTCATCCCGACGCAACAGTTCCTTCGAACCATCAGGCTGTAACACCTCCAATTTTTGCGTCGGCTTTAAATACGCACGTACCGTGGGCGACACCCGTTGTAGCTGGGGTCCTGGTTGCCTGGGTGCCTGCGCGGAAACAGAAGTGTTATGTAAACTCCCGGTGCTACGCTGCCCGGCCACAGGCAATGCACCTATCAGCCACACCAAAGACAGATAAACGAAGGTCAGTTTCTTCATAGCCTCAGATTGGAAATACAAAAACCCATCCTGCGTCATTTTCATTCACGCACGATGGGCTCCCTCCTCTAAAGGTACAAAGTTTTGACAAAAGCCCAACACGACGCCGGTGCAAAGCCATCTGCGCGTGTCCCCGCCCTCCTTTTGCACTCAAATCATCCCCTTACTATATTGTACGACAGTATCGACAGAAATGAAAGTTCACACCACCAACTACATCGACACCTTCATTGAAGTAGCCGACGACACAAAAGCCAGCAGCGGCACCCAACCGCCTTCCAAGGGAGACAAAAAAACCGTTGCCGAAATGCAGTACGCTCTGCTCGCCCGTAACCCTTATAAGTACACTTCCGACGATATCCTCTTCCGGGTATATGCTGAACGGAACGACATTTCCAAGGAAGAGCAAAAGGCAGCCCGCGAACAATTCTTCTCAAAAGGGCAAGCCTGCCTCCGGGCCTCACCATTGACGAAGACCTATGGCTTTGGCGCTCACAGCAACAGCGAAGGCAAGGTCGCCATTTATGGCGTGGAGACGCCGGAGTATGAAAAATTCCTAAAAGACGCAAAGACAAAAAAAGTAAAGGCCATGCGATCCGCCCGGTAACGCGTGGTTACCACAGCCATGCCGACCTTCGCCAACGCAACCGACATCGATCAGCTGATCGCGGCCCTTCCGCCTGACGAGCAGGTACTCGTCAGGCGACTGCGTGATCTGATCACCGAATGCCTTCCCCAAGCAACAGAGAAGGCCTACAAGGGCCAGGCCATGCCCTTTTATACCCGACACCGGTTGATCTGCTTCATCTGGCCGCCGTCTGCATCGCTGGAAGCAAACACCGATTATGAAAAACAAAAAGCCAAAGGAGTAGTTCTCGGCTTCAACCAGGGTAATTTAATGTCCCATGAAAATGGAGTATTACAAGCAGAAGGACGCAAACAAGTCTATCACATGTATTTCAAGAAACCGGGCGACATCGACGAAAATCAACTCCGGGCATTACTATTCGAAGCGGCCCTGATCGACGAGCAATTCAGCAAAAAGAAGAAACGATAAGCTCACGCCGGATTCAACACATACCACAATCACCCTTGCGCGATCTAAGATGCAACTTTTGATCCGATCCTCCTAACGGTGGGGTACACGACAGCGCCCGCGACCCCTCACGACCAAAACCCGTTCGCAAACACCTTCCCCCGAAACCCCGACGTAGCCTTCAACGCTTTTCGCACTTTCTGCACCATCGGAATGTGCCCTGCAATATATACCGAGCTATACGCCGACAGGTTCCGCCCGCGAATGGAATTCAACAACAGCTCTCCCGCGTCAGCATGCGGCTTCATCATAAAGTTAAATCCGCCATGCTCCGCCAGCAGGGATGCGGGCAGTGTGTACGCCTCGCTCAAGTAAACATATACATCCAGCGGGCAACGCTCGGGCGAGATCATTTGCTTTAACGCCATAAAATGGCCTAACGCGCTTCCGTCACCCAGGCCCAACACGTTGCCATCCGACGACGGTAACGAAACCGTGCTTGCCGGCGAAAATTGTATCGTGTCGCCTACGCGCAGTTGTTGCGCCCACGCGCTGCCGAACCCTTTGTGCCCGGTTTCCACCAGCATGGTACATTGTTTCTTTCCCACGTCCCAGGTTGCAGGGCTATAATCGCGATATTCGAACTCCCCCACCTTGCACTTCAGGCGGGGAATATATTTCCAGCCTGTCATGTCGACGCCGGGAAGATAAAGCACCATCTCGACCATCGTCGCCGGCTCCCAGCGCCGGATTTCCAAAACCTTCCCTTCATCGATGATCGCTTTTTCGATCAGATTAAATACTGCCTTCTTAATAACATTTGCCATAGTCCGTCGGTGCGATGAATGATACACAACGCAAAGGACGAGCAGGGGCTGTCCGGCAACAATGACACATCCACGGCAATGATAGGACAAATCACGGTATCGCGATCTTCTCCCGGAATTGCAGCGGCGTCTGTCCGGTCGTCTTACGAAACAACCGGTTAAAATAGCCCGGATCATCGTATCCCAGCCTGAACGCAATTTCCTTGACGGACTGCGACGTATAGAAGAGCGTGCGTTTAGCCTCCAGGATAACTTCGTGATGAATCCAGTAGCTCACCGGATTTCCCGTGGTCGCTTTCACCACCTCATTCAGATAAGCCGGAGAAATATGCAATGCCGCGGCGTACTGCGCCGGACTCTTCATCACGCGAAAATTGGCCAGTACCAATTTCCGGAATTGCTCCGTGATCAGCGCCGGGCGCGTCTGGTGACGTGCCTGTACGTCCAGATCCCGCTGAATAGCCAGGGAAAATAAGTTCAGGCAAACGTCCAGCATCGACCGCAGCGTCAGCTCTACAGGAGGATCTTGCTGCCACCGCCCATCCAGCTGCAGCAGCAGCCGGAAGCTGTCTTTGAAAAAAGAGACCTGAGCCGGATCGACGGCAATGGAGCGGTTCCGAACCGCGCTTTCCATTAACACCGACCGGAACGAAGGATGGATCCAGTCCGAATCCACTGCAATGAACCAGAAGACAGCGTTCCGGGTATAAATTCCATGATGCACCTGTCCGGGTAGGATACACAAGGCAGCACATCCGTGCACCTCCACTTCGTGAAAATCGATCATCACCCGGCTCTTGCCGCTTTCCTGGAACATCAAGATATAGTTTTCATCCCGGTGCGGACTGGTGCTTTGCAGACCCAGCTCGTTCGACACGACCCGCGCGATCTCGAACATCTCCTTGCCCCGCCCCCGAAGATTAAACGTCGGAATACCAGCCCGCTTTTTCATACCTCCAAAGGTGACAAAACCCCGGTGCAAACAAAAGCACTCCCCCTGCGCGCCCTGGCAAAATGCGGGGTATTCATAGGATAAATCGCGGTGTCTGCCCGCCCGATGGCGTCGTGACCATACATCCCCTAAAACGACTGCCTGAACTCCAGCGGCGAAAGATTCGTCCTGGCTTTAATGCTTTGATTTTTCATAATACAAATCTCCGCCGGGAATTACCGGCATCGTTAGCCGAATCGGCTGGCATTGTAGCCAACCGAATGCTGTGCAGCGGGTGTATACTAAAAGAGCAGCCGTCGAACACACTCGCGCCTTTTCTTCGCCTCTCACACGGATTCCAGGTACCCACTCGTAATAGACTCCTTCACTCCCAACAACTCCCGGGGCGTCCCCTCAAACACCACGCGCCCTCCCTTGTGTCCGCCGTCCGGTCCCATGTCGATGATCCAATCGGCATTCCGCATAACGCTCACATTGTGCTCGATCACGATCACCGTGTTGCCCGCATCCACCAGACGGTTCATAATGCTCAACAGGTGTTCGATATCCGACATGTGTAACCCGGTGGTCGGCTCGTCTAACACATAGACACTGCCCTTCTTGTGCAGCTCGCTCGCCAGCTTGATCCGCTGACACTCTCCGCCCGACAACGTACTGAGCGGCTGCCCGAGCGTAAGGTAATCCAGCCCCACATCGCGTAACGCCTGAAGCTTCTTTTGGATCTCTTTTTGATGAAAGAAATCGCTGGCCTCGGTCATGGTCATCGCCAACACATCGGCGATCGACTTGCCGTCGAAGGTATACTGTAACACCTCCTCCTTAAACCGCTTTCCTTCGCACACGTCGCACGGTACCTTGACGCCGTCCAGAAATGCCAGATCGGTATAGAGCACACCCGCCCCCTGGCACTTCTCACACGCCCCCTCGGAGTTGAAACTGAAGAGCGAAGCGCTCACATTGTTCTTCACAGCGAACGCCTTCCGCACGTCGTCCATAATGCCCGTATAGGTCGCCGGGTTGGACCGTGTCGACGTGCCCACGGCCGACTGGTCGATCACCACGGCACCAGGATGCTGCTTTAAGAATACGTGATGGATCAGCGAGCTTTTACCCGAACCCGCCACTCCCGTCACGACGGTCAGTATACCGGTGGGGATGTCGACACTCACATCATGCAGGTTGTTGACCCGCGCATGCCGGACCGCCAGCGCGCCGGTGGAAGACCGAAACGTTTTCTTAATCGGTGTGGTTTGCTTCATATGCCGCCCGGTAAGTGTGTCGGACGTGAGCAGCGCATCAAACGTGCCCTCGAACATGATGGTGCCGCCGCGCTTGCCCGCGTGTGGCCCCACGTCGACAATGTGGTCGGCCACCTTGATCACATCCGGGTCATGTTCCACCACGATCACCGTGTTGCCCTTGTCCCGCAACTTCTTCAGCAGATCGTTCAGCCGGTGCACATCGCGCGGGTGCAACCCCACGCTCGGCTCATCAAAGATATACATCACGTCCACCAGGCTGCTGCTGAGGTGCTTCACCATCTTGATGCGTTGCGACTCGCCGCCCGACAGGGTGCTGGTCTCGCGATCCAGGCTCAGGTAGTCCAGCCCGATGTCGACCAGGTGCTGCAACCGCTCCCGCAGCGTAACCAGCATCGGCCCTGCCACGGGCCTATCGATCGCCCCGAGAATGCTGATCAGCTCCGTGATCTCCAGCGCCGACAGCTCGGCGATGTTCTTGCCTTGTATCTTGCAATGCAACGCCGCCTGGCTCAACCGTGCGCCTTTACACAACGGACACGACTGCAGGCCGATATACGGTGCCACGCGTTTTTGTGTCCGCTCCGACATCGTCTTAAGATCGCGCTTGATAAAGGCCTTCGTAAATTTTTCAATGACCCCCTGGTAGGTAACGTTCATCTCGCCCCCGCCAAACTGCATCTTTACCTTGCGCGGCTTGCTGTGCAGCAGCAGGTCCATTTCCTCCGCCGAGAAGTCGCGCAGCTTCTTGTCGTTGTCGAACAGCCCCGAGCCGGGGTACATGGAATTTTCCCATGCCGCAAACACCGGCACCTGTACCGCGCCCTCGTTTAAGGACTTGTCCAGGTCCACGAACGAATCCGCAATCACGCCCATTTTTTTTCCCAGTCCACTGCACTCGGGGCACATGCCCTGCGGATCGTTAAACGAAAAGGCATTGGAGTACCCTACGTGCGGCTGGCCTACGCGGGAATATAGCAACCGCAACACGGGGGCGATATCCGTGATCGTCCCGACCGTCGAGTGCGAGCCGCCCCCCAGTCGCTTCTGGTCCACCACAATGGGCATGCTCAGGTTTTCAATGGCCTCGGCGTGCGGCGGGGCATACCGTGGCAGGAAGTTGCGCACAAACATCGTGAAGTTCTCATACAGCTGCCGTTGCGCCTCCGTGGCAATCGTGTCAAAGACGATCGACGACTTGCCGGAGCCCGAAACGCCGGTAAAGATCGTGATCTTCCGTTTCGGCACGCGAAGAGAGATGTCCCGAAGATTGTTCTCGCGCGCACCGCGGATCTCAATATATTCTTGCATCATACTACTTTAGGGGGTTCGTGAATCTGACTTTAACGGATAATCAGCCCCGGAGGTTACGACGCTGCAAACTTCACGATATGACACCCGCAAAAAGAAACCCACGCTGCATCACGATAATAACACAGCGTGGGTTTGGTGACGCCGGCATATCAATTATATCCCGGGTTCTGGTACATCTTCTCGGGATCGAGCTTGTATTCGTCGAAGGGGATTGGAAAATAAATATCTTTGACCGTCACGTTATTCAGATCCGAAATACCGTGGTCCGCCGGATCCTTGCTCTTCATATAATCGACAAATCCCTGGGGTTCCGAGCCGAAGATACGGAGCAGATCGAACAGGCGATGGTTCTCAAACGCCAGCTCGACCCGGCGTTCGTGCAATATGGCCAACTGCAGCGTCGGATATTTTGTATGATACGCTGCGTCTGCGTTCGCCGCGGCATACGGCGGAAGACCGGCCCGTGTACGCGCCTGGTCCAGGTAGCCGATAGCCTCCGCGGTATTCCCCAGGCGCTCGTTCACTTCGGCAAGCATGAGGATGATATCGGCATACCGCATCAGGATAAAGTCGTTGCCGCCGTAAGCGTTGATACCGGCGGCGGCGCTCGCATCGCGATACTTGGTAATAAACCAGGCTTTTGCTTTCGCATGGTCGGCCCACTTCACCGAGAAGTCCTTACGGATGTCGTTTGTTTCATAGTCGTTCACCAGGTCGGTGTTAACATACGTTCCCTGTCCGGTGGCCGGCTTCTGCGAGTTGATGGTCTCCCCGATGGATTGATTGCGTGCTGCCACGCCAGACGCGTAGTTCTGATCGCCTTGCTTGTAGACGATCTGGAAAATGATCTCGGGACAGGTATTCTTCTTCGCCACGTCGAACACATCCGCATACGGAATTTCAGACAGCTGGCCGAAGCTACGCATGCCATACGCTACTTCCAGGTAGGTCCTGGCGTTGGTGAGATTCTCCTGGCGGCTCGCGGCAAAGAGCTCACCCATGGTCAGGTACACCTGGCCCAGTAACCCGTTGATCGCTGCCTTGCAGGTACGTCCCTTCCCCGCGGCGGTCTGTATGTTGGGAATTTCAGATTCCAGGGCAGCTTTCAGATCGGCAACGATCTGCGCATACACATCCTCCTGTGGCACGCGATAGGTATGTGTCACGATAGCATCATAGGACGTCAGGTTTTCTGTTACCATCGGCACGTCGCCCCACTTGCGCACAAGATGGAAATACGTGAGGGCACGCAGGAAAAGGGCCTCCGATTTATAGATCGCACGATTGGTCTCGTTCGTGAATTTAATGGAAGGATTGTCCACGTAGGACAACACATAGTTGGCGCGCGACACGGCGACATACAATGCACTCCAGTGAGACTTGAGGTTGGTGTTGCCCGGCAACAATGAAAAATTGGTGAACTGAAAAGGCTCTCCCGCGTTGCCCTGGTTGTCCAGCCGGCCGGTATTATCCGAGCGTTCCTCGCTGAACAGGTCACTGGTCTCGCCTAAGCAGTCATTGCTCCGGATGGCATGGTAGATCCCGGCCACAGCTTTGTCGACGTCGATCTCCGACGAAAAATAACGATCGCTGGGTACGGCATTGGGGTTAGGTACATCCAGATAATCGCTGCACGATGCCAGCACCAGCGCAACGATCACGAACAGTAAACTTATATTTCTCATGGTTAAAGTCTGTTTAGAATTGAACTCTGATTCCTGCGTTATACGATCTCATCAGTGGATACTTACCGTAATCCACGCCGGGCGTCAGGTTTCCGCCATTGGCATAATCCACTTCGGGATTGTAGCCTCTGTATTTCTGGAACGTGTGCAGGTTATCCGACGATACATAGAAACGTACGTTCGAGATCGTATTTCCCGTCAGCGCCGCCATGTTCCAGGAATAGCCCAGCGTTACATTGGTAATTCTGAGGAACGAGGCATCATTTAAATAAAATGTGGACAAGCGCGTACTGTTACTTTGTGTGCCGCCGCGTGACGCACGGTAGACTTCTCCGTTACCGGGATTTTCCGGCGTTCGGAAACGCTCGTCTACAACAGCGTACTGGTTGCCCGAACCTTCCATGTTCAGGTTGTAATAGTTCTGTCCGTCGAGCACCTTGTTGCCGTATGAACCGTTTGCCGATACCGAAAGATCGAAGCGCTTATACCGGCCCGACAGGTTGAATCCATAAATAAACTTAGGGTGTGGGTTACCGATGATCGTCTTATCCTTATCGTTGATCATACCGTCGGGAAACAGATCGGCAAAGTATAGATCACCGGGCTGTATCTTTGTACTCTGTGCCGACGATGGAGCATGTCCCGTGCCGTTATTCATGGCGTCTGCTTCCTCCTGTGTCTTTACCATACCGGCCACCTCAAATCCATAGAACATCCCGATGGGTTGGCCTTCTTGCGTAATGTGCGTCATGTACGAACGCTCTGCTCCGTTGGTAATGATGGTCGATGCCCCGCCGAGGTCGAGTACCTTGTTCCGGTTCAGCGAGAAGTTTCCGCTGGCGCGGACTTCATAGTCGCCTGACGACACGATCAGTCCATCGAGCTGAATGTCAATGCCCCGGTTGCTGATCTTCGAGTCGGGTAAGTTCGTGAGCATAGACGTCGTGCCCGACACGGCCGTGATCGGCTTGGAGAACAGCAGGTTGTAGGTGTCGCTGTCGTAGTAGTTGGCAATGACGGACAAGCGTCCGCCGAACAAGCCCACATCGGCGCCGATATTGGTCTGCGAGGTAGATTCCCACCCCAGCTCGTTATCGCGGAAAGGGCCAGGATACATCGATGTCACAACGTTATTGCCGATCACGACACCGCCGCGCGTCATCGTCTGCTGGTAATTGTATGCACCGATACCGTTGTTACCGCTCAACCCCCAGCTTGCCCGGATCTTCAACGTGCTTTGCTCGCCCAACAGGTCCTTGTAAAAGGTCTCATCGGAAACCGTCCACCCGCCGGATACGGAAGGGAAATAAGCCCAACGGTTTTCCGGACCGAAAAGGGAGCTGCCGTCTCCGCGGAAGGTAGCCGTGAGATGGTAACGGTCGAGGTAGGTAACGTTCACACGACCGAAGGCCGACGCCATCGTATATTCGGTAATAGCGCTTTCTTTATTTCGGGTAAAGTTACTGGGATCGGCGCCACCGCCCGTAACATAGGGTACCTTGTCGTCGGTAAATCCATTGGCCGAAATATCGATCAGGTCTGTATAATGGGATTGCGCGGAAGCTCCGAGCACGCCGCTTACGCCGAACTTGTCGAATTTCTTAGTATAATTCAATGTGAATTCGGTGAGGTAATCCCGTTCGTCCGATCGCGCATTGCGCGCATTGGCTGCGGTAATCGCCTGTGGCGAATACGGCGCAAAGTTACCCGAGGTGATGCTCGTAGGCCGGTAGAACTCCCAGTTGTCGGTATTGTTGTATGTACCGAACGAGAGCCGGGCCGTGAGCGGCTCGATGATCTTATATTGCCCGTAGACGTTATACGTCGCTCGCGTGGTTTTACGGAGATTCTTTACCTGTTGCACATACGCAACCGGGTTTTCGATGTCACCCTGAAAAGCATAATCCGCCGCTTGCGAGGCCATGCCATACTGTGCCGGCGTTCCGTCCTCATTGTAGGCCGGCAGAAAAGGAAGGTAGATCAACGCCGTGAGTACAGGGCTTTGGTGAAAACGTCCTTCCGTCACCTCTCTCGACTCCGTATCTGTATAGGCGAGGCTCGCGCCCACCGTCATCCGTTTCGAAATGTCGACGTCCAGGTTAGCGCGCAGGTTATACTTCTTCAGGCCCGTATTGACGATAATCCCCTCCTGGTCCTGGTATCCGCCGGAAACGGCATACCGCACGCCGTTGCGTCCACCGACAACCGATAAATTATGACGGTTGTTGATGGCGTTCCGGTAAAGCTCATCCTGCCAGTCAGTATCATATTCAGGATCTTTGATCGTCCCCGAAGCGAAGTCATACATGTACTCGGGGATTCTGATCGTATTTGCATTGGTATTGTTGGTGTACGCGGTCCGCGTAGTGTTGTCGTCACGCACCATGTCGTCATTCCACACCTTGCCTTGTGACGTTACCAGGTCTTTATACGTTTTGTTATGTGCGTCGACAAAGAGATCGTAGAACTGCCGGGCATTCAAAACATCCACCTTGCGTGCAAGCTGATTGACACCAAACTGATAATCGTAGGTGATGGTCGGCTTTTCTTCTTTACCTCGCTTTGTGGTGATCAGGATCACACCGCCGGACGCCCGCGATCCATAGATGGCCGCCGAAGCGGCGTCTTTCAATACCTCGATGGACTCGACATCTTCCATGTTGATAAAAAGATCGCCGTTCTGCGGATAGCCATCGATTACATACAGCGGATCGGAGCTCGCGTTGATCGAGCTTGTACCCCGCACGCGGATCTTCGTGCTCTTGTAGGGAGCGCCCGTTACTTGCGAGATCTGCACGCCAGCGACTTTTCCCACCAGCGCCTGACCAACCGTGGGCGATGAACGATTGAGCTCGCTGGCCTTCACGCTGGCAATGGCTCCCGTAACATCACTCTTGCGCATCGTTTGATAACCCACCACCACAAACTCTTCCAACGATTGGGTGTCGCTCTCCAATGCAATGGACAGCCTTGTGCTGGTACCGATCGCTTGTTCAACCGTTTTATAACCCAGGAAAGAAACGACAAGCGTCGTGGCATCATCCGGAACGCTCAGCGAAAAAACTCCTGCGGCATCCGTGATCGCACCAAGCGATGTTCCCTTAATCTGGACAGTCGCACCGGGTATAGGCTCACCCGTCGCGGTGTCGGTAATTTTACCGCTTACTTCTTTTCGTTGTTGAAAAAAAGCAGCGGCGGTTGTCTTGCCCACAGCATCCAGCGGTGCAGAATAAAACACGACCAGCAGCAGACATGCGATCGCGTGTAATAATTTGTTGGTAGATATTTTACTCATGTACATAAAGTTTAAAGCGCTGTGAATGTCAGAGAACTAACAGGCGACCTTTCAGAGGCGGCAAAATTGAAAAAATCATCGGACGGCTGCCGCTCGGTTTCATTAAGCAATCATTACGCTTGATCGATCTTTTTTAAAGCGGTGTTAAGCAGGCCGAATGGGAATGATTGTGGTATCGTTGGCAAAGGCTTCCGGGGTGGCATGACACGATACTTCCTGGCGGTGATTTTTGCTCACCATTCACATAGACGTAACGTTGTACACCCCCGTGCCCGGCGCATAGAGTGCATCGCGAATCGCGTCGCAGTGGTATCGAAAACGAATGTATCCGGAACGTGCGGATGGTCCCGCCCGCAAGACGCAGCGAATGGCGTTCGCTTGACATTACCGCAAAAAGAAAAATCGGCGCACGCTCAACCGCGTGCTAAAAGCGATACGGTTTTGATTTTTCCCCAAAAAGAAATAATTTCATCATAACAAACGATGGAAAACCATTCGCGCCCAAGAGAAGTGAGCATCTTCCTGTCTGCGAGGACGCAGGAGCCTGAGCGCACCGCCGACAAGGCCAGTGACCTGGAGCTCTGGAGCGCCTTCCGGCAAGGCGATGAGGCTGCTTTTGTCGACATTTATAAGACCTACGTCAACAAGCTCTATAACTACGGTACCAAATTTTGCAGCGACAACGAACTGGTAAAAGACTGCCTGCAAGACTTTTTCATCTATCTCCGCAAAAACCGCGAGACCCTCGGCGACACCACCTCCATTAAATTCTATTTATTCAAGGCCTTTCGCCGGCGCGTCGTCGACTACATAAAAGCACAAGAGAGCGAACACCAGAAAAATCAGCTGGCCAACATCTTCCAGCTGCAGATCGAGGTCTCCGACGAAGTAAAGTTTATCGACCGTCAGCTCCACGACCAGCAGCTTTTGCGGCTCAACAACGCCATCGCCGCCCTGACAGAAAAAGAACGCGAGGCCATCTTCTATTATTTCTATGAAGGGCTCAGCTACCAGGATATCGCCAAAATCCTCAATTTCACGCATACCGCCTCTGCCCGCCGGCTGATCTACCGCTCCCTGTCTAATATTAAAGACATGATGATCATCCTATCCTGCCTGGTCGCCCCCGGCCTCCTGTCATTCCTTCGCTGACCCAACCAGCCCCCCAAAAAAAGCTGCTTCCGACCCCGATTTCGCGTCTTTAAAAAAAAAATCAACTTTTTCGGTATCATTCCAACGTTTGCGCCCTTATAGGGGTAAATGGTCAAAAAATGTCTGTAAACGCCCCGGAAGAAGATGTTGTGTTATCGCTGCTGTCCAACAAGGACTTTAAGGACTGGGTACTGAACCCTTCCGGCGACAGAGACTTTTATTGGAAAAACTGGATAAAATCCAATCCCGACAAGCTTCCGGCAGTAAACAAAGCCCGCGAGCTGGCGATGCAGCTCAAGTTTAAAGAAGACTTCCTGTCCACCCAGGAAGCAGACCAGCTGTTGGGGAATATTATCTCCGGGAAGACCTCTGACCACGCGGGAAAGGTGGTAAGCCTTCAACGACAGACGTATATGCGGTGGGTAAAGATCGCCGCCTCCCTCCTGCTGATGGTTTCCAGCAGCATCTACCTGTACCGTTTCGTGTCTTCCCCGGAAGAAGTAGCCTTGACAAAAGTGCAAACATCCAAGGGCCAGCGCAAAAGGATCAGCCTGCCAGACGGCAGCGTAGCCTTTCTCAATGCCAGCAGCACGCTGACATTCCCGGCGTCTTTTTCCGATACGCTCCGAAGCGTAGCCCTCACCGGCGAAGCCTTTTTTGAAGTCGTCAAAAATCCGGCGAAGCCTTTCGTCGTCACGACAAAGGACATCCAGACCGTGGTACTCGGCACATCGTTTAACGTGCGGTCTTTTGATGCCGAAGGCTCTACCGCGGTATCACTCGTCGAGGGCAAGGTGCGGGTGGCCCGGGAGTATTCGTGGCGCGATAAACAAGAACACATGCTCGTCCCGGGCGAGCGACTGGTATTTCGCCAGGCCGACCAGTCTGTGGAGAAAGTAACGTTCGACGTCGCAGACGTCACCGGTTGGAAAGATGGCGTCCTGGTATTCAGTGACAACGACTTTACCGCCACCATCGAGAAGCTGGAGCAGTGGTACGGAGTCGAGATCCAGGTACAACGCCAGCCTTCCGAAGCGTGGCATGTCAATGGACATTTCGAACATGAGACCCTGGCGGAGGTCCTGGCCAGCATTCAGTTTGTATATGATATCAGGTTCGATATAAAAGATAATAACGTAACCCTAATATGTAACTAAACATGACGCAGCAGACAAACCAAAGCCCTTGAAACAAAGAACGGAAGATCACCAAGTGACCTTCCGCGTGTTAACGCTCCAGGGTACGCCGACCGATCTGGACAATCAACGGTATACCGGGGAGCAGCGATAAATAGAAACTATTTACCTCAACCCAAACTTATGGAAAAAAGCTTACGCAATTTGCTTTTCCGAATGGCCTGTGGCCTTTTTTTTGGACTAATCCTACAAACGTTTCCGGTGACGCAGCTCCTCGCCCACGAAGGCGGAGCCCAGGTCAACGAAGTCTCCCAGGACCTGAAAAGGGTCTCCATTCAGGTCGATGTACAAAACGCCTCCATCGAACAGCTCTTTAAGCTCATCGAGCAAAAGACCGAGTTTAGATTCTTCTACGATAAAAAGGCGTTGAACTCCCAAACAAAGTTCACGCTCAACAAGGAGCTGACGCTGTTCGATCTCCTAACGTGGATCACCGAACGCACCAGTCTCCAGTTCAAACAGGTAAAGAAGAACATCAATGTGCGCCTGGTGCCTGTAAAAGCAGCCGTGGTCGGCCCGCCGCAAGACGTCGCCGTCAGTGGCCGGGTTCTTTCCGCCGACGATGAACAGGGCCTTCCCGGTGTGAATGTCGTGGAAAAGGGCACCTCCAACGGTACCATCACCGACGCCGACGGAAATTATAGCCTGCGTGTGCCCGACGATGCCGTGCTGGTATTCTCCTTTGTAGGCTATACCCAGCAAGAGATCGCCGTCGGCGGCAAAACCGTCATTAACATATCGCTGCAACCCGATATACAGGCGCTGGGCGAAGTCGTGGTCGTGGGCTATGGCACGGTGTTGCGCAAAGACCTTGTAGGCGCCGTAGACCAGGTCAAGGCCGACGCCATCCAAAGCCGGCCGGTGTCGAACCTCACGCAGGCGTTGCAGGGCCTCTCGCCCAGCCTCGTCATCCAGCAACGAAGCATGAACCCCAACGACAATACTACGAATATCAACATCCGGGGTATCAACAGCTTCAACAACAACGAACCCCTGGTGGTAATCGACGGGATGATCATGGAAGACGTGGGCAGCATGAACCTGCTTAACCCCAACGATGTCGAGAGCATTTCGATACTGAAAGATGCCGGTGCATCCGCCATCTATGGCTCACGCTCTGCCAACGGCGTGATCCTGATCACGACCAAAAAAGGAAAAATAGATATGCGGCCCGTCGTGAGTTTCAATGCTTCTGTAGGAGTCCAGGATCCTAAAGTTCTACTCAAGCCCGTCAAAGGATACCAGAATGCGCTGCTGCGCAATGACTCTTACGTTAACGCCGGTCTCGACCCCATTTATACTTCCGAGCAGATCGCCAATTTTGCCAAAGGCGACAGCGAATGGGGCATGGACGCGATCATGCAAAACGCCTTGCAGCAGAACTACAACATCGGTGTACAGGGTGGTTCCAAAACCGGCTCGTATAATTTATCCTTTGGGTACTTCGATCAGGAGAGCAATTTCAAAGGGCCGGACTACGGCCTGAAGCGGTATAATATACGCGGCAACTTCGTCAACGAAATCGGCAAGGTAAAGGTCACCACCGTCCTCGCCTACAACCGGCAGGCAGGTTTCTCCGACCGCGGCGGGCTATTCCTGGCCGACGTCATGCGGGTGCCTACGTATAACACGTATGATCTGTACCCCGACGAAAACGGGCATTATTATAACAACGATATCACGACCGGTGGTAACATGCTGGCCACGCTATACCACGGCGGCAGCACGACCAACGACAACGACCAGTTCCAGGGCATCGTTACCGGCGAGCTCGATATTTGGAAAGGCCTGAAGGCCCGGGCCGTACTCGGTTATGACCTCAAGTCCGAGCACCGCGTCATCAGACGGCGCTATTACCCCGTGTACGACTTCATCAACCGCAACAGTATCACAAACGCGGGCAGCGCCACAGACTTCCAGATCGAAGATTACAACGCCAAGATGACGACGCTCAATAGCCAGTTCCTGTTGGATTATAAGCGAACGTTCAATGAGCGGCACACCGTTACGGGCGTCTTCGGGTATACCAACGAATCGTGGCGTCGCGAACGGAATGAAATTAAAAAGACGTTTGTTGACGACCTGTATCAGGATACCGACAATACCATCATCGGGGCCGACAGCTACAACACGCCCAGCGGTACGGCCGAACGGGGCCTCTACTCCTGGCTGGGACGTCTCAACTATGCCTACGGCGACAAATACTACGCAGAAGTAAGCGGCCGATACGACGGCTCATCACGCTTCCTGAGCCAGCGCCGCTGGGGTTTCTTCCCGGCAGTCTCTGCCGGCTGGCGCGTCTCTGAAGAGGCATTTTTTGAACCCGCAAAGAAGGTCCTCGACGACTTCCGGATTCGCTCCACCTACGGTGTGCTGGGTGCTCAGACCGTCGAAGATTATCAGTACATGACTACCTATGATATCTATACCAACCAGTATGCCTTCGACAAGAAGGGCGTGACCGGTACCGGCTATACCCTCGGTAACGACAAGCTGACATGGGAAAAAACCGCGACGTTCAACGTAGGCTTCGACGCGGCCGTGCTGAGCAACAGCCTGGCATTTTCCTTCGATTACTTCGACAAGCATACCACCGATATATTAATGAATCCCCCGGTTCCCAAAACGCTGGGCGGTGGTCAGGCCAGAAAGAACATGGGCGAAATGCGAAACCGTGGTTTTGAGCTCAATGTAAGCTATCGTCTCAACCACGGCGACTTTAAGCACATGATCAGTGCAAACCTGGGCGACTCGTACAACGAAGTCGTGAAGTTTGGTCCCCAGGCCATTTCCAAAGCAGACGAAGTGGAACGGATTGTGCGTGAAGGTGTACCGTTGTACAGCTACTACGGTTACAAAACCGACGGCCTGTTCCAAAACACCTCCGAGATCGAGAACTCCGCCGTCTGGGTGGGCGCCAACGTGCAACCTGGCGATGTCAAGTATGTCGACCGCAACAACGACGGTGTGATCGACGACAACGACCGGTTTATTCTCGGCAATGCCTTTCCCCGCTATACCTTCGGTTTTATCTACAATCTGAACTGGAGAGGCTTCGACTTCAGCATGATGTGGCAAGGCGTCGGCAAACGCGACATGGCGTTGCGCGGCGAAATGATCGAGCCGTTTCACGGCAGCTACTACTACGTCATGTTTGAGCACCAGCTCGACTACTGGCGCCCGGGCAACACCGACGCCGAGTATCCGCGTCTGGTCAACAGCGCGTCACCGTCATACTCCAATAATTACGGCCACGGGTCAGACCGGAATATCTACAACGCGGCGTACCTGCGCCTGAAGAATATCCAGATCGGCTATACCGTGCCCCGCGCCATCACGCAAAAAGCGCGCATCAACAAGCTGCGCCTGTATGCCACCGGCCAAAACCTGCTGACGTTCTCCAAGAACAGCTTTATCGATCCGGAATCTTCCGAATTCGGAAGCAGCATGAACGCCAGCGGCGCCAATAGCGGGCGTAACTACCCGACTTTATTGTATTACGGCGGAGGTATTGAGGTTGAATTTTAACATCGAACGCATGAGACTCAAAAACATGAAACCGAGCATCAACTACCTGTCACGGTGCCTGACCGCCTGCATCTTTTTGCTGGCCGGATGCGTCGAGCTCGACGTGGTGCCCACCAATAAATTTACCGACGACACCTATTGGTCGTCTGTAGAGAAAGCCTCGTCCTTGCTTAGCATGGGCTATCGCCAGATGAACGACGTCGGGCGGATTTTCCGCGACGAGCGGCTTAGCGACAACCTCTATAACAGCTACGGCAACGACGACGTGCGCGTCACCGCCAACGGACAGGCAAACACCTCTACGGCCATGTTCGACAATTACTGGGGCGATATGTACGGCGGTATAAAAACCACGCACACCTTCCTGGCCAATGTCGACCGCGTGGAAGGCATGGATGAAGCCCTCCGGAATCGCATGAAGGCGGAAGCCCGCTTCATTCGTGCGTTCCTGTTCTTCCAGCTCACGAACTGGTATGGCGATGTCCCCTTCTTTACCGAAGACATCACCCTGGAGATTGCCACCACCATCTCGCCGACGCCGCAGACTACCATCGTAGACTTTATCCACAGCGAGCTGGAAGAAGTTGCCGAAATCCTTCCCACCAGCTATGGCCCAGGCGACAAGGGTAGAATTACCGCCGGCGCAGCGATGGCCTTCAACGCCCGCGTGGCCCTGAACTTCAACGACTGGGAGCGTGTAAAGACGTATACCGACAAGCTCATCAACAGCACCCAATACGGCACGTACACGCTCTTCCCAAGCTATGAGGGCATCTTCCACTTCGCCAACCAGTATAATTCCGAGATCATCCTCGATATACAATATGCGCCGGAAGTGCGTACCTGGAGTGAGATTTCCACCTACGTTCCCTTCAGCCTGACGGGTGTACAGTATATCCAGGCCAGCCCCACGCAGGACCTGGTGGACACCTACCTCATGAAAGACGGCACGAAATGGGATGAAAGCAAAGACCCGTACGCCGATCGCGACCCGCGCCTGGACATGACCATCTATCGCCACGGTAGCCCTATTAACCGCAGAGACATCCCAGACAGCGTCTATAACGTAAACGTCGATCCGAATGACCCCGACAACGACACCAACGATAAGATCGGCCGGGAAAACGGCACGCAAACGGGCTACTTCTACCGCAAGTTCTATGACCCCAACCCGGCAGCCTGGACCGGTGGCACGTCGTGGAACTGCAACATCAACTTTGTCGTGCTGCGCTTTGCCGACGTGCTGCTGATGCATGCCGAAGCGATGAACGAGCTGGACCAAATGGATGCCGCCGTGTGGGATAAAACCATAAAGCCCCTCCGCGAACGCGCCGGCTTTGACAACACCGCCCTCGCACGCGATTTTCCCGGCGGTGGCAAAGACGCCCTTCGCGCCATTATCCGCGACGAGCGTCGCGTAGAGCTGGCGTTGGAAGGTACCCGCGTCTATGACATCCGCCGCTGGCGCATTGCCGAGACCGTCATGAATGCGCCCCGTCGCGGAGCGAAATTCGATCTGAGCACCGGCTCGCTGAAGTATTATGAATACCGAAACAACACCTTCAACGAGAACCGCGACTACCTGTGGGCCATTCCACGCCAACAGTGGCTGATCAATAAGAACCTGGGACAAAATGATGGATACTAACATTAACCGAACAAACATGAACACGCTCTATAAAAACATACTGGCCTCTGCCACGCTGCTCGTCCTGATCATGACCGTGCTGATCGGCTGTAAAGACGATGAAGGTTCCTTCAACGATGTAACCGTCACGTCCGTCGAGCAATTTTACGAACCCGCCGACGACAAACACATAACACTGCAATCTGCCGGCAGTACCTATTTCGAGTGGGAGAAAGCCACTGCGGCCGACAACAGCATCGTGTATTACGATGTACTGTTCGATAAAGCCGACGGCGATTTCACCAACCCGGTCTACGTTGTCAGCTCGGATAACAAAGGCACCTCGACCGGCGCCACCGTTACGCACAAAACGCTCAACAAGATTGCCATGATGGCCGGCATCGAGCTGGCCGAAGAAGGCGCCTTGAAATGGACGGTGCGCTCGAGCCGCGGCCTGAATTTTAACCTTGCCAACGAAAGCCGCAGCATCGCGGTCATTCGCATCAACAGCGTCGACGACCTGGAAGGCGGAACCCTGTATATCACAGGCGCAGGATCGGAAGATGGCCAACAGGTAAAAGCAAGCGGTGCGATCGGCGAGTACGATATCTACACGAAACTCGAAGCGGACAAACCGTACTACTTCTACTCCACGATGGGCAGCAGTCAGCGAACCTTTGTTATCAACCCGGACGAAACATCGTTCAAAGAGACACTGGAAACACCCGAGGGCGCTACCGTAAGCGAAACCGGCGTATACCACATTCACCTCGACTTCGGCGCGGCCGCCGCTACCGTCGAAAAGATCGACAAAGCCGAGATCGTGGTAAGCTGGACACAGCGTCGCACCGCCTTTACGTATAAAGAAAAAGGCGTATGGGAATTAATAGATTACAACGTCCAGCTGGCCGCAGCGCCCTGGGGCTTTGACGAACGCTACAAGATCGTCTTCACGATGGCCAACGGCAGCGAACAACACTGGGGACAAAAAGGCCCGCACTTCGACGACAGACCGTCCATCAACCGGCCCGGCTATCGCGACATGGCGCCGACGGAAGGCGGCCAGTGGGGTGGTTCACAATTCAAGTTCCCAAGCGAGCTGGCCGACGGCACCGACCTGGACAAGTACACCGTCGACGTGACCATGTCCCTGACGGCCGACAAGAACTATACGCACGATTTTACCAACGTACGGCCGTAACAGGCGCCAGTATAACGCTTAAAGCTTTTAAACATGAAGAAACTATTTCTAGAAACACTCTGCGTGGCGCTGCTGCTCATCGCGTGTGATTCGTACGAAGACGAATATATACCGGTGAACAAGTTCCCCACGTTTGCCTGGCAACCTGCTGCCGACAGCAGCACCAGCGCATTCGTGAGCCGCTACTTCAATTCCACGTACCACGTCTTCAACAATACCTACGACGGCCAGATTACCTGGAACGACTACTGGCCGGAAGCGCACGGCCTGGACGTTTTAGTCGATGCCTACGCTCGCACCAGCGACGATGTCTATAAACAAGCGATCTACGACTTCTACGAAGGTGTGCGCGAAAAAAACTGGTATAGCGACAACTGGAAGAACGAATATTACGACGACATGGGCTGGCACGGGTTGGCTCACCTCCGCGCATTCGAAGCCACGGGCGACGTTCGCTACGAAGAGTCCGCACGTAATCTGTGGCACTGGATCACCGAAGGCTGGACCGAATTCGACGGCGGCGGCATTAAATGGCGCGACACCGACGACGAGGAAGGCAACTCCAAAGGCATTCCGGCCAACGGCCCCGCGGCCATCATCGCGGCCCGCCGCTACCAGAAGTATCCCGACGAAGTCGTTGACGGCCTGAACAATCTACAATGGGCGCAGCGCATCTACGACTGGATGAAATACAACCGCACCGTCCTGGCCACAGGCCGCGTCTACGAGAGATTCAACGACACCAACGGCGATTACTCCTACGATGTGGGCACCTTCATCGGCGCCGCCCTCGAACTGTACAATATCACGAAGGAACGGGTATACCTCAACGACGCCATCAAAGTCGCAAACTACCACATCGGCGCGAACATCAACACCAACAATCGTGTTATGACCGACTTTGGCGAGCAGTCCGGCAACGGCGGTGGCCACGACGTGAACCTGTTCAAAGGCATCTTCGTGCGCTACTTCACCCTGCTGATCCAGCACCCCGATCTGCCCGAAACAGCCCAAAACCGGTACATCTCGTTCCTGAAAAACAACGCCAACTATTTGTGGGCCTACGGCACCGACAAATCCGCCGGCATAAAATTCAGCTACTCCTGGTGGGAAACCCCGACCGGCGACACCAAGTGGGGCGACCTCCGCTCCGCCATCAGCGGCGCCACCACCATCGAAGCCATGGCCCGTCTCGAGAAGGAAGGCTACTTCACCAAAGAATAGAAGTACACGATAAAACGCGCGAGCGTAAGAGCGAGTGTGAACGCGAAAGCGAACACACTCGCTCTTTTTTTTAAGCCACCACGACATCCACGAGATCCACACACCCGATTGGACGAAGCGTTAAGATCAACCGCATAGGCGTTGCCTGCCCATCGTTCAATTCACCCTCAATTTCACCCGAAATGGATCATTTTACTTTTAATTTAAAAGTTCTTCACTATTTTGAAACCAATAAAAAAAGAATCCCGTTACGATCTGGTAACCAACGACGACAAAGTCCGGCAACAAAACACGCATGCTCACATTCAACAAACGATACGGTGCGCTCGCCCTGGTAATTCTGCTTATCGAATTTCTCATCGCGGGCTACGTCCATGACGCCCTCATCCGTCCCTATCTCGGTGACGTCCTGGTGGTCATTCTCCTCTACTGCTTTGTAAGAACGTTCCTCAGCACGCCGGTCCTTCCAACGGCTATCGGAGTCTTGTTATTTTCATACTTTGTAGAGCTTCTTCAGTACCTCAGGATTGTCGAAGTGTTGGGCCTGGGTAAATCAACGATCGCCCGCATAGTCATCGGTACGTTATTCTCCTGGCTCGACATCCTCTGCTATACCGCCGGCATCGCCGTTGTCCTGGCGGTAGAAAAATATGGACGCAAAAAAACGCTCCGCATACGCCCCGCAATAAACAGCTGAATCATGGTGGCACGAATCAACCCGATACCCCATTCCGGAACGATGGAGTACTTCGTAGACGAGCACTCCGTCGTGCGAACCATCTGGGGCAAGAGCGACACGATCCTGTTGATATTTGCCGGCGCCGCCGCCGAGTTCGCACTCAACAAAGCCGTGGACTGGCTATACTTCACCGGACGCCTCCCCGCCGATCCCCTGGGCCGACTATTCTCCACCGTGGGGTATGCGCAAACCATCGTCTTCGCCGAAAAACAAACCGCCCTGCGTGCCGTCGACGCCATGGCAAAGATCCACGCCGAAGTGGAGAACAAACGCGGCACAAAGATACCCGACTCGGCGTACCGCGACGTATTGTTCATGCTCATCGATTATTCCATCCGGTCGTTCGAGGTGCTCGAACGCACATTGACCCTGGCCGAAAAACGCGAAGTATTCGACGTCTTCCACCGCATGGGCACGCGGCTCGGCGTACAGGGATTACCCGACACGCTCGAAACCTGGCAATACATGCGCCATGCGCACGTACTCGAAAACATGCAACGCTCGCACTACACAACAGATCTGTTTCAACAATACCGAAAACACCTCGGCGCCATACGTTATAAAATCCTCCTCGAAGCACAGACCCTCGTCGCACCCGAGCGCGTGCGCGAGCTTCTCGCCTTCCGGAAAACCTCCCTGTTACACCCCGTGGTGATTGCCTACAAGATCAGCCGCGCCATCCGCCTGGACGGCCTGATGAAAGCCCTGATCCTTCCCGCGAAGTATAAAAAAGAAATCGAAGCACTGGACCATACACGAACTGCACGCTAAGCACTCACGGCCGGCGACAACTACCTACTATATCGAGCGGCCCTGAAAGTCACCGCTGACTTCGCTGCCCGGACAACCTAACCCGCCCCGGGGGCCGATCCCTGGTCGCCTGCCGTAAAATACGTGTACGAGTGATATTTCCGGTTCTTCCGCAAAGAGAAAAAACACGCGTACTTTCACGCCAAAAGATCGCTTTTTAAGGTACCTTAGAGGTGCTACTTCAACCCAGCAACGTAATGTACCTACACAGAACGCTCCTTTATCTTGCCATACCGGCGGTGGTTGCCGTAATCAGCATCCGATGTTCCGATGACGACACGCCCCCGAAAGATCCGGAGCAGGAAAGTTCCGAAAAAAACATCACTTCGTTTAAGTTCCCGGGTCTCACGCCGGTTGTTACGGCTGCGATCAACGCCGACGAAAAAACCATCGCCGCGACCGTGCCGGCCGGAACCGATGTAACAGCACTCGTTCCCACCATCGAAGTATCAAAAGACGCCAGTGTTTCGCCGGCTTCCGGTATAGCACAGGACTTTACTGCGCCCGTTACCTACACGGTAACGGCGGAAGACGACAGTAAACAAACCTACACGGTAAACATTACGGTAGAACAAGAAATTATGTGCTATCCATCGGAGCTGCCGGAAGTCTTTTACTATCGCACGATGTACCTTACCTACAACACCGACAATACCGTCGCCAGCATTACCTATACGGAAGAAGGAGTCGATTTACATTCCCGCACGGAGTTCGAGTATACCAACGGCAAGCACAGTCGTATCGACTATTTCCACGACGACGTCCTGGTCAGATACATCACCATAACCTATAATACCGATGCAATTATCGTCACGCGCTACCCTCAGAACAACGGCTTCGAAGCGGACCAATACTACATCTATTACCTTGACGGCGACCGCGTCACGAGCTATGGCCGGCACTCTTTGAAAGACGGAGATTCACGCACAGACTCCGCCGTGTTTACCTACACAAACGACAATATCACGCAGGTGGACGGCTATTCAACCGGTGAGGAAGTGGTCTGGTCCGAGACGATGGAATATGACGACAAACCCAACCCATACGCACAAGTAGGCTTCACGGGCTGGGACTACGAATACATGAACCCGTACTCGCTTAGCAAAAACAACGTCACGGTCTTTATCTACAACGACTGGGAGTTTGAAAACGTCACCGAGACAGCTGCCTATACCTACAACGAAGAAGGACTTCCGCTGACTCGAAGCTTTGACGGAGCCGCCGCCACGACATTTGCGTACGATTGTCGATAGCCTTACAAAAGAGACTGTCTCAAAAAGAAGGTTCCTTTTTTGCGAGATCGGTTTAAACGCCCGGTCTGCCTGCGAACGTAAAAAAATCGCACATCGTAACGCACAGACTAAACACACCCCTGTGATGCTTTCAGCTTCGGAAACAACACATTATTCTCCAAATGCAACCGGTGCGTCAGCGTCTTATCCAACCCCTGCAGCATTACTCCCGCCAGCGCCACACTCGGCGACGACAGCTCCTGCATCGAATAATTCCCCGTCAGACACCGCAGTGCGTGGATGAGGTCCGCCAGGTATAAATGCTCCTTTTCCATCTTCGCCAACCCGGCGCGCACCGCGGGCCGCCCCCTACCCTTGACGTTATTCCGCAAAGGCTTCAGCAACAGTTCCTCTTCTGCATGTGTATGCCGCCGGCAAGCCGCACACAAGCTCGTAAAACACGCATGGATCGCCGAGATCTTCGGCTCCTCTGCCTTACTACACTCCTTCAACACCTGGTTGAGCACTTCTTGTAACATCACCAGTTCCGTATTCAGAACATCCGCATGGTTCAGGATCAGGTCGGAAAGAAAGTCCGCCGCACATCCATCCCACGTCTGCTTCCAGCGGCTATCGGCGGGGGCTGCCGCCACGATCTCGCGCCACAGCACCGCGGCGTCCAGATCTTTTTCCTGGCAAGCCTCGATAAACGGCGTCGCGCCGCGGCAGTAATAGTCCACATTGTACCGGTCCAGGATCTCTACCGCGTGCGGGAAGAAAACCACGACATCATATACCGTCGCCACCAGGTTCATAGCTATATAGTTTTATATGAGACGGACGCAAAAATAGCTCACGGCTACAGATCATTCTTATGATTTATATCACATCCCCGCATGTATGACTCAAATCATGCCGCCTGCGCATCACCTCGTTTATATTTGACACCATCGCTATCGTTAAACTAAAACAAACAAGCCTATGCAATTAAATCAGCGCATCCTGAGTGACCTGATCATCCACATGAAATACGCGCGGTACGTTCACGCCCTGCAACGACGGGAGCTGTGGCCCGAGATCTGCGAGCGTTATGCCACCATGCTCATCGAGCGCTATCCGGCCCTGCAGGAAGAGATCCGCGCGCAGATGCAGTTTGTACTCGATAAAAAAGTACTGCCTTCCATGCGCGCCATGCAGTTTGCCGGCACGGCCATCGAACGCAACAACAGCCGCATCTACAACTGTGCCTATCTGCCCGTAGACGACATCCGCGCATTTTCGGAAGCCATGTTCCTGCTGCTCGGCGGCACGGGGGTAGGCTTCTCCGTGCAACGCGAGCACATCGAAAATCTACCGGCCGTTCAAAAAGCGCCGAAGCGAAAACGCTTTCTCGTCGGCGACAGCCTCGAAGGCTGGGCCGATAGCGTCAAGGTATTGCTGAAAGGTTATTTCGGTCTGAGCGCGTATCTGCCCGACTTCGACTACTCCGACATCCGCCCGAAAGGCGCACGCCTCGTGACCGCCGGCGGCAAGGCCCCCGGCCCCGAGCCGTTGAAGATCTGCATCGCCCGCCTCTCCGCCATGCTCGACGGCAAACGCGACGGTGAACGGCTCTCGTCGCTGGAGTGCCACGACATGATGTGCCACATCGCCAACGCCGTGCTGGCGGGTGGCATCCGGCGGTCGGCCATGATCTCCCTGTTCTCGTATGACGATGAGGAAATGCTCACCTGCAAGTTCGGGAACTGGTGGGAGCTGAACGAGCAACGCGGCCGCGCCAACAACTCCGTCGTACTTCCCCGCGACACCACCACCCGCGAACAGTTCTTCGCCCTCTGGCAAAAGATCGAATTGTCGGGCGCGGGCGAACCCGGTTTCTACTTCACCAACAATGCCGACTGGGGCACCAATCCCTGTTGTGAGATCGCGCTACGGCCCTTCCAGTTCTGCAACCTCTGCGAGGTCAACGCATCGGACATCGAAAGCCAGGAAGACCTCAACCAACGGGCGGGCGCAGCGTCGTTCTTCGGCACGCTGCAGGCCGGCTTCACCAACTTCCACTACCTGCGCGAAGTATGGAAGACCACGACCGAGAACGAAGCCCTCATCGGCGTCGGCATGACGGGCATCGCCAGCGGCGAAGTCTTTAAATACGATTTACAGGAGGCCGCCGAGGTCGTGAAGCGCGTCAACATGCGCACCTCCGGTAAGATCGGCATCCAGTTCGCCGCCCGGTGTACAACGGTCAAGCCCTCGGGCACCTCATCGATCGTGCTGGGTACATCGTCCGGCATCCACGCCTGGCACAACGACTACTATCTGCGGCGCGTACGCATCGGCAAGAACGAAGCGCTCTACGACTACCTCAAAGACAACCACCCTGAATTACTCGAAGACGACCTGCTCAACTCCAGACAAGGCATCATCCGCATTCCGCAACAGGCGCCGGCAGGTTCCATCCTGCGTACCGAAAGTGCGCTCGACCTGCTGGAGCGGATCAAAAAATTCAACACCGAGTGGGTGCGCAACGGCTACCGCAACGGCAGCAACGCCAACAACGTATCGGCCACCGTCAGCATCCCCGACGGCGACTGGGAAAAAGTAGGCGAATGGATGTGGCAGAACAAAGCTTCCTACAACGGCCTCAGCGTCCTTCCCTACCACAACGGCAACTACAAACAAGCCCCCTTCGAAGACATCCCCGCCGCCGAATTCACCCGCCTCGAAGGCACCCTCAAAGACCTCGACCTCTCCCGCGTCTTCGAACCCGACGACCTCACCGACCTCCAATCCGAAGCCGCCTGCGCCGGCGGCGCGTGCGCAATCGTGTGAGAGCAAAAATAGAGTGAGTGTGAGCGCGAATAGTATGGGGTGAGGGGTAGTAGGGGCGCAGCCCCTGCATGCACACATCTGGCGCAAGTTTGAGCGAAGCGGAAACTTGTGCCTGAACGGTAGGCAGTTTATAACTGCCTACCGTATCACGCACACACAACCTCCAACCTCCTCACCAATTCCCCGATCTCCACCTCACACCGCGTCAGCTGCTCATTAAAAACTCCCGCCTCCACGGTAATCCCCTCGCTCATCTCCCGGTAATACCCGATCCCCTTCAAAAGGTTCTGACTGAAATGCAGCAGGTCCTTCGCGACTTTCCCATCCATCTCCGTCAACGCCAATACCTGTTCCTCCAGGTACTTGATATTCAAGAGCAATTCTTTGATAAACATATGCGGTCTGTTTTTTATACCGATCAAATCTCCACGGCCATATATATGGTCCGTCATTTCCACCAGCGACGCCACCCGGCTGAAGTAGGCTATATTCGGTCCGGGGCACACCGTCACCGCCTCGAGCTTCTTGAACGGCGGCAGCCCGTAACGATGGATCGCCGAATTGCTCAGCCCGATGCACAGGCACTCCTTGCTGATGACCTCGTGATACCGCTTGATATACTGTTCCTGCGGCAACCCGAGCGAACGCAGCTGTTCGATCTTCTTTTTCTGGTACGCATGCGACGCCGTACAGATCGGCTCCGTCGTAAACTCCGTGTTCGAGATCAGGTGCTTCTCCGTACACGGACTACCCGGCCGCCCCTGCGTCACGCGCAGTAGTCTTTCCCGTTGGCCCGACGTTCCCTTCAGGTAATTGAACCGCACCCCCAGCGGCGAAGCATCACTCAGGATCACATCCTCCTCGCGCGCGGCGCCGAGCAGCTGCAACGTCTCGTCGTCCACCGTCGTCGCCTCGGGGCACAACAGAAAAGGCGTACCCCAGCCCACGCTCGCCAGCGCATAGTGCGCCGCCAGGAACGTCGCCTCCTCGCACGTGCCGACACCGCCCTGCGCCGTGATGCGCAGCGGATGCGGGGCATCAAAGACCGGCAAGCCCTTCGCCACCGCGGCCGGTTGATACAACGCATGCAGCGACGCCACCAGCTCGGCCCGTTTGGTCTTAAACTCTTCCAGGATCGGCCCCAGCAACGTACCGTCTGTAGCAAACGCGTGGCCGCCGCAGTTGAGCCCCGATTCGATCCGGAACTCGCTCACCCAGATTCCTTTCTTCGCCAGGTATTTACCCTGCACCAGGGCCGAGCGATAGTCGCTGACCTTGATGATCACCTCCTTGCCGAACACACCATGATCCAGCGGATGAAACGCCTCCAGCTTTTCCAGGTAGTTGAACAGCCGCGGGTTCAACCCCGCCGAAAAAACCACCGCCGAGTTTTCCAGTACACTGCTCGCATACCCGCGTAGCGCCGCCAGCGCATCCGATGCATCGGGCAGCACGCTGCCGTCTTTCGCATGGTGATTCCGGTCTACCTTCGTCATGATGTTCACATCGATCCGGCCCGGGCGGATCTGGCTGCGCAGGTATTTCTCCAGCGTTTCCTTTTCGCGCCGGTCGACCGACTTTGTCATGTGCTCATAGATCCCCCGCAGGGGGTTCCCCTCCGGCAGCATTTCGAAATACTTCGAGAGCTCGGAGCCCGTAGTGAACACCGCGCTGCGCAGCTTCCGGATCTGCCCGTGCACCAGGTCGTGCACCAGGTTCAGGTAATCGGCGATGCGCCGGGCCCGGTAGTCGGGCTCATGCTGTGTTATCGCGAAGAATGGCCGGCCGGCCTGCTGGTAATAATGTTTGCGCATGGCTTCGATCAGGTTGTCTTCGATGATCGAGATCACCGAGTCGATGCCATACCGGGCTACCTTCACAGGCGTATCGACTGTAAAGGCCAATCCCATTACCGGAATATGAAAGTTGTGTAGTGCTTGCATGGAGCTTGTTTACATAAAAGAACGCCGAAAGAAACAACGTTCGCCGGCAACGCGGTATGACCAAAATCACAGTCACCGATACCTGACAAAAATCAGCCGCGCGCCTGATCCTTGCCACACATTCCCCGCCGGCATCGAGCGACCTTCGTTACATGAGCTCTCTCTACAAAGTCCCGCTCCTCCTGCTGTTCGTCGGCGCCTGCATGGGCCTGTTCCTGCGGTACCAGCTCATCGCTCCCACGCAGGCCGTCAACTTCACCTATGTGCTGCACGGACATTCGCACGTCATGTTCCTGGGCTGGGTCTTTAATGTGCTCTACCTCGCGTTCGTATCGCAATTCACCGCCGGCCAGCGCATCTTCCGCATCCTGTTCTGGATCCTGCAGGTCAGCGTCGCCGGCATGCTGGTCTCCTTTCCGCTGCAGGGCTACGGGCTGTATTCCATTGTTTTTACCACGCTGCATACCTTCGGCGCCTATGTCTTTATCGCCTGCTTCCTGTTCCACACGCGCACCCGCTCGTCGCTGGCGATAACGCTGGCCCGCACCGCCCTGCTGCTTTTTGTCGTATCTTCGTTCGGTCCGTTCTACCTCGGCTACCTCAATGCCACCGGACTTGGACATTCCAATCTATACCGCTTCGCCATTTACTTCTATCTGCACTTTCAATACAACGGATTCTTTTTCTTCGGCGTGCTCACGCTGCTCCTCCAGGCCGTCGAGCCTGCCCTCACCCCCGCGGGCCGCACGCGCGTCCGGCGGGGCATGTATATAGCATGGGGCACCAGTGTACTCACCTATCCGCTCAGCATCCTGTGGGCCTCGCCCGGTATGGGCTATAACATCGTGGGGTTTGTCGCCGCCGTCGTGCAAGTCCTCGCGCTGCTTTGTTTCATCACGCCCGTAAAGATCTTCCTATCGCAACTGACCGATCGCAGTGCCCGCCTGCTCGTGGTGCTGAGCGCCGCTGCCCTGGTGTTTAAGTGTATACTGCAGATCCTTTCCGCCCATCCGGCGCTCGCGCTGTTTGCCAACGAATACCGCGCCGTCGTGATCGCCTACCTGCACCTGGTCTTGTTGGGATGCATCTCCTTCTTCCTCGTGGGCTGGCTGATCTATAAAGACCTGCTGCCCGCCGGCATCGGCCGTCCCGTCAAAGCGATGATCATCGGTTTTATCGGTTCGGAGATAGTACTCGGCATCATGCCCTGGTCCGCCGCCGTCTTTCGTGTCGAGCCCATGCTGCTGCACAAAGGGATCTTCGTGCTCTCGATACCGCTGACCATCGGCATGGCAGGCATCACCTATCGCGGCACGATCGGCACGCGACGCATCTGATGTAAATCACCCGGCACATATGATTCGAATCATACGGAAACAACAGCCCCCGAAATACTTTAGTATCCGAATAAAGGGCCAAACCATTATTCAACTATACAACCAAAATACTATGAAAAAGGTAATTCCAGTTCTCGTCGTCAGCCTGCTGGCGGCGGCCTGCGCACCCGACAAACCGAAGCAGCAGGAAAAAGATGCGTACGACAGCTACGAAACCGCCGAGCCGCTCAAGAACGATCACGACGGCAAGGGCATCGGTCAGGTCAAAGACGTCACGCTCAACACACCCCTCGAGCAAGAGCGGGTCGGTCGCGGCAAAGCCATCTATGAAATGAAGTGCTCGGCCTGCCACCAGCTCACCGACCAGCGCGTCGTCGGCCCGGGCTGGAAGGATGTCACCACCCGCCGCAAACCCGAGTGGATCATGAACATGGTCACCAACGTAGACGTCATGCTCGACCAGGACGCCGAAGCGCAAAAGCTGCTGGAGCTCTGCTTAACGCGCATGCCCAACCAGAACGTCAGCATCGGCGATGCCCGCGACATACTCGAGTTCATGCGCCAGAACGACGGAGAAAAATAACACGTAACGCCACACTATACTTCCATGAAAACAATCAATCGAGTTCTATTCGGAATGCTGGCCGTCGCGGCCGCGTTCTCCGCGCAACGCTGTAAACCTTCCGGCCCCGAGCAAGCCCTCACCGGCGACGCGGCCAGCAAGGTATACGTTGCGCCCGGTAAATACGACGAGTTCTACAACGTCGTCTCCGGAGGCTTCAACGGCCAGATCGGCATCTACGGATTGCCCTCGGGCCGTCTCTTCAAAATTATACCGGTGTTCTCCACCTTTCCCGAAAACGGCTACGGCTACAGCGAAGAAAGCAAGCCCATGCTCAACACCTCGCACGGCTTTGTGCCGTGGGACGACCTGCACCACATCGCCCTGTCCACCACGCAAGGCGAGCACGACGGCCGCTGGGCCTTCGCCAACGGTAACAATACGCCGCGCGTGGCCCGCATCGACCTGCGCACCTTCAAGACCGCCGAGATCCTCGAGCTGCCCAACAGCGGCGGCAACCATTCCTCGCCGTTCATTACCGAAAACACCGAGTACGTCGTGGCCGGCACGCGCTTCAGCGTGCCGATGGGCGACAATACCGACGTGCCCATCAGCTCGTATAAAAAGAACTTCCGCGGCACCGTCAGCTTCATCAAGGTCGATACCTCCGGCCGCATGAACATCGCCTTCCAGCTCGTCACGCCCGGTGTCAACTTCGACCTGGCCCGCGCCGGCAAAGGCCCTTCCCACGGCTGGTTCTTCTTCTCCTGCTATAACACCGAGCAGGCCTATACCCTGCTGGAAGTGAACGCCTCCCAGAAAGACAAGGACTTCATCATGGCCGTCAACTGGAAGAAAGCCGAAGAATACCTGAAGGCCGGAAAAGGGAAAACCGTCAAGGCTGAATATGCCCACAACACGCTGGACGAGTCTACACACACTGCCACCTCGGAGATTCTCCGGGAAGTACTGCAGCTCGACCCGCTGGAGCTCAAGGACATCATATACTTCATACCCTGTCCCAAGTCACCCCACGGCTGCGACGTAGACCCTACCGGTGAATACATCATCGGCAGCGGCAAGCTGGCCGCCCTCATCCCCGTGTTCTCGTTTGCCAAGGTCCAGGAGGCCATCGCCAAACAGGACTTCGAAGGCGACTTTGCCGGCATCCCCGTCATCAAGTACGAGTCCGCCCTCTACGGCGAAGTGCAGAAACCCGGCCTGGGCCCGTTGCACACCGAGTTCGACGGCAAAGGCAATGCCTATACCTCTATGTTCGTATCGTCGGAGATCGTCAAGTGGAATATCAAAGACCTGGCCGTCATCGACCGTGTACCGACCTATTATTCCATCGGCCACCTCTCGGTGCCCGGAGGTCCTACCCGCAAGCCGCATGGCAAGTATGTAGTCGCCTATAACAAGATCACCAAAGACCGCTACCTGCCCACCGGGCCGGAGCTTACGCAGTCCGCGCAGCTGTACGACATCAGCGGCGAAAAGATGAAGCTCATCCTCGACTTCCCTACCACGGGCGAGCCACACTACGCCGAGGCCATCCCGGCCGGCCTCATTACGCCCAGGTCGGTCAAGATCTTCAAACTGGAAGAGAACAAGCACCCCTATGCCGCCCTGGGCGAAGCCAAGACAAAGGTCGAGCGCAAAGGCAACGAGGTGCACGTATACATGACGGCCATCCGCTCACACCTCACGCCCGACAACATCGAGGGCATCAAACAAGGCGACGATGTATACTTCCACGTCACCAACCTCGAGCAGGACTGGGATGTGCCGCACGGCTTCGCTGTCAAAGGCGCGCTGAACGCGGAGATCCTCATCATGCCCGGCGAAACCCAAACGTTGAAATGGAAGGCCGACAAAGTCGGAATATTCCCCTACTACTGCACCGACTTCTGCTCGGCCCTGCACCAGGAAATGCAGGGGTACGCACGCGTATCCGCGCCCGGCAACAACGTACCGTTAAAATATTCCACCGGCAAAATCGAAGATCAGACCAGCGGCGCAGCCCAGTAGCAAAGCATCATAGTTTGAAGGTTGAAGGCCCCTGTTCCCATCGATAGCTATCGGGGGAACGGGGCCTCATTTAAACACAGAGATATGAAGACGTTAAATCCCTTTTCCAGGATCGCCCTGGTCCTCTCGGCCGGCATGCTGCTGGCCGCCTACTACGTGCCGCTCTGGCAGATCCTGATGTGGGCGCCGCAATACCCCGAGGGCCTCGAAATGAAGATCTGGATCGACAACATCACCGGCGACGTAAAGATCATCAGCGCCCTCAACCACTACATCGGCATGAAACACATCGAGGTGAGCATGTTTCCCGAGTTCGGCTATATGAAATACATCGTCGCCGCCGTCATCGGCGCCGGCCTGCTCGCGGCCGTCATCAACAAACGAAGCGCCCTCGTCGGCTATGCCCTGCTGCTGCTCGGCTGCGGCGTGGCCGCCCTGGTAGACTTTTACCTCTGGGGGTATAACTATGGCCACAACCTGGACCCTACCGCGCCCATCGTCGTGCCCGGCATGTCCTACCAGCCGCCGCTGCTCGGCACCAGGCAGCTCCTCAACTTCACCGCCTTCTCCGGACCGGCCACCGGCGGGTGGATCTTTTTTGCCTCCGCCCTGCTGGCCTTTGCCGCCGTCGCGCGCGAAGTGTGCCCGCTCCGTTGGCAAACGCACCGCATCACCGCTACCCCTGTCGCCGCCCTGCTGCTCAGCTTCGCCCTGGCATCGTGCACCGTCGGTCCCGCGCCGATCCAATACGGCACGGACGCCTGCCACCATTGCAAAATGACGCTGATGGACCCGAAGTTCGGCGCCGAGATCGTGACCCGCAAAGGCAAAGTATATATCTTCGACGACACCGGCTGCCTGGTCTCGTTCTTACACGCCGGCGAGGTCAAACCCGCCGACATCGCCCACACCCTCATCACCGACTTTACCACCGGCACCCTGGTCGATGCCGCGGCGGCCTTTTACCTGCAGGCCGACGCCGTCGGCAGTCCCATGGCCAGCAACCTCGCCGCCTTCGCCCACCGCGCCGACCGCGACGCCTTCCAGAAGACCTGGCACGGCGCCTTCCTTACCTGGCAACAGGTCACCACCCAAGCCGCCCATCCATGAGACTGATCCTGCTGCTATATTTACTACCGGTACTCCCGCTGCTGGGCCGCACGGTAACCGTCAGCAAGACCGGCCCGCTCACCAGCCTGAAGCAAGCCGTAGCACAGGCACAGCCGGGCGATACCATCCGCGTGCAGGCCGGCACCTATGCGGAAGGCAACATCGTCATCGAAAAATCACTCGTGCTGCTCGGCGAGCACTACCCCGTGCTCGACGGCCGGCATAAAGATGAGCTGCTCACCGTGCACGCCCGGAACGTCATCATCCAGGGCTTCCGCTTTGTGCACACCGGCATCTCCAGCATCCACGACCTGGCCGGCGTCAGGATCCTCGACTCCGAGGCCGTCCGCATTCGCGGAAACCAGTTCGATGACACCTTCTTCGGCATCCACATCTCCAACTCCTCCCACTGCCGCATCGAAGACAACACCCTGCACGCGCAGGTTCGGGTCGAGCACCAGGTCGGCAACGGTATCCACCTCTGGAAATGCCAGCACATGACCCTGCACAACAACCGCGTGCACGGCCACCGCGACGGCATCTACTTCGAGTTTGTCACCAACTCGCTGATCACCGAAAATTACAGTGAAGGCAACCTGCGCTACGGCCTGCACTTCATGTTCTCCCACAACAACGAGTACCGCCGCAACACCTTCGAGAACAACGGCGCCGGCGTGGCCGTCATGTATACCTATGGCGTGAAGATGCTCGACAACACCTTCGCGCACAACTGGGGTTCGTCCGCCTACGGCTTGCTGCTCAAAGACATCCGCGACAGCGAAGTACATCACAACCGGTTCATCCAAAACAGCGTCGGCATTTTTATGGAAGGCTCCAGCCGCATCCGGTTCACCCAAAACGAATTCGACGGCAACGGCTACGCCGTACGCCTCCAGGCC
The DNA here is from genome assembly GCF_018598185.1 of Dawidia soli. Classification (GTDB taxonomy): domain Bacteria; phylum Bacteroidota; class Bacteroidia; order Cytophagales; family Cyclobacteriaceae; genus Ohtaekwangia; species Ohtaekwangia soli. The sequence goes on from NZ_JAHESC010000013.1 coordinate 123,161, forward strand.
AGCTGCGACGACAATACCTTTCAGCAAAACAACTTCCAGGCAAACACCTTCGACCTGGCCACCAACGGCACGCTGGTGCTCAACCACGTCGACGGCAACTACTGGGACAAATACCAGGGCTACGACCTGGACAAAGACCACATCGGCGACGTGCCCTTTCACCCCGTCAGCATGTACTCCATGGTCGTCGAGCAAATGCCCGCGGCCGTGCTGCTGTGGCGCAGCTTCCTGGTGCTGCTCATGGACAACGCCGAAAAGGCCATCCCCGCCATCACGCCCGAAAACCTGAAAGACAACTCACCCGCTATGACACCGCATGATCTCCATTAAGAACGTACGCAAAACCTTTGGCAAGCTCACCGTGCTCGACGGCATCGACCTCACGCTCACCGCCGGCCGCTCCTATGCGCTGGTGGGGCCCAACGGCTCGGGCAAGACCACGCTCATCAAAAGCATCCTGGGCATGGTGCTGCCCAGCGCCGGGGATATATACTTCGACGGCACCTCCATCGCGCGCCACTGGCAGTACCGCGAAAAGATCGGCTACATGCCGCAGATCGGCCGCTACCCCGAAAATATGACCATCGGCCAGATCGTCGACATGATGAAGAACATCCGCACCGGCGCCCACACACCCGACGAAGAGCTCATCGAAAAGTTCAAACTCGCCGGCATGTACAGCAAACGCATGCACACCCTATCGGGCGGCACACGCCAGAAAGTAAGCGCGGCGCTGGCCTTTCTCTTCCGCCCCCCCGTCCTGATCCTCGACGAGCCCACGGCCGGGCTGGACCCCGTGTCCGTCGAGGTGCTGAAAGAAAAGATCCTCGCCGAGAAAGAGAACGGCAAGCTCGTCATCGTCACTTCGCACATCCTCAGCGACCTCGACGAGCTCACCACCGACCTGGTATACCTGTTCGAAGGCCGCATCCATTTCAACGACACGATCGCCGCCCTCAAAGCCGACACGCAGGAGCCCCGGCTGGGCCGCGCCGTCGCCACCATGATCCGCCAAAAACAATTACAGGAACCCGTTCAACATTAAGCCTATGCGCCGCATCATCCAATACGTTCTATACGACATCCTCCGCACGCGGTTCATGCTGCTGTATACCGCGCTGCTGTTCATCAGCACGCTGGCCATGTTCCAGCTCGACAACGATCCGTCCAAAGTGGTCATGAGCCTGCTCAACATCGTGCTCATGGTCATCCCCCTGGTCGGCATCGTCTTCACCACCATCCATTTTTATAATTCCTACGAGTTCATCGAGCTCATGCTCGCCCAACCCGTCGACCGCAAAGTGATCTTCCTGGGCGAATACATCGCAGTAGCCTGCTCGTTAAGCATCGCCTTCCTGCTCGGCTGCGGCCTCCCCATCCTCCTCTACGGCGCCACCCCCGCCGCCATCACCCTGCTGTGCTGCGGCACCGTGCTCACGCTGGTATTCGTCTCGCTCGCCTTCCTGGCCGCCGTCCTCACCCGCGACAAAGCCAAAGCCATCGGCGTAGCCCTCCTGTTCTGGTTTTATTTCTCCCTGATCTACGACGGCTTCTTATTATGGTTCGTCTACGCCTTCAGCGACTACCCCCTCGAAAAGGTCACCCTCGCCCTCATCGCCCTCAACCCCGTCGACCTCGCCCGCGTCATCATGCTCCTCCAGCTGGACATCTCCGCCCTCATGGGCTACACCGGCGCCTTCTACAAATCCTTCTTCGGCAGCCACACCGGCATACTCCTCTCCACCACGCTATTAGCCGTATGGATCGCCCTCCCCTGCTACCTGTCATTACACATCTTCAGTAAAAAAGATTTATAGGAAGAATCAGCGCGAGAGCAAAAAAAAATTCTGGCGCCGGTATCTGACCGGTGCCTCGTACTGTGTCCGACTACTGGCGGATGGGGGCGGTCTCCCGACCGCCTTGATTCAAAACCGGATCTTATGATCGAGCAACGACAACTTCTTCTCCTTCTCCATTTTCTTCACCGTTCTGATCACCGTCTCCACCCGCAGCCCGGTCATGTCGGCCAACTGCTGCCGTGTATACGGAATAATCACGCCAGCATCGCGCCCCGTAGCATTCTTGGATTTATAGTGCTTCAATAGCGAAAGGATCCTATGCTCCGGCTCATAACTGGAGATCTCCGACAACACCATAGACTTATACCGCAGCCGCTCACACAACACCCCGTCCATTTTCAGGTGCAGGTCAAAATTTTCTTTGAGCATCTGGAAAAAATAATCCGCCGGCAGCTTCCACACCTGCGAAGGCTCGAGCGCCGCCACATTCCCGGGGTACGGAAACTTACCGATCAGCGCCGGCTCGCCAAAGCTTTCTCCCGCGCAAAAAATTCCCTGGATAAACTCCTGCCCCTGGGGGTTCACAATAAACATCTTCACCGCGCCGCGTTCCACCTGCAAGTAGTCCGTCGCCGCATCCCCCTCACACACCAGCATCTGATCCTTCCGAACCGACACCAGCTTCGCATGATACTGCATCAATATCTTCTCAGGAAACACTCTTCTTTTTCGTTTACCCATAAAGCTAACAGTAAAGCATGTGTCTAATCCTGACATCCATCACCCCACCCACTGACATATTACTCCCATCGCAGCATTGCGCGCACAGCGCACAATACCCAAGGGGTTGTAGGGGCAACGCCCCTACACACCAGCGTCTGGTTCAAGTCTTAGCCCCGTCTCGGGGCGGAGACTTGGACCCAGCATGGCGGGGGGTCTATGACCCCCCAACGGTACCGTCGTAACCCGTGCCCACTACATCGCTCACCTGCCAACGTCTTACCCATACCTCACACCCACGCCCTCTTAAACCTTTCAAACAAAATATTATTCTCCAAATGAATATGCCTCATCAAATCCTCATCAAACTCCCGCAGCCGTTGAAACGTAATCCGAAACGTCGCACACGCAAACTCCGGCGGCGTATAATTCGCCGACAGCGCCCGGATCTGCTTGATCAGATTCCCGGCCGCCTCATGCTCATCCTCCATGGCCGCGATCGGCGCCTGCAGCATCCGCTCGATCGGATGTTGATGCTCCGGCACTGCCTCCGCCTCCTCCAGCCGCTTGATCGTCGGAAACAAGATCAGCTCCTCCTTCTCCATATGCGCCGACAGCTCCTCCGCCAGCGCCAGGAACGCCTCCCGGATCGGGATCAGCGCAGGCGTATCATGCCCATGCCGCTCGCACACCCGCTCCGTCAGGGCGTCCAGCTCCGGTATAGCATGGCGCACATACGCATGGTGCTGCTGCACGATAAAGTCCGCCAGCAACGCAGACCCCCACGTCTCCGGCCGCAGCACCTGTCCACCCGCCGACGGCGCCGCCTGCCGGATCTCCGCCGCGATCATCACCGGGTCCAACCCCACGCGCACACACGCCTCTTCCAAACTGCGGTGTCCCCCACAGCAATAGTCAATATTATACTTTGTAAACACCGACAAAGCCCCCGGGTGATCGATCGCCCATTGCGCCACCGTCGGCACCCCGCCTTCCGCAGCCATAGATTGAATATTCATAAGCATTTTTAGTTATACACCAAAAATACCCGCAGCCCCCCCGTGCCCCTATGACCTCAATCATACAACTCATAAAACTTTGCCGGCATCCTCAAGATCTGGCGCCGGTGTTGCGCCCAGCGAAGCGCAGGCGTGTCACCGGTGCCCAGTATGGTGGCGGTCTCCCGACCGCCTTACGGTAACGTCGTAACCTGCATTACCATACAAGAACACAGCCCACGCCGACACCAAGCCCAAGGCCCATCCTCAAAACTATACTCTTCCCCAATATTCCATTTCACTATCAGCCACTTTCATTTCACTATCAGCCACCCCGATACTTTTTTGGGGAAACCTTAAAAATCCGTGCCCTAAAAATTGTAGAAGGCCCTCTATATACGTTATATTATATACTATTCCCCCCACCCATGAAAAAGGATGACATCACGACCCTCAAAATTCCGTCTCCTGATTCCGGGACGGAGTTAGAAGTTGCCTTCCTCCGCTTCGCGCAGGACCAGGCACAAAAGATCCGTTTCCGTTTCCCCGCGTTCGCCGGCATCATCGTCAACCACGCCGGCTACCTTACCCTCGACCAGGGCATCCACACCACCGCCATCCTCGAAGGCACCTACCAGCTGCTCCACACCCTCGGCGGCTGGGCAACCATCACCCTGGGCGCCGGTAGTCATAGTATACTCTTCATCACCATCCCCGCCGACTTCCTCACCCCCTTCGAGTCCACCTACCCCGACGCCGTCCTCGACTTCCGCAACGCCATCGTGAACAGCAAACCCTACCGCGCCTTCACCGAGCCCCGCCCCCTGCCCACCGGCATGAAAAACATTGCCACCATGCTCTTCACCATGCGCCTGCCCGACGACCAAAGCCGCACCCCCTTCCTGTGCCAGCTGGTCACCTCGCTCATCATGCTGCACCTGCACCAGGTCCCCCGCAAGTTCAAGCTCACCCCACCCAAACCGCCGCCACATACCGACACCGTGGCCCTCGCCGCCCACGAGCTCCTCACCGCCCAATACGACCGCCCCTGGACCGTCGACCTCCTCGCCGACACCCTCGGCGTCCGCAAACGCAACCTCGCCTTCCGCTTCAAGACGGCATTCAACACCACCCCCATGCAGTACCTCGCCGACGTCCGCCTCACCACCGCCTACAAAATGCTCATGTCCACCGACACCTCCATCGCGGTTGTCGCCAAACGCGTCGGCTATAAATTCAGCAATGACTTCACCCGCGCTTTCCATAAGAAGTTCGGCCACCCGCCCATCCAGGCCAAGCAACGTTTTTTCCCGAATTCGTAAACCCTCTTAGCTATAAAAAGACTCCGTCAAAGATAATATCCCTACCCCTTCTGCTAGGCCGATTGTATGATCTTTACTCTTGCTAAGCCGATAGCCCGAGTGATCAGTAACTACCGGCCGAGTCTTTACATACACAACAATTCCCGCGAAGCCCGAGGCCTGGTTCACTGTTATATCTATCTACCGGTGACTAACAACACGCAGTGCCGCCAGGTCTCTACGCTTCGTTTTGCAGTTAGACCGATATGCCCCAAACCGAAAACCTTCAACGGAATCGATGCGCTAAAATTATGAACGTATGTATGCACAGAACACTATATCGTTAACACAGATCAACAAGAATGACTTCGGCCGATTGCTTCGGTTGAAGAATATTAAGTTTAAGGAAGCTGACCAGTATTATTATCAGGTGGGGACAGTTAAGCATACAGAAGGATGGGTCTTGCATGTTTCAGTTATTAAGAATCAGATAACCTCCCTGCTGAATACCGTGCTTCCGCTGCTTATTAAAGAGAAAATAGCATTCAAGATCGTTCGCGATGTAAACATAGCGTCTACAATGAATGATGGACTTCTGGGAAACATACAAATCGGAAAAATTCTATGCCTGTATCCAGAAAACAAAGACAAGGCTAACGATCTCGTACAAGCGCTTATAACATTGACCCTTCCATTTACAGGGCCCGCTGTCTCAACAGATGCCAAACTTAGCGGAAATGTATACGCTAATTATGAATATCTAACACCTGGAACGCATGAACTTCCCGTTCCGTTTCGAATGCCAAAAGGACAACAATGGTGTTTCCAGAAAATTGCACAGCCCGCCGCAAGCGCTTCAAATATCATCCATAGTTCGTACCTAATCCGTGAAGTACTAAAGACAGACACCAAAGGAAACGTACTAAAGACGTTATGGCTTAACGGGTTTTGGTTCAAAAACTGCATCCTAAAAGAAGGGTTACACGATATGCTCAGCGATAATCATGGTCGGGATATGAGAGATCGGCTACGCTGGCAATTTACGCTTCAACAGAATCTACAGAAGCATCTAAGAGTCCCAAAACCATACGAGCTGTTTGAAGAAAAAGGCAACGTGTATATCTCTATGGAGATAATTAAGGGAAAACTGTTACAAGAGGTAATCAGCATTGTGAATGAGAATGTCATCTGGCCCGCACTTACGCTGGATAAAAAGAACCTCCTATTGAACTATTTAATTCAGCTATTAAACACAGTCAACATATTACATAACGTTGGCATCATTCACCGAGACATTTCTCCAACAAACTTCATGATTGACCGAAATAACAACCTAATCATGATTGACTTTGAACTGGCATATGACTATAAAAGGGCCGTACCATCTCCACCATTTGATGCGGGAATTAATTGCTTCACGTCGCCAGAAAGATCCCCTGAAAGGGAACCCACAATACAAGAAGACGTCTATAGTCTAGGAGCAATGATGTTCTTATTCTTCACGAATATGACCCCCAAACACAGTTCGGATTCAAATCATTTAGCTGAAAACCTAAATTACCTAATCGGCGATGCACAAATCGTACAGCTTATTATAAAATGCTTGGACACAAATCCTAACGAAAGACCGTCGCTCAATACCATAGTAACACAAATAAAAGAATATCAAAACAACCTAAAAGCGTCACAAAATATCCGGCATCCAGAAAATAGGAGACCAAGTGAAATACAAATAAATCATCTTATTACAGATAGTCTCCGTGCACTCAGCACACCTCTATTCACGGGATCAGACAAAATATGGCATTCGAGCATTATCGAAAATGGCAAACAAATTCAGCCGGGGATCTATTCTGGAATTAGTGGAGTTCTCTACACACTAGCAATCGCCAAAAAAGAAGAAATTTCTGTAAAGAGTTTGTCATCAATCTATAGTGAGAATTATCGTTACCTAACATCTAAATATCTATCCCAAAATGGGTTAAAAAGACCCAGTGGCCTGTTTACCGGTACGGCCGGAGTCGCATTATATCTATCCAAAGGAATGGAAAGCAAACTAACTCCTTCCACATCAGAGAACCGAGCAATCATAAGAGACTATCTGGACTGCTTATCGCTTGATGCAAATCTGGCCACAGGGGCAGCAGGAAACGGAATAGCTGCCTTACAGTGTGATCAATTCCTAGACGAACAGATGCTAAAAAAAGCACTTCAAGATTGCCTTAATATCCTGATCAAAACGCAACAATACGATGGCTCCTGGATAAATAACGGAGAAAAAAAAACAGGATTTTCAGAAGGTGTTGCCGGGATAATAATTTTCCTACTTGAATACTATCATCGCTACAAAGATGAGGAGTCTAAGGCATCCGCCACAAAAGCGCTAAACTGGCTTTGTAAAAAAATGGCAAGGCAAAATGGCAACCCCATCTGGCCGATCAGTGACAAAAGAAGAAACGCAAGTCCGTGGTTAACCGATGGATTTAGCGGCATCGCGCTATGCATGATCCGCGCCTACAAAATACTACAAGATGACCGCTACAAAAACCTGGTAGAGGGAACACTGCGCAACATCCCATTCTACCTTGTAGTCAACAATCTAAGCATTGCAAAGGGAATCTGCGGAATTGGTCAGGTATATCTGGAGGCGGCAGAAATATTCAACAATAACGAATGGCGTGAACGTGCCGACTGGATTGCTCAGGTAATTATCCGTAGCGGCTATTCGCAAGCCGACGGGTCGCGCTATTGGGCGGTCGATAGCGCCAAATCGGTGAGTGCAGACCTAATGACAGGAAACTGCGGCGTGATACATTTTCTAATGCGCTATCTGTATCCCGGCAAAATCAGTTTTCCACTATTACCATAACAACAGACCAAGATAAACAGACACATATGAAAACCATAAAAATAACCAGGTCAATCATAATGGACATCATTTTAGTTCTCTACATGGTGCTATTCCTCTATGCAGCGCTCATGAAGCTTTTTGACTATCAAGTCTTTCAGGTCCAAATCAGCAGATCGCCCCTGATCATGAATTATGCCGCGACATTGGCATGGTTTGTCCCGTCAATCGAAATTATCGCTGCAATCCTCTTATTCATACCAAGGACACGACTGGTGGGGCTCTTTTTTGCCTTCTCTATCATGTTCGCATTTAGCGCCTACATTGGGTATATGCTAATATTTAGCCCCTCCCTACCATGTTCATGTGGCGGAATTTTGAGCCATATGGGGTGGACCGAGCATTTGATCTTTAACATCTGCTTCACACTGTTAGCCGCGCTGGGAATCGGCTTACAAACAAAAACAACGAAATCAGCACCTCATGTTTCACTATCTTAAAAGATAGAACAATGAATCGAAAATATACATTAATAATGGCAGCTTGCATTTTATCGATATCTGCAATGCTATTCATACTGTATTCCTTCTCCCCGATAAATGAGGAAATATACAGAGGAAATTTTAATAGAAAGTTTCTAACAAACTATCCTTTAATCAAGGTAGCCGAGAAAAAACTGGATGCCGGCGATTTTTATATATCCGGAGTTACAAAAGAGCGCGTATATGTTACCAGTCGATCAAGACCCTTTAACATTACAATAGCCGATAGTGATTTATCCAATCTCACAAAAAAGAGAATAACATTGACTGGAATAGATAGCCTCAAAGAACCCTATCAATTTAAAACCAACGTCGAACCACCGAATTTCACATTAACCAACGGGGTCATGGCACTAATCATGCAGGGTGACACTATTAACTGGACCGCTAAAAAAATATTCAAAGACACCATACCATACTACTTTGATGAAGCCATCCCAGCTTATAAAAATTCCTTCGCTCTTAGATCGTTAAGTACCCGATATAATGAGTTTGACCTAGCAATAAGAAATCCAAATGATACACCAAGTTTCAAATTTAACCACACAATACTTGAAAAGCAGATCGACGGACAAATATGCATATCTGGAAACATGGTCTACAACAAACAAATAAATAAATCAATCTATGTTTACACATACCGAAATCAATATCTTATAATCGACGAAGACTTCAAAACAATAAACCGACTAAACACGATAGATACATTCAAAACGGCACACCTCGACATCGGAAACTCAAAAGATGGAAGCACTAAAATGCTGGGGGGATCATCATTCGTTACGAACATAAAGAGTTGCTCATATGATAAATACCTTTTTATAAATTCCAACGTTCTGGCAAAAAATGAAGATCAAATCACCTTCCTTCAATCTAGTGTAATAGATATATATGACATAGAAAAGGGGGAATATCTGAGTAGTTTCCATATACCAAACTACTTAAACAATCACCTTTCAGACTTTATGATCGTTGAGAATCACTTGACAGCGATATTCGGAAAGCATTTAGTGGTTTATGAACTCGACAAAACAATATATCCGGATCCAACCAAAATATAAAATATAGCCATTAAAAGATAATCAAGCACCAAAGTCTCTCTCTATTGACAAAAGTCTGAATATTAGGTGTTAACCAGCAAGACAAGCAAACAAATAAACGTTAAAACTTTGAACTTAAATAGAACCCTCTTAGCCGTGTGATCGCGTAAAATCATCCACTTTAAACGTTAAAAATTATGAACATCAAAAACGTAGTCCTCGGAATTGTCTCCCTGGTCCTTGCGACAGGAAGCGCCTTCGCATCGACATCTATGGCAACGCCGGAATTTATCAACGTACTCTATGTTGGAGACACCGATTGGGTTTGTACAAAAGTCCCTACCTGCTCACCCGGAACGACTTTTGATTGTAGGGTACAAGTGCCAACGGTGAGCGGCCCAGTGGTTACAAATGTCTATGACAATAATACACCGCCTACAACTTGCTCTTTGCGAAGAAAAACAGACATTATAATAATTATTATAATTATTAAACCTAAGATAATTGCTGGTGCTCGCAATATCACGAGTTAAAACAAACTAGACGGAATTATAAATAAGACCATAGCGAACGATATAAATATAAACTCTAAAGTCGTATTAGGAATAGCTTCGCTTATGACATCCAAAAATCTATTACCGTCAAATAACTAAAGATCTTTATCGATGAAGTCAGGAATAGTAGCTGAACACCTGGATAAACCAAGGTAAGCAAACAATTAATTTAAACACAAAAATTATGAACATTAAAAACGCAGTTCTCGGAATCGCTTCCTTGGTCCTCGCGACAGGAAGCGTGTTTGCATCGCTACCTCTGCTATCGCCAGAGTATATTAATGTGCTCTACGTTGGAGCACCTGATTGGGTCTGCACAAGAGTTCCTACGTGCCCAGGTGGAACTTTTGACTGCAGAGTGCAAGTACAGACTACCAGCGGCCCCGCATCGGCTATTGTCTACGACAACAATACTCCGCCCACAACTTGCTCTATGCGATTAAAATCAGATACACCAATTCCCGTTCCAGTTAGTAAACCTAAACAAATTGTTGCAGTTCGCAACATTGTTAACTAGTTAAATATCAGTAGTCTGTTGAAGCCTCAACAGACTACTGTAATACATAAAAACTTACCTCTCCGACTTTTGCCATCCTTAAAAATCATCCTGTCTAAACGTTCAAATTATGAACATTAAAAACTCCGTTCTCGGAATCGCTTCTTTGCTCCTCGTGACAGGAAGCACGTTTGCATCGCTACCTCTGGCACCACCAGACTATATTAATGTGCTCTACATCGGAGCAACTGATTGGGTTTGTACAAGAGTTCCTACGTGTCCCGCTGGAACTTTGGAGAGCAGAGTGCAAGTACAGATCACCAGCGGCCCAGCAATAGCAGTTGCTTACGACAACAATACTCCCCACAACTTGTTCTGTTTGATTAAGATCGACTTTAGCAACTACAGTTCCAGTTAGTAAACCTAAACAAATTGTTGCAGCTCGTAACATTGTTCCTTAGTTAAACAAAAAACTTACCCGTTAGCACATTCCAATTGAAAATATAATATATCTCAACCATCAACAGAACCAACATCCACAAAAGTAGCTCAGCGAATAAAACCAAACTACTCAAACTTAAACAACCACTTATCAGACTTTGCGCTCGTTAAAAATCATCCTATTTAAACGCTAAATTATGAGCATTAAAAAACGCAGTTCTCGGAATCGACTCCTTGGTCCTCGCAACAGCAAGCGTGTTTGCACAGCTAGCTCTGGTATCGCCAGACTATATTAATGTGCTCTACGTTGGAGCAACTGACTTGGTCTGTACAAGAGTTCCTACGTGCCCAGGTGGAACTTCTGACTGCAGAGTACAAGTGCAGACTATCAGCGGCCCAGCAATAGCAATTGTCTACGACAACAATACCCCTCCTACAACCTGTTCATTGCGACTAAGAGGCGATCGCCCAATCCCCCTCAAATCAGTAAACGCAAACAAATTGTCGCCGTTCGCAATATTGTTCCCTAGAGCACATGTGAAAGGTTGCAGGATTCCACAGAAACAATACACCGGCAAACTGTTCTGTACAACCCAAACAAACAGCCTATTCACTCCAATAACCAAACCTAAAACAATAACTACCATTCGAAAATATTTGTCCCGTCGTTAGTAATCAGTAGTCGATTGACGCTCCAACAGACTACTTACATTAAGCTAACTAAATATAACAAAATCTAATTCATCGTTTCGCTGGGTAATAATATAAAAATCTGACGGTTATTAACACCCAAAGAACTACGAATCAATGCCCGAACACCTTCCACCTCCACATTTTTTAAAATCCTATCTTTGCCTAAAGATTGAGTATCCAAACGATTACCCAAGGCAATTGCCATCACCTCTTTGGAATAATCGTCATTATACAACCTGGATTGCGATCCAACCAGTGAAACCGAAGTATCAAGAGAATTTTGGTTAATACCATTTTCTACTAACATCTGAAATTCGTCAATAACACCGCGAATCATATTTTGCTCATTTCCCAATTCACAATAAAAGTGAACACCAATTCGAAAGACAATCGAGTCATCTGACATTTTTTCATGATTGAAGTAAACCATAGGATTAAAAACTCCCCCTTCCTTAGTCCTTAATCTATCAATAACAGACCTCCTGAATGATTCCGTTACAATTTCTAAAGCATGAATATTATTTATATCATCTTCAATAGCACACGTACTGGTAAAATACATATAAGCTTCAGCCATTTTCTGCCTGCCATGATAAATTACAGTATCCATTCTACTACAGTCAAAAGGATTATATCCGGAACGTATCCGATCCTTCGTTCCTCTTGGAATATTACCTAGATACCGAATAATGAGATCTCTCAGCCTTTCATCATATATATACTCACCAGAAACAGAAAAAACAAAATCAGAAACACCAGAGAATCTTTGACCATAGATCCGCAAAGCGTCTGCAAGACTGATACTTTCCACGTCGTCAGGTGAGAAAGTGCTCTGATGATGTGTTAAATTATTCACTACCGTTCCAAAAAAATTGCCAGAAGAAAAGTACATACTTCTAAGCTCAGATTTTTTTGTCATTCTCCAATCCTTAAACGCATTATCATCTTTTCTTGGTGATGTAAAATATAGATACACCGCCTGCAACATGATTTCAACATCATTAATACTAGATTTACCAATAATACTTTCCAGACTATCCCCAATAAATGGAGACACATACACATTCTTCGTTTTTAGAAAATCCTCGAGTTGAAATTTATCAAAGTCACCAACGCCGCAATGCCTAACTACACTCACCGCATTGTCACATACAATTTTCTGTTTACCTTCATAAAGCTTACTACCTCCATAACTAAAACCGTTCAGCATAATCATTTTAGATTGACCGTCAGCAACCAATCGTCTGGGCGGAAATAACAATACCTTTACGCCATTACTCAGCTCCAAAGTTTTTATCGAATCATACAAACATTTCTCCGAAAACATCAAATCATCTGAAAATGTATTTATCACTTCCGTATCAATTAAAGATATTTGATCATGGGAAACAGTATCCATGGAGGCAATGTCACTTATCCTCCTCACCTCCTTTCCCCACTGTAAGAAATCCGATTGACGCGGGAGATGTTCTTTTCCTTCTGACGGACCAATAACTATAATATCAGGCATACTTCGCGTTTGTAGCCACGACTTTAGAGAATTATTAATTTCCTGCAAAGTCAATTTATCAACCAATTCTTGAACCAAATTCCGTGCATAGGTGACGTCCGAAACAAACTTACCAGTAACGAAATGATCTATACATCTTCCTACCTGATAGCGAATGCTAGTAAAATCTGCACTAGCAAAATCTTTTAAAAGAGATTCCCTAGCAACGCGAAGCTCGCCGGCTGAAAAGCCAAAGCGCCTCAAACGTTCCAGCTCAGCGAGCCCCTGCTTGAAGGCTTCTTCCATTTGAGAAGAATCATCCAGTGCGGCCCTTAATGTAAAGAAATCCCACCCGGATTCGTAGGCATTCTTGACTATCCAACTGTTTACACTGGGAATATTATAACGTCGCGGAATATTTCTGAATCTATTGCCTAACAACACATTTAGCAACTCATCATTAACAAAAGTCCTATAATCACCATGGGTCTTCATTTGGTTCATTATAAATTTACGTTTATAAAAGAGATCCAAACTGATCGACGTGATGGTTGATTTCGTGGCACACATAAAATTATCGCTATCCGAGTCAGTCAAGTTACTAATATTATATTTACCAGTTCCTCTTCTCCTTTCGTATGCTCTTAAATCAGAAAAAGTCGCCACGATATTTTCCTCCATTTTCTTGGTATCAACATCTCCTATAATAATAACCGCCTCCAACTCCGGCCTATACCAGTCGTGGTAAAATTGCAAAACAGATTTCCTATCAATCTTCCTAAGGTTCGCTTCCACATTATTAAACTCAGTATCATCAAACTCAGACTTAAATTTTTTACCGCCCTCGATCGACATTGCCACGGGATTTAGCCCATTCTGAGAAAATCTGCCTTCTTCTATAACCGCGCCAATCTGTGCACGAATTCGTGCCGAATCAAAGGTCATATTCTGTGCCCAATCACGTAAAATTAGAAGGCTATTTGCTAATAGACTCAAATCGCTATTGGGAATATTCAGTATATAACCGGTTTTCGACGGTGCAGTAAACGCTGTAATCTGATCACCAAAAAGCATTCCCTTCTTTGAGGTATATCTGATTATACTATCTAATGGAAAATTCGCGGTTCCTTCAAAAGCCAAATGTTCAATCAAGTGGGCAATCTCCTTTTTGTCCGCTGGTTCGTGTTTCGTACCTACTTTAACAATTAACCTCAATTGGATAGTCTGAGTATGATCGGTGGACTTTTTTATATAATACCTGAACCCATTCTCCAGTTCGCCTATTTTCAGGGTCGTATCTACGGGTAGTTGGGCACTGGGGTTAAACTTACCAATGGACTGGCCATTCGAACCGTATACAATACAGCCTAAAAAACCTAAAATAAATGTTAGACTTTTATTCATTTTAAAGATTGTAAAAGTTGAAACTAGTAACATCAATATCCGGGATTCTGACTGCCCAAGGACCTATTTCTCTCAAACTCAGATTGCGGAATAGGGTACAGTTTCGCATCATAGGAATACCCATCGTTTCCAGACAATATCTGATCTGCTCTCCTTGTACGTTTTAGATCCATCCAGCGGTGTCCCCATTCCGTAAACAATTCTACCTGCCGCTCGTGCTCAATGGCGATAATCAAATCTCCCTTACTAACACTTGGATTAAAATCCGAAAACAGCGGAAGCATGGCTCTATTCCGAATAGAGTCCAGATCTGCAATGGCACCCGCGAGATTCCCCTGAATCGCACGTGACTCTGATCTAATTAAGTAAATTTCAGCTAATCGAAAGACCATACTATATTCCAGCAAACTGCCATAACTTATTCTATACTTAAACGGATAAAAGAAATCAGCGCTATCCGAGGCAAGCAAATTAACCCATCTATCCATTCGTAAATCGTTTTCTTCGAACGACTGCAGTAATTCATTCGTGATGGCGAAGGGATTATATGGCGATATGTCAGGTGGAGCATCTAATAAAAAAACTTCCGCCTCGTTTGTATTATATGACGGCAACGACGGCCGCAGTTGCCAAATCGCTTCCCGGCTATCGCTTAAAAATACCTCATCTAAATTATCCAATAACTCATACCTTGAGTCCTCAATAATATCGGTCGCCTGTAATTCGGCATTCTCATGATCTCCGGTATATAAATATACACGTGATAACAGCGTAGTTACGGCACACCTATTTGGTCTTGTTCTTGAATTATTTAGGTATTCATTTGACACCAGTGATTGGGCTAATCTCAGATCAGATATGATAAACCGATATACATCACTAACTTCGTTCCTCGACAGAATCGAATTTGAAAGATAATCAGTAGTATTAACTATCGGTACCGGGCCGAACAAATTGACTAAATAAAAATAAGAAAATGCTCGAATAAAAAGAGCTTCCCCCAGAAGTTGATTTTTTAAATCCAACGCCAACCCGGAAGATTTATTCAACCCTTCAATTACATTGTTAGCTCCATAAATAGCATAATACATCGAAGTCCAAAGGGATAAAACATTGGTGTTAGTGGGCATGACCTTGTACTTCTCAAAAGCTAAGTACTCAGCATCATCCGGGTAATAATTTAACTCGCCGCCAGACATGGCGCACAGGCCAGTTACACTACGATAACTACCACTCGCGAAGCTTCCTAACGTATTGTACATATCGCTATATATTCCTGTAACGGCCGATGTCGCAGTGACCGGATTAGAAAACACAGCATCCTTGGTAATTTGCGACTTTTCAACATCGACTTTTAGAAAATCATCACAACTCATAGTGACTATAAATACAATTAGAACAAAAAT
This sequence comes from Dawidia soli, assembly GCF_018598185.1. Classification (GTDB taxonomy): domain Bacteria; phylum Bacteroidota; class Bacteroidia; order Cytophagales; family Cyclobacteriaceae; genus Ohtaekwangia; species Ohtaekwangia soli. The sequence continues at coordinate 138,892 of NZ_JAHESC010000013.1, forward strand.
CGTAAAAACAATATTATATCCTGAATTACTCATAAACAATCAATTATTGTATTAACACGAAAACTAAAATCTGACTTGTATACCAAGAGTAAACATCCTAAGAGGAGGAACACTTGTACCCGTTTCTGGATCAAACCCGGAGTAATCCGAAATAGTTAGTAAATTTTGACCTTGTACGAATATCTTAGCTTGACTCAATGCTGTTCTTTCGATAATTGACGTTGGAAATGTATATGACAATGAAATCGATTTTAATCGAACAAAAGACGCATCCTCGATAGGATAATCACTTGCACTAACATACTTCGTATAGTAGTACGAATTCATAAAGTCCTGTGAGAATCTTCCCACATCGGTTACGTCCCCCTCACGTTGCCATCGATTTAAGACTGACACGGGCGCATTTCCAGCGGCACCAGGAAGTGGATACACATATCCCAGTTGCTTTTGTCTAACAAACTGAAATAGAAATGATAAATCAAAAGAGCGGAAACTGATAGTATTATTTATGCCACCGTAATATGTAGGTCCTAACGGGCTCATAAATCTCCGATCCTTATCATCTAAAACTCCGTCATCATTGAAATCGGCCACTTCCTGACTTCCTGTCTCCGGATTTACCCCTTCGTAAGTATACAGACGTTGAACTGAAAGCGGCTTGCCAATTTCATAAAGTTTAGAATATGAAGAATTCTCAATGCCCGGAAACTCGACAAGCTTGTTCTTGTTCGCTGAAAAATTGACAGAAAAATTCCAATGAAAATGATCGGTTTGGATAGGATTGATGCCTAACATTGCCTCCCAACCTGCATTCTCAACTGTAGCATTGAAGTTTGACAACACTCCACTGAAACCAGTAATCACAGGTAATTGATAATTGACCAGCTGATTGGACGACCGATTCCTATAAAAAGAGACTTCTAATGAAACTTTATCTTCAAGGAAGCTCAATTCAACGGCGCCCTCCAATTTCCTTGTAGATTCCCAGGAATAATTGGGATTATAAAGCGCTGTCGGGCTTAATGCCACATTGTTATCATATGGATATCTGGAGATGCTGTACGTATTATAAAACTTATAGTCACCTATCTGATCACTTCCGGTTATTCCATAACTGGCTCTCAATTTCCCAAAACTCAAAATCCTTCTCTTGTCTCTTAGAAGTGCTTCATTAGAAAATACCCACCCTACTCCAACAGCGCCAAAATTTCCAAATTGTTTTCCAGGACCAAATCGAGATGAGCCATCCCTACGCCCCGTCAGGCTCAGTAAATATTTCTCTTTCCAATCATAGCCCACCCGCATAAAAAAAGCCAGGTACTTGTATTGGTTATTTGTATCAACTGTTATACTTGTAAAGGAAGCTGCCCGCAAATTGTCCAATAAAACATCCGACAAGTATCCAAAACCAGTTATTGACTGATATTGACTGGTACTTTCTTGCAGCGACGCCCCTATTATCGCCGTAAGATTATGACCTTCAGCAATCTTAGAATAAGTCATTTGTGGCTCTATAATCCATGATCCTCGACTACTGCGTCCAAAAGTGTTACTCCCAGTTGTGCTTGAAAAAATAGTAGTGGGGGAAAGGGCTTCTATAGGAAACTTCAGCAGTTCCTCTCTATTTAAACCTGTAAACCCCATATTGACCTTGGCCATTATGCCTTGCCCTAGCGAGTAGCTCAGGACACTATTTACTATCAGATTACCGGCTTTGGAATTATTTGTATTCTTAAGGCCTGCAACCGGATTATTAAAGCTGTTTAGTTTGAAATACCCAAAATCAACGATTTCCCAATTTAATGTTCCATCATCGTTGTACAGAGGAGGCGCATTGGGAGGAAGTCTTAAAGCATAATTAACAAAATTGAAATCTTCAAAGACGCTACTTTTATCGGCGCCATACATTATTGATACTGTGGCCGCAAGTTTCTGATTGGGCGAAGAATGATTAATTGTAAAATTTCCTGTCAGGCGTTGATAGCCAAAATCACCAGGATATATGACGCTTTCTTTATGAAAACCGCCATCTAGCTTAAATGTCGTGTTACCATTTCCGCCAGAAAGGCCCGCTTGAACATCACTGATTCGCGCAGATCCCCCGAGTAGCTCCTCCTGCCAATCTGTGTTGCGCGTTTGATCCCATGTCCCATTTATATCAAAATCAAACATACCCGGCTCTACGCCGTCATTAGCAAAAGCCTCTCTTCTCATGGCCAGGTACTGTTCTGTATTCAGCACATCCATTCTATTTACGATTCTCCCAACCCCTGAGTAAGCGCTAATGTCTACATTACTTCTATCCTTTTGTGTGCTGCGTTTGGTCGTGATGAGTATAACTCCATTAGCCCCCCTGGAACCATAGATAGCTGTCGCATCTCCGTCCTTTAAAATCTCTACACTTTCTATGCTCTCAGGATTCAGAGTGCTCAGGGGATCATAACCATAAGGCAAGGGTGATCCGCCGGAGGCGCTCGAACGTAAAGGACTGGCATCAATCGGCACACCATCAACAACAAACAGAGGACCGCTGGCACTCTCCTCCAACGTGTTATTTCGAAGACTATTACGTCCTCTTATTACCACCTTAACTGCGCCCCCAGCCCCACCGCTGTATGGCACGATCTCCAAGCCAGGTACCCTGCCTTGCAACGCCATCAGCGGGTTCGTCACTGGTTGCTTCCCAATTTCATCCGCAGTGACTTTAACAATCGAACCCGTTTTTGACCTATTTGTTGTTTTATAGTATCCTCCACTAATCTCCACCGTCTGCAATGTAGCCACATCCGGCTCCATCGTAACATCAAACGACACCCTTCCCGTTGCATCCATCTCCACCGTCTTTAAGCCTACAAACGAAAAGACCAGTATTTTACCTTCCTCAGGCATGTCCAAAACAAAGGTGCCTTCAACGTCGGTAGCGGTACCGATAGTAGTTCCCTTTACCAACACGTTTACGCCGGGCAATGGAGTTCCATTGGAATCCTTCACCTTACCGGTTACCCTCACGGAAGCCAATGTCGCGTCACCAATGCCAACAGGACTTGAAGTTCCCAAAACACCAACACTTCTATTCCCCACCACAATCACGTTTCCCTTCACCGTGTACTCCAACCCCGTCCCTCGAAACCCCAGCTCCAACGCCTCTCGTATAGTCCGCTTTGCCGGCTCGAACGTGATGTCGTTGTAAGGTTCAAAAGCACTGGAGTAGTATGCCGAGGTAAAGTCGCTCGCTGCTTCAATCTTCTTAATGAGCGCTTCGAGGTTTTCATGATCCATTCCAATAAAGATCTCTTGATCGAGTCCCTGCCCGCGGGAGGGGCTTGCCGCCAGCACCGTGGCGGTGCTAAGAAAGATCATGCTATAGAGACAAGAGAGACGCATGAATGTTATAGGGTCGGTTCGGAGAAAAAAGACACTTTTATCTCTACGACGTAGAAATTTTGTCATACCTTTGTATGGTTAAATCGTGAAGAAAAATTTAACAATCCAGACCATCCCGTGGGGCCTAATCCATGGGGTGGTCTTTTTTCTTTAGCACTCCGGTAGGGTATCGGCAATACAGGTACATGCCTGGGAGTACCAAGCCGGTAGGTAAGATTGCACGTAGGAGTGATCAGCCGCGGCGCGGCGTGGGTATGACGGTACTAGACCGGAGGTTGGGGATGACTCGTTTTCATAGGTTGGATAGGTTTTGGGTTTTAGGTCCTTCGCTTAGCTGCAACTAAACTGTCATGCGAAACCTCAGACACAGGGCTCACCGCCCGCGACCGAGATAACGTTGTCGTGTACCTGGAACCGTGCACGAGTGATTGCCTCGAGCACGCCCAGCATGTCGTCCAGGCTCTCGCGGTGGACGAAGGCTATACGAACTTTACATCCACGAATGGCCTCATCGTCAAAGGCCACCCGGACGTGAAATCGATCGGCTATTTTATCAAGGGCCTCTCCGACCGTTACATCGTCGAGGATCAGGAAGTCAGCTTTCCAGTCCAGCGCCTTCCCGGCCGCCAAGGCGCGCGTTTCCGTGCGCGCGGACTTCCGGTGATAGGTCAACTGCTGATCAGGCAGGAGCTCGCCAAACACCTCCGTTTCATTTCCCACTTTTACTTTGCCCCGACTCACCGTCACAGTAACATCCTCGCCGGCATAGGCGCGCACGTCAAAAGCAGTTCCCAACACGGTCACTACGACATCCGGCGACTTTACCAGAAATGGCTTATCGGGATCATGCGCCACGTCAAAATATCCTTGTCCATCGAGTGTTACCACGCGGTTTGTTTTGCCAAAATCGGAATCGTAAAACAGTGTACTGCCTTCGTTAAGCTCTATTGTACTACCGTCGGGAAGACGGATATAATTCCGGCCCTCATAAACGGTACGGTTGATGGCCCCGGCATCCGTCAAGGAAGGAACACCATCCGGCCAGAATACATAGAGACTCGCTCCCAGCAACGCCACCAGCGTCGCCGCCGCCATCAGGCGGACAAATCGCACACGTGTAAAGATTGGCTGCCGACGATTCTGCGCAGCACCCTCGGCAGTCTTCTGCCAGATGCCTGCCATAACATCGTCTAACTCCGCTCCTACGAGCGGTTCACCACTTCGCCCCCGTTCCTCTTCAAGCATCTGCCGCACATGTAACATAAACTTCTCCACCTCTGCATCAGAGGCGGTGTTGTTCTGGATCTTATCACGAAGCGAGCTAAATTCTTCCATATCTAAACAGCTGTACTTCTTACTATACTCTTAACATTCCGGTAATTTTGTATATGATCCGTTGCTCAACAAAAGGTCCCATGCGTATCAAAACTATTTACACAAACAATCACTATTCAAATACATTCTAAATAAACAACGACCGCATAACAGGACCTCACCTTCTATACATATAGAGATGTGTGCACCGGTGTGTAGTTTACTCTTATTTAATCGGGGAATTGGGAATGTCCAGGATTTTCTTGATCCCTTCGTTGGCACAATAAACCATGTTTTTCACATTCTTCAGCGATACGTGAAGGCGGGCCGCCACTTCGGCCTGTGGAAGGTCATCTAATTTATGAAGGCGGTATATCTCGGCTTGCCGTGGGGGGAGTTGATCGAGAGCTTTATACAACAATTCTCTATAGTGCTCGCGGGTATCGTCGCTGTCGGTGTTCTCAAGATCGAATAGGTGCACAGCGGTGCTATTTTCAACGCGCTGCCGTCTTCTTAAATGTTTGAGCGTGGTCGTGCAGGTCTTAACGTATAGCCATCCTTGCAAATTGTCACGAACCGCGAGCATGCTCCGCCGGTTGTCCCATAGATCGGCAAAGATCGTTTGGGCGATGTCTCGGGCCTCTTCATCGTCACCGGTGATCCGTCGTGCGGTGTTGAATACCATTTTCCAACACACACGCACCAGGTCGGTAAAGGCCTCTCTATCGCCATGCACAAGACGATTCAGCAGTTCTGTTTGGTCGGAACTCATAAGAAATACCTCCAAAGAGGTGTAGCTGCGTTTTCTAATCAGTTTGATACTCGTCACGACTAACTTACTACATTGGGAAATTAAATAATAATATAGGAGATTAGAATGATAAAAATATTGGTGTCTTTTATACGTATTCAGGTATAAGAAAATATTATACGTCGTAACGTGTATTTTTGAGATCTAACCATTGACTATGGGCAAATATATAATTCATATGGCTAATGAAGTATACGCTATCGATTGAACTCATTCGCAACCGGCACCTATCCCAAACATACCAGTTTACACTATATATCTAAACATGCCCCAATCTAAGGGCATGCGGTCCGATAGCTGCAAGGGTTCGCTTCGCCTGCACAAGAAAAAATCTCCACCTTCCGCACGTCCCTACCCGCCAACCCCCAGGTAGTATTTTCCCTGGCAGCCCTTGCACCTATCTCCCCGATCCCTTTAACCCCGGCCATGTTTAAATATATCTTCCGTGTCCGCGTTGGCAGCTGGTGGCTGTCGGCGGGCCTCTGCCTGTGTTGGCCGCTTGTGCCTTTTAAGTTCCGCGTCGTTCGTTCCTCCTTCCGGGAGGTTTCCATCCGGGTCCTCTGGCTCCGGCTGGCCGTTTCTCAGCTCCCTTTTTAAAGAGGGCTGAGAAATACAGCTTGAGTGTGGAGTGTGAGAGCGAAGAAAAGTCCGCTCTCACGCTCGCGCTCACGCTGTTTCTGCAACCCACGCCTGATCCTTCCCGTATCACTTCCCTATGAAAATCCTCGTTACCGGCAGCGCCGGCCACCTGGGCGAAGCCCTGGTCCGCACGCTGCAACACCTGAACCAGCCCGTCATCGGCCTCGACATCAAACCGTCTCCCTACACCACACACGTCGGCACCATCACCGACCGCGCTTTCGTACAGCGCAGCCTGGCCGGCGTCACCACCGTCTACCACACCGCCACCCTGCACAAGCCCCATGTGGACACCCACAGCCGCCAGGAGTTCATCGACGTCAACCTCACGGGCACGCTCACGCTGCTGGAAGGATCCGTCGACGCCGGCGTGCAGCAATTCATCTACACCAGCACCACGAGCACCTTCGGCGACGCCCTGGTGCCGCCGCCCGGCCAACCCGCCGCGTGGATCACCGAGGATGTGCCCCCGGTGCCCAAGAACATCTATGGTGTGACCAAAGAAGCCGCGGAGAACCTCTGCCAGCTCTTCTGGCGCAACCACCGGCTGCCCTGCATCGTGCTGCGCACGGCGCGCTTCTTTCCGGAAGAAGATGACGACGCGGCCAAGCGTACGGCGTACAGCGGCGACAATGCCAAGGCCAACGAGTTCCTCTTCCGGCGGGTGGAGATCGGCGATGCCGTGCAGGCGCACCTGCTGGCGGCGGAGAAGGCGCGGGAGATCGGGTTCAGCCGGTATATCATCAGCGCGACGAGTCCGTTTACGCGGGCGGATCTGCCGGGGCTACGCCAGGATGCGCCGGCGGTTGTACGGCGGGTGGCGCCGGCGTATGTTGCGCTGTACGATCGTTTAGGCTGGAAGATGTTCCCGGAGATCGATCGGGTGTATGTTAACGAGAAGGCGCGGCGGGAGCTGGGGTGGAAGCCGGTGTATGACTTCGGGTATGTGCTGGGGCAGCTGGAGAAGGGGAATGAGTTAACCAGTCCGCTGGCGAAGGTGATTGGGGTGAAAGGATACCATGAATCAGCGTGAGTGTGGACCCGATAGTCATCGGGTGTGAGAGCGAAAGGGGTGTGGGGTTGGGGTGTGTCGCCGGTCGGGAGACCGGCCCCATACTGGGCACCGGTGCCGCCCCAGCTCCGCCCACAGGCGGCTCGGCGCGCCCCCCCGCGCCACAATGCGAGCATTCGCCGCCCGGACGGGGGGTGATACAAAGGGTGGGGTATTAGCGACAGCGTAGGCCTGGGTATATGGACAGCAGATTATATAGAAGCCCTGTAAGGGCGCGACAATTCGAGGCGAAATCGTATCGCACTACCCTTTTACCTTCTTGTTCACATATAGCACATACCCCACCACCACAAACACCACGAAATACGCTACGGCGATCCAATGGAAATTAACCGCCGGGATGATCGCTTTTCCGCGTTCGCTGGCGCCCAGGAAATTAAACATGGTGTAACTATAGGGCATGATGTAGCTGTACTTCCACCGCAGCACGCCGATCGACGCTACCCACAACAGGAACCCTGCGCCTACCGGCACCAGGAAGTTGCGGTAGTTCAGGCTGATCAGGTATTGCAATGCCACGATCGGCAGGCAATCTAAAAAGTAGTAGCTATTCTCCTTCAAAAAGAACAACACATCCGGGTACCCGGGGAACGGCACATCGCCCAGCACCAACGGGGGCACCAGGGCGGAGATCACAATGCCCACATTGAACAACACAAAGAACGCCACCACCAGTGTGAGAATGACGGCGAGCTTCGAAAAGTAGATCGTGGTATAGCGCAGCGGCGTGGTGTGCACCTGCTTCCAGGTATTGTTCTTATACTCCAGCTGCGTGATCAGGCTGGCGGACAGCATCACGCCCATCGGCAACAGGAACACGGCCATCGACTCCCACGACGTGCTCCAGTGGTTCATCCAGAACCCCTCCGAAGCATATACTTTGGGAAGACCCGAGGCATGCGCCAGGCGCGCCACTACTACCACGGCCGGGGTAAAGAACGCGCCGACTACGACCAGCCACGACGCCAGGCTTCGGCGTCGTTTGATCCATTCGCTTTTATAGCTATTGATAAAGGTCCACGTCATTGTTCGTCGCTGATCAGATCCATGAATAATGTTTCGAGGTCGCGTTTGTGTGCCGCGATGCTATAGATGCCCACGCCCTGGCTGACCAGGTGCGCGGCCATTTGCGGTATATCTTGTTTCAGCAGGCCGCCCACGGTGAGCTTCTCGCCCGCCTGCAGACTGCCGACGCCCAGCGCCCGGAAGGCGCGCGTTGCCTGCGGCACATCGTCTACCTCGAAGGTTACGGAGCCGGCTACGTCGGCCAGCCGGTGCAGCGCCGGCAACGTGCCCTGGAACCGCAGCGTGCCCCGGTGGATGACGCCCACGTGGCTCACCAGCTTCTCGATCTCCGCCAGCAGGTGGCTGGAGAGGACGATGGTGATGCCGTGCTCTTCGTTCAGGCGCTTGAGCAGCGCGCGCATCTCGAGGATGCCGTGGGGGTCGAGGCCGTTGGTGGGCTCGTCGAGGATGAGCAGCGAAGGGCTGTGCAGCAATGCCGCCGCGATGCCGAGACGTTGCTTCATGCCCAGGGAAAACTGGCTGACGTACTTGCCTCCGGTGCCCGCGAGGCCCACCAGGTCGAGCACCGCGTGCAGGCGTGACCGCGGACACCGGTATACCGTGCGCAGGATCTCCAGGTTCTCGTGGGCCGTGAGGTGCCCGTACAGCGAAGGCGTTTCGATCAGCGCGCCCACCCGCCGGAGGATCTCGATGCGGTGGCGGCGCAGGTCCAGGCCGAAGATCGACACGTCGCCCTGCTGTAACGTCAGGAGGCCGAGCACCAGGCGCAGCGTGGTGGTCTTGCCGGCGCCGTTGGGGCCGAGAAAACCATAGATGCTGCCGGGCTCAACCTGCAGGTTGATGTGCTGCAACGTCTGCCCGGAGTTGCCGTAACGATGGGTGAGACCGGTCGTCTCGAGACAATAAGGTGATGCCTGCATGGGCGCTGAATTTCGGGCAAGACGCCGCATCGCGCCCGATGTTACAATCTATACCAGAATGGGTGAGAAATATTTCGACACCGCTCGCTACCTTAGTCTAAACCTAAAAGCTATGAACATGAAGAAACACCTCGTTCTCCTCGTCGTGACGGTAGCCCTCGCGGCATGCTCCAAACCCCACCCCGACCCCAGCGCGCAAGACGACACGCTTCGAAAAGTTTTATTCCAGCAGCTCAAAAACAGCCACGCCAACGAAGAGTGGTTCGCGCCCTTCGTGCCGGCGCTCGACGGCGTCACCGCCGAGCAGGCCGCCTGGGTCGACTCCACCGACAACCACTCCATCGGCCAGCTGGCCTCGCACCTGGCCTTCTGGAACGGCCGCATCCTCCAGTCTCTCCAGGGCAACAAACCGCCCGAGTTCAAAGACGACAACAAAACCACCTTCCGCCAGCTCAACGCACAAGAGTGGACCGCCGTCACCCAACAGCTCGACAGCATCCAGACCGAGATCGAGAAGCTTGTCGAGAACGGCACCGACGCACAACTGAAAGAATGGAGCCCGACGATCGCCAACCTGTCCATGCACAATGCCTACCACACGGGACAGATCGTCTACATCCGCAAGAAAAACGGGTGGTGGAAGAAATAGCTATTTGAAAATCCGCCCCGAAGAAGTATTTTAGAGTATCATGAGAGCCCATCATACTGCCTTGAAAAAGAGGTAGCATGATGGCTTTTTCTTTTTATACCCTATCCCTATGGCCGAGTACATTCAATACACCCTGGAAGACGGAAGCTCCATTCTCATCGAGACAACCACCACACACCCGGGCGGTGGCCCCGTGGGCGTGGAAGAGCAGGTAAAAAAATCATTCAAGGGACTGCGCGAGACGCTCACACCCCTCGCCCATTTTGCCGCGGAGCTAAAAAACACTGTGACCCAAAAGTTACCGCAGCCCGAAGAAGTATGCCTGGAGTTCGGTGCGAAAATAGCCGGCGACGTAGGGATCATCATTGCCAAAAGTCAGGTAGAAGCCAACATCAAGATCACGTTAAAGTGGAAAGCAGCGGCAAAACCATGACGCCCCATTTCAAAAACAACTATCACAATAGTATTGTCCAGGTCTGTACATCCGGAGGCATGCCGCAGGGATGTGGCGTCATTGTCAGTGAAGACCTTGTCGTTACCTGCTCGCATGTGGTCGTACGCGTCCTGCAACACAACGCGGAAGCACAATCGACCGGCCAGCCCGATCCTGATCCCGACAGCGTCTGGATCCGTCGCCCGTTCGTCGATGGGCTCCTGGCCCAACCCCGGGAGGTGCGCATCCTTCACTGCATTCCGCACAATACAACCTCGGAGATCGCAGACATTGCCATTCTTCAGCTCAAAGGTGAGCGTTTCTCGTTACACACGGGCGATGCGATAGCATCGTTCACGCTCGGCGTCGTCCCGCTATATACCAACGTCATGGCACTGGGCTTCCCCACGGACGCCGCCCGAACCTCCGACAACTCCGCCACGGCGCATTATGTCATCCGCGACCACACACCCTTCCACTGGTATCACGCGGTGGCCGAAGCCGCCGTCGGGCACGAGATCCGGGCGGGCTTCAGCGGGAGTCCGGTAATGGACGAAGGGTCCGGCGAGCTGATCGGTATCATTTCCGAAGCCGATGCCACGCGCCGCACCGCCACGATCATTCCCACAGCATGCCTCCGGGAAGTATATCCCTTTCCGGTTTCGACCTCCCATACATCGGTAACACCGGATACCCCCGACCAGACGGACGTGCCGGTGCCCGATCTTTACAAACCCGGCATCCGGCTATTGCTCGACATGTTCGCCCCCCGGCTTCATCATTTCCTGACGTGCCGGCTCGGGCTGTTGGAAAAACCCCGGGAGCTTGAAACGCTCCACCGTTATAGCGCCCACAACCGGGCTGCGTGGGAGGATGAGCTTAGCCAAAAAACCTACCTGCCACCACCGGCGAAAGAAATCGGCCACACCGCTTCCTGTTACGACGACCCGAACATGAAGGCCATTCACGTCCCCATACAACAAGCTATAAAAGAGATCGCGGGGATTTCGTCGGGCGGGGACTCTTCTACTGCGCAGATCTCAGCCTTGAGCAAACAAACGCGTCGCGTCAGGAATCTTGTTCGCAGAATTCAATATTCACAGAAACCTCTTATCGTGCTGGGCGAACCCGGCTCCGGAAAGTCACTCACCCTGAAGCAGGCGGCGATCGCCTTCAGCAAGCTGAACCAGGGCCGGATCTTTCCTACCGTTTGCATTTTTATCAACCTGGGCAAATGGAAACCGGTTGCCAAGCCCGATGTCCTGCACGTTGAACAGCTGGTGCGGAGCAACGTACCGGCGGCCATCGTTTCCTGGCTGCCGCAGCTGGCCGACCAACGGCGACTCATCATCCTCTTTGACGGCCTCGACGAGATGTCGCGGGTACAATATACCGAGCACACAAAGGCACTAAGCTCATATGCCACTGTCAACGAAGGAAAGATCAAAACACTTTTCTCGTGCCGCATCGCCGACTTCAGCCCCACCTTCCGGCACCACCGGCTTGTGCTGCTGCCGTTCACAAAAAAACACATACAAACCTACCTGGAACGAAAATTCGCCAACATTCCGCTCACGCTTCGCGCCGGAACATTCACCATGCGGCAGCTGACGCAAAAGCTCGATGACGAGAACCTCCCCCTCCAGGCACATAATCCTTTCTCTCTGTGGCTGCTCTGCCTGTACCTCGGTCAAAAAGGAAAATTCCCCGGCTCGCGCGTCGAGCTGTTGCTGTATTCTTTCGAGTATCAATTCGACCGGAAAAAAAGCGAGCACGAAGGCCTGCCCTTTCCCGATCGGAAAAAGAGCTTTGATGCCTGGGGCCTGTTGGCATATACCATCACCCGCAGAAATAAAGGAACCGATATCGAGCGGCACGAGCTGCGGGGGCTTTTCGGCCCGGAAACAGATTCCATCGTATCAACGGGGGCGCTGGCGGGCGTGCTGCATCGCACCCTGGAGAACGATCTGCCGCTGGTCCGGTTTACGCACCATCGCGCACAGGAATTTTTCACGGCATACCATAT
>NZ_JAHESC010000014.1 GCF_018598185.1 Dawidia soli
GGGTTAAGGCCGGTTCTTCGCCGGGTTGCTCCTGTAGGAAAAAGATCGAGCCCTGGTTGGCCCCGACATATTTTACCAGGAACCGTACGACGTCGTCAGCCAGTTGCTGCAGGTCGGTGCTGGCGCGCAGCAGCTCACCAAAGCTGGCCAGGCCGCGTGTCTCCCAGGTGCGCTGTTCTTCTTCTTCCTTCTCGGCCATCAGCTTGGTTTTATACCCCTCCAGCAAGGCGGCGATCTTGCGGTCTTCAAACCCTTCGGCTACTTGCGCATGCATGTCGCCCCGGTCGAGGCTGCCGATGAAGTCGTCGAGCATGAGCCATTGTTTCCGGTCGTTGTCGACCTGCTGTGCATACCGCTCCTTCCCGCGGGTGATCCTGCGGCCGGCCAGGAAGGCTCCTGCGGCGCATACGGCGGGGGTTGCGATGGCCAGTCCGTTGGCCGCGGTTTCCCCCCAGGTCTCGTCACTTTCTCCAAGGCGTTGTGCCACGAGCAGCAGCGGACAAAGCATGCCGATGGCAAGGCCGATCGCGGCCCATTTCTGTTCTGTTCTCATATACGTTCCTGACTAAAAAATGCGTGGGGAGAGGGCTATCCCCAGCGGTAACGAAGTACCGACTTTCCAGCAGCGCGGGGGTTGATAAACATTATTCCAAAACATGATAAATGTCAGGAACTGAACCAGCGTGCGTGTGGGTGTGAGCGCGACAAGCCGTTGGCCTTTTCTTCGCGTTCACACTCCACGCTCACACGGGTTCAATCGCGGTAGTCGGGAATGTTACACAAAAATACTTCGGTGATCAGTAACGGGTGGCCGTACAGGTGGAAGATCGAGCGACGCGCCCACAGCTCGGGCACGCGGCTGCTCTTTTCGATGACGGCTTTATAGAAGTGCGAGTGAACGAGCACGTCAAACAAGAGTTCGTCGTTTTCGGTTACGCGTTTGATCTCGAACCCGCTGCGCGTAACGTTCGGGTTGTTGTACAGCAGCGTTTCACCAATGGGGCGGTTGCCGAGGGTGTCGAGCGCTTCCTGGCATGCGCGATAGGTGGTTTCGGGCATCGTCACGCGGGCATAGACCAGCGGATCTTCTACGTTGCCCAGGTAGGTCTCGCGCACATAGCCATCCGGACAGGTATAGCACTGCAGGGCAGAGACCTCGTCGGCATACATGGGTTTGATGGATTGATCACTGATGCTCACGGCAAAATTGCTGCACACGCGCTTCAGGGCATGGCTCAATATAAACGGCTTGTACAGCCACTCGCGCAGTATAGGCGGCACGATATCGGCAGGGACAGTCGCAATACTTTCCCAGTGGCCCAGTTCACCACGGTAGCCGCGCGCAAAGGGCTTTACGGCAACCAGACCCACACGCTCACGGCCATCCATGCGAATGCCCGAGGGCAGCTCGCCTTCTTCTTCGCCAAAATAGCGGACTTCGCGAATGACAAAGCCGGCTTTTTCAAATGCCCACGTCAGGTCATCGGCGTCTACGTGATGGATCTGGTTCGGCAAGTGGCTATAGATTGCCGGGTCGTGGCTGTAGTGCGCCACGTCGTCGATATATCCGGCCCAGCGTACTCCCTGACGGCGGCGCTCTTCATATACGGGGATGAAGGCTTTGACGTGGTCGATGTAGGGCGTGAACGACACAATAAAGACTTCGCCGCCCGGCGTAAGCCAGTCGTATACTTTGCGGGCGCCTGTTTCAATTTCTTCACCATTCAGGAAGGGTAAAACCTGCGACATGTACACTGCGCTGAGCGATTCGCTTTCCATGTCGAAATGCGGAAAGCGGCCCTGCATTGTTTTCAGGTGTGGTTTCAACACGTCGCCGACGGTATCGCGAATAGCCTGCAGATGGCTTTCATCAATATCTACTGCCACGACGTGCGCTCCGGTCAGCAACGCGGGCAGCGTGGCAACGCCATAGGCGGCACCGATATCCATCACCGGGTGGGTGGCTTTGGAGGCGGCGTTAATAAAGGCTTTTCCGAAGGACGTGAGGGTGTAGGTAAACCCTCTTTTGTTTTGGGTGGAAATGGCGGTTTGGACTTTCATACGGTAGGTAGGGTAAGTTGAGACGATACAAAAACATATTCACAACAAAGCCTGAAAAGGCCGCAGGGGCCCGTAGGCCCCTGCTGAATAACAAATCTTATCGGAGAGCAGCCGTAGCCGGCTTCAGGTTCCGGAACCAATCCTTGGCATCTTCTATTTTGCCGAAAAACTCGATCGTCATTTCATCCTCCTTGGCTGCCGATTTTGCGGCATAACCCTTCACGGAGCGAACGGCAAAAACATTTTCCGGTAACACAAAGGCAACGTGATTGATACCGGCCTTGAGCGCGCGCGGATTCCATTCCTCTGCCACCCACTGGATATCTTTTTCGGGCTGCACGGCGTGACGGCTGGTGTCGGCCAGCCACAGAATCCGTGAATGGTTCTTTTTCTTTTCAATAAGGTGCGCGAGTCCTTTTTCTAAAAATGCCTTGAACTGTTCGGTCGGCATAAAGTCTGTAAAAGTAGCCGTGATGCAGGGCACGGAAGGGTCGTACTCGAGAGTACCATTCTTTTCTTCGACAAGTTTCATACAATGTCAAAAGGGGTTAATTGTGGTTAAAAATTTTTGATTGATCATTTCGACCGGCTACAAGAACGTTTCACCGAGTCGTTTAAATAAAGTTGCTTTTAATAGCTATACTAAACACTTGTTTTTCGTACACATCCATACATGGCCTCCACCCGTAAGTGTTTTGTTCGGAATAGTACAATTGTACTACCCGAAGTAGTACAATTGTACTAGTCGCAACGGTTTTCAGCCGTTCTCGTATCGCCTGGGATATACGCAATCGGACAAAAAAGCCGTATAATTTTGACAAAACGACAAAAAACTCACTTCACAGTATCAACGGAGTGCATATTTGCTGAACTGAAGTTAATGCATCGGCTCTATACCTTATTTTTCCGGTATAAAAGACCCAGCGGTTCTTCCGTGGCCGGCAGCAGCAGGGGCATTGTGGGTCAGCCCGACAGGAAATTCACGTGGTATAATTTTAGTATATACATTCCTATGGACCGGTACAAAAATCTACAGGGAAACTCGGGCATTACATCGTATAGCATCGAACGCGACTCGATCATTGTTGCGTTCAAAGGCGGACACACCTATAAGTATAATCATGCCATTACCGGAAAAGAGCACGTCCAGAATATGAAAACCCTGGCACGCGAGGGAAGAGGCCTGAGTACGTACATCAGCCGCTATGTAAAAGATCTTTATGCCGAACAAGTGTCATAAGTGTGCATATATACTGCACGCTGCAGGCTGTATGCCGAACAAGTGTGCACCTATGCTGCACGCTGCGAAAAGAAATGTAACTCCACGTTTGACACTATCTGTATAATCTTTAACTTGAATCAAGTTTTGCTGAAAAGCCAAAGTACAGCATCTCTGCTAAGCACGGGTTGCGGCGGATCCAGGAGTTCATCCACCGGCAGCTCTCATGTACAGATATATTTTGGACCCTACGCTTCGGCGACCAACATGTATAAGCACCCCACGACAACGGCCCCCGCAAATGTCGAGATCCTACTGGCCATTCAGTACCGGCGAGTACTCTCATTTCACTACGAAGGATTTCACCGTCTTGTAGAGCCGTACTGCTATGGCTTATCGCCTGCGGGCATACCCGTGCTATGGTGCTACCAATATGGCGGCGGCAGCGCGTCGCGCACCTTTGACTGGCTGTTGGTAGACCTCAGCCATGTGCGGAACATTGCGGTGGTGGACAAAGCGTTTGGGCGGCTGCGTGCCGGCTATGACCGTTCCGACAACGGCGTCGAACGGATCTTCTCGCAGATCTGATTCGCAAAAATCCACCCGAAATCGTATTATAGCGGGCAGGCAGCCTCGCACCCGGCGTCTGCCCGGTTTATGAAGGAGCAGGAAAAAATTGAACGGTTCGACAATCTGTATGACACCTACCACGACATCGGGCTGCCGGTAGACCTGATCGACGCAGAGGCTGAATTTACCATCCACAACCTGGCCCGGATACACCTGGACCTGCCCTTTAAGTCGCCGGTATACCGCGCCAACTACTTTTCTTTTGTCTTTGTCAAGAACGGCCGCGGCCGGTATTCCACCGACGACCATGTTTTCGATACCTCGCCTGGCACGATCTATTTCACCAACCCCGGTCATTACAAGTCGTTTGAGTGGCTGCAGTTGGACGAGGTCTACCTCGTTACGTTCAGCGAGTCCTTTTTAAAGGAGAACGTACACCCCGATGTGTTCCAGGAATTTTCGTTCCTGCTGGCCGAGACCGTGCCACCGCGCACCCTGCAGCCCGAGGTATACACAGAATTCGAGCGCTTGTACCTGCAGATCTTAAAAGAGCACGAGGCTTCGTCGCCTTACAAGCACCGCCTGATCGGTAGCCTCTTTGTGGTGCTGCTTCTTAAGGTAAAGGAATATTTCTGGGAGGACTACAATCCCATCTACGAGGGCAATCGCAGCTCGCAGCTCGTAAAGGCGTTCAAAAGCCTGCTGGAAAAACACTACCGCGACCTGGCCGACGGTAAAACCAACACATTGTTCCAGGCGCAGGACTATGCCCGCAGCCTGAACCTGCACCCCAACTATCTCAGCAATGTGATCAAAAGCAAAACGGGGCGCGCCGTCAGCGCGTGGATCACCGACAAGACCATCGGCGAAGCCAAGTCGTTGCTGCGCAATTCTTCCATTCCTGTAAAGGAAATTGCCTTTCGGCTCGGTTTTTCAGAGTCTGCTCACTTCAGCAACTACTTTAAAAAACACACCAGCCTGACGCCAAACGCCTTCCGGCGCGAATCCAGCCAGGGTTAGAAGCCCGATCTTGGATATTTACAAGTAGTCCTTAAGAATCCGTACTTTTTCGGAGGGTCGGAGGATGCACCTTTGTATCGTTCTATTAAACAACACAACATTATGAGCACTGTAAAAAACAAAGTAGCCATCGTCACGGGAGCATCCCGGGGTATAGGTGCCGCCGTAGCACAATCATTAGCCCAGGCCGGCGCAAAAGTCATCGTCAATTATGCCGGCAGCCAGGCCTCGGCCGAAGAGGTCGTCAAAAGCATCACCGCCGCCGGCGGCCAGGCCAAAGCCGTGCAGGCCGATGTCAGCAAGCCGACCGACGTAGACCGTCTGTTTGACGAAGCCATCGCGGCCTTCGGCCGAGTGGATGTACTGGTAAACAACGCCGGCATCATGATCGTCAAGTCCCTGGCCGACACCACCGATGAAGACTTTACCCGTCAGTTTGACATTAACGTACGCGGTGTATTCAACACCTTGCGGGTGGCCGCTACAAAACTGGCCGACAACGGCACGATCATCAACTTCTCAACGTCGGTAAACCGGCCGATGTCACCGGGGTATGCTGTCTACGCCGCTACCAAAAGTGCCGTCGAGCAGCTCACGCGGGTATTCGCCAAAGAGATCGGCAAACGTAATATCAACGTCAACTCTGTTTCGCCCGGACCGACCAACACCGAGCTGTTCACCACCGGTAAGAGCGAAGAGCTCATCGGCCGCCTGGCGGCGCTGTCGGCCTTTAACCGCATTGGCGAGCCTTCGGATATCGCTCCCGTGGTAACATTCCTGGCCAGCGACGATGCCAAGTGGATCAGCGGCCAGAACATCGGCGTAAACGGTGCCATGGCCTGATCCGGTCGCACCACTTCCTTACTATCCTTTTATCATCATTCCATCCGCGGCCGCAAGGCCGCACAGAACCCTATTGCCTTTACAATTCCAAATATCCATTATATGAACACCCTCCAAAACAAAGTCGCTCTTATTACAGGCTCTGCCCGGGGCCTGGGTAAAGCTATCGCCGAACGTTACGCCGCCCTCGGCGCCAGCATCATTCTGAACTACTCGCGTGACAAAGCCTCTACCGAAGAGGTCGTCAAAAATATCACCGGCATGGGCGCCAGGGTCATTGCCGTGCAGGCCGACGTTACCAAGCCGCAGGACGTGGCCCGGCTGTTCCAGGAGGGCTTGAAGGCCTTTGGCAAGATCGACATCGTGGTGGCCAATGCCGGCATCGAACTGATCCAACTGCCCGTGACCGATTTTACGGAAGAACAATTTGACCGCGTCTTCAGCATCAACGTAAAAGGCTCGTACTTTACCCTGCAGGAGGCCGCACGCCACATTGCCGACAACGGCCGGATCCTCTATATCTCGTCCAGCACCACCACATCGCCCGTGCCCGGCATGGCGGTATACGGCGGCAGCAAGACCACACCCAAATACCTGGTGGAGATCCTCGCGAAGGAGATCGGCCACCGCGGTGTGACCGTTAACTCCATCATACCCGGTCCGGTAGCCGCGACCGGCGTGTTCAGCGAGATGTCTACCGGCGATCCGTTCTACCAGGAGCTACTGAACGGCTCACCGATGGGCCGCCTCACGACGGTAGACGACGTAGCCGACATCGCCGAGTTCTTTGCCAGCGACCTGGCGGGCTTTGTCTCCGGACAACACCTGCTGGTAAACGGCGGATCGATCTATTAACCCATACTATAAATACTATACTCATGGCAACACTTTTAAAGATCCTCCAGGCTATGCTGATGCTGTTCGCTATCGTCATGGGGCTGAAACAAGGGTGGGCAATGGTTGCCGCAAAGCCCGACATGCTGCGTATGTTCGGACGGTTGGGCGTGGCCGGTACAGGGATAACGGCGCTGGGCGTGATCACACTCGCCAGCGCCGTCCTCATCCCCTTTCCCCGCACGTTCCTGTACGGCAACTTTCTGATGGCGGCCGGCATCCTGTTCATCATGGCGCTGGAACTGCAGCACAAAGACCTGCGGGGGTTCGCGATCGAGGTACCGTTCTTCCTGCTTTCGCTGATGATTATATACCTGGGGCACCCGCTCACCGCGAAATGATCTATTCGACCGGCCATCCTGCCGCGATTGGCAGGGGCCGGTTACTGTTGTATCTTGACGATATGAATCGCATGCTTCCTATACTGCTGGTGGTCGCTACGGCCTGCACCGCTTCCTACGCACAGACGTCTGCCACCAAAGCCCGCCTCAACCACACGGCCATTTATGTACAAGACCTCGCCGCAAGTACATTCTTTTATCAAACGGTATTGGGGCTGGACACCATTGCCAATCCCTTCCGCGATGGTAAACATACCTGGTTACGCACCGGCCCGGGCATGGCCCTACACATCATACAAGGGGCACCCGCCCGGAAAGAATACTATAAGAACCAACACACGTGTTTTAGCGTGGCCAGCGTAGACGCGTTTGTCGGCGTGCTGAAGAAATTCAACATGCGCTGGGAAGACCGCGACGGCAACAAACAAGCGGTCACTACCCGCATGGACGGCGTCAAGCAACTGTGGGTGCAAGATCCCGACGGCTATTGGGTGGAAGTAAACGACGCACGGGAATAACATCCTTCCTACCTTAAATTACGTATATCCCCTACCGGATAGCCGGTATTTGTGCCCCTTTTACCGCATTTTTCCTACCCTTACGCTTGTCAGCTTGTGAGCGGACCGAATTAGCCCTATCTTACAAGAGAATGAGCTATACTTCATTCCCATGCTGTCCCATCGTACTGTATTTATTATCCCCCTATTTTGATTCCAGCGACTCTTAAATTTACCAGCGACTATCGCGGCTTCTACGCGCTGTTGCGCAAGCGGGCGGACCTTTACTTCTCATCCAATAACATCGCGCGGGATGCAGATGGGGCGATGATCGCCAAAACCGTATTTTATACAGGGGGTGCACTGGGCCTATATTTACTCATCCTGTTCGGCGGATTCAGCCCGCTTGTCCTGCTGGCCATGGCGATCGTTCTGGGAATGTTCTCAGCGTTTATAGGGTTCAACGTTTGCCATGATGCCTTGCACGGTTCCTACTCACGCCATGCTGCCGTAAACACGGCGCTCGGTGGAATTTTCCACCTGATCGGTGCCAACACCTATAACTGGAAGATCTCGCACAACCTGGTGCACCACATGTATACTAATATCCATGACCATGACGACGACCTGGTGGTAGCGCCCGGACTTGTCAGCGTTTGTCCGCAAGACACGCCTTCGGGTATACAACGGTATCAGCACTTCTACGCATTTCTGCTCTACGGCTTTGCCAGTTTATCCTGGATCTTCGTAAAAGACTATCAAAAATTTTTCCAGGACCGCATCGGGAGCTACGACACCCGAAAACATCCGCGCATAGAATACTACAAATTGTTCTTTTTCAAAGCGCTATACTACGGCCTGGTTATAGTATTGCCCCTGATCGTACTCGATCAGATCACCTGGTGGCAGTTTATCATCGGTTTCTTCGCGATGCAAATGGCAAAAGGGTTTGTCCTGGGCCTGGTGTTCCAGCTGGCGCATATTGTAGAAGACCTCGAATTTCCCGAAGCCCATATTTCCGGCTGTATGGAAGATGCCTGGGCCGTACATCAACTTCGCACAACGGCCAACTTCGGCCGGAAAAGCTTCCTGACAACCTTCCTCTGTGGTGGATTGAATATGCAGGTAGAGCATCACTTGTTTCCCAAAGTATGCCACACGCACTACCGCGCATTGTCAGACATCGTACAGCAGACAGCCGCGGAATTTGGTGTTCCCTACTATGAGAATAAGTCCTTTGCAACGGCATTGGCCTCGCACTATCGCCTGCTCCGCCGTTTCGGGAGAGATGCGCTGCGCGCGCAAAAAGCGAAGCTGAAACAGGTCGCGGTGGCCTGACCCGGTGCTGGGCACCTGCCCGCGACTGGAACTTTTGATGCATATTGCAGTGGCAAAGAAGTCCAAATAATGAAGAAAAGCATTATCAGCCTCATCGTCCTGGTGGTCACCGTCGTTTCTTTTGTGATCGATGTGGCTGCTGCAGCCGTCAGTGGCAACATGGCCAATGGCCTTATTCTGTTTTTATGCGTCGTAGAGTTGTTTACCTGCTGGATAGCCTACCAGGTCGTACAGGGCAAGGGTTGGGCGATCGTCGCGCTGCTGGTGTACTACGGCCTGCGCTCATTCAACATCTATGGGGAGAGCTTCCGCTTTTATTCCAAAACGGGACTTAATATCGAAGTACGCCTGGGCGGTACCGTCGCGATCAACGTCATCACCTTTTTATGTTTTGTGCTGCTCATCCGGGAGCTGGCCAAGATCAACCTCGCACCTCCCAAGCGGCTTTAACCCGGTCACTTCGCCAGGTTGCGTAGTTCCACCTTGCGGAAATCGATCGGCTGCCCTTCGCTTTGCAGCGCAATAAACCCTTCCTTTAGCGGCGTACCCGGCTTCCACACCGTCGAGTCGTAGCCATGCACCACACCGCCTCCAATAGTGGGATGTGTATACTGCAGCACGGTGTCGCCTTCGATAATGTGTGTGATCAGCGAATCACCCAGCACGATCAACTCGGCACGCACCCAGGCATCGCGGTCGTAGGTCTTCGACGTCGAATTCAGGCAGTGTCCGTCGTATAACGTTCCGTTGTAAACAATGTCTGTGCCGGGCGAGCACATATTACCGGTTGGCCGCGGCTGGCCATCGCCGAGGCCGGCCAGGAACTGCATCTCGACGGAAATGGGCCAGTCTTGTTCTTTTAACATGGTGTGGGGGTCCAGCGCATGATACATCACACCGCTATTTAACACGGTATAGTCGGGGGCGCCCCGTTGCAGCTCGCCGGTAAAGCGATATTCTACCACCAGGTGGAAGTGCGAGAAAGGCTGCTTGTAGTACAGGTGCGCAAACTGATCCTGGAAGTCGCCATACTGGTCGTAACGAACTTTGATCATACCGTCCTCCACGCGAAAGGTATTGCCAAAATTTACGTCGACGTCGTGGTGGTGGATCTTGACGATCCAGTCGTTCAGGTCTTTGCCGTTAAACAAAGATATCCACTCCCCCTCCTCCGTAGCCGGTGTGGAAGGTTTACAGGTGGCAAATAACAGGCTCAGGGCCATCAGCGGCAGGGAGCGTTTCAGCAGGGGTATAAAAAAACGTGTCATATCTGTACAGGCAAGATAAGCATCTTGTGACAGATATGACACGCTTTTTTATAGGGACGGCACTTACTCCGCCCGCAGCTTGTCCACCGGTCTTGCCAGCGCGGCGCGGATAGACTGGTAGCTGATCGTCAGCACGGCAATGGACACCGCCAGGACACCCGCCCACAAAAAGACATCCCAGGTAATTTCGATACGATAGGCAAAGTCCTCCAACCACTTCTGCATGGCAAACCAGGCGATGGGAACGGCGATCACGAGCGCGATCAATACCAGCTTTAAGAAATTAACCGTCAGCAAACGGAATATAGTCTTCATGGAGGCACCCAACACCAGGCGAATGCTGATCTCCTTGCCTCGTTGCTCGATCATGAAGGCCGACAGGGCAAACAGTCCGAGGCACGCCACCACAATGGCCAGGCAGGCAAACGTGACGAAGATTCGGCCCATGCGCTGCACGTCGGCATACATCCGGGCATACTGGTCATCCAGGAACGTGTACCGCACCGGTTGATGCGGAGCGAACTTCTTCCAGACGTTCTCGATGCCCGTCAGGGCGCTCTTCATATCCGTAGCGTTTACCTTTACCGAGAGAATGTTCCGTCCCGGGCTGATCACCATGGCCAAAGGCTCAATCTTACCGCGCATGGACTCGTAGTGGAAGTCTTCCACCACACCGATAACTTCCCACCCGCGGTAATTCTCAATGCGTTTGCCAACGGCCTCTTTTAACCCCAGCTCGCGCGCCATGGCCTGGTTAATGATAACAGCGCCCGAGTCGGTAGGCATCTTCGCAGAAAAGTCGCGGCCTTCTACGATCTTCATGCCGAGCGTGCGGATGTAGTCGTGATCGACTTCCCAGAACTGACCGCTCACATCTTTGTTTACATTTCGCTTACCTTCCAGAAAGAAACCATTGCCATTGCGTTTTGTACCCCGCACGGGCAGGAAGTCTGCCAACGTGGCACTTTTTACGTACGACAGCTGCTGCAGCTCTTCTTTAAACGTTTGCCGCTGACGATCCAGCGTGTTGACACCCTGTATCAATACCACCTGGTCCTTGTCGAATCCCAGGTCTTTATTGAGGATATAGTCCATCTGCCGGTAAATGATCACCGTAGCGGCGATCAAGACGATCGAAGTAGCGAACTGAAAGATCACCAGCGTGCTACGCATCGAGCCGCTCTTGCTGCCCCGGGCCAGATTTCCTTTCAATACGCTGATGGGTTTGAAAGACGAAAGATAGAATGACGGGTAAAGCCCCGACAATATACCCACTACGAAAATCGCCCCGATCAATATAGGGTATACTTGCCAGACCGTCCACGGGAATACAAGCGACTTGGACGCCAGTTGATTAAAATACGGTATCAATAGCCACGCCAGTACCATACCCAGTGCAAACGAGATGAGGCTGAAGAGCAACGACTCGGTCAGGAACTGGTATACAATGTTGCTGCGATGCGAGCCCACGGTCTTTCGCAAGCCAACCTCTTTTGCCCGGTTCGCCGACTTGGCGGTAGACAGGTTGATAAAATTGATACAGGCGATCAGCAGTATAAACCCGGCAATCGCGCCGAACAACCATACAAAGCGTATATCGCTATGACTGAGCCCATCCTGAATACCGGCGCTGTAGAGATGAATGTCGGAGACCGGTTGCACATCCATCTTGAAATTTCTCGCCATCTCCTCGGCGTTGACGCGGCCGAGCTGTTTCAACATCGGCAGCAGGTATTTATCGGTTATCAGGCCCAGCTTCTTTTGAAACGCGCGCGGGTCCGTACCCGGCCGTAGCAATACATAGGTGGGATAGTTCGTAGCCGACCATGTGTTTTGCTCGCCCGGCCAGAACTCCCTTCCCTGCATCGTCATCGCAAAGTTGAATTGAAGATGCGACGTAGCCGGCAGGTCCGCTATCACACCCCCCACTGTGAAAGGATTGTCGCGGTCGTTGTTCATGACCAATTGTTTGCCGACGGGGTTCTCGTTCGGAAAATATTTATCGGCCTTGCTTTTGGTGATGACGATGGTGCCGGGCTTGTCCAGCAAATGGGCGGGGTGACCATATACTACCGGCAGCTTCAGAATATCCAGCAGCTCCTGGTCCATATAGATAAAACCTTCTTCGTACGTGTTATCGGTCTCATCCACCCGGCGCAGCTGGTTGTTGCCCGCGCCGAACAACTCGCTCGACAGGTAACGTCCGGCCTTTTCTACTTCCGGAAAGTCTTCTTTCAATGCGCGGGCAAACGGCGCCTGAAACCAAACGGCTTTGAGGATCTCGCCATTGTCATTGAATATCTGGTACACGCGATAGATCCGGTCTTTCTCCGGGTAGTGCGTGTCGTAACGCAGCTCGTCCCGGATAAACAAGGTGATCAACATACACGCGGCAATGCCCAGGGCGAAGCCGCCGATCTTGATCGACGAATACATTTTGTTCTTGGAGAGGTTTCTCCATCCCACGGTAAAGTAACTTTGTAGCATGGCGTAATGGGTTAAGGGTCGGGGTGATGACTTGCGCAGGGCAAAGGGCCGTATATAGTGAACGACCTGGTACCAATAATGAAGCCGGGCACGCCAGGGCGGTTTGCGGCTCAGTGTGCGGTGGAAATCTTCTTCCAGGTCGCCCATCACATCCTCGGCCAGATCCTCGCGCAGAAAACGCTGTAACAGGCGTTGGGCCAGCGGTGGCGGTATCATATCAGTTGGTTTCAAAGGGCACCGAGGTAATTCAGTTTGTCAGCAAACGCAGGATATTGACTCCACAGCGACATGCGAAAATCGCGCGACTCTTTCAGCACGCGCTTGCCCAGGGCCGTAATGGTAAAGATGCGTTTGCGCCGGCCGCCACGCTCCGCCGTGGCGTTGCCCATCTCGGATTTTAAAAAGCCTTTTGCCTCCATTCTATCCAGCGTAGAGTGCGTGGCCCCGATGGAAGTCGCGCGCCCCGACTGGGTCTCATACTCTTCTGCGATCTTAAAGGCATACGCTTCTTCGCCGAGGATCCCCACCAACAGCAGAATGACCTCTTCGAATTCACCTAAACGTGTCTCTTTCATTTGTTACTAAATTGTAGAGTAAATAACGGGGAATTGGCTGATATGTTCTACAATTTAGTATCAAATAATTTAAAACAGGTGCTGCAACAGCTAAAAAGGCTTTTTTCCATACCCAAAAGGGTTATTGCCTGACGGCCCTGGCCGTTGTTTCTTTGAACTCTATAACCCCTCTATCCCGTATGAAACAGATCGTTCTTTGTGTGCTGACGGGCACTTTACTGGCCCTGGTGAGCAGCTGCGGCAGCGACGATGACGACAATGCGCCGGCTGACGGCCTGTCGAAAGACATCACCAACCTCGTGCCCGCCGGGCTCCTGACCGAAATGAAGTCGCTGGGCATGCCCGTTCACGAGGGCACAACACCCCCCGATCTCACCGGCACGTTCCGTGCATCGCTCCTGGAATTGAAGGCTTCCAATATTGAAAACGACCCGTACCAGCCGGGCCACATCTTTGAAGATTACGTCGTAACATTCTTTGACCAGGACAATGAGAAACTCACCATTAAAAAGAATTACCAGAACGGTCCCGAAAGCGGCGAAGGCATCGGCAGCTTTATATCTGGTACGGGCAACAAGTTTTCGGTGTTTGCCGAGATCCATGCAACCTCCGGTGGCGACGAAGCACGGCTGATCCTCGTTACGTCGGGCACCATGACCGACACCGGCATCCAGGACCTATACTATTCGCTCTTCATGCTCGACAACGGCGATAACACCAGCGGGTATTGGATTGATGACGGGTCGGGTCGCATCTCTGCCGACGAAGACGGCTTTTCTGAAAAAGAGTAATACTTCCCTCGTAATACTTGAAAACTGCGGTACCGGTGCGATGGCGCCGGCACCACAGTGATCACTCCACAGCAAATATTGATGGTTTAGGTTTGGTAACGTTAGGTCAGTACAGATCGGGTGCTGCGTTCAGCATGGCGTGGTCGCGTTGATGCCAGTAGGGGTAAGCCGTCGGCATGGCGCTGGCTTCGTCCAGTCGTTTAACCTGGTCGGTCGTGAGGTTCCACCCCACGGCGGCCAGGTTTTGTTTTAACTGCTCCTCTGTACGGGCACCGATGATAATGTTACAGACCGTGGGACGCTGCAACAGCCAGTTCAACGATACCTGCGCGACGCTCTTGCCCGTCTCGGCCGCGACTTCATCCAGGGCGTCGAGCACCTTGTATAGTACTTCGTCGGGGGTGGCATGCGCCGGCACAGGGCTTCCCCCCTGGGCTACACGCGCTTCTTTCGGCACCGGCTGGTTGCGCCGGTACTTGCCGCTCAGCAAACCCGACGCCAGCGGACTCCATACCAACGTACCCACTTTCTGATCGACACCCAGCGACATAAGCTCCCATTCCAGGTCGCGGGTCAGCAGCGAGTAGTACGCCTGGTGGCCTACATACCGCGCCCAGCCGTAGCGTTCAGAAACAGAGAGCGACTTCATAAGGTGCCACCCCGAAAAGTTAGAGCACGCGATATACCGCACTTTGCCGCTTTGCACCAACGTGTTAAGCGTGCTGAGGGTCTCTTCCACCGGCGTGTTGGCATCGAAACCATGCATGTGGTAAATGTCGATGCAGTCGGTGCCGAGCCGGCGCAAGCTGTCTTCGCACTGACGGATCAGGTGATGACGCGAAGAACCAAAGTCGTTCACGCCGTCGCCCATGGGGAACGTTGCTTTTGTCGAGACCAGCACCTTGTCGCGCCGCCCCTTGATGGCGGCTCCCAGGATTTCTTCCGACAAGCCCCGCGAATAGGTATTGGCCGTATCAAACAGGTTCACGCCGGCCTCCAGGCAAAGATCTACCATGCGTGTAGCCTCCGCCGCCTGTGTCGAGCCCCAGGCCTTAAAGAATTCATTGCCCCCACCAAAAGTGGCTGTACCAAAGCTCAGGACGGGAATGCGAAGTCCCGAGCCGCCAAGTTGTCTGTATTCCATAGTGGAAAATAGTTGTGGTTGAATATGCTTGTTTGCGTGGAAGTTCGCGAAAGTTTGGCAGAAGTCCACAGAGCGTATGTGAACGGTCGTTTTTTAGTAGCTTGCGCCTATGAAAATGGTAAGCCGCGTCATAGGCAAAGGATACGTAAAGGTCACCTTCTACACCAACGAAGAATGGGAGGAACGTCTGGCCGTCGATAAAATGCTGGGAACGAACATCCTCGCAGAATCGAAAGTAGAAGACATCAAAGACATTCGCGAAGGCATGCGCACATGGGACAACTACAGCCAGCGTTTCTATAGCGAAACCAGTCCGCATACCTTTATCCTGGAAGAATAACGCCGCGTAAACGTCTTATTGACCTACGGCCGCCGCCACCAGGTACCATGCTCCATGCGGCAGCCACTGCTCGGCCCAACGCCAGTCGTCATCTTTCCCGGTCTTGAGGTAGCTCAGGTCGTAATCGATATCGGCTTCATCGCTGTACCCGCCGGTAATGCCGTTGCTGATGCCGCCGGGCGCATTGGTATATTGATATGTGCCGAAGAACATGTAGGCAATATTATTGCGCCCCATGCCATGCAGCATGCTGGCGTCATACGGATTTAAGCCCAGCACCCAGTTCAATTGATCCCACGCATATGCCTGCAGCTTGCGCTGGAAGGCATCGTCGCCGGCAAAGAACGGTGTGGCCAACCGGGCCGCGGCAGCCAGTGAA
This sequence comes from Dawidia soli, assembly GCF_018598185.1. Classification (GTDB taxonomy): domain Bacteria; phylum Bacteroidota; class Bacteroidia; order Cytophagales; family Cyclobacteriaceae; genus Ohtaekwangia; species Ohtaekwangia soli. The sequence goes on from NZ_JAHESC010000014.1 coordinate 15,768, forward strand.
CCAAGCCGCGCATTCTCGCCCTGCCACCATGGCGCCGCTTCCGAATCGTGCGGAAAAAAGAAGGCAGTACGCTTCACCCCTTCTTTGTTCTGCACCAGTTGCCGGGCATAACCAAAGGGATTGTTTACTTCGCCCGTGACTTGTAATTCATATGTCAGTGACTTCTTAACACAGGCCAGCACTTCCTTGCGCACGGCCTCGTCGGCCATCGGCGCATAATTCAACAATGCCACGACGGGCAGGCCTGCATCCGACGGATGGAAGAACGGACGCGTGGCCGCATCGGCACGCCATGAGCCCTGATAGGTACCGGATGTCACCAAACGGCCCATCAGGTTCCGGGCACGTTTGTCCGCCGCTTGTTTATACAGGGGTTTCTTCGTGACCTTGTATAGCTCCGTGGCAGCCATCAGCGCACAATAGTCATCCACTATATTTTCCTTACCGTCATTGGTATAGTATATATTGTTCTTTTCCAGAAAAGCGAAGGCTTCTTCCGCCGTGCGCAGATAGTCGGCCGCCGTATAATCGCCCGATACGGGATATGTGCTGGCCATCGCCAGGGCGGCAATGGAGAGACCCGCGCCCGCACGATAGCTCACCTCGTACGTAGCCTGGCTGGACACACGTTCGATGTTGCCGGGGTTTGTTTTGTCCTTGGTATCGATCGTCTTGATCGCATAGCCCTTTGAGTCCTTACCGATCTTGCGATCTTCCGGGCGCTTCTCCGGTCCGTGTCCCGATACCGAGCGATAAAACGAACCCTTCGGGTTTTTCACACGTACCAGGTAGTCGGCACCAAACATCGCCTCGTCCAGCACCCGGCGTTTATATTGTTTAAAGGCAGTCTTGTCACGGGCGTCCAGCAAAGCATACGTCTTAAAAAGACCCCACGCCGTCAGCGATATTTGCTGCGGATTAAAATAGGTGGAGAACGACAAATGCGAAATATGTTTGCCATAGTCGCCGGTGGCATCAAACCAGCCACCGTGCGCATCCACGATCGTGTTGGTATCTTCCAGCTTCAGGTTGCGGTCTGCTTTGTCGAGCAACCCCGACGACCGCTGTCCTTTAAAATAATAGACTACGTTTGAAAGGGTGTTGCGTTCCAACACATCGGTCTGTATCACAAACGGGAAGGAGCGGATCACGCCCTTGCCCGTGGTACACTCTATATAGTAAGAACCCTCCTGGGTTACGCCGTCAAAGTCCAGTGTCCAGAAGTGCCAGTCCTTCCACTTCTGCACCGGGCCCACCTGGGCCACCGTGCCGGAAAAAACTTCCGCACCGGTCTGGCTGTCTTTCACCTGAAAAGTCGTTACACCGTCGCCGGCCTTACCCTGCACCACGGCATGCTTAGGCCCCAAGGCCTCATAGCCCAGGTGATTGGTTAAAATACGAAGCTGCTGACCGTGGGTAAAAAGCGGCAACAGCCACAGCGAAAGAATAAAGAGAGCAAAATAAGGTTTTGGGTTGGGCATAGGGATTGGAATTTTAAGATAACATCTTCTACCGACAGACGATTTCAAACAACGATTGCGTCAGAAGAATGAATGGCCGGATAACCGGTAAAAGATTGGGATGTGCTAAAACGCACACTAACGCCCTGCCTTCGCTGAGTTCCGGTAGGCGAGCCTGCCCGCCGGAGCTTTAGCGAAGGCAAGATTTTTTATAGACTATCTTAAACGATCAACCATGGAAACGGCCCAACGCAAAACCATCGTCACCGAACTGATCCAATGCATTCAAAAAGGCAACGCCCACGTCTCCTTCGAAGAGTCCGTTGCGCGGTTGCCCGCAGCGCTCCGCACACGTACGCCCCGGTCACTGCCCTATAGCATCTGGCAACTCGTCGAGCACATGCGCATCACCCAATGGGACATTGTAGAGTTCTGTTCTTCCGCCACGCACGAGTCGCCCCCGTGGCCCAAAGGTTACTGGCCCGAAGAAGTGCCGGACGAAGTAAGCGACTATGCCTGGAAAAAGGCGCTGGCCCAGATCGAAGAAGACCGCACGCGTTTCTTTAATCTATTGAAGAACCCCAAGCGCGACCTGCTCGAACCCTTTGAGCACGGCGACGGACAAAACCTGCTGCGCGAAGCATTGCTCATTGCCGACCACAACGCCTATCACACGGGCGAGATCATCGTCGTGCGGCGCCTGCTCGACGCATGGGAATAATCTACGCCTTCTTCAGCACATAGCGATACAGCGCCGTGCCTGCCAGCAGAAAAATGATACTGCCCACCGCCACCACGGTCATGTTACCGCCGGCGAGCACGCCCAGCAATGCAATGCCTGCACCGACAAAGGCCGCCGCCGCGGTAATGACGGTAATACCAAACCGGTTCTGCTGCTGCGCGGCCTCGTGATGTAACTGTTGAACCGCCGGCGGCTCCAATGCTGCTGCTCGTTGCATGGCTAATGCGCGCGGCGATTTTATGCCCTGGCTATAATAATAGTATTCAAAGATGCCCAGCACGACCAGCGGCAATCCCACGCCCAGCAGGGTCTCCACCGAGCGATCCAGTTTAAATCCCGCGAGTGCCGGCAGCAATACCTTGAACGATAAGCTCACGACCAACGCCACGATCGTAGTGAACACGACCGAGAACGCTGTTTGTCGGGAAGAGTATAACGACCAGATGATCGGCGCAAACAAGGCACCACCCGCAATGGCCGCGATGCTCAACACCACTTCCACGATGCCGCCCGCCAGCGGCACCAACAGCGCCACGCCAATCGTTCCGGCGCCAAACAGTAACGTGAAAAGCCGCGCCACCAGGATCTGCTCCTTCTCCGAAGCATCCGGCCGGAACACACTGCGGTATACATCCTGGGCGAACACCGTAGCCGACAGGTTGATCGTAGTATTCGCTTTGCTCGACGTGGCGGAGATCATACCCGACAACACCAGGCCGATCAACCCCGCCGGTAATACACGCTGGCAGAGCATCATATACGCGCCTTCCGGTTCCAACCCCTGCAAGCCGGGATTGATGATGCGGTATACCATCGGCGGCAGCATCCAGATGATCGGGCTCAACGCATACAGAAAAGCAAACAGATACGCCACCTTCTTCGCATTGCGCTCGTTCGACACGCTGGTATACCGTTGTACATACGACCAGTTCCCACCGATGTAAACGGTTTGATAGCCGATAAAGGCCAGCATAAAACCGGCGGTATAATCATTGGCGAACGGCTCAAAGAAGTCGGCCGGAGCCTGGCGAAAGAAACTACTAACGCCTCCGATCTGCGCGAACGACGCCGGTATAACGATCAACACCGCCGCCATCAAAATAATAAACTGCACGACGTCCGTCACCAATACCGCCCACAGCCCGCCGGCCGCGGTATACAATACGATCAGGATGCCGATACCGATGATGCAGGCCTCCAGCGAAAACGGCGTCGCCACATATACCATCTTGCCCACCGGGTAGAGCACGGCACTGGTGTTGACCAGGCTCAGGATCAGGATAAGATAGGTATAAAATTGCTGCGCCTTCGTTCCGAACCGGATACCGATATATTCCGCTGCCGTGCGCGTGCCCGTCCGTTTCCACCGGGCTGCGATAAACACCGCCACGATCAACCCGCTGATGGCCATCGTGAGCTGAATGGTATTTGCCACGAGACCGTGCTTATAGGCGATCGACCCCCACACCACAAACGTACCGGCCGAGAAGTAACTGATGAAGAGCGACAGACCGTTGATCCACCAGGGCGTCTCGCCCCCCGCCTCAAAAAACGCCTGACTGCTTTTGCTGCCCGTGCGGGTAAACGCCAGCCCGATCGCAAAGATCAACATGGCAAATACCGCCATGACAATAAAATCCAATTGTACCATGAAATCAGAGATTGAAAAACATCATTGAAGATCCAGCGCATACACGGTCAGGCCATACGGCGGCAGTGAAACGTCGACCGTCGGCCCATCCTGGGCCGCCACGGACTGCCCACCCGGCAGCGACGTCACCGCCTTTACCCGCGTGCCGGGCTTCCACGCATCCACGTGTATCGCCACCGGTGCATGCTGCGCCGTGGGTAGATCATTCAATAGTATAATAAACAAACGATTTTTGGAAGCAGAATATGCTGTAAGATACTCCACCGACGGGTTGTCGCACACGACCAGCCCCGGCCGGATCACGAGGTCGGCCAGATCTCCATAGATGGTACCGGGCACAAAACCGTAGCTCTGGTGTGGACCGACCTTCGGCGTCACAAAACCGCGCGGAAACGAAATGTCGCCCGCGGAGCGCAGCTGCGCCTCCGCCCATAAATAATCCGTGATCCACCCGATCTGCCACCATGCATGGTGCGGATACGGTCCCGCCCCCTTGTTCATCGCGTACCAGTAATACGAGGCCACACGCGTCGTGGAATCCACAAAGGCATCGCGCCCGATCGCTGCCGCACGGGCCATGTCTATGAACAAGGAATCCTGCGTCAGTTGAAATGCCCGTACAAACAAGCCCGCATGGCTCGCCAGTTGTATCGGCCCCTGGCGTTGCGCCGAGCCCATAATGCCGCCATGCTCAAAGCTTAGCCCTGCCTGTGAGATCTCCCAATCCTCGCGCGGCGTGCCGTATACGATCTTCGGCTGCCGGCTGGGAATGGGGTGCGTATAAACAGACGTGGTATAGATGCGCGCCGCTTGCAGGGCCGCCTCCAGGTATTCCTTTTTACCGGTAATGTCATACAGGTCTAACAAAGCTTGCGCCGATTGGGCCGTGGCAAAGTCGGGGGCATACCGGGCATCGCCACACACCCCGATGAAGTGTCCCTTCTCTACGCCGTGCCGTATAAACCACGCCGCACCTTTCTCCGCCGCCGCCAGGTATTTAGGATCTTTCAAAATGCGATGCGCCACGATCAACCCATAGAACGTCGGTCGCAGATCGTCAATGTCCTGAAACAATGGCTCCTCTGTCTTCCGGTCATACGCCACCTTCCAGCTGCCGTCCGGTTGTTGCCACTTTAACAATAGCTCCGCGCCCAGGCGTAAGCGCTCCAGCAAGACCTTGTGATCGGGTTCGAATAACAAAATGTTTCCATCGTCCAGCATGGTGTAGTACGTCAGGCTCACCGGCTCGACAAACTCACCCCACTCCTCTACAAATACCTTGCGCTTGGCGAGGTAATATTGTCCCACGGCTGCTCCCTGAAAGAAGCCCGGCGTCGTTTGCTGTTGCGCCAGTTTAAAATTAAGCGCATAGGGCAATACCTGCTTTTGCAACGCCGGATCATCGGTAGCCCTGGCCAGCATCCACATCGCACCGTAGTCCGAGTTCTTGATCGCATCACCCTGCGAGCCTACCACGCCGCCGAGATACGACTGACCCCCGATCTGTCGGCCCTCAAAAGACTCGACATGCCACATCGACGTTTTTGTATCGGTCAGGTAGCGGTACATCGCCTCGATGCGGTGCGTCAGGGATTGTTTGTTCTGCCGCAACGCCAATGCTTCCTTGAATTGATATACATCATTCGCCGTGTGTTTCACCTGGTCGTACCAGGTACCCTCGCGCAAACTATAGCGATAGGAGAATTTTACCGTGTCGCCGGCCGCCAGGCGGGAAGGTTTCTGACCCAGTACCGGGTAATAAAGCGAAGGTGATAAGGCCCCCGCACGGTTGCGGTGCGACAGCCCGATGTTCCAGTCCGCGTGTGTGATGTGATCGTGTGCCCAGGGATCGCGGCCCAGCCCCGGACGGGGTATCACCGCAAGCGACACCGACTGCTTCGTATCGATGATCGCCGCCAGTGTGCTGGCACAACGCTCGCGATAGATCACCGGCAGCGCCGGCACGCCCTGCCCATACGCATATGCCCGGATAAAGTCAGGCTGGATCGAGTCGCCCTGGAAATACCCCGGCACCGTGGCCCACGCCATATCGTCTTCCGCCACTGTCGCCAGCGTGGGCGTAGCAAAGGAATAATACCCCGGTTTCTTGACGATGCATTGATGCTCTACCACCACGTCGTTCGGAAACCGCTCGTCCAACGCCCACGATGCCGTGATGCTCGCCCAGGCGTTGTCGACGGTAAATACCAGGTGCTTACCGTCTTCCCGCACGTCCGACGGATAGGCTGTTACCGCCTCGCCCGCCGTGTTCAACGATACCGGCGAGGTCGCGTCCTTCCAAAAGCCTTGCTGATATTTATACACCGGCTCGGGAAATGGCACGCCCGTGTTGGTCTTAAATACCGTGGGGGTGCTGTCTGGCTTCTGCTCGCTATATAACAACGTATAGCTTCCATCCGGCGTGCCGGCGTCCTGCCAGGCATTCCCGACTCGCACCTGCACGCCCGTGGCGTGCCAGCCATCTGCCTCCTGCTTCCAGTGCAGCTGCAGCCGGTCATTGCCAAGGCTTACGTCCCGTTGCTGGCAGCCCGCCACACCGAGCGCCGTGATCAAAACGCTCATCGATACGATCCTGCTCATGTCAATCTTCATAACACAGTATTTCAAATACGGCCGACGGTACTTCCGCCGACGGGTGGGCCACGGTTAACGTCAGCGAACGTGTCGTTACCGGCTCCCGGAACCGGATCACGTTCTGCGTCTGATAATTCCCTTCACGTTGATACAGCACGGCACCGTGCTCGTCGCGCAATGTATACTGCCGCACGCAGAAGGGCATCACCTGCTCCGGATGTCCCATCAGCACCGTCTCCATCGGGTGGTCGAAGTCGGTATCAAACTTTAACACCACCGTGCGAAAGGTACGGGGCGCATCCCACGTGAGCGTGAGCGCCGGGTTTGCATCCTTGCTGTCGGCCACCCACGCGTTGGGTGCATCTACCGGCCGGGCGATGCCGTTCCGGATATTCTCGGCGCCAAAGCATGTTAGCGGCTGCGACAACCGCAGTGCTACATTCTGCCCGCCCGGGCGCCGTTGCGGGCACCAGAACTCAAAAGCATCGATGCCAATGTCGTCGGGAGGTGTCTGCTTGCCATAATTCGATACGGCCTCGTTGATGTGATTAAATACCGATAGCACCCCCGTTACACGCTGCGAAGAGAAAGGCACTTTCACCAGTGGGTTCTTCCGAAATACAACAAAGGCATACGCCGTTGCCGGAAGGGAAACGTCAAACGCGAGGTCGACACAATTCTTGCCCACCGCCAGTTCCTTGCGCACCGCGGCCAGCGTCACATCCGGCGTATAATTACCGGCCTTGCTGCTCACCCGCAACTCTACTTCCAACGTAGTAGGCTGCTCGGCATACGCGTGGAACGATACGCCCGGCATGGGCCCTGCCGGCAGCGGCAGCATTTGTGCCACCGCGGGGTCCAGCGGCCGCAGCTCGCCTTCGGGAAACGCCTGCAGCGACAGCGTGCTCGAGGCCTGAAGCGTCGCTTCGTTCACCAGGTTCTTCGCATCGTGCAGGCGCCGGTGCGGTAAATGTTGGCCCCGCGCCATGAGCCGCTGCTGGAGCGCGGGCACCAGACCTTTCGCCGGCAATTCGGCGGGCAGCACACCGTACTGCTTGCACAACACCGCCGCCATGCCCACCGCCTGGCCCCCGTAGGCGCTCGTGCCCATCACCCGCGACGATCCGAACGCCACGTGGCTGACGCTGATGATCCGCCCCGCCAGGAACAGGTTCTTGACATTGCGGCTATAGTAGCTGCGATACGGAATATCATATATACCCTTGGCATGCCACTGATTGCATCCCGGCCGCTCGCTGAACACACCGTCTGCGGGGTGCAGGTCGATCGACCACCCGCCAAATGCCACGGCATCTTCCTGCGGCCGCTGCTCGACAATGTCCTGCTGTGTTAAGATATAGTCGCCCTCAAACCGGCGGCTCTCCCGTTTACCGGGGATCGTCCCCACCCACTCGAGCGTCAGGTTACGCGCCTCGGGAAACTTGCCGGAGTTCTTGATATAGTTCCACACGCCATAGATCACGCGCCACAGCTCCCATTTAATCGTCTCGGTGTCGTGCACCGTATCCAACCGGCCGCCGTACTCCACCCACCAAAGATTACACCCGTATTCTTTTGCATTGAACCTGCGGTAGCGGGGAATCTGGGTAATATCCTGCAAGGCATAGGCCGGTGGAACAAAGCTGACAGGCTTGCCCACGTCTTTGCTATAGAAATACAAGGAGTGCCCCAGCAGCTCACCATATTCCTTCTCCGGCGCAAACTGTTCGTTGAACTCTTCGCGCGTCTCCGCCCCCATTCGAAACGCAGCCCCCGCCAGAAAACCCACTACCCCGTCGCCGGAGGCGTCGCAGAACAGCGGAGCCTTTAACACATACTCCGTGGAGTTCTGGCTGCAAAAACCACGTACCGAAGCAATCGCGTCTCCTGCTTTTGTAACCTCCATCACGACCGTGTTCAGCAGCAGGGTAATGTTCGGTTCCGACATTACCTTGTCCAACAGCACCGTATCAAAGATCACCGCGTTGCCTTCGGGGTTGCGATACATATTCTCGACGAGGATCTCATCGATCACGCCGCCCTCGCGCGACCACCGGTTGTTGTTGCCCATGTGCGACGTCGCACCCAGCACCCACAGCCGCACTTCACTGGAGGCATTACCCCCCAGCACGGGCCTGTCCTGTACGAGGACAACCTTCAGACCTTCGCGCGCCGCGGTGATCGCACAACAGGCACCCGACAAACCTCCGCCCACAATGACCAGGTCCGCCGACAGCACATCCTGCCGCAGCGATCTGGAAGCTATACTTTCCGATACAATCATGTTACCGTTGAACGTTTAAGGATGAATGGATTTTTTAACCACGACAAAGCCACCCGGCTTCACCAGGCTCACATCGGCCGCACCCGGTGCAACCTCCAGGGTAAGCGTCCTGCTTTCGCCCGGCTTCAGCATATCGATCATGGCGGACTTGCCTCCGCACTGTACCGTGTAGTTGCGCAGTGTGTAGCGCGGAAAATCGTTCCGCGCCGTCACCGTCACAGACGCCTGCGTACCCGACACCCGTACCGAAAGGGTGGCCGGTGCAAACTCCTCCTGCCATGCCCGGTACATGCCGCGCAGGTCACGCTCGGGCGACACCAGCCCCCACGGCCGGTAGCCATTGGGATTGGTGCCGGGAAACCGGCTCATGTAGTCGTTAAAGGTCCATACCGACGCACCCACCAGGAAATCGCACTGGCGAAAATCCTGCATGGCCTTCTGCAGGTGCCGCACACGGTCCTGCTCGTCTTTCACACCGTCGGTGCGCAAGCCGAACTCGCTTATGTATACCGGCTTGTTGGGATATAATTCGTGTATGTGTTTTAAGTTCTTGAGGTGGTCGCCATAGATATTGGCGCTGACAAAGTCTACGTACTGCGATGCTTCATCTTCCGGCGTGCGAATGATGTCGCGAAACACAAACATGCTGGCAAACGTTACGAGCCGCGAGGCGTCGATCGACTTGGTATAGGCATACATGTCTTTCGTCCAGGCCTGTCCCTCGGGCTTATGCGAGTGATATTCGTTCCCCACGCTCCACGCAATTACCGACGGGTGGTTCCAGTCGCGCTCCATCATCTCGCGCAGCTGTGCCTGGTACCGCGCCCGCATGGCGGGGTCCGCCATCTGCCTGGGCGTCAGCTGCCAGTTGCCCGCCTCGGCAATGATCAGCAAACCATGGGCATCGGCCCAATCGAGCAATTGCGTCGACACGGGATAGTGGCTGATGCGCGACAGCTCCATGCTGCCGTTCTTGATCAGCGTCAGATCTTTTTCCAATACCACCGCCGGGTCCATCGAGCCATAGCCCGGATAGTCCAGCGGCCGGTTGCAGCCGCCCATGCGGATAGGCTCACCGTTCAGCAACAGCTGCGTGCCCTGTACCGCCACCTGCCGGATGCCGAACATGCGCGACAACGTATCTGTACCGGTAATGATCTCCGCCTGGTACAGTACCGGGTCATCGGGATACCACAGCTTCACCTCTTTCGCCGGCAGCACCGCCTCCGCCTGCACGACCGTCGTCGCCCCCGCCGGTACCTCCGGCACTTTTACCGACATCTTGACCGGCACCTTGTTCCCGGCACGATACAACGCTATCTGTACGGCCGGCTTCGCCGCGCGGCCGCCGGTATTCCGCACATGCACCGCCAGCGATACCTTCGCCGTCTTCCGGGTAAGATCGGGATCTGTCGTGATCTTTACATTCTGTAGATATACCTCCGGCCGTACGATGACATACACCTCGCGGGTAATGCCGCCGTAGTTGATCCATGGAAAGAGCTGGCCCGTATTTTCATCCGTATCCGCAATGCGGGTCTTCGCGCCGGGAATTGTCGTGGTGTCCCACGCATTGGTCACCTGCAGCGCCAGGGTGTTCTCACCCTTCAACGCCGCCGTGATATCCAACTCAAACGGCGTATAGCCCCCTTCGTGCCCGCCTACCTTTTGCCCGTTCAGCCATGCCTGGGCTTTGTAGAACACGGCCTCAAAGCGTAGGTATGCACGATGCCCGGCCGGTATTGCCGCGTGCTGAAATTTCTTTACATACCAGGCCGTGCCCGTGTAGAGCATATACCGCGGGTCGACAGAAAAACAATGCGGCACCGTTACCTTGTCCCAACGGGTCAGGGGAAAATCGGGCCTGTACCATGCATGATGTTCACCTACCTGTACCGGGTCAAGCGCAAAGCTCCACTCGCCGTGCAAGGCCGTGCGTTGCTGGGCTAAAAGACAAACCGGAAGACAACAAAAGACGATCAATAGATACCTAAGCTTCATGGACGATAATTGTTTACAAGGGCCTCCGCTACCGCGGCGCCGATATGATTTAAACCTGTTTGATTATAGTGAATGGCGTCGTGCATCCATCCCTGGTCGGCAAAAGATGTGGTGCCGCGGTACACGATCTGTGTATGGCGATCCGCGGCCGCCACGGCCTCTTGCTCTTGCCGCACGGCATCAAAGCCCGTGTGCGGATGACCGGTATAATACCCGGTCTGTACAATATAAAAGGGAAGCTCCTTCCCAAATGCCTCGCGAAACCGCGCAATGACACGTTGCAGTGCCTGCCGGTACTGCCCGGCAGTAAGCTTTCCATCGTTATGGCGTTCGCATCGCGCTCGCCCTGCACCCACACAACGCCCTGCAGACGCTTGCCTGTCTTCCGCTCCGCCGCCTGGACCTTTTGAATGGCGAATGGCATCAGCAACAGACGCCCCTGCACATCCCACGTGCCGTAGTCGTTCAGCTCGGCCAGTGTGTGACACGCGCTGCCACCCCGGGCCGCGGCCACCAGCACCACCGGCTTACCCGTGCGGCGATACAACGCTTCCGCTAACGCCGGTGCCAGGCTGCCTGTATGCGCCCGCTGAAAATGCAGCTCATCCTGCCCAAACGGATCCCTTAGCACCACCAGCGCATCGCGCGTGGCAATATACTCCCACGCCGTGCCCGCGGAGCAAGCGGGGGACAAGGCACTGTCACCTTGCCCCACGGCATTGCTTTGACCCGCCAGCAGGTATAGCTGCAGGTCCTGGGCATAGCCCAACCCTACCATATGTAAAACCCAAAGTGTGAACAGGATCCGCATGTGCTGTACCCCTTACTTCCAGGGATCGTTTTGTACCAGCTTTGTATTGGCATTGATCTCATCTTGCGGGATCGGAAAATACCGGTGCTTGGCTTCCGGGTGCCGCTCCGGGTAGTAGCTGTTGACCGCATCCGGTATCACGTCCATAAACGTATTGGTGCGCGTCAGGTCGTACCAACGGTCGCCCTCGGCGAAGAATTCCCACGAGCGCTCCTGCAATACCGCCGCCGTAAAGTCCGGCAGGCCCATGCCCGCGGGCAGATCGTCGATCATCGCCCGGCGGCGAACCGCGTTGATATAGTCGTATGCCTTTTGCGTAGCAGCCTGCTGACCACGCGCCTCGGCTTCGGCGGCTATGAGGTATACATCCGCTATGCGCAGGATGGAAATGTTGTTCGTCGTGGCGCCCGTCGGCGACACCGGGTCCTGGTATTTCTTCACCAGCACGGCGTCCTTCGTTACCGGGGTGATATTCTGTTGGTGCACAATATCGCCGTTCGACTTTGCGTACGCGGTATCGAGCATGCCCCGCCGACGGTCGCGCGGGTCAAACGAATTGAAGAAAGCCTGATAGGCAAAGAACGAACCATACGTGGTCTTTCCATACGCCGGCGCGGCATTTCCGGGAGGGCCGCACAGACCGGTCATCTGGTGTGACTTCGACGATGTAGAGCCCGACACCGAGTTGATCGACTCCGCTTCATAAGCAAAGATGTTTTCCATCCGGGCAATATCTTCCTTCGCCACATCGTAAATATCGCGTACGCTGTCCATCAGCGTCAGGTAGCCGTTGGCCATCACGGCCTCTGCTTTCGCCAGTGACGTCGGCCAGTCTTCGTTGTACAGCGCCGCTTTGGCGTACAACGCCAGCGCCGCTTGCTTCGACGGACGGCCCTTCACCAATCCGGCGGAATGCTCCGGCAACTTTGCCACCGCCGAATCGAGGTCGATATAGATTTGTGCATATACATCCGCCTTTGCGCTCTTGCCCACATACGCATTGGCCTCCACATCGCTGGCTTTTGTCTTTACCACCACATCCCCAAAGTTCTTCGTGACCGTCCAGTGGTAAAATGCCCGCAGGAAGTAGGCCTCGCCGATGATCTCCTTTTTACGATTGGCATCCATCTGTGTACCGGGCACCTTTTCAATGACCCAGTTGCACTTTTCAATGCCATCATAGCTCGACGTCCAGATCTGTTGCGGCGACTCGTTTATACGTCCCGCCGTGCGCTGGGCGGTATAGTTCGCGTCGTACGAGAATAATGTCAACGTATTGCGCGACACCGCCACCCGCGGGTAGGTCTGATCGGCGCTCAGATCCGACGACAGCAACGCCGCCGGCCCGCCATACATATCTGAAATAGGGTCGTACGCCGCGGCAATAGCCGCCTCGGCGTCTGACGCCGTCTTATAAAAATTCGCGGTATAAATGGAAGAATAAACTTCTTCTTGCAGCTCACACGACACGAGCGCCAGCGCTACGCCGCCGGTGAGAAGAAAAGCCTTGAGAATATGGTTCATATAGCTTTTATTAAAATGTTCTGTTGCGAATGCTTCCGATTAGAATGTTACCTGTATACCTCCCAGGAACGACTTCGACGACGGGTACACCAGGTTGTCGATACCGATCGCGGTGTTCTGCCCGGCAAACGTGTTTACCTCCGGATCATACCCCGTGTAGTCCGTGACCGTAAACAAGTTGTTTGCGCTGACATAGATCCGCGCCCGGTTGATACCCTTGATCGCCGGCAACACATACCCCAGCGTGACGTTCTTGCACCGCAGGTAGGAGCCGTCTTCAATAAACCGGTTGGTGATCGGCAAACGGCCCGCCTGCAAGGCGCCGGCGTACTCGTTGTTCGGATTCTCCGGCGTCCATCGATTTACGACACCCTGCAGCAGGTTTCGTTGCCCCAACGGATTTTCAAAGGAGGCTCGGCTCACGTTGTATACATCGTTGCCGTACGTGCCCGACAGGAACACGCTCAGATCAAAGCTCTTATACGCCAGGTTGGTGGAAAAACCGAATATAAAATCGGGGTTGGGATTGCCGGTGATAACCTGGTCACCAGCGGTGATCAGATTGTTCTCATCGTAGTCCACCACCTTCGTGCCGCCGATGCGTCCGTCGGCACCGGGTATGATCGTCTCGCCCGTCTGGTAGATGCCGTTAAACAGATACGTTTTAAAGACACCCAGCGGCTGGCCGACCTTCAACAAGGTATAGCTGGTAATGAATCGTTCTTTCGTCACGCCACCGTCAATGTCCGTCACCTCGTTGCGGTTGGCGGTAAAGTTGGCCGACACATTCCATTTCAAATCACCGTCCAGGATGCGGGCGTTGGCCGAAAGCTCGATGCCTCTGTTTTCAATACCCCCCAGGTTGGTCATGATCGTACCGTAGCCGGACGACAGCGGCAGTGTCTTTTCATACAGCAAATCCGTTGTTTTCTTTTTATATACTTCCACCGTCAGGTTCAGCCAGTCGTTGAACAAGCTCACATCCAACGCCAAGTTAGCCTGCAACGACTTTTCCCACCGCAGGTCGGGGTTGGAAAGCCCCAGCGGGCTGATGCCTTTTACATACGTGTGATTGAGCTGGTAATCGCTCCCCGGTCCCTGCAGCGGAAGGGACTTGTACGGATCGATCGCCCCCGCATTTCCCGTCAGTCCATAGCTGCCGCGCAGCTTCAGGTCGCTGATAACCGGAATGGCCTGCATAAAATTTTCTTCAATGATCCGCCAGCCGAACGACGCCGCGGGAAAGAAACCATACTTGTAGTTCTCCCCGAACTTGCTCGAACCGTCTACCCGGGCGGTGACGTCGAAGAAATACTTGTCTTTATACCCGTAGTTGATCCGGCCCATGTACGAGTCCAGGCGCTCCTTTGTACGCTTGCTGGAGGTCGACACGCTCGTGGCCAGTTGCAGGGCCTCGTCGGTCGTGGCATCGTTCGGAAAGCCGTTGCCGATGGTATAATTCTCACGGTATTGTGTCGACTGCGTGGCAAACACACCCGTAAACTTCAGGCTGTGGTTTACCGCCAGGCGCTGCTCGTAGGTCAGGATGCTTTCGTGCAGCAGCATCACGTTGTTGGTATTGGTCTTCTTCGCGCTGCCCGAGCTGGCGTTCAGGTCTTTCGTCGCAATGATATACCGCGGCGAATAATAATCGCGCAAGCCGCTTTGGAGGTCGACGTTGAACGAGGCGCGATACGTCAACCCCTTTACCAGCGTGGCTTCGCCATAGACGTTGCCCAACATACGCTGGATCTTGTCTTCATTCTTCACGGACGCCAGCCCCAGCGGGTTCGTCACCTCGCGGTAGCGGCCGTCGCGCTGTTCGGCAAACGGGAACAAGGTGCCGTCGTCGCGGTAAGGCTTCAACGTAGGCGGCGCCCCGATGGCGGCCCCGACAATGCTCGCCGTCACGACGTCGGCATTACCAACGTCCTGGGTACCGGTGGGAATGCCCTGGTTGACAGTACTGCTGCCCATAATGCTCGTGCCGATCTTGACGCGGTCGCTCACGCGGTGGTCCATGTTCAGGCGCAACGAGTAACGCTTGAACCCCGAGTTGATGATGACACCGTCCTGGTCAAAATAGTTGGCCGACAGCGCCAGCTGCGTTTTCTCGCTGCCACCGTTCACCGAAAGCTGGTGACTTTGCATCGGCGCCGAGCGGAAGATGAGGTCCTGCCAGTCTACCCCTTCGCCTTCCGACGCCGGGTCGGCATAGATGGCCGTCTTGTATATTTCGTTCTCCAGCTGCGCAAACTCGGTGGCATTCAGCACGTCGAGTTTCTTGCGAACCTCCTGCACGCCGTAGTAACCGTCGTACGTCACCCGGGTGGAGCCCGCCTTGCCGCGCTTCGTCGTAATAAGCACCACGCCGTTCGCACCACGGGCGCCGTAGATGGCCGTCGCCGAAGCGTCCTTCAAAATATCAACCGACTCGATGTCGTTCGGGTTGATCATCGACAGCGGGCTTACATCCGTAATGCCCCCCGTGTTGGAGATCTGTATGCCGTCCACGACGTACAGAGGCTCAGACGTACCGTTGATGGAGTTCGTACCGCGGATGCGCACGCTGATGTTACCCCCCGGCGCCGCCGAGTTCTGCGTGATCTGTACACCCGCCACCCGCGATTGCAGGCCCTGCGCAACGTTGGTCACCGGCGTTTGCACGATGTCGTCCGATTTCACGGAAGCGATGGAGCCCGTGGTCTCGATCTTCCGCTGCGTGCCATACCCCACGACCACCACTTCGTTCAGCGTCTCGATGTCGGCGCCCAGCACCACGTCGAGGGTGGTGCGCTGGCCGACGGTGATCTCCTGCGCCGTGTAGCCGATGAAGGAAAATACCAGTACATCTTCCGGCTTGAGGTCTTGCAATACATATTCGCCATTGGCGTCGGAGGTAGCACCCCGCGACGATCCTTTTACAACGATGTTCACGCCGGGCAGCGCTTCGCCCGTCTCCGCACTCACCTTCCCCCGCACCGTGGCCCCCTGACCGTAGACGAGGCCGGGGCTGACCAGAAAATAAAGCAGGAACCCCAGTAACAGGACCTGCAGGTTTGTAGAGTTTTTTCTCATAGGTGTGTTGTTTGTGACCGGAAAAGTAATGGAAGCATTCAAAAAACTGATTGCTAACGATTGAAACTGACCTCCAGGAACTATCGAGACCGGTTGCGAAAGCGCTCCCGGTAGTTTTTGTAATCGTTACCACGGTAAAAATTTCAATCGATAGCGACGTTCTGAAGCCGGAATATTTTCGTTACTTTCATGGTGGATGACCGCAGACCCTGGTCCTTCCGAGCCTAAATCTGAACATGGTCAAGTGCATTAAATGCGGGGATGTTGATGCCATTGCAAAAGCGGGCATCGTGCGCGGCAAACAACGGTACTACTGTAAGCGCTGCGACTGTTATTTCAGTCAACCCACCCACGCCGAGCCCGAAGCACCGGCCCTGCACCGCCGTCACCAGACGACGATCATGGATATCGCCAGCGCCCTGAACATCTCAAAATCCACCGTGTCGCGCGCGCTGCAAGGTCACTCCGACATCAACGCCAACACGCGCAAGGCTGTACTCGACATGGCCGTACAGCTCGACTATCAACCCAACCTGCTCGCCCTCGGCCTCGCCAGGAGCCGCAGTTATACCATCGGCATCATCGTTCCCGAGTTTATCAATAGCTTTTTTCCCTATATCATCATCGGCGCGCAGCAAGTCGCCAACCCCGCGGGCTACCACGTCATCATCTGCCAAAGCAACGAGTCGCTCGAGACCGAGATCGCCAACACGCAGGTGCTCCTGGCCAGCCGCGTAGACGGGGTCATCGCCTCCGTTACCGGGGAAACAAAAACGCTCGAACATTTCAGCAAGTTTCAAAAGGCGGGTATCCCCCTCGTGATGTTTAACCGCATCTGCGAAGGGCTGGATGTTTCCAAAGTACTGGTCGACGATCACGACGGCGCTTATAAAGGCGTGACACACCTCATCCAGCAAGGCTGCCGCCGCATTGCGCACCTGGCCGGCCCGCAAAACCTGCAGATCGGCCGCGAGCGGCTGCAAGGATACCTCGACGCCCTGCGCGACCACAACCTGCCCATCGACGAAGAGCTGATCGTATACTACGACCTCAGCAATGCCAGCGCACAAACCTGCGCCCGCCGGCTGCTCGATCTGCCGCAACCGCCTGACGCCATCTTTGCCGTCAACGACCCGGCGGCGATCCAGCTGCTCCTCGTCGCCAAGAGCCGCAACATTCGCATACCCGCTGAGTTGGCCGTAGTGGGTTTTAGCAACGAGCCCACGTCCGCACTCATCGACCCGGCGCTGACAACACTCGCGCAACCGCTCGATGAGATCGGCAAGACTGCCGTGCAATTCTTATTACAGGAGATCGAACAGGAAGAAGGACCCTACGCTCCCATGCAGCGCATACTCAAGACCGAGCTGATCATCCGCGAGTCGTCGTTGCGCACAAAGGCACGGCCATCCTGACCACATCGCTCGCAAGCGCGCAGACATTGACCGACTGCGGACAGCCGTGGGCGGACACATGCGGATTAACGCCGGGGAAGGGCACATTTCCGTATGGCATAGGGATTGATGTCGGCCCTTGTAGCCGACCAAACCGGCCAACGTCCATGAGAAAAATTGATATTCTGAACTTCATCACAAGTTTCCGCAAAGCCCCCAACGACATCAAGACATACCAGGAACTACTCGCCCACCTGGGTGCCGAAAACGAAGCAACCATGAACCAGATGTTGCACGAGCTGCAACAAAGCCGCGTGATCCGCGAAGTAGAAGGGTCTGGCCAGAAGAGCTACCAGGTTATCGCCCGGTAAACCTCTCATCATTTCTTAACGACGATCGCAATTTTCGGATTGCGCTCCGCCAGCTCGGCGACAAAGGCCTCCTGATCTCTGGGCGAGATATAGATCTCGTTCCAACGGCCATAACGCACAACGATACCTTTACGCGCTAAAGCCGGCCGGTAGCCGGCCCACATCGTTTCACCGCACGTCAGCTGCGTGATGTCTGTCAACGCGATCTTCCCGCGAAAAGGCCCCGAGGTAAAATACAAGTGGGTGGCGTCGAGCGTATAGGACGTACCGAACCACGTCCATGCTATCAACCCGATCGGCAGCGCCATCAGCACATACGCGATCGGTTTGTCATGAAAGGGCAGCAGCACCATTCCACCGATCAGGAATAACACTACGCCGGCCATGATGCTGCCGGTCAGCACGCCTTTTTTACTGGGGTATTGTAGTGCGTTCATAACAGTTCATAATAACAAGAGCAAGATACAAAAACCGCTGCATTCCTCTCTCAAATCACCAAATAGCCTGTGATCTACGGCATAGTTTTTTTAATTTACCGCTTCGCGACATGATCCGGCCACCCGAACAGACTAGCCTCATCCGACATGGAGGAATCCAAAGAACGATTACAATATCTCCTCAAGGAAGCACCCGTCTCCACCGCCCTGCTCACCGGCCCCGACCTGATCGTCGAACTGGCCAATGATGCTACGCTAAAGCTCTGGGGCAAAGATGCTTCTATCATCGGCAAGCGGTTGCTCGATGCGATGCCCGAGCTTACCGGACAAGCCGCCTACCAGGCCGTTACCGAAGTTTACCGCACGGGCCAGGGGTATGAAGGCCGGGAAAATAAGGTTTACCTCCAGGAAGCCGACGGCACGACCCGCGTGGTGTATGCCAACTTTATGGCCAAAGCCCTGCGTGCCGCCGACGGCACCATCAGGTCTGTATTACTCATGGGCTATGAAGTGACCGACCAGGTCGAAGCACGCAAGAAAGTTGCGGAAGCCGAAGAAAAGGCACAGCAAGCGATCCGCCTGGCCAACGAATCTTCGCAACGCGTGCTGCGCGAAAGCGAAGAGCGGTTCCGCACGCTCATCACCGAAACCTCCATGGTCGGCTCCGCACTCTACACGGGCCCGGAGATCCGCATCCGGTATGCCAACGACGTGATGTTGAAGTTCTGGGATAAAGACAAGTCCATCACGGGCAAGCCCATTGAAGAAGCTATCCCCGAACTTAAAGGGCAGCCCTTCATCGATCGGCTGAAAGCCGTCTATACCACCGGCCAGACCTATGAAGGCCGCGAAGACCGGGCACAGCTGTTTGAAGATGGCAAGCTCCGCGACTTTTACTTTAACTATACCTACAAGGCCCTGCGCAATACCGAGGGCGTGATCTACGGCATCCATCACATGGCCGTCGATGTGACGGACTCCGTGTTGGCGAAGAAAGAGCTGATCGAGAACGAGCGGAATTTTCGCGCGCTCATAAACGAAACTCCCGCCGCCATCATCATCGTCAAAGACGAAAACTTTACCATCGAGATCGTCAATGACGCTTACCTCGAGTGGACCGGCAGCGCCCGCGAAGACTATCTCGGCAAACCGCTCTGGCAAGTATTGATCGATGGGCATACGCCGGAATTAGAGGCGGCTCTGGCACACGCCATGCAAACCGGCTTGCCGCACAACATAAAAGAAATACCGTTGCGGCTAAAGCGGCGCGGTGTACTGCAAAGCATATTTGTCGACCTGGCTTACGCGCCGATCAACGACCCCGACACCGAGGACAATCGGGTCATGATCATGATCCTCGATGTAAACGACCGTGTCACCGCCCGCAAAAAACTGGAAGAGGCGCGCGACTACCTGCAGTCGATCCTCGAGTCGCTTCCACAAATGGCCTGGACGACCAACCCTGCCGGCGAAGCCACATACTTCAACGAGCAGTGGTATCACTATACCGGCCAGCGACCCCACGACGGCGAAGGCAACGGCTGGCTGGCAGTCGTCCATCCCGACGATGTCGCGGGGTACCTGGCCGAGTGGAACACTTCCATACAATTACACCATCCCTTTAAATACGAAGCCCGGTATAAGAAGAACTGGGGCGAATACCGCTGGCACCTCACACAAGGAGTGCCGATCTTCAACGCGCATCATGAATTGACGATGTGGGTCGGAACCTGTACCGACGTGCACGATCAAAAGATCTTCCAGGAAAGCCTCGAAAGCAAGATCGAAGAGCGCACCCGTGATCTCAAACGCTCCAACATCGAGCTGCAGCAGTTTGCCTATGTCGCCTCGCACGACCTGCAAGAGCCGCTGCGCAAGATCGCCACCTTCTCTGAAATGTTGCGCAGCGCCCTGGGCACGGTGCCCGAGCGCGCCGACAGCTACCTCGCCAAAATTACCGCCGCCTCCACCCGCATGCAGGCGCTCATCAAAAGCATCCTCAACTTCTCGCAGCTCGCGCGCGAAGGCGAGATCTTTACCGCTGTCGACCTCAACGAGATCGTCGCCAACGTACACAATGACTTCGAGCTGTTGATCGAGCAAAAGAAAGCCACCGTGCGCGTCGATCCGCTGCCGGTTATCCGGGGCATACCCTTGCAACTCAACCAGCTCTTCACCAACCTCATGAGCAACGCGCTCAAGTTCGTGGCAACAGACCGGCCGCCGCTCATTCACATCCACGCACGCACGCTCGCCGAAACCGAAGTAAGAACACACCCCGAGATCGACCCCGGCCGTCCCTACGTTCAACTCGAGTTCGCCGACAACGGCATAGGCTTCTCCGAAGAATACGCCGAGCAAATCTTCGTCATCTTCCAACGCCTCAACGACCGCCAGTCCTACCCCGGCACCGGCATCGGCCTGGCCCTCTGCAAAAAGATCGTCATGAACCACAAAGGCGAGATCTACGCCCACTCGACACCCGGGCAAGGGTCCACTTTCTATATAATCTTACCGATAACTCAATAGCTCTAAAAGTGTGAGCGTGAGAGCGAAGAAAAAACAGAACACGTTTCTTCGCTCCCGCTCTCACACTCACACTGTTTTTAAGCCGCCAGTCCCCGCCTGGCACTGGCGGCACCACAACGTTTACCCTACTTATGTTGTGTATCGTTCACTACGGCTTGATCACCTTAAAAGACTTCTCTATGCCGTCAGCAATAATCGTAATATAGTATAACCCGCTCTTCCATCCCGAAGCATCCAGGCTCGCATCGGCCGCTACCGAAGTATACACCACACGCCCCGTCTGATCCTTCACCTGCACGCGATGCACCTGTGTCCCTTCCGGCAGGGTATAATTCACCCTGTCCGACACCGTATTCGGATATACCGACACCGCATCGCCCGCCGCAGCAGCCATACGCGCCGCCGGGGCCACAACGCCCCACGCAAAAGCTTCCCAACCGCCGATCGTCGCACGGCTGCACGTCATCGCCACGGTACCGTTCTCCGAAGAGACATACATACCGTTGTTGCCGCGCAGCGAAACAGTACCGTCAGCATTCGCCACCCAATCAAACTTTTCCCAATCCTGGTAAGCAGTACGATTGCAGGTCATCGCCTGGGCGCCGTTCTCGGACGATACGAACATCGCCTGGTTCTGCAGCGCGATCTTACCACCCCCTGCATCTACCACCAGGAATCCGTTCCAACCGGCCACAGCCGTGGCATTACACCACATCGGCCCCACGCCGTTCTTCGAGCTTACATATTGATTGTTGAACCCGCGCAGCCAGATCGTCTGTCCGATGGGGATCGTCGGCGCCGCGGTATTCACCTTCACTTCGGTCAGGCTGTTCCAGGCATTCACCGAGTTGCCGTGACCGACGATACGCACATACTGCGCCGTTACCGGGGCGAATGAGTACGTCTCCAGCGCCAGCGACGTACCGCTGCTCACCAGACCGGCGCCTACCGTTGTCCAGCCCGCATTCGGGTTGCCTGATACCTGTACATCGAAGCTCGTCGTCCGGGTGTCGCCGCTATAGAAAGCGATTTGCACGCCCGTGACCGACACCGGAGCACTGAGACAGAATTGAATCCACTGGCCGTCGCCGTTGGCAGACCAGCGTGTGTTGAGGTCGTTGTCGAGTACATTGGACGGAACGTTACCGTCGTCTGCGCTGGCCGCTACCGGCACACAGCCGGGGTTGGGATCCGTACCGGTCGGCAGCTCGGAGTGTGTCGCCGTCAACCAACCGAGGAAGTGATCTTCAATGGCATTCTCCGGGCGGTTCTGGTTCAATACATACGTGCGCGTCTGCGGTACGCTCATGCCCAGGGCCGTGTAGCGCGACAGCAGGATCTCATACGGAGCGCTCTTACGGGCCCACTCCGAGTCGGCGCGATAGTTCGGCGAGCCGGTACCCAGCAGGCCTTTTACATAGGCTTCAGCCCCCAGCAACAGGCGCGGCTGCGAAGCCCCGCTGGTGCGGGTGAACAGCGCGTCGCTGCCTTGCTGATGTGCCACTTCCGCGCACTGCGCGAGGCCGATCAATACATACTGCGAGTGCACAAAGTCACGGAACAGCTCCGGGATCTGACCGGCCGTGTTGATCTGATCCAGCTGACCCGTTACGTGGTTGTAACCCTGGTTATACAACGACGCATTGTTCATGAACACACCGGCCGACAGCAGGGCGAGGTCTTTCGAGATCAGCCAGTTGGCTGTTTGGTAGATCGGGCCGTTCACATACGTCAGCACCTTGTTGACAAACGACTCGAAACGTGTTACCTCCGAAGCCGCCCAACCGGCCGCGCCGTTGTTATAATACCGGATGATCTCCGCGCCGGCGATCCAGATCGGCAGTGCCCACGAAGCTTCCAGCGTGCGTTGGTTCGGCGTGCCGGCATCCGTCGTCATGCTTTGGAACGTTGCCGACCAGGCATTCAGGATCTGTACCGCCTTGTTGCGATACGACACGTTGCCGGTCACCACCCAACGGACGGCATGTGCGTAGGCCGCATGCGCATCGCGACGGAACGCCGCCTCCTGCGGCGAGCCGCCCGAGCCTACTACATATACTACCGCATACGGCTCCGGATTGTAATTCAGGTTGGCACGCGAATCACCCGCCAGTACATTGTAGCCTTGCACGATCGGGCCGCTGTTGGCCGCTACTTTCGCTTTGATAAAGTCCAGCTCAGCCTGGCTGCTGAACACGCCCGGATGACGGAACACCGCCGGGGCCTGGGCAAACGCTGCCGTCAACAGAGCAACGGCCAGCATACCCGTTAATAATATCTTCTTCATAGTTAGGGTACGATTAGTTTTTAATGATCCGGATAGATTTGGTAAAGCCGTCGGTAGCGATCGTCACATAATAGATGCCGCGCTTCCACGACGACGCTTCGATGGTATTCTCGGCCTGTGCCTTGGCCGTAGCCTGATATACCACTTCGCCGCTGAGGTTCACCACCTTCACTTCGTGTACGCTGGCACCTGCCGGCAACACATAGTATACCTTGTCGGATACTTCGTTGGGATACACGGTCAGGCCGGCCGCATCGACCGAAGCCACACGCGCTGCCGCCGCGGGGGTTGCAACACCCCAGGCAAAAGCTTCCCAGCCGCCGATCGTGGCACGGTTACAGGTCATCGCCTGTGTGCCGTTCTCCGAAGAAACATACAGACCGTTGTTGCCGCGCAGCGATACCGTTCCGTCTGTGTTTACGATCCAGTCGAATTTCTCCCAGTCCTGAACGGTGGCACGATTACACGTCATGGCTTGCGCACCATTCTCCGAAGAGACATACAGGCTCTGGTTCTGCAGCGCTACTTTACCGCCCCCCGCATCGACCACGAGGAATTGGTTCCAGCCCGCCACGGCGGTAGCATTACACCACATCGGCCCCACGCCGTTCTTCGAGCTTACATATTGATCGTTGAAACCGCGCAGCCATACCGTCTGCCCCACGGGAATAGAAGGCGCTTCGGTCGTGATCTTTACTTCCGTCAGGCTGTTCCACGCGTTGACCGAGTTGCCATGACCCACCATGCGGATGTACTGCGCCGTGCGCGGTGTGAAGCTAAAGGTCTCCAGCCCCAGCGAGGTACCGCTGCTTACCAACCCGGTGGCGGCGTTCGTCCACGCCGTGCCGTTGCCGGAAGTCTGCACGTCGAACGTTGTCGTTCGTGTGTTGCCGCTATAGAATGCAACCTGAACACCCGTTACCGTAGTGGGCGTGCTCAGGCAGAACTGGATCCACTGGCCATCGCCGTTGGCCGACCAGCGTGTGTTGAGGTCGTTGTCGAGTACGTTGGCCGGTACGTTACCGTCGTCCGCGCTGGCCGCCACGGGCACACAGCCGGGGTTGCCGCCGCCGCGTTGCTGCACCACCTGGTCGATCGCCGTCAGCAGCGAGTTGGCGTTCCGCGCATCGTCTGAAAGATCCCAGATCATGATCCCACCGCCCTGGTCGAACGCCAGGTTGGTTTTGCTTTTGATCGTAGGGATGCCGTTGTACCCCACGCCGTTGAAGCTGTCGGCGTTCGGACTGGCACCGCGCACCAGCAGATCGTCGTACCCGACATATTCCGTCGCCGAGCGGCCGTAGAACGGCACACCCAGGATCGCCTTGCTCACCGGCAGGCCTCGGCCCTTCCAATAGTTGAGCGACTGCACGGCATAGTTATACGTCGAGTGGTTCGAGCCCCCGCCGTCGTACGCCATCAGGTTCAGGAAGTCAACGTAGCCGAATACCGGGGTTTGTATGCCGTCACCGGTCGACCCGCTTGCCACCACGGCGGCCGTCAGCAGCTTGCCCTGCGCATGCAGCGCGTTGGAAAGCTGTTGCATCAGCAGCGTGAAGTTCGGCGACTCGGCGCCGGTGGGGTACTCCCAGTCGATGTCCACGCCGTCCAGGTTGTACTGGTTCACCATGCCCATCAACGCGTTGACGAAATTGGTACGGTACGTGGCATTGGCGGCCAGCGCGCGAAAAGCAGCATCGTCACCGTTGTTCCAGCCGCCGACGGCAATCAACACCTTCTTGCCGGCAGCATGGCCCGCCGACACGAGGCTTTGCAGCTTGGAAGCACCACCGCCCAGGCTTTGCAGACCCCCGGTGGGTGTCGGCAAAGCAAACGCGTAGTTGATGTGCGTCAGCTTGCTGAACTGCACATCGCTCACGTTACCCGCCCACGAAGGCAGGTAGCCCACGACTTTAAACTGTGCATACACCAGCTGGCACAACAGCACCAGCAACGACGCGCACACCGATCGAAACAGATATAATCTTTTCATAAAAAAGGGATTATGTGAATAGGCCCCAAAACTATGGGACACTTGCCCTACCCACAGAATCCACTTATTAAACGGCAGCGCAGAATTATTAAAAGAAATATACTTTCTCCCGCAACGTAGTCGGGAACGATCCCAACCAGATATATACTTTTCGCCCTTACAACATGATTATTTTGTTGCACAAAGTTGCGCAGTAGTTGCGCAGTGTTGCACAAGCAACTCACAGACAATACAACCACACAACGGAAGCATGGAACTAATCCGCCACCACCCTGTTAACCCTCGGCTGCAAAAACCAAATCCCGATGGGCAGCAGCGCAACCAAAAAAATATCGAGCACATAACGCTCAAACCGGGCCTCTTCATCCAGTTCGATCGTTTTCAACACCTTCATACATCTATTTACTATACTTATCACCCAACGCCATGCCTAACTCGCGAATATCCTCCAACCTTGCCAGCACCGCCAGCCAGTAGCTCGGTATGGCCGCGCTGCCGTAATACACTCCCGCCAGGCCGCCGGTAATAGCCCCTGTCGTGTCGGTATCATATCCCAGGTTCACGGCCGACAATACGGCACTCTCAAAATTATCCGTTGCCAAAAAGCACCAGAGGGATGCCTCCAATGACTTTATAACATAACCATTTCCATGAATCGTGTTTTTCGAAACTTCCCGAATATCCTGTTGGATCATTCGCTCGAAGTGCCGTTGCTCACCCGCATCAAAGTCCATTTCCTTCCACAGGGCAACTACGTCCCCGCGCATGCGCTGGTAACTTTCCTCCTTGCTCAACCCCTGTAACAGATATTCCGCCAGCCGCAGGTATATCAAACAACACATCCCCGAACGAATATGCCCGTGTGTCAGTGCGGATACCCTCCAGGTGATCTCGAACTGCTGCCGTATGTCAAGGCCGCGAATGTGAAATAATAAAGGGAGTATCCGCATCAGCGATCCGTTGCCGTTATCTTCCTCCGACGCACCGTAGCGCAGTAGCTCAAGCTCAGTCATGTCGCCGCGGTCAAGAATGACCTCCAACGTTGCAATCGCCTCGCGTGTACGCATACCGATGTCGAAGACGTTTCCGTGCGCCGTCCAATAAGCTTCCGTTTTCCACTGCACAACCCTGCGCGCCATATCGGCCAGGTCATAGCCGTGCGCCAACGACTCCGCCAGGCAGAACGTCAGCGAGCTGTCGTCCGACCAGGTACCGGCCGGTTGATGATGCGTACCATACCCACGCATGTCCCGTGCGGGGGTAGCATCCATCTCAGCGCGGCTCAAAAATTCGTATGGCACCCCCAGGGCGTCACCCACTGCAACACCCAATAATGCGGCAACTGCCTTTTCGCGTAGATCCATATAGTAACAAGTAGGGACAGAAATGTCCTTTTCTGATCCAGATACGATTTTCCTTTACGTTCGTTGCTTAAAAATCCGTCATTCGCGGTCTTGAAGAAAAACAGTAAGCAACGTGTATGGGAATATTCCGGCTGGCTCCGGCAAAGATCTTATCCTTTTTCGGAAGACTTCCGTCTTAAAAAAAACTGCTTTTCCCGACCCTGAGAGCTACCAACTATCCGGTCAGAGAAAAGCAGTAGTTATGTAAATAACCTATCAAGTTTATGAAAAAACTTTTACATCATCTATGGATGTACGTGCGTTTGTTTTAAGCCGCCCGGTTCGACCGGCATCGCATACGTCAACACCCCGTTAAAACAAACGTCAGCAGCGAAGTCCGGTAAGAATCTGTACCTTTACCGGGATGGAACAAGACAAAATCGCCCTGGCCAAACGTTACGCCAAACTCTCCAACGATCAGCTTTTAAAGATGGTCGAAGACCATCGGGACTATACGCCGGAAGCGTTCGAGGTATTACGCCAGGAGATTGACAACCGCCAGATCCCGCAGAAAGACGTCACCGAATTCAAGTTCAAAACAGCGGTGAATAAAGCGATACTCACCGAGCGATCGCTGGTACCCCTGTCCCCGTGGCAGAAAGTATTCTACTTTTTTGCGTTCTTCATACCGCCCTATCTGGGTATCGTCATCGGTGCCTTCGGCATGAACAGCGAAGAGGACGGCTACACCACGAAAGCACGTCAGATGCGATTCTTCCGCTGGGCAGGATTTCTTTCGACCCTGATCATAATCGTGATCTGTTCCCAGGTGCCGTTACTGATCCTGATCCTCTGGCCCGCAAGTTTCGCCTTAGCCTATAAGTTTGCTCCCAAACCCCAGGCATACACCGAGCATTAAGCGACCTCCTGCTCGCCTGGCATCACACAAGCCACCACGGTCAGCACAAACGCCAGCAACGAAGCCACGGTTCGCAGCGCGTTCAGTCTGTTCCAGGGCCCTTCAAAAGCCTCCCGCTGCCGGGCAATCTCCTCTGGCGACGCCGCTTCCAGCCGGAATGCGTCGAGCGCTTCGTTCAACGGCACGTTACCGCCCATCGTGATCCCGATCACGCCGACTATATATAGCACCGCCGCTGCCAGCAGCAACCAGAAGCGCACCGGCAGCGACGACCGGTATTGCAGGTATACATCCAACGGCAACAGCAAGGCCGTGCCCAGGAAGCACGACAAAAATACAGGATTGAGGATCGCCCGGTTCATCGCCTGCATCGAAGCGATAAACTCGATGTCTTGTACCCGTGCCAGTCCGGGACTGACGGCATACGACCAGGCACTGAACAGCCCGGCCATAAGCCCCGTCGTAAGCACGGCAATTACCAAAAGAATAGTTGATACGGTCATAGTCTTAGCGGTTGTAGTCGTTCGGTTCAGGTTCATGGTTGCACGCGTAAAGATTTTACATAGGTCACTAACTCCTGTAGCTGTTCGGCCGAAAGCTTTTTCCGAAAGCCGGGCATAAACCCCTTGCCGCGCTGGATTTGCAGCGTTACGGCAGTGTCCGCCAATGTACTTCGTTGCAGGTTCCGGGCGCCAAACATCCCTTTGGTCCCATCGTTGCCATGACAGCGTGCACAATACTGTTTATATAAACTCTCGCCGGCACCCGTATGTTGCGCCGCCGGCCCCTGCCGGAAAGCGCTACCGGCCACCAGCAACATCATCAGGGCCGCCACACCGGCCAGCCGCAGAATACTCTTTTTTGAATCGGGATAACACATATAGCTGTTGTTTTTTGAAGCAAGTACCTCAAAACCCCGCCGCCCCGATAGAACAAAACCGACAAGATTAGGTGGGTAGGACTAACTAACAGGGTCTCTTTTTCGTTAAGGAAATAATTGTGTATCTTGAATATATGAATGGGCGACTCAGCGATGCGGGGAATGATTTGCGTAAGGCGTTAGAAGAATCTGCTGCCCAAAAAGCGGCGTCCGCAGAAGTCGAAAAAGTCTCCGAGGGAATGGTTTCGGAGATCAAAGATGCCATCAATACCCTCGCCGAGGAATTAAAGCCTGTTTTTGCGGAAAACGGAAAGTTGTTAGAAGTAATTACTCCTGCCAGGGATACCAATCTTATTGAGGTTCTTTATTATCCGGAAAGCACCCTGAAACAAACCCGGGGCGTAAATACTGCTGCGTTACGGATCGAATTTGCCCCAAAAGATGGAAGGGCGATCGTCCTGCGAAGAGACTCATTTTTTACGCCGTTTGAGAAAGTTGAAACCGTAAATATTACCAATAAAAACTCCGTTGCCCATTTAGCTGAAGCTACCTACAACTTCGCCAAGTCAGTAGCGGTTAAGTAGTTGTTTAAATTTTCCCGTTATGCCATGTATCGCATTGGCCATCGATGGCGGTGGCCTGAGAGGGATTATTCCCGTGTTAATTCTAAAACATATCGAAGAAAAAGTCCAGGAGTCAACGCAATCCCGCCGGCGCCTGGTAAACTATTTTAATATAGTTTCGGGTACTTCTACAGGAGGACTAATTGCCTGTGGGGCAACCCTTGGCACAAATGAAGATACCCAGTCCACAAAGTATGACTTCGATTTTATTGAAAGTATCTATCGCACACGCGGACCAGAGATATTTCCACACGAAACCCGCTGGTTGGTCAAGCGATACAATAAACTCAAAAATTATATAAGGCCTCAGTTCGGCAAACATGGTATCGAGACTGTATTAAAGGACATTTTCGAATCAACCAGGATCTTAAGCTGCATAAGGCCTATCATTGTAACAACGTACGATGTTAGCTGCAACAAACCGTTTTATTTCAGTTCACGAGCAGCTGCGCTGGAGCCGGACCTGAATTACTCCTGACAGATGTCTGTCGAGCCACGTCTGCAGGACCGACCTATCTGCCCGCTCATACCCTGCAAAAGCCAAGAGAAATGATTTGTATTGATGGCGGCGTTTTCCAAAATAATCCGACTACCACGGCCTTGGTTGAAGTATTCAAGTATCCCCGAGAATACGCTAATGGCGAGTCTATCACGCTCGACGACATCTTCGTTCTATCCATTGGCACGGGCAGGCACAATAAGTTCGTTTCAACGCGTCATGCTTACAGCGGTGGACAAATAGCCTGGATAAGACCGATCATCGATATTTCTATGTGGGGAAATAGCCAGGCGGTGGATGAGCATATGGAGCGCCTCTTTCTTCTCCAGAGTGGCAAGAGGCATTATCTCAGGCTTAACGTGGACATCCCGGATGAAGAGTATGCCGACATGGCTATCTCTTCAAAAGAAGCCATGGACTACTATACCGAACGCTTTAAGATCGACTATCTGAACAATCCGGACGTCCAGGCACAGCTTGACCAATGGCTGATCGACAGCGAAATCGTAGCACCGTTGCAATAAAATCATGCTCCGTGCCCCTGCACGCGCCAAAAAAATAATAAAGAGGAAAGAAAGGCTGGAGAGCTAGTACGTATACTTCTTAAACACCGTCTCCAGCTCATTAAAGAAGAGCGCGTCGTTGCCCCCTGACAAGGCGGCCGAGTTGGTTTCTTTGATCAGCTTGATAAGACCGGCATAGTGGGCCAGGTCGAGGGGCGACTTCTGAATTTCTTTCAGATCGCGTTTTAAAAATTCGATGCGCACCTGGCTGAGGCTCTTCACATCGTAGTGCTCGACAAAAAAAGTACGAAGTTTTTCTTCCTGTAAGAACTCCGCGATCAGACCGTCGCGCAGCTGGCGGATCATATCAATCACCTGGGCGGTCGAGAATTTCTCTATTTCGTCTTTGTATGCCCGTTGTGTGAGTTCCATGAGTTCTTAAAATCCATGACAAGATAACTTCAAAAAAGATATTAATAACTATTGACGTTTAGGTTACTTCCTCAACTATCTAACGATCAGAACGATTTTCTTCATAATTTTTATTATGCATAACACAGGTCCTTCCCCCATATTTTCACACCGCACCACCCCCAAAGTTTATAGAACAAATGCTTTTGCTATAAAATTCGCTTTTAACATTTATTCTTACAGTGGTTTTCCCCTTTCTTGTTTTAAAAATTTTATGTATCAAATGTCGTAAGACGTCGTCATTCGTTTATCCCCACGCACCCCCGTACCATATCGCCGTCACCCTCAAAGACCTTCTTCGATGCGCTCAGTATAAGGATACCTCGATCCTTAAATCATATTTTGTGGATAGATTGTGGATAGATAATCGCGATCCTTCCGACCGGAAACGAAAAAAAATCGATCGCAGGCGGACAAAAAGATCGGAAAACGAACAAGCCGCGAAGAGAAAAAAGGCCAATTTGTTTCAATAAACCCTGTTTTTTATGCCGGGCGAACTTTTGGCGGCCTTTTTGTAAAACGCCAGGTGCCGAAACACACAACCTCTATGATCCAGACCATGTTCAGCCGTGCTTACCGTAGCTTCGTAAAGAATAAATTCTTCTCTCTGCTTAACATGCTGGGGTTGGCCATCGGCATGGCCGTGTTCCTGCTCATCGCACAGTATGTAAAGTTTGAGACCGGTTATGAAGATTTTGTACCCGAAGGTGACGATACCTACCGCCTTACACTCGATACCTACAGCGGTCCTGAACACGTCCTCTCCAGCGCCGAGAATTTTCCGGCGGCAGGCCCCGCGCTAACGGCTGCCCTGCCGGAAATCGAGCGCTCTGCACGATTGTATAACATGGGCTTTAAGAACAACGTCGTCATTACCAACGAAGAGGCCATGCCTCCCGTCGCCATCAAACAACGGAGATTCCTATACGCAGACGCCGCGTTCCTGTCCATGATGGGGTATACCCTCTCCGCCGGCGATGTCAACACCGCCCTGGCCGAAACCAATACCGCCGTCATCACCCAGGACCTCGCCCACCGCTACTTCGGCAACGAAGACCCTCTTGGCAAAACCCTGCGCATGCAGGACGACGACAACAACAACGAGCTGGTACACATCACCGGCGTACTGCCCGACGTACCCGACAATACGCACCTCAAGTTCGACATCCTCTTTTCGTATAAGACCCTGCTCGCGCGCACGCGCCCCGACCGCCCCGACTTCGGCGTAAGCCGCTACGAAAACAGCTGGTATCGCAACGATATGTATACGTTCCTGCAGCTGCGGCCCGGCGCCGACCCGCGCGCGGTCGAGGCCAAGCTGCCCGCGATCATCGCCGAAAAAGTACCCGACCTGAAAGAACGCAACGAGCGTTACGTCATGACGCTGCAGCCGTTGCGCGACATCCACCTTACCTCGCGTCTCTCGGACGAAGCCGAAGCCAACGGCGACGAAAGCATTGTAAACTTCCTCGGCCTGATCGGCCTCTTTGTACTGGCCATCGCCTGGATCAACTATGTAAACCTCTCCACCGCCAAAGCGCTGGAGCGCGCCAAGGAAGTGGGCGTCCGCAAAGTGATGGGCGCCGTACGCTTTCAGCTTATCCGCCAGTTCCTGGCCGAAGCGGCGGTCGTTAATTTACTGTCCGTGCTCGTCGCATTGGCCGTCGTCGGCATGGCGTTGCCATCGTTTAACACACTCTCCGGCCTGGCCCTGAAGTCCGCACATTTGTTCCAACCGTGGTTCATGCTGTTGGTACTGGCGCTGTGGGCAACGGGTACGGTACTGTCGGGATTCTATCCGGCCATTGTATTGTCGTCGTTCAAACCCGCCACGATCCTGAAAGGTAAACTGAAGAACAGCACCCGCGGCATCGTGCTGCGCCGTTCGCTGGTGGTCTTTCAGTTCATGGCATCCGTGGCGCTCATTGCCGGCACGTTCATTGTCTATACACAACTGAATTATATGATGAGCCGCGACATCGGCGTGGACATCGACCAGGTGCTGGTCGTGGAACGCCCCGGCGTGATGCCGTCAGAACGCGGCCCGGCCGTCGATGTATTTCACAACGAGCTGCGCAAAGATCCCGCCATCCAGTCGGTTGCCTCCTCTACGACGGTGCCCGGCGCCCAGCGCGAGTGGAAGGCCCAGATGAAACGCTACGGCGAAACCGACGACAAGTCCGCCACCGTCATCCTGAACACGATGGACTATGACTTTACCGACGTGTTTAAGATGAAGCTGCTTGCCGGCCGCGCCTTCTCCCAATCTTATGTGCAAGACCCCGATACATCGCTGATCATTACCGCTTCGGCGGCAAAAGCCCTCGGGTTCAAATCCCCCGCGGAAGCCATCGGGCAAACGCTCACCTTCACAGACTACGACTTCAGCAGTATTATCGTGGGCGTGGTGAACGACTATCACCAGCTGTCGCTCAAGAAAACCATCACGCCGGTCGTCTTCCAGTGTGCACCGTATGAAGGCGAGTTTTATTCCCTGCGCATCAACACCGGCCACGACAACCTCGAACGCACGCTGGCCAACGTACAGGCAGCATACGAAAAAGCCTTCCCTGGCAACCCCTTCGATTACTTCTTCCTGGACGATTACTTCAATCGCCAGTATAAAAATGAGCGCCAGTTCGGCATGCTCTTTACAACGTTCGCGGCACTGGCGCTGGCCATCGGCTGCCTGGGACTGCTGGGCCTCTCTGCCTACACGGCCGTACAGCGTACGAAAGAGATCGGCATCCGCAAGGTGCTCGGCTCCAGCGAAGGCGGCATCTTCGTACTGCTGTCGAAAGACTATGTACGATTGGTGACCTTGTCTATCGTCCTCAGCGTGCCCCTGGTATACTTCCTGATGAACAGCTGGCTGCAGCGCTTTGCGTATCACACGTCGATCTCGCCGCTTGTATTCATCGGCGCGGGCGCCATCGTGCTGCTGATCTCGCTGCTGACCGTCAGCATCCAGACGCTGCGCGCGGCCCGTACCAACCCCGTCGATTCGTTGCGCTACGAGTAGTCGGGGTGGTGAGTAGCGAAAGCGAGGCCTTTTATGTAGATTGGCGCCGAGGTTAATCTCTATGAAACAGCCTGTATCACCAAAACCCAGACAGACAGTCTCGGCAATACTATTTTCCCTGTTTTATATAACAGAACTACTCGTTAGTCTCTTCTGGTCGAGCTTGTCCTACGTTTACGACTTCTATTATCCTCACCATTTTTTTGACTCGATAATAAAAGCTGCAATTCTGTTACTTCTTATTTCCCTCGCGATTCAGAAAAGGTTGTGGGCAGTCTGGGTGGCAGGTATTCTGCTGATTCTTCAAGGCCTGGCCTATGTATACCTTACCTGGAGCAGCGGCGATCAAGGAAGCATCTTTTTTTATCTTCTGGGAATTTACAATGGTATTTTCGGGATATACATCATCAATCTCCGGCCAATGCAAGCCTTCAGGCATAAGCCATTCACAACGTCACAGGCAGATCTGTCATGATCCCCGATAAAACATCACTATGAGCAAACCCTCCACGCAGGACCAGGATTTCGCCGGTATCGACTATCGCACCAACGGCTTTGAACGCGGCGAGTACGACAACTGCACCTTTAATAATTGCACACTTGCTTCGGTCGCTTTGACCGGTAGTACATTCATGGAATGCCGGTTCATCAACTGCGACCTGAGCATGGCCATATTGCAGGACGCCTCGTTCCGCGACGTGACCTTTCGAAACTGCAAGCTGCTGGGCGCGCGTTTCGACGAGTGCAGCAAGTTTTTATTAGCCTTCCGCTTTGAGTCGTGCATCATCAACTTCGCATCGTTTTACCGGCTCAAGCTCAAAGGCACTTCGTTCAAAGACTGCAAGCTGCAAGAGACTGAGTTCATCGAAGCCGACCTGACCAACGCCCGGTTCGACGACTGCGACCTGCTCGGCGCACGTTTTGAAAATACATTGTTGGAAGGAGCCGACTTCCGCAGCGCCTACAACTACTCCATGGATCCCGAGCGTAACCACATCACCAAGGCCAAGTTCTCCCTGAGCGGTGTGGTCGGATTGCTGGACAAGTACAAGATCAAAATCGAGTAACCCGTAACGCCGCGCATTTAACCTGGCAGAGAAATGCAACCCAATGGGCATTGGTTCCGTACTATGCTCTATAAAGGCTATAATACCCCGATCACACCGAATACATCTCCTGTAATACATCCTCCGTATACGTTACCAGCAGGATCAACTTTAGATTTTAACAACCCGTTTATTTTTTTATCATGAAAAAAACCACACGCATTCAAATTGCGGAAGACTCCCTCCGTATCATCAAACAAGGCCATTACATAAACACGCAAGGCGAAACTGTCTCCATCCGTGAAGACCAGCAACGGAGTGTCGCGTCTTCCATTCATTATACCGAGTCGAAGCTGGACTCGCTGACATCGCAGATCGACGCTTTGCTGGCGACACCACCCACCGGCACCACACACTTTGAAGTGACCGGCGCCACGTCGCTGGAAGCCAGCCAGCAATTAGTATTCGCCGGCGCTCCGTCCGTGATGTGCCTGAACTTTGCATCGGCCAAAAATCCCGGCGGCGGTTTCCTGAACGGCAGCCAGGCACAGGAAGAAAGCATTGCACGTTCCAGCGGACTGTACGAGTCGATCACGCACCACATGGACTTCTACCAAACAAACCGCGCGCTCGATACATGCTTATATACCGATGCCATGATCTATTCGCCGGACGTACCCGTCTGGAAAGACGACGACGGCAATGCATTGGACAATTATTATCGACTGTCGATCATTACCTCGCCGGCGGTGAACGCCGGCGCAGTAAGCCGCAACGAGCCTGACAAGGTTGTGCATATTGCACCAATCATGCTGCGGCGCATGGAAAAAGTGTTGGCAGTATCGCTACTGCACGGACACAAGACGCTGGTGTTAGGCGCCTGGGGTTGCGGCGTATTCCAGAACGATCCGGAAGACGTTGCCCGCTATTTTGCGCAGCACCTGCTGGAAGGGAAATTCAAAAACCGTTTTGAGCGGATCGTATTTGCGATCAAATCAAACGACGAGCGTTTTATCCAGCCGTTCCGGCGTCATTTCGCATAACCGTGCCGAATGCCGGTGACGGACCTATGGCTTACAAGCTACAAGCGCCATTGGCCCGACAGCACGTAGCGCGAAGACAACGTTGCGACCGTGGATCTGACTTCCCCGTACAACGGCGCCTTCGTCATGCCCCATCGTTCAACGGCCGTTGCGTTGCCTGTAGAGGTTTTCATCTTCCGCGCCTGAACGGATGGGGAAGGTCGCCGTTTAGACTCTTTCGTAGTGCTCTTAGGTGTTTCCGAGCCAGCCTCTGTTACAGCATACGTGTATGTATATACCGCAGCCGCTGGCTGCGCGGCAGATGCCGATGCGGAAACGTAATCGTAACAAAAGGTTTGTATCTGCGTTTCTGACTTCACGGTAGCAACAGAGACCTCATTGTCAGGCATCGCCACGGTGGGTGATTCGTTCACCTGCGTTTTTGTTTCCAACACCTCCGGCGCAGGCGCTTCCGCGGGCTCGGACCTCTGCTCTTCATCGATCGTTTCCAGACCATCCGTTGTGTTGCCCCGTCCACGCAAGGCCACAATCTTTGCCGCGCCAAAACGCTTTACTTCCTTAATCTCGCCGCCTTCGCTTAGTGATCCATACTGGATTCCGATGGATAACATCAGCGACCAACCATTGTCCGGCGGCGTCTCTTTTACGCCGAGCTCCAGCGTTGTAGCGGGCATTCCTTCTAAGGAAGGGCACCAGGAAGTTGTGACCTCTGTCGGGAAATAGTCAGCGTCAAACCATTTGGCCGGCTGATATTCGCGTGATACCGCATCGTACATCATGTCGGGTACAACGCCCAGTGTAACAATCACCCGGAATAGCGCGTGACCATTTTGTGGAAAGTAATTAACACCCCGCAACAGCCCGGGTATATCTATTCTGGCGGAGCGTTGCGCACGATCAATCGTATAATATACCGGATTGCGAATAACAGAATCGAACGTAGGGCTTTCTGAATTGAGTGGAAATCCCTCCAGTATGCGAGCGTAGTCGGAGAGTATAATATTCCGACGTCCCCACAAGCTGGTGTTGTCCTGAAGTTGTACCTTGCGCATAACACTATTGATGTCGCTGCCAAAATTATTGTCTGACAACGTCTTTAGGGGATGAAGTGCATAGCGAACATGTTTACCCATGCGCGAGCAACCTCCAAACTCCGACATGGTATATCGGGTGTTTTTGAATTTTGGGCTTTTTTTGATCTGTTCCGCAGACGGCCCACCCTTGCGACGAACAACGATTTTTGCGCACCCGCGCATACGATAGGCGCTTAATTCGCCCAATTTTCCGGTGAATTTCAGTCCTTCTAAAAAGGCCATAGACTAAACAGTTTCGTTTAACGAATATATTACCAATAACAGCCGCCGGGGTCAGAACGGTGTCGGGATGGAAGATAGCGAAAGTGTATTATTCACCAATCAATTGAATATATACAATTTTCTGTGTTTGAATTTTAGCGATAGATATTCAATATCTTATATATTATTGAACATCAGCTTTATATCTTTTAGTTAGCTATTGGATATCTATTCCATATTTAATCAGATCTTTGGCTTGGTCTTGGAATTTTTTGGCATTTTCAGGAACAGCATGTATGCCGCCCGAAATTTCGGAATGGGCTTATTTGTCGCTTATTCGCCGACCGGCGGCTCCCATCGGAAATGTGAATTTTGGGGAAATTGTGGATAACATTGTTCTGGGTAGTCGTGAGCCGCCAGGTGTTTTCTGCTACGGTTTCTGGGTTGAAATCTCGTTTAAATCCTGTGGTGGCTGGCGACGCTTTGTGGGTTTTTAATCTTCTCAGCAGGGCTGGCAGAATCTACTTAGTACGGTTGGCCTGGACGCAATGCGAATATTCAGTTGTTGATCAATGCATTGGGGGTAACTGTAACTTAATCTTATTTGCGATGGGTGTATAGTTATATACGTGTGTATATGGTTGAGCAGGTTACGACGGTACCGTGGGGCAGTCGGGAGACTGCCCGCATGCTAGGTCCGACCCGATAGCTATCGGGTCGCCCTCCATGTTGTTTTTTTTCGCGCTGCGCGCGCTGGTTGCTTTAGTCTGTGCCTGTAGTCAGGGCGACTGAATATTATCCATCTAACACTTGATTTTTATGACGGTACCTCGAACCAGAATGCATCGCTCTCACGCTACACACTCGCGCGGGTTCATCGTACGCGGCTGTTTTCGGTGGTGCCGGTGGATTGACTTTGGTAGGTGCTCTTTTTTAGTTGGCCGAAGGTGTAGGTGATGATGAACCGGTAGTAGTCGGTGTTGAAGGTGCGTTGGTAGATGATGTGTGTTTGATTGACATTGTAGTGGCCGGCGGGGTAGCTGGTGTGGTATATGTCGTTGGCCGTGAAGCTGACTTTGAGGGCTTTGTTCAGGAATTCTTTTTCGGCGCCGAGGGTGACCAGCCAGCGGTCGTAGTCGAAATACAGGCCTCGGGAACGTTGACCCAGGTACCAGCCCAGCAGTTGTAAGGAAAAGAGTTTGCCTACGTTTATTTTGTTGTTCGTATATAAATATACCTGGGGGCGGATGGCGAGCGTCGTGAACCCGTTGTCGCTGTCGACACTTTTGGTATAGCTGGCGCTCGCGCTGTTGGTGGATGTGAGCCACGGCCGGCTGAAGGTGGCCGAGACGGTGGCGAAGTAGCTGTAGCCGTGGCCGAGGTTGATGGCTTTCAGTACGTAGCTTTTGTCGTCGGCGCCGCGTATGGCCCCACCGCTGAGAGGGGTGATGCTATAGCTGTAACCGGCTTTGAGGTCGAGCATGCGCCAGGCTACTCCCACTTCCAATGCATGCACTTTTTCGGGTTTCAGATCGGGGTTTCCGGCAGACGAGGTGAAGGCGTCTTGGTAAATAAGCGCTGGGCTGAGTGATTGGTACGACGGACGTATGATACGGGAAGTATACGCGGCGCGCAGCTTCAGGTCGGGTGATGCCGTGACGGCGATCTGTGCCTGCGGGAAGAGATTTACATATGTGTCGCGGAGGGTGCCTTGCTCGCGGATCGAGGTATACAAGGCATAGCGCGTCCATTCGGCGCGCAGGCCAACGCCGAATGTCGTGGACTTGTTGATGACGCCGTCGTATTGCGTGTAGGCCGCGGAGATCGTTTCGTCGTAGGAGAAGTCGTTGGTGCGCTGGGCATCGGGGATGTGCTCTCC
The DNA here is from genome assembly GCF_018598185.1 of Dawidia soli. GTDB lineage: Bacteria > Bacteroidota > Bacteroidia > Cytophagales > Cyclobacteriaceae > Ohtaekwangia > Ohtaekwangia soli. Next base: position 54,448 of record NZ_JAHESC010000014.1, read on the forward strand.
CCCCTCGGCCACTTCGTAGAACGACAGGTCGGCGGCCACACGCGCGTGGCTGAGCTTGGCGCCGGCGGCCAGTCTGCCCCCGCGGGGGTATACATGCACAAAGTCGGCCTGGGGACTGAGTATTTTAATGGGGTTGTTCTGGGAGCTTCCCAGCACGCGGGTGAACTCTTCGTTGTTGATGCGATTGTTTTCGTGGATGTCGTCGTCCCGGTACCAGCTATAGGCCGAGAACTGGCCGCCGAGGAAGAGGTAGGACCCCAGGGTGTCGAGCATCGTTTTGCTATTGATGGTGACCGCGTTGTTACGGGTGAGGTTCATGCGCGCGGTGCGGGAGCTATAGCGGCTGTCTTCGGTATGCGTGGTGATGAAGTTGCGGCTCTGCAGGTCATCGTCGATGCGTTCATAGAAGCCGTTGTATTCCACCGATGCATACCCGCCGCCGCGCAGGGCGTATGACATGCCCAGGCTGTAGTTCGACACATTCGCATAGTCACGCTGGCTATCCCACCGTAGTTGTGAATTAAGATAGTCGGTGTCGGCCGGGCGGGTGCGCGTGGTGTTGAGTACCTGGCGGTCGTTGCCGCGGCGCAGGTCGAAGTTACCGGCCAGGTCGATGCGGCCTTTCTTGGCGTTGGCGTTGAGCTGGGTAGTAGTGGCACCGCCGGCATACTCCGACCATGTTACCTGCTGGTTGACAGTGGCCCGGTAGCCGTCGGGCAGATCGGCTTTGGTGATGATGTTGATCACGGCCTGGCCTTCGGCATCGTATGACGCGGGGGGATTGGTGATGATCTCGATGCTTTTTACCTGCGCGGCCGATACCGACGCCAGGCGCTCCGGCGTAATGCGTTTGCCGTTGAGGTATAAAATTGCCTGGCCCCTGCCAAAGACCGAAAGGCCGCCGTTTTCGTCTGAGATGACGTTGGGCGAACGCGTCAGGATCTCCTGCACGGAGTTGCTGGTAGCCAGTACGGTATTGGTCACGTTGATCTGCAGCACGCCGTCGGGGCGGGTGGTGAACAACGGCGCATCGCCTGTGATCTCGACCTCGCCGAGGAGCTCCGGGTTGTCGTGTACGACGACGGTGCCCAGGTCCACGCGGGGCCGGCCCGCCAGAGACACATAGAGGATCGTGTCGCCGAACTGGATGGACGTGAGCTTGAGCAACACCTCGTGCTGGGGCAGGTCGGCGATCGTGAAGTCGCCTTCCAGGAAACTGACGCCCCGCAGCAGGCTGGAGTCGCGTACGGACAGGGCCAGGGCATTGCCCATTTGCGGCTCTCCGGCCGGGCTTGTGATACGGCCGGTCAGCGTGTGGCGGTCCTGGGCGTAAGCCTGTGTGGAAAACAGCGTCAGTAGTAAAAAGACCAGCGTATAGTGTGTCGGTATCGGGCGTTCCATCGCTTCTTGTTTTTCCTGCAAGGATGCGCTGTTGGATCGTGGAAGGCTTTAAAAAACATGTTTTTTAATATGAAAAAGGCATTTTCCGAAAAAGTCGGCGGCGTGACGCCTGGAAAAATTTTGTCGGTCGGGTAAGGATAAAGTACCGGCTTATGGGTTAATTGGGCGCGAAAGAAAAATCGGTTGGACGGCGAAGATCATGGTGGCAAAAGGTGTCATATTAGTATTGAGTTGCCTGGGGGTGATCCAGGCGTTGTTCCTGTGTGTGTACCTGTTCAGCCTGCGGGACCGGCGCTCCAACCTGCTGCTGGCGTTCCTGCTGTTGAGCCTGACGGTGCGCATCGGCAAGTCTGTGGTGTACGTCTACCTGGATCTCGATCCGCGCATTCGCAACCTGGCCATTGCCACCGTCCTGGCCACCGGCCCTCTGTTGTGGCTCTACGGCAAGGCGCTCCTGGAACGGCAGGCTTTCTCTCCCCGCCGCTATCTGCACCTGGGTCCTTTTGCGCTCTATGCGTTGTTAAGTCCCATCATTCCCAACGACGGCAGCCTGCTGTCGCGGATCCTCTACCCATGCGTGCTTCTGCACCAGACGGCGTACCTCATCCTGTCATGGTACTACCTTTTTAACGTGCCGGCGGGCACACGGCTGAAGTCGTGGTATCGCAATATTGTGACCGGCGTGAGCATCGTGCTGCTGGTGTATGGGGGCGTCTACCTGGGATGGATCCCGTTCTATATTTTAGGCGCCGTGTTCTTTTCGTTGCTGGTTTATATATTCTCGTACATGCTGCTGAAGCGGCATGTGTTTGCGTTGGAGAAATATACCAGCTCTGCGATCGACAGTGCCTCGGCAAGGCGATTGGTCGGGCAGGTTAAGGATCTGTTTGAGCAACAGGCTGCATACCTGGATCGTGAGCTTACGCTGAAACGCGCGGCGGCGCAATTATCGGTCAATGCCCGTGATCTGTCGCAGGCGATCAATGAGCAGGAGGGGAAGAACTTTGCAGAGTTTGTGAACCACTATCGCATTGCAAAAGCGAAGACGATGCTGGCGGATTCTGCTTACGCGCACGAGAAGGTGGCCAGCATTGCATATGACTGTGGGTTTGGAACGGTGACGTCGTTCAATGTGGCGTTTAAGGCGGCTACACAGATGACGCCGACGCAGTATCGGGAGCAGTTTGCTTTGATTAAATAGTTAGACTAAACAGATATTTTTTCATCAAGCAGACCACTGAAGGCAAGGAATATGCAATTACCGGAAAGTCGTTTTGAAAAGAAAAGAGTTGGCTACCTCTCGAAAAGATTAATACGATCTCGGTCCCGCATCAGGCTGGGTCAACATGCCGGTCTGGAGACCGGCACAATGCGTGGCACAAGTCGCCCTCCCGCTGGTCGGAAGACTCGCGCCAGATATTAATGTATATAGGGGCTTCGCCCCTATGACCCAAAGCTTTGCTGTGCCGATTATCACTAACACGAAATTATTAATCCACTGCTTGGATCTTATGACAGTACCCCACGCCAGAGCTTGCCTTTTGCTCGCTCCGCGCGGTTGTTTCGCTTTAGCGAGATCTCTAACACATTAAAATAATATACTCGGATTTTCGTAAGTTTGGTAACTCAAAAAGAATACGTCGTGAAGATCGTCTCGGTCGAGGAGTTTTATAAGCAGCTGCGGGATGCGGGGAAGGGAGATGCGGGGATGCCGGTGCCGGAAGGAAACCAGCATCACGGGCATTTTAATGTGTTTGACCTGGCGTCGGTGTCGGGAAAGCCCATGGCGATGCCGTATGACCGGCGGGCGTATTATAAGATCAGTTTTATACAGGGTGCCAATCGCGCGGAGTATGCCGACAAGGTGATCCGGATCGAGAAGCAGGCGTTGCTGTTTGCCACGCCGAAGGTGCCGTATCACTGGCTGCCGCAGGAAGATAGGCAGCAGGGGTCTTTCTGCATTTTTACGGGGGAGTTTATTAACAAGACGCAGCACGGTGTCATGCTGGATAATTTGCCGTTGTTCCAACCGGGGGGCTGTCCGGTGTTTGAGATCTCGGATGATGAGGCGGCGGAGATAGCCGATATCTTTCGGCGTATTCACAAGGAGGTCGTGTCGGATTATGCTTACAAATATGATCTGCTGCGGAACTATGTCATGGAGTTGATCCACTATGGGCAGAAGCTGCGGCCCGGGGCTACGGTGCCGGCCGCGCACGGTGCGTCGGCGCGGGTGTCGTCGTTGTTTACGGAGCTGTTGGAGCGGCAGTTTCCGGTGGTGCCGCAGCAGCAGTCGCTCGGCTTGCGCACGCCAAAGGACTATGCCGACCGGCTCGCGATCCATGTCAACCATTTGAATAAGGTGTTGAAGGAGTCGACGGGCTCTACGACGACGAAGATCATCAACGACCGTATTTTGCAAGAGGCCAAGATCATGTTAAAGAATAGTGACTGGAGTGTGTCGGAGATCTCGTATTCGCTGGGGTTTGAAGAGGTGGCGCATTTCTCGAACTTTTTTAAGAAGCGCACGGCTGTAACGCCCCTTGCCTTTCGCGCCTGACCGGCGGCTTAATTCCCTTATTTGAAATTCGCAAATCTTCGATTGATCCTCGCAAAAGCTGCCGGGGCGGCGCCCGCCATCTTTGTATTATAAAATAATACAACACAACGATGGAATCTAAGAACAAGATTGCCCTGGTCACTGGTGGGAGCCGTGGGCTGGGAAAAGACATGGCGTTGAACCTGGCCAAGAACGGAATTGACGTAATCATCACGTATAATACTGCACAAAAAGAAGCCGATGCGGTCGTCGCGCAACTGCAAGGCTTGCATGTAAAGGCCGCCGCGTTGCAGTTGAGCGCCGGCGACAGCAAAAAAGTTTCGTCTTTCTTCGATCAGCTGCGGGCTACGCTGAAAAATATGTTTCAAACCGAGTCTTTCGACTTCCTGGTGAACAACGCCGGCATGGGTGTATATGCTTCGTTTGCCGACACGACAGAGGCGCAGTTTGACGAGCTCTTCAACGTTCATTTCAAGGCGCCGTTCCTCCTGACGCAGCATGCGCTTCCCATACTGAACAACGGCGGGCGCGTGATCAACATCTCTTCCGGGCTGGCGCGATTTACCGAGCCGGGCTACGCGGCATACGCTTCGATGAAGGGTGGTATCGAAGTGCTGACGCGGTACCAGGCGAAGGAGCTGGGCGCGCGGGGCATTACGGTTAACACGGTGGCGCCGGGCGCGATCGAAACAGACTTTGGCGGCGGCGTGGTACGCGACAACCCCCACTTGAATAAGCACCTGGCGGAGAAGATTGCCCTCGGGCGTGTAGGCCTTCCGGAAGATATCGGCGGCGTGGTTGCGTTCCTGTGTACAGAGCAGGCGCGGTGGATCACGGGGCAACGCCTGGAGGTATCGGGCGGGATGAACCTGTAACACTCCTTTATATATAGGATGGCGAAGAAGCCCCACACGGCACAAACCGGGATGGGGCTTTTCTTTTGGCATGAAAAATGTAATTCGAATTCTTGCTTCACCATACCTGCCAATGACCATGTCTACTGTCGAGAAAGAAACGGGCCTCTTCACCAAAAGAACCTTGCTGGGATTTGTTTGCTTTACCGTATTCATTGTTATTCTGGCTTTGCTGTTCCCGTTTGACCATTACCGAAATGGGATAAACAATTATCAAAAGAAGGACTACCCGGCGGCGTACGCCAGCCTGGCCAAGGTCACGCTGGAGGATCCGAACTATATCCGGGCCGCAGCGATCCTGGTGAAGATCAAGCCGAAGATGGACAGCCTGCGGCGCATGGAAAAGCTTTAAGATGCCCCATTCCGGGACTATCGACGCCCTCTGATAGCCCGTTTTTGGAAACCGCTATACGAAGCCACCCCGGGGGGTGGCTTCTTTATTCTATAAGCAGTATCTTCCGCCTGTATGGTCGCGATCAGGACATTCATGAACTCCCTCGACTATGAGGCACTCCGGCGGGCGCTTTCCGAAGACCCGGCGTTGGCCAACGGGGGCCTTCCCTTTGACGAAAGGAACCAGGCATTGGCCCATCCGCTGCACCGCGTGTGTGACGGCGTTTTTACCGGCACGTATACGGACGACGATGCGGTGAAACTGGCCTCGATCTTCCTGGACCATGGCGCCAACGTGGATGGGTTTGGGTTAACCCCGGGGGAGGATACCCCGTTGATTGCCGCCGCCAGTTTGCTGGCCGAACAGACGGGCATATTGTATACCAACCGGGGCGCCAGCATCCATCACGCCGGCGGTGGCGGCGCCACGGCACTGCACTGGGCCGCGTGGACCGGCCTGGAGAAACTTGTCAACCGGTTGATCAGCGCGGGCGCCGATATACACCTTCGCTGCATCGATCACGAAAGCACACCTTTGCTGTGGGCGGTGCATGGCTATACCTTTCGCGGTGGGCAGAACCGACGGAAGCAAGTCGACTGTATCCGCTTGTTGCTGGCGGCGGGGGCCGAAAGAGATACTTATAATAAAGACGGCAAACACATCTCCCATTTTCTGGACGACGGCGATGCCGAATTGAAGGCGTTATTTCACTAGCATTGTAATTACTCCGAAAGCTGCTGCCGGAGCGTTTTGAGTACAGCCTTATCGTTGCATTTCTGCAACACGATGGCATCGCATTGATTGAATCTGGCAAACTCCCGGATGGCGCCGCCGATGTCGGCGATCATGGCTTTGGTGAGCCTGACGGATTCGAAGTGCAGGTTGTGGATGAGCAGCGTACGGGTTTTGCGGTCGGCTTTGGAATCCATGCGGGCTACGAACCTGTCGCCGATGAGGACCGGCAGGGAGAAGTAGCCGTACTTGCGTTTTGCCTCGGGCACAAAACATTCTACCTGGTAATCAAATTCAAAGAAGTCGCGCAGGCGGTGGCGCAGCACGTTGAGGATATCGAACGGCGAGAGTATAAACACATCGCCGGACAGGGTGATGGATCGTTTGCGGTACTCGGGCAGCATGTAGTACGGTCCGCCTTTCAGGCCGGTGATCTCTACGGCGCATACCTCGCCCGTATCGACCAGTTGCTGCACGGCGGTCTTCCACGGCATCTTCACGAACCGGCACGTATAGGCGATGTCTTTTACCGATGCAACGCCGAGGGCTTTGAGCGCGCGGCGGATGGCGTGGCGCGTGAACGCTTCGTCGGTGGGCGGCGTGAGATCCAGGTCGGCGGGCAATACGTTTTCGGGCAGGTCGTATACTTTTTGAAAATCCTTTTTGCGGAGTGTGATGAGCTGGCCGCTGAGGTGCAGGTGCTCGAGGGCGCGCTTGGAGGGGCGCCAATCCCACCAGCCGGTGCTTTTGGTGGTGCGGTCGTTTTCAAAGTCCCGGGCCATGAGCGGCCCTTCGCGGCCGATGCGGTCGAGGATCTTGCGCTGGAGTGTGGCTTCCGCGGGCGCCACGTCGTATCTGTCGGCGAATGCCGCGTGTACCGGCAGCGAGAAGCGGTACGCATGCATGGGCATGTAGCCGGTAGCGAAGGTCCAGAATTCGTATACTTTCCCGTCGGCTTGCAGGGTGTCTATCCATTCGGGCTGGTAGCCCGGCACGCGGGTGGCGATGACGTGGTGATGAGCGCGTTCGACGACGTAGTTGGTGTCGATCTGCAAAAAGCCCAGGTGGTCGATGAACTTGTACACGGCGTCTTTGCCTTTGCCAAAGGGCGCGCGCTTCCACAGTCCCGCGGCATGCAGGATGATCTTGCGGGCTTGTGCGGGCGTGAGGGTAATGCTATCCATCGGGTAAAGAATAAAAGTATAAAGATTTTCTACAATCCCCTATTTTTATCCTTGGGCGACGATCGTGATTCGTGATAATAGCTGTAGCTTTCCGGTGAAACCCTATATATCATGTTCACATCCCTTCGTCTCCGGCTGACGGTATGCCTGATGGCCGTCGTTCTTTCCTCTTTCGCTCAAACGCTTGCACCCCTGCCGTGGAATGACTCCGCCTGGTCAAAACCGTACGAGCCGTTCCGCGTGGCGGGTAACGTATATTATGTGGGTACGTATGACCTGGCTTCTTACCTGATCACGACGCCGAAGGGACACTTCCTGATCAACACAGGCCTGGCGGAGTCGGTGCCGTTGATCCGCAAGAACGTCGAGGCGCTGGGCTTCCAATTTACCGACATTAAGATCCTGCTGACCAACCAGGCGCACTACGACCACGTGGCCGGCATGGCGGAGATCAAAAAGATGACCGGCGCACGGATGATGGTGCAGGAAGCCGACGCGCCGGTGCTGGCAGACGGTGGCGCCTCCGACTTTATCATGGGCGGCAATGGGCCGACGTTTGCCGGCGTAAAGGCCGACCGGCTGTTGCACGATGGCGACACGATCCGGCTGGGTACAACAACGCTGCGGGTATTGCACCACCCCGGCCATACCAAAGGGTCGACCAGCTTTCTGCTCGACACCCGCGACGACCAGCGCACCTGGCAAGTGCTGATCGTAAATATACCGAGTATTTTACCACAGACGCGCCTGAAGGGTATGCCGGCGTATCCGCAGGTGGGTCAGGATTACCGGCGTACGCTGGAGGTTTTGAAAAAACAGCCGTTCGACGTTTGGGTGGCCGCGCATGCCAGCCAGTTCGACCTGCATGAAAAACGCAAGCCGGGGGATGCTTATAAGCCGGAGATGTTTGCGGATCGTCCGTTGTTTGAGGCTTCTATCAATCAGGTCCGGCATGAGTATGAGCGGCGGTTGAAGGAGGAGAAGTAGTCTTCGGCCGCGGGTGGGGATCAGTAGTTCCCAGATCCCGTTGTAATGATCGATCAATGCTTTGGCGGAAAGGTTGGGGCGCCGCTCATGGTGGTATGGCCGTCTTTGACCACTGTTACCTGGTAATCTTTTGATCGTGCCGACTGCACGGTTGACTCCACGCAGAAGTCGGTAGCACTGCCTGTGATATTCATTTTCCTGATTCCAAACAGATGTATTTCCCCGATCCGACCGGTTGGCCGAAAAAGGATATGATTATACTTATTGTACACGATGCACGGATCGATCTATATGTTTCCCTGATTTTTAAGGTATTCCTATATAAATAGGGGAAGTATACTATATATCTTAACACAGGTATAAATATTTTTTCAGGCGATTCAAAAAAAATTTAAGGGGGTTTTAGGCCTTTATACCGTTTGAAATGGCTATTAACCCAATATGGGGTATATAGTCCACTATTTCGATACACCATTTTGGGTTAGCGCGTTTTTACGGATGAAAATTTTGGAATAAGTTTGATATACGTAACAAACATTCATTAACCTAAACCCCCTACCTATGAAAAGAATGCTACTCGCATTCATGACGGTATTTTCTATGCTCGTTCATGAAGCATGGGCACAGGACCGGACCATCTCGGGACGAATCACGTCTCCGGAAGATGGCTCAGGCTTGCCCGGGGTAAATGTGTTGGTAAAAGGTACTACCAATGGTACCGTTACCGATACGGATGGTAATTATACATTGTCGGTGCCCGCCGGCAGCAACGTACTGGTCTTTACGTTTATCGGGTTGGCCACGCAAGAAGTAGAGATCGGCGATCGTACGACGGTGGATGTACAAATGGCCAGCGACGTGCGGCAACTTACCGAAGTAGTCGTCACGGCCTTGAACATTCCGCGCGACAAACGTTCCATTGGGTATGCTGTACAGCAGGTCGACGGTTCGGCGGTAGCGGACGTAAAGACCAACAACTTTGTGAACTCCCTCTCGGGTAAGATTGCGGGTGTCGCCGTAAACGGTTCGCCCGGTTCGCTTGGCGGCAGCACGCAGATCATGATCCGCGGTATCAAGTCTATTACGGGCGACAACCGCCCGCTGTACGTCGTGGACGGTACGCCCATCGACAACTCGAACTATAACGGTGTACCTCCCGGTAGCGCCAGCGGTGTACGTTCGGTGGAAGCCGGCTTTGGCGGTACCGACTATGGTGACGCTGTCGCGGACATCAACCCCAACGATATCGCGTCGATCACGGTACTGAAGGGCGCGAATGCGGCGGCCCTCTATGGCTCGCGTGCGGCCAACGGTGTCATTCTGATCACCACCAAAAGCGGGCGCGGTGTCAAAAAAGGTATTGGCATCGACATCAGCTCCAGCCTGGAGTTTGCCAAGGTAGCGGTGCTCCCTGAGTATCAAAACGAATACGGTGGTGGGTATACACAAACCTTCTCCACGTACGAAGGCCAGCCCGTGGTGAACTATGCGGCCGATGAAAGCTGGGGACCGCGCATGGACGGCACGCCGGTGCGCCAGTGGTACTCCTGGTTCCCCGATGATCCGGATTATGGCAAGCTGACGCCGTTCTCACCGCACAAAGACAACGTCAAAGATTTTTATGAGACAGGCGTAACGCGCAACAACAGCCTTGCGCTTGTGGGCGGCAACGATAAGACCAACTTTCGCGTGGGTTATACCAACTACAATGCCACCGGTACTTTTCCGAACAACGAGCTCACGAAGAACAACATTTCGTTAAACGTTGAAAGCAAGCTGACGGAGAAGCTGCAGGTATCGGCGCATGCCAACTACGCGCACTTCCTGCACGAAGGGATCCCCACGTCGGGTTACTCGGACGACCTGGGCAATACCAATAACTCGACCGGCTTTAATCAGTGGTTCCAGCGCCAACTGGACATGGAAAAGCTGCGCCACTACAAAACAGCGTTGGGTGAACAACGCAGCTGGAATATTTCAAGCCCTACCAACCTGCATCCGTTGTACTGGAACAACCCGTTTTGGGAAGTATACGAAAGCCCGACGAACCAGGTGCGTGAGCGTGTATTCGGTGACGTCTCGTTGAAGTACCAGCTTCTGAAAGATCTTGCCATTCAGGGTTGGGCGCGTACGGACTTTTATACCGACCGTCGTGAACGTCGTCAGGCCACCGGCTCGCTGCAGCAGTCGTACTACGATGAGGATGTCCGCGAAGTGCGCGACAATAACTTCGAGCTGCATCTGACGTACAACAAAGAGTTATCCCCGGACTTTACGCTGCACTTGCTGGCGGGGACAAACGTACGCAAGCGCAAATTCTACCAGAACTACGGTCGCACGTCCGGTGGTCTGAATTCACCCAATTTCTTTAACCTGAGCGCGTCGATCGACCGGCCGCTGCTCGCCGACATTTACCAACAAAAGGAAGTGCAGTCGATCTTTGGTAGTGCCAGCATTGGCTACAAAAGCCTCGCTTACCTGGACATCACCGGACGAAATGACTGGTCATCGGTATTGCCGCCGAAGAACCGGTCGTATTTTTATCCCTCGGCCACGGGTACATTTGTATTCTCGGAGCTGATGTCCGACAATGCTACCGTATCGCTGGGCAAAGTTCGCGCGAGCTGGGCACGTGTGGGTAACGACACGGATCCGTACCGGGTGAACACGACGTACCAGATCCAAACGGCGTTTGGTTCGAACCCTGCTTACGGCGTCGCAAACAATCTCAATAACAAAGACCTGGATGCCGAGGAGACAACGACGATCGAGTTCGGTCTCGAGATGTCGTTTCTGAACGGCCGCGCCGGTTTCGATCTCACGTATTACGACACCAAGACCGAGAAGCAGATCATTGGACTGGATGTGTCTGCCGCCAGCAAATACAACAAGTACTATGTGAATGCCGGTGAAATGAGCAACAAGGGTTTTGAGGTAATGCTGTTTGGCACGCCGATCAAAACGGCATCGGGTTTTAACTGGGATATTTCCGTTAACTGGGCGCGGAACGTAAACGAGGTTGTGGAGCTATACCAGGGACTGCAGAACCTGATCATCAACGACTATAGCGTTACGACAAATGCGCGCATCGGCGAGCCGTACGGTACGTTTGTGATGATCGCCCAACGACGAGATGCGAACGGCACGCCCATCGTTACCGCTTCGGGCGCGTATGTACAGCAACCCAACACGGTATTGGGAACGTTTATGCCTGATTGGACGGGCGGTGTAGTCAATACGTTTGCCTTTAAGGGTTTTACGTTGGGCGCTACCGTTGACATACGTCACGGTGGCAACATATACTCGACAACGAATCGCTACGGTGTTTATTCCGGCCTGCTGGAACAAACAGCGGGTCTGAATGACAAGGGCAACCCCAAACGTGACCCGGTGGCCGACGGCGGTGGTGTGCACGTCACGGGCGTGCTTGCCAACGGTGAGGCATATGATGGATATGTTGCCGCGCAGTCTTACTTCAAGAACATTGCCGGCATTCGTGAGAACTTCCTGTATGACGCCAGCTTTGTGAAGCTGCGTGAGCTGCGCCTCGCCTATGCATTGCCTTCGGGCATGCTCGCCAAGACGCCGTTCACCGGGATCTCGGTCGGTGTCTATGGCCGCAACCTGGCGATCTTACACAAGAATACGCCGAACATCGATCCGGAGACCGCCCTGGGATCCGGCAACATTCAGGGCCTGGAGAACGGCCAGCACCCCAGCACCCGTGTGATCGGCGTGAATGTAAACCTGAAACTGTAATGGCAATTCAACCCTCAAAAATTATGAAGCATTCATTCAACTACCTATATGCATTCCTCTTTACCAGCGCGGCCGTGGTGGGATGTACCAACGACTTTGAAGAAATGAACACTAACCCGAACGAACCGGAGCGTGTTCCAACGGCCTACCTGCTGACGCAGGCACAGCGCAGCGCCCGTGCCGAGCAGCAGCTGTTCGGTACGAACCTGTATGCACAGCTCTTTGCCGAGACGCAATACACCGGCACTTCGCGGTATGATCTGGAGCAGCTATCGTTTGATACTTACTACAACGGTCCGTTGGCCGACCTGCAGGAGATCATCGATATGAATACCAACGAGGAAACCAAAGACCTGGCCGAAGTAGTGAACTACGGTTCGCATGAGAACCAGCTGGCGGTGGCACGGATCTTAAAAGCTTATCTGTTTCAGATCGTTACCGATCAATGGGGCGATGTGCCGTATACAGAGGCCCTGAAAGGTACGGCCAACTTTGCGCCGGCGTATACACCTCAGGCTGAGATCTACGCCGACCTGGTGAAGGAGCTCAAAGAAGCCACGGCACAAATCGATGTCACGGGGGAAGTGCAGGGCGATGTGATCTATGGCGGTGATATGAACCTTTGGAAAAAGTTCGGCTATTCGTTATTGCTACGGATAGGCATCCGGATGTCGGAAGTGCAGGAAGCAGAGAGCATAGCATTAGACGCGATCAATACGGCATTGGCAGCTCCCGGCAATGTATTTGAGAGCAACGACGAAAGTGCCGTATTTCGCTACCTGGGTGAGGCGATCAACTCCAACCCGATCTATTACCACTTCCATGTCGACAATCGCACGGACTATGCGATCAGCAACACCCTGGTTGATTTTATGCTGGAGCAGGATGATCCTCGCCTGGCGGTATATGCCAATCCGACGGAATCCTCTGTTGCGGCCGGTACGCCCGAATATGTAGGGGAGTTGTATGGTGTTACGGATGATATTGCCGGCGAGACAGAAAATGCCGACATCTCTTTCATCGGCGACTATTGGAAAGAAAATGCCAGCACACCGCTGATCTTTCAAAGCTATAGCGAAGTGCTGTTCATCAAGGCCGAGCTTGCCGCCCGCGGTTGGGCCGGCCTGAGCGAATCACAGGCGGAAGGATTTTATAACGACGCCATTGCGGCCTCCATGAATTATTACGGCATCACCGATACGGATGTTATCGACGACTTTATCAGTCAGCCGGGCGTTGCATACGACCAAGCCAGCTGGCGTCAGCTGATCGGCGAACAGAAGTGGCTGTCGTTGTACGCGGTGGGTCATGAGCCCTGGTCGGAGTGGCGCCGCCTGGGTTATCCGCTGTTGGAGCGGGCGCCCAACGCTACCGAAGATCGTGAAATTCCCTTGCGACGGACCTACGACACACGCGAGTTTACGCTGAATCGCGATAACGTCGACGACGCCGTGGCACGGCAAACCAACGGTGGCACGCTTGCCATGAGCACGCCTGTGTGGTGGGATCGTTAGGTGTGGTTAAATATGCACGGAAAGAGGGGCTGCTTCGGCAGCCTCTTTTTTTTCCGTTTTTTACAATCGCCGGTGCTGGCCAGGTTGTTTCTTTGTGCCTGTAACCGGGCTGAAAAACCGGATTTGTCAGAATTCCGTATCTTTAGAAACGATCTTTTACGCGACCATGGTATTTCAGGAGATTAAGCCGAGCCCCACGCTGAAGCCCTTCGTGAAGTGTTTTTACTTCTACGAGTCGGGGCCGATCGATGCTTTCAGCGACACCGTGTACCCCAGCGGAAACACGGAGGTGATCTTCAACCTGGGTAACGGCCACTGGCAATATCAAAAGAGCAACGATTTCTATACTACGGCCCCTGTCGAGCTTTGGGGACAGATCACGAAGCCCCTGGTTATTCGATCGAGTGGCGCCAACACGATGTTGGGCATCCGGTTCTATCCACACTCGATGGCCTATTTCTTTGAAGAGAAAATGTCGGCACTCAACAACGAGGTCATCGACGCGACCGATCTGTTCGGCCCCACGCTTCGTACACTACACATCAAACTGCAAGACTCGCCTGACCTGGAGACACGCATTGCGTTGCTGGAGCAATACCTGGTGGGCCGTTTACATGTATCGGCTAAACGGCAGGCCAAGCTGAAGTTTGTGGGCGAGATCGTCAACAGCTTGAAGTATAATTTCAGCACGGAACGCATCGCGGCAGTATCGTCGCGTAACAATATCTCTCCGCGGTACCTCGCCATGCTGTTCTCTGAATACACCGGCTTGCCGCCGAAGCTGTTGTGTAAAATCAATCGTTTCAACTATAGCCTGAACCTGATTCATTCGAATGAGCACGATCTTACCAGTATTGCGTACGATTCAGGGTATTTCGATCAATCACATTTCATCAAGGATTTCAAGCTTTTTACCGGCCTGACACCGCACGCCTTTACAACAAATGCGTCGGCGCTCAACCTGGCCCTTGCAGAGCAGGGGAAGTGGTCAACCTCTTAACCACAAGTGCGTGGTCAGAACGCCGTCTCGTATACAACATTTCCTTCACCGTTCCGTAAGCTCACATCGTCGATCGCACCCGGGTTGCTGAAGTTGAAGACTATACCTACAATTCTGCCAAAGTCTTTTTTATAAGACAAGGTGTAGACGGGGTGATGATTTAACAGGATCGCAACGTGCTTGCCCTGGTTCTTTATTTGAAAGGTCTGCCAGTCGTACAGGTTGCAGCCCAGCGCGGAGAGGTCGTGTTCCTGGCCGCGCAGCCGGGTCTCCCCCATGCCGAGGTATAGATCGCCTACACAGCCGGGTGTGGTGAGCTGTAAATAAAAAATATCTTCTTCCGTCACGATTGTAACGTGTGCCTTGGGACACGGTATATGCTGTATGCTGTCAAGCTTTACGCGTGCTTGCAACGTAAAGCTGTCGCTGCGGATGTGATCGAAGTCGCGGATGTTGTAGTAGCGAAGCTGGTAGCGTTTGGATAGGTCGACGCCCGCGGCGGCCAGCTGTGCTTCGGTGATGTGCAGGTCGCCGGTGCTTGCGGGGATCAGCTTGTCGAGGTAAAAGGGCTCGTGACTGTTGTCGGTATACTCGGCTAACGGCAGCCAGCCGTCGGTTTTGATATGAATGCGGACTTTGCGTACGATCGAGTCGTTTACGATCAGCTTGGCGCGGTGAAAGCCGGGCAAGTAATATACGGAAGAGCGATAGTGGCCGGCGGGGTCGATCGCTTCTTTATCGCGTGGGTCCCACGATTGCTGAATGAAGAAGCTGTCGGCGTCGATGCCGCTGACGTCGTATCGGAACTGCACGGTGTTGGGTACGCCGAGGGTGACGGTCTTGTCAGCCTGAAAGGGAATGTCGGCCGGCAGCGTCAGGGGGTAGTCGGTAGTGCGGTTTGTGGCTTGCAGTAACACCAGCAGTGTGACGAGGGCAGCGGAAGCAGCGGCGGTCCACCACCACGCCGTGGCCCGCCGGCGAGTGGGTTGCAGGGTGGCGGGTGTTGACTCCCGGGGTGGTGTTCGCACCGTGGCTTGTTTAAAGTCTGCCCACGTGGCATGGTCCAACACTGACACCAGGGCGTTGAGGGTAGAAGGGTGCGGCAACTGGGTGACGTCGTCGCGCCACAGGCGCTTGAGGGTAGAGAGGCTGAGGCGTACGCCCGAGCGCTGTTCGATCTGGTCGGCCAGCTGTTCGAGCTCGCGTTGGCGCGGCCGGGTGTACGGATCGCCCCACACGCGGGTCTGTACCTGGATGCGATACTGCTCTATATAGTCTTTGTCGGCCGCCATGGGGTAAAGATCAACATAAATGTAAAATGACCGGTAAATGGACGCTTTGTGATCGGCATAACAGGGGGCACGCACGCCATTTTTGCGTTGTATTACAAATCTTATCCATTGTCCTTATGAACACAAACGTAAAATCCCCGCTCCTGTTGGTAACATTGCTGGCCCTGACATTGCCGGTTGTTGCGCAACAAATCAAGTCGTATGATCTGCAGCAGCTGACCAAAGAACGGAAGTTTGACGTGTATTTCCCAAACCCCTTCTCGATAACGGACACTCAAAACAAGAAGCAGTTTATCCTGCTGAACGGTCTTGCCTGGATCACGGGCGAAGAATTTTCGACCGGCACCATCGAGGTGGACCTAAAGGGTTATGACGTCTTTCAGATGAGTTTTCTCGGGGTCGCGTTTCACGGCGTCGACAGCGCGACATATGACCTGGTGTATTTCCGGCCGTTCAACTTCCGGGCGGAAGATCCGGTGCGCAAGATCCATGCGGTACAATATGTCAGCCAACCCGACTATCCCTGGAACCGGCTGCGCGACGAGCAGAACGGCATCTATGAAAAAGCGGTGACGCCGGCGCCAGCCGCCGAGGACTGGTTCCACGCCCGGATCGAAGTAGGCGCTACAGACATAAAAGTATATGTGGACCATGCCACCACGCCCTCGCTGGTGGTCAAAAAACTCAATAACCGCAAGACCGGCCGCATCGGCTTGTGGAATAACGGTATTTCGGGGGCGTTTGCCAACCTGAAGATCACACGCCAGTAGAGCTGACGTCGTTGTGCAAAAGTAAAGAAGGGGTTGTGTGCCGCAACCCCTTTCTTGCATGTATCGTTTTAGGATGCCGCTAGATCCAGTCCAACTGTTTCACGGTTTTTTCGCTTTCGACATGGCCGGTGTGCAGGGTTTCTTTTGGTTCGAAGAGCAGGTTAAATACAAGCTCGCCGTTGGTATGGGGCCGGTGCTCTACTCCTTTGGGTACGATCAGGATCTCGCCTTCTTTTACTTCTACGGTTCGACCGTCGCGGAAGTCCATAAGCAGTGTGCCTTTAAATACCATAAAAAGCTCGTCCTCATTTTCATGGCTATGCCAGACAAAGTCGTCTTTCAGCTTACAGAGCTTAACGTACTGGCCGTTTAGCTCGCCGATGATGTGCGGTGTCCATTGTTTTTCAAACAAGGAGAACTTCTGCATGATGTTTATAGACTCTATTTTCTTTTCCATTTTCGTACGGGGTTATGGTGTTATGCAGGTGCTATGTTAGCGTACGAACGTCAGAAATGCTATCGTTTATGCGCCTATCTTTATGACGGGGTGGAGACGACGGAACATGACATACGTTACGAGTACCATCAGGAATGCTACCACAGGGGCTACGCATCCGGCCAGCCCGATAACGCTGTAACCAGACGTAAAGGCAAAGATGATGTCGAAGAAGAGCCCTGCGAATACCCAATCCTTCAGCCAGAACAGGCGGTTGGGGATGAGTAATACTATCACGCCCAGTAGTTTGGCCACCCCCAGTACGGTAATGAAGTGCGGCGGATAGCCCAGGGCGATGGTGTCGTCCCATACGATGGGATTTTTTGTGATCTCGAAAAATCCGCTCGCGGTGAACCACAGTGCCGTCAGGGCCAGGCCGATGGTATACACTGTCTTTTCTGTTCGTTGTGTCATAGTGTCGCTGTTTTGTTGGCGCGAAGGTGAAAGATCGACCAACAAAAACCTCGGTGAATCCCGGGGGAATGGACAAAATGAAAGGCCGCGCAGACAAACCGGTATGCGAAATGCCGGAGGCAACGGTCCTGACGACGACCCGGTGCTTTTATTCTTGCTTTAGCGATTCCGTGGGATTGGCCATGGCGGACTTGATCGTCTGGACGCTCACCGTAATCAATGCTAAGAGGATTACGCTGGCGATCGCGAATATGAAGATCCCCGCATGCAGGGTGATCCGTACGGCGTAGGCTGATAGCCAGGCCTGCATCAGAAAATAAGCAACCGGCACGGCCATGAGCGCGGATACGGTCACGGTTTTCATAAAGTCGCGCGAGAGCAGGCTTACCACGGTACCGACAGAGGCCCCAAGCACCTTGCGAATGCCGATCTCTTTTCTGCGTTGTAAAATGGTGTACGATGAAAGTCCGAACAGGCCGAGGCAGGCAATGAAGATGATCAACGCCGAGAATGCAACCATGATCTGAAAGAGATGAGTGTCGGCCCGGTACTGATTGTCGTAACGCTCGTTCAGGAAGAAGTAGTCGAATACCATGTTGGGATATACTCTATGCCAGGTATCTTCGACGAATGCCAGCGTCTTTTTTATGTCGCCGGTGGTGAGCTGCAGGGCGAAATAGTCAGCGTTTTCGCCATAGGCGAATAACATCGGCAGGTGTTGCTCTTTGGGCGAGCGGAAATAGAAATTCCTGAGCACGCC
The DNA here is from genome assembly GCF_018598185.1 of Dawidia soli. GTDB lineage: Bacteria > Bacteroidota > Bacteroidia > Cytophagales > Cyclobacteriaceae > Ohtaekwangia > Ohtaekwangia soli. The sequence goes on from NZ_JAHESC010000014.1 coordinate 72,625, forward strand.
GATGACAGTAGAGCCCTCGGCGCCAGAACGCGTGCGGAAGGTGACTTTTGTACCCACGGCTTGTTCCGGGCTTGCGAACCCGAGCGCCCGGGCGGCTTCTTCGTTGATGATCACCTGGTCGTGGTTGGGAACTCCGTTTTCAAAGTTACGTCCTGCCAGCAGGGTTATGTTGAGGGACGGTATAAAATCGGCGTCGATAGGTATATAAGAGTATAAATACCCGCCGCCGTTCGCGGACGATTGGCCCAGCCGGAGCACATGTGTCGTGCTAAGTTCCTGGATGTTCACCCCCGGGAGCGATCCTGCCCGGGTGACCGACCGGACGGCGGGGTTCTTCATAAGCTCGGTTTTCAGCGCCTGGCTGGCGCGGCGGGCGACCGAGTCGGGTAGCGATACCTGTCTCCCGGTGAGTACAAGGGTTTGGTCGATGTTCATACCCAGATCATAGCGCTGTAAAAAGCGCACCTGCAGGTAGACGGTACACATGCTGATGATCAATATCACGGTTGCGCTAAACTGAAAGATCACAAGGCCTTTGCGCAGGAGTTGGCCGTGCGTGGACGACTGGAATTTTCCTTTCAGTACGGCTACGGGTTTAAACGACGCCAGTACAAAGGCAGGGTAGATGCCCGACAAGAATGAGCCGGCTGCCAGCAAGCTTGTGAATAATGACCAGAAGAAACGGTCGTGCAGGATGTTGAGTGGCACGGGTTGTCCGGAAAGATCCTGAAGCAACGGGAAGGCAAGTTGCAGCATGGTCAGGGCGAGCACGCCAGCCAGTACATTTACCAGGATGGACTCGCACAGGAATTGAAACACAAGCTGCATCTTGAGGGAGCCCATCACTTTGCGCACGCCTACTTCGCGTGCGCGCTCCATGGCGCGGGCCGTTGACAGGTTCAGGTAATTCACCCAGGCAATGACGATCAGGAATATGGCGATGAAGCTGAGATAATATACGGCTTTGATGTCGCCCGGAGGTTCGGGCTCGTATGCTTTGTTGGAATGGAGGTGTATATCTTTTATCCGTTCGGCCACGAAGTACTCCTGTTCTAAGATGCCTTTGAGCTCGGTTGCTGTCAGTGCATGGAGTTTCTTATTGAGCTGCTCCAGGTCTGTGCCGGGCGTAGTGAGTATATAGGTATACTCATTATTATTGTTCCACTTATCGTCGGGGTACCAGGGCTTTAACGTCTTGAACGAAAGTCTGGAGAGCAGGAACGTGAATTTTATGTGTGTATTGGGTGGTGGGTCGGCAATGACAGCTTTAACCCGGTATGGATTGTTGTCGACGTCGATCAGCTCGTCGATGACATTGGTGCGGCCGAAGTATTTCTTCGCCATGGACTCCGTCACGATCACCTCAAAGGGTGCCGTGAGTGCGGTGGCGGCATCACCGTGCAGCACCTGGTAGGTGAAGACCGTCAGTACGGAGGGATCAGCCCAGTATATCTTTGTTTCCAGGAAGTTCCGGGTACCTGCGCGTACGTTCACTAAACCGTCCATGCCGTACATCCGGACAAAGTCCGTTACCTCGGGCATTTTATCTTTTAACAGCGGGCCCAGGGGAGCATACGACTCACAGTCGGTCATGTCGTATTGATCGCCGTTGTAAAAATCTACGGTAACCCGCAAAATATTGTCGCCGTTCTTATGAAAGTCTTCATAGCTCCGCTCGAAGCGAATATACTGCACGATAAACAGGAACGCCGCCATGCCCAAGGCCAGCCCGGTGATGTTGATGATCGTGAAGATCCGGTTCTTGAGAAGATTCCGGTATGCGATGCGGAGGTAATTCAGTAACATGGCCGTCGGCGGTTGGGTTTCGGAGTTTGTTTTGCTAAAATAATGCCATGCCTGAAATACGGTGGTTTTTGTATAAAAAGGACGTACTACCTGGTCGATGATGGGCATTTTTGTTCGCGGGCGGACATCACAACAGAATGATGTATCTTGGTACTTACCCCTAAAAATATGACGATGCTGTTATCTTTTATCTTGTTTGTCATGAGCTTCTCCCAGGAAACACAGACCGCGCCTGCACGGGGAATTGTCTATTTCTCCGAGGATAATGGGCGAACCTGGGAGAATAAAAGCAGGGGTCTTCCGGATGGTATTTTTTTATCGGATATAGCGGCAGCCCCGGGATTGCTGGGATTGTCTACAAAACATCATGGGATCTTTCTCTTTAATTTTGCCAGCCAGGCGTGGACACCACTGGCAACGGTGCCAACGGTGGATGAGATCGACGCTCTTTATTTCTACAGCAATAAGATCTTTGCAGGGACTAAAAACAACGGCGTCTTCGTCACAACGGATCTGGGTCATACCTGGTCGCAGCTCAATCAAGGTCTAAAAAATCAGACTATCCGAAAATTTATCTGCCTCGGCCAAAAGCTCTACGCAGGTACCAACGGTGGTCTATACGTTCTGCATGAACCGACTCGTCGATGGCTTCTGGAATTCGGGGAAAGCGGTTTGCAGGTAAACGGTATCCGGGAACTTAACGGCGATCTCTATGCCGGCTGCAATCGGGGAATCTTAAAAAAAGGTAAAGGCGATCAGGATTGGAAACAAATCATGCCGGGTCGCTCGTTGCATAATCTCGGTGTCGATCACAACCGTATCTATGCGCTTACCTACAGTGAGCTTTTAGTTTCTGCCGACCAAGGAGTCTCCTGGAAAAGTGACCAAAAAGGCATGCCACCCAAGTATACGTTTCAGGTGATCGAAACAAATAACACGGTACTGGCCGGCCAGTGGGATGGTGTCTATGTCAAACAAGGCGAACGAGGCTGGGTGTTATCCAATCAAGGGCTTCCGAAAGATCTGCCGGTGCCGGAACTGATCGTCAGCGGCAACACGGTTGTCGCGGGAAGCTCTCAATGGTCTCAGTAAGCCGTTCATCCTTGTGCGAAGACTGTAGAAGCAGCACTTAATCTCGGAATTGGATTTAAATTTTATCTTTGCTGCCGTTTAGCACGAGCACTTATGGCATCAGGGTTTTTCGCGATTTTAGACGACGTAGCAGCATTGATGGACGACGTGGCGTCTACCGCCAAGGTGGCAACACGCAAGACGGCCGGCATATTGGGCGATGACCTGGCGGTGAACGCTGAAAAAGCAACGGGGTTCCTGTCGTCACGCGAGCTGCCGGTGTTATGGGCCATTGCCAAAGGCTCTTTCATCAACAAGCTTATTATCGTTCCCCTGGCGCTGTTGTTGAACACCTTTTTTCCTATCGCCATCAAAGCGGCCTTGATCATCGGTGCGCTCTTCCTGGCGTATGAAGGTGTTGAGAAAATTGTCGAGTTCCTTTTTCATCGCCCGAAGACCGGTCACGAAGTGATCGAAAAAAGTGACGACGAAGATAGCAGCGAGTCCGAAAAGAAAAAGATCAAATCGGCGGTTACGACCGATTTCATCCTGTCGCTCGAGATCGTCATTATTGCGTTGGGGAGTGTCCTGGATCAAAACCTGACGATGCAGATCATCACCGTGTCGATTGTTTCTATCCTGGCCACGGTGGGTGTTTACGGTCTCGTGGCGCTGATCGTGCGCATGGATGACGCCGGCTATCACCTCATCAAACGTTCCGGCAATAAGGGCGTGGTGTCGATGCTGGGCACACTGTTGGTCAAGTCACTCCCCCTGGTGATCAAAACGCTGGGGGTTGTCGGCACGATCGCCCTGATCCTGGTCTCCGGTGGCATCTTTGTTCACAACATCGCGTATCTACATCATGTCCTCCCGCAATTGCCTGAGACCATCCGCGAATTTTTAGCCGGCGTTGTTGCCGGTCTGATCGCTGTGGCAATCGCAACAGTTGGCAAGAAGGTTTTCTCGCTGATGAAACGGAACTAGTCAAACCTTGTTGATCACCTTCACGGGATTAACCATGCCGGCGCGCAGGGCTGCGTAGCCCGCCGATACGAGAACCAACACACCCGTAATGGCGATGACGACGGCCGCGCTCGCGATGGTCTGCTGTATTCTGTAGGCAAATGCTCCGAGCCATTCGTCCATTAGAAAATATACCACAGGCAGGCCGATACCTACGGCGGCCAACGCGACGCGTAAGATGTGGAATACATGGAGGCCCGCAATGTTTCCGACGCTTGCACCCATTACCTTACGGATTCCAAATTCTTTCATCTTCCTGACCGATAAATACGCGGACAGGGAGAATATACCGAGCGCCGATATGAGCAGGATAACAGATGTGCCGACCTGTAGTGACGCATAGGCCCGATTTTCCGCTTTGTACTCCTGATTATAGAAATCGTCGACCGAGACAACTTCCAGTGGGTAACCGGGTTGCAGTTCCTGGTATTTTTTCCGGATCGCCGGCACAATGGTTCCGGCATCGCCTTCGATCCTGACATACACAAAATATTCAGGGTATTGATTCTGCCAGGGCAGGCGCATGACCAGTGGCTGTACTTTGTGATGCAGCGTGCTAATGTTGATGTCGTTGACCACTCCGACGATGGTTCCTTCCCATTTGCCGGGTTCTTCCGGATGGGTCAATATGCGCGTACCGACAGGATTAGTAAGTCCGAGCGCACGCGCGGCCGTTTCATTGATGACAAATGCTGCACCGCTATCGGCTTTATGCCGATCGTCAAACACGCGGCCTTGCAGCACCTTCATGCCCAGTGTTTCAAAAAGCTCATCGTCTGAAAAGACTTCGTATAGTTCTACCGCCCGCAACTCCTCTCCCACCTGTACCGAATACCAATCTTTCCAATAGCCACCGCCTATGCGAAAGGAGCTATTCGATACATGTGTCACGCCGGCGACAGACTTCAAAGCACTTTTCAGGGCGATCATTTTCTGCGTGGTAAAGTCTTCGGTCATGGTCAGTACGAGCAGGTCTTTTCGGTTTATCCCCAGGTCGTTGCTGTGGATAAAATCAATCTGCCGTGAGACGGTCAGGGTGGCACCAATACAGATAATCGATATCACGAACTGCGCCAACAACAGAGAGTCGTTGAACTTCATCTTTCCTGCACGCGCATAGATGCCTTTCAGATCATTGACGACAGTATTGGCGGCAAACCAACCTGCGGGTATGACGGTGGCGATAACCGTGATGGCCAACAGCAGCCCGCCGGTTGTCATCATAAATGCACGTGAGGTGAGCAGTGCTACCGGCAAGTCGGGATCGATGTATTGCTGAATCTTCGGAAACAACAAGTACAGCATGGCTACACTTATTGCAAACGACCCGAGGACGTAGACCCCTGTATCCAGGGCCACCTGTACGACAATTTGCGATCTCCTTCCGCCCATTACCTTTCGCACGCCCATTTCGCGTGAACGATTTACAAATCCCGCCAACGACAGGTTCACATAATTGATGCAGGATATCGCAAACAGGAATAAGCCCAGGATCAAAAAGACATACAGGTATACCATGCTGCCTTTTCTTGCAAATTCATATTTCAATGGCGCGGCGAGGTAAATGTCTTCCAATGGTTGCAACGAAACGTTGAAGCCGGCCGCTAACCGCTGTTTCTTACCGATGTGCTGATCGACAACGGCTTCCAGCTGCGATGCCACCCGGGCGGGATCTGAATGCTCGTGCAGCTTGACAAATAGTACTGTCGAGTTCTCTACAAAGTCAACCGGTGAGATTATCTGCTGCGCGGTGAAGTCATCGGCGCGATGGATCGGTACAAAGGCATCTACCCGGATATGGGAGTTTGTAGGGATGTCTTTGATAACGGCAGCAACCTCATACAAGGTCTTTTCATTATTGACGGTCAGCAGCTTTTGCATGGGGTCGTCTTCGCCGAAAAGCTTCTTCGACAAGGTTTCGGTCAGTACGATGGTACCGGGTCGCGTGAGTGCCTTCGGAGAACCTTTTATGAATGTGTACCGAAAGATATCAAACCATGTGCTGTCTACCGAAAAGACGCCTCCGTACACAATACGGTCGTTTACGCGCAGGTGGCTGCCATTGAAGATGCCTAAGCGGGCACTGGTTTCCAGGTCCGGGAACCCAGTCTTGAGCATGCTGCCAAACGCAAACGGTGCGATACCATATTGCTCGGCATGGCCATTTTCCAACCGTTGGGTGTTGACGCGATATATACGTTCGTAACCAGGATGATATCGGTCGAAGGACAGCTGGTGGGCGAGGTAAAGCGTCACCACCATCAGGCTGAATATGGCCAGTGTAAGTCCTGCGATCTTAAATGTAGAGTTGACCTTATCCCGCAGTACATGGCGGTAGCTGGACAGGAAATAGTTCGCGATGATCGCTCCGTTAAAGAATGGTTTACGGTTCATATTCTATACACGCTTCTATTGTTTTATGAAGATGCGGCAATTTTATGAAAATGCCAACGAGGCGACTGCGAATCGCCTCTTTAAGTGACTGAATGCCCGGGCTATGTTCTCCGTACTATTCCTTTTGTTTTTGGGAGATCCGATGAATAACTGCATCTATAAACGGTAGTCCTATAAACACCGTCCAGGGAACCAGCACGGTGGTCAGTATAAATGTACGCTGGTATAACGGTAACGTCGAAAACGCAGGGCCAAACAGGAACAGGAACAGCGTGATGGAAGGGAAGATGACGACCCAGATCTTCAGGGCCATCATCAGTTTTATCTTTGTTTTCATCGCGATTCCCAGTAGGGCTTGATCACCTGACCAGTGTTTGCCCCAAAGACGCTCTTGCGGAAACCGTACTCCAGTTGCTTCATGGTAACGGGAATGTCCTGGAAGAAAGGAAAGTATTGTGGTGAGTTCTCGATCACCGTCGGGCTTACGGCGTTGATACGAACGTCATTTTCCAGCTCGATGGCCGCGGCACGTACAAATCCTTCTACGGCACCGTTGGCGGCTGAGGCGTTGGCAAAGTTTATGACCGGCTCATATGTCAACGCACCGGTGATGAGCGTGAATGATCCTTTTGGGTTGACATAGTGTTGCCCGATCAGCACCAGGTTGATCTGGCCCATCAATTTGCCTTCCAGACCTTTTCGGAATTCTTTGTCGGTCATGTTTTTCCAGGGGCCTACGTACGTGGGGCCGGCGGTACAGATCAGCGCATCAAACGAACCGGTTTTCTGGAATAAGCGCTCGATGGATCCTGTCGACGTAATGTCTACCTGAAAGTCTCCACCGGTTGTGCCGACCCTGATCACATCGTGCTCCTTTTCAAATGCGGCGGCTAAGTACTTGCCCATGGTTCCGGTAGCGCCTACGATAATGATTTTCTTTTTTGCTTTCATGCTGTTGAATATTGATTCCGTCGGCAAAGCTACCACGCTGTATCCGCAGCGGTGTAGGACAAAAATTGAATTGAATGGGACAAACGCCCAAATCGTCCAGCCGTTACCCGGGTTAAAAATTATACCGTACAATAATTGGAGCGTGCCATTCAATAACTGAGAGCGGCCGCTGCATCGGTCGTGTGTTACCTTACCCTTATCGCGGCGCCTCATGTCGGTGCCGGAGTAAACTCAACCAATTATGATGAAAACGTTAACAAACAGAATCGCATTCCTGACAGCCGCTGTGCTGTTGTGCGCTACCGCGCAGGCCCAGACACCTCCTGCCACCTGGCAAGAGCATTGGTTTGAACACAACCAGGTAGTGAATCGGGTGTATTATGACAACGATGTGGCGGTGTACTACGACAACAACGTCAGCGCAAGCGTTACGTGGCCTTTCCAATACATGGGTGACGTATGGCGTTACACCAAAAGTGTATACGGAAACTATGGCACTGAAAACCGTCTGTACGCGATCTTCCACACCGGTCGTTACAGCGGTGGGCATCCGTCCACGTACTTCGACGCCGGCCACGATTATCGAAATGTGACGGACTGCGGCCCGGGCCCGTGGACCAGCGGCGCCGGCAACGACCTGGATCTGACTACGCACGAGGTGAGCCACATCGTGGAAGGTGCTTCGAAAGGTATTAAGGGTTCGCCGCACCGCCCGCTGTGGGGCGACAGCAAGTGGGCCGAGATCTTTAACTACGACGTCTATGTAGGGTTGGGGCGTACCAACGACGTAACGCGCTGGTACAACCTGATGATCAATACCAGCGACAACTTTCCGCGCGCGAACACCTACTGGTTCCGCGATTGGTTCTACCCTATCTATGCCAACCACGGTGGTACTGCATTGCTGAACAACTACTTCGTGCTGCTGGCGCAGTCCTTTCCCAAGAATGGCAACACCTATTCACGCGATATGAACTGGGGTGAGTTTGTGCATTTCTGGAGCGGTGCTGCCAACGCCAACCTTAAAGCGCAGGCGACGCTTGCCTTCGGATGGCCTGCCGAGTGGGAAACTCAATTCGTTCAGGCACAACATCAATTCCCGTTTCCATACAATACGGTAAACTATGGTAATGACATTACCAACCTTGGAGGCAGTGTTAGCGCGCAGTATAGCGACTCGCCGGCGGCCGAAGGGATTGCCAACCTCATTGACAACAACCATAACACCAAGTACCTGACGTTCCACAATGCGGCCTGGGTACAATATCAGGCTACGGGCAACTTCGTTGTTGACCATTACAGCGTTACGTCAGCCAACGATGCGGCTGAGCGCGATCCGCTCAGCTGGACGCTGCAGGGCAGCACAAACGGTACGACCTGGACGAACCTGGATTCGCGCAGTGGCGAAGATTTTCCCTATCGTTACCAAAAGCGTGTGTTTACCTTTACCAATAGCACGTCGTACCGCTATTATCGTCTTACTTTCAATAACAACAGTGGCTCGCTGCTCCAACTCGCCGAACTTGAGTTCTTCGAAAAAGGTACAGCTGCCGCTACGGCCAGCAAGACCGCTCCCGGGGTTGTCAGTGGCGTGTACCCCAATCCGTCGGCCGATAAGGTCATCGTAAGATTCGAGGGTACTCATGCTATGCTCACTATTGCCGACGCTCAAGGTAATACTGTGGTCCCCGCGAAAGCGGTAGCTTCGGGTGAAGCTGTCAACCTCTCTCATTTGAAAGAAGGATTGTACTTCATCCACCTGGACGTAGACGGCGTGAAGAAAACGGAAAGACTGTTGAAGAAATGACCTCTATACAGGGAGCCTGTCCGCCTGGCAAGCTCCCTGTTAATGTTTTTAAAACCGGGTTTTCGTGCCTACATTTCCGGCTGGTTATCCGCCGTATCCATGCTGTCATACAAGTTTCGAAGCAATATATTCCAGATCGTTTCTTTTGGTGTGATCTGGGGCTGTGCCGGTTTAGTCTATAGTATTCTTGAAAAGGGCATTCTTGGAGATCAAACGTATTACCCCGCCACCGGAAACCCGTATCGATTCGAAGATACAGTTTTTACTACGTTCTTGTTGACAACAGTACTGGGGCTGGTTGTCGGTACGCTGGAGGCTATGTATTTGCGCGGGTTGTTCAGCCGGATGAGCTTAGCCCAGAAAATCATATTCAAAACGCTGCTTTACCTGGTTATCCTTGTGGTGATGCTGATGATCATTACCACGATCTATAGTGCTGTCGTTCTTAAAACCCATCTTTTCGATTCCGAGGCGCTTCACGATGTCCGGCTCTTTATTACCAGCGGTGCCTTTTGGCGTGTGGAGGTCTACATGGCGGCCGTCATTGTCGTATCTTTATTCTATTCAGAAGTAAGTCAAAACCTTGGCCCGGCGGTGCTTCTCAATTTCCTGACGGGCCGGTACCACACGCCGCGTGAAGAGGAAAGGATCTTTATGTTCCTGGATATGAAATCGTCTACGACGATCGCTGAAAAAATAGGACACTTAAAATACTTCAATATGCTGAAGGCCTATTTTGCCGATCTGTCGGATCCTATCCTGCGGCATGAGGGTGAGATCTATCAGTATGTCGGCGATGAAATCGTCATCTCGTGGCGTTTGCAGAAGGGATTGAAAGACGCGCACTGCGTTCAGTGTTTTTATGATATGCAGCGGGCGCTTGAACATCGGAAAGCCTATTACCTAGAGAAGTTCGGAGTCGCACCGGCCTTTAAAGCCGGTCTCCATTATGGTAAGGTCACTACGGGTGAGATCGGCGTGATCAAGAAAGACATCATCTTTACCGGTGACGTACTAAACGCTACGGCCCGGATACAGTCGCTTTGCAATAGCCACCAGGTCGACATCCTGATCTCCGGGGTGCTCCTGCAGCGTCTCGATCTTTCAGACAGGTGTAGTGTTCTATCGCTGGGAGAAAGCGAGCTGCGTGGCCGGGGGGAAAAACTAGCGTTGTATACGCTTCAGCCACAATAACGCGGTCAGAAACGCAGAGATCTGGAACACGAGGGGTTCCTACTCTCGAGTGTTTCCGATTCTACAGCGATTGATCGTACTGACCGGTATGAGGCCGTGCCGCACAAATGCGATCGCTGAACATCCTATGAGCAGCCAACAACTACTTTCCGACCTAAGAAAGAATATTATTCACATGATGTAGTACACCGAACATCGCCCATGGCAAAGTGTACGAATATACCTATTCTTCCCGATTATGTCATTCAAGCTGGAATGTTCGTAATTGCTCATGATAGTTCTTTTCCATAATTACTTCCGTTTTATACAATGGTATTTGGTGGAGCCCGGTAAGACTCTTTCCCAAGGTAAGTTTCACGTTCAAAATAAAGATTTTGCCATGCTCTTTCTTCCTATTTTTACTCTTGCATCCAAAATATACAGTTATGTCGGCAAAAGTGCTGTTCACTTGGGGGATCCTATCACTTTGCCTATTAGGAGGCCGTGATCTTTATGGCCAGAACACCGTGGCGGCCGCCGGGGGACAAATTTCAGCGCACAGTGGCACGGTCAGTTTTACCGTTGGCCAGATAGCCGTCCTGGCTATAGAATCAGGATCCGGTAAGGCGCAGGAAGGTGTGCAGCAACCGCTCGATACCTCTTCGGAAACACCTGTGGACGCAGGGATCTGGATGTATCCCAATCCTACTGTAAACGCTTCTGTAAATTTAAAAATAACACTTCCCAATCCAGAAACTTATACCTATCAAGTTGCTGACATGAATGGGAAACTCCTTGCTAAGGGATCGGTCAAAGAACAAGTTTCCTCCATTTCATTATCGGCTATAGCTTCCGCTGTCTATATCATCCAGGTTACGGGAGGTGGAACCACAAAGACATTCAAGATCATAAAGAAATAATTTATTGATATGAAACAAATAGCGTATAGGATGAGCGATACATCGGGTATTGCTTATTTCCTTTTTTTCGTCGGTTTCATTATGCCGTCGATCCTTTGGGGGCAAGTGCCGGAGAAAATGACTTACCAGGCGGTTGTACGCAATAGTGAAGGGGAATTGATGTCCAAATCGGCAATCGGGGTACGCATCAGTGTTCTACAGGATCCGCTTTCCGATGATGCTGTTTACCAGGAAACCCATGCATCCGCCAGCAACGAAAACGGACTTATTACGATCATGATCGGAGACGGCACCGCGCAGGTGGGTACGTTTGCCGGGATTGATTGGGCGTCCGGGCCATTCTATATCCGAACGGAAATAGACCCATCTGGCGGAAAGAACTATACGCTGACAGGTACGCAGCAACTGATGAGCGTACCATATGCACTGTATGCAAAAACCTCGGGAAGCTCAATCCCCGGCCCCCAAGGTCCCGAAGGTCCGGAAGGCCCGCAGGGTCCGGAGGGTCCGCAAGGTGTTCAGGGACTCCATGGCAAGACTCTGCTCAACGGAACGGCTAACCCTTCTGCCGCGGAAGGCACCACGGGAGACTTTTATTTTAACACCTCCACGAGCCGTCTCTTTGGCCCTAAAACATCTTCGGGATGGGGCACGGGAGTGTCGCTCATTGGGCCGTCGGGTTCCGGGGTTGCATCCCTGAGCGTTGTCACGGCCAACGGCTTTTCGGGGACCGTTGCCAACGCAACGACCACGCCGGCTATCACTTTGAAAACGCCTGTGACGGGAATATTGAAAGGCAACGGAACGGCTATAACCGCTGCTGCCGTGGCGGATTTTCCGATCCTCAACCAAAACACGACGGGCAATGCCGCCACCGTCACCACGAATGCTAACCTGACGGGACCGGTTACGAGTGTTGGAAATGCCACTGCCATTGGCAATGGCGTCATTACAACAGCAATGCTTGCCGATGTGAATACCACTATTGGAACTTTTAACCGGGTAACGGTTAACGCCAAAGGACAGGTAACAGCCGCTTCGAATGTGCCTGCTGAAAATGCACTGACGTTCTCCACGGGCCTGACCCGTGCCACGAATACGATCACGAACAACCTGAGTACCGGCAAAGCCGGAGGCCAGAGCGTGATCGGTGGTACCGCCGCTTCTGAAAACCTTTCGCTGTCTTCCACGACTAACGCAACGAAAGGCAGGATCATCTTTGGTACCAGTGCATACAGCGAGATCAATAACCGGTTAGGCATCGGCACCCAGTCTCCATCGACCAGCCTCGACGTAGTTGGTACTGTGAAGATCGCGGATGGGACGCAAGGAGCTGGTAAAGTTCTTACTTCCGATGCATCGGGAACTGCCAGCTGGCAGACGCTCGCGGCCGTGACACCTGGCAGTGGATGGTCGCTTACCGGCAATGCCGGCACAACAGACGGCGTGTCTTTCATCGGCACGACCGACAACGTTCCTCTTTCATTTCGCGTGAATAACCAGCGGGCCGGACGGCTCGATGTTGATCCCAATACCGCGAATGCCTTCTTCGGATATCAGAGCGGCATTACCATCGTCAGTGCCAAAAGAAACACAGCCGTAGGGTATCAAGCCATGATGACCACAAACGATGACAGCTGGAATTGCACGGCGGTGGGTTGCCAGGCACTGAATGTAAGCCGAGGGGACGAAAATACGGCGGTGGGTGCCTGGAGTATGCGGGTTAATACTATCGGAAGCTGGAACACGAGCGTCGGAGGCGTTTCTTTACAATCGAATACCTCCGGCTCGTTCAACACTGCTATCGGCAATGGTGCCATGCATCGTAATACAACAGGAACCAACAACGTGGCGCTGGGCTCCAGTGCACTGCTCTACCTTTACAGTGGTTCTTACAATACGGCATTGGGGTCTGGTGCCGATGTAGATATGTTCTCTACTGACATCAGCAATGCAACGGCCATCGGAGCACTCGCTAAAGTCAATGTGAGCAACACAATGGTTTTTGGGAACAAGGATGTCGTTGCCTGGGGTTTTGGCGTTCAGCCGGGAGCTGCTGCGATACGTGTAGGTACCAATGGCACCAACGGCAACGGCGCAACATTAACACCTGGGGGTACGTGGACCAATGCTTCGGACAGGAACCGAAAAGAGAACTTTACCCCGTTGAACGGTGCAGAGGTGTTGGAGAAGGTAGCGAGCTTATCGATAAGCCGATGGAACTATAAGGAGGAAGATCCCTCAGTATCACATATAGGCCCGATGGCGCAGGATTTTCACGCGTTGTTTCAGGTCGGTAATGACGATGTGTCGATCTCTACTATTGACCCCTCGGGCGTTGCGCTTGCTGCCATCCAGGAGCTGATCAAGCAGAACAACGAGATGAAGGCTATGATCGCTCAGCTTCAAGCAGAGATTAAATCGCTCTCGGGATCTGAGAGAAAATCCGAGCGCTAGAAAGTATGTTTTCGAGTGCTATGGAGCGTGCAGAGATGTTTGATGTTGATATCACCCCTGGGTAAATCAGCGTTATGACAGAGAGATCAAAATATCAGTTAATGGCTCTAGGGACACTAGCCATATTGGTTTCCTGGATCCTGTTCTTGGGCATTTTTTGTAAAGATCGAATAGTTGTTACCACCCTTGCTACAACGGGACCTGATTTTAGGGTAGTGCTCGGGAATCTCAAATTAAAGCTGCAAACGCCAGACTCGATCGATATGGATGTCACGGGTGTGATGGTTTCTGACAAGAGTATGGATGATATTGACAATTATCTGCAGAGCAACTATCGAGCATTTGGTGACTACTTTCTCTTAACTGTGCATGTTCTCATAATATACAATTTAGCCTGATATCTAAAGATACGAAGTTTAACAGCCTTAAAACGAAAAAGGCAACATCTCTGTTGCCTTTTCTTCAAGTAGACTGGAGGGGTGCTGCACGCGTGCTCGCTGAATTCCGATCTGCAGATTCTTCAAAGACTCGACGGATCAACTGGCGGCTACTTCCCAAACTTAGAATTAATTCCATGGACCGACAATTCCGCTAATAAATAACTTGAGAACGATTCAGAAATTCTTCTAAATTCTGGCGTTTTATATACCTCTGAATAACTAAACACCTGGGGATCATCTCCATCTAATAGCTTAAAGAAATTGAACTGATATCCTTGATGCATGCTAAATACAAATGCATCGGAAGGTAGCATCAGACCAGTGTTATTCTCCTCTAATAGGTCATTTGCATACTTGCCTAAATCAAGTATGTCAGGATAAAAACAATCTGTTCCGACATTAAATCTTCCAGAGTATTTTCCCATACTTAATAAGTATTCTTTGTAAGCAACTGGCAAATTGCTTTTAACCTGATGCTCCAAATTATCAACTTCGGCCTTCGAACACGGGATTAGACCAATGCAATTTTCTTCAAGTATATTTAAAACGTCTTTTAGGTATTTATTGAGCATTTTCGACATCTTAAAAGATTCCACTTAAATACCTTAAAACTCTTTAACCAATTGATCGATTACCGACTGACAAGATTCCCGGTGCCATCCTATCATTAGGACGAATAAAACAGAAAGATTCAAAGGTTACAAAATAAAAAAGCAAACTGCGAAAAGTTTGCTCTTCTATCGAAAAAGTAGACTGGACGGTGCTGCATTAGTGCTCGCTGGACCTCGATCTGCAAATATTTACAGGCGTTTCGATTCCTGTTCAGTCGGACACAAAAAAGCCCCCTAATTTCCACAATTAGAAGGCTTTTTAGTAGTAGCGGGGACAGGACTCGAACCTGTGTCCGCCTTTTGGCGGATATGAGCCCAACGAGCTACCAACTGCTCCACCCCGCGATTACTGATTTAAGATTTCCTTTCTTATAAATTCTTGGCCACGAGCCGACTTGAGCTGCTTCTCTCTCCGCATTGCTTCGGCTTTTGTTTCAAAAACTTCTGTATGTACGAGTGTCCAGGGTCGGAATTTTATGGTCCATCCTTTAGTTGCAAGTTCGTTGTGCGATTTCAATCGGGATTCAAGATCGCTGGTGTATCCGATATAGATTTTATCGTTCTGCAAGGAATGCAGGACATAGACATGAAATGACATACAACGAATTTTAGAGTATTAAAAAAGAAAGGCGACCTTTTGAGTCGCCTTCTTTAGTAGCGGGGGACAGGACTCGAACCTGTGTCCGCCGCCTGGCGGATATGAGCCCAACGAGCTACCAACTGCTCCACCCCGCGATTACTGATTTAAGATTTCTTTTCTTACAAATTCTCGGCCACGAGCCGACTTGAGCTGCTTCTCTCTTCGCATCGCTTCGGTTTTTGTTTCAAAAACTTCTGTATGCACGAGTGTCCAGGGTCGGAATTTTACGGTCCATCCTTTAGTTGCTAGTTCGTTGTGCGATTTCAATCGGGATTCAAGATCGCTGGTGTATCCGATATAGATTTTATCATTCTGCAAGGAATGCAGGACATAGACATGAAATGACATACAACGAATTTTAGAGTATTAAAAAAAGAAAGGCGACCTTTTGAGTCGCCTTCTTTAGTAGCGGGGACAGGACTCGAACCTGTGACCTTTGGGTTATGAGCCCAACGAGCTACCAACTGCTCCACCCCGCGATATATCTTTTATCATTATAACCTTATCAACTGCGATACCGGACTCGAACCTGTGTCCGCCGCCTGGCGGATATGAGCCCAACGAGCTACCAACTGCTCCACCCCGCGATATGTTTTGTCTACGTAGCATCCGAACTAGTTGTTCGAACCGCGATGTATCTTTATAATGACTTATTTCTCTAAAAAGTTCGCCGGCTGCGAAAATTGATCTGCGTTTTTCTGCCTTTTTAGGGGCTTTGGTCAAATCGTTTGCAAAAGTAGATTACTCACATATAAAAAACAAGTTACCTTTGTAAAATCATTTATGGCTGAAGCATCTAATTTTAAGGCGGGCTTTGTGAGCATCGTTGGTAAACCCAACGTGGGGAAGTCGTCGCTCATGAATAAACTCATGGGTGAGAACCTCTCCATCATCACCGCAAAAGCACAAACAACACGTCATCGCATCATGGGAATTCTGAATGGCGACGATTTTCAGGTAGTTTATTCTGATACTCCGGGCATTCTCGAACCAAAATACTCTTTGCACGAGGCCATGATGAGCTTTGTGAAGGTTTCGCTGGAGGACGCAGATGCTATTTTGCTGGTTGTATCGGTGGAAGATGCTTTTGATGCGGAGCTTTTTGAGCGCTTCAAACATTTGACGACTCCCATCCTGCTTGTATTAAATAAGATCGACCTGATTAAAGATTCGCAAGTCAACGAGAAGATCGCTTACTGGAAAAACTCGCTGCCAAACCTCCGCGAGGTGGTGACGGTGTCGGCAAAAACCGGTGCGCAGGTGGATACCTTGTTGCCGAAGCTGCTGACGTTGATGCCCGTACACCCGGCGTACTTCCCGCAAGACGAATTTACCGACCGTACCGAACGCTTCTTTGCACAGGAGATCATTCGCGAGAAGATCTTCCTGAATTATGAGCAGGAGATACCGTATAGCACGGAGGTGTCGGTGACGTCCTTTAAAGAAGAGGCGGACATTATCCGCATTGCCGCGACCATTTATGTGGAACGTGACTCGCAGAAGGGCATCATTATCGGCAAGGCGGGCAGCTCACTGAAGAAGGTGGGTATGGAAGCGCGAAAGGACATGGAAGCATTCTTCGCAAAAAAGATATTCCTCGAAACACACGTAAAGGTGGCCGACAACTGGCGCAAGGAAAAGTTCAAGCTGCGGCAGTTCGGATACCTGGAATAATACGATCGAAATAGCACACACGGATAAGAGAACATGGCAAATATTGTAGCAATAGTAGGAAGGCCGAACGTCGGGAAGTCTACCTTTTTTAACAGGCTGGTGGAGAAACGTCAGGCCATTATGGATAACGAGCCGGGCGTGACCCGCGACCGGCATTACGGCTATGCAGAATGGGTCGGCAAATTCTTTACTGTCATTGACACGGGTGGTTTTGTTACCGGTTCGGAAGACAAGTTCGAGTCGGAAATACGCAAGCAGGTAAAGCTGGCGATCGACGAAGCATCTGTCATCATCTTTATGGTAGACTGCCGCGATGGCCTGACAGGATTTGATAAAGAGTTCGCCAACGTTCTGCGCGCCTCGAAGAAACCGATCTTTGTCGCCGCCAACAAAGCCGACACACCCGACAAGTCGATCCTGGCCGCCGAGTTTTATGGACTGGGACTGGACAGCGAGATCTTTCCCATCTCGGCCGAGAATGGCGGAGGCACGGGTGAGCTGCTGGACGAAGTGGTCAAGGTATTTCCATCAGAAGGAACGGAAGATCCGGACGCGGGCATTCCCAGGATCACGATCGTTGGGCGCCCGAACGTCGGGAAGTCGTCATTCCTCAACGCGCTGCTCGGCACGGAGCGTACTATTGTAACCGATGAAGCCGGTACGACCCGCGATGCGATCCATACCCGCTATAAACTTTTCGGTAAAGACTTTATCCTGGTCGACACGGCCGGGGTACGCAAAAAGGGTAAGGTAAAAGACGATGTCGAGTTCTATTCGGTACTGCGGTCGTTGCGTGCATTGGAAGAGAGTGACGTAGTGATCGTGGTGATCGACGCGGCGCGAGGTATGGAGTCGCAGGATGTTGCCCTGATCAGCCTGGCACAACGGCAGGGCAAGGGCATGGTGATCATGGTCAACAAATGGGACCTGATCGAAAAGGACTCCAAGACGGCGGACAAGTTCAAGAAGGATATTCTGGAAAAGCTGGCGCCGATCGACTACATTCCGATCATTTTTGCTTCCGTTCTGGAAAAACAACGAATCTTCCAGGTGGTGGAGAAGGCGGTCGAAGTGTATGAAAACAAGACGAAAAAGGTGCCTACCTCGAAGCTCAACGATATCATGTTGCGCGAAATCGAGCATTATCCGCCGCCGTCGATCAAGGGTAAGCTGATCCAGATCAAGTACATAACACAGGTAAATGCACGATTTCCATCGTTTGCGTTCTTCTGCAACCTGCCGCAGTACATCCAGGAGTCCTACCAGCGGTTCCTGGAAAACAAGATCCGAGAGCACTTTACTTTCGAGGGGGTGCCGGTGCGGCTGATCTTCCGTAAAAAATAAAATTTTATTACCCCTTGAAACCGATCGAAAGAATCGTAGTATATTTGCGGTAAATTTTTTAAAACCTGTAAACTATGAAAAAAGTAATCGCATTCGCAGCTGTTTGCGGCTTCGCACTGGCATTCGTTGCTTGTGGCAAGAAAGCTGAAACTGAGACTGCTGCTGACTCAACTGCAGTAGAAACTCCTGCTCCTGCAGCTCCTGCAGCTGACACTACAGTCGCTGACACTACAGCAACTGACACCACAGCTGCTCCGGCTCACTAATCAGTCTGAAAAGATTGTTATCAAGAGGCTTTAGTAATCTAAAGCCTTTTTGCTTTTATATGCGTCCAGACAAGGTTTTACCGATATTACAGCAACACCTACCGCCCACTTCGGTGGAGTATTGTTTTGCCTTGTGGCAGGAGAGCCCGTTTGAGCTCAAGCTGACCAAAAGCCGGCAGACCAAGGTGGGTGATTTTACCAGCCGTAATACCCGCAGTCACCCCCGTATTACGCTGAATCATGACCTGAATCCCTATACTTTCCTGGTAACGTATGTGCACGAGGTTGCACACCTGCGCGTATACCTGAAACACGGGGCCCGGGTCGATCCGCACGGCGAGGAATGGAAGACGATGTTTACCGAACTTTTGGTCCCCATGCTTTGGGAAACTGTGTTTCCGGAAGAAATCTTACATGTCCTAAGACGCCACATGGTCAATCCGAAGGCCAGTTCCTTTGCCGACGCCCAGTTAACCCTGGCCCTACGCAAATTCGACAAGGATGCCCACCGGTACGCCACCCTGTCGGAGATTCCCGAAGGCAGCATCTTTAAATTACAGGATCGTTATTTTCAAAAGGGTAAGCTGCGCCGTACGCGCGTGGTATGCCGCGAGCTGAAGTCGAAGCGTGACTACCTCGTGCCGGCCGACGCCCAGGTAAGCGACGTTCAGTTCAGTCTTCTTTGAATGAAATTGCTGACCAGATCATAAAATACGTTGGGCAGCAGGGTACGCCAACGGTCTATCTGGAGCGTGCCGCCCATGTTGATATACTGGTCGATGTGATAGCGTTGAAATTCGTTGCGCACAAACTCCGGGAAGTTTACCGCCGCGATCCATCCATCGCCTACTTCTTCAAACCACTCTTCGTAATACGAGTCGTCGGAGCCGTGGAAGTTCATGATGTTCTCGCCGATCAGAATAAACTTATTGATACCCTCGTTGAGCAGCACCTCGAGTATATTTCGCTTGAGCGTCATGATGTCGTTGTGCAGGGTATCGTTCCATTCGCCGATAAACTCGATGACACAGTAGCCGGCGTCGTAGTCGGCGTAGAGGATCTTGATGTATAGTGTTTCCGAGCCGATGCTGTCCCAGGCCGGGTCGATGTAATAGCCGTAGATGGTTTCGGAGTACTTATCGAAGTTATACTCTTTGCCGTAGAAGGGCGAGCGCTCATCTTCTGCCGGATCGTAATACTTGAGCCAGTTGTAGTAGGGTTCTATCTCGTGCATGTCATTGTTGGCTATCGATAGCCTTTCTGACAGAACCGTGTTCGCGCAGCAGTTGTTCAGCCTTCTCGGTCGAAATGCCCAGCTCGTCTACGATCATGTTCACCGCCCGGCCCACCAGCTTGTGGTTGGTCAGTTGCATGTCGATCATCTTATTACCCCGCACGTGTCCCAGACGGATCATGACCGAGGTCGTGATCATGTTCAGGGCCAGCTTTTGGGCTGTGCCGGACTTCATGCGTGTACTGCCAGTGAGGAATTCCGGCCCCACCACAATCTCCACCGGGAATTCTGATTCCCGGGCCACGGCTGAGCCGGCATTGCATACGATGCATCCGGTCGCGATGTTGTGCTTGCGCGCCGTGGCCAGTCCGCCGATCACGTACGGTGTGCGGCCCGAGGCGGCAATGCCCACCAGCACGTCGCGGGGGCCGATGTTATACTCCTGCAGATCTTTCCAGGCTTGTTCGGCGTCGTCTTCGGCGTTCTCGACTGCCCGGCGAATGGCTCTGTCACCACCGGCTATGATACCAATAACGTGCCCGTGGGGTACGCCAAAGGTCGGCGGGATCTCCGACGCATCGACCACGCCCAGGCGACCGCTGGTACCGGCGCCAATGTAGAACAGGCGGCCGCCGGCCTGCATGCGGTCGACGATGACGTGCACCAGGGCTTCAATCTGCGGAATGACCTTTTGCACCGCATGGGGCACGGTCTGGTCTTCGCGGTTGATGTTTTCGAGCAGCTCGCGCACGCTCATCTGCTCGAGGTGGTCGTAGTGCGATGAGGATTCGGTGGTAGCTGCCACGTGTGTGTTAGTTTGATTCGTTCTGGTGATACAGGGTCAGGCCGGCGATGGGCCCTTCCAAAATGTTCTTGACCGTGATGCCCTTATCATTGGCCACCTGGCGCAGCACGTCGCTGAAGTAGAAGGCGATGGAGCCGGTAAAGTGCACTTTGAGGTCCTGGTAGTTTTTGTACTGCATCACGTTGTTCTCATAGAACTCCGAGAAGCTGCGGTATACCAGGTCGTAGCAATACGACTCTTTCAGGTGTTGGAAGAGGAACTTGGTGAAGCTTGCGAGGAAGGCGCTGGGGCGCTCCTGCTGGTATACTTTTTCGAGGAACTCTTCGCGGGTAAGCGGAAAGCGCTCGTGGAACTGGGCGGCGAGGGTCTGCGGCAGTTTGTTGCGCAGGTAGTCTACCAGGAACTGGCGGCCCAGGTGGGCGCCCGATCCTTCGTCGGCGAGGATCCAGCCGAGGTTGGCGACGTTGTCGACAATGGCAGTACCGTCGTAAAGACAGGAGTTCGAGCCGGTGCCCATGATGCAGGCGATGCCGGCTTCATGTCCGCACAGTGCACGCGCGGCGGCGAGCAGGTCCCAGCCGATCTCGATCTGCGCTTCGGGAAAGAACTCGAGGAACGCACTCTTGATGGTCAGCTGATTCTTTACCGACGATACGCCGGCGCCGTAGAAAAAGATCTTGCTGACGTCACCCTGATTATTGATTTTCGGCAACAGCACATCCTGCACGTTCTTTTTGAGGTCTTCGATGGGTTGGTAATACGGATTAAATCCGGGCGTGTTGGCCTGGCCTATCGATCCGTCTTTTTGAATGAATCTCCAATCGATTTTGGAGCCTCCGCTGTCTGCTATAAGAATCATGCGCGTGCTACTGGTTTGGCAAAATTAATCAATTGAAAGCGGGGATGCCGTCTTTCAACCTGGCAAAACTAAAAGAGTAAATAATAACAAAAAACAACCGAATGAAATGTGTTCGTGTGTCTGGTAAAATTTACAATCTTTTAATGCTTATGCTTGTCCGGTTATGGTAATAAACGTCCGGTAACGGTAAATTTTTCGAAAACGGAATCGGTGTGTGGTGCATCCTTGAGCTCGTCGGTGAGATCCTGCCCTGCCCAGTGCTCATAATGCTTGCCGTCCCGCCACAAACGCGAGCGGCCCACATCGTAAATGAGTCCTTTGTATGCCACCCATACCTGCGGCTTGTCCTGGCCATTGCGCAAGGCCAGTTGTGCGCGTGTGTACGTGGGAAGTGTTTCGTGTGTACTCACTTGCCGGCCGTCAGTTGGCTGTAGTCTTTGAGGATCGTCGTCAGGAATGCCTCGAAGGTCATGTCGGTCTGTATGCCCAGCTTGGTCTTGATCTTTTCGGTGACGATCATGGCCGGATGCAGGTTGTCGTGGCGGCGATATACCTCCAGCGCTTGCTGGATCAGCTCGGCATCGCGGTCGGTGAGCATCGTCACGTTGGGGAACTGGGGCACATAATCTTCCGCCGCGAGCGTGAAGATCTCGGCGGCGGTGACGTCTTGCTGCTTGACCAGCTTTACGACCGTCGTGCCTGCAGCGATATCGCCCAGGCGTTGGCCGCGGCCGTTCCAGGCGATGGTGATCACCGCGATCATGCCTTGCGCTGCCTGTACTTCGATGAGGCGCAGCAGCCACCGCAGCAGGTAGTTGCCGATGGTGGCGGGCGTACCATCCGTACGTACGACTTTGATCTTCATTTGCCGTTTGCCCGGGCTCTGGCCATCCATGAATATTTCGAACAGGAGGTGATAGAGTATCGACGGGATGACCAGCACCGAAATGCCCATGGCGGCGGAGTCGATCTCTACGAGGCTCATGCCATAGGCCATGAGCACGATGTAGGCTACGACGATGACGGTGTCAATCAGGCCGGCTGCCATGCGGTCGCCCAGGGAAGCAACGGGGTATTGAATAAAAACATTTTGCGTTGTCCGTACACTTACAGTTTGCATCAGGAAGGAAATTCGATAACTTTTCCGTTGTAAAGATAATGCAAATAGAACTCTGGACGATGCGCAAACATTACGCTCTTGTAACGATCCTGCTGGCGGTCCTGGCCGGCTGCCGCCCCGGTCCTGTTGACTACGCGGCCCTGCCCGACGACCAGCTGCGCCGTGTGGCCGACTCGCTGGCACAGGTCTTCATTCTGGCCGACGGCCACGTGGACCTGCCCTACCGGCTCAACGTGCGGCACTTCCGGCTGGAGCGCGAGTTCCTGGGCATTCCGCTCCAGTCGAATACGGGCGACTTTGACTACGTGCGTGCCCGCCGGGGCGGGTTGGACGCGCCGTTCATGTCGATCTATATTCCCGCTTCCTACCAGCAGTTGCCCGACAAGGGCAAGGCTTATGCAGACTCGGTCATCAGCATGGTGACCGGTATCACCGACTCGCTGTCGGACAAGTTTGCCTTTGCCGGTACTCCCGCCGAGGTCGAGGCCAACACCCGGGCAGGCAAGATCTCTTTGCCCATGGGCATGGAGAACGGCGCCCCGATCGGCAACGACCTGAAGAACCTGGAGCACTTTTACAAACGCGGCGTTCGCTACATCACGCTGACCCACAGCAGGGACAACCAGATCTGTGACTCGTCGGGCGACACCACGCACACGTGGAACGGCCTGAGCCCTTTCGGACGCGACGTGGTCAACGAAATGAACCGCCTGGGCATCATGGTGGATATCTCACACGTTGACGACAGCACATTCTACCAGGTCCTGGCGATGACAAAGGTGCCGTGCATTGCCTCGCACTCGTCGTGCCGTGTTTTTGCACCCACTGTCAAACGCGACATGACCGACGATATGATCCAGAAGATGGGTGAGCATGGCGGCGTGATCCACATTAACTTTTACAATGCTTTTCTGGACTCGGCGGTCGTGAACCGTAACCAGGAGAACCGCGCCAGGCTGGCGGCCTTATTGGAAGCGAAGCATCTGAAGTATACCGACTCGCTGGCCAAGCCGATCGTGGAGCAGTTCCGTCAGGACAACCCGTCGCTGAACACCGATGTAGAGATGGTGGCCAACCACATCGACCATGTCGTAAAGCTGGCGGGCATCGACCACGTGGGGTTAGGCTCGGACTTCGACGGTGTGGACGGCGATCTGCCCACGGGCCTGGAGGATGTTTCCAAGTATCCCAACCTGCTGTACGTCTTGTTGAAACGCGGTTACTCGCCGGAAGACATCGAGAAGATCTGCAGCAAAAACACGTTTCGTGTGTGGAACGCCGCGCTGGCGGCAGCCCGGCGGTAAACGGCAAAAATATTTTCGGCCAATGACAACGGCTGCGCGTGTATGCCGTTTAGAAATTGTGCATTTTTGGCATCCGCATGAGCGGAGCATATCCCTGTGAGAGAGGCTGCATTTGTAAAACGAAACCAGGCGCGGTGGCAGGAGTTTGAAAGAACACTGTCCGCACAGGCGGCATCCACCCCTGACAAGCTGGCCGAAGTCTTCATTCAGATCACCGACGATCTTTCCTTCGCCCGCACGCAGTACCCGGACAGCCGCGTCACGACGTACCTCAACAATCTGGCCTCCAAGATCCACCTGGAGATCTACAAAAACAAAAAAGAAGACCGGAGCCGCTTCCGCACGTTCTGGACGCACGAGATCCCTTCGGCGGTATATGCCAGCCGGAAGCAGATGCTGTATGCGCTGCTGATCTTTATGATCGCCGGTGTCGTAGGGGTGGTCTCTACGTTGTATGACGACACGTTTACGCGCCTGATCCTGGGCGACTATTACGTTAACATGACACT
Source organism: Dawidia soli (assembly GCF_018598185.1). GTDB lineage: Bacteria > Bacteroidota > Bacteroidia > Cytophagales > Cyclobacteriaceae > Ohtaekwangia > Ohtaekwangia soli. Next base: position 97,036 of record NZ_JAHESC010000014.1, read on the forward strand.
CGACAATATTCACAACGGCAACCCCACCGCCGTGTATGAAAGCAGCAACGAGAGCGACATGTTCTTTCGCATCACCCTGAACAACATCATGGTGGCCTTCCGGGCCTTTGCGGCCGGGGCCGTGTCTTCCATCTTTACCGGACTGTTGCTTTTCTACAACGGCCTGATGGTCGGTACCTTTATGACATTCTTTTATACCGAGCAACAGCTGACGCAAGGCGGCCCTGTGGTGATGCTGCACGGCACCATCGAGCTGACGTCGATCGTCATCGCCGGCGGTGCGGGCTTTGTCATGGGCAATAGCGTGCTCTTTCCGGGGACGTACTCCCGTCTTGCCTCCTTTAAGCGCGGCGCGTTGCGCGGCGTAAAGATCGCGGTGGGACTCGTGCCGTTCTTTATCATTGCCGGCTTTATCGAGTCGTTTGTTACCCGTTATGCGTTTATGCATTGGGGACTGAAGGTCCTGATCATCGGCCTGTCTGCTTTTATCATGTTGTTCTATTTTGTTTACCATCCTTATCGCCTAGCCAAACATGGAAAACTTCACGTTGATTGAGTATCAGAAAGAGCGCGACTTTAGTCAGAAGATGAGTGTCGTGTTCGAGTTCATCCGGCAAAATTTCAAGTCGCTGTCGCGGTCCCTGCTTTTTATCGCCGGGCCTCCGGTAGCGGTCGGCGCCATCTTCATCAACGACTTCTTTAACCGGATCCTGGGTTTTAGCAAGGCTGCGCGTGGCAACGCCTATGGCTCGGGTGTTGAAAATATCGAAGAGTACTTCACGTCGATCACGTTCCTGCTGCAGATCGTCGGGATCCTGGGCTTTCTGTGGATCGGGGGTGTGATTACCATCGCCTGTGTCTATGGCTACATGCAGCTATACCGCGAGAAGGGCAGCAACCAGATCGAAGTAAGCGAGGTGTGGGGCTATGTGCGCCGAAACTTCGGGCGATACTTCGGTACGCTGACGGCATACTTTTTTCTGAGCATCATCGCCTTTACGATCCTCTCCATACCGCTGATGCTGTTGATGGGCGTGGCCGCTACTATCAGTCCCTTTCTGACCATCTTCTTTGTGCTCGGCTTTTATGCCGGGGCCGGTTTACTGGGGATGAACCTGTCGATGATCTTTATCATCCGGGCCGTGGAGCCGGTGAGCTTCTTCGACGGTGTGCAACGACTTATCTACCTGATACGGGGTAAGATGTGGAGCACCTTCGGCGTGGGCGCATTGAACACGCTGATCCAGTCGGTCGTTTCAGGTGTGTTCCTGATCCCCTGGTATATTATTCTGGTTCTCTCGTTCCTGCACGAGGTGGATGGCGCCGAGTTCCAGGAGCCTTCGGCTGTCTGGAACGCCGTGGGATCGGTGTTCTTTATTCTCTATTTCATTTGCAATATCATGCTGTATGCGCTCCCGTTGCTGGGGCTGGCGTTTCAATACTATAACCTGGTAGAGCTCAAGGAAGCCCGGGGCCTGCTGAACAACCTGGAATCTTTTGGAGAAACCAGTGCTCCTAAACAAACCGATGAACATTACTAGATCGTTCTTCTTTCTTTTCCTGTTGACGCTGGCGGCCGGTGCTTATGCACAGGAAGCCCCGGCGCCGGAGACTGCCATTGACACCCTGGTGGATGCGGTCGTGGAAGCGGAAGACGATGACAAAGTGCCGGAGGTTGCTCCGCCCGACGACAGCACGGTGATCCGGGCCCGGAGCATGGACCCGGCCAGGTTGCGGCAAATGCAGGAGGACCCCGAGATGGACTACGGGCAAGACAGCCCGGCGGTGGTAGGGCTGTGGGACCGGTTAATGATGTGGCTGGTCATGATCATCCGCTGGCTATTCTTTATGGGTGAATCGACGGATTGGGGCAATGTGATCGTCGGCATCCTGGTGGTGGGTATTTTGACCTATGTCATTCTGCGGTTGCTGAAGATCGACGCCCTCAACATGCTTCGTTCGAAGAGCCGGAGCACGCTGCACCACACTGTGCTGGAGGAGAACATCCACGAGATGGACTTTGACAAGCTGATCGCCGATGCGCTGGCCGATCACGCCTACCGCCTGGCGATACGATTAACGTTCTTGTATAGCCTGAAACTGCTCTCCGACCGGCAGCACATTCATTGGGAGCCGGGCAAGACCAACCACGATTACCTGCGCGAGTTGTCGGTGGCCGAGCTGAAGACCGGCTTTCGCGAGCTGAACTTCTACTTTGAAAATGCGTGGTATGGTAACTTCGCCATCACGGGCGAGCACTACCAGCGCGTGAACAATATCTTCAACACCTGGAAAACCAACCTGCGTTGAAAAAGGATTGGAAATATATCTTCTACCTCGGCGGCGCCGTCATGATCTACGTGGCCTTTAACCTGCTGGCCCCGCGGCAACTGGACTGGCGTGTGACGTATTACCACAAACACAAGATCCCGTTTGGAGGCTATGCGCTCAATACCCTGGTGCACGACCAGTTCTCCGATCGCGACATTGTACAAAATAACGAGACGTTGTATGAGCTGTACGACAGCGTACACACGCCGATGAACCTGCTGATCGTCGCCTCGAGCTTCTCGCCCGGCGACGAAGAGGTGCAGGCGATGCTGGGAAACGTTGCGCTGGGCGGTCATGCGCTCCTTTCTGTGGGCAGTCTGTATGGCAAGCTGTCGGATACGCTCGGGATCGATATCACCAACTACTTCTACGAAGACGGCTATAACCAGTACATCACCGACACGAAGGACAGCACGTACTTTCGCTTTTCCAACGCGGGGCTACCGGACACTGCACACTACATCTACCCGCGGAAAAATATGGGTGAGCGCATCTCCGTCACCAACGATTCGCTGGATGTGCGTGTGGCTGCGGTAAACGACCTGGGCATGGCCGTGACGGTGACGATTCCCTGGGGCAAGGGCCGGATCATTCTTAACAGCACGCCGATGATCTTTACCAACGCCTATATCCTGTCGGGTGAAAACCATCGCTTTGCGGCCACCACGCTTTCATACCTGCCCGACAACGACCTGCTGTGGACGGAGTTTTATGAGCTGGGCCGCATGGAGGCTCAGACGCCCCTGCGCTATATCCTTACCACGCCTGCGCTGCGGTGGGCTTACTTCATCACCATCCTGGCGTTGCTGCTCTTCATTTTGTTTGAAGCCAAACGTCGTCAGCGCACGATCCCCATCATCAAGCCGGTGGCCAACACTACCCTGGAGTTTGTTCGCACCATCGGCGACCTGTATTACCAGCACGGCGACCACAAAGACATTGCCGAAAAGCTCATTACCTACTGGCTCGAGCACGTGCGAACGCGCTACTGGCTTTCTACCACCAAGCTGGACGACGCTTTTACGGAGGCACTCATCCGCAAATCGGGCAAGCCGGCAGACGATGTTCGCGCGTTGGTGAATGTCGTTCGCCTGATCCAGTCCAGGCCCGACGTGGCGCTGGACCGCCTGATCGACCTCAACGACCGTATTGAAAAATTCAATCTCTCCTAGCTACAAAACACATCATCATGGAAGAAAAAGCATTTGAAAGCCGCGTAGACCTTAGCGCCCTCAACGCCAGTGTAACACGCATTCGCGAAGAGATCGGCAAAGTGATCGTGGGCCAGGAAGCGATGATCGACCTGCTCATCACGGCGATCCTGGCCGATGGCCACGTGCTGATCGAAGGCGTACCGGGAGTAGCCAAGACGTTAACGGCTAAACTGCTGTCGCGGATCATCTCGGTAAAATTCTCGCGCATTCAGTTCACACCCGACCTGATGCCGTCGGACGTGCTGGGTACTTCTGTCTTCAACGTTAAAAAGACTGAGTTTGAATTTAAGGCCGGTCCGATCTTCTCCAACATCGTCCTGATCGACGAGATCAACCGCGCCCCGGCCAAGACGCAGGCGGCGTTGTTTGAGGTGATGGAAGAGCGGCAGGTTACGATCGACGGTACTACGTATCCGTTCGAGTATCCTTACCTCGTGGTCGCTACGCAAAACCCGGTCGAGCACGAAGGCACCTACCGGCTGCCGGAGGCCCAGCTGGACCGCTTCCTGTTTAAGATCACGGTGGGCTATCCCGAGCTGCTGCAGGAAGTATCGATCCTCGCGAATCACCACCGCCGCCGGGGTACCGTGGCGTTGGACGAAGTGAACCCCGTGCTGACCGTCGACCAGATCCGGCAGGTGCGTGAGGCGGTGCAGCAAATACACATTGAAGAGAACCTGGTGCACTATATCGCCAGCATCATGCACGAGACGCGTAACAACCCGGCGCTCTTCCTCGGCGCTTCGCCGCGGGCGTCGATCGCGATCCTGAACAGTGCCAAGGCCTATGCGGCGATCAACGGCCGCGACTTTGTCACGCCGGAAGATATCAAGTATATCGCGTTGCCGGTGCTGCGCCACCGCCTGGTGCTGACGCCTGACAAAGAGATGGAGGGTGTCACGACGGACGAGGTGGTAAGACAGATCGTCGACAAAATCGAAGTACCCCGCTAGTGAAGCTCATTCGTCCACTATATTTAACAAACCGGCTTTTTACTGCCACGGGCGCGGTAGTGATGTTGTTCATTCTCGCCTTTGTGCTGGAGTGGCCCATCCTGATCCCCCAGGCTGCCTTCCTGCTGCTGCTGGCCGTGATCCTGACCGATGCGCTGCTGCTGTTCCGCCTGCGCAGGGGGCTGCACGGGTACCGCATGACACCCGAGAAGCTTTCGAACGGCGACCCGAACGACATCCGCATTCACCTGGAGAATTATTATCCTTTTGCCGCGGACATCGCGATCATAGACGAAATACCGCATCAGTTCCAGCGGCGTGACTTAAACTTTAAGCTCACCGTATTGCCGGGCCAAACAAAGACTTTGGCGTATTCCCTGCGGCCGGTGAAGCGGGGCGAGTATTCGTTTGGCACACTCAACATCTTTGTGCGGTCGCCGATCGGTTTCCTGAGCCGCCGGTATAAATTCTCGGACGATGCCGTGGTGCCGGTATACCCTTCCTACCTGCAAATGCGCAAGTATGAATTGATGGCCATCTCCAACCGCCTGACGGAAGCGGGTATTAAAAAGATCCGCCGCATTGGTCAGAACACCGAGTTTGAGCTGGTCAAGGAATATGTGAGTGGCGACGACTTCCGCAATATCAACTGGAAGGCCAGCGCCCGCAGACCACACCTGATGGTGAACCATTATCAGGATGAGCGGTCGCAGCAGATGTATTGTCTGATCGACAAAGGTCGTGTGATGCAGATGCCGTTCCAGGGCATGAGCCTGCTGGACTATGCTATCAACGCCAGCCTGGTCATTTCCAACATCGCGATCAAAAAATCGGACAAGGCGGGGCTCATTACGTTTCAGGATACCATCGGCACCACGCTGCCGGCGGGACGTAAGAACAACCAGATGTCGCAGATCCTCGAGGTGCTGTATAACCAGAAGACCGCATACCGTGAGTCCGATTTCTCTACGTTATACACGCACGTACGCCGCAAGGTGAGCCAGCGCAGCCTGCTGCTTTTGTTCACGAACTTCGAGTCGATCCATAGCCTCCACCGGCAACTGCCTTTCCTGAAAAGCCTGGCGCAGCAACACTTGCTGGTCGTGATCTTCTTCGAGAACACCGAGTTGCAGGCCATGACCACGACACATGCCGCCGATGTGCGCGGCATTTACCACAAGGTCATTGCCGAGAAGTTTGCGTATGACAAGAAGCTTATCGTGAAAGAACTGAGCCGCCACGGTATACAGGCGCTGCTGACGGCGCCGGAAAACCTTACCGTGAATACGATCAACAAATACCTGGAGCTGAAGGCACGGGGCCTGTTCTAACTATTATCGAACCCTCGTTATGACCATTTTTGAAAGTCTCTTTCTTCTCGCCACACTGAACATCGTGTATCAGGTCGGTTTCTTTGCGGTGTCCTGCTGGCTTGGTGTAGCACGCGAGCACTATTTCCTGGGATATGGCAAAGCGCTATTTACGTTCCGGGTAAGCGGAGTCAAGTTCTCGATCGGCTGGTATATTCCCATCTTTTTGCTTGCCCGCATTTATACTGTGAACGCGGAAGGTCAAAAAGGCGCCATGGTCTACCCGTGGGAGCTTGCCGATCGCCCATTGTGGCGGCGGTGGCTGGCAACCTGGAGCGGCGTGACGGCACTGATCGTCTGTGCGTGGGTTGCCTATGTCGTCCACACTGTTTCGGAGACCGATACCGTCCTCACGCGCGAAGACCTCAACCAATATGGAATCGATCCGACGGACGCGGCTGAAGCGGCCGGCTTTCGTGCAGGAGATAAGATCGTGCGACTGAATGGTAAGGAGTATGACGCATTCGAGGATCTCATCAAGCCGAGCGCCAGCACGTATACTGTTCTGCGAGGTGACAGCGTATTTGATATTACCCTTTCTCTCGACGACATGCTGAACCTTATTACCGCCTCCGACGGACACTTTCTACTACCCCGGGTGCCGTTCCGCGTGGAGAGCGTCCGTCCCGGATCGCCGGCAGAAGCCGCCGGTATAGCACCGGGCGACCGGATTACAACATTGGACGGCGCGCCGGTGATGTCGCTGAGAGACCTGCAGAACCTGCTGCAGCAGGATACTGGCAGCCATACCGTATTGGAGATTGAGCGGTATGAGAACAACCAAAAAATCCGGGTAGAAAAACATGTCGCCTGGCCGGACGTCAGAACTGAGCAGGAACCCGGGAAAAGAACGCTCGGCATCTCCAGCGAACAGCTCATTCCCTACACACACCGGTCGCGTACATGGCTACAGGCGGCCAGAATGGGAACAAGATTCGTATCGTCGTATTTCACCACTTCCGTGCGGGGTATTTTCGCAGTAATCGCTCCTCGTTCGCGAAGCAAACTAAGCGGACCGATCAGTATGTCGGCGGTGAATCCTGCGTTCGAGAGACGTCTTGCTACCGGTGCACTGACCGTGTGGATATTAAATATACTTCCGATGCCTTTTGCGGTCTTCTGGGAAACTATTGCCTTATTGTATGAAGGTGTTACCCGGAAGAAGTACCCGGAAGCTGCGTTCCGTTGGTCGTGGATAGCAGGGCTCACGGTGTTTGTTGGCTATGTGCTGTTTACGTTTATAAGAGACCTCACGCATTTATTCTGACAAAACCCTCCGCCTCGTTCTCGCGTGTTATACTTCTTGTGCTCATCATCGTCGCTACATCCGTCACCAGTCGTGCCGGGGCTATCCATTGATTCATTCTCGACCTGTCTTTAGTATGTCACCCGCCGTGCAGGCTCATGCTCAAAATGCCCATAAGCATGATCACTTTACAAAATGCGCTGAGGCGCGCGAAGTCGCGGATGGTATCGGCGCGGACAAGCCGGTATAACAACCACAGCAGCGGGACAAACAGAAAGATAGCATAATACTGTAGCGGCATTACCTGGTAAAAATAATTCAGTATCACCACCGTTGCGCTGAACAGGAACAGGATGAGGTAAATAATAAACTTTGTACGACGCAGCCCCAACATGATGGGCAGGGTCTTACACCCGAACGTGACATCGCCCTTTAGGTCTTCCATGTCTTTGATGATCTCGCGCACCAGTGTCATGAAGAAGGCAAAGCTGGCGTAGATAATGATCAGGACGCTGCCCGTGTGGTAGTAGAGATCGACGATGAGAATGGCCAGCCCGGTCAGGAGGGCCACGACAAAGTTACCGATGAAGGGCAGTCGTTTCAGGTTATTGGAATAGAACCACAGCAGGAAGACGGTCAACACATTTACCGCCGCGATCTTCCACGACAACATCAGCCCGAGCAGCACACCCGCGCTGGAAAGGACCACGTGGAACAGGATGGCATACCGGCGGGTGATGCTTTTGCCGATCACGACCCGACCGGGTTTATTGATGTAGTCTATCTTGACGTCGTAGTAGTCGTTGATGATATAGCCGGCGGCGGCGATCAGTACGGTAGATGTGGCGAGGATGAAGAGGGAGCCGTCGTTGAGGGTGGTCGTGGCAATCAAAAACCCGGCGGTGCAGTATTGGGCCAGGCCGATGATGACCAGGTTGCCAAAGCGGGTGAGCTTGAGCAGCGATTCCAGAAATGTACGAAATGTACGACCTGTTGCCATAGATACCGTTCACGGTAAAAATAGCAACAGGTTGTCATTTATTATATTTCCCCACGGCCAAAAGCCACGACCGGCATAAAAACCGGTCCTGTGACCGGCCGTCGGTCGCTAAAACCCGACGGTCAGCATGGCCATGAAGTTGGTGCCTGCCTGGGGAAAATAGTAGGCGACGCCGTCATACGAATACCCGTCGGACGAATATTCTACGTCAAACACGTTATTTACCAGCAGGCTCAGCTCGCAGCGTTTGACCTGTTGGAGCGGCAGGCGATAGTTCAATCGCAGGTCGTTCACAAAATAACTGTCAAGGGTCAGCGTCTCGTTCTCGGTGTTGTCGAGGTATTGTTTGCCTACGTATTTCGCCAGCCAGGTGGCCTGAAAATTCCGGAAGGCATTCCATGTTGCCTGGCTGCCGGCGATCCATTCGGGCGACAGGATGATCGCGGTGTTTTTCTTTTCGGTGAGGTTGCCGGGATCGACCACGTAGTCCTGGTTACGGTTCACACTCCAGGTGGCGTTGGCCTGCCAGGCCAGGCGCTCGGTCAGCTTGATGCCGCCAGAAACCTCGATGCCTGTACGATAGCTTTTGCCTACGTTGGCGCGGATGGGGTTGCCGACGTTGTCCAGACGACCCGTTAGTACCAGCTGGTCGGTGTAGTTCATGAGGTAATAGTTCACTTCCAGGTTGTAACGGGTGGCCTGACGCCGCCAGCCCATTTCGAGATTGCCCAGGCGTTCGTGTTTCGGTTTCTCGGTGCCGCCCAGGTAATCGGTGCGGTTCGGCTCGCGGTTGGCGATAGCATATGACCCGTACAGCATATCCCGCTCCGACACCGTGTAGCTTACACCGGCCTTTGGATTGAAGAAGTGGAAGGTGTCTTGGATGTCATAGGCGAGCTGATCATCTTCGACGCCGGACGTTTTGTAGTCCACCGTACGGTATTGCAGGTCGGCAAAAACGTTCAGGTTTTCGAGCACGTCGTAGTTCCACTTGGCGTAGATGTTAAGATCGTTTTTCCGGGCGTCGCCGTCGTAGTATTTATAGCCGGTACGTACGTCGCCCATATACTGACCCCAGAGGATCTTGCCGTAGTGTTGGGCGTCGCCGTATTGGTTAAAGGCGCCGCCGAGTATGAACGTGGTTTTGTCCCGGTCGTAGTTCAGGGAGAAGGTACCGCCGTAGAATTTATTATCGAGCCACTTGCGTGTAACGAAGTCACCATACGTCAGTGCGGTGTCTCCCAGTACGATGTCAGACAGGCCCAGGTCGGCAAAAGGTTTTGCTTGTTCGTATTGCTCATAGTAGCCGCGGCCGTAGGTATAATGCAGGGATGCGTTTACGTTCCAGGCATCGTCCAGCTGTTGTGTGAGGTGAAGCTGATAGTGGTCCTGGCGGTATTCGTCCACCTGGTCGTCGTAATAGCCGATCACGTTCCAGTTCTCGTCGTAGAGGGCGCCGCACGAGTTAAAGGTGCGGTTTGTCTTCATGGTTTCCGCATCGATGCCGTTCCACGCCTGGTAGGTGCGCTCGTGGCCGCCAAAGGTAATGGCTTTGATCACGGTCTTCTTGCCGTAGTAGCCGCCGGCGATATAGTACGAGGACAGATCGGACTCGGCCCGGTCTATATATCCGTCGGAAAGGATCCGCGATACTTTGGCATCAAACGCCCAATGGTTGTTGATCAGCCCGGTACCGGCCTTGGCGGTATAACGCTGCGTGTTGAAAGATCCGGCGGCGACCATCACTTCGGCATAGGGGTCGGGTTGCAGCGACAGCGTCTGCAGGTTGACGGTACCGCCAAAGGAGCCGGCGCCGTTGGTGGACGTGCCGACACCGCGTTGTACCTGGATGCTTTGTGTGGACGACGCGATATCGGGGATATCCACCCAGAAGGTGCCTTGCGACTCGCTGTCGTTGTAGGGTATACCGTTGATGGTTACGTTAATGCGCGTGGCGTCGCTGCCGCGGATACGCAGGCCGGTATAACCCACGCCGGCGCCGGCGTTGGAAGTGGTGACGAGCGAGGGTGTCCAGTTGAGCAAGAGCGGAAGGTCCTGGCCGAAGTTCTGGCGGGCCAGCTCGTCTTTGCTGACGTTGGTAAACGTCGTGGGGGTTTTGCGGTCGGCCCGCGTGGAAAGTACCACCACTTCATCGGTGAGGGTATACGACGGGTCGAGCGTCAGCGTCAGCTGCTGGTCGGCGGTGACGGACACCTGCTCGGTGCGCTCGGTATAGCCGAGTGAACGGAGCACGAGGGTATACTCGCCGGCGGGTACGCGGTCGAACCGGAAACGGCCGGCGGCGTCGGTAGTGGTATAGAACGACAGTCCTGAGAGCTGCAGCGTTGCGCCGACAATGGACTCCTGGTTTTTGCTGTCGCGGACGGTGCCGGTGACAGCAAAGCGTTGCGCATGCGCGCAAACAGACAACAGCACAATGGCTGCCATCAATACATGCTTTAACATGGTATACTCTGTTGGTTTAAACCTGCAGCGCACAGGGGAATGCGCCTGCTTCCGTTTAACCTTGCCTTCCCTTCGGCCGCATTACCGGCATCAGGTTCATTGGGTATGATCTCAGCCCGTTATATTAAGGCACCCCTGCCCCGGATCTTTCACCGAAGCTGGGGCAAAGGTAATAGTGTCTAAATTGATTTTGCAAAAAAACTTTCCCCACGCGCGCGCAGCCCGTATCTTTCGGATAGGTAATCCGCCCTTTTATGTCCACAACCTTGTCCGCTTACAAAGCCATTATCAACAAACGGTCACTTGACATCACGGAAACGGAAGACGGTTACACCGTCAACGGGGCGGCCTTGCAGCCTGACATTTTGCCGATGGGCGACGGCTATTTTCACATCCTTCTGGAAAACAAAAGCTACCGTGCCGAGGTAGTGAAGGCCGATGCGACCGCCAAGTCGTTCACCTTTAAGATCAACAACAAGCCGTACACGGTAGAGGTGAAAGACAAGTTCGACCTGTTGCTGGAAAAGATGGGCATGAACAGCGCTTCGTCGGGCAAGATCAATTCGTTGCGTGCCCCCATGCCGGGACTGATCATCGACCTGAAGGTGAAACAGGGCGATGCGGTGAAATTGAACGACCCGCTGCTGATCCTCGAGGCCATGAAAATGGAGAACATCCTGAAATCGCCGGGCGAGGGCATTGTCAAAACGCTCAAAATCAAGAAAGGCGACAGTGTGGAGAAGAACCAGGTACTGATCGAATTCCAGGATTGATTTTCCAAATCCACCTCAAATGGAATATATTGCGGCCGTTTTGGCCAGGCAATCCTAAATCCTACGAATGAAGTACAAGCGTATCCTCCTCAAACTCAGTGGTGAAGCCCTGCAGGGGTCGTCGAAGAATACGAACGTCGACCCGACTGTTCTCGAACAATACTGCGGCGAAATCAAGGCGCTGAAAGACCAGGGAGTGGAAATTGCCATCGTGATCGGCGGTGGTAACATCTTCCGCGGTGGTCAGGCCGAAGCGCTCGGCATCGATCGCGTTCAGGGCGATTATATGGGTATGTTGGCAACGGTCATCAACGCCATGGCGCTGCAAAGCGCGCTGGAACGTCACGGCATGTTTACACGGCTGATGTCTGGCATCAAGATGGAGCAGGTATGCGAGCCGTTCATTCGCCGCCGGGCGATCCGTCACCTGGAAAAAGGCCGCATCGTGATCTTCGGCGCCGGCATCGGCAACCCGTACTTCACCACCGACTCGACGGCTGCGCTGCGCGCGGTAGAAGTTCAGGCCAACGTGGTGCTGAAAGGCACGCGCGTAGACGGTGTGTACACGGCAGACCCCGAGAAGTATCCGGACGCCGTGCGCTACAACACGCTCTCCTTCCAGGAAGCGTACGAAAAGAATCTCAACATCATGGACATGACGGCGTTCACGCTCTGCAAGGAGAACAACCTGCCGATCATTGTTTTTGATATGAATAAAAAGGGCAACCTGTTAACCGTCGTGAAAGGCGAAGAAGCGGGTACGCTGATCAGCTAAGCGCTGCGGGCGGTGTGTATTTCACGCCGACTCGTTATATTTATAGCCCAAGTCGAATAATTTGTATGGAAGAGATAGAACTATACCTGGAGGAAGCCCAGGAATCCATGACGAAAGCTTTGACGCACGTGGGTCATGAATTGACCAAGATCCGTGCGGGAAAAGCCAGCCCTTCTATGTTGGATGGCATCCAGGTTGCCTACTACGGCGCAACATCGCCACTCAACCAGGTGGCCTCGGTGACTACACCCGATGCCCGTACCATCTTTATCAAGCCCTGGGAACGCGGCATGATCGTGGAAATCGAACGTTCCATTATGAACGCCAACCTGGGCCTCAACCCGCAGAACGACGGCCAGCAGGTGATTATCAACGTGCCCATGCTGACGGAAGAGCGCAGAAAACAACTGGTAAAACAAGTGAGCCAGGAATGCGAGGCGGGCAAAGTGAGCCTTCGCAGCGTACGCAAAGAAACCAATGAAATGCTGAAGAAGATCAAAGGCGTGTCGGAAGACGACGTGAAGAATGCCGAGGAGAAAGTGCAGAAGATGACGGACGACTTCAGCAGCAAGATCGACGCCCTCATGAAAAAGAAAGAGGCGGAGATCATGACTGTTTAACGATGACCCATTAGCCCATCAATCAACCCATAACCCTAAAAGGCTGCCCACCGGCAGTCTTTTTTTACTTACGATGATAGATGATTACTAACCGGCAGTTTTTAATTCGCTGCACCATTGCTCGACCCCAACTCGTTGTTAGAGTCCCGAGGCTGTATTGAAATGCGCTCTACTCAAATGAGCATCTTCCACAGTCAACAGATTGTAACCGCGTTCTTTTGCAATGCCCGCTTGGACAAGATTCTTGAACTCTAAACTAGCTTTCTCGAACTCCTTGATCTTTGGGTCATTCTCAAACTTCTCAGTCGCCGTTGTGAGCGTGTTTATCAGTTTGTCTTCAATAGTCCCCATAGCTAAACGAATTTTCTAGTTTGTACAAAAATAGGAAATTTATTTTTCGATACATAATCAGCTAGAAGCTCATAATAAGACCTTATCAAAGGCCGGCTTTCTGCCTTGCTGTAGTCTTCAATTTGCAATTTGAGTTCCTTATCTAACGTTTCAATATTGATTGGTCGGCCATGCGACTTCCAACGATTGTTGTCGCTCAGCATATCTGCAATTTCCTTAGCTCGGTCAAGCTTCTGGACCTCCGTCACCGGCTGCCCTTGCAACTGAGGATTAGTGTGATGAACATTCCAATTCTTAAACTTGTACTTTACAAGCCACTTCTTTAAAAGATCTATCGTTAGTTCCTTTGCCTGTTCGTAGCCTCGCAATTCAGCTAAGTCAAAATCTTTTAAAATTAGGAACTCCGCCTGGCTCATTTGCCCATTTTTTGCCTTCTCGAGCAACTCGTTTACTTTATCAAGATATCCTAAGGCAGCAACAAATTTGCCCTCCTTATTTTGAACTTGAGGATCAATCGGCCCCAACACTGACAAGTAATCCATGTAAATATTATCACCACTCATGCAAAAAATCGTGCCCGCACTGAAAGCGTAATCAGGAACGAGGAAATTCACCTCTTTATAGTGATGTCTTATAATGTTGACATATCGTTCAACAGCAATGGCGCTTCCGCCACCTGTTGTCAAGATAATGAGCAGCTTTTCCTTTTTTGCTTTATCAGTAGCCAATTCTTCAATAATCTGAAGAATTGAATTTTCAATCCCGTCTTGAATTGGACCGTAGTAAACGAGGACATCACTATCAAAATGCTTTTCTATCTCAATTAGCCTTTTTGTTAGCAATTCTTGGATCGAAGTATCAACTGCTGGATTCATCAAAGTAATTTTTAATCACCGCTATTCGTTAAAAGCTAGACATTGCCACCATCAATATACAAACGTTTACGCGATTTTTCATATACCAATTTCTTATCAAAATTGACATATTTGATCTTTGAGGGAATAATTTACTCCATGTACGTGTCGGTGGACTTCGGAGTTACTATTATATAGTGAAATACAAAATACAATTTTAACTCACTGACCTTTAATACTTTATCAATATCTCCCTAGAAATTCCTTTTCAACGGAGGCGCACCAGAACTATAAAAAACTCTAAAATATAGAGAGATTACAATCGTTGCAGTACGTGCATCCGGTGCGCATCCAGCTTCAGCAAAATAAACAGCAACGCCGTGAAGGCCCACAGCGACGAACCGCCGTAGCTGAAGAACGGCAGGGGTATGCCGATCACCGGAAAGAGACCAATGGTCATGGCAATATTGGTCGCAAAGTGGAAGAAAAATATACACGCCACGGAGTAGCCATACACGCGCGCAAAGCGGTTCTTCTGTCGCTCGGCGAGGAATACAACCCGGAAGAGCAAGGCCATGAAGAGCCCCACCATGATCAGGCTGCCGAGCCAGCCGTACTCTTCACCAATGGTACAAAAGATGAAGTCGGTATATTGTTCGGGTACGAATTTGAGCTTGGTCTGTGTGCCTTTCAAAAAACCCTTGCCGATAACGCCGCCCGAACCGATCGCCACCTTGGACTGGTACACGTGGTAGCCTGCGCCTAATTGATCAAGGTCGGGATTGAGCAGCACCATCACGCGACGCTGATGGTGGGGCTCCAGCAGGTTGGAGAAAATAAACTCCACGCTTAGGATAGTCACTACAAGCACCGCCGCGCCGACGGTAATGACGATCAGTCGTTTTATTTTCTTGCGGCGGTTCATAAAGATTGTCATCGCCCACGCGGCGCCAATGGCTCCGAACAGGTACCAGTTGTTCTCTACCAGCAGTGTAAGGATAAAGATGACGGCTACCCCCAGGCCTACCAGCAGCAGGAACGGCGACATGCCTTCGCGGTACAGTACAAGCAGGAACACAAGGAACACCATGGCCGTACCGTAGTCTTTCTGCATCAGGATGAGGAGGATCGGGCCGCCGATCAGCGCAAAGACGGCTGCCTGGTTGCGGATGTTATCCATGCGAAAACCGATCGTGCCCATAAACTTCGCTACGGCAAGCGCAGTGGCGAACTTGGCAAACTCCGAGGGCTGTACGCCAAAGGAGCCGAAGCCCAGCCAGGACCGGTTGCCGCCCACTTCTTTACCGATGAAGGGCACCAGCAACAGCAGGAACATGATGAGGCCGTATATAATATAGGCGAAGGCTTCGTAGAAGCGCATGTCGATGATCAGGATCGCCAGGATCAGGAAGACGGAGGTGACGATGAACATCAACTGCCGGCCCGAGTTGATCGAGAAGTCGAAGATGGACTGATGCTCGTCGTAGGTAGCGGAATATATGTTCAGCCAGCCCCAGAACACCATGAAGCCATAGATCATCACCGTGACCCAGTCTATCTTATTGGTTATGATCTCTTCTCTTTCTCTTCTCACGGTATCGTTCCGTTATGCGATAGTGTTATTCGAATTTCCCTTTCAGCACATAGTCTTCGATATTGGGGCGCTGTGTTCCCCCCAGCAGGTATTTCTCGATCATGAGGCTGGCGATAGACGCGGCGGCGCGGCCACCCTGACCGGAATACTCTACATATACCGATACGGCGATCTTCGGATTCACGCGGGGCGCAAAAGCGATGAACACGGAGTGGTCGGACTTTGGTTCGTTCTGCACGGTACCGGTCTTGCCGCACACCACGATGTCTTTCAGCTTGGCGCGATATTGTGCCGTGCCCGACTCTACCACCTGGCGCATGGCATCGGCGGCGATGCGAAAATTGGCGGAGTCGATCGTGGTATAGTGCCGCTCGGTATACTGCGGCAGTGGTACGCCGCTGTTGCCGATCGACTTTATCAGGTGCGGGGTAATGTAATAGCCTTTGTTGGCAATGGTGGCGGCGAAATTGGCCATCTGCAACGGTACCACCAGGTTCTCACCTTCGCCGATGGCGATGGAGTAGATGTTCGAGAACTTCCACGGGCGGCCGGTATAGGCCCGGTCGTAGTATGCCGGGCTTGGTACCAGGCCGCGTTTCTCGTTGGGCAGGTCGATGCCCAGGCGTTTGCCGAAACCAAAGCTCATGATGTGTTTGTCCCACTCTTCCAGGCCGATGCGTGTGTCGTCAAACGGGTTGTTGGCTTTGCCCTTCTGCAACATGCGCCGCAGCACTTCGCGGAAGTAGGGGTTGCACGAGTTGGTGATCGCGCCGCGCAGGTCTTCGTTGGTATGCGCGCCGTGGCAGTTGATGATGGAACGGTCGCAGCGTATGCGTGTTTCCGGTGTAATTACTCCTTCCTGCAGCGCCACCATGGCTTGCGCCACTTTGAAGATAGAGCCCGGCCGATACTGGGCCATGAGCGGACGATTGAACAACGGCTTGAGACTGTCGTTGCTGATGAGCACGAAGTTCTCGCTATAATTCTTACCTGTAAGTAGGTTAGGGTCGTATGACGGTCCTGACACCATGGCCAGAATTTCTCCCGACGACGGCTCGATGGCAATGATACTACCGGCCTTTCCTTTCATGAGGAACTCGCCATACTCTTGCAGTGTCAGGTCGATCGTGGATGTAAGGTCCTGACCCGGCACAGAGAGTGTATCATACTTGCCTTCTTCATACGCGCCTTTGATTACGCCGTCCTTGTTGCGCATAAGGTATTTGACGCCACGTGTGCCGCGTAGGTACTGTTCATAATACGCTTCAATACCGCTCTTGCCAATGTAGTCTCCCTGGCGGTAGAAATGTTCCTTTTGATTGTCCAGCTGACGTTTGGAGATCTCGCTAACGTAGCCGATGGCGTTGGCGGCGGCGGTACTGGCATACGCGCGCGTGGTCCGCACCTGGATGAAGAAGCCCCGGAACTCGTCGATGTTATCCTGGATGCGCGCCAGATCATAGTTGGACAACTGGCGGATGAACGGGTAGGGCTGCAGCTCGTTGGCCTTGCGGTTTCTGATCTCGGTGTGAAAGCCTTTGAACAGGGCGCGCAGCTGGTCCTGGCTGATCTCAAACACCTGGCAGAAGCGGGCGCTGTCGAGATTCTTCACCTCGCGCAAAATGATCATGAGGTCAAACTCCGGGTTGTTGTACACGATGAGCTTGCCGTTGCGGTCTTTGATGATCCCGCGAATAGGGTATTGTACCTCTTTGCGGATAGCGTTTACGTCCGCGAGGTTTTTGTAGCTGTCTTCGATGATCTGGATAAAAAATAGCTTTACCAGGAACACAAAGCCTATCAGCACGAATACAAATTGTATGATTTCCTTCCTGCCTTCGTTCATGTCGTTTCTCCAAATTTTAGCAGTGCGTCACCAGACGTCTTAGCGCCTTCTGCCAGGAAACAAAAATTGCGCGATTAAAATTACCAGCGTGGTAAAAAATGTGCTCACGATGCTCTTCCACAACGTGAACCAGAACATTCCGAAACCACCTGCTTCCATATAGAACAGCATGAGGTGGTGAATGAACACCAGCGGCAACGCATATACGACAAACCATTGAAAGCCGCCCAGGGCCATGGACGGCGTGACGTTGCTGTCATAGCCGCCTTGCGGTGTGATGGAGCTTAGCCAATAGTTGCGTACGTACATTACAAACACACAAGCAAAGGCATGCAAGCCGATGCTTTCATAGAACATGTCGACAGCAAAGCCCATGACGAAGCCGATGCCCATCAGCGTAAGCGGATTGGTCTCTACCGGCAGCAGCAACAGGTATGCTACATACAAAAAGCAGAAGGCGGTGTGAAACAACACCACGTTCTGGAGGATCATTACCTGGTACAGCAGGTAAACAAAAAACGCTATGATTTGGGGAATGCCGATCCTGCTCATTTCGCCATTGCGTTTACGACCTGTTCCAGTGAGTCCTGCTCACTTTTATACACGCTCTTGACCACCGTGAGGAACGACAGCTTGCGGAAGTCTTGCGACAGTTTTACCCGCAGGTCGTACGTCAGGGCCTCGTTGCTGAGGTTTACTTCCGACACGGTGCCGATCATGATGCCCTCGGGGAAGACAGAGTTGAAGCCCGACGTCACCACGGTGTCGCCGACGAGCGGCTTTACGTGGCGCGGTATAAAGTTAAAGCGGATCACGCCGGGGTCACGGCCATCCCACTGTACGGAGCCGAAGTGCCCGGTGCGCTTCAATACAGACGATACCATCACGTCGATGTGCAGCAGCGAGGTCACTACACCGTAGTGTTCAGACACGAGCTTTACTTTGCCTACGGCACCGAGCGGGCTGATCACGGCCATGCCGGGTTCGATGCCGGCATCGCGGCCCTTGTTGATGGTGATAAAGTTCTTGGTCAGGTCTACGTGGTTGTTGACCACTTTGGCGCTGACAAAATCAAAGCGCTTGATGCGCGAGGAGTCAATTCTGCCCGTAGAGTCTGCTACCGGCGGGGCGGCGACGCTGTCGGCCAGATAGGTTTGCTGGTGGTAGGCCTCCAGTTGACGGCGCAGGGTGGCGTTTTCGGAAGAGAGTGTCGCGTTGACATTACTCAGCAGGAAGTAATCGCGCACGCTTTGCGAGAAGCCATTCACGGAAGCGACGAGCGTATTGGACGAATTAAAGAATTGTGTTCCCTGGTACTCGTTGTTTTTCACCACGAGCCAAAAACAGAATACTTCCAGCACTAAGAAGGTGAAGAAAGCCCGGTATTGATAGATGAAATAAAATAGCCTTTCCATTACCGTGTCAACAAATCACATGGCTTCGTTACTCCTGCTTCCTCCACTTGGTGTGACTAGGTCATCAACACGGCTCTGAACTGAGGAAGGTTTTTCAGTGCCTGGCCGGTACCGCGTACCACGGCGCGCAGCGGATCGTCGGCTACGTGGATGGGCAGTTTGGTTTTAAGCGCCAGGCGCTTGTCCAACCCGCGCAGCAGGGCGCCGCCGCCGGTCAGATAGATACCACGCTCATAAATATCGGCCGAAAGCTCGGGGGGAGAGGTCTCCAGGGCTTTGAGTACAGCTTCTTCCAGTTTAGAGACCGACTTGTCGAGGGCGAAGGCCACTTCGGAGTAAGAGATCTTGATGGTCTTGGGTATACCGGTCATCAGGTCGCGGCCGCGGATCTCGTAATCGTCCGGTCCGTCGTCGAGCTCCGTCAGGGCCGAGCCCACTTCGATCTTCACTTTCTCAGCCGAGCGCTCGCCGATCAGCAGGTTGTGCTGGCGGCGCATGTAGTCGAGGATGTCGCGGTTAAAGGTATCGCCGGCCACACGGATGGACTGGTCGCAGACGATGCCCGAGAGGGCGATCACGGCGATATCGGTTGTTCCACCACCGATGTCGACGATCATGTTGCCAATAGGCTGCTCGATGTCGATGCCGGTTCCGATCGCCGCGGCGATCGGTTCATAGATCATATATACTTCTTTGGCGCCGGCATGCTCTGCCGAGTCGCGCACGGCGCGTTTCTCTACTTCGGTAATGCCGGAGGGGATACAGATCACCATGCGGTATGACGGTGGGAACAGGCGCTTGCCGGTGTCGATCATTTTGATCAGCCCGCGGATCATCATTTCGGCCGCCTGGAAGTCGGCGATCACGCCCTCTTTCAGCGGACGGATGGTCTTGATGTGATCATGCGTCTTTTCATGCATCTGCATGGCCTCGCGGCCAATGGCCAACACCTTGCTGTTCACTTTGTCAAGTGCGATGATGGAGGGCTCATCCACGACGATCTTGTCTTTGTAAATAATAAGGGTGTTTGCTGTCCCCAGGTCTATTGCGATGTCGCTGGTGAAGAAGTCAAAAAATGCCATGTATGTCTTGTTCCCTAGTTTAAAACTAAAAAGTTCGGAAGTAACCGATGATGCGCCTGTAAAATTGCATTTAATTTACCAAATAAATATGTACCGGTTCAAAAATGTAAGTTTTTTGCGAGCCGGTACATATTTTATCGGTGAAGAGTTTGGGATGGACCTGGAAGGTAGTTTAAGCCTACCGGACTTACCCGGGTTCACAATGCTCTTAGTGCTTGAAGTGTCGCACGCCGGTAAAGACCATGGCCATACCGTGCTGGTCGCAGAAGTCGATCGAGTCCGTATCTTTTACGGAACCTCCCGGTTGGATCACGGCGTGGATACCCTGTTGGCTGGCAATTTCCACACAGTCCGGGAAGGGAAAGAATGCGTCCGATGCCATGACCGCGCCCTTCAGCGAGAAGCCAAAGGTGCCTGCTTTTTCAATGGCCTGCTTCAGCGCGTCGACGCGTGACGTCTGCCCGACGCCGCTTGCCAGCAGCTGTCCGTCGACTGCCAGTATAATGGTGTTGGACTTGGTATGTTTACAGATTTTGCTGGCGAACAGCAGGGCGTTGACCTCGGCCGCGGTAGGCGCTACTTTGGTAACGACCTTCAGGTCTTCTTTGCTGTCGGTCTTCAGGTCAAGGTCCTGCTCGATCACGCCGTTCAGGATCGTCTTGCTTTGCAGCGTTTCCCGCAGCTGTTGTTTCTGGCGTAGCAGCATACGGTTCTTCTTGCTGCGCAGCAGCGCCAGCGCGTCGTCGGTATAGGCGGGCGCGATCAGGATCTCAAAGAACAGTTTGTTGATTTCTTCGGCCGCGGCCAGGTCGATCATGGTGTTGGTGGCCAGCACGCCGCCAAAGGCCGATGTGGTGTCTGCCTGAAAGGCTTTGAGGTACGCTTCTTTTACGTTCGGCGCCGTGGCTACACCGCAGGCGTTGGTATGCTTGATGATGACAAAGGCCGTCTCGCCGGCAAACTCTTGTACCAGGTTTACCGCGGCGTCTACGTCTACCAGGTTATTATAGGAGAGCTCTTTGCCGTTGAGCTGTTCGAACAGGCCGTCGAGGTCGCCGTAGTAGGTACCCTTCTGATGAGGATTTTCCCCATAGCGCAATACGCGTCCTTGTGACAGGCTCTTTTTATACCGGGGCAATGCAAACTCGCCGTTGAAGTATTGGAAGATGGCCGTGTCGTAGTGTGAGGTCACGTCAAAGGCCATGGCGGCAAAGCGCTTGCGGTCTTGCAGGGCGGGGGCACCGTTGCTTTGCTGTAATACCTCCAGCACCTCGGTATACTGATCGCGTGAAGAGACGATGAGCACGTCCTGGAAGTTCTTGGCCGCAGCGCGGATGAGGGAGATTCCGCCGATGTCGATCTTCTCTATTATATCTTCTTCGGAGCCGCCTTTGGCTACCGTTTCTTCAAAGGGATATAGGTCTACGATGACCAGGTCGAGCGGGCCGATGTTAAATTCCTGTGCCTGTTTTTTGTCGCCGGCGTCTTCGCGGCGGAACAGGATACCGCCGAACACGGCCGGGTGCAGGGTCTTTACGCGCCCACCAAAGATGGACGGATAGCCCGTCAGCGTTTCTACCGGTGTTACGGCGTAGCCCAGTTTTTCGATGAACTCCTGGGTGCCCCCGGTGGAGACAAACTCTACTCCCTGCTTGCCCAGAAAGTGCACGATCGGCTCCAGGTTATCTTTATAAAAAACAGAAATTAACGCGCGGGTGATCTTCCGGTTGGCCATGGTGGTTACAGGGTGTTTAAAATGAGGTGCAAAAGTAGATGGAAATTCGGATTAGTCGAGGTCGGACTCTTCGTATTCTTCGAACTCGAGCGTAAAGTCGTCAGCGTCCATGTAGGAAGGGAACCGGTCGCGGAAGGCTTCCAGCGCATTGGCGCTTAACTCCACGGTGTGAATGGCTTCGGTGCCTTCATTGGTATAGACCACCCCGCCCTTGGGGCTGATCACCGAGGAGTGGCCGTTGTACTCCACGCCCTGGCCGTCAAGACCGATGCGGTTCACGCCCACGACATAGCTGACATTTTCAATGGCCCGCGCCCGCAGCAGGGTATCCCAGGCGTCGATGCGGGTGGTGGGCCAGTTGGCCACATAGATCGCCACGTCGTATGACAGCTTGCGCGTGGTGGTGTCGTAGCGGTTACGGCTCCAGACAGGGAAGCGCAGGTCATAGCAGATCAGCGGGCAGATGCGCCAGCCTTTCCACGTACCGATCAGTAAGCTTTCGCCGGCGGTGTAGGTTTTGTGCTCATTCTCCATCCGGAACAGGTGGCGCTTGTCGTAGGTCTTGAACTGACCGCCCGGCTCCATCCACAGCAAACGGTTGTAATAACGCTCATGCACGTTAACGATATAGCTCCCCAGGATCAGGGCGCCGGTCTGGTCGGCCATTTGGCGCATCCATTTAAAGGTGCGCATATTCATCATCTCGGCATGGCGATGGGCGGCCATGGAAAATCCGGTCGTAAACATTTCCGGCAACACAATGACGTCTGTCGCCCCGCTGATCCGCCAGATCTTCTCCTCGAACATAGAGAGGTTGGCACTGACGTCTTCCCAATGCGTATCTGACTGAATAAGCGTGATTTTGAGGTCCTGCATGCGTGTAATTTTTTCCGGACCACAAAGAAAACAAATTGAGGGGACAATGAACAGGGATTTTGCGGGAAGCATTCCGCAGGATACAGACGGGGCATCGGCGCTTCAAAACCCACGTTTCCGGAGGATTACCCGTATCATACCCGTATCACACCCCTATCATACCCGTATCAAAGCCCTGGTAAAGGCATACTAAAGGCGTGCTTAAGCCGTCCTTTCGTTGGCTGTCCCTACTTTTCGGGACTCCAATTCCGGAACCCCGGGGGCCGGCCACCGGCAGCTTTTGTATAGGATTGGGGTATGTCGGGGATAGCTTATGTATAGCTATGGTATGGCTTTGATACGGGTAATCTATATGGATGGCATGGGGTTGGGGCATTTGAAGGATGGGAATGAGGGGGCGTGACGCACCTGCGCTAACACTTGCGGGGGCATGGCTGTCGCCTGTGGGGCTCGAAAATAATTTACGCGGCGGCCGGTGGTCGGCAATGGGGGCCTTGCGCAACACTTGCGCTAGTTGCTGAGATGAGCAGCCCGCAGGGCCCCAAAAAGTGACGCCATAAGGGGATTACCCGTGTCAAAGCCGTACTAAACCCCTACGTAAGGCGTACCAAAGCCACCGTTACACCATATTCAATGGACCATGTCAACATAGTCACCGCATAGATGCAGCAGCGCTCTATAGGCTGCTGCAACTGTGCCGGAACTCTGCCGCAAGTCCGCCACAACTAACTGTGCGGGAACCCTGCCGTTGACCTGGCTTAGATCTTTCTCAGGATCTCACAGGCCTTCGCCAACGTCTCTTCTTTCTTGGCAAAACAGAAGCGGAGCAAGTGGTTGTCGGTGCGGTCCTGGTAGAAAACGGATACGGGGATGGCGGCGACCTTAAATTTTTTGGTTAGCTCCTCGGCCATGGCCGTGTCCGCCTGCCGGGAGATATTCTTATAGGAGAGCAATTGGAAGTACGAGCCCTTGCAGGCTACGGGCTCGAACGATGAGCCGCGCAGGTGCTCTAAGAAAAAGTCGCGTTTTTGCTGGTAGAAGGCGGCGAGCGACAAATAACGGTCGGGCACCTGCATGTATTCCGCCAGCGCCAGCTGCACGGGGGTGTTCACGCTGAAGACGATAAACTGGTGTGCTTTGCGCACTTCCTGCATCAGGGCGGCGGGCGCTACTATGTAGCCAACTTTCCAGCCGGTGGCGTGAAAGGTTTTGCCAAACGAGAATACTGCCAGGCTTCGTGCGGCCAGCATCGGGTAACGCAGCACGCTGTGGTGCTGCTGGCCGTCAAAGATCAGGCGCTCGTAGACCTCATCGCTCAGGACAAGCAGGTTGTGTTGTTCGGCCAGGACCTCGAGGGTGCGGAGATCGGATTCGCCCAGGGTTACGCCGCACGGGTTGTGGGGCGTGTTGATCATGATCATGCGTGTGCGCGGGGTGATGCGCGCACGGACCATGTCCCAGTCGATGGCAAACGTGGGGTATTGCAACGGCAGGTGCACGGGCACGCCGCCGTTCAGGCGGATGGCGGGATCGTAGGAGTCGTAGGCGGGGTCAAACAAGATGACCTCGTCGCCGGGGCCGACAAAGGCGGCGATGGCGGCAAAGATCGCTTCCGTCGCGCCGGGGGTGACGGTAATCTCGGTCTCGGCGTCAACGGTGTGGCCGTAGGTTTCGCGGATCACCCGCGCGATGATCTGTCGCAACGCGGGGGCTCCGGGCATGGGGGCGTATTGGTTGTGCCCTTCCAGCATATAACGGTGCACCAGGTGCACGATGGTCTCGTCGATAGCAAAGTCCGGGAAGCCCTGCGACAGGTTGATGGCCCCGTGTTCGAGCGCCATCTTCGACATCACGGAAAATATGGATGTCCCTACATCGGGCAGCCTGGACGGGATCGTGCTCATGCGTCGTTACTTCTTCAACGGGGCGGCAATACGATACTCCGTGTCTACCTTGCCTTTGGAAATATCGGTCAGCTTACCTTTCAGCAATCGCTTTTTAAGGGCGGGCAGGTAGTCTACAAACATTTTCCCTTCTATGTGGTCGTACTCGTGCTGGATGATGCGCGCCTGCATGCCGTCGTACTCTTCCTCTTTCTGATTCCACTGCTCGTCGAAGTAGCGAATGCGCAGCCTGGCTTTGCGGGCTACTTTCTCGCGTATGTTGGGGATGCTCAAACAGCCTTCTTCATAATCCCACGGCTCGCCCCACTCTTCCAGCATCTGGGGATTGATAAACGCCTTTTTAAAGTCGGCCATGCCCGGTTCGTCTTCCAGTACGGTGCCGTCTACCACGAACAGGCGAATGCTTTTGCCGATCTGCGGGGCCGCGAGGCCGATGCCGCTGGCGGCATGCATGGTCTCATACATGTCTTCTATGAGCTGCTTCAGGTCTGTACCGGGTGCGATATCGCCCGCCTTCTGGCGCAGCACAGCATCGCCATACATCACAATGGGATAAATCATGGCGCGAATTTAAAGAGATTCCAGGAAAGACTGAAGAATGATAGTCGCGCTGATCTTGTCAACATTACCCTTTACCTGCCGGTCTTTCTTTTTCATGCCGCCGTCGATCATGGCCCGCAGTGCCAGGCTGCTGGTGAAGCGTTCGTCTACGGGGTGCACGGGTTTGTCGGGGAAGGTCTTGTTCAGCTCCTCCACGAATGCCCGCACGAACGGGGCCGTTTCGGAATCTTCGTTCTTGAGGGTCTTGGGCATGCCGATGACAAACGCGTCTACCGGCTCGCGTTTGAGATAGGCCTGCAGGTAGGCCATGAGCCCTTCCGTGGGCACGGTCTCCAGGGCGGTGGCAATGATGCGCAGGGGGTCGGTCACGGCCAGCCCCGTTCTTTTTTTTCCGTAGTCAATCGCCAGAATCCGTCCCATGAATAACAACCGCCAGCCGGCAGTCAGCCCTGTCAGTTATATTTGATTTTGTCAAAGAAGAGTTTCTTCACCCGGCCTTCGATGGCCATGGCTTTGGGAAAGAGTATATCGTTTTCGATGCGGGCGTGGGTGATCAGGCTTTTCTCAAAGTCGCGCAGCTCGTTATACATCACTTTGATGTGAAGCGGCGTGTCCTTGGTCACCGCGTAGTCGCGGGTGATCTTGCGGATGCCTTCCATCTCGTCGTCGTGGGCGTCGTGCTCCATGGCAAACTTCTGCACCGAGTTTTTCTCCAGCAGGTAGTATAGCTTGGGGGCCACGTGTGTACCCTTCGAGGCGCGTTCCAGCGTCAGGATATAATGAAAGAGTGTATCCTCTTCTTCGTATATGTGTTCAATGAAGTCTTCTACGAACAGGGGAAAGACAAACTTCAGGTCGCGCTCTACCGCCAGGTAATCTTCGTGGTGGGCCTTGAAGCTTTCCACCAGCCGGGCAATGTAGGGCAGCTTGTGCTTGACAAACAGGAAGTGTGAATGCTTGAGGTATTCGATGATGAGGTCGATGGGGTATGACACCAGCGGCAGGTCCGCCTCGCGCAGGTGTGTGGGCGATTCCAGCTCGCGGATCACCTGCTCCACCCGCAGGCCTTGTTTCTGGCATACCTGCGCCAGCGTGAGCTCCGAATATTCGTAGAAACGAATGCCGAAATAAAAAAGCACATACGCATGCACATAGTTCTGGTCAACTAAGTCTGAAATGCGGGTATCTTTTAGCGCTGCCTTGCTCATGATCCTAGTAAATATAAGCGAAAAATTCCCCATAGTTAACCAATTCCCGGCCAAGAAAAGCTGAGAAAAGTCAGAACCCGCCGGGGTTTACGTTCCATGTGCAAAAGCCTTGCCGGTCCCGCCAAAAGGCTCGCCAACCCTGTTAAACCTCCGCAAATTCCTACCTCCACCGGGGTTAATTGGATCGGGAACGTCTGAACGACATCGTGCGTTATCCTGCCAACATTTATTTTCGTCTTTCGTTACAGATTTTACTTTATTATTGCTGTCATGAGTGAGAACCGGAATTCAAAAAACCACATCAGTCTGCCGCTCGTGCTCTGTCTGGGCCTGGCCGCGGGGATTTTTGTGGGCACCAGCTTTAGCACCAAGAAGAGCTCGGGTGAGGTAGGCGACGATGTGCAGAAGCTGCGCGAAGTGTTGACGCAGATCAACGAAGAATATGTAGACACCATCAATACCAGCAACCTGGTGGACGACGCCATCCAGCAAATGCTGCACAAGCTCGACCCCCACTCGTCGTATATACCGGCCAAGGACCGCATCGCCGCAAACGAAGACCTCCGCGGCAACTTCGACGGCATCGGCGTGGAATTCAATATTTTCCGCGATACGATCGTGGTCGTGTCGCCCCTGAGCGGTGGCCCCTCGGAAGCGCTGGGCATCCAGTCGGGCGACAAGATCATCCGCGTGGACAATAAGAACCTGGCCGGTGTGGGTGTAACCTCCGCCGATGTCATGAAGGCCCTCAAAGGCCCCCGCGGCACCGAGGTGGTGGTCACGATCCTGCGCCGCGACAAGGAGATCGACTACAAGATCATCCGCGACAAGATCCCCCAGTATTCGGTGGACGTTTCCTATATGGTAGACCACGAGATCGGCTATATAAAAGTGAACCGCTTTGCGGCCACGACCTACGAAGAGTTCCACACCGCCATGGCGAAGCTGCGCGAAAAGGGCATGAAAAAGCTCGTGCTCGACCTGCAGGGCAACCCGGGCGGGTATATGAACATCGCCATCGATATGGCGGATGACTTCCTGTCGTCGGGCAAGAAGATCGTGTTCACAAAAGGCAAAGACAAAAAGAACAACTCAGAAGCGCTCTCTACGGCCCGCGGCGACTTTGAAAGCGGTGACCTGATCGTGCTGGTGAACGAAGGCAGCGCGTCGGCCTCTGAAATCCTTTCCGGCGCCCTGCAAGACAACGACCGGGCCCTGATCGTGGGTCGCCGCAGCTTTGGCAAGGGACTGGTACAGTCTCCGTACGACCTGAGCGACGGTTCGGAGCTGCGCCTGACGGTAAGCCGCTATTATACGCCCAGCGGCCGCTCTATCCAGAAGCCGTACCAGGACGAAGACGAGTATGCGCTCGACATCGTGAGCCGCTATAACCACGGCGAGTTCTTTCACGCCGACAGCATCAAGTTCAACGACTCCTTGAAGTATGTCACGCAAAACGGCCGTACCGTGTATGGCGGTGGCGGTATCATGCCCGACTATTTCGTGCCCCTCGATACGTCCCTCAACAGTCATTACCTGAACGAGCTGTATACCTCCACCTCTATTCAGGAGTATACTTTTGGCTATGCCGAAGACCACCGCGCGGCCCTGGAGAAAAAAGGCTTTGAAAGCTTCTTAAAGAACTTTATTGTGACCGACGCCATGATCAACCAGCTGGTAAAAGTAGGCGAGCGCAACAAAGTCAAGCCCGATCACAAAGAGCTGCGGACCAAGAAAAAGCTCTTCCAGGTTCACATCAAATCGCAGATCGCACGTAAGCTGTGGGGCAACGATGGTTTCTATCCCGTATTCAATGAAACCAACGAGATCTTCCTGCAGTCGATCAAGCTGTTTGATCACATTCCCGAACTGAACCGCTCCAAGATGTAACGCCTGACAGATAGCGATAACAAAAGGAGGGTGCGCACTTCGCCGTGGGCACCCTCCTTTTTTTGTTGTCGGCATCTCTCTACCGGATGACAACCCGACGCACGATCACGTCTTGATCCAGCTGCATCTTGACGAGGTATACTCCGGCCGGGTAGCCGACGGTGCTGATGGTATGGCTGAATTGGTCGTACACGCTTCCAAGGGACATGTGTGTCATTTCGGCGCCCTGGGCGTTAAACACGGTTAGCGACAACTCACGCGCCTCGATGTCGCGAATCGTCACGGTAAGTTTGTCGTTGACCACGGGCACGGGGAAGACGACGACGCGACTGTCCAGGGTTCCTTCCGATGAGGTTGTTCCCGTCACCCGGATCTGCGCGGGTACACGCAGGCTTTCATGGCCGCCGCTGGCGTTGGAAACGTATACAACGGTATCATTTTGTACAGACGTCATGGTGAACTCCGGTCCCGTTGCCAGGGGCACGCCTCCATATTGATCCTGATACCAGTTGTAGTCATTGCCGCCGGTTGCAATCAGTGTTGCGTCACAGCCGGTACAAACCTCCGTCGGCAATACCAACGGCAGGGGTATTTTTAATACCTGGTTATAGAGCTCATCGGCGTGCTGCGCCGACGCTAACAACTGGGTGAGATTGGAGGCACCGTGCAGGGCAAAGGCCACGGTCACGCTTTCTCCCGGTGCCAGTGTATAAGGACCGGCCGACACGACGTGGCTTACATCGGTACCGGCTCCCGCGGCGCCGGCCACAGTGCGGTCAGTGGAGATTGCGGTAAATTTCTCGGTATCGGTAAAGCCGTCGTATAGCCCAAACGGATTACCCGCCAGCGTGGGGTCGTTGTCGATCGCGTAATAGGTCGGGGTGCCGTTCAAGATCTGTATGCCGGCATGTGGCAGTGCAGAAGAGGCTTTGGGGTATACGTAGCCCACACGGGTGTCGGCGTCCCACCCCGCAGCATCCTGACCACCCCCTTGACTTACATCCCAGTCGGCAAACAAGCCAATGTAAAAATCCGTCAGCGGCGTTGCCTGCGCGTTGGCAAGGGTATATTCCACCACGACAAACTTTGTGTAGGGAACGCCACGCCATACGTGGGTACGGTAATTCACCCGGACACGTTGCTCGCTCGCTACGTCGGTGTTGGAGAAACTGCCGTTGATCTCGGCATCAGCGTCTTCGCCAGGCACCGTCTTACGGATCTGGCTGGTGGACACAAAGTCCTGGTCATACTGATTGCCGCCTACTCCGCGGACACTATTGAGAATGTCACCCGCGGAACTGCCGAGGATCAATCCCATTTCAAAGAGCATAGACTGACCGTTATAGGAAAAGCCTATACCTCCCGTTGAATTGCGCGTGTCGGCAAACCCAATACGTCCCGCGGTGGCAATGGAGGTCCTGATCTCATTTTCTTCCATCGTGCGGTAGGGCAGGTTGGGCACAAAGGAAATATACTGGTAGTCCTGGTAGTCGCCGTCGGAAAATGTTACCAGCAAGTCGATGGCCTGACCCTCGGCCAGGTTGGAGTTCAGCGTCAGCTCAAAGGGTGTAGCGGTATTGCGCACGGTCGTGCTGCCTCCGATCACACCGGGGGAGATCTTACCGCGTGTAATGTTTACGCTGGGGTCTGCTGTCGAGATGGAGACCTCCAGGGCTGATGTGGTGTTTTCCAGATAGTTCCTGATGTCGAAATACAGCCTCGCATTGTCGCCGGGTTCGGCCACGTTACCTTCCGGGTCAAGCAGCTCGTATTTCAACACACGCAGGGAAGGTGACGTCCGGGTTAGTGCGGCGTAAACGTCGAGCAGACCGAGGCCCATTTTGTTTTGATAGGCGTTATTCCCTGCGACCGCGTACAATGATCTGTCGGCCGTTACGCGCAACTGTTCCCCCAGCTGTTCGCCGTTATACTCGGGGAACATGCTGGCCACAAGGGCTGCGGCACCACTGGTGATGGGCGCGGAAAAAGAACTGCCGTTGATCGTGGTATAAACACCACCAAAGTCTGTCGTGCGTATGTTAATGCCCGGGGCTGAGATGTCCACGGCCTTGCTGTAGGTATAGGCCAGGGCGTTGGTCTGATTCGTAGCAGCAATGGAAAGAACGTGGTCGTACGAGGCGGGGTATATAAATTGTTCTACCTTCTGATTACCCGCCGCAGCCACGACGAGGCAACCAAGATCTTCGGTCACGTAGGTAATGATATCCTGGTAAACCTGGCTGCGAAAAGTCGAGCCCCAGGAGCAGTTGATGATCCGTGCTCCAAGCCTTGCCGCATACAGCACGCCCAGAAAGGTATCGGTGTCGTACGACTCCTCGCCGGTACCCTGGTTGTCGGCATAGTGTTTTGTAAAAAGCAACTTTGCATTAAAGCCTACTCCTGCTATGCCTACACCGTTATTTGTCGCCGCTGCCGCCACGCCTCCTACTTGCGTGCCATGGCTAAACCCTTTGCCTGCTTTTGGCACCGTCGGGTCGTTGTCACCCACAAAGCTCGGGTCACGTTCGCTTACACGCACGGGACCTGAGAAATCCCAGCCACGGTAGTCGTCTATATAACCGTTGTGATCGTCGTCCAGTCCGTTGTTGGGAACCTCTGCCGCGTTTATGTATAGCTTCGATTCCAGATCGGGGTGGTCTGAGTCCACGCCGGAGTCGATAATGGCAATGACTATATCTTCGTTGCTTTGGGTAATGCCCCAGGCGTCGTATGCGTGAATATTATCGAGGTAGTATTGATTGGCAGGGATCGCATCATTCGGCGTAAACGGCGGCACCTCCACGGCCTGCATCTTCTGCCGGTATGCCGGTTCGGCTACTTCTATATATCCTGTGGCATAGAGCTCATTGATAAATTCGTCTACCGGCCGGTTGGGATCGAAGGTGATCTCAAAATATTGTTGAATGTCAACGGTGGGCATAAAGGCTTGTGCCCGGGCGCGTTTGTTGTTAACCCTGGCAGCAGGCGGAACCAGGGGCTGAACAATGCCACCCAGGCTGCTACGGCCGGCGGGGTTTTGAAAAACGGCGTTGAATTCGGGGCGTACTTTTACCAGGACCTTGCCGGGTATATAGTCGTCGGCGCGGATGCCGGCGGGCCAGGAAAATTGCTGCACGGGTTTTACCTGTGCCTGGGCCAGGAAAGCGAACGTACAGGAAAGCAAGCAAATACTGAGAATCCGCATATAATAAGGCGCTAACCGACAATTCCAACACTAGTGACCTCACGCTGGAAATAGTACCCTACAACCGCCCCCGCTCTCCCCGGGCTGTGGCTATCCCCTTTTCAAAGATAGAAATATTCCGGTTGTGAACAGAAACGGAACGCCGTTGCGTTCCTGCTTGGGAATTAGTGCGAAAAACGATATTCCTGGACGGTGTCGATAAAACACCGCACATTGTCGACGGCCGTGTCGGGATACAGGCCGTGCCCCAGGTTGGCGATGTGTTTATGCGGGCCAAACGCCTCCAGCATTTTGATGGTCTCGCGTTTTACGTCCTGCGTGGAGCCATACAGCGCGCAGGGGTCAAGATTGCCTTGGAGCACTTTGTCGGGCACCAGCGCCCGTGTTTCGGCTACGCCCATATTCCAATCCAGGCCCACGACGTTGCAGTTCAGGTTATTCATTTGCGCACGCGCAAAAAATGCGCCCTTGGCGAAAACAGTCTTCGGCACATCGGTGATGGCATCGCAGATGCGGGCGATGTACGGCAGTGAAAATTCTTCGTATTGTGCCGGGCTGAGGATGCCCGCCCAGGAATCGAAGAGCTGGATCAGGTCGGCTCCAGCCTTTACCTGTGCCTGCAGGTATTTAATGGTGGTGTCGGTGATCATGTCCAGCAGCTTGTGGGCAAAGATCGGGTCGGCATACAGCACTTTTTTGGCGGCGCTAAAGGTTTTGCTGCCGCGGCCTT
Source organism: Dawidia soli (assembly GCF_018598185.1). Taxonomy (GTDB): domain Bacteria; phylum Bacteroidota; class Bacteroidia; order Cytophagales; family Cyclobacteriaceae; genus Ohtaekwangia; species Ohtaekwangia soli. Next base: position 129,035 of record NZ_JAHESC010000014.1, read on the forward strand.
CGATCATGTAGGAAAAGATGGTCCAGGGGGCACCGGCAAAACCGATGAGCGGCACGCGGCCGTTCAATGTGCGTTTGGTCAGCGCAATAGCGTCTAACACATATTGCAGCTCGCCGGCTTCGGCTACGTGTACCGAGGCCAGGTCGGCGGGCGAGGTGATCTTGTTGGGAAATACCGGCCCTTTGTTTTCTTCCATTTCGTACGACAGGCCCATGGCTTCGGGCACTACCAGGATGTCGGAGAAAATAATGGCTGCGTCGACGTTCAGGATGTCTACCGGTTGGATGGTGACCTCGGTGGCGAGCTCAGGTGATTTCACCAGGGCTTTGAAATCCTTTACGGAAGCCCGCACCTGGCGGTATTCCGGCAGGATGCGTCCGGCCTGGCGCATAAGCCACACCGGTGTGCGTTCGGTTTTCAAGCCTTGGGCTGCACGCAGCAGGAGATCGTTCTGAAGTGACATGTCGGCGGAGTAATTACCGCCGCAAAAGTAGAAGTATTTTTGGTTTTTACTTACGGTTGGCCAGGTATACGCCCGCGATGATGGTGATCATGCCAGCCAGGTGCCCCCACGAAAGCTGCTCGTGATCGAGCAGTCCCCACAGCACCGCCACCAACGGTATGGCATACGTTACCGAGCTGGCAAACAGCGGTGTGCTTACCTTTACGAGCTTGTTAAATAAAAACATGGCCACGGCGGTGCTCATCAAGCCCAGCAGCACCACAAACCCACACGCCTGCCAGGCGCCCGGTTGGGTCGTGAGCTTGGGCAGGAATTCTGTAAAGCCCAGCAGGTATAGGATGGCCACGGGGCCTACCAGCAACAGCGCTACGCTGGTGATCGTCAGCGCGCTCAGGTCGGGTATTTTGAATTTGATGAGGTTGAGATTCGAACCGTAGCAGAAACAGGCGAGCACGATCAACAGGGCATACAGGTTCACGCCGCCGATCGTCCCTCCCGCACGCGACATGCTGAGCAGCACGGCGCCGGCAAAGCCCAGCACAATACCGGCAATGGCCATGGCCCGAAAGCGTTGGTGAAAAAGTATGGCGCCGATGATCATGGTAAAGATGGGCGTCAACGTATTGAGCACGCCGGCCACCGAGCTTTCCATATGTGTTTGTGCGGTGGCGAAAAGAAAGGAGGGTATAAAAACGCCGAGCATGCCCGAGGCAAAGAGCTTACCGTAGTGACTACCGCTTTTTAGTTCTTTCAGGCGCGTAAGCGCCAGCGGCATCAGGAATAACGAGGCGGCTACAACGCGCAGCGCCCCCACTTCGTCGGGCGAGAAAACTTTCAGGCCTTGTTTGATCAGAATAAAGGACGTACCCCAGATGAGCGTCAGTATAATGAAGATCACCAGGGCCGCGCGGCGGTTAGCATCGGGCATAATAGAAGGTAGAAAGTAAGAATACGGTTTTGCTTTGGGAAAGGTTCGCTAAGTGTGGTGGAAATAAAACCTGTTTCTTGCTTTGTTATACCGCTACCCCAACCGATGCATAGGTATCAGCGACCTCGTCGAGAATGGCCAGGACGTCGGCCTCGGTAGGCGCTTCCACTAACCGCATCCGAAATGGTTTGAAATCGGGTACGCCTTTAAAATAGTTGGTATAGTGGCGACGCATTTCAAATACGCCCAGGCGATCGCCCTTCCAGCGAATGGAAAACTCGAAGTGTTTTTTAGTGGCTTGCACGCGCTCGGCCATGGTGGGCGGCGGGGCTACCTGGCCGGTGCGCAGGTATTCTTTGATCTCGCGGAAGATCCATGGGTAGCCGATGGCGGCCCGGCCGATCATAACGCCGTCTACGCCGTAACGGTTTTTATACTCCAGCGCCTTTTGGGGCGTGTCTATGTCTCCGTTGCCGAAGATGGGAATTTGAATGCGCGGATTTTCTTTGACCTGGCCGATCAGCGTCCAGTCGGCTTCGCCTTTGTACATCTGCACGCGTGTGCGGCCGTGGATGCTCAGGGCCTGGATGCCAATATCTTGTAAACGCTCGGCTACTTCCAGGATATTTTTGGTCGACTCGTCCCAGCCCAGGCGGGTTTTGACCGTTACCGGCAGCGAGGTGCTTTTGACGATCTCGGCGGTCATTTTGACCATCTTGGGTATGTCTTGTAACAGGGCGGCACCGGCACCACGGCAGGCAACGGCTTTTACGGGGCAGCCGTAGTTGATGTCGATCAGGTCGGGGCGTGCGGCCGCGGCAATCTCGGCGGATTGCACCATGTTGCCGATATCGCCGCCGAACAGCTGGATGCCGATGGGGCGCTCGTATTCGAAAATATCCAGCTTTTGCCGGCTTTTGGCGGCATCGCGTATCAGGCCCTCCGACGAAATAAATTCCGTGTACATGAGGTCCGCCCCATTCTCCTTACACACCGCCCGGAACGGCGGATCGCTCACATCCTCCATGGGTGCAAGCAACAAAGGAAACTCTCCCAGCTCTATTTGACCGATTTTCGCCATATTAGCCCGCAAATTTAACCATAAATCATGGAGCCTGAAATAGCCCGACGTCAATCCTCACCCCTCATGACAATCCTCCTCGTGTTGGTTGCCGTATTGCTGGGTTTTCAGATCATCGGGCCTCTTATTGGCTTTTTTATAGCCTTGCCGTTCTATCCCGGTACCTTCCTGGACATGAGCGAGGCCATCAAGGACCCGCTGGGCCACCCGGAAATGAAAGTGCCTTTGTTTATCATGCAGGGCTGTGCCACATTTTTTGGGCTCATTGTTGTTCCCGTCATCCTGGTACGCATTCTGCGCAGCCGCGACTACACCGTCGGGCTTTTTACGGGCCCCATCTTTCCGCAGACCGCATTGATCACGATCGCATTGATCTTTGCCTTCACCGGCGTGAACTCCATCTTCATCGAGTGGAACCAAAACATCACCTTTCCGGACGGGATCGAGCAAACGCTCAAATCGCTGGAAGACTTACTGCGCAAGCAGACGGAATTCTTAACCAAGTTCGACTCCACCGGTCAATTGATCCTGGCGGTGGTGGTGGTGTCTATTCTGCCCGGCATCGGCGAAGAGCTGGTGTTCCGCGGCATCATCCAACGGGAGTTCTACCGGGCCACACGCAACATTCACGTTTCGATCTGGGTGGCCGCCGCCATCTTTAGCGCTATTCACATGCAGTTCTATGGGTTTGTGCCCCGCATGCTACTGGGGGCGTTGTTTGGCTATCTCTATTACTGGTCGGGCAGCCTGACCATGGCCATGCTGGCCCACTTGTTTAACAACGGCATGATGGTGCTGGCGCTGTATTTTTATCAGAAAGGCGCCCTGGACATCGACGTCGAGAGCACGGAAGCGGCCCCCTGGCATATCGTTGCGAGCTGCACCCTGGCGACCGGCGCCCTCTGTTTTTTGTTCTGGAAATATTACCGCGACCGGGGCCTGGGCCAGGCGCCTCCGGAAGATGATCCTGCCACCGCACATTAATATTCCCAGGAATTTGCACTTTTGCAACCGATCTAACCTCATCGCTGCGTGACCATATCCAAGTATAGCAACCTTACACAACGAATCATCACCGGCCTGCTGGGCTCCGGCGGCATTGTCGCTGCCGTATGGTACAGCGAGTGGACCTACTTCGCCGTGTTCTTTATCATCTGTCTTTTTTCGCTGCTGGAATTCTACAAGCTTGCCGGCCTGGACGGGCTCTCGCCGCAGAAAACCTTCGGCACCCTGTGCGGCATCCTCATCTTTGTGCTGTCCTTCTTAATTGAAAAGGACATCGCCTCGCCACGTTATTACTTCCTCATCTTCCCGCTCATCTCGTGTGTATATATGATCAAGCTCTACAAGAAGTTTGAGCGTAAGCCTTTCACCAATATCGCCTTTACCTTTCTCGGTATCTTCTACGTCGCGGTACCCTTCACCCTCCTCAACATCGCGGTACTACAAGATGACGGCTATAATTTTGAGATCATCCTCGGCTGCCTGTTCATTCTTTGGGCCAGTGACACGGGGGCTTACTTTGCCGGGACATTCTTTGGCAAACACAAACTGTTCGAGCGCATCTCGCCGAAGAAGTCGTGGGAAGGTTTCTTTGGCGGCGCAGCCCTGGCGATGTTCTTTGCGTTCCTCATGTCGCAGTTTTTACATTCACTTACTTTTACGCAGTGGATGGTTATCGGAGTCATCATTGTTATCGGTGGCACGTTCGGTGACCTGGTCGAGTCGCTGCTCAAACGCAGCATCGAGATCAAAGACTCGGGCAGTACCTTGCCGGGACACGGCGGCTTCCTCGACCGCTTTGATGGTTTGCTGATCTCGGCTCCCTTTATCGTGGCTTACCTGGAGGTATTTTGAAAGTTCTTATCGAGACACATTACCTTCCGTCGGTAGCTTACTTTGCTGCAGTTGCCAACACGAATGGTATCATATTGGAGCGTCACGAATATTATGTTAAACAAACCTACCGGAACCGTTGTCATGTTAACACGTCACAGGGTGTCGCGACGCTGATCGTACCGGTTACTGCCCGTCACAACAAAACACTTATCACCGACATACGGATAGACTACAGTCAGAAGTGGGTGAACAATCATTGGCGAACCATCCGGTCGGCGTATGGCAACGCACCATTCTTTGAGCATTATGCGGATGATCTTGAAAAGGTACTTTACAGTAAAAACGATTTTTTATTTGATCTGAACGTTCGTTTTCTGTCATTGTGTCTGAAATGGCTTAAATGGGGAATTCCTGTCACGGAAAGTCTGTCGTACGAAACAACGCCCCAACCCGACACAACAGACTTACGTTCACTGCTTAACAGTAAGAAACAGGATAATTTGTCCAACTTTTTTCAGGCCAGTCCCTACACGCAGGTATTTGGCAATGCGTTTGCAGGGAACATGAGTCTCATCGACCTGATCTTTTGTGAAGGGCCGGAAGCTGCAAGACGTGTTCAGGCTTCCATTGTGGGGAAATGAACAAAACCGTTTTCGCCGGTGTTTCTTACACAGTATTAATTCTTCACAATCCGAATGGTGTTGAACTCGCAAAAAACTTTACATTTACACTAATCATCATTGACTTTCTCTCTATGGAGGCTAAATTTTCCAACCGCGTTAAAGAAGTAATTTCACTGAGCCGGGAAGAAGCACTGCGTTTAGGGCATGACTACATAGGTACAGAACATCTTATTTTGGGTATGATCCGCGAAGGCGAAGGCGTAGCGGTAGGCGTGCTCAAGAAGCTGGGTGTACCGATGGATGAACTCCGAAACGAGATTGAAAAAATTTCCAAAGGCACAGCAACGCACCAGATCAAGAACCTGGCAAACATCCCCCTGACAAAGGCGTCGGAAAAAGTACTCAAGATCACTTACCTCGAAGCCAAGATCTTCAAGGCACAACTGATCGGCACGGAGCATCTCCTGCTGTCGATCCTGCGTGACCATGATAACCTGGGGACCCAGATCTTAAATAAGTTTGACGTAAACTACGAGACTGTAAAAGAAATGCTGGAGTACCAAAACGAAGGTCCGATGGCTTCGCAAGACACGGACGATCCGGATGACGATTCATCCAAAATCTTTGGTGGCGGCAGCCAAGGCGCAGCCGGCAAAGAGAAAAAAGGAACCGAGAAATCTCGCACTCCTGTACTCGACAACTTCGGCCGGGACCTTACCCGTCTGGCAGAAGATAACAAACTCGATCCTATCGTAGGCCGCGAGAAAGAGATCGAGCGTGTGGCGCAGATCCTCTCGCGCAGAAAGAAAAACAACCCGATCCTGATCGGTGAACCCGGCGTGGGTAAGACGGCGATTGCCGAAGGCCTCGCGCTGCGCATTATCCAGAAGAAGGTATCGCGTGTGCTGTTCGGCAAACGCGTCGTTACCCTCGACCTGGCATCGCTGGTGGCCGGTACCAAATACCGCGGCCAGTTTGAAGAACGTATGAAGGCCGTCATGAACGAGCTGGAGAAATCACCCGACGTGATCCTCTTCATTGACGAGCTGCACACCATCGTGGGTGCTGGTGGTGCATCCGGCTCGCTGGATGCCTCCAACATGTTTAAACCCGCCCTGGCCCGGGGTGAGATCCAATGCATTGGTGCTACCACCCTCGACGAGTACCGTCAGTATATCGAGAAGGACGGAGCATTGGCCCGCCGCTTCCAGATGGTGATGGTGGACTCTACGTCGCCGGAAGAAACGATCCAGATCCTCGAGAACATCAAGGAGAAATATGAAGATCACCACCACGTGATCTATACCAAAGAAGCGATCGAGGCCTGCGTAAAACTTTCTGACCGCTACATCAGCGACCGGTATCTGCCGGACAAAGCGATCGACGTACTCGACGAAGCCGGTGCCCGTGTGCACATCAACAACATTCACGTGCCGGAAGACATCGTGAAGTTCGAAGAGGCTATCGAAGACGTGAAGAAAGAAAAGAACCGCGTCGTAAAAAGCCAGAAGTACGAAGAAGCCGCCCAACTGCGCGACCGCGAGAAGAAGCTGATCGAACAGCTCGACATCGCAAAAGCCAAATGGGAAGAGAAGACCCGTACGGAAAAATATACGGTAAACGAAGACAACGTGGCCGACGTGATCGCCATGATGACCGGCATCCCCACCAAGCGTATCGCCCAGAAAGAAAGCAACAAACTGCTGAACATGGGCGAAGAGCTGGCGGGCAAAGTGATCGGTCAGGAAGAGGCTATCAAGAAACTTGTCAAAGCCATCCAACGCACGCGCGTGGGCTTGAAAGATCCGAAGAAGCCGATCGGCTCCTTTATTTTCCTGGGCCCTACCGGCGTCGGTAAAACAGAGCTTGCCAAAGTATTGGCAACCTACCTCTTCGACAAAGAAGACGCCCTGGTGCGCATCGACATGAGCGAGTATATGGAGAAATTCTCCGTATCACGCCTCGTAGGTGCCCCTCCAGGCTATGTGGGGTATGAAGAAGGCGGCCAGCTGACCGAGAAAGTACGCCGCAAGCCTTACTCTGTCGTACTGCTTGACGAGATTGAAAAAGCTCACCCGGATGTATTTAACATCCTGCTGCAAGTGCTTGACGACGGGATCCTGACCGACGGTCTGGGCCGCCGTGTGGACTTCCGCAATACCATCATCATCATGACCTCCAACATTGGTGTGCGTGACCTGAAAGATTTTGGTACGGGCATCGGCTTCTCGACGGCTGCAAAACGCGAAAGCGAAGAGGAGCACATGAAGCTGACGATCGCCAACGCCCTGAAGCGTGCCTTCAGCCCCGAGTTCCTTAACCGTCTGGACGATGTGATCGTGTTCAACACGCTGCAACGCGAGCATATCCACAAGATCATCGACCTCACACTGTCGAAGCTGTTCAACCGCATTACCCAGTTGGGCTATAATGTTGAGCTGACCGACAAGGCCAAGGACTTCCTGGCCGAGAAGGGCTACGACCAGCAATTCGGCGCGCGCCCGCTGAACCGAGCGATCCAGAAATACCTGGAAGACCCGGTAGCCGAGGAGATCCTCAAAGGCGAAGTCGAAGAAGGTGGCACGATCCTGGCCGACTACGATGGCAAGGGCGACCTGCTCACCATTAAAGTGAAAAAGGCGAAGTCTTCTTCGAAAGAGAAAAAAGAGAAAGAAGAATAGTAAAAAGAAAAGGGGCTTTACGGCCCCTTTTCTTTTATAGTCTTAGCCCTGAAAGGGCTAAGTGGATACATAAATCCAGCACTGGTTTTTATGACATCACCGTGAGTCGGCCGCTATCTTTAGGCCGAGTTACGTGCTGCGTTGATGATACCGAACATGCAGCGCATGACCAGCTTGCGCAGCTGCTTGTCAAACGGCTTGTCGCGGTCTTCCAGGTCGCGCAGGTTCTGCAGGGCGTACTGCTGAATGGTGATCAACGGTAAGACGATACGCTCGCGCAGTTTTACCGAGTCGCGGTTCACCGGAGTGTTCTCCATCAGCTCCGTCAGGCCGGAAACTTCAAGGATCATTTCGCGGGAGAGTTTATACTCGTTGTACATCTTCTTCCAGTACTCGCCAAAGTCCTTGTCCTTGGCCAGGTAGGCCGTGGCCGGATAATAGCTCTTGGTGAGCGACATCATACTGTTGCTTAACAGCGTGCGGAAGAACAATGATTCTTTAAAGAGGATCTTCAGCTCGCGCAGCTTGCCTTGCGACTTCAGCTCGCGGATGGCCGTGCCGACGCCGTAGAAGCCGGGGATGTTCTGCTTCATCTGCGCCCATGAGCTCACAAACGGAATGGCCCGCAGGTCTTCAAACTTCAGGCTACCCGAGTTACGCTTTACCGGCCGCGAGCCGATGTTGCTGTCGCCGAAGTATACCAGCGGTGTGATCTTTTCGAGGTAGGGCACAAACTTCGGATGCTGTTTCAGCTCGCGGTATGCCTGGTGGCCTTCTTCTGCGAGTGCATCGAGCAGCGCCTTCTCCTTCTCTTGTAATGGGTCGAGCGTTTGAAAGATCGAATTCTCTATGCCGGCCGACAGCAGCTGCTCCAGGTTATACCGGCATGAGACCGGCTTGCCAAAGTTCGAGCTGATGGTCTGGCCTTGTATGGTAATCTGTATTTCTTTGTCTTCGATGGTATCGCCCAGTGACGCATAGAAGTCGTGGGTATTCCCACCACCGCGTGCCGGAGGGCCGCCACGGCCGTCAAAGAACACCGCCACGAAGCCTTCTTCGCGCGCAATGCGTGTGAGGTTCTCTTTTGCTTTAAAGATAGACCAGTTGGCGCGCATGTAACCACCGTCTTTTGTGCCGTCGGAAAAGCCGAGCATGATGGTCTGCTTCTTGCCCCGGCGCTGCAGGTGCTCGCGGTACTCGGGTATGCCGTACAGCGTCTTCATGACCACCTCGCAGTTGGCCAGGTCTTCGATGGTTTCGAAGAGCGGTACGATGTCCAGCGGCAACTCTTCATCTTTGCCGAGTATGAGCTTGGCCAGCTGGTACACGCGGATGACGTCCAGCGCGGACTGGCAGTTGCTGATAACATAGCGGTGGCATCCTTCTACACCGTTCTGCTCCTGGATCTGACCGATCACGCTAAAGCTCTGGACCAGCTCGGTTACAAAGTCGTCGTCGAACTTGAGCGATGCCGGTTTGAAGTTGAGCGAAAGGATCGTATCGATCTTCTCGCGCTCGCTGAGCTTGTCAAAGTTTTTGAGCTTCTTGTTCTTCGACTGCAGCCTGGCCAGACACGCTTCCCATGCCTGGGCATGTTTGCGGCTGTCCTGACGGATGTCCATGCTGGCGAAGTAGAAGCCGAAGATCTTTACTTTCAGGATAAAAGCATCGAGCAGGTCCAGGAACAGACCGCGGTGATCGTTGATCAACACTTCGCGGGCTTCAAACAGGTCGTTCAACAGCTCGTCGGGGTGGTGATAGATCTCTCCATAACCGTTGCCGTAAGCGATAGGGTATACTTTGCCTTCGGCACGGGCGATGATATGATCCACGCCTTTGAAGGTAAGGCGGCGTTTGAGCCAGCGCAGGTCGCGGTGGTAACACTTCAACAGTGTCTCCTGCAGGTGTTGCGCTACTTTAATGGTTGTCTCGTGCGTTACGAACGGATTGCCGTCGCGATCGCCGCCGGGCCAGAAGCCGATTTTGATCAGGTCGAAGTTACTCCACTCTTCCAGCTTTACGTTCAGGCCGGTCATCACCTTGTGGACGATGGTCGGTATGACGGGGTAGAACACATTCTCCAGGAACCAGCTCAGGCTGGCAGCCTCGTCGAACGGTGTGGGTTTTTCTTTGTTAATGAAGGCCGTTTTCCCCAGCTGCCGCAGCAACAGGTTGATATCTTCCAACCGGTTTTCGCGAATGGCCAGCTCCAGGTCGTTGATGATCGCCAGCACGCTGCCGGGATAGAACTGGGTAGGGTGGGCGGTGAGCACCACGCGGACACTAAAGTCTTCCAGTTTTTTGCGCAACGCGTCTTCTACACCTTCTGATTCGGCCCGCAGCATCAGGGCGGAAAGCGTACCCTTGCCGTTCAGGTCGTTGATCTCGTCAAAGGCGGCGTCTTCGATCGAGTCGAACAATACCACCTGGCGCTCCACATATTGGATAAAGTTGAACAGCATGTTGAACTGCTCTTCGCGCGAGGCCTGGGGAGTAAAGTCCGCAAAGAATTTCTTAATGATCGTCAGGGGGTCCTTACCCTTTTCAAATCCGGATTCACAGGCTTGCTGCAATAGCGGTAGCAATGTACCCGTGCGGTATATGCCCGTGTAGGGAAGGTTAAGGAAAAGACTGTTGTACATGTGGTACCGTGTCGATACAGTCTTATTGAACTCACTTGCCATTAGCTGGTTTTTGAACGCCAACAAAGTTATCAAATACTGGTGTGAGGGAGGGGCAGGGTCAATATATTGCAGATTTTCTTTCCGAAAACGTTTACGGAATAAGAAAGGGGGCAGAAAGTGAGGCCGTCCTCTACTTCCTGCGCACCCTTTTTGCTGGTTGCGGTTTAGCGGTCTAATCGACCACTTCGCCTTTTATGGTCAACACCACCTCGCTCTGTTCCGTATTGGCAATGATGGTAACGGTCTTGTTAAAGACTCCTTTGTTGGCGGCATTGTAGGTGGCCTTTACGAAGCCCTCTCCGTTTACAGGAATAGGGTCTTTGGAATACTCCGCCACGGTGCAACCGCAAGAGGCCTTTACCGATGTGATTACCAACGGCTCGCTTCCGGTGTTGGTAAATGTAAAAGTGTGGTTTACCGGCTTGTTGACTTTGATCTTACCAAAGTTGAAGGAGGTCTGGACCCAGTTAAACACGGGGGTTCCGAAGTAGTCGGCTACGCCGGCTACATGCGCGGCACGCGTTTGGGTCAGGGCTGCCAGCGCAAAGAACGCGCCGACCAGGATAAAAGCAGTTTTTCTCATACGTTGTAAAGAGGTTTAAATGTTTGTAAAAAATGTTGCTGTTCGAACGATACAAAACTGCCGATACGCTTTTCGAAAGCGTGTTAAACGCTGCCTAAAAAATGTTAATGACTTGTTAATCTGACAGCACCGGGCAAAACAATGTCGTACCTTTCTGAACCGTGAAAAACTCGACCATACGCCTCATCGTTATTCTGGCCACGCTTTCCATCGTGGGCATTACGATCACCCAGATCTACTGGGTACGTCGCGCCTTTGACCTGAAGGAAGCGGAGTTTGAGCGAACCGTCACCACGGCGCTTTATAATGTGGCCCAACAGGTATACGATATCAACGATACACCCGCACCGGCTATTAACCCGGTGAAACAGCTCTCGTCCAACTACTTTGTGGTGTCCGTCAACAATCAGCTCAACACACGCCTGTTGGAGTTCCTGCTCCGCACCGAGTTTGAGCGACGCAATATCATTATCGACTTCGAATACGGTGTATATGATTGTTCCAGCGAGTGTATGCTCTATGGCAACTATATACCCCTTAAGACCGCCAAGAGCAAAATCACTGACCGCAACCTGCCCGAATGGGCCAACCATGGATACTACTTTGGTGTGCAATTTCCGAACCGTGGCGCGCACCTGCTCAACCAGATGGGCATCTGGTCGTTCTCCTCGGCGGTGCTACTGGTGGTAATTGTTTTCTTTGGTTACACCATCTTCGTTATCCTCAAGCAAAAGCGGCTGTCAGAGATCCAAAAGGATTTTATCAACAACATGACGCACGAGTTTAAGACGCCGATCTCCACCATTGCGCTGTCTACGCAAGTGTTGAAAGACCCGGCCATTGTACAGCAGCCCGAGCGGTTGCAGAGCTATGCCGCGATCATCGAAAAAGAAAACCTGCGCCTCAAACAACAGGTAGAGCGCGTGTTGCAGGTGGCTCGCCTCGACAAAGGCGATGTTGCCCTGCAAAAGGAAATGGTAAACGTGCACCAGATCATTGCCGATGCTATTCACAATGCGTCCATGACGCTACGCGAAAAGCAAGGTGCCGTAAGCACGGCCTTTCACGCCACCGTGCACGAGCTGCAGGCCGACCGCCTGCACATTACCAACGTACTGACCAACCTGCTGGACAACGCCATCAAATATTGCCGCGGGATACCGCTGATCACCGTGTCGACCACCGACTACAACAAAGGGGTACTCATCGAAGTACAAGACAACGGCATCGGCATCGACCGGGAGAACCACAAACGTATATTTCAGAAATTTTACCGCGTGCCTACCGGCAACGTACACGATGTGAAAGGCTTTGGCTTGGGGTTGAGCTATGTGAAGACGATCGTCGAAGCTCACGATGGGTATGTAACATTGCACAGCGAGCTCGACAAGGGCAGTGTGTTCCGCGTGTTTATCCCCGCCTGACCAATACCACCAAACTGTATACTGCATGATCGCCGAAAAGAAAATACTACTTGTGGAAGACGATCCCAGCCTGGGCTTTGTCATTAAAGACAACCTCACCATGCGGGGATATACCGTTACGCTTTGTACCGACGGCGAAGCGGGCGAGCAATCGTTCCGCGCAGGTAGTTTTAACCTCTGCATCTTCGACGTCATGCTGCCCAAGAAAGACGGCTTTGCCCTGGCCCGTTCCGTGCGCGAAAGCGACAAGGAAATCCCTATCCTCTTTCTCACGGCCAAGTCGATGACCGAAGACAAGCTGGCCGGCTTCCAAACCGGTGCCGACGACTACATCACCAAGCCTTTTAACCTCGAGGAACTTTTATACCGCATGGAGGTATTCCTGCGCCGCACCGGCGAGCCTATGCCTGAACCCGAGCAGGCGTTCGCCCTGGGCCAGTATAATTTTGACTATACCACGTACACGCTGCGGTTGCACGATACTGAAAAGATCCTGACGCAGAAAGAAGCCGAGGTGCTGCAACTGCTGTACCAGCATCGCACCCGTGTGTTAAAACGCGAAGAGATCTTAAAACATGTGTGGGGGGACGACGATTACTTCATGGGGCGCAGCATGGACGTATTCATATCCAAGCTACGCAAATACCTCAAGGAAGATCCAAGCGTACGGATTGTGAACTACCACGGCGTAGGCTTCCGACTGGAATTTGATCAGTAGCGAGGGCGTCAGCCCTGGTTCCACTCGTATACCTTGTCGGCTATACCGATCAGCAACTCGGGATCCTTTTCGAGTGCATTACCGATCACCACCATGTCGGCACCGGCCTCCAGTGCACGCAGTGCCTTTTGGCTGGTGTTGATCCCTCCGCCAACGATCAACGGTATCTGTATAGCTTTGCGCACCGTGGCGATCATCTTGGCACTGATTTCTTTTTCGGCGCCGCTGCCGGCATCCATATACAGGGCTTGCAGGCCCAGCATCTCCCCTGCCATGGCGGTAGCCGCCGCGAGCGAATACTTGTCATCCGGAATGGGCATGGTGTTGCTGATGTAGGCAGCCGAGGTGATGCGGCCGCTGTTGACCAGCATATAGCCTGTCGGTATGACTTCGAGCTTTGTATTGCGGATGATCGGCGCCGCCACGACGTGCTGCCCAATGAGCAGCTCGGGATTGCGGCCGGAGATGAGCGATAAAAACAGCAAGGCATCTGCGGTGGGCTCGATCTGCATCGAATTACCGGGGAAGAGTACGACGGGAATTTTTACATGGTCTTTGACTGGCTCTGATACACCTCTCCGAGCCCACGAG
>NZ_JAHESC010000015.1 GCF_018598185.1 Dawidia soli
GCCATGGACTACAGCCGGGCCGTAGACGATAAGCTGGTATATACGGTTGGCATATCGTCAGCCGAACGGACACCACGCTTCGATGCCGACACCAAACGGCGTATGTACGTGCGCGACACCACCGACGTCTGGGCGCCGGTAGCGATCGATGCCGGCAAAAGCACGCAGAGCATTACGCTATCGTACTTTGATTTTAACGCGCAGTTCGGTCGGGGTAAGCTGGTGGGCATCGATCAGGAGCAGGTCAGCGCGGTGTTAAACACCATTGCCCGCATTGGCGTGATCGGCAAAAAACATTTCGGCGGCAACAGCTGGCATACGCCGTATGGTCCGATCTGTCTGCATGAACAATATATTGCGCAGATGGGTCTCGGCGTCAATGACGATAACTACCTGGCCGGCTACCGCGAGTGCCTCGACTACTACCGTGACAACGCCATCAAACCCGATGGCCGCGTGTGGCCACGGTGGGCCTACTCCAACGAGGACGCCATGCCCAACGGCTTTACCGACAAAGGCTTCTACGAAGCACAGTGGGGCTACCTGCTGGACTCCAACCCCGACTTTGTCATAAATGTAGCCGAGCTGTATGATCAGAATGGCGACCTCGCGTGGGTGAAAACGCATCAGGCGTCGTGCGAGAAGGCGTTGGATTGGATCGTGGCACGCGATAGTGATGGTGACGGCCTGGTAGAAATGATGACCGACAGCTATACACAAAAGCGCGGCAGCGACTGGATCGACATCATCTGGGCGGCGTATGAAAATGCTTTCGTCAATGCCAAACTGTATCGGGCACTTGTGTTGTGGGCGGGTGTGGAAAGTCAACTCGGCAATGCCGTACGGGCCAACGTCTATACGTCGTTTGCTTTGAAACTCCAGGCGAGCTTCAATAAGCCTACCACGGCGGGCGGTTTCTGGGATGCTGAAAATAACTGCTATGTACACTGGCTGGACAAGGACGGCTCCGTGCACGGCCGGAATATGGTAACGCCCGTGAACTTTATGGCCATTGCTTATGATATTTGTAATGACCCCATGCGCGCCAAGACCATCCTGGATAATATCGAGGTACAGATGCAAAAAGAAGATTTGTTCTTCTGGCCGATCTCCCTGTACAGCTATGCGCCGGGCGAAGGCAATGACTGGCAATTTCCTTTTCCGAATTATGAAAACGGCGACATCTTTTTGTCGTGGGGCTCTGTGGCCGCAAAAGCCTATGCCTCCTACAAACCGGAGATTGCCGTGAAGTATGTGAAGCGTGTGCTGGCGCAATACGCCAAGGACGGTCTGGCGTTTCAGCGTTATGGTCGTGCGCAGCAGGATGGCCGGGGAGATGATATTCTTTCGGGCAATGCGCTTTCGGTGGTGGGGTTGTACCAGGCTATTTATGGGATCAATCCGCTATATAACCGGTTTTACCTCGATCCTCATATCACGCCGGAGCTGGCTGGTACGCAGGTGAAGTACAACTATCGCGGTCAGCGGTTGACGATCGATTTGGCGATGGACCAGTATGCTGTGTCGAATGGACGGTTTACCATAAAGGCCAGCACAGACTTTGGCTTTTACGCTACCGATAACGAATTGTCGTATTTCAAGGGCAATGACCATACCGCGTCGCTACAGGTGAAAGCCTTTGCAAAAGATGAGCTGGTGTTGGATATAAAAAAATATGGCCCGGATGAAGTTGCGTTTACGCAATCGTCCAGGGCAAGTTCAGGAAAATTGGTATATCAACTTCAGGCGCTCAAGCCGGGTAGTTATTATACTGTACGGGTGAATAAAAAGACGTTGAAGCGTGTGAAGAGTACGGCGGAAGGGGTGGTGGTATTTGCGTGCAGCGTAGGCATTGGTGCGCATGAAATCTCGGTTGTGCCCCGATAGGAATATCGTAGATAAATGTATACGCTTGTTGCGCCCTTTCAGGGCTGTTATATCGAGTTGCCTGTTTACCCAGGCCTGCGCTATCGCTTCAGCCTGGGCTATTTTATTGCGCCCCGTTGGGGCTTCTTGTGTGCGATCTTTGACCGGTGGAAGGGAAGTGTAGGCACAAGTCACCACCCCGAGGCGGGGTTCAGACTTGCGCCAGAACAAAAGGAGAACAACTGTCCTGCCCTTTCCCGTACGGGGGCGACATGTAAAATGTGTAGGTTTGTTTTATGGTCTATAGAACGATGTTATCTGCATGCCTGCTGTTCCTGTTGCTTTGCGCGAATACAGCGACTGAAAAAGATCCGCCGGTCGCGGCGCTGCGGAAGGGATTTCGCAACGTGCCCGATAGTGTGCAGCTGGGTGTATACTGGTATTGGATCTCCGACAATATTTCGAAAGAGGGTGTTGTCAAAGACCTGGAGGCGATGAAGAAAGCTGGCATCAACCGGGCTTTTATCGGCAGTAACATTGTAAACGGCGGTACGCCGTATGGTGAGCATAAAGTATTTTCACCCGGATGGTGGGAGGTGGTGCACGCGGCGTTGAAGAAGGCCACTGAACTGAATATTGAAATCGGTATGTTTAACTGTCCGGGGTGGAGTCAGTCGGGCGGTCCGTGGATCAAGCCGGAGCAGAGCATGCGTTACCTGGCGTCGTCGGAGGTGATTGTTGAGGGGCCGCGGAAGATCAACCAGGGGCTGCCGGTTGTTGGCGAGCATGCACAGGACGTAAAAGTGTTAGCCTGGCGGCTTCCGGCGAGCGTCGAAGAGCATCAAGGTCGCCTGCTGAAAGGCGACGGAAATGAGCGATCACTTACGTTTACCGTGCGCGGGAAAAGTCCCATGCGCAGTTTGGTGATCCGTGCCGATGCGTCGATCCAGAACGCGGCCGATGTGTATTATGAAGCAGGGGGTGAATACAAGCTGCTGACGCAGGTTGCGCTCGACCGCGGTAACACGGCGCTGAACGTAGGCTTCGATCCGCTGGCGCCCGTTGTGGTATCGTTGCCCGAGGTCAAAACGACGCGCTATCGTCTTACGGTGGCGAACCCTCTTAGCGCTACCGTAGATGTTACCCTATCATCGCAGCCCCGGGTGGAGCGCTATCCGGAGAAGTCGCTGGCGAAGATGTTTCCCACACCGCTGCCATTGTGGCACGACTACCTGTGGAACCGGCAGCCCCAGGTTTCTGATGCATCCGTGGTGGTGCGTGCCACCGACGTGGTGGATCTCACGGCCCGATTCCAGGACGGAAAATTGGTGTGGGATGTACCCGCCGGTACGTGGAAGATCCTGCGTACGGCAATGCTTACCACCGGTGTTACAAACGCTCCGGCCTCGCCGGAGGCGACCGGGCTGGAGGTCGATAAGATGAGCAAACAACATGCGGCGTATCACTTCGATGCGTTCATCGGTGAGATACTGCGGCGTGTGCCAGCCGAAGACCGGAAGTCCTTTCGGGTGGTGGTAGAAGATAGCTATGAAACCGGAGGCCAGAACTGGACCGACGACATGGAGGCACATTTTAAAAAGGTATATGGCTACGATCCCGTTCCTTACCTGCCCGTACTCAGCGGAACCGTTGTGGGTAGTCCCGATATTTCCGATCGGTTTTTGTGGGACCTGCGCCGGCTGATTGCCGACCGGGTTGCGTACGACTATGTGGGCGGTTTGCGCGATGTATCGCATCGGCACGGGCTTACTACATGGCTGGAGAACTATGGGCACTGGGGTTTCCCGGGTGAGTTTTTGCAGTACGGTGGACAATCGGACGAAGTCAGCGGCGAGTTTTGGAGCGAGGGTGAGCTTGGCAACATTGAAAACAAAGCGGCATCGTCTGCGGCTCATATCTATGGTAAGCGCAAGGTATGGGCCGAGTCGTTTACGGCCGCCGGTCAAACGTTTGGAAGAACGCCCTTTATGATGAAACAACGGGGTGACCGTTTTTTTACCGAAGGCATCAACAGCACCTTGTTGCACGTGTATGTACACCAACCGTACGAAGACCGGTGGCCGGGCATGAACGCCTGGTTTGGCAACGAGTTTAACCGGAAGAATACCTGGTTTGAGCAGTTCGATGTTTTTGCCGCATACCTCAAACGCACGAACTTCCTGCTGCAGCAGGGCACGTATATAGCCGATGTGGCCTACTTCATCGGCGAGGATGCACCCAAGATGACCGGCGTATGCGACCCGGCGTTGCCGAGAGGCTATTCCTTTGACTATATCAACGGTGAAGTGTTGCTCCGCCAGGCATCGGTAAAGAACGGGAAGCTCGTGCTCCGCAGCGGCATGCAATACAGCGTGCTGGTGTTACCGAAGTTAGCGACCATGCGGCCGGCGTTGTTGAAGCGCATACGGGACCTGGTCATGGAAGGCCTGGTGGTGCTGGGGCCTGCTCCGCAGTATTCGCCGAGCCTGGTGAACTATCCGCACGCGGATGGTGAAGTGAAAAAACTTTCCGACGCGCTGTGGAAAAACGTTGCTCCGGATGGCTATCAAAAAGTGGGTAAGGGGTATGTGTTCGGCGAGCAGTCGACGCTGGAAAGCGTGTTTAGCGTGTTGTCTGTTTTACCGGATTGTACTGTGGAAGGCGATGCGCTGGATGTGCGGTTTATACACCGCGTGGTACAGGGTGAAGATATCTATTTCATCTCCAACCAACAGGAAAAGAAAGTGGTGTTCAACGCCACGTTCCGTACGGCAAAAGGCAATCCGGAATTGTGGGATGCACTGACGGGCGAAATGCGCGCTTTACCTCGGTTTGTCCGAAACGAAAAGACGACAACCCTTGCGCTGGAGCTGGAGCCGTTCGGGAGTGCGTTCATTGTATTCAGTGAAGCGAACGCGAAAGCAAACACGGGAGCCGGTAATTTTCCCGCAGGTAATGTACTCGCTACGTTGCGGGGGCCGTGGACGGTGGTGTTCAACGGGCTCTCGGCGCCGCAAGGCATTTTTCGCTTTGATAGTCTCTATGACTGGACGCGCTCGACGGACAACGCCTTGAAATATTTTTCGGGGACGGCGATATACCAAACGACTTTTACATTGAAGTCCGTGCCGTCGCAGCAAACGTATGTTGATGTCGGTCGCGTTGTGGCGATGGGTAAAGTATATGTCAACGATCGGTATGTGGGCGGTGTATGGGCGTATCCCTATCGGCTCAATGTTACGCCGTATTTGAAGAAGGGTGAAAACACGTTGCGAATAGACGTGGTCAATAATTGGATGAACCGGTTGATCGGCGATCAGCAGTTGCCGGAGGACCAGCGTAAGACGTGGGCGGTTTTTAACCCGTATAATGCTTCGTCGGCGTTGCAGCCGTCGGGGTTGTTGGGGGATGTTACCATTCAGGCGTTTGATTACCAGGTGCGGTAGGTCGGGAATCGCGGGTTGTCAGATGGTGGGGGGCGGGTGCGTGCCTCGAATTGTTGCGCCCTTTCAGGGGCTTGGGTAGGTTATATTATTTCTATCCCAGGCCTTCGCTGTCGCTCCAGCCTGGGCTGGTTTGTTGCTATCCCAGGCCTTCGCTGTCGCTTCAGCCTGGGCTGGTTTGTTGCGCCCCTACAGGGCTTGGGTAGGTTATATTATTTCTATCCCAGGCCTTCGCTGTCGCTTCAGCCTGGGCTGGTTTGTTGCTATCCCAGGCCTTCGCTGTCGCTTCAGCCTGGGCTGGTTTGTTGCGCCCTTACAGGGCTTGAATGTGTGAAGGGAAAGGATGTGCTACGGGGGGCCTAGCAGTTTGTCCAGGCTGTTGACGGCCACGAAGTGATAGTTCGGGCGTGCCTTGGCGTAGATGGCCTGTGCCTGTGCCTTCCCTTCTGCGGTTTTGATGAACTCGGTATAGATCGGCATCAGGAACTTGCGCCGGCCGGTGTGGATCAGGAAATCTTCGATCTTGGCGTACGCCGGTGTATACTGGTTGTGGATCGCGATCACGCCCCAGGCGGCGAGGATCTCTGCATTGCCCGAAGCGGTGAAGTGGCCCAGGGCATCGACGTCTTTTAGCTGCGACGGCGTGAGGGAGTCCGGCAGGTGGTTGATGAAGTGCAGCCACTCGTGCGTGGTCCACGGTTTTGTGAGCGCCTCGATCTTTTGTCCTTCCTTCCATTTGGTCATGGCGGCGTCTACGGCGTCAAAACGTATAGACTTGGGTTGTGAACAAGAATTGGGCAGCCCTTCGCCGTAGATCCATTCCTCGAACAGGGTGTCGTTCAGCGTGATGTTGTACTGTTTCTGATAATAATCGCGGATGAAGGGAATGAACGCTTCCGTCGTCATCACCTTAAAGGCGTTCTGCGTAAAGTAATCTTTTACAAACCGGTCGAATTTCTCGCGGCCGTTCATTTCCTCGATGGTACGCAGGAAGAAATAGCCTTTGTTGTAGGCAATGGCCGTTACTCCGTCGTCGGGGTTGCGGCTGGCCAGGTTGAGCTTCAGCTTGGTGTCGGCCGGATGACCATCGTCCGACAGCGACTGGATCTCGCTCTTCAGGTCCTGCAGGTTGAGGGAAGCCAGCATTTCGGCATAGTCCCGGCCGTAGAGCTTCTCCATGATGCGGGTCTCGAAGTATACGGTAAACCCTTCGTTGAGCCAGAAGTCGTTCCAGGTGGCATTGGTCACCAGGTTACCGGACCAGCTATGCGCCAGCTCGTGCGCGATCAGCGATGTAAGCGAGCGGTCGCCCGACAGGATCGTGGGTGTGGCAAAGGTCAGGCGCGGGTTCTCCATGCCACCGAAGGGAAAGCTCGGCGGCAGCACCAGCACGTCGTAGCGTTCCCATTGATAGGGGCCGTATAATTCTTCCGCCCCCGCGATCATCTTCTCGAGGTCGGCAAACTCCCAGGCGGCCTTGCCGACTACGGAAGGCTCGGCATAGATGCCGCTGCGCGGGCTGATGGATTTGAACGATACGTCGCCTACCGCGAGGGCTAACAGGTAGGAGGGGATCGGCTGTTTCATCTCAAAGGTGTATACTCCTGTCTTGTTGCGCGTCTCGGGGTTGGAGGCGCTCATCAAGGCCAGGAGCGCGGGCGGTACGGTTACTTCGGCATCGTAGGTGAACCGGATGCCGGGCGAGTCCTGGCACGGCACCCAGCTGCGCGCCAGGATGGCCTGCGACTGTGTGAAGAGGAAGGGGTGCTTCTTGCCGGCGGTCTGCTGCGGGCTAAGCCACTGCAGCGCCTCGGCGCCGGGGTTCGTACGGTAGTGGATCGTGACTGTCTTGGTGGTCGGCTGGATGAGTACCGCCAGGGCCTGGCCCAGGATGGCGTCGGGCTCGCTCAGGCGGTATTCGGCGGTGGTATCGTTGTCGGTTTGGACCTTCTCGATCGTCAGGCCCTTGGTGTCGAAGGTGATCAGGTCGGCGTCGGCCGCCGCTTCGATCTCCCAGGTAGCGGTGGCGCGGATGACCTGTTGCTCAAAGTCGACGGCGGCTTTCCAGTGCAGGTGTTTGACGCGGGCTTCCTGCGGGTCGGCGTTGGAATGAATATCGGTGGCTTTTGCGGGGGCAGGTGTCATAGGGGCTTCGGGTGCGGATTCTTTCTTGGGTTGGCAGGCAAACGATAGTACCCCCGCTGCCAAAAACAGGGGAAGTTTTGAGATCAGGCTAATCTTCATACCTTCGTTTTAAAGCATAAAAACTACAACTAATTTCGCTGCCGCCATGACCGTTTACGGAATTAAAAATTGCAATACCGTCAAAAATGCGCTCGACTGGCTCAAGAAGCACCAGGTGGAGTACGACTTTCACGACTATAAGACCCAGGGCGTAACGGCCGCCAAGCTCAAGGCCTGGAGTCAGCAGGTGGGGTGGGAGAGCCTGGTCAACAAACGGGGCATGACCTGGCGCCAGCTCGACGCGGGCACCCAGGCCGGTGTTACCAGTGAAAAAGCGGCGATTGCCCTGATGATGGAAAAAACAAGTGTCATCAAGCGACCGTTGATCGAAGTAGACGGCCAGGTGGTAGCCCTGGGCTTTGACGAAGCTACCTACCGCGAGAAGCTCGGATAATTTATTCCCTGTCTCTTTAAAGAACCATCTCCTAAAGGGGATATTTCTTGTTCTGCCGTCTTTTACCTTTATAGCATCGCAGGAAAGCGGCGGTCTCCCGCAGCCGTCAGCGTATAGCCCGTACGGGTTAGCCCTGCGTTGGTTGAATGTAAACCGATGTTTTTATGAAGATTTCAGAACAAGAGGTCAAACGCATGTCGCAAGGCGACCACGACGCCTTTCGGGAGATCTATGAACGCTGCTGGGACACGCTCTATTATTTTTTATTCAAGGAGACCGGCTCGCGCTATTTTGCCGAGTGCGTGGCCCAGGAGGTATTCTCCTCGGTCTGGACCCACCGCGCGCGGCTCAACAGCTACGCCGTGCTGCGCGACTACATGGCGGCCAGCTCGCGCGACTACGCCCTGGTGGCCCTTAAATACTTCGCGAGCAAGACGTTCGTCGGCGCCTTTCCCGACGATGAGACGGGCCGCCGCGAAACGGTCGTGCGCGAGCTGGCCCGCATGCTGGACAGCGAGCACTACAAAGGCGTGTTCAAAAAGATCCTGAACAACCTGTCGCCCACGCAAGCGATCATCTTTCACTTCGGCCTGACCGGCAGCACCAGCGAACAAATGAGCCATTCGATGGACATGCCGGCCGACGCCGTGCAGCGACACTTCTGCGAAGCGATCGTGCGTGTGAACGATTCTCTAAAACGCGAGATGGCCCCGCAGGCACAACGGGTGCTGCTCAGGCCGTCCGGGCAACAAGGTGAGACATCATTTTTTGGGTGAAGGCTTCTTCTTGCTGGGTTTTTCGAATAGGGATTCGAAGAAATCCTCGATGGACAGATCGAAGGCGGCTTCCACGGTTTCGGCCAGCGTACGCAGCCTGGGGTTGCCGATACCCTTTTCGAGACGCCTGTATTGCTCGCGACCGAGGCCACAGTCAAAAGCAAATTGTTCGGAACTGGCGTTTCCCATTTCTTTCCGCATCGCGATCATTTTTTCGCCGATGCGTTTCTGGAGAGAGATTAGAGATGCTTTGTTTTTCACAAATAATATAGGATTTGTTGAGCCGCTAAATTGGCATGTTTGTTCTATTTTATTTACCTCACGTATATCCCATCTTATAAGCAGTGTAATTTAAGTCGCAAATATAGTAAAAGCGCGAATGGAAGCTCTGTGGTGGGATTTTGATATAGACCTTGCGATGGGATTTTTTATTCTATACAACAAAATTTGTCCCCTATAGATCCTGTCGCCACATCGGTGGTCCTGCCGGTTGTATCTTGTATTATACTTCCTGTGGCAATTCTACAGCTTGCGCGCCCGTTTGCCAGTCCGCAGGGTTTGCCTTTTCTTAACGTATAATCCCACCGTTATCCGATCCTGCTTTTGGACTGGTTTGGATGTAAGTTTTTTGCCGGATTTGCATGTTATCCAACCCGAGATATTTTTTGGGATTTTGCATCCATTTTGGGAGGCTTCCGTTTAACCTCTCAATTCCAAGGCATAATAGCAAAATGATCAGCGATCCCCCGGCCCAATCTTAACAAAGATCCCTTCAAAAGGGCCTGAAATCCGTGTTTTCGGAACAAACTTAATCGTGTGCTCCACGGTGCGGGAACACCCCCGTTTTTGACTCTTATTAGCTATATTTGAGTGCGTAAAAACCCAAGTAGCACAAACTTTACCTTTTCATACTTAAACCATTAGAAAAGCTATGGCTGGCATTTTCAAGAAAGCTATGGGCCTCTTCGTCGAATTCGAAGAAGAGCCCCAGAAATCCTCATCACCGTCTTCGTCCTCTACGCCTCCGCCGATCCCCAACCGGGTAGCCCCGGCGCAGGTACTCAACGGCGAGGAGCTGGACAAGTTCGAAAAGCACTTCGAGAAGTTATTCGACCAGGCGAACCTGCCCGGACCGGATTACTATGAGTTCATGAAAATGACCGAGACGCTCGAGGCGCATATCAAGGACGAGAACGCGCGGTTTGCCGCAACGTATGCGTCATTGGCCATTCAGGGTCTGACAAAGGAAAAGCTCGTGGAGACCGCCAATGCGTACAAGCAGATGGTGGGGCAGGACAAGGTGCAGTTTGAAAAGAGCGTGAACGACAAAAGCGAGCGCGAGATCGGCCAGAAGCGCAAGGACCTGCAGAAGCTGGAAGAGTCGGTGAAGCAACATGCCGAGACGATCCAGCGACTGACCAAGGAGATCTCCGACGCGCAGATGGCGATGGGCAACCTGAAGGCTGTCATTACCGAAGAGGAGCATAAGCTTGCCCGCAACAAGCAGGGCTATGTGCTGGCGTGCGACGCCATGATTAAAAAGATCACAGAAGATATCACGAAAATACAGACAACGCTATAACGTATGGAAACACAGATTTTCCCGACCGATGCTCAACAACAATTAAAATCCTACTGGAACAGACCCGGGGGTAAATTCGGGACCCTCGCGGGGCTCGGGATCCTGGCGGCGATCGGCTACTACGTGCTGCCTATCCTCACCAGCATTGTCTGGAACACGCTGAACTTCGGCATCGCCCTGGCATGCCTCGGCATTTTCCTGTATTGCGTCACGCACCGGAAATTCCGCCTCAGTCTTTTTTACTTCTACGAGATCCTGATGAAGAAGCTGGTGGGGGTTGTGATCGAGCTCGATCCGTTCATCATTGCCGAAGATTATATCAACGACATGCAGGAGGAACGCGAGAAGCTGTACAAGCAGGCGACCGATGTCGATTCGCAGAAGGAAAAGATCCACGCCAAGATCCGTGAGAAAGAGGCGGAGATCAACAAGCTGATGAACAAGGCGCAGGTTGCCAAAGAGCGGGACATGATGCCCGAGCTGGGCAACGCCACGCGGCAGATCGGACGGCTGAACGAGTATATCAAGCAACTTTCGCCGATCCACGACAACCTGTCGCGCATCGGTGATTACCTGACGAAGATCCACAAGAACAGCGCTTACCTGATCGAGGACGCCAAGAACGAGCTCGAGCTGAAGAAGGACTTGTACAAATCGGTGACGTCGGGTAACAAGGCGTTGACGTCGGCGCTGAAGATCTTTAAGGGCGACCCCGAGAAGAAGCTGATGGTGGAGCAGTCGATGGAGTTCCTGAAGGAAGACATCGCGAGCAAGCTGGCCAACATGAAAAAGGCGATCAGCTACTCGTCGGACTTTATGAAATCGATCGACCTCGACAATGCCACGTACGAGAAGGAAGGTCTGAAGATGCTGGAGAGCTTCAATCCCGACAGCGAGATGAAGCTTGTGACCTCTTCTTCCTCTCCCGCGCGTCCGGGCTCAAGCTCGTCGGGCGACTATGGTGACCTTTTGCGATAATAATCTTTAACCTTTAAATAGTCTAACCTTTTAAAAATCATATGGCCGTTAAAGTAAAAACTTCGGGTAAAATTGTAATGATCCTCCTGGTACTGGGGGCAATCTTTGCTGCTAAAGTATACTGGTGGGACAAGCGCCCCCAGGAGGCGAAGCAATCACAGGAAATTGGAAAAGTAGCTTTGCCGGATGCACCGGAGGCCTCGCTGGCCGGTAGCGCGACGATGATGCCGCTGCCATCGGAAGAGCAATCTGTCAACGGCGGTACCAAGATCGTGTGGAAGATCATGGCCTGGAACTCCCAGTTCCCGCTGATGTATGCCAACGGCGGCGCGCAGACGACCAAAGGCTCTTTGCTGGACAAGGCCAAGCTGCAGGTGGACGTGCAGCGCCAGGACGACTGTTTCAAGTCGCTGGCGGACATCGTGAAGTTCGCGCAGGACTATAAGAACAATCCCGAGACTCCCGGTGTGTTTGCATCGTTCATGGGCGACGGTATGCCGGCGTTCTTTGCCTCGCTGGCAAAAGAGCTCGAGCCGCTCGGTCCGGAGTATCAGCCGATCGCTTTTTATGCCATGGGTAAGTCGTATGGTGAAGACCAGCTGATGGGCCCGGTGGACTGGAAGAAAGATCCGAAGAGCGCATTGGGTAAGACGGTGTCGTGCGTACTGCGCGACGGTGATATGAACATCCTGCTGAAGTGGGCCGGTGACAACAACCTGCGTGTGAACCCCGACGAGACGACCTACGACAAAGATGCGATCAACATCATTGCGGCCAACGACTTCCTCGACGCCTGTAACAAATACATCACCGGCTACCAGGAAAAGCGCAAGCTGATCAAGGACGGTAAGAAAGTGAGCGAAGAGATCACGGTCGGCGTAGACGCCGTGTCGACCTGGACGCCTGGCGACGTAAACATCGCCAAGCAAAAGGGTGGCCTGGTGACGATCGCCAGCACCAAACAATATTCGTCGCAAATGCCGAACATCACGATCACGATCAAGAAGTTCGCGTACGACCACCGCACCGACATCGAGAACCTGATCATGTCGCTGAGCCAGGCGGGCGACCAGGTGCGTTCGTTCACGGATGCAAAGGCCTTTGCCGCGAAGATCTCTG
Organism: Dawidia soli; assembly: GCF_018598185.1. Taxonomy (GTDB): domain Bacteria; phylum Bacteroidota; class Bacteroidia; order Cytophagales; family Cyclobacteriaceae; genus Ohtaekwangia; species Ohtaekwangia soli. The sequence goes on from NZ_JAHESC010000015.1 coordinate 12,403, forward strand.
CCAAAGTATATAACGAGCAGGATGCCGCATACTGGCTGAAGTATTACAACGGTGTTACTGAAAAAGACGTGCAAGGTCTGAACGTGGCCCTGGGCGGCTCGATGGCCTTCAACCTGCAAGATGCGGCCAACATGTTCGGCCTGGGCAAAGACGGTATCGACCGCTATAAAATCGTATACACTACCTTTGGTGACATTCTGTCGAAGATGTACCCGGAATACATGGCCACCTATCCGCCGTACGCACAAGTGGTGGACAAGTCGTTCCTGATGTCGGTGATCGCAAACCATAGCGAGCTGATGGAAGGCAAGGCGTTGGCGGTGACATACTCCAACGAGATCACCAGCGAGGTGTCGTCCAAGTCGTACCAGATCCAGTTCGAGACCGGCAGCGCCGTGATCAAGCCGGCATCATACAGGCTGCTGGATGAAATCCTGGAGAGCTCGGTGGTGGCAGAAGGTTTGAAAGTAGGTGTATATGGTCACACCGACAACGTGGGCGACCCTCAGTCCAACCAACGGCTGTCGGAAGACCGTGCGAACTCGGTAAAAAGCTACCTGATCAGCAAAGGGCTGGCCACGGAACGTATCGAGTCGAAAGGTATGGGTCAGAACACTCCGATCGCTCCCAATACAACGCCTGCGGGTCGCGCACAGAACCGCCGCGTTCAAATTGTACTGGGTGAATAACGGATAGCGATTAATGGAGCTACTCAAGAATATTTTCAGTCCATTAACACAGATAAAAGGGCGTACCTCCATCATCTTAATTGTGGTGGAGGCCTTTTTGGCCCTGCTGCTGTGGGAGATCGTGGGACAGAACGGGTTGATCCCGGTGCCTTCGAAGATCCTGACATCGGTCGTCTCGATCGTGACATCGGCCTACTTTGTCGATAACCTGTTCAGCAGTCTTGCGCTGACGTTTACCGGCATGGGCATTTCCATAGTCCTGGCGTTGCTCGTAAGCTACCTGTCGCTGATACCGGTCTTTGCGCCGGTCGCCAAGTTCATTGTCAAGTGCCGGTACTTAACGCTCACGGGTCTGATCTTCCTGTTCACATTGCTGACGCAGGATGGTCACCAGCTCAAGCTCAGCCTGCTGATCTTCGGCATCGTGCCGTTCTTCGTCACGTCGCTGCTGGCGATCATCGAGGCGATCAACGTGCAGGAGTATGAGCTTTGCAAGACCCTGCGCATGAACAACTGGCAGACGTTGTGGGAGGTGGTGATCATCGGCCGGCTGGACCAGGTGTTTGAAGTGATGCGCCAGAACTTTGCCATTGCGTGGATGATGATCACGATGGTGGAAGGTTTGAGCATGTCGGAAGGCGGTTTGGGTACGATGCTGATCAAGTCGAATAAATACATCGACCTCAGTACGGTATTCGGCATCCTGGTCATCATTTTCGCGCTCGGCATTTTCTTTGACTTCCTGTTGCGCAACCTGCGTCACTGGCTGTTCCCGTATACTAAAATCCAGGTGAAGAAATGACGTCATATTCGAAGAATGAAGTGCTCATCGCGGTAAAGGACGTCAACCTTTCCTACGACAAGCAGATCTTACGGGATATCAACTTTACGATCCATAACATCGTTCGCCCGGGCATGAATCAAGGGCAGGTGATCTCGCTTATCGGCCGCAGCGGCATCGGCAAGACGCAGCTGTTCAAGATTCTGGCCGGGCTGATCCCGCCGAATACCGGCACCGTGCTGGTAGGGTTGGAGCAACAGCCGGTGAAGGCGGGCCAGGTCGGGATCGTCGCGCAGAACTATATACTCTTCAACCACCGCACGGTGTACGACAACCTGCGGCTGGCGATGAAACACGACAGCATTACGCTGGGCGATAAAGAGAAGGACGCGCTGATCAATGATTATGCGGCGAAGTTCGACCTGACGGAGCACCTGAAGAAATATCCGATGCAGCTTTCCGGCGGGCAACGCCAGCGGGCGAGTATCATTCAACAGGTTTTGACCGGTAACAAGTTTATATTGCTGGACGAGCCTTTTTCAGGATTGGATGCGTTGATGATCGACCGCGTGATGGAGCTGCTGTTGCAAGTTTCGACGCTGGACGAGCTGAACACATTGGTGATCGTGAGTCACGATGTGGAGAACTCGCTCGCGATTTCGGATACGGCGTTTATCCTGGCCCGGCAGAAGGATCAGGAGGGGGCGACGATTACGGAGACGCTGGACCTTATCGAGATGGGGTTTGCGTGGAATCCGGCGATCCGGGAGAATGAGAAGTTCCAGCATTTGGTGGCGCAGATAAAGCATAAGATCTGATCTATATCAGGTTCGATAAGAAAGGCTGCCGCACACGGCGGCCTTTTTTTTGGATCAGTCCTGGACAATCCGTGGAATTTCCATCTCGCAGATTTTGATTAGGGGCGGCATCGTATCTACCTTCGGGAAGTATGAAAATTGGAAAAGGGAGGTCAGACAGACAGTTGATAAATGCAACTGGAGATACTAAGAGACGTATCCTTGTATTGATATTTACGCTGATAGCGGCCTCTTGTTCTGATAAGAAACAGGAATCGCCAGTTTAGGAGCGGCCGGGCGAAAAATAGTAAGACAAGACCTCTGTAGTCAATTAGATAGACAACAAACTTTTATGAGTGAAGATAATAAATACGACTTTTCAAAAATATTTGACAAAATTCTGCATCGGCCAATTTATAGCCGATTGACAAACGATCTGATAAAAAGCACACCGGACGAAGACTTAACGCAGCTGATAATCGACAATATAGAAGTCAATAACAAAGGAAAATCTGATGGGGATTTATATTCTGTTTTAACTGCCGGGCAAAAAATAATTTATTCGACGTATGTCTTAGAAACACAAATATTCAACGGTGGATTTGGAGGCTTCTATGTCAATACACAATGTGCATTAAATCAATTTCTGGAGCGAGATCTTATCGCTATCGGTGCAAAATCGTTAGCAGACATTGTCAGGAGCGCTAACGAAATGAGCGTGTTGATTTTGGCGGACAAAGCTGAACCGGAACAACTTTATCCGTTGGATATAGAATTTCGAAAGGTGATTGATGTAGACAGTTTGGATGCGAGACGAGTGACGTATATAAAGGGAAGTAAGGAACAATTTATTTCAGCATAAAGATACTGTTGATAATAGCAACCATCCTCATAACTGCCCATCTGATAGAGTGAATTGCATTGTATTACGCTTAGATAATCCGTATTTGCGGGGACCGGCGGAAAAAGGTTACTTTTGGGGGCTGGATCGTATTTTTCTTCCATGAATCGCTTTTGCTTTATTCTCGTTGCCTGCTGCATGATGGCAACATCTTCTCTCTACGCTCAAAAAACCGAAAAACGAGCCCATCATAAGCTCCTCTGGAAGATTTCTGGCAACGATCTGATAGCGCCGTCGTACCTGTTTGGTACCATGCATGTACAGGACGACCGGGCCTTCGACTTTAGCGACTCGGTGCTGTTAAAAATCTCCGAATGCAAAGCTTTCTCGCTCGAAGTACACCCTGATTCTCTTGTGCGGTTGCTGCTCCCCATCATGGCCGGGCAGGCGTCGAAGGGTCGTAATAAGCTCAAGGAGCTACTCAGTGAGAAAGACTACAGCGAAATCGACAGCCTGGTGAGGAAGCGGACCGGCCTTTCACTCGACCGGCTCAAGACCCCCAGCATGGTCCGCATGTTCCTGGAAAAGCAGACCAGCACGAAGGGAAAAGGAGCGTCGGTGGATGGGTATCTCTATAATATCGCCCGCCGGCAGGGAAAATCCATTATTGGTATTGAGGACGCGCAAGAGCAGTTAGCCGTGCTGGACGACTTTGCGCCGCAAAACCTCGCCGCCGTGCTGTTGGAACAGCTGGAAAACGACTCGACTACTCAGGGGCCTTCCATTGCCACCATGCTTGACCTGTATTACGAGGGTGACATCGAAGCCATATCTCATTACCTGAAAGAGAATATGTCGATGACGCCGGGTTACTACGATAAGCTTATCACCCGACGCAACGTCGGCATGACTGCGAACATCGTTCGGCAGGTTCGGGAAAAGGCAACTTTTTTTGCCGTTGGCGTGGGCCACCTGGCTGGCGAAGAGGGCCTGATTCATTTGTTGCAACAAGAGGGGTACACGGTGCAGCCCGTAAAGGCTACTTTTACCGGCCTGGCAAAGAAATATACGTACACCACGCAGGAAGGGCCTTGGTACGAATACACATCGGCGATCGGAGCGTATAAAGTCAGCATGCCAACAAAGCCCATTACGGTAAAAATGGATTCTTCCGGGTTTGCTCTACAGACCTACGTAGATATAGGCACGTCAACCGTATTTCAGACGACGTACATACCTCTCCACGGTCAGTTTAGAGGCAAACCCGCCAAATATATATTTGACCAATTTGTCGAACGCATGAAGCGCAATGGGAAATTAAAGTTTGACAAACTATCGCGCATCGACGTGCAGGGGCTGGAAGGGCGTGAAATAGTGATGCGACAGGACGGCCAGCTCTTTCGTGCGCAGATTTTATTGCGGGGCGATGTATTGTACCTGCTCCAGGTAGCGCCTACAAAAGCGATTGCCTATTCCGACGACGCCGAGAAGTTTCTGCGCTCTTTCCGGTTGCTGGAGTTCGGTAAAACTGTATGGAAGGAGTTTTCGAACGCCACGGGGGCATTTTCAGTCGAGATGCCAAGTGACGTCAAAACACAGTTGCTGGAGCCCGATCCAGCAACCGTGGGCGGCCGGTATAAGATCAATCTTTACCACGCCACGGATATGGACCTTGGCGAAACCTATCTGATCCGTTACAACGATTTTCCGGCCGGGCTCCAGTCGCTTGACGACAGCGTATACTATGGCAGTCTGATTACCAGCGTCGTGGAAAATATGAAGGGGCGAAACCTCCAGTCTTACGATCGCACGATCGAAGGCCACCAGGGTATCGCGTTCACATTCGACGTTGCGGAAAATGGACAGGTGAATGGGCGAATCCTGCTGCGGGGCGGCCGTACGTACATGCTCATGGGCGTTTCCTCCAAAGATGCCACCGCGTCGGGTATCGATACCTTTCTGGATTCCTTCCGTCTCCTGCCCACGGAAAAGGCTGTGATGCAGGAGTTTGAATTCCCCCTGCACCATGTGAAGGTAAAGCTTCCAGCCTCGTTTACAACGGACTCTATCGGATTCGCGGCTAGGAATAATCTCCAGTACACGGAGGGGTATGGAGAGTATCATGCGCTCGATGCAAAATCCGGCGCGCAATACAGGCTGCGTGTTACGAAACTTTCTCCGTATGAGGGGGCGAAGGATGCGGACGACTTTTTCAATACGTTGAACAAAAGTTATACCGACGACAGCATCCGGATAACGGACCGGAAGCGGGAAGGAAAGACATTGGAGCAGCGACTAGTGGTAACCAATTCCAGATGGACCAGTATCGGGCGTGAACGCGTCGTGGTCGCCGGGCAATATGTGTACACACTCTTTGCTCTGAACGCGCAGGACGCCGACCCCACCGCTGTCGAGGCCTTCTTTAACTCCCTCCGGTTCCCTGAGGCAACCGGTACCTGGACGTTGTTTGCCGACAAGACCGATGTACTTCTGCAGGCGGTTACGTCAACGGACACGGTTGTACTGGACGACGCAGTGCCCGAGCTGCGCAAGTATGAATTTACACCGGCTGCGTTGCCCAAGATCTATGCGGCGATTACCCGCGCGAACCTCGCAACAGACGGTTATCGTCGTGATGCGCGGAGCATCTTGCTGATGAAGCTCGTCGAGGTGCACGACGAAAGCACCGTCGACTTCATCAAAAAGCTATATCCAACGCTCCCTGACAGCATGTCCTGGAAGGGCCATGCCCTGACTGTGCTGACATCGATGAAGACGCAGGCATCGTCACAGGCCTTTCTGGAACTGCTCGAAAAGGAGCAGGACAAACCGGAGTTATGGTCGTTTGCGATTATACAACCCTACAGAGATTCATTAACGTTGCTGAACGATGTATTGCCGGGGTTGATCCGTTTGTCGGATAAGCTGGCAGGACCGGGACACATTTTCTGGATGGCACGCCAGGCCATTGACAGCAACGCCCTGACGCCGGCTGTAAAAAAAGAAGTGCTGGAACTGGCGATTACCAAAGGTCAGGAGCGGCTTGCCGCATTGCCCGCCACGCCTGGCAATGAAGCTGATATCAATGAATATGATATGTATTTCCAGTTCCTGGGGCAACTGTTGCTGCTGGCAGAACCCGGCAACGCGGTGAAAGGGATATTCAACGAGCTTCACAAGCACCCCTCATGGGTTGAGAGCCGTATGGTAACAACCGAGTTCTACCTGAAAAACAATCTGAAGCTGGCACCGTCCGACCTCGAAAGCATTGCGTCCGATCCGTACTACCGAATTGGTCTGTACACGCTGCTCGAAACGTTCGGCAAGGAAAAACTCTATCCGGCAAAATATCTGTCGCAAGAGAAATTCGCGGAAGGCGCCCTGCACCAAAGCATGTCGTCTGACGAAGGTATACCCGAACAGATAAAGCTGGTGGGAGTACGATCGGTGCGGTACAATGGACAGAAGCAAAACCTATACGTTTATCAATACCGGTACGAGGGCGACGACATCTGGCATATAGCATTCAGCGGTCCGTTCCCGGAGAAAGCCAAGTATGTCACGGAGACCGGCGATTATACATTCGCGACGTATAAGGAATATGACAAGGATGTGGATATTGCCTCTGTCATTGCTGAAGTTACGGAAGGGGAGGTCGAGGTGTTGAAATAGCTGTATGCATCATGGTCATTTTGAATGAAAGTTTAAAAGCATTTGTCCTGCTTATGATGATGTCTGCCATCCTGCAGACACCTGGTTAGGAGTATCAGAAAGTTGAATAAATGTGTTTCGTGTACTTTTTGATTCGATACGTTTTCCGGGAGATCCATCGTATTTATATAGTATAACGTATATACGTAAATAATCTGGTGTGACTATTTGAAGGGTTACGATCTTTCAGTAGTGTTGTACACGAGCCCATCATTCTTCTTGCAGGAGGATAATGGGCTCTTGCTTTTTAAAATCTACTCAATTAATCGCTTTTCAATAATATCACATCATGGAACAGTTAATAAGACTCTTCTCTTATATAAGACGATCGCCAAGGGAATTCTTCATTTGGTTCTTCTTGTCATTTTTTATAATTCTTTCAGTTCTCCTATTACTTAGATTAAATGGCATAATTGGCAAATTTTCCTTTATAGATAGTTATCTGGTCTTTGTTGAAGACAATTCTGATGATGGAAAATATTTGTGTATAGAGGGGAATATAAATACAGGTGTAATTCGACAATTAAAAATCATGGAGGCGTATGTGAAATTTCTATTGTTGAGACAAATAACGGCCGTCAATGGAAACTAAATGGTCAACGGAAGTGGGAGCAGTTGAAAGATTCTACCGGAAGTGTTTTTAGGCAAGTGACATTGGAGGGGGCTTACAACTGGCAAACATTTTGGGGAGACTACATAAGTGATAATAGAATAGCGTTTCGTTATGAAATAACAAATTCAAGAGGGCGTAGGTTATTGGGTTATGCCGAAGGAGTCGTACACGAGAACGCCAATTCTGTGAATATAGTGGGAGATTATTGGCAGCTTCCACCTGAAGAGCAATTATATGGTACTTTCGAGTTTATGAGGCAGCGGGATGACAGGGATGTGGCGTGGTAGGCAAACGGGCAGTTCAGCATATCATGGTACTAAAAATATACGCAATTGCGTATATTCGAGTGTCGTAGGTAATTTTCCGGACAATGGTAGAATATATGAATGATTTCTCGATTAAGCATTGCGCCAGATGCAAGGCCTACATTAAGATACCATTCCTGACAGCCGAGCAAAAGAAAGAAGTGGAGACTGTTAGGGAAAAACAAGGAATGGGATCAATACTCGCAAGAATAAGGGAGATTACTCGTTTCGACTTAATGGATTCAAAAATGCTTGCGATCCATATTAATGAATCCGGGCGTTGTAACAGATGCAACTATGATGAACTGGAAGGGGAAAATCAGACTTGTCCTAAATGCAAGTCTTTCAATTTAAATTAGGAATAGAAAACGCATCATAACAATGTGTATGTAATCGCCGGCATCAGCTGACATTTAATTTCGTTATTTTTGGTAGGTCGGCACGCATAGCTAAACCTAGGCCGTAATTTTATGGACATCTTCAGACCCCTTACTTTGATTCTACTCTTCTTAACTACTTCCCCTGTAGTTGGGCAACACAAGGACATTTACAAAGAATTGAATACTCTCTACCAGGGACGGTTAAAGTATAGTTTTGATTCATTCATGGATACTTGGGAAAGGGCGTCAAGGAGCAAGGGGAAAGTTGTTACAATGCTTACTGGAATGGAAAAAACTATTTATCAAATCCACCACGATTTCTTTCAACCACTTAGCTTCAGATTTTATGGGTGGGAAGCATGGGAAGATCGGTCGTGGTTCACTGATACGAAGTACATTGTAATTCAGAATAAAGTACCGTTCAAAGTTGTCGACAATTTAGACTCTTTGAAAGACCAAGTAGATTGTCCCGACACGATATTTAATTTTAGGCCACAAACTATTTTTAATCAAGCCACAACTCTGTACCTCTTGCCTGAATATGAGGACGCATTGAAGAGATTTTTAGACGAGGAATGCTTTCGTGAGCAAGGGCCTGTTAATCCTAAAACTGAGTTTCTTGAAGAAAGGATACGGACGACACTAAAAATCGATTGGACAACGATAATTACACAGCCTGAAATATTTGCAATATATCTTTCAAGAGATTTAAAAAGCGCAGTGATTGATTACCGATTGGCAAGTACTGGCATGAGATCCCTTTTACAAAAGGAACATGAACATTGGGTGATCAAGAAATCAGAAGAATTGTGGATTGAATAAAACTACCGGAACAATGTGGGTCTTGGAGGAACACGTTTAAATGCAGGTTTTGGTAGCGTCTAACTAACTGTGTAAAGGTACGATTGACCAGGTCAATCGATGGTTTCAAAAGTCACTACCTTTAACACAGTACAATGAAAAATAAGAAAGGAATCACATCCTGTTGTCAGTAAGGTTCTCATACCTGAGTTTCTCAAGCAGTTTAGACTTGTATGCCAGGCATGCGGCAGCCATGGAATTGACATAATCGATTTTTAACTTGTCGCCATCGGCAGGGAATTTGAAAATATTCTCGGTGCCGGTTTTGTTGAGCTAACAGAACAAGAGAAACAATACTTGAAGAGAATGGAGACCTTTGAGACGCCAATTGACATTATAAGAAGAAAGATGGGACGGCGGCTACTAACAATGCATATAAAATATGCCGGTAGTGTTGATGAGTAAAAATAATTTTGGTTACCGGCATGCTTTATGCGAACGTTATAACAATTTTTAAGACGGCATTGTGAACGCGAACAAGAATGAAAAACATAGAGGGCTAGAACGTTACTATAAGAAACTCATAATTGAGTTGTGCCGAAGGGGCGTGTCAGCGATTCATGATATAAGAAAATATACGCTATTGCATATATTCGAGTGGTGTGGTAATTTCGGGACGATACTCTACATAGTAAGCAAACCAAAAAGGACAATGAGAATAGGCGAATTTGAGTTCACTTCCGTCAATCATTTTTTGTGGCAATGGAGTATTACTGGTTGATTTTAAACAGGACTTTTTTAGTCTTGATAACGGACGACCAGTTGATTGGAATTAAAGTACACGGACTAATAGGGACTGACAGCAGTGACCCCTTGGTGAATTTGTTACCTCTGACAGTTGACGGGAATCTTCAAAATCCATACTCCTACATCAACGCGAAATATATTGAGGGCATTAAAGGCATAGATTTGAGATCTCATGACTTTCTAGAAGCTAACCACTCCAATTTCAGAATCAACAAGTCGGACATTGTCGAGACCGCTTACGACAAAAAAAAAGCGGGGGATGGGATATTATCCGCATGACGGCAAGGTTTATGTTAAGACGCGAGATGGTAAGAAGAGAGAATTTATAATCCTGGGAGCGCAGTCGGGACAAGACATTAATAACAGATTGAGATAAAAAAAGCTACGCGCAACGTGCATATAAATCATGCCGGCAGATATATTAATAAATAGTTATCATTTTGGCTGTGCACGCTTTAGATGCGAACGTTGGCTGCCCTTTTTCCAATAGCAATTTTGACGAAGAACTAATATGAATGCACATGTTCAAAAAATGTTCAACCTATCTGTCAAATCTCTTTAATTGGAGAAAACGCGGATTTCGGTGGTGTCAGAATGCAGAACTCGGCATTTCTTAACATGCTTTCTTAACATCGATTGAGGGGGCGCGCTAATGTTTGATCGACCGGTAAAGGAAGAGAAGCAGTAAAAAAAGGTCCGGATCGACGAAGAAAGTCTCGTTTAAACATCTCCGTGTCGGGCATCATGGTAGATGCCAGTTTTTAAGGTGTTGCATGCCAACGCGGCAGGTAACGGGACGAATAGAAATATCGCTTCATAATCAGAGGGTAATGACGTTTCAATCGAACAGTACAGTATCTGTATGACCGAATAATGTCGCTATGCCGGAACAGTAACGTCCGCACCGGAATTTAGTCCCAGGAATGTTTTGATCCGATCAACAGCAGACCGCACCGGTTATCGAGAATAACCCACTCGGTCCGGCGGAGAAGAGCGGTATCCGTACCTATCTCGCGGGCGAAAAAGCGCATATCGCTGCGGTTCTGGTAGTCGGCGATATCCAAATGAAAGTTGCCGTTAAAGACCAAATCGGGCCCGCTATAAGCCGTAATGTGATGTTCTTTCAGGAACTTTACTTTCTGTAGAAAAACATTTAACTCATCTCCTTCGAATACACTATCGATGTTGCATTGGGTGGGTGGAAGGTAGCGACGACCACTCAGACAGTTTTTGTAATACAATCTATCGCCTATATGGCCATAACCTGCGTGTGTAAGCATGATGTCATAACGATCGGGAACTCTTCTAAAAATATCATTCATGTACTCCAAATCCTCTGCAATGTGAAGGATGGTTGAATCCGGGTATAGCTGATCGAATTTTTTATACCAGCGTCCGAGGTGCTCTTTTGTCCGGGGCGGTGGTCTGTCAAAATCCCTGAATACATACGCTACAAAAATGATCACGCCTATCAGTGCGAGCAGAGCGACCCCGAAAAGTATGGCGAGTATTTTCAGAACTTTAGAAATCATAATGTTTTCAATTCTCAAGTGGGGCCAATAAACTATTGGCGGGGCCGCATCACAAAATCGTCGAACCGCGCCCACTGATTTGCCGGACCTTGAAAATGTAACCCGGCGCGCGGACTCCGGTCCCACTGCGGCAGATGCGCTACCGGTACAGGTACTCCGGCTCCCAGTGCTTTCCATTCCTTGCCCGGGCGGGCATAGTACGCCTGGCATAATCCGTTGCCCAGCACGACAAACTTTAGCCGGAGGTTCTTCCCCCCGGCGGCATGCAATGTGGTGCTGTCCACTACGGTGCGCACATTGTCTTTTACTTGCCAAAACTCTACGGCATGGCCGCGCACACCGATGCCGATGGCCGCGCCAGCATCGCCGTAAAATACCAGTCCCTTTAATGCATCGTTTTGATTCGTTACGGTCGCTTCCAGCTCGAATGCGCCGGAGCGGGGCCGCACCGTCGCCACCACACCGGTGTTGTTGCCGGGCCCGGTGGTGCCGGTCAGGCGGAGTTTGCCTTTGCGTTGGGTGATGCGGGTTGTTGTGTGCCGGAAGTCGTATTGCCAGTGGGGTGCGACGGAGGGGCCGGAAAAGTCGTCGGTGATGTTTTGGAGCGGCAGGTGTTTGTCGACGGGCGTCAGCGACGGCCAGCCGTTCGCGTTCCAGGAAAGTTGTGCGAGCATGCCCTCGCGGCCGGTAAAGACGTGGCTGCGGCGGTTGTAGGCGTGGTAAAGATAGTATAGGCTACCGTTGTCGGCCTGTACGAACGTGCCGTGCCCGGGACATTTCCAATCGGGTTGGTCGGCCAGGAGCGCGTCGCCGTCATATTTTTCGTAGGGGCCCTGCAGGCTGCGGCTTCGGGCCACGCGTACATGGTAGCTGCACGCCTGCCCGCAGCAGGCGCCGGCCGAATAGAACAGGTAGTAGTAGTCGCCGTGCTTCAGGAGGCTTTGTCCTTCCATGCCGATGCGCTCGTCGTCGCGCAGGAGCGAGAACACGTCACCCTCGAGCTTCAGGCCGTCGGCGCTGAGCTTGCTGCCGAGCAGCTCGATGGGCCGTTGGTCGAGCCCGTAGGCTTTAAAGGTGATGTACAGCTGGCCGTTGTCGTTGTAGAGAAAAGCGTCGATCGCTTCCTTGCCAAAGTCGACGACGATGCCGCGGTCGACAAAGCCGTGGTCGGGATGTTGCGAGGTAGCCACACCGATGCAGGAGACGTTGTCGGACGCGCGGCGTGCCGTATAATAAACATAATAGGTGCCCTGGTGAACAAAATATTCCGGTGCCCAGAAGGAGCCCGTGGTCCACGCGGGTTTTACATCGAACAGATACCCTTGGGGTGTCCAGTCGGTCAGGTTCGTGGAACGGTAGATGGGGTAATACGGCGCCCACTCCGACGAGGTGGCGATGGCATAATACTGGCCGTTTGCCCGGATCACCGACGGATCGGCAAAATCGCCGGGTACGACTGCCGTCGGCGCGCCTTGCGCCAGGCAGGAAACAACCGGCAGGCTAAGGGCCAGCAGCCACGCGCAATATACCTTGGTTATGAGAGAATACATGAGAACGGGGGTTAGACAGCCCTAAGCTAAAAGATTTTGCCGGCTTTTTAAAGGCCGGGGTGTTTGAAATTGGCGGTCACCGCGGGCGTGGAGCATGGAGCACGAACGTTGAGACTGATTAGTGGCAGTGTTCTTTCATCCTTTCGTCTGCCGATTGTGATCCCAGTTCCTTTGCTTTGCTCCAGTCGGCACATGCCAGCTTCTTGTCACCGAGGTTAAGATGGGTGTTACCTCTGTTGAAATAGGCCACGGGATTATCGGTTTTCAATTCAATAGCCCTGTTATAGTCTTCCATTGCGCCTTTGTAATCTCCGTTGTTATCTTTTAGGGCGGCTCTATTCACAATGGCGTCAACAAAGTTCGGGGCCAGCTCAATTGCCTTATCGTAGTCTCTAAGCGCTGACTTCCATGTGTGCAATTCATTCTTTGCGATAGCTCTTGAATAATATGCGTTTGGGTCGTTAGGATTAATTTTCGTTACAAGTGTCCAATTAATAATGGCGGACCCAAGATCCCTTTTATTATATGCATCAAGTCCTGCCTTGAAATAATGAACTTCCAGGGTAGGGTCCATTTTAAGAAACTCCGGTTTCCTGTGGTCCATCATCGCGCCATATCCATCCAGGCGGCAATCAAATGCAAATCCCTTCACATACAAGTCCAATGCCCAATAAAGAAGATTCTCAAGGTCAACAGGAATAGGTTTTGTGTCTCCTGCCATTTCCCAATGGTCGCCAGCTTTCGCCGAAGATTTCATTTTAAATCCATAATTCTGCGTCAGAAATCCTCCCAGTGAATCAAGTTTCTTTTTTGAATCTGAAATGTAAACGATGTCGAAAGTCCCCAGTGCGTTGTCGGTCAGTCCGTTTTTCTTGAATTGGTTATACACGTCCTGAGCTGATACCATTTCTTTTTGGAAGTTCGATACGAATTCCTCGTGCGTAAAATATCTTGTCATTGTTTGCGCTTTATTCTCTTTTGTCGGGCAACAAAAGAATACGATTGATACTGTAAATTGTAAAACTACTCTGTTCATGAGCCTTGCCTGTTTGTGTATATGCTATGGCGCGGATAAAAAATAGTGATTATTTTCTAACAACGACAGCGCCAAATATACCTTCATCTGATTTCAACTTTGCCTTCCATGTGACGATGTCGGAGTCAGGTAGATGAGGTCCGTATAGAAGTTCTTTGTCGAATTCACTGAAAAGGTTGTTGCATTTATAGCATGTCAGAACTTCCGTCCTTCCACCCATATATTGGGGTGGCACGTGCTCGATCGTTAGGAAATTTTTGCTATTATTTTTCTTAACGTCTGATTCATTAAAAGCCATCATACATATGGGGCAGATAACGATATCCTTTAGCGCGTCACGGTTATACTGAGGATTCTCACAAAGCAGTTCTATATTTCTTAGATAGCGCCTGAATAAGTGCAATTTTCGTTTTTCCTTGCTCATGCTTATTGATATTTCATTCTTCCATCATAATCGCCTATGAATAACTGAAGCCTAGAAAGTTTACCAGTTACCGCTACACCCGGAGGGCTCGGGTAAAAGTGATGCTTGTCAAGCATATTGCCTGAGTAAAGCGCGTGAATGTCGGGCGTACTTCGTGTGTGGGCTGAGTAAAGATACAAGGGCGGTATTTATTTCGGTACGCCAGGCTTAAAAGCAAAAGAGGGCGTCTCAAAAGTCGAGATGCCCTCTTTTTGTTTTTGTGGGTTTGGGAGCGAGTTTTTTTAGAGATTAAAAAGAAGGCGACAGCTTACGCCGCCATTTTTGCCAGATTGTGGGCGATAGCAAGTAATCCGGTCTCTATTCGACCTTCGGAAGGCCTCGGAGCATAAAACGCTTGAAGTTTTTATTGTGCTTGATGTTAGCAAACACGGGTTCTATATCCGCCGGGCGGCGTTTGCGATAAGCGATACCCTCTTGGCTTTTTAAGCGGGCATCAGCTTGGCGTTTAAGTTTTCGTAGTCTATGATTGATTTCAACCTGGCGATTGCCTTTTTGCTCATGGCATACATCTCTTAAAGGGCATCGTCGGCAGTTTGATTGGGAGCGTAATCTTTAAAGATTACTTTTGATTTAGTTATCACAAAAGCAAGATAACGCCTTGCACTAAGAAGAGGACCTCGGTCTTCTTCTTTTTTTTGCCCTAACTCAAATAAGAGAGGCTGCCCCTTTTGAGACAGCCTCTTTTCGCTGTGGGCCCCGCCGGGCACGATCCGGCGACCTACTGATTATGAGTCAGCCCCGATAGCTATCGGGGTAAGCAACTGAGCTATTTCGTGAAATCGTAAAACATAAGGTATAAAAAAAGGTCCCGATGTTCATCGGGACCTCGTGGGCCCAGCTGGGCACGATCCAGCGACCCCCTGATTATGAGTCAGGTGCTCTAACCAGCTGAGCTATGGGCCCTTCTTTCGGACGTATAATCCTGAAAGGACGCCAAAATTAACGTTTTTTTCTATTCCGCAACATTCGCACCGGTCATTTTTAGCGACTTCTGTTCCGCCAGAGTCCATTCCTATTCGCTCCTCAAACTCTTCACCGGGTTCGCCACCGCCGCCTTAAACGACTGCCAGCTGACCGTAACCAGCGCAATCAGCATGGCCAGCGCTCCCGACAGCATAAAAATGCCCACACCGATCTCCGTGCGGTAGGCAAAGTTCGTCAACCACTGGTTCATGACATAGATCGTCACCGGCACCGCCAGCACAAACCCCACGACCACCAGCTTCAGAAAATCCTTGCTCAGCAATGCCACAATGCCTGCGACAGAAGCCCCCAGTACCTTGCGCATGCCGATCTCCTTCGTGCGCTGCTGCGCAGTGAACGCTACGAGCCCGAACAGGCCCAGGCAGGCAATAAAGATGGCCATGCCGGCAAAGATGCTGAAGAGGCTGGCGAAGCGCTGGTCGTTGCGATACTGCAGGTCGAAGGTCTCGTCCACGAAGTTGTAGCGAAACAGGTTGCCGGGGAACATGGCGGTGTAAGCCGATTGGATCCTGCCCATCACACCGGCAAGATCTTTTGTGGCCAGCCGCACCGATACCTGGCTGCCGGCGAGCGTGCGGCCAAAGACGATGTTCTGCTGCGCCTGGTGGGCCGACGACCAGCTGAAGTCTTTATAGACGCCGATGATGCGGGCCTCGTTTCCGCCGATGTCGAGCAGCTCGTTCACCGCGGCGGCGGGGAAGGAGTAACCCAGGTTTTTAGCGGCCGTTTCGTTAACGATCACCAGCCAAGGTGAGCCTTCGCCGTCTTCCTGTGCGGTGACATGGCCAAAGTCTTTTCCGGCGACAAGCCGCAGGCCATAGAGCGGTGCGAACGCCGAGTCGATGTAGGTGGCTACGCCGCGCAGGGCATCGGAAGGATCGTCGGTGGCTTTGCGGATGGAAGCGCCATTCCAGTTAAAGCCGCTGCCGGGGAGGGACGACGACATGGCGGCCTGCTGCACGCCCGGCATCTGCCGGAGCTCGGTCAGGAAGGTTTGCATGGCGGAACCGCGGTCGGCGTTGGCGGGAAGTACGCGGGGTGCCTGCACGGCCATCACCTGCTCGAGGTTCAGGCCGAGGTCGAGGCTGCGCATGAAGTCGAGCTGGTTATAGACAATCGCTGTGCCGGCGATCAAGACGATGCAGGCGGCGAACTGAACGATCACGAGCCCTTTGCGGAGCCAGAAGTGCGCCGACAGCGAGGAGCTTTTGCCCTTGAGCGCAGTAGCCGGCCGGAACGACGATAACACAAAGGCCGGGTAAAGCCCTGCCAGCAGGGTGCCCGCCAGCAGTGTACTGCCGAGCGCCAGCAGGAAGCGCGGCTCGAGCCACTGGTCGACGGCCAGCTGCGTTTCGGCAATACTGTTCACCACGGGCAGCAGCATCGACGTAAGCGCCAGCGCAATGACCAGGGCGCACACATTGGTGAAAGCCGACTCATATAAAAACTGGATCACCAACTGCTGCCGTTTGGCGCCGACGGCCTTGCGCACGCCGACCTCGCGTGAGCGGTTGAGCGCCCGGGCGGTGGCCAGGTTGATATAGTTCACGAGCGCGATCACCAGCGTGATCAGTCCGATGACCAGGAAGAAGTATACTGTTTTATAGCTTCCGGCAACGATGTTGTCGGTGCCGTTGATATCGGAGTTCAGGTGGATGTCGGACAGTGGCTGGCCGCGGAAGGCTGCCGACGCACCCTGCTGACGCAGAAAATCGCCGCGATACTTCATATATACATCGGTCATCTTGTGATTCACTACCGTGTGGTCTGCGCCGGGATGAAGCTCGATATAGGTGGTAAAGTTGTTCCAGCTCCAGCCTCCTTCGGGCTCGTTCGCATAATCTTCGCCTTTCAACAGATCGTCCACGGGCAGCAGCATATCAAACTGTAAATGGGAGTTGGCGGGAACGTCGCGGAACACGCCCGAGACGGTAAAGGTCTTTTCGATGTTGCCCGTTACCTCCAGCGACTGGCCTATGGCTGGGCTCTCGCCGAAATATTTCTTCGCGGCAGTCTCCGACAACAACACCGTGCCGGGAGCAAGGGCACGCTCTGCGCTTCCGGATACGAGCGGGAAGGAGAACATCTGCAGGAACGCCGCATCGACATACAGCGCCTTGTCTTCTTCGAACACCTTGTCGGGCGCGGCGGCGTTCACAACAATCGCATTTTCGGAATGCACGCGCGTGACGTTTGCGATCTCGGGCACTCCTTCTTTGAGCGCGGGCGTCAGCGCCTGTGCCGTGTAGGCGCCGGTGCCCATCACCTCGCCGTTGCGCACGTAGGTTTGCACGACGCGGTAGAGGTTCTCTTTCTTTTGGTGGAATTGGTCAAAGCCCGATTCAAACGCTACGTATTGAAAGATGATGAGGCAGCAGGTCATGCCGATGGAGAGGCCGACGATGTTGATGCTGGAAAAGCTTTTGTTGTGGACCAGGTTTCTCCACGCGATCTTGAAGTAGTTTTTAAACATGGCAAGAGGATTAGGTTTCCGAGACTTCGGTCGTGCAACTCTGGCGGCAAGAACGGTGCCATGCAAGGGATTGCCCCTGGCGCCGAAAAACAGCGGCCAGCGTAAAACGCCTTGTGCGGATTTGAACCGCGGTGACTCGGAAACGGACAGCCTGTGTGGCCTCGTGCCGCGTAAGCCATTTCGTAGACATGTACTCAACCTGACCGATGTTGCGCTCTGTCGGATAGATTTTGAAGCGGTCTGTTGCTGCAAAACCAGGATTTTTCAGCAAAGAACAGCGGATTTGCTGTTTTGCCGGGCGGCCGATCATCAGACGATCCTTTGAAAAGGGGGGGTATTATCACATCTTTGGCACTGAATCGTCAAACCAGCATTTGTGGCGCAGGAATCTTCCGTTAAAAACCTCATTTTCGATCTGGGTGGTGTCATCCTGGATCTTTCCGTCGAACATACACTTCAGGCATTTGCCAATATTTCGGGGCTGGACAAATCCGAGGTGACAAAACGGTTTGTCACGTCCGAAGGATTTGTGGCGTACGAGAAGGGCCTGATCGACGACGTGGGCTTTCGTGCCTTTGTGCGCGACACGTACCCGGTACAGGCAGACGACGCCGCGCTGGACGCCGCCTGGAATGCCATGCTGCGCGGCCTGCCGCTGAACAAGCTGCAGCTGCTGCTGCGCCTGAAGGAGCAGTACCAGTCAGTGCTGCTGAGCAACACCAACAACATCCACCTGGAGTATATCAACACGCGCCTGCTGCCGCCGGGCGAGCGGTCGCTCGATCCCTACTTCCACCGCACGTACTACTCGCACCGCATGCACAAGCGCAAGCCCGATGCCGAGATCTTTGAGCAAGTGCTGCACGAGAATAATTTCCAGCCGCACGAAACGTTGTTCCTGGACGACAACGCAGAAAATATTGCCGGAGCCCGCAAGCTGGGCATTCAAACCGTGCACGTCATTACCCCCGATCTGATAATCGATTATTTCCATGCCTGAGGAACGCCGCAGAATCCTGATCCAGACCGGATTGTTTATCGTAACCTTTATCACCACCACCCTGGCCGGAGCGGAATGGGTATATGGTAAATCCCTCTGGATGCTGGGGTACGGCTGGAACGCCGAGTATACCTGGGCCGACTTTGTGAACGGCATGAAGTTCTCCGTGCCCTTTCTCCTGATCCTGACCGTGCACGAGTTCGGCCACTACTTCACGGCGATGTATAACAAGATCCGGTCGACGCTGCCGTACTATATTCCCTTTCCGCCCGGTATATTCCTGTCGCCGGGCACGATGGGCGCTGTCATCCGCATGCAGGACCGCGTGCGCAATAACCGCCAGCATTTCGATATCGGCATCGCGGGGCCGCTGGCCGGGTTCGTGGTGGCGCTGGCGGTCATTGTCTACGGGTTTGCCACGCTGCCGCCAGCCGACTATGTATTCCAATTTCACCCCGAGTATAAAAAATTCGGGATCCACTACGCCGACAGTGTTTATACCAACGAGTTTGTGGTGAAGTATGCGCAGGAGCAGCTCAAACAGCACCAGGAAAAACTGAACCTGACCGACGCTGAGTTCCAGGAAGCCCTGGAGAACGTAGGCGTGACGGATGTGCGGGTGGGCTCGACGTTGTTGTTCGAGATCTGCAAGGTATTCGTAGACGATACATCGCGGATCCCCAACCCGCACGAGCTGATGCATTACCCGCTGCTGCTGGCCGGGTTCTTTGCCCTTTTCTTTACGAGCCTCAACTTGCTGCCGATCGGGCAGCTGGATGGAGGACACATAACGTACGGCCTGTTTGGCTGGAGAACGCACTTCGGGATTGCCTCGGTGGCGTTTATAGCGTTGTTGTTTTATGCCGGCCTGGGGGTGATCCGGATCGGTACACCGAAAGACGGGCTTCCCCTCATGGTGCTTTACAGCGTGGCGCTGATGTTCTTCTACTACGTCTGCTTTGCGGCGTTGGGCGGAAGTAAACGGAACCGGGGCATGTACGCCGTGCTGATGTTTGCCGTACAGGTGTTACTGACGTGGATATTTCCCGCCATCGATGGGTATCCCGGCTGGCTGTTCTTCGCGTTTATCGTAAGCCGCTTTGTGGGCGTGCAACATCCGCCTTCCGAGATCGAGGAGCCGCTCGATACCAAACGCGTGATCCTGGGATGGATCTCGCTGCTGGTGTTTGTCATATCGTTCAGCCCGGCGCCGCTGCAGCTGGCCACGCTGGGACGATAGACCGGATCACCGCACCAATATCTTTTGCGAATAGAAGCTGTCGCCGTGGCGAAGCTGGAGTATATACATACCCGGCGCCGGCTGGCGTAAGGTGATCTGCTGACCGTCGGCTTTCACCTCGGTGTCGAAGCCGATCGGCTGGCCGGTGATGCTGATCACGCGCATCACCTGGTGGTGGCGGCTGTCGAGGTAGAAGGTGCCGTTGCTGGGGTTGGGATAACAATGTACCGGTGTGGCAGTCTCGTCGGGATCAATGCCCGTGACGGGGTTCGGAGGGCCTTTGCCAAAGATGGGGCGGATCATCAGGCTGCCGGTGATGCGGTCGTTGGGTTCCCAGATCTGGTTGATGTAATCGAATATCTTATCGTGTGTGTCCTGGCTGATGTCCAGGCCGAGGGCCGCCACGGAGCTGCCAAAGGCTATGTAGAAGCGATCCTGCACCAGTACGACCTCGGGTATATCGATCCGCTGGAACTCATTTACGCCCCGGCGCTGGAGCGTCTTGCCGGGAATGACATATAAGATCTTGTCGTTGTCGGGCAGGCCATCGGTATCGCCGTAGATGGTAAAGTCCGCCGTGCGGCTGCCCGTGAGCCCGAATGCGGGGAAGTAGGCATAAAAGCCTGCCAGCGTATCGAGCTGCCCGGCGGGAAGGTCGAATGCATAGGCCACCTTGTTGTCGGGCGAAGTCATTTTGGCGGAATATTCCGCGGTGCCGTCGTCGTAGGCATAATAGTCCCGTAGCCAATAGGTAACGGACAGGGTATCGTTCACGGTGAAGTCTACCGGGGCAAAGCCGGGGGCTTGCGGATCGGAGTCGTCGCCGGTGATGCGGAAGGTGAGCTTGATGCGGGTGGAATCGGCCGTGGGGTCGAACTGCGCGGCATCTGTCGTATCGGGCAGGTTCTTGATGTCGAGGGAGGCGTCATAAATAACACTCGACCGCACGCGCTCGAACGGGCTCAGGATACCCCCGGCACTGCCTTTGACACCACGGCTTCCCAACGATGTTACATACGGTGTCGCCACGCCGCCGGTATAATTCCAAAACGTGCCGGTGACGGAATAGTCGATCGAGATCGGTGACGACTGGTTCTTCATATTCTGCACGTCGAACTCCACGGGGCCGATGGTCTTTTTATTCTCGCGGAAGTGCTGGATCGGCACGGCGTAATACTGACCGAACAGCTGCGTGGCGGGCGAGGCAATGGCGCGTTCGGGGAACGAGTCGTCGTTCAGCGCGCGGCCGTCGGCGAGGTAGATATAGTCGAGGTTCCAGGTATCGAACGGGCCGGACTTGCGGCCATAGTTCTGAAAGCGGAATTGAAAGCCTTCGTGATAGTATTTCTCGGCGGTGATGCCGATGATCGTGTCGTAGAACACATCCGGCTGGAAGGTGTCTTTCGTCTGGATGCGCATCACGGTCTCCCAGAATCCGTCGATGTTCTTGAACTGCAGCTGCAGGTAGTCGGCTTCGTCCGGCGGCTCGCCGTGGCCCTGCCACTGGTAAAAGAAGCTCAGGAATACGGTGTTGCGCTGGGCCGTCGGCACCGCCGACAGGTCAATGGCATGCGACATCAGCGTGTCGCGAAAGCCGTTCAGCATGTTGTCGTTGGAGTAGGGTATACCGAGTGCGTCCAGGCCGTCGAACGTGGCCACGTTCAGCGAGGGGGCATTCCAGCCGCCGTTGCTGACGCGTACACTTTTACTCTTGAACCACAGGGAGTCCAGCGGGTAGCCTGAAATGTAATTGGTGTCGCGTTCATCGATGACCGTAAACGAGAAGTCCTCCCAGAAGGGCAGCGCCATTGTATCGAGCACCTGCGGTGCGATACGGGCGGACTGCAACGGGCGTGGCTGCGTGCGCGGCAGGGGTTGCCGGGTAAGCTGGGCCCACGAGGCCGTGGTCAGCAAACACAGCAGCAACAGCGTCAGGGCTGTGCCCGTGCGCATGGTGCGAGCAGGCCGCGCGGGCCCGGGGAGTACGGTACATCGTTTTGTCATCATTATTCGTCTGCAGGCGGTTCGGTTCCTTCTTTGCCTATCCATACCCTAACGATATCACCGAACTTAACAATCTCTCCGCCCGCGGGTTTTTGTTTCAATACTACAGGTACAATGCCGACGGTGTCTTCCACCAGCTCCACTTCCGGGATCAGGTCGGCGCCGCGGATGTAAAAAAGGGCTTCGTCGCATTCCCGGCCTTCCAGGTTGTCCACCGCGAAGCTGCCGCCGTGACCATCCATGACCACCAGGTCGATCACCGACCCTTTCGGCACCCGCACATTGGGCTCGACGTGCGCGCCCTTGTATTTCATTTCCTTCACGACATTAAAGGCACCCCGCACCAGCTCGATGCGGCCGCGCTTCAGCTCATTGCTTTGCAGCACCGCGTCGGCGTTTACGACCGAGCCGTCTACCAGGTTCGGTACCGGCACCGTCGGCGGATTGATGCGATTCACGGAAATATCGATTTTGCGCCCCTCTTTTACCTTGGCGCCCGCGTGCGGGAATTGTTTCAACACGGCCAGCGGCGGATGCTCCGACGAGTACGACGAGTCGTTCACCTCATAGCGCAGATCTTTCGTCAGGAAATTGTCCAGCTCGCTGATCGTCATACCTTCGATGTTAGGCACCGTGATGGTCTCGCCGTGGTTGGTGGCGCGCGGCAGGTAAACGAAGAAAAATAGTACGATCAGGATAATTACAATGATCAGCGCCAGCAAGATGGTAATCAGGATGCCGCCAAGGGTATTACGACCGTACTTCTTATAGATGAAATTCATGTATTCTGGAATATAACTATACGACTAGAATTTGAGCGACGATTTGAAATCGCGTTCAATGCGCTTGCCGCGATCGTACCGTTCCTGCGCAAGCGTGAGCAGCCGGGTGATAAGCTTCGCGAAGCTCACACCGCGCTCTTTCCACATGACCGGGTACATGCTCGAGTTGGTAAAGCCCGGGATGGTGTTGATCTCGTTGACATATACCTTGCCCTTTTTGTCGAGGAACAGGTCGACGCGAGAGAAGTCTTCGCAGTTCAGCGCTTCGAACGCTTTAACAGAAGCCTTGCGGATCTTTTCGGCCACCGGCTTGGAAAGTTTGGCGGGCACGTCTATGCGTACGGCATCGGGGTCGACATACTTGGCGTCGAAAGTATAGAACTCGTACTTGTCGCTGATCACCACCTCGCCCGGGTAAGACGCTTCCGGCGGATAATTGCCCAGGATGGCGCACTCGATCTCGCGGCCGGAGATATACTCTTCGACAATTACTTCATTGTCATATTTGAAGGCGTCGTCAAGCGCCTGCTTAAAATCCTTTTGCGTTTTTACTTTCGACACGCCCACGGACGAGCCGAGGTTGGCCGCCTTTACCATGAAGGGGGCGCCAAGCTGTTTGGCGATTTTGCTGAAGGTAAACTTGTCTTTCTCGTCGTAGCGGAAGGTGAGGAAGTCCGTGACGGGCAGGCCGGCTTCTTTGAGCAGGCGCTTGGACACGATCTTGCTCATGGACATGGCCGAGCCGGTCACGCCCGTGCCGACCATGGGCAGGTCCATGGCTTTTACCAGGCCCTGAATGCTGCCGTCTTCACCGTCGGTGCCGTGCAGCACCGGGAAGACGATGTCGGCCTGAAAGCGTTTGCCGGTTTTGAGGATGATAAACTCGGGTTTGCCCGGGTTGAGAGAAAGTGCCAGTGCCTGGCCGTCTTTGGCGATGTCTTTGCTCACGCCGCTGGTCAGAAACCACTGTCCCTGCAGGTTGATACCGATGGGAAGGGGCTCGTATCTGTTCTTGTCGATGTATTCAAAAATGTTGCGGGCTGAATTGATGGAGACGCCGTGCTCAACAGACCGGCCGCCATAGAGAATGGCTACTTTCTTCTTTTTAGGCATTCAAAAAATGTTTATTGCCGAAAGATAATGAAACCCTGCGCATTATGGCTCACCGAAAGCCGGAACCGGCAGTTTTCTCGCCTTTTTGCCGGGCTACGGGGGCTATTGGCCGCTCCGCACAAAACGGGTGGTCCACACCTGGCTGGAGGTACGGACACGCACCACGTATACGCCTGGTCGGAGGGTATCTACCGGCACTGCATAATCCTGGTTGCGGGCATCGGCCAACGATTCCTGACGCACCAGTTTGCCCAGGGCGTCGACCACTTCAATGGAGGCATTGGTGGCATCCTGGAAGTTGAAGGCGATGTAGAAATTGTCGCTGGCAGGGTTGGGGTACAGCGTGAACGGCTGCGGCACGAAGAAGTTGATGTTGTCGAGGTAGAAGTTGTTGCCGTTGCCGTTGGTAAAGACAAAGGCCAGACGCACGTTTTCTTGTCCGGCGTAGGCGTCGAGGTTAACCCACAGGGTACTCCAGTCGCCGGCCGCCGTGGGGGCCCAGGCTGTCGCTCGGATTTCAGCGGTGGCCAGCAGTATATCTGTCAGCGCGGTAAACGTCGTACCACAATCCGAAGACGCCATGACGGTTACGTAGTCGGCCTGCGCTGTGCCGCGACGCCGATACGACCAGTCAAAGAATAGCGTGGCCCTCGCGGTATGCGAAAAGTCCATGACCGGGCTGACATACCACGCCCGGTCTGACAGCAGCGCGTTGTTGTAGGCATTGAAATAGACCGCGCCGTTGTCGGTAGCGTCGGCGGCGTTACTGTTGGAGGTTTTAACGTACTCCCAATTGTGGTCGCTGCCGGAGTTTGCAAAGGTCCAGCCGGTATCGGGCAGATCGTCGAAATTCACCCGCATGGGAATGCTGCCGGTGGTCTCGTCCCAGAAGGTCTTTTGCGACAGGCTGTTGTTGTACGGATCTTCATCGTCCACGCCGTTGGGCTCGGTCAGCTCAAAGTATAATTCATTTTCGCGCAGGGTGAGCGTGAGGCCCGATACGGTCACATCCATTTGCGCGCCGGTGGCCAGGTTCAGGCCGGTGAACGAGCGGATGATGGGCGTGCCGTCATTGACGCTGTATAACAGGTTAAAGGATGTCAGAGGTTCTGTGCCGCGGTTGGTAATGCGCAGTGTAGGGGTGGGGGTGGCATCGCACGAGATGGTGGGCAGGTCGACTATGGCTGTCAACGCCACGTTGTTCGGCACGGGGTTGGGTTCGAGCAGCGCATGCGATGAGAGCAGTGACTTGCGCCGCGGGCTGTTTTCCAGCACCGTGACCATGCGGCCGATCTGCCCCTGTGTGAACAGGTTCATGCAGGCATCGTCGGTATAGTCCATGTAGTTCTGAAACATGGGCGCTTCGCCGTTGCACCACCTGGCCGTGGGTGACAGCGGGTGGCTGGGGCAGTTGTATGTCTCGGTGCGTTGCGGCGGGGTGTCCGCCACGTAGTCGGTGCCGCCGCAGTTATCGATGTCGCCCCAGATATGCCGCAGGCCCAGAAAGTGGCCCACCTCGTGGGTGGCGGTACGGCCGCGGTTATACTTCGGGTCGAGCCCGGCAAACGTGCCGTAGCCTTCGAACGACGAGCCAAAGTCGGTATAGCTGAACACGGCACCGTCGGTGCTCGCCAGCTCACCCTGGTACTCTTCCAGGCCGGGCAGGTCGGAGACCGGAAACTGCGCATAGCCCAGGTACCCCGACAGGCGGCACACCCAGATGTTGAGGTAGTCTTCCGACGGCCAGAAGCTTTGCGCTTTCAGCTGGCTGTTGTCGTTGATCGTCCAGGTGGACTTCGAACCCTTTACACGCACGATGCCGTTGGTGGGAAGGCCCTCGGGCGTTTGACGCGCCAGGACAAACTCCACGGCGATGCTGCCGGCCACGCCGGCAAAATCCGCCGGAGTCTGGTCGGCATCGGTATTCTGGCGATTATAGTCTTTGTTGAGCACGGCGATCTGCGAAAGGACCTGCTCGTCGGAGATGTTACTGCCGACACCCTCGGGCTCGCCGTTGTGAACGATGTGTACGACGACGGGGATGTGATAGGTAGACGCCTCTGTGCGCAGGGTGGAGCGCTGTTTAGTCTTGCGCTGCAGCCACGACTCGAAGTCGCGTTTCTCCGGAAGCTTCTTTTCCAGGACCAGCTTTTGCTCATACTCCACCGTGGCGCAGCGTTGCTGTGCCTGGAGATCGAATGTAAAAAACACAAGGAGGAGGCAACCGAACGATGTCGACCACCTGAGGCAGGATTGTAATACGGGTAAGGCCTTCACAGAGTTAAGCGTTCAGCAACGTGCCATTGTTAATGGTTACAAGATACTAAGAGTAACCCGAACGGCCGATGCCGGAGCCGGATAGTTGACCGGAAATTAGACGACCGGCGTCTTTTCTGCTACGGCTGAAAAAGGGAGCGGGACGCGCGCAGGATCAGTGTCCGACGGGCGTGAGGTTGATCACCTTGATCGAACGCACTTCGGGCACGGCTTTGCGAATGGCTTCTTCCACCCCGGCTTTAAATGTCATGGTAGACATGGGGCAGCTGCCGCAGGCACCGATAAACTCCAATTGAACCTCGTGGTCTTCGGTGACCTGGTGGATCTTCACGTTGCCGCCATCCGCCTCCAGGTAGGGACGAATGGAATTCAGAGAATCTTCAATCTTTTGGGTGAGGTCGCTAATGGTATTCATCGGGTTGTTTGTTCTGCCTGCTGGATGATGTAAAGGTACTACTTTCGTGCGGTTATCCTGCAACTTCCGTCAGTTGCGTAGGCTGGCCGGCATTGCGGATGGCCACCTGGCGCGCCAGCGTTTCCGCCAGCGTCTGGAAGGCTTCCGCCATCGGCCCGTCTTTCAGGGCCGCGGGCAGGCCGCTGTCGCCGCTTTCGCGGATGCCCTGCACCAGGGGAATCTGCCCTAACAGAGGAACCTGATATTGCGCCGCTAAGTTCTTGCCGCCGTCTTTTCCGAAGATATAATATTTGTTATCGGGCAGCTCTTCGGGCGTGAAGTAGGCCATGTTCTCGATAATGCCCAGGATCGGCACATTGATCTGCGGCTGTTTGAACATGCCGATGCCCTTTTTCACGTCGGCCAGGGCCACTTTTTGCGGGGTGGTCACGATCACGGCGCCGGTCACGGGCACGGTCTGCACCATGGTGAGGTGAATGTCGCTGGTGCCGGGAGGGAGGTCGATGAGGAGGTAGTCCAGGTCGCCCCAGTCGGCGTCGCTGAAGAACTGCTTCAGCGCGGAGCTGGCCATCGGGCCGCGCCACACCACGGCGCTATCGGGCGGTGCCAGAAAGCCGATCGAGATCAGCTTTACACCGTATTGCTCAATGGGAATGATGATGTTGCGGCCGTTGACCTGTTTCACCGCGGGCTGTTCGTGCTCGCAGTTGAACATGGTGGGCACCGAAGGGCCGTAGATGTCGGCATCGATCAGGCCCACCTTGGCGCCGGCCCTGGCCAGCGACACGGCCAGGTTGGACGTGACGGTAGATTTGCCCACGCCCCCTTTGCCCGAGGCGACCGCAATGATATTTTTTACCCCCGGCAGCAGCGGCGCGTTGTCGCGCAGCGTGGTGACGGACGCGGTCATGGTGATGTCGAGGGCAACGTCCGGGCCGATCACGGCTTCTACGGCGTCCACACAGTCCTGGCGGATCTTTTCTTTCAGCGGACAGGCCGGCGTGGTCAATACCACCGTAAAGCTCACCTTGCGGGGATCGACTTTCAGGTCTTTAATCATGCCCAGGCTTACCAGGTCGCGTTTCAGGTCGGGATCGTCTACCGTCGAAAGGGCTTTTAAAATATCGGATTGGGAAAAACTCATGTCTGTGGAAACAGCTAAATCATCAAAAAAGTCTCAAAACCGCCGCAAATTAGTACGAAAATTGTTTTCCCCGACGGGCGCCCCTTGAATCATTGATTAGTATCTTTGACCCCGGCCTCGCTTCACCCAATTTTCTACAGGCCGGAGCGAACCGACCAGCATGATCAGCCGTGAAACGATAGACGAGATCCGGAGCAAACTGGATATTGTGGATGTGGTGGGCGATTTTGTCACCCTGAAACGTTCGGGACAGAACTACAAGGCCAAAAGCCCGTTCTCGAACGAGAAGACCCCGTCGTTTTACGTCGTTCCTTCCAAAGGCATCTTTAAAGACTTCAGCAGCGGCAAAGGCGGCGATGCCATCACGTTCGTGATGGAGC
Organism: Dawidia soli; assembly: GCF_018598185.1. Classification (GTDB taxonomy): domain Bacteria; phylum Bacteroidota; class Bacteroidia; order Cytophagales; family Cyclobacteriaceae; genus Ohtaekwangia; species Ohtaekwangia soli. The sequence continues at coordinate 40,542 of NZ_JAHESC010000015.1, forward strand.
ACGAGGGCATGAGCTATGTGGAGACCCTCCGCTACCTGGCCAAGCGCTACAACATCGACCTGAAGGAAGACCACCAGCGGACGGCCGAAGAACAATCGCAATACACCGAGCGCGACAGCCTCTACGGGCTCATGAACTACGCCAAGGACCAGTTCAAGGACCTGCTGTTCAACACCGACGACGGCCGCGGCATCGGCCTGAGCTACTTCCGCGAACGCGGCTTCAACGACCGCACCATTGAAAAATTCGAGCTGGGCTACACCCTCGACCAGTGGGACTACCTCAGCAAAAAGGCGCTCGGCATTGGCTATACCAGCGACCTGCTGGCGAAAGCAGGGCTCATTGTGGTGCGCGACGACGGCCGTTCCTACGACCGCTTCCGCGGACGCGTCATCTTTCCGGTACACAACCTGTCGGGAAAGGTCATTGCTTTTGGCGCACGCATCCTTACCAAAGACAAAGATCAGCCCAAGTATATCAACTCGCCGGAGACGGACATCTACCACAAAAGCCACGTGCTCTATGGAATGTACCAGGCGAAGAATGCCATCCGTCGTGAAGACTTCTGCTACATCGTAGAGGGCTATACGGACGTGATGTCGATGCACCAGGCGGGTATCGACAACGTGGTGGCCTCGTCGGGCACGGCGTTCACCGAAGAGCAGGTCAAGTTGATCCGCCGCTTTTCGGAGAACGTGACCGTGATGTTTGACGGCGACGCGGCGGGCATCAAAGCGGCGCTGCGCGGCATCGACCTGGTGCTGAAGGGCGGTCTCAACGTGCGCGTGGTATTGCTGCCCGACGGCGACGACCCCGACAGCTTCTCGCGCAAGATGCCCGAGACGGAGCTGAAGCAGTACCTGAAGGAGCACGCCAAGGACTTTATCTCGTTCAAGATCGACCTGCTGGCCCAGGAATCGGGGCACGACCCGATCCGCCGCGCCGAGGCGATCCGCGAGATCGTCACCAGCATTTCGCTCATACCCGACCCCATCAAACGGTCGGTCTACATACAGGAGACCAGCACGCTGCTGAAGATCCAGGAGGCTGTCCTCCAGACCGAGCTGAACAAGATCACGTTAACGGAACGGGCGAAGACAACGCCGGCCGAGAAAGGCCGCAACCGGAATATGCCGGGGCCACCGCCCGACGACGTGCCGCCGGTGTTCGTACCCGGCGAAGACGAGCCGGTGTCCACCACCAGCATCGCCGCCAGGATCGAACGCCTGGAACGCGAGACTGTGCGCATGTTGGTATGTTATGCAGACGAGGCTTTTGAGCCTGAAGTACGGGTTATCGATTATATGATGGCCGAGCTGGAAGACGTCGAATTTGAAAACTATATCTATAAAGAGATCTTTACCGCGTTCCTGGAAAACTACCGCAACGGCGAGGTGATCGACCCGATGTATTTTATGGAACACGGCACGTCTGATATAAAAAACATCGTGGCCGAGCTGACCACCCGTCGCCACGAAGCCAGCAAAGGGTGGAATGCCGAGAGCATTTTCTTTCCGGATGAAAAGGAAATCGTTCACGACGCAGTATATTCCTGTGTCATCCGATTAAAGCTTTATAAAGTGCAGGGGATGATGGAAGGTAAAGTGCAGGACATGAAGCAGGCAAAAACAGACGAAGAATTCGAAGAGCATTTCACCATTTTTGAACAGCTCAAAGGCGCTGAAAAAGACCTGGCGGCCGTGCTGGGTATTGTTTTCTCGAGCTAACGGAACAGACCTATATAATTTTTTGTTCACCACCTACAAGTACGGGATTTTGTTATGAACCAGATCAAACTGAACACGATCGAAGAGGCACTGGAAGAGATCAAGAACGGGAAAGTGATTATCGTGGTAGACGACGAAGATCGTGAGAACGAGGGCGACTTTATCTGTGCGGCGGAGTGTGTAACGCCGGAGATCATAAACTTTATGGCCACCCACGGCCGCGGCCTGATCTGCGCGCCGCTGATCGAAGACCGCTGCGAAGAGCTGGGGCTGGACCTGATGGTGGGTAAGAACACCGCGGCGTTCGAAACACCCTTTACGGTGTCGGTCGATCTGATCGGCCACGGTTGCACCACCGGCATTTCCGCGCACGACCGGTTCAAAACCATCCGTGCCCTGGTGGACCCGGAAACAAAACCCGAAGAGCTGGGCAAACCCGGCCACATCTTTCCGCTGCGGGCCAAACGCGGCGGCGTGCTGCGGCGCAGTGGCCATACCGAGGCGGCCATCGACTTTGCCCGCCTGGCGGGGTTTAAACCGGCCGGTGTACTGGTCGAGATCATGAACGAAGACGGCACCATGGCGCGCCTGCCCGACCTGGTAAAGGTGGCGGAGCGCTTTAAGCTCAAGCTGGTGTCGATCAAAGATCTCATTGAATACCGCCTGCAGCAGGAGTCGCTCATCCGCCGCGAGATCGAAGTAGACATGCCCACCGAGCACGGGCACTTCCGCCTGGTGGCATTCGAGCAGACCAACACCCAGGACGTACACATGGCCCTGGTAAAAGGCACCTGGGAAAAAGACGAGCCCGTGCTGGTGCGCGTGCACTCGTCGTGCGTTACGGGCGATATCTTCGGCTCGTGCCGCTGCGACTGCGGACCACAGTTACACCGGGCCATGGAAATTGTGGAGCAAGAGGGAAAAGGCGTGGTGCTGTACATGAAGCAGGAGGGGCGGGGCATCGGCCTGCTCAACAAGCTGAAGGCATACAAGCTGCAGGAGCAGGGGCTCGACACGGTAGAGGCCAACCTGCAGCTGGGCTTTGACATGGACGAACGCGACTATGGCGTTGGCGCCCAGATTCTTCGCAGCCTGAACATCACCAAGATCAGGCTCATCACCAATAATCCGAAGAAAAGGGTTGGACTAATGGGCTATGGTCTGGAAATTGTGGATAATGTTCCGATCGAAATTGTACCCAATCCGCACAATGAACGTTATTTGTTAACGAAGCGTGACAAGCTCGGACATACTATATTGAGGACATCAAAAACTAAATGACAGGAAAACGATCACCGGCCAGCCTCCTTCCGAAAAGACCGGCACCCCGTGCCGCCCGGCTGACGCGTGTCGTTCCCGTATTGATGCTGCTCTGCGCCTGGTCGGGCGTACGCGCCCAGGAGTGGCCCTTTGAGCTGTGGCACGAAGGCAAGATCGTGCTGCTGGAGGGCGATACGCTGCGGGGGCTTGTGAAATACGATCTGCAGCAGGATGTGCTGCAATACAACGGTGCCAGTGGCCAGAAAGTAGTGGCCTACTCCGCCCGGAAGGTCCTCTTCTTCGAGATCTTTGATAACACGGTGCATCGCTACCGTCAGTTCTTTGCCCTGCCTTTTAATACACCCGCGGGCTACAAGTCGGCGGTGTTCTTTGAGCTGCTCGAAGAAGGCAAGATGACACTGCTCGCCCGCGAGGCACTGGAGTACCGCACCTACAACAACCCGTACTCGTACTATGCGTCGTCCCGCCTGGTGCTGGTCTACAAATACTTCTTCATGGACGACAACGGTAAGATCGAAGAGTTTACCGGCGACAAACGCGACCTGCTGGACCTGATGGGAAAAAATGCAGACGACGTGGAGAAATATATCAAGACGAACCGGCTGAAAGTGGACGAAAAGTACGACTTTGCCAAAATAATAGCCTATTACAATTCACTATACGGCACCTAGCCGACACGATTTCGCATGAGCAACGCCAAGCCCCTTATCCTGGTTTCGAACGACGACGGTATCACTTCCAAAGGCATCCTGACCCTGGTCAATGTCATGAAACGGATCGGCGATGTGCTGGTGGTAGCCCCCAACAGTCCGCAGTCGGGCATGGGCCACGCCATTACGGTAGGGGAGTCGCTGCGACTTGAGGAGAACTTCATCTTTGAAGACGTGCAGGCCTTTGAGTGCTCGGGCACCCCGGCGGATTGTGTAAAGATGGCGCGTCACTTTGTATTGAAGGGCCAGCGTCAGCCCGACGTTGTCGTCAGCGGTGTGAACCACGGCAGCAACACGTCCATCAGCGTGTTGTATTCCGGCACGATGTCGGCGGCGATCGAAGGAGCCATCGAGGGCACGCCGGCGATCGGGTTCTCACTGTGTGACTATTCGCACGATGCCGATTTCTCGCATACCGAAGCGTATATCGAAAAGATCACCCGCGAGGTGCTGGCCAAAGGCCTGCCCAAGGGAGTGGCGCTGAACGTCAACTTTCCGCCCGCGAGCCAGGGACCGATCCAGGGCATCCGCATCTGCCGCCAGGCCAATGCCAAGTGGGTGGAGGAGTTCGACCAGCGCTTTGATCCCAACGGCCGCCGCTACTTCTGGATGGTCGGCGCGTTCGTAAACTTTGACAAAGGCGAAGACAACGACGAGTGGGCTATTGCCAACAACTATGTATCGGTTGTACCGTGCCAGTTCGACCTGACGGCCCACACGGCCATACCGTTGCTCAACCAGGACTGGAGCATTCTCGACCGCGCCGACAGCGCTCACCCCGAGGTGAGCGAATACCGCATTCCGGGCAAGGAAGACCGGGCTTGAGGCAGCATGGGTGTGAGCGAAGAAAGGGCTAGCCTGGAAACTCAGCTTTCTCCCGGGGAACAAAGAAACCTTTAATGCAATTGGGGTTTCGAATGCATATCTGGATGTGGTCTTTTTCTCGAAAACCGGCGTTGGGATAAAGCGGCGGTCCTTCCCAGAATACACCCTTTACGGAATCAAACGGTCTTTGATTTCTGCTGCGGTTGATGTCATGCACCGTTTCAATGACGACGCAATCCAGTTCACGAACAAGCAGATCGTTGTGATCTCCTTTGGAGGGCTTGTTTTGCGGAAGCGGGAAACCAGAGGTCTCCACTATATCCTTACGAATTTCGTAGGCAGCCTTTAGAATCGACAGATTCTTATAATCAAGCAAATCGAGGCAATATCCCAGGTCCAATACAGCACTTAATACTGCAGGACTCTTGATTTTTGAATCTTTTCGCTTACTTGAAGTTTCAGCAAATTCTAACGCCCTTGTCGGGCTATTTTCCCAAAAATAGGCCCCATGGCCAAGCCAATCCCAGATGTTTGAGCTGATTTCCAAATGCTGTGTTTCTGAAACAACTTTTTGAACAACGGATTTGTCAGTACCATGGAAAGCCAGTATCAATCCTGGCCTTGCGGAATACATAAGTGCTTATAGGGCTTACGTAGATTTCCTTTCTTTGTGAAAATTCCTGCGTCAATAAGATTTTTTCTTGCTGCTCTTTTGCTGGAAGTAGCTTTTGCTCTGTATAACCGGGCAGCCTCCATGAATTGTTCTCGTTCCTGATCGCTCATAGTTTTTATAACGGTTTGTGTGTATAGTGTAAAGATAAACATCCTATCTCCAGCGGCAAACTAAAGCGGTGGTATAAAAAATACCCTCAAATGCTTAAAAAAGCCATTCTGTTACTAATCCAGTACAGGATCGTTCCGTTAACCACGTCCCCGCAAAGCTAATGAGTATTTCTTCTTTTAGGTGGCCGTTTATCCAAAGTAAAACGCATGACTCGCTTCTTGTAGCATAAAATATTCCGGGCATAAACGATTGAACCATATTTATTCGCAGCTTTTGAAGCGCAAATCTGACACCTTCATAATTTTCGCCGGGGTGGCTTAAAAATTAACTAGCTGCAAACGTGTTCTTAACAAAAAGTTAAAATTCTGCCATCGTTTGTAGGGGAGGTGTTAAAAAAATGAAATAGATTTGGGCCCTGTAGATCAATTTTACAACCACCTTATACAACCATCCTATGGCGCATTTACGATTTGAAGCTCTGAAGAAACTGAGCGAACGCTCCCGGGTGCATGTTGATCTGCCCAACCCGAACGTTGCCAAATTCTTTGGCGAGAACGTATACGGAATGGAGCAGATGCGTGCCACACTGGCTCCGGCTCTCTTTAAAAAGGTAAGCCAGGCTATCAAAAACCACGAAAAAATTGACGAAACAACGGCTGACGCGGTAGCTTCTGCTGCCAAAGCGTGGGCTGTTGCCAAAGGTGCTTCGCACTTCACACACTGGTTCCAGCCGATGACGGGTGGTACGGCTGAGAAGCACGACTCCTTCTTCGACGCCCTGGCCGGCATCGAAAAATTCAAAGGCAGCGAGCTTGTACAGCAAGAGCCGGATGCTTCTTCGTTCCCCAGCGGTGGTATCCGCAGCACGTTCGAAGCACGCGGTTATACGGCGTGGGATCCTACCTCGCCGATGTTTGTATACGGCGCTACCCTGTGTATCCCGACGGTATTCGTGTCGTACACCGGCGAGACCCTCGATACCAAAGCACCCCTGCTGAAAGCACTCAAAGCCGTTGACCTGGCCGCTACCAAAGTATGCCAGCTCTTCGACAAAGACATACAACACGTAGTAGCCTCGCTCGGCGCGGAACAAGAATACTTCGCCGTAGACAAGGCTCTGTTCGACGCACGTCCTGACCTGGTCATGGCCGGCCGCTCCGTATTCGGTCACCCGCCTGCCCGCGGTCAGCAAATGGAAGACCACTACTTCGGCTCGATCCCTTCGCGCATCTACACCTTCATGAAGGACTTCGAGATCGAATGCTGGAAACTGGGGATCCCCGTTCGTACGCGTCACAACGAAGTGGCTCCCAGCCAGTTCGAAGTGGCTCCGCTGTTCGAGGAAGTGAACGTGGCCAACGACCACAACCAGCTGATGATGGACGTGATGTCGCGCGTAGCCGACCGTCACGACCTGCGCATCCTCTTCCACGAGAAGCCTTTCGCCGGCATCAACGGTAGCGGTAAGCACAACAACTGGTCCCTGATCACCGACACGGGTGTGAACTTGTACGCACCGACCAGCAGCGCCCGCGACAACCTCATGTTCCTCACCTTCTTCGTGACGACGGTGAAGGCGGTACACGCCCACGCTGACCTGCTGCGCGCCAGCATCGCCACGGCCGGTAACGACTTCCGTCTCGGCGCCAACGAAGCACCTCCGGCCATCATGTCGACCTTCATCGGTTCGCAAATGTCGGCGGTACTCGACGAGCTCGAAAAGAACGGCAATGTGAAGATCGAGAAAGGCGACAACATGTACATGAAGCTCGGCATCGACCAGATCCCCGAGATCATCCTCGACGCAACCGACCGTAACCGTACATCGCCGTTTGCTTTCACCGGTAACAAATTCGAATTCCGTGCCGTCGGTAGCAGCGACAACTGCGCGGTGGCCATGACTGCCCTGAACACCATCGTAGCCGAACAGCTCGACCAGTTCTTTGCCGCCGTGAACAAAGAGATCGAAAAAGGTGAAGAAAAACGCCTCGCGATCGTAAACGTACTGCGTCAATACATCAAAGAATCAAAAGCGATCCGCTTTGAAGGCGACGGCTACTCGGACGAGTGGGTGAAAGAAGCCGCAAAACGTGGTCTGAGCAACGTTCAGAACACCCCGCGCGCCCTGGATGCCTACCTGTCGAAGTCGTCTCTGGCCCTCTTCGAAAAGCACGGCGTCATGTCACACAGAGAGACAGAAGCCCGCGTCGAGATCCGCCTCGAGAACTACATGAAGCGCGTACAGATCGAAGCGCGTGTGATCGGCGACCTGGCGATGAACCACATCGTACCGACCGCCATCGCGTATCAAACCAAGCTGATTGAAAACGCAAACGGTCTGAAAGGCCTGGGCGTAGACAACACCGCCGTGGTACAAACGATCAAGGAGATCTCCGGTCACATCGATACGATCAAAAACAACGTACGGGCGATGATCGAAGAGCGCAAGCGCATCAACAAAGAAACCGACGCACACAAGCGTGCCATCGGCTACTGCGATGACATCAAAGAAAAATACTTTGAGACCATCCGCGAAGCCGTAGACAAGCTCGAGCTGCTGGTAGACAACGAAGACTGGCCGCTGGTTAAATACCGCGAGCTCCTCTTCCTGCGCTAATTCCGCATACAATACCTGTAGATACAAGAACCCCGGCCGAAAGCCGGGGTTCTTTATTTTATCCTGCCATCAACCCCAGGTCAAAGCCAGGTATACAACAAGGATAAAGCATAGATAAAGCATTCATAAAGCACTGACAAAGCACTGTGGAAGGCGCTGCTTTATCTATGCTTTATGTATGCTTTATCAGTGTTTTAGGGTAGCGACTACTGTGCTGCTTCTGGCGGGCAGAAGATTTGACGGCAGTTACAAACTGCCACCGTATAGGCACAAGTCACCGCTTCGCTCAGACCTGCGCCAGCAAGCGGTTACTGCATATTCAGGATCTTCTTATACTGTGCGCTGCTGTGGAGGACTTCAACAGCTTTCTTTACGTCGTCATCGTATTTGAATCCGGCCTCGATGCTTCCTTTTTCCAGGTGATACCGTGACACGATATCCTCTTCCAGCAACATCTTGATCTCGTCCTTATACATCATCAACTCGTTCTTCTTGCTTTCGGCGATCCGTGTCTGGATCTGATCCAACTGAGCTTTCAGATCGGTATAATACTTTTCTTTCTTCGCCTCCTCGGTGAACTGCTGCAGCTCATATTCCAGATAAGACTTATACTGATAGTTCTTGTCCTTCATCCAGACCGCAAACTCCTTATAGTCCTCGTCGCTCAACGTAAACGTGCGCGGATCCACTGCTTGCGGATGCTTGAGCACATACTGTGTGCCGTAATTAAACAGCAGCCCGCGCTCGAACAGCATCTGCGTGAGCATATGCGCCTCTGGAGATTCGGTCTTAATATCCGGGTCGATACCACCGCCGTCATATACCATGCGCCCGGCCGAGGTCTTGAACGATTTCTTCAATGAATCCGGAATGGATCCCACACTGCCATCTTCACGGCGGTGCGTATAATCCAATACCTGGATGCAGCGGCCCGTAGGAGTATAATACTTCGCTGTCGTTACTTTCAGCTGTGAGTTATAGGAAAGCGGACGGCTCACCTGTACCAGTCCTTTGCCATATGATTTTTCACCGATGATCACGCCGCGATCATAGTCTTGTAAGGTACCCGCCACGATCTCTGATGCCGATGCGCTGCCGCGGTTGATCAATACACTCACCGGTATTTCCGTATCCACCGGCGTGTTCAGTGTTTCGTAGTTCAGGTTGTTCTCGGGTATTTTGCCTTTGGTGCTTACTACCAGCTTACCCTTTGGCAGGAAGATGTTGGTAATGTTCACGGCCTCGATCAAAAGCCCGCCCGGGTTGCCGCGCAGGTCGAGGATCACGCTTTTGGCGCCTTGCTCTTTCAACGCGATCAGGGCGATCTTTACTTCTTTGGCCGCGTCGGGTGTAAAGTCGGAGAGCTGAATATAGGCTACATCCGTACCCACCATGCCGTAGTACGGCACGTTGTTGACCTTGATCTTCTCGCGCTTGAACTGCAGGGTGATGGGTTGTTCCACGCCCACGCGTTTGACGGTCAGCGTTACGGGCGTACCTACCTGGCCTTTCATGAGGTGGCTGGATTGCTCGCGCGAGAGCTTGGCCAGCTCGGCATCGTCGATCTTGAGGATCTCGTCGCCGATGCGCAGACCGCCTTTCTGGGCGCCGTAGCCTTCCATGATCATGGTCACGATCGTACGGTTGTTGATCTCGCGGGTAATGGCGCCGATGCCACCGTACTGGCCGGTGTTGATGGTGCGGAAGTCTTCTACTTCGTCTTCCGGAATGTAGTTGGTATATGGGTCCAGCGAGTTCAGCATGGCGTCAATGCCCGTGCGGACCAGCTTATTGGGGTTGACATCGTCTACGTACAAGGCGTTGACTTCCTTGAACAACGTCGCGAAAATGTCGAGGTTCTTGGCTATTTCGAAATACCGCTCGGCAGGCTTGCTGGCGGCCAGCAGGGCCACGGTGATCAGCAGGGCAGAGGCTAGGAGGATTTTTTTGTTGGTCTTCATGCACGGATACGGTCTACGCAGAATCGCCGGACAAGGGCATTTTCAGCTTTTGAAATTCATCATTTAAACGCTAAAATCATTCCCGATGTATGTTATTCTTTCTTCTTTTCCAAAACCCGCCGAATTCGTTTCCAAAGCCTGTCGGCGTGGATTTCGCCCACGTAATAACGCCGGGGTTTTTTACGGAAAACCCGCCTCAGTATAAACGTACTTTGTACCGGTACCGGCCCCTGTAATACTCCTTCATCTTCATCACCTCCCGCGACTTGTCGGTGATCCAGAAGGTGGCATACGCGCCGCGGCCATAGTCGATGCGCAGCAGCCAGCAGTTGACCTTGCCGGCGTGGGCCAGCGGCAGGTCTTCTTTGCCCGTTACGGTCAGCAGGTAATAATCCGACTTTGGCGTGCCCGGCTCATAGAATGCAATGGCAAACTTCTGACCCACCCTTTTGAAGGGTAGGAGCGGGAAGATCTCCAGGTCCATGGGAAACTCGAAGGCCGGCGGATCCAGCTTTACCCGAAACGTGCTGGCGCGCGGCGTGCGCCGCGCCGAGTCAGGGATGGTCACGACGTTATCCTGAAAGCGAAAGGAGACCTTGCCCCGTTTGCGATAGGAGGCATAGTGCGTCAGCGGTGTGAGCGACGGCAGCAAGCCGGTGGCGGTAGCGTGCATCAGCAGGGTGTCCTGCTGGTACCAGTCCCAGTTGAAAATATAGTGCCGTTGGCGGCCGTCGGCGCCCGGGCGAATATCCAGGCTGCGGTCCCACAGTGCCGCCGAGCCGAGGCGGCGCCCCAGGCTGTCTTCCATATATACCGCATAGGTACATTTTCCTTCTTTGAGCGCGGCGAGGTTGAGTTTTTGGGTACGGGTATCGATGGTGTCGATCTGGGCGAACGATGATACGGTCAGCCCCAGGAGGAAGGCGATCAGCAACGGGAAAATAAATTTCATAGCCATTGGGTTAGGTAGTGATGGTTACCCTCGTGAAACGTATTTTCCGGCGGCAGGTTATCGCTATTCTATAAAAGGCGTTTTTTACTTCCAGGCGTTACGCAGGAAGCGCAGCCAGTTGCCATGCAGGATCTTTTCGATGTCCGCCTGGCTATACCCACGCTTGGCAAACAAGGCCGGCAGCTTCTGCAGGTCGGCAATGGTCTCGATATCGTACGGACTTTGCTCCCGGCCAAAGGCGCCGTCCAGGTCCGAGCCGATGGCGATGTGGTCGGCGTTGCCGGCCAGCTGACAGATATGATCCATGTGGTCGATGAGCTTCTCCAGGCCGCAGTCCATGCTGAGCGGCGTCGACACATTGCGGATCCATTCGGGCACCATCATCCAGGTATCCATCACGCCGCCGATCACGGCACCGCGGCCGATGAGCTCGCGCAGCTGCTCGTCGCTGAACTGGCGGTTATGGTCCACCAGCGCGCGACAGTTGTTGTGGCTGGCCCAGACGTGACCGTGAAAGTGATCCATGGCTTCCCAGAAGCTGTCGTCGCACAGGTGCGTGGCGTCGAGTATAATATTCAGCCGTTCCATTTCGGCCAGCAGCGCGCGGCCGGCGTTGCCTATACCGCCCGTGGCGTTGGTGCCCTGCGCATAGCGTCCGGGGCCGTAGTGGCCGGGGCCTACCGCGCGCAGGCCGTAGGCATGGGCACGTTCCAGGTGCCGTACGGTAACGAGCGAGTCGGCACCCTCCAGGCTTACGATATAGCCGATGGGTTTCTGCTCATTGGGTGTGCCGTCGTTCCACCACGCCAGGTGTTTGTCGAGCCCGGCCCGGTCGGTGATCTGCACCAGCTCGCCGGCTTCTTCCATGGCCTTATACCACGCCAGCTGTGCCTGTGTTTGTGCCCAGGCTTGCTCGGGCGAATGCCACCCGGGTAGCGTATTGTCGGGCGCTACGTAGCGGGCGATCTGCGTGGCCACGACCAGGCCGATGTTGCCCTTGCGCAGCTCCGGAAAACAGACCACGCCGTTGCCCCGATCGGGCTTGTCGGTCATGCCTTGCTCGCGTGCGCGGATCACGTCGATCGGCGTGCGGTAGTCGCGGTTCCATTCCATGGCGTTCATCGCCAGGTCGAGGTGTGCATCGATGATAAACATACCGTTGTTATTTTTTATACCGTCAGGGACCTGTCGCGGGCATGTGTATACCAGTACTGGCTCCACTGGCCGTCTTCGACGATGGCTGCGCGGTCGTGTAACGCTACTGTAGGACAAATGTGATGCGGCACGCCGTAGAGGATGTCGCCCACCTGGTAGCGGTGGCCGGCGCCGGCGCGCAGGATCAGGTGCTCTTCGCTGTGGCCCTCGGGCACCAGCTCGGGCGCATTCAGAAAATATACCCGGTTGTTGAGCGGGCTTTCCGAAGCGATGGATTTGTGGCCCAGGTCGACGCAGATCGTTTCGGCGGTGGGCAGCGACACCACCCGGCTGACCGCCAGCGCGGCAAACAGGAACGGCTGCTCGGGCAGAATGTCCTGGTACCCTTTGTCCCAATAGACGAAGGTGCCCGGGCTGCACTCCACATCCGGGCGGCGGGCGTGTATGGGAAACGTGGGCGTGCCCCCCGCGATGATGCGTGGTGTAATGCCTGTCTCGCCCACGATGGTATCGCGGAGCGCCTCGACCGCTGCAAACGCTTCGTTGCACCGGGCGGTGCGTAGCGCCAGGTCGGGATCGCGCAAGTGGCCGTCGTAGGCGTGAAGCCCCGCCACGACGATGCCGGGCAGCTCCAGCAGCGCGGTATACAGCTTGAAGGCCGCGCCGGGTACAATGCCCGTGCGGTTCATGCCGACGTTCAGGTCGATATAGATGCTGATGGTCAGGGACGCACGCTGAAAGACGTGCGAGAGGTGCTGCCCGGCGGTCATGTTGTCGACCAGGCAGGAGAACGTCGTCTCCGGAAACTTCGCGGCCAGTTCCGCCAGGCGTTCTGCTTTCGGCCCTACCGGTTGGTATGCCAGCAGCACGTCGGGTGCCCCGGCCGTTGCCAGCATTTCGGCTTCGGCAATGGTGGCACATTTAAATTTGCGGATGCCCGCGTCCATCAGCAGGGCGGCTACTTCCGGCGACTTGCTGGTCTTCATGTGCGGCCGCAGGTTGCCGACGTTCGGTACGAAAGTCTTTAGGATGCGGATGTTCTCGCGTACGCGTTCAGGATATATCGCCAGGGCGGGTGTGTCCAGCGTGCCGGCGTTCAGGATGGGGTACCACTCAACGAAATTCATTGCCGCCGTCGTTGGTAAGCTCGAACATCGCTTCGATCTCGACGGGAATGTTGTCGGGCAAGGTGCCCATGCCTACCGCGCTGCGCACGCCGATCCCCATTTCTTCGCCCCACACTGCGGCAAACAGCTCGCTGCAGCCGTTGATCACAAAGGGATGCCGCTCGAACTCCGACACGGCGTTGACCATGCCCAATACTTTTACCACACGCTTGATCTTGTTGAAGCTGCCGAGGTTGGCTTTTAACGTGGCCAGGATCGCCAGGCCTACCTGCCGGGCGGCGAGCTTGCCCTCGTCCATCGTCATGTCTTTGCCGATGCGACCGATGATGAGCGAGCCATCCTCTTTCACGGTGCCGTGGCCGGATACATAGGCCATGTTGCCGACGATCAGAAAGGGTTTATATACGCCGATGGGTTTGGGCGCGGGCGGGAGCTTGAGACCGAGCTTATCAAAGCGCTGGTCGGGGGTAAGAGATTGCATGATCGTATCGTTTAAGCCTGAAATTCAGGCAAAAGATAAGCAATCGCCTCTTACGCCAGCAATGCTACGATCGAAAAGAAATGGGCGGCGCTGCCCGCCAGCACAAACATGTGCCAGATGCCGTGAAAGTAGCGAACGTTGTCGCGTACAAAGAAGACTGTGCCTGCCGTATAGAACACACCGCCCAGCAACAGGAAGATGAAGCTCTTCATGGGCAGGGCGTCGTACAACGGCTTTACCGCCAGCATGCCCATCCAGCCCATCACCACGTAGAGAATGGTGGAAAGCATTTCCTTCTTACCGGTATAAAAAGCCTTGAGCACAATGCCCAGGATGGCACACCCCCAGATCACGCCCAGGATGGTCCAGCCTACCCAGCCCTGCAACGCCGTGAGACAGAACGGTGTATAGGTGCCGGCAATAAGCAGATAGATCGACATGTGATCGAACTTGCGGAAGAGGAACTTGGCGCGGTCGTGTGTGAGGCTGTGATAGAGCGTGGAGGCGAGGTATAAGATCAGCATCGTGGCACCGAAAATGGAAAAGCTCACCACGTGCCAGGCGGTGCCTTTGACGGCGGCGACGATGATCAAAAAGACCAGGGCCACGGCGGCCAATACTGCGCCGAGCCCATGGGTGATGGCATTCGCAACTTCTTCTGCTTTTGTCTGGATTCCTTTCATGGCGATGCTAAGAAAATAAAGTCTACAGTGGACAAACGCAACGCTGCGGCAAAAAGTCCACATACGTCCGAAATTTATTACAGGATCGCCTGCAAAATCATGACGCCGATCAGTCCGCATACAGAAACAATCGTTTCCATCAACGACCATGACCGGATCGTTTCGCGGATCGACAGATTAAAATATTCTTTAAAAAGCCAGAAGCCTGTATCGTTCACGTGCGAGAACATGAGGCTGCCGGCGCCCACCGAGATCACCATCAGGTTCGGATCGACATGCAGCGTGCCCATCAGTGGCGCGAGCACGCCCGCGGCGGTCAACCCGGCCACGGTGGCGGAACCGACGCACACGCGGATGACACTGGCGATGCCCCAGCCCAGCACGAGCGGGTGGATGTCCAGCGCGCCCAGCATGCCGGCAATCTCACTGCTCACACCGCTTTCGATCAGGATCTGTTTGAGGGCGCCCGCGCCGCTGGTGATCATCAGGATCATGGCGACGTCTTTGACAGCATCGCCATACGCATCCATGATGCGCGACATCTTCATCTGCTGCCCCAGACCCAGTGTGAAGGTTGCTACACCCAGCGAGACGAGCATGACGATGGACGGATCGGTGATGAAGGCGACCACCGGCACTTTGGCGGCCGAAGGTTCGATGGCGGCAACGAGCGAGGTCACGCCCAGCAGAATGACCGGCAGCAGCGAGGTAAAGATGCTGATAAAGAGTCCCGGCAACTGGCTTTCGGGCAGGGGCGCTGCGTGCGCCATCTTGCTAAAGGGGGGATTGATGTCGCGCAAGGTGCGTGTAAAGACAGGGCCGGCCAGGATCAGCGTAGGAATGGCGATGACAACACCGTAGAGCAAGGTCGTGCTGATGTCGGCATTAAACTGTTCCGCCAGGGCGGTAGGCGAGGGGTGCGGCGGCAGAAAGCCGTGGGTGACCGACAGCGAAGCGATCATCGGCAACCCGATATATACCGCCGGCAATTTATAGCGGTACGCAACCGAGAAGATCAGGGGCACGACCAGCATAAACCCCACGTTGTAAAACAGCGGTATGCCGATCATAAAGCCCGTGGCCATCAGGGCCCATTGCACATTCTTCTCGCCGAACAAACGCACCATGGACGAGGCGATCTGCTGCGCGGCGCCGCTCTCGGCCACCAGCTTGCCCAGCATGGCACCGGCCACGATGATGATGAGCAGGCCGCCGAGCATATCGCCAATGCCTTTTTGCACGGCACCAGCCACCATGGCCGGAGGCATCTTCAGCAGCAAGCCCGCCAGAATAGAGATGATGAGAAAAGAGAGGAAAGCATTGACCTTGCAGAGCGAGATCAGCACCACCAGCAAGGCGATGCAAAAGAAGATAATGACCAGCGACATCGTTCAGTAACGTGGGGTTAGGGTTGGTTATGCAAACGAAATCTACTGAAAAAAGTAGAAAGTCGTCGCACCATCTATCCCAACGTCACGGCCTTTGCCGGACACGGCTGTCTAGAACTTATCCGGGATCTGGATGATCCGCACGACGATCTCGTGCGGGTCGCCGTCTTTGTCCAGCAGGCTGAACTTCACCATGGGGTTGTCGCGGCGGATGTTGCTTTCAACGTGGATCACCTGGTTGTCCTGCAGGTGTTTTTCCAGTTCCTTTTGGAGTATGTAGAGCGCGTTGGCAAAATCGATTTCAAGCGGACTTGGGTTGTAGGAAGGGGTCTTCATGCTGGGGGTTTAGAGGGTTACCACCGTATCAGGGCCGAAGCCCACGTAAAGCCGCTGCCGAAGGCGGCTAAACAAATTAAATCATTTTCTTTGATTTTACCTTCGGCCCAGGCCTCGCTCAGCGCAATGGGGATCGAGGCGGCCGTCGTGTTGCCGTAACGCATGATGTTGTTATACACCTGCGCATCGTTCAGCTCCAGCTTCTCCTGGATGTACTGGCTGATGCGTAAATTGGCCTGGTGCGGCACCAGCAGGTTGATGTCTTCCTTGCGCAGCTTGTTGGCCTCGAGCGCCTCCTGGATCACCTCCATAAAGCGCACTACCGCGTGTTTAAACACCTGGTTACCGTTCATCACCACTTTAAACGTAGAAGTGTCGGTGATCTGTTCCGGCTGCCGCTCGGCATGCGGACGGCTGCTGCCGGGATCTTTGACATAGAGCTCCTCGGCAAAGCGCCCGTCGGAGTGCAGGTGGGTAGAAAGCACCCCGGGCTTATCAGACGCCTGCAGGATCACGGCGCCCGCGCCGTCGCCAAAGATCACGGCCGTATTGCGGCCCCGTGTTGAAATGTCCAGCGCCGTCGATTGGATCTCGGCGCCGACCACCAGCACGTTCTTATACATGCCCGTCTTGATGAACTGGTCCGCTACCGACACGGCATAGATAAAGCCCGAGCACGCGTTGCGTATATCCAATGCGGCAATGCTTCCGTCCAGCCCCAGCTCGCGCTGCAGCAGCACGCCCGAACCCGGGAAGAAATAGTCGGGCGTAATGGTGGCAAAGACAATAAAGTCGATGTCCGTCTCCTTCAGCTTAGCGCGCTCCAGCGCCATGCGGGTAGCCTTGGCCGCCATGTTGGCCACGGTATCTTGTCCAGGGTCCATCCACCGCCGTTCGCGGATACCTGTTCGCTCGACGATCCAGGCGTCGTTGGTGTCCATGACGGTAGAGAGGTAATCGTTTGTAATTACCCGGTCCGGCACGTGGTGCCCCAGACCTATGATCCTGGAATAGCGCATTCGATTGAGTTTAGTAGGTAAAAATAGGGAAATGTCGTGGCTTTTTTACACCACGATGTTCACGATCCGACCCGGCACGATGATGACCTTTTTCGGCGCCTTTCCCTCTGTCCATTTCAGTACCGCTTCCTCGGCCAGCACGACCTTCTCCATGTCGGCCGTCGGCATGTCCAACGCGAAGTTCATCTTTGCCCGCACTTTGCCGTTGATCGAAATGGGATATTCGAACGAGCTTTCGGTGAGGTACTGCTCGTCCACCTTCGGGTATGCAGCCTGGAGGATCGACTCGGCGTGGCCCAGCTTGCTCCACAGCTCTTCGGTGATGTGCGGGGCGAACGGTGACAACGCAATGACCAGTGGCTCCAGCGCGGCGCGCTTGTTACACTTCAGCGTGCTCAGCTCGTTGCTGCAGATCATAAACTCGCTCACCGACGTGTTGAACGAGAAACGCTCGATGTCTTCGGCTACTTTCTTCAGCGTCTTGTGCACGACCTTCCACTCGTCGCGGGTAGGCTCGTCGTTACTCACCACGAAGTTGCTCTGGTTGTCGTGGAAGAGGTTCCAGAAACGGCGCAGGAATTTATACACCCCGTCGATGCCGGCCGTGTTCCACGGCTTTGACAGCTCCAGCGGGCCGAGGAACATTTCGTACATGCGCAGCGTGTCGGCGCCGTAGCCGCTGACGATATCGTCGGGGTTCACCACGTTGTAATAACGCTTCGACATCTTGTCGACTTCAGAACCGCAGATGTACTTGCCATTCTCGAGGATCAGCTCGATGTCTTTCAAATCATCGCGCCAGTTCTTGAACTTCTCAACGTCCAGCACATCGCCGTCGACAAAGGTCACGTCAACGTGCAGCGGGGTGACCTCATATTGCTTGCGCAGGTTATACGACACAAATTTATTGGTGCCGTTGATCCGATACGCCAGCTTGGAAACACCCTGAATGTGGCCCTGGTTGATCAGCTTGCGGAAGGGCTCTTCCGATTTCACATGCCCCAGATCTTTCAGCACCTTGCACCAGAAGCGCGAGTACAGTAAGTGACCCGTGGCGTGCTCGGATCCGCCCATATACAGGTCTACATCCTGCCAGTAATCGATGGCTTCCTTGCCCGCAAAAGCCTGGCTGTTCTGCGGATCCATATACCGGAACCAGTACCAGCTGGAGCCGGCCCAACCGGGCATGGTGGTCAGCTCGTAGGAAAAGCCTTTGTAGTTCCAGTCCTTCGCGCGGCCCAGGGGCGGCTCGCCCGTCTCTGTCGGTTTATAGGCGTCGATCTCGGGCAAGGTCACCGGCAGGTCGTTGGTGTCGACCAGCTTGGGGACGCCGTTTTCGAAATATACCGGGAACGGCTCGCCCCAATACCGCTGACGACCGAAGATCGCATCGCGCATGCGGAAGTTGACCTTGCGTACGCCGATGCCCAGCGTCTCCACTTTCTGCAGGGCCTTCTCGATCGCTTTATTCCACGGCAGGCCGTTCAGAAAATCGGAGTTGATCATCGTGCCCGACTTGGGCTCGAAGTTGTCTTTGGTGATATCGCTGGTAGGGCCTTCCAGTACGTCGACGACGGGAAGGTTGAAGTGTTTGGCAAAAGCATAGTCGCGTGTGTCGCTAGACGGCACTGCCATGACGGCGCCCGTGCCATAGCCCGCCAGCACATAGTCGGCGATCCACACCGGCACCTTGGCCTGGTTGAACGGATTGACGACATACGCCCCGGTAAAAGCACCGGTGATGCGCTTCACCTCGCTCATGCGGTCGCGCTCGCTGCGGTTCCTGGCCACCTCTACATATTTGCTCACCTCGTCGCGCTGCCCGGGCGTGGTGATCTTCTCCACCAGCTCATGCTCGGGCGCAATGACCATGAAGGTCACGCCGTAGATCGTATCGATGCGCGTGGTAAAGACGCGGATAGAATCGTCTGTGCCGTCCACCTGGAAATCGAGCTCGCAGCCGGTCGACTTACCGATCCAGTTGCGTTGCATTTCGCGCACGGGCTCGGGCCAGTCGATCGTGTCCAGCCCTTTCAGCAGGCGCTCGGCATAGGCGGTGATCCGCATGCTCCACTGCATCATTTTGATGCGCTCCACCGGGTAGCCCCCGCGTTCGGACACGCCGTCTTTGATCTCGTCGTTCGACAACACCGTGCCCAGCGCCGCGCACCAGTTCACCATGGTCTCGCTCAGGTAGGCGATGCGATATTGCTGCAGGATGTTCTCCTTCTCGGCAGCGTTCCATGCCTGCCACTGAGAGGCGGTAAAGGGCTGCGCGTTATCGTCGCATACGGCTTCGATGCCCTGGTTGCCCTGCTTTTCAAACGCGGCGATCAGGGTCTCGATCGGCTCAGCGGCGCCGTCGGGTGCCGGTTGGCCATGCACCGTGCGGGATTTTTTATTATACCAGCTGTTGAACAGCTGCATGAAGATCCACTGCGTCCATCGGTAATATGCCGGGTCGGACGTTTGTACCTCGCGATCCCAGTCGTAGGAGAAGCCGATCTGGCGCAGCTGGCGTTTATAGGTCTCGATGTTCCTGGCGGTCGTGACGGCCGGGTGCTGGCCGGTCTGAATGGCATATTGTTCGGCCGGAAGCCCGAAAGCGTCAAAGCCCATCGGGTGCAATACGTTGAAGCCCTGGATGCGCTTATAGCGCGCAACGATGTCCGAAGCGATGTAGCCGAGCGGGTGCCCTACGTGCAGCCCTGCGCCCGAAGGGTAGGGAAACATGTCCAGCACATAATATTTAGGCTTGGAAGTGTCGTTCGTGACCTTGTAGGCCCCGGTTTTTGCCCACGTCTCCTGCCATTTCTGCTCGATGCGTTTGATCTCGTCTTTGCTGTAATCGGCCATTTTTGAAGATTCTATTGATAACGAACGGCAAAAATAAACGAATTCCTGGTACTGTAAGGGCCTACGCGCGGGGAATGCCGGCATAGGATAGCAGGCGCCGGCAGCTTTCCCCGCCGGGCAGGAGAAAGCCCGGGGCCGGCATTTTACAGTTGGTCGCGCCGGTCCGACAGTTCGGTAACCCTTTTTTGAGCCGGTGGTCGCAAACGTGAATTTTTGGATCATAAATCAAATAATCCAATACCCACGGTCCTTATCCCGAAACTACCATGCGACTATTCTACACCGTCCTGCTGCTTATCACGCTCTCGTCCGCCCTTGCACAGACCAGGCTTACCGGCCGTGTGACCGACCGGCAAGGCAACGGCATACCCCTGGCCAATGTGATCCTGGCAGACACCTACGACGGTGCCACCACCGACAATGCGGGCATGTTCGCCTTCGAAACATTCGAGACGGGCACACAAAAGCTGGTCATCCGATTTGTGGGATATAAAGATTTTGAGCAGGCGGTTATACTGGGCGGCAAGCCCCTCGTGATACAGGCCACGCTGGAGGAGGCCATCAACGAGCTGGACGCCGTGGAAATCACCGCGGGCTCGTTCATGGCCAGTGACGAGTCGCGCCGCACGGTGCTCAAGGCGATCGACATTGCCACCACCGCCGGCGCGACGGCCGACATTGCCGGCGCGCTGAACACGCTGCCGGGCACCCAAAAGGTAGGCGAGAGCGGCCGCCTGTTCGTACGCGGCGGCGACGGTAACGAAACCAAAACATTCATCGACGGCATGTTGGTGTTGGATGCCTATGGCCCGGCCGCGCCCAACACGCCTTCGCGCGGACGCTTTCTACCGTTCATGTTCAAAGGCACCAGCTTTAGCACCGGGGGGTATTCTGCCGAATACGGCCAGGCATTGTCTTCCGCCCTGGTGCTGGACTCGCGCGACAAGGCCGAGATGACGCGTACAGACATCGGGTTGTTGTCGGTGGGTGGCGACGTTGCGCACACGCAGGCGTGGGAGCGCGGCTCCATCGCGGGCAAGCTGCAATACACCAACATCCGTCCTTACTTCGGACTGATAAACCAGGAGATCGACTGGAAAACACCGCCCGCATCGTGGGAAGGGGTCGGCGCCTTCCGTCACCAGGTCGGTAAGACCGGTATGGTAAAAGTATACGGCAACATGAGCCGCACCGACTTCTCGTTATACCAGCACGACATCGACAACCCCGCCAGCCGTGTAGCCTACGCGCTGCAAAACGACTACCGCTATATCAATGGGTTCTACAAAGACGTGCTGAGCGAACGCTGGACAGTGCGGGGCGGGGCCGCCTATACCTATCAGCGGAACGACGCGCACACCGGCACCACCGCTACGCTGGAGACGGAGGAAGGTATACATGCCAAAACGGTGTTCGAAGGCACGCTTACCGACAAGATCGAGTTGAAGACCGGCGCGGAAGTGCTGCAACGCCACTATCGCCAGGACATTCGCACAGCGGACATGCCCACCGGCGTCCGGGCGTTTGATGAAACCTGCGCGGCCGTATTTGCCGAAGCCGACGTGTATACCAGCAACCGTTTTGTAACACGCGCCGGTGTACGGGGAGAGTATAATACGCTGACCGACAAGACTTCCGTCGACCCGCGCGTATCCATGGCCTATAAAACGGGCAAGGTGGGTCAGGTGTCCCTCGCGTATGGCATCTTCCGGCAGACAGCCAATAACACCTGGGTGCGCCTGCAATCCGACCTGGAGGCCGAGAAGGCCGAGCACTACATCCTGAACTACCAGCGCATTACCGGCGGCCGTACCTTGCGCGTGGAAACGTACTACAAGCGCTATCGCGACCTGGTAAAGTATACCGGCACCGCGGACGAGCCGATCCTGTTAAACAATACCGGACATGGCTATGCGCAAGGCGTGGAGCTCTTCTGGCGCGACAATGAAACGGTGCGGGGCGTGGACTATTGGGTGTCATACTCGTATCTCGACACACGGCGCAACTACCTGAACTACCCGGCGTCGTCTATGCCCGCGTTTGCCTCCCGGCACAACGCTTCGCTGGTGGTGAAATATTTCATCGAGCCCTTAAAAAGCCAGGTGGGTACGACGTATTCGTATACCAGCGGCCGCCCGTATGACAACCCTAACCAGGCGTCGTTCAACAACGGGCGCACGCCGTACTACAGCGACCTGAGCCTGAACTGGAGCTACCTGCCCAAGCCTTACCTGATCGTATACCTCTCGTGCACCAACGTGCTGGGCCGCGACAATATCTTTGGCTATACCTATAGCGATACCCCCGGCACGGACGGTCTCTACAACAGCCGCCCCGTACGTCAGGCCGCGCCGCGCTTTTTGTTCGTCGGCATCTTCCTCACGCTGTCGAAAGACAGATTGGTCAATCAGCTACCGACGCTTTAATGAATACACCTTTTAATCTATCACGAATATGAAACATCTACGTCTTTCACTCCTCGTACTGCTGCTGAGCGGCATCAGCCTTTCCACCATCGCCCAGGGCGATCGTTATACGTCGGCCATGCAGCCGCACATCCACACGGTGTATACCGTCGATACGGTGCCGTCGCTGCAAAATGCCGTGAACGCCTTTGAGCGGATCGGCGCGGCCGAAAAGACCCGCTGGGAGCCGCACTACTACGCCGCGTTCGGTTGTGTGATGATGATGAACCACGAGCAGGACAAGCTTCAAAAAGACCGCTACCTCGACCAGGCGGAGAAAGCGCTGGCGCAGGCCACCGCCCTGGTGCCGCAGGAGTCGGAGGTGGTGGCGCTGGAAGGCTTCATCTATATGATGCGCCTGAGCATCGATCCCGCGGCCCGCGGTCAGAAGTACGCGGCCCTGGCTTCGCAGACGTTTGGCCGTGCCGTGGCGTTGAACCCCGAAAACCCACGGGCGCTGGCATTGCAGGCGCAGATGCAGTATGGCATGGCCCAATTCTTTGGCTCGCCTACCACCGAGGCGTGCGCCACCGCGCGTGCCGCTATGGAAAAGTTTGCTACCTTCCGGGCGGTAAGTCCGCTGGCACCCCAGTGGGGCCAGTCCCTGGCAGAGAAACTGCAGGGCGCCTGCAAAGAATGAAGCTGACCCGAAAGATCATACTCTCTGAGTTACGCGACATGGCGATCCTGCTCGTGGTCGGATTCCTGATGACGTATACCGGCCTGAGCTGCCGCGCGTGCGACATCCACACACAGCGGTTCTGGATCACGGCGTCTTTCACCGGACTCTCCTGGATCCTGCTGTTCAAAGGAAATTCATACCTGGCAGACGCCGTGTCGCTGAAGCTGTCGTGGTTCAAATACCCGGTGCGGCGCGTCGTGGCCGGCGTACTGGTAACGATAGCCTATACGACGCTGGTGATGTACCTGCTCAATGCGTTTTACTTCCTGACGTTCGATATCAAATTCGGGAACAGTGCCCTCTACACCATAGCCTTTACGCTGGTCATCTCGCTGGTCATGCACGGGCGGGCGTTTTTGCTCGGCTGGCGCCAGGCGGCGATCGACGCCGAGCGGCTGCAAAAGGAAAACATCGAGGCGCGGTATGAAAACCTGAAGAGCCAGGTCAACCCGCACTTTTTGTTCAATACGCTGAATGTGTTGTCCAACCTGGTGTATGAAGACCAGGACAAGGCCGTCAAGTTTATCAAGCACCTGGCCGAGGTCTACCGGTATGTGCTCGACACCCATAACCAGGAGGTTGTCACGCTGGAGGAGGAGGAGAAATTCCTCCATGCCTTTCTGTACCTGCAGCAGATGCGCTTTGGCCATAAGCTGGCTGTAGACATACGGTTGCAGGGTGTGCAGAGTATGGTCCCTCCGTTGGTGTTGCAGATGCTCTTTGAGAACGCCATGAAACACAACGTGGTCTCCGAAGAAAATCCCCTCACGATCCGGGTATATGCGGAAGACGCGTACCTGGTGGTGGAAAACAACTTCCAGCAAAAAATGGTCTTGCCCGAAGAGTCCACGGGGCTGGGCCTGGAAAACATCCGTCATCGCTACGAATTTCTGAGCAAACTGCCCGTGGAGGTCATTCAAAACGATAAATTTATAGTAAAGCTTCCCATCATCCCGGTAAACGCATGACGGTATTGATCATTGAAGACGAGCCGCAGGCCGCCCAACGACTGGAAACCCTTGTAAAAGGCCTCGAACCCACGGCCGCGGTACTGGACAAGATCGATACGGTCAAACGCGCGGTGGCCTGGCTGACCGACAACCCGCCACCGGATCTGATCTTTATGGACATCCAGCTGGCGGACGGCATCAGCTTTATGATCTTCGACCAGGTGTCCGTCAAGTCGCCGGTGATCTTTACCACCGCCTACGACGCGTACGCATTAAAAGCCTTTAAGGTCAATAGCATCGACTATATTCTCAAGCCGGTAGACAAAGACGAGCTGGGGGCGGCGTTGACCAAGTTCCGGGGCCTGACCCGGAGCGAACCGGATACACGCCACATGCTGGCCAATCTCTCACAGACCATTCAGGGGCTGACCAAAAAGCACAAGACGCGGTTTGTGATCAAGGTAGGAGAGCACCTGCGCACGGTGGAGGTAGACACCATTCTTTATTTCTATAGCCAGGACAAAACCACCTTCTGCTGCACGACAGACAACCGCAGCCACATCCTGGACTACACGTTGGAGCAGGTAGAGGAACTGTTGGATCCGGCGCGGTTCTTTCGCATCAGCCGGAAATACCTGGTGGCGGCGCCCGCCATTCAGGACATTATCAGCTATACCAATAGCCGGCTGCGGCTGGTATTAAAGGGATCGCAGGATAACGATATTATCGTGGCCCGGGAACGCGTACAAGAGTTCAAGGACTGGCTGGACCGTTAGTAAGGTGACTGTCAGGCTTTCACGATCAGCATTTTCAGCTCTTCAATGTCCTTTTGCTTGAGGGGCTTGGTAATGAACTGGATGACATTGTCGTACGAGAAGGCCTCTTCGCGGTCTTTCAGGTTGTTGGAGCTTGTCAGAACAACGATCCTGGACTTGGAGCGAACCGCCTGGGGAAGGTCGGAAAACGTCTTCAGGAAGGCAAAACCGTCGGTTTCGGGCATGTTCAGGTCCAGGAAGATGATGTCAGGCGCCGTGTCCTCGGTCAGGCCGCGCAGCCAGTCGAGGGCATCGTCGGCCGATTTATAAAGTACGAGTTGATTGGAGAAATTGTAAACTTCCAGAAATCTACGTTGGATGAACAGGTCTATGTCACTGTCATCGATCAACACTGTTTTATCAACAAGTCTTGCCATAACATCTTTTTCGAGGGTGCATCACTAAACTTACAAAAAAGTAACCGAAGGCGGAAAAAATCCCCCGAATTTGTAATCGGTCCGTTTTAAAGGATTGAAAAATGTATTAAACTTGAAACTCTAAAAACCTAAGCTTCTGTGTATGAAATTAAAACGACTGATTTTCTTCTGTTTGAGCGGGGCGTTGGCGGTCACGCTGGCATCCTGCGGTGGTTCTTCCGATAAAAATAAGAATGCTGACGAGTTTACGGCTTCGGAAGACAGCCTGAAAGAGCAGATTGAAGAAGTAGTCTACAATATACCTTCTCCTTCTGAAATTCCCTACCTGCTCCAGGCTACCGGCGCAGAATTTAACGAGTCGCTGCTGAATCCGCGCACCAAGGTAGATCAGTACGCTGCCCGCACCGACAAAGCAGCCCTCAACCTGGGGGTATATGCCGCAGATATCGGTTACCTGACGTCGTATGACAAAACCCAGGAAGCGATCGATTACCTGGGCGCCTGCAAGACACTGGCCGACAACCTGGGCATTATCGGTTCTTTCGATACCGAGATCCTGAAGAAGTTCGAAGCCAACATCTCGAACAAAGATTCCCTGACACACCTGCTGGATAAGTCTATCAAAAAGACCGAAATCTTCCTGAAAGACGACAGCCGCAATAAACTTTCGTCGTTGATCGTAGCGGGTAGCTTTATCGAAGGCCTGCACATCTCTACCGGCCTGATCAAGACCTATCCCAAGAACCTGCTGCCCACCGACCAGCGTGTACAGGTCCTGACCCCACTTACCCGCGTGGTGCTGGAACAAAAGAAATCCGTCGGCGAGCTGCTGAAGATGCTCCAGACCGTAGAGCAAACAGAGCCCGTAACGACCATGGTAGCGGACCTGACCGCCCTCGAAAAGGCCTATGCAGCCCTGAACATCGAGGAGCAGATCAAAGAGAACCGCGGTGACCTGATCCTGTCTGACAAGAACCTGGTAGAAATTACCTCGATCGTAGAAAAGCTCAGAAAGAACGTCACCGAATAAGCTTGGTACACATAGCGTAATGAATACAAAGAGGACTGGCCGACACCAGTCCTCTTCTCTTTGCAGCACATCTTTAACTATCTTCGCGTACCGAACGTAAGTGTATGAGCGAACCTTTACTGAAAGCCATTCTCCGGCTGTTTGCCGTTGTAGCCAAAGAAGACGATGTTACGCACCAGGAGCGGGAGCACATCCGCACATTTATAGAAGACCACGTCAGCCGCGCGGCCGTAGCCCGGTACCTGGCGTTGTTCGATGAATACGTTCAGGCCATGCCGGCCCAAACGGGTGACCTACAGGCCACCCTGCAGCGCGTACAGGCATTGTGCACCGAGGTGAGCGCCGAGCTCACTCAAAAACAGAAGGTGGTGATCCTGCTGGAGCTCATCAACATCGTGCAGGCGGACGGTGCCATTTCGGCACGCGAAGAAGAGCTGGTACAAGCGATCGGCACGGCCTTTAAAGTATCGCCCGCGTCGGTCGATGCCATCAAGACTTTTGTGCTGGGCAACGAATCGCGCCAGCTGGACCACGATCACATCCTGGTGATCGATGCTTCCACGCAGGGCTCCTTCCGGCAGGCACATCACCTATACCGCCCGGCGCTCAACGGGTTCGTGGCGGTTGTATACATCGAGCAGGTCGAGATCTACTTCATACGCTACCTCGGCCAGACCGACGTATACCTCAACGGTGTGCCCGTTAAAAGCGGCAAGATCGCCGTGCTCGCCGTCGGCAGCATGCTGCGATGGGACAAAGACGAGCCGGTATATTATGGCGACCTGCTGAACCGCTTCAAGAAATTCAGCGATTACCCGCGGCTGTCGTTCGAGGGTAAGGCCCTGACCTATAAATTCAGGAACGGCCGCCTGGGGTTGCGCGAGGTGAACGTCAGCGAAGAGTCCGGCAACCTGGTAGCCCTGATGGGCGCCAGCGGCGCGGGCAAGTCCACGTTGCTGCACGTGCTCAACGGTTCGGAAAAACCTTCGGGGGGGCAGGTACTGATCAACGGCATCGATATACACCGCGCGCCGCAACAGGTGGAAGGTGTGATCGGCTTCGTGCCGCAGGACGACCTGCTGATCGAAGACCTGACCGTATACCAAAACCTGTACTATGCCGCTAAGCTGTGCTTTAGCACCAAGCCCGAAGCGGAGATCGACGCGCTGGTGCTGCGGGTGCTCGAAGACCTGGGCCTCGAGCAAACCAAAGACCTGAAGGTAGGCTCGCCGTTGCACAAGACCATCAGCGGAGGCCAGCGCAAGCGCCTGAACATCGGCCTGGAGCTGTTGCGCGAGCCGGCCGTACTCTTCTGCGACGAGCCGACCAGCGGACTGTCGTCGCGTGATTCCGAAAACATCATCGACCTGCTCAAGGAGCTTTCGCTCAAAGGCAAGCTGGTATTTGCGGTGATCCACCAGCCCTCGTCCGACATCTTCAAGATGTTCGACAAACTGCTGATACTCGACACCGGCGGCTACCAGATCTATTACGGCAACCCGGTGGACGCCGTGGTATATTTCAAACGCAGCATCAGTCTGGTCAACAGCGACGAAGGCGAGTGCCATTCGTGCGGTAACGTAAACCCCGAGCAGATCTTCAATATTATCGAAACGAAGGTCATCAACGACTACGGGCATTTCACCAACGAGCGCAAGATCACCGCCGAACAGTGGAACACCGTTTTCAAACAGAACTACCGGCCCTTTACCGTCGAGACTTCCCGCGAAGTACCGCACTCGACGTTGAACATCCCGACGCGGCTGAAACAGACACACCTGTTCTCCTTGCGCGACCTGCAAGCCAAACTGCACAATACGCAGTACCTCGTCATCAACCTGCTGGAAGCACCGTTGCTGGCGTTCATCCTCGCGTTCATCGTTCGGTATTATAATCTCGACGATACCTCCCTGGCCGGCTATGTATTCGGCAAGAACCTGAACATCCCGGCGTACCTCTTTATGAGTGTGA
Organism: Dawidia soli; assembly: GCF_018598185.1. Lineage (GTDB taxonomy): Bacteria > Bacteroidota > Bacteroidia > Cytophagales > Cyclobacteriaceae > Ohtaekwangia > Ohtaekwangia soli. The sequence goes on from NZ_JAHESC010000015.1 coordinate 68,734, forward strand.
TCGTGGCGCTGTTCATGGGCCTCACGGTGAGCGCGGAAGAGATCATCCGCGACCGCAAGATCCTGAAGCGCGAAGCCTTTCTGCACCTGAGCCGCAGCAGCTATATCCTTTCGAAGATCTCGATCCTGTTTATGCTGTCGGCCATCCAGACCTGTATGTTCGTGCTGGTAGGGAACTATATCCTGGAGATCAAGGGCATGTTCCTCAATCACTGGCTGATCCTCTTTACCACGTCTTGCTTTGCCAACCTGCTGGGGTTGAATATCTCTTCGGGTTTCAATTCGGCCGTGACGATCTATATCCTTATTCCGCTGTTGCTCATACCGCAGTTGATCCTGAGCGGGGTGGTGGTAAAATTCGACAAGCTCAATCCCACTATCGGCAACACGGCCGGCGTGCCGTTCGTCGGAGACCTGATGGCCTCCCGTTGGGCCTTTGAGGCGGCCATGGTCACGCAGTTTAAAGACAACGCGTTCGAGCAAGAATTCTTTCTGTACGACAAGGTCATGGCGGCGGCTGACTATAAAAAGGTGTATTACCTGCCGGAGCTGGAAACACGGCTGCAGTATGCGCTTAACAACTTCGGATCGAAAGACGAAGCGGTACGCGCCCGTCTGACGTCCGACCTGGCGTTGATCCGCCACGAGATCGATAAGGAACTGGCTGTGGCCGGACAGACGCTTCGGGCGGCAGCGGGCCTGGCGGTGGGTAAGTTCGACTCGGCCACCTACGCCGAGGTATCGCGCTTTATCGACGCCCGCAAGCACTACTATATAAAACGCTACAACCTGGCCGACGGCAAACGCGAGCAGCTCGTCAAGCAGTATACCGACACGCCGGCGAAGGACGCCGCGTTCAGCGCCTTCCGCGAAGCGTATCACAACGATGCCATTACCGACCTGGTGAAGAACATTTCAGAAGGCCACCGCATCGTAGCCGTGGAGGGTAAGCTGGTGCAGAAGATCTTCCCGATCTACAAAGATCCGGATCCCGCGCATAAGATCGACTTTGATGCACAATTTTACATGCCGGCGAAACACTTCCTCGGCCGGAACATTGATACCTTGTATTTTAACATGGGTGTAGTCTGGTCCATGAGTTTGGTATTGGCGCTGACGCTGTACTTCGACGTGCTGCGCCGCATCATCGAAGGGCTGGGCAACCTGTCGAATCCTTTGTATAAGAAACCGTAATATTATCAGCCGGCTATGTTCTTCATTCTGTCCAAGACCCTGAGCTACCTGGTCATGCCGTTGACCATCGTCTTTATGCTGTTGGTGCTGGCCTTGGTGCTGCGCAACGCCCGGTGGAAAAAGATCTCGTTGTGGACGGGCATTGGGCTGTTATACCTGTTCTGCAACAGTTTCCTGGCAAACGAAGCCATGCACGCCTGGGAGATTGAAACCGTGCCCTATGTCGAAATGCGCCCGCACGAGCTCGGCATTGTGCTGACCGGGGCGACCATTCCCTTTCGCACCCCCAACGACCGGGTATACTTTCAGCGCGGTGCAGACCGCGTAACCCATACCGTGCAGTTGTATAAGTTGAAACTGATCAAAAAGATCCTGATCAGCGGAGGCAGCGGTATGTTGCTGCACGAAGAGGAGCCGGAAGCCAATAAGTTCAGGAAAGCGATGATGCTGATGGGGGTGGATTCGGCCGATATCCTGATCGAGAACGAAACCCGTAACACGGCGGAGTCGGCCCAGGAGGTTGTCAAATTGCTCGACTCCCTGCAGTACCGCCCGGAAGACTGCCTGCTGATCACGTCGGCCTTTCACATGCGCCGCTCGCTGGCGTGCTACCGCAAGGTAGGCCTAGCGTTGGAGCCGTTCTCCACAGACTTCTATTCGCATCCCGAAAAATATTACCTGGATGCTTACCTGCTGCCCAAGCTCGAAGCGCTCATAATCTGGCACAAGCTCTTTAAAGAGTGGGTGGGCCTGGCGGCATATAAGGCCGCGGGGTATGTATAGGGGCGCCCTATTGAGGCGTGTCGGGAGGTGAACGGTTCACAAATAAAAAGAGACCGTCCTGTGCGAACGGTCTCTTTCATGATAGGCAATATTTCTTTACAATCCGGCAGGTGACACCGGCAACCCCGTCGGGGGGCCGTACGAACCGATTTTTACCAGCGGTATCGTTGAACCAAACTTAGCATTGATTGCATTGATAAAGATGTTTGCTGCGTAAGCATATCCGCGGCTGTTGGGGTGTACGCCATCCTCCGAAAATGCACCGTAAGGAGGTGTAAAGTTCGGCGTGATCGATACATTGTCCTGGTACAGCAGACCGGCTTTTACAAACGCTGCGAATGTAGCATTGACATCGGCCAGGGCGATGCGCGAGTTTTGGGCTGCGACGCCCTTGATATGGTTGTTAAAGGCTTCCGTGCGTACGCGAACAACGTCGACCTCGGCTTTGGTAAGTGTATACTGGTCTGCCAGGGGCACGGTCAGGCCGATGATGGTGGTGGCATTACCGCCATTCGGAATGGTACCCAGCACAGAGCCGGCGGAAAGCGGAAAGAGATCTTCCGCCGTGGCCTGGCGCGCTTGCTCATAGGGCGCAAGGGCAGCGCGCTGCGCGTCGTTGATGGCATTGGCGGCGCGGAGCTGGTCGAACTCGGGGCCCAGATCGCTCAGACTTTCGTCTACAATCACGATGGCATTGTTGCCGGCGGCAAAGTTTATCTTTCGCCGGGTGGCATCGGCAGCATTGTGACCAAGGTATGCAACGACTGCATCCAACGCAGAATTAAAGCCCCCGAAGCCGGCATTTAACATGTTGGCGGTGGCGACATCCAACGGAATGTTGTTATACTTTACCGTTGTGAAATGCGGAATGGACGTTACATCGGGCACGTTGCCGATGACGCCTTTTATTGTTTCGCTGGAGCCCAACAGCGAAGAGATAATAGCGTTGTATCGTATTTGGAAGTCAGCTTCGCTGGTCAGTATCAGCTCGTTCGATCCGCCCGAGATGGCATAGCCAAGGACATCGTTGTTACCCCCCCAGAACAGAAAAAACGTGGGTTGTGTGGCCAATGCGTCGCCCAGTATTGTACTGGTGCCCGGGTTACTGGCGAAACGTTCATACAATCTGTTGTAGAGAGGATTTTCAGGGACGGCGGGTCCTCCGGCCTCCGGTCGTATGAAATGTAGTAGTTGAACGCCCGGCACCGCGAAGTTGTTGAGCTTTGACTTGTCACCCGCATAATTCGCCGGCACATCGGCCGTGTTATACGGCGCCGGCACGCCAGGCGCACCGGCCGGCGTCGGTAGCGGTCCTTTCGGCCCGGCACCGTCAGAGTCAAACAGGATCATACGGCCGAGGATAACACCCGCGCCGGGGTTTGAATAGGTGGCGTTATAGCCATTCACCGAGTTGATATCGGGCTGGTTAAAGGTCGCGGCCCCGCCCACACATTCCAGTTGGTTGGCAAGGATCACACCGAGTGAACTGTTCTGCCCCTCGGTAAACAAGGCTCCCGCCTGGAATCCGGCCACGAGCGATTCGCCGATGGTTACAAACTTCGAAAAGTTAGCGGAGCCAGGATCCGCACCTTCGCATTTGTCGATTACTTCCGGCTGCTGCAGGTCGATCACCTCCTGATCGCACGCGCTGACCAGGAGCATAAGCGAAAGGGTATAACCCAGGTATATAATCTTTTTCATGATCGTCGGAGTTGAAGCTTATTTAAAGAATTCGTCAAACGTGAGGGAAATATAATATTGCTGTCCTACGAAAGGACCACCCAGGTTGGTGCGGTAGTCGCCGCCACCAATGTTGGCACCACCAATTTTTGCGATGGTTTTGATCGCGGTAATTCTATAGCTCACTTGTGCATCAATTACACCGAAAGAAGGTACGTTCCACGAGCCGAAGTCAGATTCCCACAGAAACTCATCCTGCCACCGGTAGCTTATGTTGAAACCCAGTGTCTTCGTAAGCTTACGGTTGCCGATGCCCACGGAGAACTTGTTCTCCGGCGTGTTAAAGCCTGACCGGAAGTTAGGATCCTGATCCTTATCTTCGTCCAGCGTAGCGTAGTTGTAGTTACCGGTAAGCTGATAGCCTTTTGGCAGGTTATAGGTTGCGCCCACGCCCACACCGAACGAGCTTACCGTAGCCGCCGAGTTGACATAGGGTGAGAATACCGTGCCTGCCGGTACATTGTCGCCCTGGTGGGTGGTGGCATGGTTGCTGACCACATCCAGCGAGCCGATAAAATCTTTATAGGCATTGTAATAGGCATTGACATCCAGCAGCAGGTCGCCGCCGAAAACGCCTTTATAGCCTACCTCATAGGCGCGCAGCTGCTCAGGCTCTACATAGTCGACGTTGGCAATGACGAGCCGTGATGCATCGCCCGAAGCGATCGAGCCGTCTGCATTTATCCGGCCGCCATTGGCCACGAAATCTTCGTACGACGCCCGTGTCCAGCCGCCACCGTTGTGGATGCCGTAGCGTTCGGCATTTTTCTTCGCGCTGCCCAACAGTATGTTGGTGCCGGCGGGGAAATAAATGAACTGTGCTTGCGTGTCGGGATTGCGGAAACCTGTCTGGAACGACGCCCGGATGTTATGGTTTTCGTTCACGGTATATACGGCCGAGATGCGGGGCGTTACACGACCGTCGAAATTCTGGTTCTTGTCATAACGGAGGGAGCCGGTCAGCTTGAGGGCCTCTGCCAGTGTTTTGGAAATCTGGCCGTAGACACCGAACTCGTCGATGTTGATCCGCTCGAAGTCCGTACCGTCATCCGGCGCTTCGTTAAAAATTGTACCGTCGGAGAAGAGGCTGTACCGGCGGAAGTTACCGCCTACCTGAATTTCCGCAAACTTAATGCGGTCGGCAAAGTTATAGTTGAACTCGGCGTGGTACAAACGCGATTGATCTTTGAATTTGGCGCCGGCCGGGTCGCGCTGGAAGTAGTCGTTGCGCACGGACTCCACCAGGTCGTTGTACTCTTTTGTGCCTACCGCAGGCCGGGTTCCATCGGCAACTCTGCGAGCTTCGGCATGTGCGGCGGCAGGATCACCACCCGTTACACCGGGTACGTAGCCTTGCAGTGCAAGAAAATACTGGCGCGCATACGCAGGAGCCCATACGGTAGCGGTGGGGCTGATACGTTCATTCATGAGCCCACCAAGGGCCGCCATATTGTAGGAGTCACCGGCGTCAGTAGCGGTCATGTAGCCGCGCACAAAAAAGTTCTGGCCGCGCAACTCAACTTTGTGAAACTGCTGCGTGAAGTCGCGCAATGCATATTTCTGTGAGCCCTGGTATACAGAGCTGCCACCGCCGTAACGATAGTTATACAATGCTTCGATCTTGTCCGTAATGCGATAGTGCAGCGCTACGTCACCTTTTATGCTTTTTGCGTCATAGTTGTCGACAATGTCCTCTTCTCTCCAACCGGTACGACGTACGTCGAGCGAACCACCCTGGTACCCCGCCGGAAGCGCGGATGCCGGTATATTGATCACGGCTTCATCACCATAAGTATTCACACCATTGAAGTTCGGCTGGCCGCTCAGGTCTAGCGTAGACTCGGGCCGGTTCACATCGGTCTTATAGTCGTTGCTATGCCAGTCTTCAGCATCCATCATCGAGAAATTGACTTTGAAGGCAAACTTGTTGTTGAACGCCTTCGCATAGCGAATGCCGAAACTGGTCATCGGGTACGATTTGCCCTGTGCATCCGACGTTGTCAGTCCACCCTTGAACTGTGCGCTGAGACCCTGGTATTCAAACGGGCTTTTGCTTTTCATGATGAGAATGCCGTTAAACGCATTCGGGCCATACAGTGCCGATGCGGCGCCCGGCACCAGCTCCATGCTTTCCGCATCGAGCTCGCCGATGCCTACAATGTTACCGGTGGGGAAGTTCAGCAGGGGAGCCTGCGTGTCCATACCATCCACCAGCTGCACAAAGCGCACATTGGCGATGGTCGCAAAGCCGCGTGTGTTGACCTGCGGAAAGTTGAGGCTGCTCGAGGTGAACTGCACGCCTTTCACGTTGGCCAATGCGTCGTAAAAGTCGGGTGCGGAGGCCTGTTGGATCGCCAGCAGGTCAACCTTCTCGACCGTTACGGGCGAGCGCATGATGCTTTCTTCCACACGCGAAGCCGAGATCACGACTTCCTGGCCGAGCACGGTCTGCTCTTCCAGCTTAACTTCCAGGCCTGTGGTGGTAGCGTTGGTTACGGCCACTTCCACCGTCTGGTAGCCCACAAACGAGAAGGCCAGGGTGAGGGGAGGCGCGTCATTGGCTTTCAGGGAAAACTCGCCCCCTGCATCCGAAATAGTACCGATAACCCGTCCTTTGACGAGAATGTTGACCCCCGCCAGGGGTTCGCCGGTAGCGGCATCCGTAACTTTTCCGGAAATAGAGGTCTGAGCGTGAACGGCGGCCGACAACAGCGCCATCAGCACAATCGCTAACGAAGCTTTGTAGATTTTTTTCATGGGTTCAATACGGAAATAGGTTAAGTGAAAGGGGTCCTATTGGTGCCCGATTTGTTATGCATACCGAGCTTCCATATGGAAAAGTACAAAAAATCTCAAAAAAACAAACGTTTGAACAAGGCCGTTTGCATAATTTGAAGTGGTTATGAGCAAAATTTAATATACATCCGGACTTTTCGGGGGTAGGCATTTTAACGCGCCGGAAAAGGCGTTTTCGGGTGTAACGCAAACCCGAAGGGGTAAAAAAAGCCCGCCGTAGCGTTAGCGACGGCGGGCAAGCTCGCTGAAATTTTCACGAAGGCGGGCTTGCCCGCCGATGTGTCAGCGAAAGTGGGTTATTGCGGATTTTTAAGAACGTGCTTCACCAGGCGTTCGCACAGGGCGTTGATCTCGTTGCTCATGACTTCGTCGTTGGTGGCCCGTAGAATGCTCTCGCCGATGCCGCCGATACAGTCAACGTAGAACCGCTTCATATCCTCTACGGGCATGTCCTTGGCCCACAGGGCAATGCGCAGGGTGTTCTTGAGGTTGTGATCCCACAGGGCCACCATCATGGACTTGGTCTCACTCTGGCCCGGCTCCGGCTTATCGGTCGCGTCCCACAGGATCTTTTCGGGCATATTTTTGTCGTCAAGCTCGACGTCGAATTGGATCGATGATTTTTTCATGGCCCAAATATAACAGGTGCCGGCGGTTTAGTGTTCCCGGCTCAATAGCTTGTTTCGTCCAGCGTCACTTTACCTTTAAAGGTCCAGAATACGAACGTGGTATAGGCCGCCACCAGCGGCACGCCGATGGCCGCCACCGTCAGCATAATGCCCAGGGTCTTTTCGGACGAGGCCGCGTTGTACACCGTCAGGCTATTGGCCGGCGCACCGGCCGAGTAGAGAATGACGGGAAACAACTCCAGGCAGACGATCATCAGGGCCACGCTGATCACCAGCGCCGACGACAGGAACGCCAGCAGGTATCTGCGTTTCGCCACCATGCGGGTGATGCTGGCAATGCCCAGGATCATGATGACCGGTAGTACGAACATGGACGGACTGTCGTGGATCTGGTCGGCCATGTGCGGTATATACAATACCGTGTAGAACGACGTGATGACAAAGCTGATGACAAAGAAAATGGTCGTGCGCCGCACGATGATCGTGAGCTTGGCATACAGGCGGTCTTCGGTTTTCATTACCAGGTAGATCGCGCCGTGCATCATAAAGAGCGCCAGCGACGTGGTGCCGACCATACAGGCATACGGGTTGATGAACGACATGTCCGAGCCGCGGTATATATGATCTTTGTCGAGCGGGATGCCTTGCGCCACGTTGCCGAGCATCATGCCCAGCAGAAATGCCAGCAGCGCGCTCGAAAGGCAATAGCTCACGTCCCACAGGCGCCGCCACCACACCATCGGCTCTTTGCTGCGAAACTCAATCGAGATCGCGCGAAAGATGAGCGCCACCAGAAAGATCATAAACGGTGTATAGAACGCGGAGAGCAGCGACGCATATACCTCCGGGAAGCCGGCAAACAACGCGCCCCCGCCAATGACCAGCCACACCTCGTTACCGTCCCACACGGGGCCGATGGCATTGAGTGCAATGCGCCGGCTGTTCTCTTTGTTGAGGAAAAGGTGCAGAGCACCGGCGCCCAGGTCGAAACCATCGAGGATGGCGTAGCCCGTAAAGACGGCGCCGATCAGCAGGAACCACCAGGTAGCGTAATCAATACCGATAAAGGTTTCCATGGGCTAGGAGGGGTTAGCGGGGTGTGACGATTTAACAGACTCGGCCATTTCCAGGTGTCGCGGGCTGTGGTCTTCGCTGTGTGTGTCGTACGGACCGTGCGTGATCTTTTTGTTTAATAGATATATAAACAACGCGAACAGCAGGATGTACACCAGCGTAAAAAGAATGAGCGACGACAACACCTGGTTGGCTGTAACCGCTTCGGACAGCGCATCGGACGTGCGTAATAATTTATAGACCACCCACGGTTGCCGCCCCACCTCGGCGGTATACCAGCCCACCTGGTTTGCGATCTGCGGCAGCAGCACCGCCCACACATACAACCACAACAACCAGCGTTTGTCGAAGAGCGTGCCCCGCCACCAGAGGAAGGCAGCGTATAACGACAGCGCGATCAGGAACATGCCGATGGCGATCATGGTATGATAGGTCTGAAAGACAAAGTTCACCGCACCCGGCCGGTCTTTTTCAGGAATGCTGGTAAGCCCGGGCACCGGCTTGTTGAAGTCGCCGTGGATCATAAACGAAAGCCCGCCGGGTATAGAAACGCCCGAGGTCGTCTGCTCCTCTTTGTTCACCCAGCCGAACAGATACATATCGGCTACCGCGAGCGAATCGAAGTGCCCTTCCATGGCCGCGAGTTTTGCCGGCTGGTGATGCGCTACGATGTCGGCCGAGCGGTGTCCTGTAAAGAGCTGGAACAGCGAGGCGGCCAATGCCACCGTCAGCGCGATCTTAAACGATGCCCGCGACAGCCCGATATACTTCCCTTTTAAAAGATACCACGCGCTCACGCTGGTGACGAGGAAAGCACCGGCTAAGAAAGAGCCTGACCACACATGCAAAATGCGATCGACAGACGAAGGATTAAAGACCATCGCCCAGAAGTCGGTGATCTCCGCGCGGGCATCCATGCCTTCGCCCACCACGTGATATCCCGCGGGTGTTTGCTGCCAGGAGTTTGCCACCACGATCCAGATGGCAGAGAACATCGAGCCCAGCGTGACCATAATGGTCGAGAAGAAATGTACACGCGGGCCTACACGGTTCCAGCCAAAGATGAGGATGCCGAGGAAGCCCGACTCGAGTGCAAACGCAAATATACCTTCGGCCGCCAGGGCACTGCCAAACACATCGCCGACATAGCGCGAGTATACGGCCCAGTTGGTACCGAACTCAAACTCCATGACAATGCCGGTGGCGACACCAATGCCGAAGATCAGCGCAAAGATCTTTACCCAGAAGCGGGTCATCTTTTCATAGATGACATCACCGGTCTTCAGGTACATGCCTTCCATCAGTACCATCACTAAACCCAGCCCAATGCTCAGCGGCGGATAGATATAGTGAAAGGCAATGGTAAAGGCGAATTGTATACGGGAGAGAATTTCTACGTCCATCGGGACCTAAAGCTACAGCCTGAATGGTTATGGCACAAGCAGGAAAACATGTTAAAAGAAGTACCGCCGGGTATGAAACAATGATCCTGTTTAATACGTTTGTTCCAACGAATGCATGCGGTCCATTTCAGGCCATTCGTCAATCATTTTTTTACCAGCCCTAAAAAGAAATCCATGGAGGCTGGGTTTTTTAACGACCCGGTGTTCAGCACGGCCTTTGGATCTTTTCCCAACAGGATTTTCTTCACCGGCGTTTCGGTCTTTTTGCCACTGATAGTATACGGCACATCCGGCACGGCGATGATCTCATCGGGCACATGGCGTGGACTGTAGTCCGTGCGGATGGCGGTGTTGATCTTTTTACGGATGTCGTCCGTGAGGGCCACGCCATCCTGCATCACCACAAAGAGCGGCATCCAGAACTCACCGCCTGATTTTTCCAGGCAGATCACCAGGCTGTCTTTCACCTCCTTCACCTTGTCTACAGCGCGGTATATTTCGCTGGTGCCGATGCGCACGCCGCCGCGGTTGAGCGTGGCGTCTGACCGGCCGTAGATGATCACGCCCTGGTGCGGTGTGATCTGGATCCAGTCGCCATGGCGCCAGGTGCCGGGGTACATGTCGAAATAACTTTCGGTATACCGTGTAAAGTCGGGATCGTTCCAGAAATAGACCGGCATGGAAGGCATGGGGCGGGTAATGACCATTTCGCCTACTTCGTCCAGCAAGGGGCGGCCGTCTTCACTCCACGCCTCCAGGCTGCAGCCCAGCGCCCGGCATTGGATCTCGCCGGTGTATACCGGCAGGGTAGGGTTGCCGCCTACGAAGGCACTGCACACATCGGTACCGCCGCTCATCGATGCCAGCCACAGATCGTGCTTCACGGTGCGGTAGATCCACTCAAAACCTTCCGGCGGCAGGGTACTGCCGGTGGAGCTGACAGAGCGCAGGGCGCTCAGATCACCCAGTTCCGCCGGATGTATACCAGCTTTGATACACGCCAGGATAAAGCCCGCGCTGGTACCAAAGTGATGTATACGTGCCTGCGCGGCAAACTTCCAAAGCACGTTCAGGTCAGGATAACCGGGGCTGCCGTCGTAGAGTACCATCGTGCCCCTCGCCAGCAGGCTGCCGTGTATATAATTCCACATCATCCACCCGGTAGTGGTGTACCAGAAGCAACGTTCGCCGGGTTTAAAGTCGTTGTGAAACGTACCGTACTTCAGATGCTCCAGCAGGATACCGCCGTGTCCCTGTACAATGGCTTTGGGCAGCCCGGTAGTTCCCGACGAGTATAGGATCCACAGCGGATGGCTGAACGGCACGCGTACGAACTGCAACGCGGCGTCTGTCGGTTTGGTAACATCGCGCCACGAGACGACCGGCTTGGCCAGTGTGGGCGGCTCCGGGTGCGCGGAGAGGAGGATCACGCACTGTAAGGAGGGCAATGCGTCGACGAGCTCCTGCACGACGCTACGCTTGTCGAAGGTCTTACCGCCGTAGGTATAGGCATCGACGGCGACCAGGATCTTCGGCTCGATCTGCGCAAAGCGGTCAATGACCGCCGGTGTGCCAAAGTCGGGTGAGCACGACGACCATACTGCGCCCAGCGCGCTCGTGGCGAGGAACGCCGCCGATGCTTCGGGAATGCCCGGCATGTAGGCCGCGATGCGGTCGCCGGGGGTGACGTTTTGCACGCGGAAGAACTGCTGCAGCGAGGCTACCTGCCCGCGCAACGTAGCCCAGGAGGTTTCGTGCAGGGCGCCGCCTTCGCGCTGAAAGACAATGGCCGGATGCGCATCGGAGGCGCGGCGAAAGATGTGCTCGGCGTAATTCAGGCGCGTGCCTTCAAACCATTGCGCGCGGGGCATGGTGCCTGTCACGGCGTGTTGGTAGGAGCCGTCGTGTTGGATGTCGAAGTATTCCCACAGGCTTTGCCAGAAGTCGCCGGCCTGGGCTGTCGACCATTGCCAGAGAGCGTCGTACGCCGCGAAGGAAAGACCGCGGGTGCGGGTCAGCCATTGCGTGTAGCGCAGCAGGTTGGATTGCTGTATCGTTTCTTCCGAAGGAATCCAAAGGGGTTGCATAGAGGGATTGGGGTATGCGTTACTGTTCTTGCAGCAAGCGCAGGGCATCGATTTTATCCTGGGCCAGCTTGTGTTTCAACGTGTCAAGGTCCGGGAACTTCTCGTCGCCGCGAATAAACGCGTGGAAGCGCAGCGTTAGACTTTCGCCATACAGATCGCCGTCGAAGTCGAAGAGGTTTACTTCGATGGCGCGCTTCGTACCGTTTACGGTCGGTCGGTTGCCGATGTACAACATGCCTTTATAGAAGGCGCGGCCATGCTGTACGGTAACGGCGTAAATGCCGTCGGCAGGGATCAATTTATAATGTGTATCGACGTCGATGTTGGCGGTGGGGTAGCCCAGCTGCCGCCCGATGCGGTCGCCTACGACGACACGCCCCGTCAGGCTATACGGCTGGCCCAACAGGTGCGAGGCCGTGTCGAGGTCGCCTTCTTCCAGCGCCTTTCTGATCTTGGAGGAGCTCACCGCCACGTGGTCGACATCCTGCCGCGGGATTTCCTCTACGTCAAACCCGTAGCGCGGGGCGTTGAGCTTCAGTTGCTCGAAGCTGCCTTCGCGGTTGTGGCCAAAGCGGTGGTCGTAGCCGATCACCAGTTTTTTGGTGCCGATGGTCTGTACCAGGATCTTCTGGATAAACTCTTCGGAGGTGAGCTGCGAAAATTCCTTGGTGAACGGAATGCGCACCAGGTGCTGAATGCCTTGCTCTTTCAGCAGCGCGGCCTTTTCTTCAAAGGTGTTCAGCAGCTTGAGGGAGCGGTCTTCGGGCTGCAATACCAGTCGAGGATGCGGCCAGAAGGTGATCACCACGGTCTCGCCACCGTGTTTCAGCGCCACCTCGCGCAGGCGGTTCAGTATTTTCTGGTGGCCGACGTGCACGCCGTCAAACGTGCCACTGGTGACAACGGCATAGTCCAGGCGGGTAAAATCGTCGATTCCATGATAGATCTTCATGCTCCTGAGTGGTAGGCAAACCTACTGTATTTCGTCAATATACAGGGCGTTTTCGAGCGTATATTTCCCAATGCGCGTGCGGCACAATTCGGCCAGGTAGGCGCCCACGCCGAGGGCTTCGCCCAGGTCGCGCGCGATGCTGCGAATGTATGTGCCCTTGGAGCAAACAATGCGGAACGATACTTCGGGTAGGTTCACCGCCGTGATCTCGAACGCGCTGATCTCGACCTCACGCGGTGTCAGCTCGACATCTTTTCCTTTGCGGGCAAATTGATAGGCGCGTTTACCTCCGATGCGGATGGCCGAGTGCAAGGGCGGCAACTGTTGTATGCGTCCTTGCTGTTTGGCGGCGGCCGCGCGGACCATGTCCGGCGTGATGTGAGCGATATCCCGGGGCTCGCTCACCTCGGTTTCGAGGTCGTAGGAGGGGGTGGTCTGGCCGATGATGAAGCGGCCGGTATATTCTTTCTCCTGGCCCATGAACTCCTCGATCTTTTTGGTCATTTTGCCGGTGCAGATGATGAGCAGGCCCGTAGCCAGGGGGTCGAGCGTGCCGGCATGGCCGATCTTTTTCATCTTGAGCTTATAGCGCAACTTGTTGACCACATCGAACGAAGTCCACTCCAGGGGCTTGTTGACGAGCAATACGCGGCCTTCGCTTTCAGGAGCGCTTTCCATCTAAATAATGGTAAGGCCTACGTTGAGGTAATACAGCACCAGGATGAGGATGCCCAGTACGATGCGGTAATAACCGAAGAGCTTAAAGCCGTAGCGTGTCAGGAAGGTGATGAACGACTTGATCGCCAGGATGGCCACGACAAACGCGACAACATTGCCCACGGCCAGCAGGGTGATCTCATGCGAGCCGAAGTTGTTGCCGTCCATAAAGAATTTCAACATCTTGATAAACGTGGCACCGGCCATGGTCGGCACCGCCAGGAAGAACGAAAACTCGGCGGCGGTTTTTTTGTTGAGCTTCTGCGTCATGCCGCCGATGATGGTTGCGGCCGAGCGCGACATGCCGGGGATGAGCCCAAAGAGCTGGAATGCACCGACCTTGAAGGCGGTGGGGTAATCGATCTCCTTCGTGCTGTTTTCATTGTCTTTGAAGATCTTGTCAATGAACAGGAAGAAGATACCGCCGAGCAACAACGTATAGCCCACTACATCCACACGCTCCAGCAGGGCATCGATAAAATCGTTCAGGAGCAGCCCCAGGATGGCTACCGGCAGAAATGCCACGACGAGCTTATAATAAAAGTCAAAGGACTGAAAGAACCGTTTCCAGTACAGTACGATGACCGACAGGATGGCCCCCAGCTGGATGGCCACGGTGAACATCTTGACAAACGGGTCGGTGCCGATGCCCATCAGCGACGAGCCGATGATCATGTGGCCGGTAGAGGAGATCGGCAGGAACTCCGTAACGCCCTCGATGATGGCGAGGATGATAGCTTGCAGGATAGACATGGACGAAGTGTACTGAGACTATTTGACTGGTTTGTGGAGAATGGCGTAGATCTCCATGATAAAGCCGGCCATCACCACGATCGGGCCCAGCGTCAGGCCCAGGAAGCCAAACCCGTGCGGGCTGCTATCGAGGGACATGATGATGAAGCCCAGCAAAAGCGTTACGACGCCGATGATCATCCATTGATAATTCTTTTTTCCAAAAGGAAGCTTGCTTTGCATGATGGTTGGTTTATCAGTATAGTTCGTCTAAAGACATTTTGAGGTACCGGTGGATCGAAAAGAACGTGCTGATGACAGCGACAATCATACCGGTGCCGAGCAGCAATGCGAGTAAGAGCAGGAAGTGCTGCTGGTTGTGCACCAACATGATATCCGGAAGTTTTTTCTGTGAGTAATCGGACAGCATCCACAGCAATGCGCTCGTCAATGCACCGGCCAGGAGCCCGTAGCCCGCGGCGCGGAACAGGAACGGCCGCTGAATGAACCAGCGCTTGGCGCCCACCAGCTGCATGCTGCGGATCAGGAAACGCTGTGAGAACAAGGCAATGCGCAGGGTATTGCTGACGAGCAGGAACGTGATCACCAGCATGATGACGGCGATCACGATCAGCACGATCGAGATGTTGAAGAAGTTTTTATTGACAGCGTCAAACAGGTGCTTTTCGTAGGTGGCTTCCAGGATGCCGTTGACGGTCTCCAGGTCGGCCTTGATCTTCTTCAGGTTGGTGGTGTCCTGAAACCCGGGTTTGATGCCGACAATGAAGGCATCTTTTAGGGGGTTCTCGCCAAGGATCTCCTTATAGTCGCCGATCTGGGCCACGAGGTCTTTTTCGGCTTCTTCCTTGGAGATGTATTTCAGGGCAGTTTCGCCAGAGGCGACATATTCCTTACCGAGCAGGGTCTTTTCCAGCTGGCTGCGCTGGGTTTCGGTCAGCGTGCTTTTGAGGTATACTTTTACGTTGAGGTTGTCGCGCACCATCTTCCCGAATTCGCGGGAGTAGATCATGAGGGTGCCGAACAAGCCCAGGGCAAAGAGCGCCAGCGTGATGCTGAACACCACACCCATGGCGGGGTAGCCGCCCAATTTCTTCTTTCTTGTTGCTTTCTCCATGCTGTAAGGCCCAAAGTTATGAGAAAATACGAAATACCGTAGTCTCCCGGGGGCCACCAGGGCCTGTAAAAAACGGGGCCCACCGGGTGCCGGCCCTTGGAATCTGGCATTTGAAATCTATTTTGCCGGCGGTAATTCAAGTCAATGAAAGTTAAGAAAGCAGTGGGCTGGCTGCACCTGTGGCTCGGGCTGGCCTCCGGCGTGATCGTGGTCGTGCTCGGTGTCACCGGATGTTTGTATGCATTTGAAAAGGAGCTCAAGGGTATTTTTCATTCCGACAGACTGTATGTAGATCCGCAACCGGGCCACCCGTGGCCCCTGACCCGACTGATGGACATCGCCCAAAAAACGTTGGGGGAAGACAAGCCCATCACGCGGATCGAGATCCCACAAGCGCCCGGCCGCACCTATATATTCCGGGCTACCCGGACCAATCCGGATAACATCTTCTACTGGAACTATTATACCTACTACAATAAGGTCTACATCAATCCGTACGACGGAACGGTCGTTGCTACGGAGAACACCAAGGCCGACTTCTTCCAGCTTGTCTTCAGCCTGCATACGCAACTGTGGCTGGGCGACACGGTAGGCCACGCCATTACGGGGTACGCCGCCCTCTTGTTTGTGATCCTCCTCGTTACCGGCATGATCCTCTGGTGGCCGAAGAAGTGGAAGTCGCCCAAGCTTAAACAGTATTTTACCATCAAGTGGCACGGCAAGCTCAAACGCGTCAATTATGATCTGCACCGCACGCTGGGCCTGTATGCCTTTGTCCTGCTGCTGATCGTGGCCATTACCGGATTGGTATGGTCGTTCGAGTGGATGGACAAAAGCGTACAGTTCGTGGCGAACGGCGGGGCGTCGCCCAGGAAAGAAACATTTCCCGGATCCGATACCACCCGTGCCCAACAGCCTTTGGTGATCGATAAAATATGGATGGATGCCCGTGGCGTTAGTCCCCGGGCTGTATCGTTTCTGGTGGTGCTGCCGGCGGCAAGGACCGGCACCGTGAATGTCTTTGCCTATGAGACCGTTAACAACCATTACGAACGTATCAAATCTTCTTATGACCGCTACACGGGAGAGCGGGTACAATCCGGCTCGTTCGACGACCTGGATCGCGCCGCCCGGGTGAAGCTCCTGAACTATGATCTCCACACCGGTACCGTGCTGAACCTGCCCGGAAAGATGCTGGCTTTCTGCGCCTCGCTGGTTGCTGCGAGCCTCCCCATTACTGGCTTTATAATATGGTGGCGACGAGGAAAAAGCCAAAAACAAGCGCGGTAGGGCTGTTTTTTATCATGTTCTTATTTGGACTGGATATAAATAATAGCTTACTTTGGGCTATAACCTGTAATCTTTGCAGTCTTTGCACGGTTCAGCCGAACATAGCATTTCAGAATCCCTACCGCTGCTTATCGCTGACGAAAGTGCGTTCAAGGCGCTTTACGATCGATACTGGGAAAAGGTACTAGCCGTCTGTTTTCAGGCCACAAAAGACATTCCGCTCGCCGAGGACCTGATGCACGAATTGTTTCAGTCGTTGTGGGAACGCAAGGATGAGCTTCGTGTGGAGGGGCCGGTGGAAAACTACCTGATGCGCGCCGCCCGTCTGAAAGTATTGGCGCATTACCGAGACACCAGCAACCGCACCGCGCACTTCGGTCATGCCATGCAGGGATATTCCGGCGCAGAAGAGTCCACCGAAAATGACGTGAACTATGTGTTCCTGACCGAGCAGGTCACGACCCTCGTCGCCCAGCTGCCGAACCCCTGCCAGACCGTATATAAGATGAGTCGCGAGCGGGGTCTTTCGAACAAGATCATCGCTTCATCGCTCGTGCTCTCCGAAAAAACGGTAGAGTACCATCTCACCCGGGCTCTTCGTTTTCTGAGCAAGCACCTCGGCGGATACCGCTTTTAAAAAAAAATCATCCTGCCGCCAGGGTAATCGTCGTCCCACGCAACTACTGCATGAATGGGCCTGAACCCCGTTTGCTATAAAACGTCTTGAATGGGAATCAATCCGGAGTTATTGAGCCGTTATAATCGGGGGCTTTGTTCCGAACAGGAGCGAAGGGTGGTAGAGGATTGGCTAAACGGTGAGCGCCTGGAAGATGCGCCGGATACCGGCCACATTCCGGCCGCGCTGAAACAACAGATAGGACAGCGGGTATGGCGCCGGTTGGACCCGGTCGGGCAACGGCCCTCGGCATTCATCCTGCGTTGGAAAGAATACTACCAACCCGTAGGCATTGCCGCCAGCATTACGCTCGCAGTGGCGCTGACGTACCTCGTGATCTTACGATCTCCCCACGTGTCGCCCGTGCCGCTGCAGACTGTCAGGACAGGCATGGGACAAAGGGCCAACGTTACCCTGCCCGACGGCACACAGGTAGCGCTGAACAGCGATAGTGAGCTGCAATACCCGACGTCATTCTCAGACACCCTGCGCCGGGTATTCCTGCGGGGTGAAGCGCTGTTTACGGTAACAAAAAATGCCGGCAAGCCCTTCCTCGTTCGTACCGGGCACAGCGAGACCCGCGTGCTGGGCACGGTATTCAATCTCAAGGCCTACCCGACGGAAACGACCACCACCCTGGCGGTGGCGGAGGGACGCGTCGTCTTTTCCAACGCGGACGTGGCGGGTGACGCCGATACCCTTCTGGCCAACCAGCAGATCGTGCTACGCGATGGCCTGCTGCAAGCCAAAACCGATGTCGACGCGTCGCGCGCGTCGGCCTGGCAAAAGAGCATCCTGATCTTTGACGACCTTACGATCGCGCAGATCGCTACCGCGCTGGAACGCTGGTATGGCGTACAGGTCAACATCGAATCGGACGCGCTGAAAGATCAACGCTACACGGGCACCTTTACCCGCGCAACGCTGCCGGCCGTTCTTCGCAGTATGGCGTATGCCATCGATTTTCACTATGAGATTCACGACAAGACTGTAACGCTATACGCGCATGAACGCTAACGCTATGCCTCCTTAACCCGGAAGAGATCAAAAAAAGAAACCCGGTGTGCCGTCGCCAAACTTTACACCGGGCCAATGTCCATCAATCGTCATGATCAATTAAACATCAATTAAAAGTATGCATTTATCGCTCGCTTCTCCTATCGACCGAAGCAAAAACTATTTTTTTACCGTAAACCGGTACATCCTGTTTCTCTTGACCCTGCTGCTGGGTGCCGGCAGTGTCTATGGCCAGCAAAATGTTCTGGATAATCCGGTTACAGTGCAGTTGAATAACGTTACCCTGGCCGAGGCATTGACCGCCATCGGCGAAAAAGCCGGTGTGTCGATATCCTACAGCAGCACCCAACTGAGCACGGATAAGAAAGTATCCGCCGACTTGAAGGATGTTCCCCTCAAAGCAGCCCTGCGCAAGGTGCTGGGTGCGTCCACCAATTTCCACGTGCAAGGAACGACGGTCACCATCCAGGCCCAGGCGAACGCGGGCGGGAAAGGCACCGTGAAGGGTACCCTCAAAACATCTGACGGGCGCCCCGCCGAATTTGTGAACGTGAGCATCAAAGGCACCGGCAAGGGCATGCCGAGCGATGCGCAGGGAAATTTTCTGATCAAGGGCGTACCGGCGGGCGAGCAAACCCTCGTCGTACAACTGCTCGGCTACGAGCCCATCGAAAGAACGGTGCAGGTCGCGGCCGGCGAGACGCTGGAAGTGGAGCCTATTGCGATGAACGAAGACAGCAAGATGCTGCAAGAGATCGTTATCAGCGGTGATGTCAATAAGTTCTCCAAGCGGGAAAGCGACTACGTCGCCAAGCTGCCCCTCAGCAACCTGGAAAATCCACAGGTATATAGCGCGCTGTCGAAGACCCTGTTCACCGAGCAGCTCATTACCGACTTCGGTAACATTGTCAAGAATGCACCCGGTGTATACAAGATCCAGGGCAACCGCGGTATCAACTCCGACGGAGCGACTTTCTATACCCTGCGCGGATTCAGGACCGAAGTGTCGCTGGTAGACGGTGTGCCGGTGCAGACAAACGGCGAATTTGATCCTGTAAACGTAGAGAAAGTGGAAGTGCTCAAAGGCCCGTCGGCCACGTTGTTCGGCAGCTCGGTAACATCGTTCGGAGGACTGCTGAACATCGTTACCAAAAAGCCCGTCGAGATCGCCGGCGGCGAGATCGGCTATACCACCGGTAGCTACGGTCTGAACCGGTTCACGGCGGATATCTACAGCCCGATAAACGAAAAGAAGAACCTGCTGCTGCGGGTCAACGCCGCGTATCAAACCCAAAACAGCTTTCAGGATGCCGGCTTCCGCAAGAGCCTTGTGATCGCACCATCGCTCGAATACCGCGTCAACGACCGGCTGCGCATCAACCTCAACGCCGGGATCTACAATGGCGAAATGACCAGCCCGTCGGTGGTCTTTCTGAACCGTACCCGCACGTTCGTGGCCCATACACCGGATGAGCTCGGTTTTGACTGGAACCGCTCCTATACCAGCAACGACCTCAGCATGAAAACGCCTACCACCAATGTATACGGGCAGGTGACGTACACGCTGGCCCCGGGGTGGACATCGCAGACCAACTTTTCCAGCAACACCCGCAAGTCCGACGGTTTTTATCAATATGAATTCCTGCGGGGTACCGTAGCCGACACGTTGCTGGAGCGCAATATCACGCTGCAGAACACGACGAACACGGCCATCGACATTCAGCAGAACTTCATTGGCGACTTTACGATCGGGTCCCTGCGCAACCGCCTTGTGGTAGGCCTTGACTTCCTGAGCCGCGGCGTCAACAACAGCAACTCGCCGTATATTGTATTTGACAACATCAGTGGCATCAGCGCCGATCCCAATTATATCAAGATCTCGCGCTCGGCCGTCATGGCAAAACTGGCGGCGAGCACGGATGCTCCTACAAAGAACGACAACACGTCCAACGTATACAGTGTGTATGCATCCGATGTCATCAACGTTACCGATCGTCTGCTGGCGATGCTCAGTCTGCGGATAGACCGTTTTGAGAACAAGGGTACGCGGAACCATGCCACCAACACCTACGTGCCCAACACGGAGTTTGATCAGACGGCCGTCTCGCCCAAGCTCGGCGTGGTGTATCAAATCATTCCCGACCAGTTGTCGGTCTTTGGTAACTATATGAACGGTTTCTTCAACGTGGCTCCCGTTACGCAGCCGCTTCCCGACATCTCGGGCGTATTCAAGCCTCAGCAGGCCAACCAGCTGGAGGGTGGTGTAAAAATGGAGATGTTGCAGAACAAGCTGAACCTGGTCGTGAGCTACTACGACATCAGCGTCGAGAACGTTACGCGGACGGAGGTCGTGGTACGCGACGACCGGAACTATAACGTCACCGTGCAGGATGCCACGCAGTACAGCAGAGGTCTGGAAGTGGAGCTGATCGCGAACCCGGTCATGGGGTTGAATCTGGTGGCAGGCTATAGCCACAACGACAGCGAGTTCACCAAATCGACGGCCGCGCTGGAAGGCAGAAGGCCCGCGGCGGCCGGACCCGCCAACCTCGCGAACGCCTGGATCAGCTACGCCCTGCCCCACGGCAAACTAAAAGGTATCGGTGCCGGCATCGGGGGCAACTACGTGAGTAAGCACCTGACCGCCAACTCTGCCATCACCGGGGTGTTCACCATTCCGTCGTACACCGTGTTGAACGCGACCGTGTTCTATAGCACTCCGGACTGGCGACTGGGTCTCAAGCTGGACAACCTTACCAATGAGCGATACTTCGTCGGCCAGGGCGTGCTCAGCCCGCAGATGCCCAGAAACTTCTCGGCAAACCTGGCGCTCAAGTTCTGAGATCACGCGAATTATAAATCGGAGAGGCTACCCGGAATGGGTGGCCTTTCTTGTTAAGGTGCAGAACGCAAAGAACGGAGCCCTGAAAGAGCATAACAAATCAGCATGTGCGTGCCTCGAATTGTTACTAGGGTATAAATGAAAGAGGGTATCTCGACTGGAGATACCCTCTTTTCGTAAAGCGTTTGGCGGTACCGGCTGCGGTTATTTGCCGCGGTAGTCGGTCAGTTTCTTGAGCAATACCGGGTCGCTGATGGGCGTTAACGGCCGGATCTTCTCAGATTCTTCGTTCAGCAAGTAGTAGTTCTCTTTGTAGAACAGGAATACCGTGCGTTTGTTGTCGCTGAAGAACTCCATGATCTCGTACAGGTTCTTTTCGAACGAGCCATACAGATAAAGCTTACCTTCTTTAAACTGATAGTGGAAGGTATATTTCTTGTTGTTGCTGTCGGTGCGAACTTCGATTTCGGCTTTCGCGCTCTTCGGCTCGGCGGAAGATTCACGCAGCGTGCCATCGTCGTGGGCGGCGGTGTTGCCGGCTTCTTCGCTCGGGTCGAACACGGTAATGTTCGGCTTGGTCACGGCCGGTTCCTGGGGTGCCGCGACGGCGGTGTCTTTGGGACGGGCCGTTTTGTTTGTCGCGGGGGCTTGCCGGGTAGGAGCGGTGGTCGTCTCGTGTTGTTCGGCCAGCGGCGCCGCCGGTGTTTCCGTAGCCGGTGTCGTGTCGGGCGTTGCTACCGCCCCGGGTTGTGTTTCGGTTGCGGGTGACTCTTGCTGTGCGGTGCTTGTATTGTCCTTGCCCGGCTTCAGGTATAGGTATACACCTGCGCCGATCGCCCCGGCGACCAACAGGCCTGCCAGTGTTTTGGCCAATACGGCTTCGCCGCCCGTAGGAGCGGGAACCGGTATGCTGTTCAGCAGGGTCTTCAACTGAACCCGGCGGGCCTGGCGGATACCTTCGGCAATGCTTTGTTGCAACGTGTACTCGCGCTTCAATTCAGGATCGGCGTTCAACTGTTGTTCGAAAGCCGCTTTCTCCTCGCCCTTCAGCCCATTCGCAATGTAGCGGTCTAATAATTCCAAGTCTCTTTCCAGTGCCATAGTTCTAATCCAAAAAATCACGCTCAGAGTACTGAGCTTTGACTAATTCATCTAATTTCATTTTACACTTGTACTTCTTCGTTTTGGCCGTGTCGGTGTTGGCGAATCCCAGTTTGTCTGCGATCTCCTGCATGGACATCTCTTCGAAGTAGTAGTACATCAGCACTTTCTTGCAGGTTTCCCCTAATTGCTCGATGCAGTGTAAAATTATCTTATCACGTTCGGCCGTTTCTGTATCTAACGACACAGCCGTGTCTTTTTCTTCATTCGAGAGGCGTTTTTTTCTATCCAGCTCTTTTCTCCACAGGTTCTGACAAATGCTGTAGATGTAGGTACTGATCTTGGAGGTCATGACCAGGTTACCTGAGGTGGCCTTTTGCCAGAAGACGATGAGTGCGTCCTGGTAAACGTCGCGGGCCTCTTCTTCGGTTCCACTGTTGGTGATGACGAGCTTGGTCATCATCCGGTAGTATTTCTTATACAAGAACTCGAGAGCTTTCTCATCGCCTTTACAAATGCGCTCGAAAATCTCTTTTTCGTCCATGTGTGAGCTCGACCTGTATACCATCGTTTAGCGGGGTTGTAACCTCTGAGGTTGTCTTTTTGTGAATTTTCCGGCGAATGGGGCCTGCCTGTCGGCGGGCAGGCCTGCCTGCCGGTAGGCAGGGTTCTTCCAGGAGGTTAATGGGCCCTGTTCCAGGTTTGGGTTCGGTAAAATGGCCCCCAATATCCGCGGACCTTCAGATTATCGCCCTCCAGCCAGATCTTGCATCCATATACCTTGCCGCTTTCGGGGTCGAGGATCTTGCCGTCGGTATATTCGGTGCCTGATTTGACCATATCCTGCATAATTTCCATGCCGACGATCTTTTTCTTGTAGCGAGGGTCGTCTTCCGAGCACTCGTCACAGATCGGGTCGGGGTCGTCTTCGGGGGCGCGGACAAGCTTCGTGATCTTGCCATGCACTTTGCCGTCGCGCTCGTAAAGCTCCACGATAGATCGCTCTTTGCCGGTGTTGTCATCGATCGTCTTCCATTTTCCCAGCACCGAGGGGGGCTGGGCCAGGCCGGCGTGTGCCCAGAAGAGCAACGCCATTGTCAGAATCCGGAGGGGCATAGGCGGATAGTTTTACCCGTCAAAAATAGAAAAAGCCCCGGCATTCCCGAGGCTTCTCCTGAATTTGATGGCGTATTTTGCCGTTACTGAGCGCTTTTTTCGGGCGCTGCGACAGATGTGATCACTTCGGTCTGGGCTTTGGCCGGGGTGGCCTGGGCGGCTGCCGAATGGTCTTTGTGTGCAATGTGCGGGGCGATGATCAGGGCCACGATGGAGGTCAGCTTGATCAGGATGTTCATGGACGGGCCGGAGGTATCCTTGAACGGGTCACCTACGGTATCGCCCGTTACGGATGCCTTGTGCGGCTCCGACTTCTTGTAGTACATCTGGCCGTTGATCTCCACGCCCTTTTCGAACGACTTCTTGGCATTGTCCCACGCGCCGCCGGCGTTTGACTGGAACATGCCCATCAGCACGCCGGATACGGTCACACCGGCCAGCAGACCACCCAAGACTTCGGGGCCGAAGGTAAAGCCTACCAGCACCGGGGCCAGGAGGGCAATAGCACCGGGGGCGATCATTTCGCGGATCGATGCACCGGTTGAAATGGCCACACACTTTTCATATTCGGGCTTGGCCTTGTATTCCATGATACCGGGAATTTCGCGGAACTGGCGACGTACTTCGTTCACCATGTCCATCGCCGCACGGCCTACCGCCGCAATGGCCAGCGAGGAGAAGATGAACGGGATCATACCGCCCACAAACAAACCGGCCAGGACCGGTGCTTTGTAAATATCGATCGAGCTAATGCCGGAGATCCCCACGAAGGCGGCAAAGAGGGCCAACGAAGTAAGCGCGGCAGAAGCAATGGCAAAGCCTTTACCGGTTGCGGCGGTCGTGTTGCCCACGGCGTCGAGGTTGTCGGTACGATGGCGTACTTCTTCGGGCAGCTGGCTCATTTCAGCAATACCGCCTGCGTTATCGGCGATCGGACCAAACGCATCGATCGCGAGCTGCATGGCGGTGGTGGCCATCATACCTGCTGCGGCAATGGCGACGCCATAGAGTCCGGCAAAAGCATAGGAGCCGATGATACCCCCCGCCAGTACAAAGATGGGCAGTACGGTAGATTCCATACCGACAGACAACCCGCCGATGATGTTGGTGGCGTGACCGGTGCCCGATTGTTTAATGATCGACAATACCGGGCGCTTGCCCATGGCGGTATAATATTCGGTGATCACGCTCATGAGCGTGCCCACGACGAGACCGATGATGATGGCGATGAACACATCGGTGGATGTGAATGTCACGCCGCGGTGTACCAGTGTTTCCGGCAGCAGGTGCTTTACGGCGAAGAACGAGGCGATGGCGGTCATCACGATCGAGGACCAGTTGCCGATGTTCAATGCGTTTTGGACGCTGTCTGTTTCTTTGCTGATGCGTACGAACCAGGTACCGACGATCGAGAAGATCAGGCCCAGGCCGGCGATGAGCATCGGCAGGAGGATGGGAGAGAGGCCGCCGAATTTGTCGGCCGATGCGTCGATCTCCTGGCCCAGCACCATGGTGGCGAGGATCGTGGCTACGTATGAACCAAAAAGGTCGGCGCCCATGCCGGCTACGTCGCCTACGTTATCGCCTACGTTGTCGGCAATGGTGGCGGGGTTGCGCACGTCGTCTTCGGGTATGCCCGCTTCTACTTTCCCTACGAGGTCGGCGCCCACGTCGGCCGCTTTGGTATAGATACCGCCGCCCACGCGGGCGAAGAGTGCGATCGACTCGGCACCCAGCGAGAAGCCCGCGAGCACTTCGATAGCCTTCTTCATTTCAAGACCGGTGATGGCCGCGCCGGCCGGCACATACATGTTATACAATACGATGAACAGGCCGCCCAGGCCGAGGATCGCAAGACCGGCTACGCCAATGCCCATGACCGAGCCGCCGGTGAACGACACCTTCAGGGCGTGGGCCAGGCTGGTGCGGGCGGCTTGTGTCGTGCGTACGTTGGCTTTGGTGGCGATCTTCATGCCGATGTAGCCTGCGAAGGCCGACAGCACGGCGCCGATCAGGAACGAAATGGCAATGAGGGGGCTTGAATCCGGCACGAGCGTACCCGACCAGGCCAGCAGCAGGGCGGCGATGACCGCGAAGTAGGTCAACACTTTCCATTCAGCCCGGAGGAACGCCATGGCGCCCTGGGCTATGTAACCGGCAAGCTCCTGCATTTTTGCGTCGCCGGCGTCCTGTTTGGACACCCAGGCGGATTTAATGGCCATAACGATCAGGCCGACGATTCCCAGCAGCGGGACAAGAAGTAAAATACTGTTCATATGATGTTAAGGATCTGATTGATACATAAAAACCACCCGGTGTGCCGGATGGCTTTTTACTAAGGATGGCAAAGATAGGAATCGCCCGGAATCTGCCAAATGATCAATACAATCGGTTGTTCCCGAGCCGGGAAGGGGGTATGATGCGCCATCCGGCGCCGTCCGGAAAATATCCAGAGGAAGAGGCCGTACCGGGTCAGACGCCGAACATCTGGCGCAGCGCCAGCCAGAGATTTTTCTTCTTGAGATCGTCCAGGCGCGGCAGGGCATCGGCCACTACTACGGGCAGGCCGTCGTGCGTAAAGCTTTCGTACAGGCGGCTGGAGCCTTGCAACGTGGCGCCCAGGGCAATCACTTTGGTGGGCGCATAGGCGGCGAGGTCGGCCGCGGTAAAGGCCGCGCGCGTAATGATCTGTACCGCGGCGATGTTGAGCCGCAGCGCCGTGATCATTTTTGTCAGCGTGGTCTGATCGGCCTCCGACAGGTTCTCCCACGGGTCCGACAGGATCACCAGCACGCGGGGCGGGAGGCTGTACAGATCTTCCGGGTAGAGGTATGTTCCGATGGTGGCTGCCTGGCTCATAAGTGCTTAGGGTTCCTTGATGTCGAAGATAGATCGTAACTCGGCGGCTTCAGAAGGTTTCATTCTTCCGGCCAGGATGAGGCGCAGCTGGCGGCGGCGCAGCGCACCTTCGTAGAATTCGGCTTCTTCCGCCGTCTCGGTTACGACAGCCGGTACGTCGGTAGGCTTCCCATCCTTGTCGAGTGCGACAAAGGTAAAGTAGGCGGCATTACTTTCAAACTTGTGCGCGGCCGGCACGTCTTCCGCATCGACATCGATGCGCACTTCCATGGACGATTGGAACGCGCGGGTCACGCGTGCCCGCAGCGTCACGACGTTCCCCAGGCGAATGGGATGCTTGAACGAGATGTTGTCGACCGAGGCGGTCACCACGTGGCGGTTGGAATGCTTCTGCGCGGCGATGGCCGAAACGATATCCATCCAATGCATGAGTCGTCCACCCATCAGGTTGTTGAAGGTGTTGGTGTCGTTCGGAAGAACGAGCTCTGTCATGCTGACAAAAGACTCGCGCGGGAATTTGGTTTTTCGTGTTTCGTTCATGGTGAAAAAGATCGCGGCAGGTTCCGGCAGCGGTGTTATCGTGAGATGTTGTGACGCGTGATGTGAGCGGTGTTGGCGTGTATAAGCATGCTAGGTCGTGATGTTTTAAGGAAATGATACCCGTACTTTTTCGGGTAATATTTTCAAGAGACTCGTTGCATACGATTGCAATGCGCTAATAACCGTTAGTTCGTGCAAAAATCATAAATTTTCTGTTGGAAACAAGGCGTGTGTTTCATTATTTCGGGATATCAAATGACACTGGCGAAACCATATATACTTTCCTCCGGAAGCTTTTTCACAGAAGCTTCTATCGCCATGGCTACCGTTGTGACAATGATTATTACCATCATTATTACCATTACCATCATTACGGGGTAACCCGTATGCAGCTATACCTCCGCCCCCATTAGGATTACGTCCACCTCCAGGAAGTGCTACGCGTAATCGAAAAAATAAATCACCTCAACAACCAGAAACCATTTTGTCATGAAAATATTGAAGTTCGGTGGCTCATCGGTCGCCACCCCCGCGCGGATACAGTCGGTCATCGAGATCGTCAAGCCGTACCTGCGCGAAGACGTAGCCGTCGTGTTTTCCGCCTTTGGCGGTGTGACCGACGTGCTGATCCAGATCAGCCGGCTGGCCCTCGAAGGCAACCTGGAATACAAAGCCACCCTGGCCGACATTGAACGCCGTCACCTCGACGCCGTACGGGCACTGGTAGGTGTGCAAAAGCAAAGCAGCATCCTGGCGCAGGTCAAGTTTACGATCAACGAACTGGAAGACGTACTGCACGGTGTGTACCTCGTAAAAGAACGCACACCCCGCACCCTCGACTACATCATGAGCTTTGGCGAACGCCTGTCGGCCTATATCATTGCCGAAGCCTTTAAAGACAACGGTGTCGCTGCTGAGTTCCTCGACGCCCGCCGCGTGGTGCGCACCGATGCAAACTTTGGATACGCCAAGGTAGACTTCGACACCACCAACACACAGATCCGCGAGCACTTCAGCCGCCAGCAGGCGCTGCAGATCATTACCGGTTTTATCGGCACCAGCGAGACGGGAGAAACGACCACGCTCGGCCGCAGTGGCTCGGATTATACCGCGGCGATCTTTGCCGGTGCCCTGCAAGCATCGGACCTCGAGATCTGGACCGACGTGGACGGTATGATGACTGCCGACCCGCGCCTGGTGAAGAAGGCGTTTACCGTGCCGCAGATGAGCTATGAAGAAGCGATGGAGCTTTCGCACTTTGGCGCCAAAGTGATCTTCCCGGCCACCATGCAGCCCGCGATGGTCAACCGTATCCCCATCTGGATCAAGAATACATTCAACCCTACCTTTCAGGGCACCGTCATTCACGCCGAGTCGAAGAACGGCAAGGTGATCAAGGGTATCTCGTCCATGAATGCCATCAGCCTGCTCAGCGTACAGGGCAGTGGCCTGCTGGGCGTGGTGGGTGCTTCGGCGCGGTTGTTCGCCACCCTGGCCCGCGAGCGCGTCAACGTGATCCTCATCAGCCAGGCATCGTCCGAGCACTCTATCTGTCTGGCGATCGAAAGCCAGTATACCCGTCAGGCCAAGACGGCCATTGAAAAAGAATTTCAATACGAAATACGCAACGAAGAGATCGACGAAGTACACGTAGAGACAGACCTCTCGGTGATCGCTGTCGTCGGCGATAATATGAAACAAAGTCCAGGTACCAGCGGGCGCATGTTTAGCGCGCTTGGTAAAAACGGTGTAAATGTCATGGCTATAGCACAAGGCTCTTCCGAGCGTAATATCTCCGCCGTTGTACGGCAAGCCGACGTAGCCAAGGCGCTGAACGCCTTGCACGAGGCCTTCTTCCTGTCCGATCGCAAGCTGCTCAACGTGTTCCTGGTGGGCACCGGCCTGATCGGCAAAGCCCTCATCAACATGGTGCGCGAGCAATTCAACAAGCTCGCCGAAGAGAACCTGCTGGAGGTAAACATCGTGGCGATCGCCAACAGCCGCAAGATGCTTTTCCAGGAAGCGGGACTGCCGCTGGCCACTTGCCTGGACGAGAACGAGGCGAAGGGCGAGGCCATGCACATGGAGAAGTTCGTGGAGCACATGGTATCGCTCAATCTGCCCAACAGTATTTTTGTAGATTGTACTTCCAGCGAAGAGGTGACGTCGTTCTACGAGGCGATCCTGTCGGCCAGCATCTCGGTCGTTACACCCAACAAGAAAGCCAACTCAGCTTCGCTGGAAAAATACAAGTTGCTGAAACATACCGCCTTCCGTCGTGGTGTGAAGTTCCTGTACGAAACCAACGTAGGCGCGGGCCTGCCGGTGATAAATACCCTGAACGATCTGCTGCTGAGCGGTGACAAGGTCATCAGCATCGAAGGGGTGCTGAGCGGCACGTTGAACTTTATCTTCAGCTCGTATACCGCGGGTAAGAAATTCAGCGACGTAGTCAAAGAAGCCAAGGCCAAGGGCTATACCGAACCCGATCCGCGCGACGACCTGAGCGGCATGGATGTGGCGCGCAAGATCCTGATCCTTTCCCGCGAAGCCGGCCTGCCGTATGAGCTGAGCGATATTACCGTAGAGAACCTCGTGCCGGCCGACTGCCGCGAGCAAACTTCGGTGGATGCCTTCTTTACGGCTTTGGAGAAACACGACAGCGCGTTTGAAAAGCTGCTGGCAGAGGCCACCGCGCGGCAGGAGAAACTGCGCTATATGGCGGTGTTGAAGGACGGTAAAGTGGCGGTGTCGCTGGGTACGGTGAACGATAAACATCCGTTCTACTCCCTGTCGGGCAGCGACAATATCATCCTGCTGACGACCGAGCGTTACCACGAGCGCCCCATGGTCATTCGCGGGCCGGGCGCCGGCGCTGCCGTAACCGCCGCCGGTGTCTTTGCCGACGTGATCCGCATCGGGCACTATGCGCGCTAAGGGTAAAACGAACAGAGTATAACGACAAACATTGGATTCATGAAATCTGTAAGAGCATCAGCCCCAGCAACGGTAGCAAACGTTTCGTGCGGCTTTGATATATTCGGCTTTGCTGTAGCCTCGCCTGCCGACGAGGTGGTGGTGACCCTGACGGACAAGCCGGGC
Source organism: Dawidia soli (assembly GCF_018598185.1). Classification (GTDB taxonomy): domain Bacteria; phylum Bacteroidota; class Bacteroidia; order Cytophagales; family Cyclobacteriaceae; genus Ohtaekwangia; species Ohtaekwangia soli. The sequence continues at coordinate 98,518 of NZ_JAHESC010000015.1, forward strand.
GTCGTCATTCGCGAGATCGTGGGCGACGGCGGCCGCCTGCCGCTGGACGCATCGCGCAACACTTCCAGTGTTGCCGTCATTGAATACCTGAAGGCTATCAAGAGCGAGCAGGGCGCGGAGATCACCCTGTATAAACACCTGGCCCTGGGCAGTGGCATGGGCTCGAGTGCCGCCAGCTCCGTGGCCGCGCTCGTGGCCATCAACCACCTGCACGGCGAACCGCTGTCGCGTAAGGAGCTGTTGCCGTTTGCCATGGAGTCCGAGCGCATCGCCTGCGGTTCGGCGCATGCCGACAACGTGGCGCCTTCGCTGCTGGGCGGGTTTGTCCTGATCCGCGGGTACGACCCGCTGGATGTGACGAGCATTCCCACACCCGAAGGTTTATACGCCACGCTGGTACATCCGCACCTGGAGCTGAAGACTGAAGACTCACGCCGTGTGTTGAAGGCTTCGATACCCTTAAAAGATGCTATCACGCAGTGGGGCAACATCGCCGGCCTGGTGGTGGGGTTAATGAAACCGGACTACGGGCTGATCGGCCGGTCGTTGAAGGACGTCGTGGCCGAACCGATCCGTTCGGTATTGATCCCGGGCTTTGACCGTATCAAGGAAGAGGCGGTGAAGGCCGGCGCATTGGGCTGCGGTATATCCGGTTCCGGGCCGACGATCTTTGCACTGTCGACCGACGAGGCCACTGCGCAACGGGTAGGGCAGGCCATGCAGGCTCAATTTACCGACCTGAAATTGAAGAGTGACGTGTATGTGTCGGAGATCAACAACGCCGGCGCCAAAATATTATAAGCCTATACCAGACGATGAAATTCTACAGTACCAACAACAGCGCGCTGCAAGTCGACCTGCGCGACGCCGTAACGCAGGGCCTGGCGCCGGACAACGGTCTCTATATGCCTGAGCGTATTCCCGCGTTGCCGGCCGCGTTCTTTGATAAATTACCGTCTATGTCGTTTGCCGACATTGCCTATGCGGTGGCTCACAACCTGCTGGGCGACGACGTGCCTGCCGATGAGCTGCGGCGCATCGTAGACCATACCATTCAGTTTGATGCCCCGGTGGTGGAGGTAGACGACCACCTTTACGCGCTGGAGCTTTTCCACGGCCCCACGCTGGCCTTTAAAGATTTTGGCGCACGCTTTATGTCGCAGTTGCTGGGCTACTTTGCCCGCAGCCAGAAGCAGGAAATCGTTATACTCGTCGCCACCTCCGGCGATACGGGCAGTGCCGTGGCCAACGGCTTCCTGGGTGTACAAGGCACACGCGTGATCGTACTATACCCTTCCGGTAAAGTAAGCGACATCCAGGAGAAGCAATTCACGACCCTGGGTCAAAACATTACGGCCCTGGAAGTGGACGGAACGTTTGACGACTGCCAGCGCCTGGTAAAACAAGCCTTCCTCGACGACGACCTGAAGAAAAAATACTTCCTGACATCGGCGAACTCGATCAACATCGCGCGGCTGATACCGCAGTCATTTTATTATTTCTATGCCTACGCGCGCGTGCAGCATCTCGGCCGGCCGGTGGTGTTCTCCGTACCGAGCGGCAACTTCGGCAACATTACCGGGGGCTTACTGGCGCGGGCCATGGGCTTGCCTATTCACGCTTTTGTAGCGACGACCAATGTTAACGACGTGGTGCCGGAGTATCTCAAAACACAACTGTTCACACCACGCCCGTCGAAACAGACCATTAGCAATGCGATGGACGTCGGCAATCCCAGCAACTTCCCGCGCATGCTGGAGCTCCTGGGGCAGGACTACAAAGCATTGTCTGCGCTGATCAAAGGCTACGCCTTCACCGACGACGAGACCCGCGCCGCCATGCGCCTGATAAAAGCCTCGTCGGGCTATGTCATGGATCCACACGGTGCCATCGGCTACCTGGGCTTACAGCATTACCTGGATGAAACGACCGAAGATGTAACGGGCATTTTCCTGGAGACCGCGCACCCGGCCAAGTTCAAGGAGGTAGTAGACGACACATTGGAGGAGCCTATTGCCATACCGCCGGCGTTGCAGAAGTTCCTGCAACTGTCGAAACACACCGTGCCGATGAAATCGGACTTCGCGTCGTTTAAGACTTACCTGCAGGGAAATCTCTAGACACCGGCTGTGTTGCTACGCCGTGGTTGCGGAAGACGATATACTTACGGGTAAAGAAATTCCAAACCACGGCGACGGCAATGGCCAGGGCCTTGGCAATTTTGTCGTCCATCGACACATGCTTTACGAGTGCCCACAGCACGGCCTGGTTTACGGCCAATGCGCCCGCCAGGCAAACAGCGAACAACAATGCTTCGTACCCTTTATGGATCTGCGAGGAGGAGGTGAAAACGTACCGTTTTGTGAGAATGTAGGTAACGACGTTTGTCAGGATAAACGCCAGCACGTTGGCAACCCGGTAATCGGCTATGGTCTTGAATGCAAAGTAGAGGGAATATTCCAGTACAGCAGAGATCCCGCCGACAATCACGAAACGGGTAAACTCGGCTTTGAGCAATCGATGCAGGGCTTCCATAGTGGCTTTTCAGAATACTAAACCACAAAGAAACGATTTTAATTTGGGAATACCGCCGGCCGCCCGCGTGGGCACCTGCCATCAGCAGGTAGCCCACGGAGGGTGCGGAACCGGTTAGCGATGGTATGCCAACGGCTGCGGCTCGCAGATCCGGTTGGGTAAGGTCCAGGTAATGGTTTTCAGCGCGACCGGTTCCACGATCGCGCTGCCTTCGGTAATGCGGATAAACTGATCTGCGCGCAGGTTCGTAAACTTCTGCACGGCGCCGCTGCCGTGCCAGGTGATCTCCAGCTCATCGATGATGGTTGCCTGTCCCAGGCCGATCTCCCGGCGCAACGGCGACGCACCGAAGCTGCCGCCGCTGTTGACGTCGCGGTAGATCGTGCGGCGCACGCCGTTTTCGGTGCACACGATCCGGAGTTGTGTTCCGATGGCATCCCGGTTTGCTTTTGTACCGGTCAGCAGGATTGTGATCCAATGGTTGTTGCCCTGCCCCGGATTCAGGAAGAACGAGTTAGGATAAGCATCGCCGATAAAGGCGCCGCCCATCTCGATGTGTATATCCTGGTCGCCGTCGTTGTCCATGTCGGCAAACGACACGCCGTGTCCCTTCTGAAGGTGGCCGACGCGCGCCGACGCGGTCACATCGGCAAATTTTTTACCACCCAGGTTCCTGAACATCTTGTTCGGCACCAACGACTGGTAATTGGGATTGCCCGAGCCCAGGTACATATCCAGGTAGCCGTCGTTGTCGATGTCTCCGAAGTTGGAGCCCATGGCGAATACATTGCCTGTCAGCCCCATCGCTGCGGCCACGTTGGTAAAGGTGCCGTCGTGGTTATTGTGGTACAGCAGCATCTTCTCGGGGCTGCCGGCGGGAATGCCCAGCTTTTCGGCGGCGGTATAAAACGCGAGCGATGCCTGTCCAAACGTATAATCGCAGGCAAAGATATCCAGCCAGCCGTCGTTGTCGTAATCAAAGAACCACGATGGGAAGGTCTTGCCTTGCTCGTGGTGCAGGCCTGCTTTGACGGACACATCTTCAAACGCCACCTCGCCGTCCTGAACTCCCGTGTTGCGCAGGAGCTTGCGCAGGCCGTCCATGGTAGAGAGGAACAAGTCTTTCCTGCCGTCGTTGTCGAAGTCTCCCGAGGCGACGGACTTGACGTAAAACCGATAGTCGCATTTTGCACGGTGTGCTACTTCGCGGAAGGTGCCGTCCTGGTTATTGATGAACAGCTCGCACGGATGCTGCAAGTTGTAGCCGTTGTGGTCGGTCTCGTTGCCAATAAACAGGTCGAGCCAGCCGTCGTTGTTGAAGTCGTTCCAGGTCGCGGCCTGGGTAGGGTGGAAGGAGAGCAAGCCTGCCTGCGTGGTAACGTCGGTAAAGGTACCGTCGCCGTTGTTTTTCAGCAGCGAGTTCGGCTCCTGCCCGTATTCGCCTTTCCAGGCCCCTCTGAGCACGAGTATATCGCGGAAGCCATCATTGTTGTAATCGGCCTGAACGATGTTTAAACCGCCTGTAATGCCCTCCAGGCCGGCGCTGTGCGAGCGGTCGGCGAACGTACCGTCGGCGTTGTTGTGGAAGTAGTGCATTTCTTCGTCCAGCCCCCAGCCAGACGTGACCAGGTCGAGGTAGCCGTCGTTGTCAAAGTCTTCGGTAATGCTTCCCCCCGCCATGTTGATGGTCGCCAGGCCCAGGTCGCCGGCAACGTCCTCGAACGCGTTTACCCGGTGCGTGGTATCTCCTTCCATGTCGGGTATGTAAAACGCGGCGGGCACACGTTTGGGATATTCACCCAGGGTCATGTATGCCAGGTTCAGCAGCCAGCGCGACTCCAGGTCGTCAGGATGCCGTCGCAGCACTTCTTCGTACAACGGAATGGCCTTGCGTGAGCCGGCGATGTCGCGGTGCACCCCCATGCCGCGGATCGGCAAGACGCACGAGGCCGCGGCATGGCCCGTAATACAGTTGGACCGCTCGCCCAGGCGCAGGTACGCCAGCGCCAGGTCTTTGCGGATCTTATCCTGCTGGTAGGGGTTGGCATCTTTCAGCAACGGCTCGAATAAGGCGATGGCTTCCTGCTCTTCGCCAATCTCTAAGAGAATGTTTGCCTTCAGGTATTTGCAATACGCGGTCTGTGCCGGCGTGCTGTGGGGCAGCGCCAGCAGCGAGTCCATGAACTCAAGCTTGGCCTGTGGTATGTATTGATTTCGCGCTCCGAACTGCTCGGTTCGTTTTTTCTGGAGGAGCTCCAGCATTTCTTCATGGCACGACGGCTTGTGCTGGCATGCCGCGGCCAGTATGATCAGCGCTGCCACACGGAACAGCGCGGGAATATGGGGTTTCATCGGGTTATCGGGTTATGGTATAACAGGTTCACACGACAATACAGCCTAAGGCTGCTGCCGCAGGAAAGTAAAAAGGTCTATAGCAGGGTGGGTATTATGCCTGTTCGGGCGGAGGGGTAATGATGCGTTGTGCGGGTGGGCGCCAGCGGGGAGTATGTGTTACAGGGTAGCGGAATTTTTGTAGTAAGCAGGCGGTGTTAAAAGCCAGGACACCTGCCGGAAGGTAGTCGAGGTTGTCGGGCAGCTTGGGCACTTTCAGGGGTGCGGCTACTGTGTTATTCATGGGGTCGGCCAAGCGCGCGAAGAGAGACGCTACACGGCGCTCTTCCCGGTTTGGTAAACAGACCACATACAAGGTATCAGCATCGATGCGTTGGCTTACCAGCGTATAGGAGTTACCCTGGTAGCGTATGGAGCCGTGCAGACGGTGATTCTCTCCTTGTCCGGCCAGCAGGTAGGGCAGATTGAGCGGAAGCTTGAGCGTGATCGTTTCGGTGGCCTGGTATGCGCCGGCGTCCACACGTTGATCCTGTGTGCGGGTGGCACGCAGCCGCAGCAATGGATATAAACCATAATACCCCAGCGTATTGAACAGGATGAGCAGTAACAATATAATAGCTATCGGTCTCTTCATTTGGGTTACCGAATATAGCTATTATACTATAAAAAGCAAGACCAGACGCTAGGATACCTTCTCCACGCTTCTGTTCAGGTCTTCGTAAGCTCTCAGGATGTCCTGACGGCTTTCGTTACGAACATGGAGGATAGTGGATACGGGCTTGACAAAGGAGTACTGATCTTTCAGGTCTGAAATACGGCCGCCGTTTTGAATATGTGCCCGGATGGCATTTTTATCTTCCAGCATTTTCTGGAAGATGGCCGCACCCTTGGAGATGCCTTTGCTGGAGTTGTTGGTGTCCTTTTTCATATACTTTAGACAACTATTTTTTATCTACCACTAAAAAACGAAAATTTATCCAGGGAGTTAACGCCCTTCACAAAAAAGATTCTCATTTCCCAAAAATTCATTTATCGCTGAACGAAATAAGCTGGGGATACTATTTCCCCCAGCCCTGCGCACCCAATAGCGGTACAAAAGCAAAGTTGTCAAACTCTTCGCGGATCAGCTTACCACCCTTCTTACGAATGCGCAGCATCAGTTGCCGCTGGCGATCACCGACCGGTATGACGAGAATGCCGTCTTCCTTCAGCTGCGCTGTCAACGCATCCGGCACGATCGGGGCACCGGCGGTGACAATGATCTTGTCGAACGGTGCTTTCATCGGCAGGCCCTTGGAACCGTCGCCATGAAAGAAGTAAGGCTTGTAGCCGATGCCGGGCAGGAAGTCGCGCGTGCGTTCAAAGAGCACGCGATTGTATTCGATCGTATACACCTTTGCGCCCAGCTCCAGTAAAATGCAGGCCTGATAGCCCGAACCAGTGCCGATCTCCAGCACTTTGTCGCCGGGTTTGATCTCGAGCTTTTCAGATTGAAAAGCCACCGTATACGGTTGGGAGATCGTCTGCCCTTCGCCGATCGGAAACGCCTTGTCCTGGTAGGCGTGTTCCAGCAGGGCGCTTTCAAAGAAAAAGTGTCGCGGCACCCTCCCAATGGCGGCCAGGACGCGGTCGTCTTTAATGCCTTTTTCCGCCAATTTTTTTACCAGCTTATTGCGCAATCCCTGGTGCCTGTAATTGTCTTCCGTCATGATTTTTCAACTGGATTTTTGTCCTTGTGGATTAAATGTGGATCGATTGTTGATAAGATGTAAGATATTTATAATCAGTTGCTTAAAGTTTGGTTTTACATTTTTCGTGTTCAAAAAACCGCTTAAAAATCGAAATTTTTTAGGCCTCTCAAAGTTCAAAAAAAACCTTAGGAAAATTCCCGGCTTTGACCTTACTTTAAATCCTCTCCACACAGTGATAAGCTTTTTGCCATAGCGTTTCACAGTGTCCTGTCCCAAAAAGGGACAGGTGAGCAGTGTAAATAAAGGCCAGCGACGGTTACATCGCTGGCCTTTCACTTTTCAGGCCATCAGGCTTTCTGAAACCTTGCCGAAGGCTTAAGTTCTTTACTGCCAGGCGTATACGTATAAAATCCTTGCCCTGATTTAACGCCTTTGTGACCCGCCTGCACCATGTTCACCAGCAACGGGCAGGGGGCATACCGCGGGTTTCCAAACCCGTCGTGCAGCACACGCAGGATGGATAAGCACACATCCAGCCCGATGAAGTCGGCCAGCTGCAGCGGCCCCATGGGATGCGCCATGCCCAGCCGCATGACGGTGTCGATCTCCTCCACACCGGCAACGCCTTCGTACAGCGACGCGATCGCTTCGTTGATCATGGGCATCAGGATACGGTTGGCTACAAAGCCGGGGTAGTCGTTTACTTCCACCGGCGTCTTTTCGAGCTTACCCGACAGTTCCATGACGGCACGTGTCGTTTCATCGCTTGTGCTGTAGCCGCGGATCACTTCCACGAGCTTCATTACCGGCACCGGGTTCATGAAGTGCATGCCGATCACTTTCTCCGGCCGCTGGGTGGCCGAGGCAATGCGTGTGATCGAGATGGACGATGTATTTGTCGCCAGGATGGTGTGCGCCGGCGCAGCGGCATCCAGGTTTTGAAAGATCTTTAGTTTGAGCTCGATATTTTCGGTGGCCGCTTCTACCACGAGGTCGGCGTTCTTTACGCCCGCGGCCATGTCGGTCAATGTCGTAATGCGCGTGAGCGCTTCGGCCCTTGTCGCTTCTGTGATCGCGCCCTTCTCTACCTGGCGACTCAGGTTCTTTTCGATCGTGGCGAGTGCTTTCTTTAACGCCTCCGCGGCAATGTCGATGAGCGTAACGTGGTAGCCGTGTTGTGCAAAGGCATGTGCGATGCCATTGCCCATGGTGCCGGAACCAATAACTGCAATGTTTTTCATACTGGGTTTTTCGGGTTAATGAGTTGGGCGCAAAGATAGGATTTCATGGCACGTTGAGAAACTGCGCCGTGTGCTAGAATTCCTTCTTGATGTTGAAGAAGAAACCACTCATTCCCTCGGCATTGTAGGTGTATTCAAACCGAAAGACTGCATCATAGGAGCCCACGATATCAATGCCCGCGCCGATGCCCGACAGCATTTTGCCGGTAAGCCGGTTGCTCATCGTGTAATTGTCATAGTTGTGCACGTACCCCAGGTCGCCATACGCCTTTAAGTATACCGCCAGCGGTATGTGGCGGAACTGAGGAATAGGCATGGCCTTCCAGTGGTAGGTGCGCGCAAAGAGACGTTTCTTGAATGTAGTTTTATTCAGCACATAGCGAGGGCCTTCGATGACATACACTTCGTAGCCCCGCACAATTTCTTTTTGATATCCCAATGCGCTGTAGTTGTAATATGGCAGCCGGTCGGGTTTGCTCCAGTTGATGACGGTGTTGTTGGAGAGGAAGAAGTTCTTGCGCAGGTCAAAAAAGGCGGCACCGGTAAGGGAGGCCTCGAATTTTTCCAGGTCGTCGTTCTTCATGATGCCGCTGCGCATGGCCGTGACTTGAAGATAATACCCCCGCAGCGGATACCCCACATAGTCGCGGTGGTCGGTGGTAAACGAGTAGCCGATCGCGCCGAATTGCTGCATGCGTTTACCCTCCCCCAGGTAATTGGGGTTCAGCGTCATGATGGTATCGTTGATGGTAACACTTTCGTACGACACCGACAGGGCATGCGATTGGTAAAAGGAAGGCCGGAAGGTATAGGTCAGGCCGCCGGTACGTGTGGTGCGCAGCACACGCTCAGACTCCAGAAAAACCATTTTGTGGTCCAGCGTCTGGTAGGCCAGGTTCTTCGCCTGCGCAAAGTCCAGGTTGATGATGAGGCCTTGCTTTTGTTTTTTATCGATGTAGGGAATACGGTACGTCAGGTTAAAGCGGCGCGTAAAGCCCAGCTGTGTGATCAGGCGCAGCGTTTCGTTGCGGCCCCGCATGTTGTATTGATACAAGCGCAGACCGTAATAGACGCGGCTGAAGTCATGGTCATAGTTCTGCCACCATTCGTTAAAGTTGCGGTCTGCGAGCTCGAAGATGGGCGCGGGAAAGGTATACCACCGCTCATTGACATCGACCAGCAGGTCTACGTGATTGGGATCGTTCTCCAATGCGCGGATCTCGACCGTGTTGAACAACCGCGTGTTGATCAGCTTTTTTTTGTCCAGCTCCAGCATGCTGGGCAGTTCCCGGCTATAGACGAAGTCCCCCGTCTTAAACGACAGCTCGCGGAGTATGATCGGGTCGCGTGTAATGCGGTTGCCGACGATAAAGATGCGATTGATCTGCAGGAAGCGGCCGGCGCTGTCGGGCAGCAGTTTGGTATGGACAGGCCGAATCAATGAATCCGCCGCTGCAGAAGCAACCGTATCCTGACGGTCTTTCCCCAGCGGAAAAAGACTAAGCAAACCGAAGATAAATGCTAACATTTCGTAGCGCTATGACACCTGCCCGTACGACAAGTTTAACGCTACTTTTCTAAATATTAGGTGTTTTTCGGTTCCTTTTTTCGACCCGTGTAGAGGAGAATGGCGATTCCGGCGAGTACGAGCGGAATACTCAGGATCTGGCCCATGTTGATGGGCAATTTATCTTCGAACGCCTCCTGGTTCTCTTTCAGGAACTCGATGACGATGCGCATGCCGAAGCACCACACCAGGAAGATGCCAAAGATCCGGCCGGTTACCAGGTTCTGACGGTGACGATTCCAGATCGCAAACAGCACCAGGAACAGGATTACGCACGAAATGGCTTCATACAGCTGGCCCGGGTGGCGGGCGATGCCCACGGTATTGATCTTGGCAACAAAGCCCTCGGCGTCGGGCTTCGCAATTTTATAATTCAGGCGTAACTGCGGGGTCTCATCAAAGTACTCGTACAGCCGGCCGCTGAGCAGAGGCAATACGCGGTTGTTTACCAGCCCATCGACCTGGGCCTCGGTTGCCTGCGGTGTAAAGAAAATGTAGATCGTGATGGGCTTGCGGCCGTTCTCGCCGGCGGGCAGCGAGTCGTTCTGCACGTACACCATGTCCTTCACGATGTGGTCGGGGTCGATCCGGTCGTCTTTCAGCGACTCGGTGAGGCGGCCGGTAAAGACAATGCCCCAGGGTTTATCGGTAGGCGTGCCGATAATTTCGGAGTTAAAGAAGTTGCCGAGGCGGATCAGCGCGCCCGTCAGGGCCACCAGGATCACGATCCGGTCGAGGATCTGAACATAGTTCTGTCCCGGCTTGCGCTTGCGGCTGTAGAGCCACAGGGCGAACAGAATGCCAATGGCGCCACCGTGGCTGGCCAGGCCTTGAAGGCCGGTGAATTTGAATGGGCTGAACTCAAACGGCAGGAAGATGCTGAGAGGCTCCTGCCAGATGATCTCGGGCTGGTAAAACAGCACATGGCCCAGGCGCGCGCCGATGATCGTGGCTACGATCATGTAAATGGTCAGCGTGTCGACATCCTTTTCAGGCTTGCCCTCTTTGCGGAACATGTAATACAGGATCTGCTGGCTGATCAGAAAGCCCAGCGCGAAGAATAGTCCGTACCAACGAAGTGCAAATGAACCGACAGAAAAGATCTCGGGATTGCCGTTCCAGATAATGTAACTCAGTGTAGCCATGAGGGCAAATATAGTGTTAATTGTCTACAGACCAGGGGTTGCCCCCGGTGGCAGGCAGTTTTTATGCGCGTTCCAACGCTTGCAATTCACGGGCGAATCCCGAGGAGAGGATCGGGAACCGGCACCACGTTCGCGGGTCTACGTTGATGTCATCCAGGTGGAACGCGGGGGCGATACGCTCGCGCTTCCATTGGTTGATCGACCACAGGCGGAAGAACTTGGTGATCCATGCCTTGACCTGCGCCGGCTCGCCGACGTGCTGCAGGTGGTGGTACACCTCTACCGGCGACTTCCGTTCCTGTATCGCCCAGCGCTCGATCTCCGCCAGCACCGCATAGGGCATCAGGTCGGCTTCGTCGGTCTGGTGCCGTTCGAGTGGCCGCAGCTCGGCGGTCGGCTGAAGATTGTTGACGAGATATAGGCCATCGTGACCCAGCTCCTGTTGCGCCCAGCGCAGCCACTGTAGGACAAAGACCTTGGTGAGCCCGGCAATAGGAGCGAGGCTGCCGCTGGTGTCGCCGTCCATCGTGGCATACCCCACGTCGCCCTCGCTTCGATTAGACGTCGTCAGCAATACGGCGCGGTGGATGTTGGCGAGCATCCAGATGATCGGCGAACGCGTGCGCGCCTGTACATTCTGCAGGGTGATATCGTCTTGCTCCCAGGTAAGCGTGCGGCCGATGGCCTGCTCGATCTTCTGCGTATAGGCCGTTACGGTATCGTCGATCGTCCAGGAATGGAAGACCGCACCGATGGACGCCGCCAGCACGCGGGCGGCCTCGTAGGTGTTGGTGGACGAGTTGCGAGTACCCTGGTATGCGCACGTGAGAAGCCTGCCTACGGTTTGTTGCCAGGTATCATCTGCCGCGGGCAGGCCGACGCGCTCCGCAAAGCCTTTGGCGCCAAGCTCGCGTATGCCACGTATAACCATCTCGGCCACAAAGACGGCACAGGCCGACGAGTCGGCGCCGCCGCTCAGCGAGAGCACAAAGCCCTTTGCGCGGCTTTTGCGCACATAGTCGAAGAGTGCCAACGCTACGGCGCGGGTCAGCTCTTCATTACGCTCTTTGGTATCGGTGGAAGGTATAACTTCGCTCGCCGCGGGCTGACGGAAGTTTACGTCGCAGACGAGGATATTGAACGGCAGAAAAGAAAAACGTTTATTGACCGCCAGCAGCCGGCCGTGCTGGGCCAGGATGATGTCGCCGTCGTAGATCATACGGCCGGCTTCATTGCCCAGCAGGTTGGTAAAGAGATATGCACAGGCAAACAGCGACGAGCCCTCTTGTACGACATCGCGTTCGCGCACGGTGCTCTTACCCATGGCAAAGTGGCTGGCGCTGGGGTTTAAGATCAGGTCTACACCGCGGTCGCGCAGCCGGTAGCCCGGGCGCAGGTCTTTGCGCCAGCCGTCCTCGCAGATCTCGAAGCCCATCTTGATACCGGCAACATCGTAGATCAGGTCGCCGGCGGGGATCGACTCTTCGCCGCGCGCCAACGTCACCACCTTGTGCGCCGGCCAGGCATCGAACCAACGGGGCTCGTAGTGTACGCCGTCACGCGCCAGGTATTGCTTGAATGTAATGCCCAGGATCTTGCCGTCGCTGATGACACAGGCACCGTTGTAGGTAATGCCCGCGATGCGCACCGGCAGGCCTACGCTGACGGTAATGCCCATACAGTGTGCGCGGATCTGCAGCACTTCTTCCCATGCCTTTTCGGCAAGCCAGTCGCTGAGAAAGAGGTCCTCACACCCGTAGCCCGTAACACTTAATTCGGGCAGGCAAAGTATAGCGACCTGCTGGCGGCGGGCTTCCCCGATGGCATCGATAATGTTCCGGGTGTTGTTGTCCCAGTCCATCGGGACCTGGTTTACGGTGGCTCCGGCTATTTTCATGACGAATGGATCAAGCGCGTTTTAATGAACTGCGCTGCATTCTACAGACAATTAAATTACCGGTCAAGTTCGCCGATCGGAGGGAATCGCGGGGGTGGTGGGGTGCAACGCCTAGGGCGTCAGCAGGTCGAGCATTTCACACGTTTTAAATGCTGCATCCTGCTCGGCCTTCTTCTTGCTGTTGCCATACCCGGTGCCCTTGGGCTCGTTGTCGACAATGACCTGCGCGGTGAATTCCTTGTGGTTTTTACCCTTCTTCACATTGAGGATCTCAAAGCGTACTTCCTTGCCTTCGCGCTGGGCCCACTCGATGATCTTGCTCTTGAAGTTGGAGTTGGAGTTTACGAGCTCTTCCAGGTCGTAGTTGGGGCCGATGAGCTTGTCGATCACAAACTTCTTGGTGCGCAGGTAGCCTTTGTCAAGGTAAATGGCGCCGACGATCGCCTCGAGCGTGTTGCCCAGGATGACCTGTTGCAGGTGCGCGTTCTTCTGGTCGTACTGCACGATATTTCCCACGCCGATCTTGCGTGCCAGCAGGTTGAGGGTCTCGCGGTTTACAATGCGCGAGCGGATCTCCGTCAGGAAGCCTTCCGAGCGGAAGGGGAATTTCTTGAAGAGGAAGTCGGCTACGGCGGCACCGAGAATGGCATCGCCGAGGTATTCGAGACGCTCGTTCGATTCTTTAAAACCCTGTCCGTTTTCTTTCGCAATAGAGCTGTGAACCGTTGCGAGACGATAAAGTTCAAGATTGGAAGGAGTAAAGCCAGCGATGTTTTGTATGGCGCTGACCAACTTCTCGTCGCTCTTCGTTTTTCCTTTCGGAAGCTTAAGGATTTTCCAGACCAAGGTTTATGTCAGTTCATTTTTGTCCGGATGCTAATGTAGTAAGAATATGCACGATGGTCAATGCTATCGCCGAAGTCCCTGTGCTGGTATACTCGCCCAACGTACGATCAGGCCTATAGCAGGTGCTATACCGGCGGTGTTGAGGCCGCCTGTAAAAAGCCATGCCAATGCCGGCTGTTCGTGCAACGAGCAGAAAAACTCAGGGATAATCGTGTCGGAATTTCCGGCGATCAGATCTTCTTGAAGAGCACCGAGAAGTTGTGGCCTCCGAAGCCGAAGGTATTGCTCAGGGCAATATTCACCGGGCGTTCTTGTGCTTTGTTGAAGGTCATGTTGAGCTTGGGGTCAAGCTCCGGATCGTCCTCGAAGTGGTTAATGGTCGGTGGAATGATCGACTGGTTGATGGCCATGATACAGGCAATGCTCTCGATCGCACCGGCGGCGCCGAGCAGGTGCCCGGTCATAGACTTCGTCGAGCTGATGTTTATTTTGTATGCGTGCTCGCCGAACACTTTCTGGATGGCGCGGATCTCGCCGATATCGCCCAGGGGGGTCGATGTGCCGTGGGTATTGATGTAGTCGATGTCCTCGACGGTAATGCCTGCGTCTTCCAGCGCGTTGTACATCACCTGGATGATGCCGGCCCCTTCGGGGTGGGGTGCGGTGATGTGGTAGGCGTCTGACGACATGCCGCCGCCGATCACCTCGGCATAGATCTTGGCACCGCGTTTTTTGGCGTGCTCGTATTCTTCCAGGATCAGCGCCCCGGCGCCTTCGCCCAATACAAAGCCGTCACGCTCTTTGTCGTAGGGGCGTGATGCCGTTTCGGGCGAGTCGTTACGCTCGGAAAGCGCCTTCAGCGAGTTGAACCCGCCGACGCCGGCCTCGCACACTGCAGCCTCCGAGCCACCCGATACAATGATGTCGGCCTTTCCTAAGCGCAGGAAGGTGAAGGCATCGTACAGGGCGTTCGTCGAAGAGGCGCAGGCGGATACCGTGACGTAGTTAGGACCACGGAAACCGTATTTAATAGAGATATGACCCGCGCTCAGGTCGGGGATCATTTTCGGAATGAAGAAAGGGTTGAAGCGCGGCGTACCGTCGCCCTTGGCGTATACCTTTACTTCTTCCTGGAAAGTAAGTAACCCCCCGATACCTGAGCCCCAAATGACCCCAATGCGATTAGGGTTGAGCTCAGCCAGCGGGAGGTTTGCATCTTTTATAGCCTCGTCTACGGCCACCATAGCATACTGCGTAAAGGGGTCCATCTTGCGGGCCTCCTTCCGGTCCATAAAGTTGCCGATCTCGAAGTTCTTTACCTCGCAGGCAAACTTTGTTTTAAAGAGACTAGCATCAAAGCGCGTAATCGGGGCAGCTCCGCTTTTACCATTCTTTAAGCCATCCCAATACTCGGGAAGAGTATTGCCGATGGGTGTGAGTGCACCAAGTCCTGTAACGACTACTCGCTTTAATGTCATGCTGATCGGGGTGTGGTTGTAGAAAGACTGTTGTCAATTATTTCTTCACGTTTTGCTCCAGGTAAGAGATGGCCTGGCCTACAGTGGAAATATTTTCAGCCTGATCGTCTGGAATAGAGATGTTGAATTCCTTTTCGAACTCCATGATAAGTTCTACAGTATCGAGGGAGTCAGCACCCAGATCATTGGTGAAGCTGGCCTCGGGAGTAACTTCAGATTCCTCAACACCAAGTTTTTCGATGATGATCTGTTTTACTTTTTGTGCAATTTCAGACATGTTTTTAAGGTTTATGATTTAAAAATCTGTGCAAAGAAAGAGATTTGCGTCAATATTGTCAAACTTTTTTGAACTCGCTCCCAGGGGGTAAAAAATGGTACCAATAGTATAAAAAATGAAAAAAAGCAAGCTCGTCATCGACTATGAATACGACTTCGATCTGCTGGGGTTGACCACGGCGGCAAAAGGGTATAAGCTGGCCTGGGATATGAACCAGGCGCTCCACATTCAGCTTGTAAAACAGCCCGATTTGGTCGTTGGATTCAAAAATAACGATGAACGCAGCTTTTCTTTTTATGCCTTTGAAACCCAGATCAATCGTTTGAAACTGTTTAAAAACCGCCCTGCCGAAGGCGACACGGGAAAGTATTTCCTAATCCCTGAATTTCCTCACTTCGATTTTATAATTTTGGCAGCTATGAAAGATCAGTACGCCCATCCGCAGTTGCTGGAGTTGATCAAGTCCATATCCTCCGTGCAGTTCGCTGCATTCATTCCCATGGAAGGCCTGAAGTCAAAATCAAACTTTATCTTTTGATCGCCGGATGCTCACTGACGCCCTTCATAGTACCACCATATCCAGAGAAATATTCCTTTAACCTATGTTAGAAAAAGTATCGTACAACAAGACTAAAATTGTTGCCACTGTAGGCCCTGCTTCCAACTCAAAAGAAATGCTGCGTGCGTTGGTGAAAGAGGGTGTGGATGTATTCCGCCTCAACTTCTCACACGGTAAACACGAAGACCACCTCAAGGTGATCCAGTACGTGCGCGAGATAAACAAAGAGATGGGTACGACAGTCTCTTTGCTGCAAGACCTCCAGGGCCCCAAGATCCGCGTGGACGAAATGGAGCCGGGCATCATCATCGAGCCGGGTCAGGAACTGATCATTACCACGCGCGACCTGGTGGGCAACCGCGAGCTTGTAAGCACTTCGTATAAAAACCTCCCCAACGATGTGACGATCGGCGACACGATCCTGGTAGACGATGGCAAGATCGAGCTGAAAGTAAAAGAGGTACGCGGCAATGATGTTGTAACAGAAGTTGTCTATGGCGGACCGCTGAAGTCACGCAAAGGCATCAACCTGCCCTTTACAAAAGTGTCGGCCCCGTCGCTGACCGAAAAAGATCTGAAAGACCTGGAGTTCGGTCTGGCCAACGACCTGGACTGGATCGCCCTGTCGTTCGTTCGCAAAGCCTCCGATATTCAACAGCTCCGCCAGATCATGGACGAGCATAAATCGACCGCCCGCATCGTGGCGAAGATCGAAAAGCCCGAAGCCCTCAGCAACATCGACGAGATCATCAACCTTACCGACGCCGTGATGGTGGCCCGTGGCGACCTGGGTGTAGAGATCTGGTTGGAAGAAGTGCCGATGGTACAAAAGATGCTGGTAGAGAAGTGTAACCGCGCCGGCAAACCGGTGATCGTCGCTACCCAGATGATGGAAAGCATGATCGAAAACCCGCGGCCTACACGGGCAGAGACCAACGACGTGGCCAACGCCGTGATGGATGGCGCCGACGCCGTGATGTTGTCGGCCGAGACTGCCGCCGGCAAATTCCCGATCGAGGTGATCCGCTCCATGGTGCGCACGGTCGCCTCGGTGGAAAAGAGCCCGAACACGTACTACCGCTTCCGCGAAGTTCAAAAAGATTCGTCTACCTACATCCACGACAACTTCGTACTGGCCGCGTGTAAGCTGGCCAAAGACGTAGGTGCCAAAGCAATTGTAGGCATGACACAGTCGGGCTATACGGCCTTCAAGTCGTCGGCATACCGCCCGAATGCCAACATTTTTGTATTTACATCCAACGCCTCGCTGCTCACCAAGATGAACCTGGTGTGGGGTACGCAGGCATACTTCTACGACAAGGTGAACTCGACCGACGAGACCATCGCCGATGTAGAAGAAGTGCTGAAGCGCGAAGGTCACGTGACGACGGGCGACATCATCATTGTATTGGCCAGCATGCCGATCCAGGAGAAAGCACGCACCAACACGCTCAAGATCAACATCGTGAAATAGTCACGACGAGAACATACGCAAGAAAGAGGCTGCTCCACCCGGGGCAGCCTCTTTGCATAGAGGCGGTCTGCCTTATGGCGTTCCCATATAACGGGGGTCGGGTTAATCTAGTTTGTCCTTTCCAGTCGCGGTTCGACCAGGATAACCTCTTCGCGTTCTACGACTACAGCCCCCGCGGGGTCGCCCTTGCGCTTGCGCACATACTTGCGCGGCGTTACGACCACAGGGCACAGCGTTTCGGTCTTGCGCTTGGAGTTGTACGCGGCCAGCTCGGCCGCGCGCTCGATGACATCCTTGGGAAAGGGTTTATTTGCCTGGTGTTTGATCAACACGTGCGAACCGGGCACGTCTTTGGCGTGCAGCCACAGGTCTTCTTTGTAGCCGTAGCGCAGCGTCAGCACATCGTTGCTCTGCGCGTTTTTGCCTACCCAGATCTTAAAGCCGTGGTATATAAACTCGTGGTAGGGCAGGGGTACGGGCTGCTTCTCTTTGACGCTGAAGATCGGGTTGCGGCCCACCTCGGCGCGGAGCGACTTCAGGTCGGTTGCAGCTTCCAGGGTGGCAATCTCGTGCCGGAGCGCCGCCATCTCTTTTTCCTTGGTCTCGAGCGACTGTTGCAGCCGTTGTATTTCAATGTGCTGATTCTTGGCCTTGCGGTAGAAAGCCTCGGCGTTCTTTTGCGGCGAGAGGTCTCTTTTAAGCTTGATGGTAACGGTATGCTGGTCGTTGTAGAAGTCGGGCAGCGTGACCGTTTCTTGTCCGGGGCGTAATGTGTGCATATGGGCCATGATCAGGTCCGCCCACGTTTTATAGTTCGTATCGCTCTCTACTTCGGCGAGCTTCTCGAAGGTCTTCTGATAATAGCTTTCACTGCCCTTGAGCTTTTCGCGGAGGGCCGCGACGGCCGATTGCCGCTCGCGTACAAACGCTGCCCGGTGTGTATAGGTGTGGAAAAATTCGTTGATCGCCTCGATCGGATCAGTGAATTCACGCACTGTGTTCGGCGCCGGCAGTAACGAAAGGTATACCGTGCCGTGCGCTTCCGCAATGCTGTACACCGGCTTGCTCAATAATGCACGAACCTGCCGGATCATCTGCCAGCGTACATCCGGCGGCTGCGTGTCAAAGCCCTGTTCGGCCAGGTGCCGCCAGGTAACTTTCCCGAACGTGAAGTACAGCGCGCCCAGGTTGCCCTGGTGTTGTTCGAACGCTTCGTATGACCAGTCTATCGTGCGGTCGAGCGTCGAGAGGTCCAGCCCCTCGTCGGCGGGCAGGTTGTTTCGGAAAAGCGCGATTACGGCGTTCTGCTCGAACAGCAGCACGTTGGCGCGGTTGGCGTGCATCTTGAATAACAACGTGAGGTCGTTGCTGAGCGTAAGCGCCACGCTGCGTTCATTTTCCAGGCATCGTACGGACGCTACACGCTGGCCGATCAGGATCGGGAACAGATCGACGCTGTTTTTCCGTGCGCGATGAAAGTTCGTCGGGAAGGCCAGGCAGGAAAACGCAGGCTCCAGGCTGGCCTTGATAAAGAACGGGTCTGTATGCGTCTCGAACCGGATGATCAGCTCGTCTTTATTCTGGCTGAAGCACTCGGAGATAACCGTGCCACGCAGGAGCGCGTCGAGCGATTGACTGAGGGGACGAAGAAAATAATAATTGTTGTGCACCTGTATAAAATAAAACGACAGGTATAAACTTACGAAACAATATCGACCTGAAGACCATCATACGCCAGCGCGACGGAGGCGGGCAGCTCGTGTTGAACGGCGCCATGCAGGCCCAGCTTGTGGCTGATGTGTGTCAGGTACGTTTGTTTCGGCGCGATACGTTGGATGGTATCCAGGGCCTCGCCCAGGTTGAAGTGCGAGATATGGTGCTCGCGCTGCAGTGCGTTGAGCACGAGCACTTCGGTGCCCTTCAGGCGCTCGAAGGTCTCTTCGGGGATATAGTTGGCGTCTGTGATATAGCTGAAGTTGCCGAGGCGAAAACCAAATACCGGCATGCGCAGGTGCATGACGGGCAGCGGCAGGATGGAAATACCGTTGACCGTAAAGGCATCTTCGTTTATAGGCAGCAGCTTCAGGCGGGGGATGCCCGGATAGACGGGGCCGGACAGGGCGTAGGCATACTCCACGGCCAGTTGGTCGAGCGTAGCCTGCGTGCCATAAATGGGCATGTCCATGTCCTGTAAAAAGTTATAGGCACGGACATCGTCCAGGCCGGCCGTATGGTCGCGGTGGGCGTGCGTAAAGAGCACGGCGTCGAGGCGTTC
Organism: Dawidia soli; assembly: GCF_018598185.1. Taxonomy (GTDB): domain Bacteria; phylum Bacteroidota; class Bacteroidia; order Cytophagales; family Cyclobacteriaceae; genus Ohtaekwangia; species Ohtaekwangia soli. Next base: position 117,855 of record NZ_JAHESC010000015.1, read on the forward strand.
GATATATTCGCGCAGCATTTGCTGGCGGAAGTCGGGGCCGGTGTCGATCACCAGGCTTTGTCCGTCGATGGCGATGTGCAGGGCCGTGCGCAAGCGCTTATCACGGTAGTCCAGCGAGCGGCATACGTCGCACGTACAGCCGATCACGGGCACACCCTGTGAAGTGCCGGTGCCAAGGAACGTTATTTTCAAGCGGCGGTGGTCTGTTGTTCACCCTCTGAGGCTTGCGGCGCCGGCTGTTCTCCTTCCGGGGTGCCCTCTGCGGTTTCCTGGGCCTGCGGTTGCGGCAGGTTCAGCTCCTCGTGCAGCTTGCGGCTTTTGTCGGAGAACCTGGTCGGGTCGAGGGTGGTATTTTTCAGGATATCGAGTAGCGCGTTTATCTTTCCTTCGGTGGTAAAGAACTTGTTCACGATCATGATCTTCTGGTCTTTCAGCACGCAGTAGCCCGACTTGAAATTGCCCTTCTCATAGCGCAAGGTATAGTCAGACTCAGTGATCATCTCTTCCATTTTTAGCAGAAACTGGGTCGTGTATTTGATCATCGTGGTTGTTGTCTGTTCCAGGGGGCAAGATAAGCATTTATGTCCACACGTGGTCACGTGGTTTTATTGCGTAATTTGCGGGCTTGAAGCAGGAAAACAAGCATCTGATCGTCGTTGCCGGACCCACTGCCGTTGGAAAAACAGCTGTTGCCATCGCCCTGGCAAAGCATTTCCACACGGAAGTGATCTCGGCGGATTCCCGTCAGCTGTTTCGCGAAATGACCCTCGGCACCGCCAAGCCCACACCCGAAGAGCAGGCCGAGGTGCGCCATCATTTTATCGACAGCCACTCGATCGATACCGCCTACGATGCCGCCCAATACGGCCGCGACGCGCTGGCGTTGATCGACGCGCTGTTCCGGGAGCACAACGTGCTGGTGCTCTGTGGTGGTTCGGGCCTGTATATCAAGGCTGTACTGGAAGGGTTTGACGACATCCCCGAGGTGGCCGAATCCATCCGGGCCGAGCTGATCGGGCAATTCGAGGCGCACGGCATCGGCTGGCTGCAGGCACGCATGGAGGAGGAGGACCCCGCGTTGCTGGCCACCATCGACCGCCAGAATCCCCACCGCCTGATCCGTGCGCTGGAGGTCAAGCGCGGTACGGGACAGTCCATTGCCGCCTTCCGCACGCAGCGGCAACACACACTGCCCTTTCGCGTTCACCGCGTGGGCCTGACGTTGCCACGCGAGCAGCTCTACGCCCGCATCGACGCGCGCATGGATGCCATGATCGATGCCGGCCTTTTTGAGGAGGCCCGGGCATTGTATCCCTTCCGCGCGCACAACGCGTTGCAGACGGTAGGCTACCAGGAGATCTTTGACTGGATGGACGGCCGATACGACCGCGACGAGGCGATCCGCTTGCTCAAGCGCAACTCACGGCGCTATGCCAAGCGACAGCTGACGTGGTTCCAGCGCGACGAGGCCATGCGCTGGTATAGTCCGTTTGAACTCGACAGTATACTACACGATATAGAACAAGCGATGGCCTCTGCGGCCGTATAACGAAAGACGAAGAAGCCCTACACCCGTGACGGAAAAGAAAGTACTCATCATTACCTATTACTGGCCTCCGAGCGGAGGCAGTGGCGTACAGCGCTGGCTGAAGCTGGTAAAATACCTGCCGCAGTTTGGCTGCAAGCCCTATGTATTCACGCCCGAGAACCCCGCCTTTGCCATTCGCGATGAGTCGCTGCTCAAGGACGTACCACCCGAGGCCGAGGTGATCAAGCTGCCTATCTGGGAACCGTACGAGGCTTTCTTCAAGATGTCCGGCTGGTTTGGCCGCAGGAAATCCGCGAAGCCCACCGACCTGGTGGCATCGTCCGGACCCAAGTCGCTGTTCCAGAAAATCAGCACGTGGGTGCGCGGGAATATGCTCATACCCGACCCGCGCGTGTTCTGGGTACGCCCCGCCGTGCGCCACCTGCACAAATACCTGAAAGAACACAATATTCCGACTATTATCACCACCGGCCCGCCGCACAGCATGCACCTGATCGGCCGTCGCCTGAAGCGCAAGAACCCCAACCTGACCTGGATCGCCGACTTCCGCGACCCCTGGAGCGAGTGGGGCCTGCTGGACAGCCTCATGGCCGGCCGTTTCGCCCGTGGCCAGCACCGCCGCCTGGAGCGCTGCGTGCTGAGGGAAGCAGACAAGGTCATTACCGTCACCCCCTTTTACGTGCGCCAGTTCGAGCAGCTCGGCCAGCGCCGTGTGCACCTGCTCACCAACGGCTTTGATACGGACGATTTCCGCGACGTACAGGTACGGCCCACCGAAAACTTTGTGCTCCGCCACGTCGGCATCATCAACGAAAAGAATAACCCGCGCCCCTTCATGCTGGCCGTGAAAGCCCTGATGGAAGAGGACGAAGCCTTCCGCGGGCGGGTTCGCATCGAGTTCACAGGCGAAGTACACCCGCAGTTCCGCGCCTTTGTTACAGCTGACCCTGTGCTGAACAGTATATCGCTGTTCATGGGCAATGTGCCGCACAAAGAGCTGATGAGTCTATACGGCCAGTCGTCGTTGCTGCTGGTAGTTCTCACAGGATATAAAGATGCTGAAGGGTATCTGCCGGGTAAGCTGTTTGAATACTTAGCCACAGGCCTGCCCGTGCTGGGCGTAGGTCCCGAGCATGGTGATGCCGCAGCCATGTTAAATGCAACCGGGGCAGGGGCGATGATCGATGATAAGAATCCCGCCGCGATCAAGGCCTTTATTCTGAATGTGTTCCGCCATTGGCAGCAGAGTGAGCTGAAGGCGGCTACGGGTAACGGACATTTGCTATACTCACGGAAGGAGCTTGCGCGGAGTGTAGCGGATATGTTAGAGCCAGCAAAACTTTAAAGAAAAAGGCTTTATGCAAAAACTTTTATTTGTAATACTTCTCGTTGTGTTAAATATTCTGGCGTTTCTCCTGTTGAACGTGAGTCCGGTTTATGAAGTCAATAGGAAGAAAGTCTGGCTCGTGGCATTGCCGGTGATAGTAGGTATCATTGTATTGATCATGCTGAATGGAGAGCGTTATATAGAGCCTTTGTATATAACGGCTGGATTAATTTCTTTAATGGCGCTGAAATTCTTAATTCATAAGATCTTCGTTCTTCCACGTAAAAACGAAAACCAATCCCTGCAGGCGCTGGTTCAAAAGGCTTTTGATACAGTTCTTTTTCCTGTATTTATATTGTTTTTCAGTATTCTGGAAGCAATATTCGTTTGGCAGGGATACTAATAGTGAGTATAGGCACGCGATGTAGTTACACGGCATTTATAAACTGCTGACAGTTTCCGGCATCCGCGATCGATATCGGGACCGCATCTCCGCCAACGGGGTGCTTAAACTTGCGCCAGCAAGCGTGGCAACAACAAAGAGCTATCGCCATAACTCAGGAATCGATACCCATTCCCCAACGCCTCATCATAGATCCGCCTCCAATCTTCCCCAACCAATGCCGCCACCAGCAAGATCAGCGTAGACCCAGGCTGATGAAAGTTGGTTACGAGGCCCTTACAAACCCGGAAGGTATACCCCGGCATGATATAGATACTGGTATCGCCCGTTAAAATATCCGTCTGCAAAGCATCCATCCGTGCCAGTACACGCTCCAGCGCCCCGGTCGTAGACGGCAACGCCTCATACGTCATGTAAGGATCATGCTGCGTAATAATAAATGGCGCCTCCGGGTCCGCCTTTAGCCGCACCCCATACCAATATAAACTCTCCAATGTGCGCATGGAAGTTGTTCCTACCGGCACGATAAACCGCTCAGGTTGCAACAGGTTTTCCAGGTTGCGGCGGGTAACCAGTATCTGCTCCGTGTGCATGGTATGATCTGCCGCGTGTTGAACCTTGACCGGTTGAAAGGTGCCGGCACTGACATGCAACGTCAGAAAGTCCGTCAGAACACCCTTTGCCTGTAATGCTTCCAGCACGGCGGGGGTAAAGTGCAGGCCAGCTGTGGGGGCAGCCACGGCGCCCTCGTGGTGGGCATAAACGGTCTGGTAGCGTTCACGGTCCGCGGCTTCGGCGTCCCGCTTCAGGTAGGGTGGAAGCGGCGTTTCCCCCGAGCGTTGAATGATCTCGGCAAAGGCGTGGGGGGCAGGCCACTCGAAAGCCACCAGGCCTTCTACACGGTCCAGCAGGCGGGCGCGCAGGGGCACGCCTTGCACATCCTTCTCCAACACGGCGCCCTCGGCCCACTTCTTCAGGTTGCCGATGGTACATTTCCAGGTGCCCGAGCCCTGCGCCGTCATCACCTCGGCAATCAGGGGCGACGGGGCTACCGGGTGTAACAGAAATACTTCGATGGTCGCGCCGGTATCTTTGGTAAAGTGCAGCCGTGCGGGAATCACCTTGGTGTCGTTAAAGAACAACAGGGTGTTGGGCGGCAGGAAGTCGGGCAGGGACGCAAACGTTTCGTGTTGGATCGAGCCTCCCCGGTACAGCAGCAACTTCGATCGGTCGCGTTGCTGAAGCGGGTGATGCGCAATCCGCTCGGGCGGGAGCGCATACGTGTAGTCCTGCATGTCGATGGCCTTCATAGGCGCCAAAGTTACAGCGTACGCCAGATTTGTCGGGGACAATTTCCACCGCTGCCCGAATTAAATTTATTTTACAGTCATGGCCGTGCATGCAGCATTTACACAGAAAACCTTCGAGTTCAATTTCCAGGCGCGTACCTCGCGTGGGCCGATGCGCGATAAGACATCGTGGTTCATCAAACTTTGGGACGACACCGCCCCGGGCGTAACCGGCCTGGGCGAATGCGGCCCGCTGCCGGGCCTGAGCATCGACGCACGGCCGGACTTTCAGGACGCGCTACAGGCTACGCTCCAAAAAGTGATGCAGACAGAGAGCCTGCGAGACTTGCCCCTGACGTGGGTCGGGCAGACGGCACCCGCAGGCTTTCCCGCCATTACCTTTGGCCTGGAGACGGCCCTGCTCGACTGGCAACACGGCGGGCGGCGGGTGATCTTCGAAAACGCTTTTGTGGAAGGACAGACCATTCCCATCAATGGCCTGATCTGGATGGGCAACCTGGATTTTATGATGCAGCAGATCAACGACAAGATCGCCAAAGGGTTTACCTGCATCAAACTGAAAGTAGGCGGCCTGGACTTCGACCGCGAATGCGACGTGCTGCACTACATACGGCAACGCTATTATCGCGAGAACCTGACGATCCGCCTGGACGCCAACGGCGCCTTTAAACCCGAGGAGGCGTTGCTGAAGCTGGAAGCGCTGGCAAAGTATAACATCCATTCCATCGAGCAGCCCATTAAGCAAGGACTGCCAGCGTTAGCGGATATTATCCAGCAGTCGCCCGTGCCGGTGGCATTGGATGAAGAGCTGATCGGTGTAGAAGGGGAGGAACGTGCAGCGCTCATCGCGCGGCTGAAGCCGGCGTATATAATACTAAAGCCTACGTTGCACGGCGGGCTGTCGGGCTGCCGCGCGTGGATCGCTGCTGCGGAGCGGCATGGAGTAGGATGGTGGATTACATCCGCGCTGGAATCGAATATCGGTTTGAACGCAATTTGTCAGTTTACAGCGGAGTATAGCGCAGCGATGAATATGCCGCAGGGGCTTGGGACAGGGGCCATCTATACCGAGAATATACCGTCGCCCTTAGTCGTGAAACAGGGGGCCATTCAATACGATCCTGCCAGGGTGTGGAATATGGCCGGTATTTAGCATTCTCCGGCAATGAGCCAACGGCGTACTGGGGATAATGCAGGAACGGCTTTAGCAGGGCTTGGATATGGTTGAAGTATGGCTCAAGTATGGCTCAACATCGCTATAAGGTCGCTGTAAGGTCACTGTAAGGTCGCTAAAAGGTCGCTGTAACCGGATGTGCTTTAGAGATAGCGTTTTACGTCGTCTGCCGTAATCTCATCCCCCCCCATAATCACCAGTCTTTCTACTACGTTGCGCAGCTCGCGAATGTTGCCTGTCCAGTTATGTGCCTGTAATGCTTTCAACGATGCAGCGTCAAACGACTTCTTCCGCGCGCCATATTCATCCGCTATGTCTTGCAGAAATTTATCGGCCAGCAGCGGTATATCGTCCTTACGGTCATTCAACGCGGGCACTTTAATGATGATCACACTGAGCCGGTGAAACAGGTCTTCGCGAAAACGATGCTCCTCGATCTCTTTCCGCAGATCCTTATTTGTAGCCGCCACCACCCGTACGTTGACCGTGATCTCTTTATCGCCGCCAACCCGTGTAATCTTACTTTCCTGTAAGGCACGCAACACCTTTGCCTGCGCCGACAAGCTCATATCACCGATCTCGTCCAGAAAGAGTGTGCCCCCTTCCGCCAATTCGAACTTTCCGATCCGTTGCTTAACGGCCGACGTAAAGGAACCCTTCTCATGGCCAAACAATTCGCTCTCGATCAGCTCTGACGGGATGGCGGCACAGTTCACTTCGATCAGCGGGCCGTCCGCGCGTTTACTCTTTTCGTGCAGCCAACGTGCCACCAGTTCCTTCCCGGCGCCGTTAGGGCCATTGACCAGTACGCGGGCATCGGTCGGCGCGACCTTTTCGATCATTTCCTTTACCTGGCGGATAGGCTCGGAGTCGCCCACCATATCGAACTTCTTAGAGATCTTTTTGCGAAGGGTCCTGGTCTCTTTCACCAGGTTGGTTTTATCCAGGGCGTTGCGCAGGGTGATTTCCAGGCGGCCCAGGTCGAAGGGTTTCTGGAGAAAGTCGAAAGCACCTTTCTTCACGGCCTCGACGGCCACGTCGATGGTGCCGTGCGCCGAGATCACGATGAAGTTCGTGGTGATGCCTGCTTCCTTCACTTTGTCCAGCACCTCCAGACCGTCCATTTTAGGCATCTTGATATCGCACAGGCACAGGTCAAAGCCACCTTGTTCCAGCTTCTTAAAACCTTCCTGGCCGTCGGCGGCCTCTTGAACGTCGTGCTCTTTTTCTTCGAGGATTTCTTTCAGGATCGCGCGGATGCGCGCGTCGTCTTCAATGATCAGAATCTTGGCCATACTTCGTAAATGTATCGTATAAAAATTAAACCCACTACACCGGGGTCGGTGGAGTGGGTTTAAAAGTGGCAAGCCTGTAAGCCGGGTTCTGTCATCCCTTGCGGGAGTCCTTATCATTTATCTGGGCCTGTCTTCACAGACAGGCTCTATCAGTCTACCCGTTCCGGTGCTACAGACCGTGAAGCCTGCAGCCAAGCGGGCCGCTTGAAGCCCGGAACCTATTTGACCTTTCAACGCGTAAGGTTTACCCTGCAACGACTGTCGCCAGCCGCCCGGTGAGCTCTTACCTCACCTTTTCACCTTTTCCCGTCAGGATAAATCCTCACGGGTAGTTTGTTTTCTGTGGCACTGTCTGTTCCCGCGCCGTCGCCGGCACGAGACCTTCCCGTTAGGAAGTACGCCGCCCTGTGTTGCCCGGACTTTCCTCCCTTTTGTGACAAAAGAGCGATAAGGCGGCTCACCGCTACAAAGGTACGGCGAAAGCATGAAAGTAAATAGCATAACAGCCCACGGATGGAACTCCCGCGGGCAATAAAGAATGCCGGATGAATGCAGACTAGTGAATGTCCTTGCCTGTGAGCTTCAGCTCATAGTGGTCGGCGAGCTGTGCTACTTCCTGGATCATCTCCTTCACCTGCTCTTCCGACACTGTCTCAGACAGGCAGGAGGCTTCCACCTTTACATAGCCCTCTTCCAGGATAAACTTGCTATAATCGAAGTGCGCGTTTTGTTCCAGCAGCGCCCGGAGGTCGATGTTGGGTGTGAACTCACAAACCTTGGAGGTAAAGAGCGCCTGCTCGCGACCCGATACGGGGCTCGTTTGCGCGCTGGCCAGTACCGTTTGGAAACGGCTGCCGTTGATCGGTACAACGATCACGGATTTGGTATGGTCGTAGTCGGTGTATTGACCCCCGATGTGGTCGGCATACTTCTCAACGTACTCCATGAAGCCTGGTAAAGTAGAGATCATATATGGTAGGTTTTAAAGTGGATAGTATATGAAGTTAAAAAAATGGCCCCTAAAAAGGACCATCCACTATGTGATTTATTTAGGTGTTATACCGCCTAAGTTAGAAATAAAAAGCGTGAAAACGAGTGCCCCGTGCGGAGAATTCGACGGATGGCGCGGGCACCTTGATCATGCCGGCCACAAAAAGCAGTGTGTTCCATACTTTGGACCTCGTTTTAAAGGCCGTCAGGTCGAGGTCCAGCGAAAGGTAATATTGCCGATAAGGCGCACCGTACCCCGCCGCCAGGTTCTGCGAATCACGGGCATAGACCATACCCTGCGCGCCATACCCCACGGCCAGGTTCAGCCATTTGGGAAAGTGTATAAACTTGTCCATGTCCACCGACAGCCAGTAGGTCTGACCGTTGTAATCTTTTAAAATCTCGTCGGGCAGGCCCTTACCCAGCGTGTTGGGCCGCTGCGGCGCATAGTCCGTGCGGTGGAAAGAGAACTTGGGGTGAATGCGTACCTCGTTCCAGAGATAGGACTGGCCCAGGTAGAAGGCAGCACCCGCCGCGTCGGCGACCAGGTCGCCGGTAGAGGCACCGTAGGCATCCGAGAAACCATCGAATATTTCGACGGGCACCAATACGGCAAAGCCCGTGAGGGCACCCCAGAGGTCGGCTTTGCGGGCGGGCACCTGGCAAGCCTGTAATGCCCGCGAAGTGCCATCGCTAAAGTAAAAGGCGGAGTAAAAATGTCCGAGCTTGTCGACTTGTTTCCACTCGGCATTGTCGTTAAAGAACCGGAAGGACTGCCGGTGCGTGTCGGTATACCACAGGTGATTGAGGCCCGCCAGCGTCACGCCATAGGCAGCCGCGCCACCGATGACGAGGCCGCGCAGCCGGCGTTTGTTTACATGCTGGGCGGAATCCACTTGTGAAAAGCCGCTGATCGAAACCAGGAACAACAGCAGGCACAGGCAGTGCTTACTCCGTGCCGGCAGGGTCGTTGTCATCATCTTCTTTGATTGCGTCGCGGTTTCCGTTCTGGCGCTCCTCTTCCCGCTGCCGGCGGCGCTTGCGGGCCGTCTGCCAGAGGTCGCGCAGCTCGTTAAAGCTTTGCGTGTGGATGATACTTGCGCCCGTCGTGATGGAGTTCTGGTTGGTGTTCACCGAGCTAAGCACGGGGTTGACGTTGGTGCGGCTATACATCTTTACGCGCAGCTTGCCGTCGGCGGTCAGCATATAGTCTACCGTCCAGTCACCGGCGACGCTGGAAGGGTTCGTTTGTGTGCCGGGCGTGGTACCGCCGTTGGGGGAGTTGGAAGTGTTGTTAAACGTACCGTCACCGGTCACGCGCAGACGGCCGTTCAGGAACGTATACGACAACCGCAGCTGAAAGGTGTTGAATGTCTCCTGGTCCATCGAGCCCAGGTCCACATCCACCACCAGGTCTTCGTCCACCTGGCTCATCCAGTGGCTCAGCTGGTTGGACAGCAGCTCGCTCAAGCTGTTGACAACCGACCCGCTCGCATCAAACGACTCCGGCGGCGAAAAACGACGCAGTACGATGAGGCTGAACACCTGGCGCTTGAGCTCCTGCTCGTCCAGCTTGTTTTTGAACGCCGTAAATTCCAGGTCCAGGTTCACGGCATTGCCGCTTTCCGTTTGTACGTTCTTCGGCAGATCCTTTGCCGTAATATCGAAGTTGATCTCGGGCGACATCATGGGCCCGTCCAGTCGCAGTAACACTTGTACGGGATATTTACGTTGCAGCTGCGGGGATGTACCGGCCGACTGGTCTTTCATCGTGATCAAGGGTGCCAGCGATGCCATCTGGTTGTAGGAGGCATCGATCTCTACCGTGCCCTGGTACGGGTTGCCATACCAGGTGATACGGCTGCCCTTCTTCACCGTAAATTCTTTATTGATGATATCGTACAGTGTAAAGTTATACCAGCCTTCTGTGAACTCGAACGGTCCAAACATATTGAACTCGCCCTTTGTGTCGAGCTGAAGCTTCAAATCGCCGTTGCCCCGGCCGCGAATGATATCACCCGACTTCTGGTCGAAGATGATCTCGCAGTAGGCATCGGGTGTTACGTCCAGGTTCAGATCAAAGGCGAGGCCGGTCAGGTTTACGCGATTGCTGAGGTTCCCTTCGATCTTTTTGGTGAAGGTGGTATCCTTGAAGTTGACAAACGAGATAAATTCCTTCTTGTCGACCGATGACGACGAACCGCTCAACGGGATATAGATATGCGTATTCTTTTCGGTACGCGCCGTAGAGGTGATGCGCAGGTTCGATAGTGGCCCGTTGAAGTTCAGGTCGCCGGTGGCATAGGCCTGCCCATAGAACAAACTGTTGTCCTTGTGCGCCGTGTTTAGTACCTGAAAGTTACGGAACCGCGCATCCAGGTTGATCGTCATGTCGGAAAAGCTGTGGTGGTTAATGGCGCCGTTGAGCCGCGCCTTGTTGCGCAGCACGTCGGCCAGCTCGATGTCTTTGAAGTATAGGGATGTTGGTGTAAGCCCGATGATACCTGTAAAACGGTACATCGTTTTGAGATAGTTGATCATGATCTGGCCGTCTTCGGCCTTGCCCTCACCACGGATCGCCGGATCGTTCAGCGTACCGGTGATGCGGAAGTCGCCCGACACCGTACCGCCGATCTGGCTGAAGATCTCTCCCAGAAAGGGCTCGGCAATCTTGAGGTTTGCTTTCTCCAGGCGCGCCGACAGGTTCAGCGGACTGTCGGCTAACCCGGGAGTATAATGGCCTGTCAGGTTAACGATGCGGCTTTGCGAGCGGTCGACAAACAAGTTGATGTCAAACCGGCGCTCGGTCGTATCCCACCGGTTTTGCGTCGAGATGTCACCGACCAGGAAATCGTTGATGGTGAAATCTTTTACGTGTAATGTGTTTTGGAATGTAGGCTCCTGATAATAGTGGCTTACATCGACCTGCGCCTCGGCAATGCCGCGGAACTTCAGATCGGTCAGTACGTCCAGCAGCGACAGGTCCAGGTTATGAACGTTCAGCGATAGTATTTCATTGGGATCTTTGGAGATCTTACCGTTTACACGCAGGTACTGCTCGGCATTCTCCAGGGCCAGGTCGTGGAAGGTCCAGTCGCTGCCGCGGATGGCCACATAGTTGCGCGGCATGAACGACCAGTTGCGTTCGAGGATCTTCACGTCGGAAGGAGCCATGGTGACCACCGTACTGTCGCGCAGGAAGTCGACTCCACCCTTCAGGCGTACATAGTTGTTCTTTCCGTCGTGATCGGCATCGAGACCGAAGTCGATGTGGTTTTTGTTCCAGATCGCTTCCGCCAGCAGGTTCTTGGTCTTCAGGTTTTTGCTGAGGATCTGCCGCTCGGAGTTTACCGTGAGCATCGAGAGCACGCTGGTGCTGTCGGCAATCTTCGAGGTCGTGAGCTCGATGTCGGTATTGATAAATACTTTGCCCTGGTACTCCAGCGAGTCGAACGCTGTGTACAGGTTGATGATGGTGGTGCGCCCGCTGGTAAAGCGGCCGTCGATGCGTGTGTTGCGCGCCAGCGACAGGTTCAGGTTCAGCAGATCGTTTATCGGGCGGATGTCTTTCAGGTTGATGGCGATCTGTGCTTCGTAGGATTTAGGCTTATACGTCTTCAGCCGGTAGTACTCGGCAATCTCGCGCTGGTCGTTGCGGATGTTAAGCGATACCTCCTTGATCAACGTCTGGATATCATACGAGATGTCGGAGAAGTTATAGTTCCCCCTGGCCTCTACGTCGGCCAGGGTAGATTGTACTTTGAACGAACGCATGCCCTGGTCGCGCTGGGCGTCTACCAGCACGTGGTCGAGCTTCAGGCGTTCCTGATTGTAATCCAGGATGAGATCGGTCACATCGGCGGTACCGCGCAGCGAGTCCAGCGTCAGGCCCTGGATGTCTGCCGCGACACGGGCATGCAAGAAGAGTGTATCGCGCGAGAGGTTGAGCTTGTGTAAATATGCGGTGTCCAGTCGTGCGCGGATGCGGATCTGGTTGCGGCCCTCGCGCAGGTCGATCGAACCGCGTGCGGTCAGTTCCAGGTTGGGATCGTTGATCTCGATCAACCCGCGGAACAAGCCGGAAGCAAAGCGGGCATCTGTACGGATGTTGGTATAGTTGTATTTGTTGACGCCGATAGAGCTTACCCGGCCGTTGAGCTGAAAGTCGGCGGTCTTTTGTGTCAGGCCTGCGCCGGCGATCTGGCCGTCGAGGCTTACGTGTTGATACATCGTGGTGTCTTCCAGGTACGTGCCCAGGTCGAAGTTGATCAGCGACACGCGTCCTTTGTATACCGATCTGTTAATGTCTTCTTCGTTCACTTTTAAGTTGATATCCGAGCGGATCGTACCCAGGCGCCCGGAAAAGGTACCATTTGCCACAAAGTCGTTGGGGTAGCCCAGGAACTGTCCGTGCATGGCCAGGTCCCCCATGGGCCGCAGGCGCGCCAGCGTCTGCTCGTTGAACAAAAAGGCGATGTCGTTCGGATCGAGCGTGGAATTGCGCAGGTTGAGGACGATAAACGTTTCGTTGATGTTGGGCAGACCCTCCATCTCCAGCGATCCCGTTAACCGCGACCGCCCGATGTCCACTTCCATCTGGGTGTATTTGAATTTGTTTACCCGTCCGTTAAAGGTACCGCTGACGGTTAAGGGTTGCCCCAACCGTCGTACTCCGGGGGCAAAGAGCTCCAGGTCCTCGGGTTCGATCACCGTATTGGTAAGGTGTGCATGGACCGTCACTTCGTCTACAAAGTGACTCAACGCGCGGTGACCCTGGTAGCGGAACAGGACAGTGTCGGATACAGTACTGTTTCCCGCCTGGACGTTGAGGCCGGTGAACTCCATTCCCGCCTGCGAGAGCCGGAAGAAGGTCGAGAGCTGCTTGACCTTGAATTGCGTTTTCTGATCCTGAGCGATCAGTGTCCGGACATAAAACTCCGTGGTATCGCCCAGTACCACAAAGCTGTTGAGATGGCCTTCATCTACCGCCAGCGAGAAGTGGTGGTAGTCAAAACCCTGCGGCACGGTATCGCTGTCCTGGTCGATGTAGGTCAACTGGCTGCGGTTCAGAAAGGCCTCGCCGATGTTTACCCGCGGCGTGCGGCCGGTACCGCCGCCACTGCTGCCCGAGGAGAATTTTTCATTGATGCGGTCGATAAAGACGTTGATGTTCAGGTTCCGGGCCGTGTCCGATTCCTGGATCATGGTCAGAAAAACATGGGCACTGTCCACGTAGATGCCGTCGATGTTGATGTCCTGCTGGTGGAGGAGCTGCAGCAGCTTGAAGTTGATGAGGATCTCTTTGGCGCCGATCATGCGGTTCTGCTCGGTGTCATACAGGTTGACGCCGGTCAGCTCCAGGCGGTCGAACCAAAGCATGCGAAAGCCTGTTACGGTGGTCGGAAAACCGGTGACTTGTGTAAAATCCTTTAACAGGCGCGAAACGAGCCAGTTTTGAACGGGGGGCATCTGCAATACCAGGAAGGCGGAGATGAACAGGAACAGAACGGCCGTAACGGAGTAGACAAGTATCTTCCGAATCCTATTTTTGATAACTTGCAGGTTCATGCTTCAACATATGCGTCCCGTTATCCTTGCCATCGAATCTTCATGCGATGAGACCTCTGCCTCCGTGATTAGAAACGGCAAGGTACTTAATAATATTATCGCCTCACAGGCGGTACACCAAAAATACGGCGGTGTTGTGCCCGAGCTGGCGTCGCGTGCGCACCAGCAGAACATCGTGGCCGTGGTAGACGCCGCCCTGGAGGGCGCGGGCGTTACCAGAACAGATCTGGATGCCGTCGCGTTCACCCGCGGCCCCGGTTTAATGGGTGCCCTGCTGGTGGGCGTTTCTTTTGCCAAGGGGCTGGCCATGGGCCTGAAAATACCCCTCATCGAAGTCAACCACATGCAGGCGCACGTCCTGGCCCACTTTATTGATGAGCCCCGCCCGTCGTTTCCGTTTTTATGCCTGACCGTCAGCGGCGGCCACACCCAGATCGTGCTGGTAAAAGATCACCTCGACATGGAAGTGATCGGCCAGACCCAGGACGACGCCGTGGGCGAGGCCTTTGACAAAGCCGCCAAGATCCTAGGCCTGCCATATCCCGGCGGGCCGCTGATCGATAAACATGCCCAACAGGGCAATCCGCGTGCCTATAAATTTTCGGAGACCGTCATGCCCGGCCTGGACTTCTCCTTTAGTGGTATAAAAACCCAGTTTTTATACTTCCTGCGTGATAAAAAGAAAGAGAACCCGGCCTTTGTGGAAGAAAACCTGGCCGATATTTGCGCCAGCCTGCAGCATCACCTCGTGTCGATGCTGCTTACCCGCGTGGAGCAGGCCTGCGCCCGGACGGGCATCCGGCAGGTGGCGATCGCGGGAGGCGTGTCAGCCAACCAGGGGCTGCGGCAGCGGCTGCAGGCGCTGGGAGGCCAGCACGGCTGGGACGTGTTCATTCCGGCTTTTCAATATTGTACCGACAACGCCGGCATGATCGCCATGGCGGCCCACTATAAATACCAGCGCGGCTTGTTTGCACCGCTGGACGTAACGCCGCTGGCGCGGATGCCGTTGTCGGCATAACCCGAACGATGAAAAAGATCTTCTCCGAAGGTGACACCCGCGCGTACCGCCACCAGGTAGCGGCGGCCGACCTGGCGGCATTCCCCAACGGTCTGGTGCACGCCGTCTGCTCTACGTTTGCCCTGGCCCGCGACATGGAGTGGACCAGCCGCCTGTTCGTGCTCGAAATGTGTGACGACGACGAGGAGGGTATCGGTACACACCTCAGCATCGATCATAAATCCCCGGCTTTTCCGGGAGAAGAGATTATCTTTACCGCCCGGATCGAATCGCAACACAACCATGAGCTGTTGTGTACGTTGGAGGCATCCGTAGGCGACCGGCTCATCGCCACGGGGCGCACAGGACAGAAGATCCTGAAGCGCAGCAAGATCGGGCAACTATTAAAACAACCATGACGAAACCGAGATTTTCGAACGATATTAACATCAAGAACCGCCAGGCCGGGTATGAGTACGAGTTGCTCGACCGCTACGTGGCGGGCATGGTGCTGCGAGGCACCGAGATCAAATCGATCCGCGAGGGCAAGGTCAACCTGCAGGACGGGTACTGCTACATGAACCGGGGAGAGCTATTTGTGAAGGGGATCACCATCACGCCATACGCGCAAGGTACGCACTATAACCACGAAGCCGGCCGGGAACGGAAGCTGCTGTTGAAGCGTTCTGAAATAAAAAAGCTGGAGGGCAAGATGGAGGAGAAGGGCCTGACCGTGGTGCCGACCCGCCTGTTCATCAACGATCGCGGTCTGGCAAAGATAGAGATCGCCGTGGGCCGTGGTAAGAAGCTGCACGACAAACGCGACACCATGCGCGAGCGGGATGCGAAGCGTGAGCTGGACCGGCTAAAGCTGAAATAAGAAGTCCGACTTTTTTATAGTTCAAAGACCCCCGATTGAATTGATGGAGTATACAGATTACGGTGTATGCCGGCTCAGTGTGATACCGGTGCGTGCCGCTGCGGCCGATACGTCTGCACAAATAACCCAGTTATTGTTTGGCGAGCACTACGAAGTGACCGAGCAAACGCGTGATCGCGCGTGGATACGCATCCGCATAGCCTATGATCAATACGAGGGATGGCTCGACGCACGCCAGCACCACAGCGTGTCGCGGGAGTACTTCGACTACCTCAACCGGACCGAGTTCAAGATCACCACCGACCTCACGTCCAGCATTCTGTATCACAAAAGCCCGATCCCGATTCTGATGGGCAGCATGATCCCCATCTCCAGCTCCGAGCTGTTCAAGATGGAAGAACAGTTTGCCTTTAACGGCGAAGCCAAGAACCTCGGGCAAAAACGCGAGCCCGAGTTTTTGTACAGGCAGGCGGCCAAGTATCTCAACGCCCCTTACCAGGCGGGAGGTAAAAGCCCGTTTGGCATCGACGCGGCGGGCTTTACGCAGATGGTCTTTAAGCTGTGCGGGTATACGCTGCTGCGCGACGCGTGGCAACAGGCCAACCAGGGAAAGACCGTCAAAACGTTTCACGAGCGCAAACCCGGCGACTTGTTCTTCTTTCAGGATGCCGAAGGACGCATCATCCACACAGGTATTTTCCAGGGAGGCGACAAGATCATCCATGCGTCGGGCCGCGTGCGCATCGACGGGGTAGGGGAGGCCGGCATCGAGGATTTCGATACCAAACAGCTCGTATACGCCTTCTCGCACATCCGGCGCATCCTGCCGGAGTAAAGCCCAGAAAGGGTTTCCCGCGTTCCTGATCGCCGTTTACTCGTCCCGGAACCGTTGCTTTGTATCGTTCTGGCGAGTATATTACCAGCATGAACAGCCGCGTGCTCGTGCTAAATCAGGACAACAGCCCCCTCATGGTGTGCTCGGTCGAGCGCGCGTTTGTACTGGTGTTCATGAACAAAAGCGAGCTGGTCCGGACGGCCAACGGGCACAAGTTGCATTCCGTTACGCAGAGCTTCCCCATGCCGTCTGTCATTCGCCTGAATCGCTACGTAAACGCCCCTTACAAGGGCGTTAATCTTACCCGGCAAAATATATTCAAGCGCGACAACCACGAGTGCCAGTACTGCGGCACGAAGAAAGACCTCACGATCGACCACGTAGTACCCCGTGCCCGCAAAGGAGCGGACTCGTGGACCAACCTGGTTACGGCCTGCAAGCGGTGCAACGCCAAGAAGGGCGACTATATGCCCGAGGAGGTGAACATGGTGCTGCGCAAAAAACCGTATAAGCCCTCCTACGCCATCTTCCTGAAAGACCATCACAACAACTCGACCGGCGAATGGGATGCTTTCCTGGGTCACCACCCGCAGTAACATCGCCGTCCGGGCATCAGGGGCATTTGTCCTAAATTTCTTTGGGAATTCCATTGCATGCTTGGTTCACGCGTTTGCGGTGGCTATACTTGTCGTTATGTTCAACTTACAACAGAAAACGGCTGTCATCACCGGCGGCGGAAGCGGCATCGGTAAAGCCATTGCCACGTTGTTCGCCCGGCAGGGTGCATCGGTCTATATCCTCGAACTCAACCCGGACGCCGCCAACGCCGCGGTGACCGAGATCAAAGCCGCCGGCGGAAAGGCCACGGCGCTGACGGCCAATGTCGCCGACCAACGCCAGGTAAAAGACGCGTTGGCCACGGTGGCCCAACAGGCCGGCCGCATCGATATACTCGTCAATAGTGCCGGTATTTCGCACATCGGCCGCCTGGACAACACCCCGGAAGAAGACTTCGACCGTGTCTTCCAGGTGAATGTAAAAGGTGTCTATAACACCATGCTCGGCGCCGTGACGCACATGCGCCAACAGGGTAGCGGCGTGATCCTCAACCTCGCCTCCATCGCCTCCAGCGTAGGCCTGCCCGACCGCTTTGCCTACTCCATGAGCAAGGGCGCCGTGCTGACCATGACGCTGTCGGTGGCAAAAGATTACCTGAAAGACAACATCCGCTGCAATTGCATTTCGCCGGCACGCGTGCACACCGCGTTCGTCGATAACTTCCTGGCCAAGAACTATCCGGGGCAGGAGCAGGAGATGTTCGAGAAGCTCTCGAAGACACAACCTATAGGCCGCATGGGCACACCCGAAGAGGTCGCCACCCTGGCGTTGTACCTGTGCTCGGACGAGTCTTCGTTTGTAACCGGGTGCGACTACCCGATCGACGGAGGCTTTATCCGCCTGAATAACTAAACGGGCACACCGGTAAACATACCTGCCGGTGGATGTAAACCCTGCCTGTCGGCAGGTAGATCTGATCGTGAACTAGCTGTATCGAAATTTATACTATGAAACTATTGCGCTTTGGTGAACCGGGCACCGAAAAACCGGGAGTACTTGTCGGAAATGATATCGTAGACGTATCGTCCTTTGGCGAAGACTTTGGTGAAAAGTTCTTTGAGACCGACGGCATCGCACGGCTGGCCACCTGGCTGCAACAGCATCCGGACCTGCCGAAAGTAAAACAGCCCGTGCGTTTGGGGGCACCGTTCCAACGTCCCTCCAAGATCATTTGCATCGGCCTGAACTACTCAGACCACGCAAAAGAAACCGGCGCGGCCCTTCCCAAAGAGCCGATCCTGTTCTTTAAATCGACATCTGCCCTGGTAGGCCCGAACGATACGCTCGTGATCCCCCGGAACAGTACGAAGACCGACTGGGAAGTAGAGCTTGCCGTGGTGATCGGCCAGAAGGCGACGTATGTATCGGCCGAAGAATCGCTACGCTATGTAGCCGGTTATTGCGTGCACAACGACTACAGCGAACGCGAATTTCAATTAGAGCGCGGCGGCCAGTGGGTAAAAGGAAAAAGCTGCGATACGTTCGCGCCGATGGGCCCTTACCTGGTGACCCGCGACGAGGTAAAAGATATCAACAACGTAAAGCTGTGGCTGAAAGTGAACGGCAAAACATACCAGGACGGTACGACGGCCAACATGGTCTTTAACGTGGCCTACCTGGTCAGCTATGTCAGCCAGTTCATGACGCTGCTGCCGGGCGATGTGATCTCGACCGGCACCCCGGCAGGGGTGGGGTTGGGCTTCAACCCGCCGATCTATATCAAACCCGGCGACGTCATCGAGCTGGGCATAGAAGGCATGGGTGAACAACGGCAGGTAGCAAAAGCATACTGATCCCCGCCGCATGGTACTCGATAGCCATCAGCATTTCTGGCAGTACGAGCCCGTGCGCGACGCATGGATCTCGGAAGACATGGGCGTGCTTCGGCGGGACTTCCTGCCGGAAGACCTCAAGCCGGTACTGGACCAAAACCACATCGGGGGGTGTGTGGCCGTACAAGCCGACCAGTCGGAAGCCGAGACACATTTTCTGCTGACGCTGGCCGGGCAACATGCGTTTATCCGGGGCGTTGTCGGATGGGTGGACCTGCGCGACGACGCCCTGGAAGACCGGTTGGCATACTTTTCGTCCTATAAAAAACTGAAAGGGTTCCGCCACATTGTACAGGGCGAGCCGAAAGGTTTCTTGCTTGACCCCCGGTTTATCCGGGGGGTACGCATGCTGGCGCGGTATAACTATACCTACGACCTGCTTATCTATCACCACCAGTTGGACGAGGCACTGCAGTTTGTGCGGCACGTGCCCGAGGTAAAGATCGTGGTGGACCACCTGGCCAAGCCGTCTATCCGCACGGGCGAGAAAACGCAATGGGAGCTGAACATGGCGGCATTGTCCACGTTCGACCACGTATCGTGCAAAGTATCGGGCATGGTGACGGAAGCCGACTGGCGGCAATGGAAGCCGGCGGATTTTTATCCCTACCTGGACGAGCTCTTCGAATCGTTCGGCCCCTCACGGCTGCTCTATGGGTCCGACTGGCCGGTATGTTTGCTGGCCGCCGACTACGAGCAGCAGCTTTTTATCATACAATCGTACCTGGCCCACGCGTCGGCCCGGGAAAACGAACAGGTACTCGGCGAAAATGCCGTAAACTTTTACAATCTTTAGTCATGGATCTACTGTTAACAGGTAAAGTCATCATTGTTACCGGCGGTGCAAAGGGCATCGGCGAAGGGATCGTAGAAGTCCTGGCCCGCGAGGGCGCGGTACCGGTCATTGTCGGCCGCAGTGCAGAAGACAACCAGAAAGCGCTCGACAAGATCGGCGGAAAAGGCCTGCAGGTAGTGGCCGAGCTTACGCGCCCCGAAGATTGCCAGCGCGCGGTAGAGACGGTGCTCGCCCGGTATAAGCGCATCGACGGCCTGGTGAACAATGCCGGTGTAAACGACGGCGTGGGACTGGAGCGTGGCTCATACGAGGCGTTCATCGCGTCGCTGCACAAGAACCTGGTGCACTATTACCTCATGGCGCATCATGCCTTGCCGGCGCTGAAAGCCTCGTGCGGCGCGATCGTCAACATCAGCTCCAAGACAGCCGATACGGGCCAGGGCAACACATCGGCGTATGCCGCGTCGAACGGTGGCCGCAATGCCTTGACACGCGAGTGGGCCGTCGAGCTGCTGCCCTACGGCATCCGGGTCAACGCCATCGTCGTGGCGGAATGTTATACCCCGTTGTACGATGCCTGGGTTAAAACCTTGCCCGACCCGGAGGGAACGCTGAAACGGATCACCGAACGGATACCGCTGGGCAAACGCATGACAACAGCCGAAGAGATCGCCAACACGGCAGCGTTCCTGCTTTCGGAGCGATCGAGCCATACCACGGGCCAGCTGTTATATGTAGACGGAGGATATGTACACTTAGACCGGGCCCTGGCCTGATAACGATGAGAAAGTATTGTCTTGCACTCGACCTGCGCGACGATCCCGATCTGATCGCCGCCTATGAAGAGCATCACCGCCATGTATGGCCGGAGATCATACAAAGCATTCGCGATGCCGGTATTGTACAAATGGAAATATACCGTGTCGCCACACGGCTCTTTATGATCATGGAGGTGTCCGAGACGTTTTCGTTTGAGGCCAAGGCGAAAGCCGATGCCGCCGACCCGGCGGTACAACGGTGGGAAAACCTCATGTCGAACTACCAGCAACACTTGTCGTTTGCGCCCGCCAACACCAAATGGGTGCTGATGGATCGTATTTTTAAGCTCACGTAACCTTCTTAGGATCAGTTTGAAACGGGATGAACCAAAACATCCCGCGGTACGTTATTTTGAAAATTGTACCGATTGGTATTATTTTGCCGTCGTTATGACAAAAGCCGAGCGGACACGCCAATTTATTATCGAGCAGACTGCCCCGTTGTTCAACAGCAAAGGTTATGACGGCACCTCCATGGCCGACCTGATGGAATCCACGGGGCTGTCGAAAGGCGCGATCTATGGAAACTTCCGTGACAAGGACGAGATCGCGCTCGAGGCGTTTCAATATGCGATCGACACGATGCGCACGCGGCTGCACGACGAGCTGGACAAAAAGAATACCTATAAAAAACAGCTATTGGCGCTGTTTGATTTCTTTGGAGAATATGTATTCAATCCACCCGTCGCCGGAGGCTGCCCGCTGTTGAATACAGCCGTGGAGGCCGACGACCACCGCGTATCGATGCGCCGCCTGGTGGCGCGCGAGCTGGTGCATACGGTAGAATTTATAGCCTCGCTCATCGAAAAAGGCATCGCAGCGGGAGAATTCAAAAAAGGTACGGACGCCCACCAAATGGCCTACGTGTTTTTCTGCTCCATCGAAGGAGCGGTCATGTTTGCGCGGGCCGAGCGCTCGGAAGAGCCGATGCAGATCGTCATCAAACACTGTAAGAACTTAGTAAAACAAATCAGCAATTAACTTTATGAAGCAACGAAGAGTAGTGGTTACGGGCGTGGGCGCGTTAACCCCGCTGGGGAATACCGTGCCTGAATTCTGGAGCAACCTGATCGCCTCCAAAAGCGGCGCTGCCCCGATCACCAGCTTTGATACAACGAAGTTTAAGACCAAGTTCGCGTGTGCGTTGAAAGGATACGACCCGCTGAACTACTTCGAAAAAGCCGAAGTGCGCAAGCTCGATCCGTTCGCGCAATATGCGGTGGCTTCTTCGGAAGAAGCGCTGAAAGATTCGGGACTCGACCTGGACAAGATCGACAAGACGCGCGTAGGGGTGATCTGGGGATCAGGCAACGGGGGCTTCTATACCTTTCAGCAGGAAATGATCGACTACGGCCGGGGCGACGGCACCCCCCGGATCAACCCATACTTTATACCGAAAGTGATCGTCGATATCGCTTCGGGCTGGATCTCGATCAAGCACGGCTTTATGGGGCCGAACTTTACCACGGTGTCGGCATGTGCTACATCGACTACCGCCATCATCGACGCGATGAACTACATCCGCTGGGGCAAAGCCGATATCTTTGTAACCGGCGGCTCGGAAGCGGCCGTGAACGAGGCCGGGATCGGTGGGTTCAATGCCCTGAAAGCCCTCTCCACCCGCAACGACGACCCAGCGACCGCCTCCCGCCCGTTCGACGTAGACCGCGATGGCTTCGTTATGGGCGAGGGCGGCTGCGCACTCATTCTGGAAGAATATGAACACGCAAAACGTCGTGGTGCCCGCATCTATGCGGAAGTGGCCGGCGGCGGTATGTCGGCCGATGCATATCACCTGACGGCCACGCATCCCGAAGGCGCCGGTGCAGCCCTCGGCATGAAGTGGGCACTGGAAGATGCCAACCTGAACGTCCAAGACGTTGACTACCTGAACCCGCACGCCACGTCCACACCGCTCGGCGACGAGAGCGAGCTCAAAGCCATTTCAAAATTGTTTGGTGAGCATGCCGGCAAGCTGATGATCAGCGCTACGAAGTCGGCCACGGGCCACCTGTTGGGTGGCGCGGGGGCGATCGAAGCGATCATCTGTGTGAAGGCGATCCAC
>NZ_JAHESC010000016.1 GCF_018598185.1 Dawidia soli
TTACGTGACAGCATCTACATATTCAAACAAACCGACTATGCCCTGGCCGGCACCACCCAAACCCCGATCAACAACCACCTCACTGCCCACAACAACTACGGCCAGCCGATGTACGTAAGCGTAAACCAGTTTTACTCGGAACTGTTCCACGAGCTCCACCACGTATACCAACGCACCGCTATCAAGGGGCTAAAATTCGACAACCCCGCCGAGCTGCTGACATATCCCGAAGACCCGCACAACGACGCTTTGAGACAATACGAAAACGAAGCCCTCTTGGAAATGCTCCTCGGCCCCGCCGACAACTTCAACGACAACCTGAACAGGTTCCATACCTGCCGTACGCTGCGCAAGGCGATCATCGGTGAGAAATATAGCAACTACGAAAAGAGCGTCGAGTCTGCCGAAGGGCCTGCTACCTACTGCGAGTATGCTTACATGAAAAAGTATGGCACAACAGCAGCTGAGCAGGAATTTATTCACAAGCGCTTCTATTACTCGCTGGTGGAACCTACCTACGGACGGGACGGCCTGCGCAACAAGCACCTGCTCAGCGGCATGGCGCAATGCATCATCCTGACCCGGTGTTTTAAGGGCTGGCAGAAAGAGTACTATAATTCCGGCATGCAGCTGAACGACTTCTTTTTCTCAAAGCTCCCGGGCAGACAGGTAAAGCTGCCTTCCCTTGCCTCGTACGAAGCGAAAGCGGAATACTTCACTGCTCAGGAGAGAGAGAAGCACAGTAAGAATCTGGAAGCCTTCAATAATCAGGCTGGGCGTAAAATCACGTTGATCTTCAACACGCAGCCCGAGTTCCGCGGGTTTGACCCGATGCATGCCGAGGCGGTGAATGACAGTCTGATCATTCACTCGACGTTGTTCAAACTCGGCAAAGGCGCGAATAGCTTTACCGCAATTAACCAGCCCATACTTGCGCGGATTAACAAGCAGGTATGGTTTGTGAAGCAGGTAACATTCTTTGTTCCGGAAAATACCGTGAAGTTTGAAAATGGCTTATTTACTTGCGCAAACGAGGCGGTATCTGTGCACTGGAAGTATTTTAAGAGAGACGAGCGCGAAAACGAATATATCATCACGACTGAATAGTCAGTCCCCGCGCCACGTAAAAAGAAACCAGTTTGTAAGGAACATGATCGCAGCCCTTGATTGATTCTTTCGAGCTATTTGACTGCCCGCGTACCGGAGCGACCTTGCAGCAAAATCTAAAACATAACACTATGTCTGCATCGAAATCCGGTCATTTGAATTTTCATATTTTTTGCGCGCTGTCGTTCTTTAGTTTCGGCACAGCGATGATGGATTACTTTTTAGTGTATCCGTCACGTGCCCTTGTGGGCAACGAAGAATTTGTCGCGTATCACGCATTACTGGAAGCTGCCATTCTCCCCGTCAGCGTAGTACCATTCTTCATCATCACGATACAAAATGTGTTTTTGTTCTGGTCGAGACCGGAAAATATTGAAAAAGGACTCGTTGTGGTCTCGCTGGTTTTTCTCCTGCTGGATTGGGCCTCGTCGATCTTTTTTCAGATTCCCATGAACCTGCAACTGAACGAAGGGAAGAACATGGCGCTGATTCAAGAAGTGATTGACTCGAATTGGGGAAGAGTGTTCTTTGAGTCCACGCAGGCTTTTTTTGTTTTGATCATGATGGTAAAGGCCGAGTAGCGATAATGTTCGTCATACGATGTTCTTCGGTCTTGCAAATCGCAGAAGTTCCATCGTGTTCTTGACGTGTGTTTTCCTGAACAAACGTTGTTTGTGGTTCTTTACCGTGAAGATGCTTAGCGAGAGTTGGTCGGAGATCTCGGCATTGCTAAAACCTTTGTCGATAAGTTTTATGATGTCCATTTCGCGTGCTGAAAAGTCTTCTTGACGATCTCGAAGGATATAGCGTTTGATTCTGACCTTCTTGCTGTTGAATAGCTGGTATACGTCCAGTGTCGCCGTCACTTTTTCAGCCGTTTTCGTATAGGTACAAAAGTGGGCGTAATTTCCGCTACTGGTTTTTATGACAACTTTTTCGTCTTCGATCGCGTGATATTGTCCATCGGGGCCTTTCATTCTATAGATCAGCGTAAACCGGAGCTGACTGGGATCGTACCCTGCGCTGTGCTCATCCATCAATCGTTGTACACCAGACATGCTCGCTATATCTTCCGGGTGGATGAGATCGAGGTATTCGCTCATGGTAAGAAATTTCATTCGCTTCGCAGCAATGCCCCAGAATTCCTTACAGTTCTTGCTCACATAAAATGCTGCTTCGTGATGCTGCCGGCAGATCTGTATCACTTTGTCCGGATAGAACTGCTCGAGCATATGAGTGTATCCCATGATCGTCTGGAGGTCTGTTTCTGTTTGAAAAAATTCCTTTGCCGGGGTCCGGGAAGGGGATGCCTTCTCATCAGAAGCCTGTCTTTTTTCCATGCTTGTTCGTGTAATCAACTAAAGATACGATTTCCGTTCCAAATTGTTTAGGAGCTATTTTCGGGCCTGGATCACCTCTTCGGCACCCATCCGGTTCGGAGCGCGCTTCCGGCTGGTAGTATCGTTCCGGCACGTACCGACGCCGGGAATTCAGTTGATGTTCACACGCGCGATTCTGACTTATAAATTAGCACTAAAGAACTATTGAGCGAGGACAACGCCGGTGCGTGTTTTGTGACAAAAACATGATGCGTCTATCATTGATAAGTTTGTTCCTGGTGATTCTGCTGACAGGATTTAACGCAGGAATCGGGTTTGGAAATGCCGTTGGTTACATGCCGGGGTTTGAAGATACACCTGCCGCCCATGCGCTTTCGTACTGGCAAAATGCAGATCATTATTTCCGTACGCGTATGCCCGCTTTCGGAAATATCATGTTGCTTTCCCTGGTGCTGGCGATTATCTTTCAGAGCAGGAACTTTAGAGAAGTGGGCTACTGGCTATTGGTATGTGCGTTGTGTTTCTCCATCGGAGACCTGATTGTAATTCTCACCTTAAATCTTCCATTGAATGAGACGATGCAGAAGCTCGATCCCGCACATGTAAATGTGGGCCAGTTCGAATCTCTTCGAAGAAACGCCCTCAAAGCATATCATCTCCGATCGTTTCTAACCATCGGAGCCTTTGTGCTGGCCAATCTCGGAGCATTGTCTTTAACAAGAAAAGTGGCTGTCGAAAACTTTCCTCAAAGAAAAACGTGACCCTATGATACGGTATAGCATAATCTTTGCTAAACGCTTGTTTTTTCGGAATCTCTCTTATTCACTCCTTGCACTGGGCAGCCTGTGCGTAGGCATCACGTGCGCGCTGATCATCTTCCTGTGGGTCCAATACGAACTGCGCTACGACCGCCAGGACCCCGCGGCAGACCACGTGTTTGCCGTGCTGAACAATGAGAATATCGACGGAGATATCGAAACTCAGGAAGAGACTGTTGTTCCATTGCTGGATCTGCTGCCGGACATGCCGGAAGTGAAGGCGATGACACGACTGGACAACACCCGGGAGCAACTTACAAATGATACGATTACCGTTACACGACGCGGAGTCTTTGCCGACAGCACCTTCTTTGACATCTTTCCGAGCCCGTTCCGCGAAGGATCGCCGGTGGGCACACTTAAGGACAGTAGGTCGATCGCGCTCTCACGTGAGCTGGCCCGGTTACTTTTTCCACAGCAGCAGGCCGTAAATCGTTTTGTCGTTCTCGGTGCACGCGGTGAGTATAAGGTAACAGCTGTGTTCGAAAATTATGCACCCAATAACAGCCTGCATTACGTTAGCTTTGTTGCATCCTGTCACGCACAACCACATGAAGCAGAAGCGCGGCAGAATTATTATGTACGGCTGCATCGGCCCGAATTTGCCCCTACGGTAGAGCAACGCATCGATCGAACGTTCAAAGCGTATTTCAAGAACGATCACGTAAAAGCAAAACTCTTCTGCCTGACTGACTGGAGACTGCACTGGAATTTTGAGAACGGCGAGGTCTCCGGTGGACGCATTGTCTATGTAGTCTTGTTCGCGACAATTGGCGTGTTCATTCTGGTGATGGCCTGCGTGAATTACATAAACCTCGCCACCGCCCGGGCATCCAGGAGGGGGAAGGAGATCAGTATCCGCAAGGTGAGCGGCGCCCAACAGAAAACACTGATCCTGCAGTTTCTGATGGAGAGCGGCGGCCTTTCGTTTGCCGCCACCGCGGTATCCGTGCCATTGGTATCCCTGGTTTTGCCTTTTTTCAATTACATTTCTCAACTGCCACTCACCCTGGATCTGCATCAACCAGCGTTGTTAGCGGCGCTGGTTATTATCCCCATCTTGACCGGCATTTTAGCCGGCGCCTTTCCGGCTTTCGTAATGTCGTCACTCAGACCTGCGGCAGTGATAAAAGGTAACTACGCGATGCTCCTGACTGGCGCAAGCTTACGACAGGGGCTGGTAGTTTTTCAATTTGTGTTATCCGTCATGATGATCTTTGGATCATTGGTGCTGTGGCAGCAAACTGACTTTCTGGTAAAGAGAGAAGTAGGGTATGATCGGCATAACGTGATCAATGTCTGGCTGCCCGGCAGGCCATTTCCGATGGAAGCCCTGAAGGATCAGATCACACAGCATGCCTCCATCGTGGGTGCGGCCTATGGTGGAGCAAGCCCCATGGAGATCAATGGTTATGCGGATGTAACATGGGCCGGCATGCCAACCGGAAAGAAAATATACTTTTATGGTGCCTCAGCAGACTTTGATATGATCGAGGTTTTAAAGATAAAGACGATCGATGGTCGGAATTTTTCACGCGCCTTCCAATCTGATTCGGCTAACTATGTGGTGACGAAGCAGGCCGCCGAGCTGCTGGGCTTTTCAAATCCTATAGGCCAGAAGATCACCTATACGATGTTTGGCGAAAGAGAAGGCGAGATTGTGGGCGTTATCGAAGACTTTCACAATGACGACATCCATCTGCCGATGGCTCCGGTCATCTTCAGCATCGGCAAGCGACATGAGCTTACCAATCTTTTTGTACGCTATCGGGAAGGAAAAGCTGAGGAAGCCGTAGCGCATGTAAGAAAGGTTTTCCATCAGGTTGTGCCCGATGAATTGCTCGACTATTCCTTTCTTGATCGCGATTTTCAGGATCAACTATACCAGGAGTACTTCGTAGGAAGATTGTCACGCACGTTTACAGTAGTTTCCCTGGTCATCGGATGCCTCGGATTGGCCGGTCTTTCACTCTTTCAGAATGAGCGGCGCGCCAAGGAAGTCGGAATCCGCAAAGTGCTCGGGGCCTCCACACGCCAGGTGATCTCTGTATTGTTGCGGGATTTTGTAAAACCGGTGGGCCTGTCATTGGCCATCGCATTACCGCTGGGAGGCTATGTGATGCAACGATACCTTGAACGTTATCCTTACCGCGTTCCGCTGACTATTTTTACGTTCCTCATCGTAGCAGGCATGTTAGTTCTTTTGGTGCTGTCGGTCGCCATGTCCGGTGCGTACATTGTTGCCACGAAGAATCCGGTTGAGAATCTGAAAGCGGAGTAAGGACCTGCCGTCCTTACTCCCATGGAACTACTGCGCCGGATGTGCGCCGGGAAAATAGATCCTGGACCCACGCGAGCCGCCACTATGAACTTTCAATTTTCCTTTCCGGGAATCACGCAAGGTTTCCATAAACTTGTGTTTTCGACTGCTATAATTCTTTTGTGTCGCTGCCTCATTGATAGGCCGAAGCACTGCCCGTATTTTAGATCCCCTGGCAATGCGCTTTGCCATAAAAAATGAATTATCGAGCATGAAGCGCATGACCCGCCCTTCTTTCAAAAGCTCTATCCGATCACCTGCCACACTTAACCGCTGCCCGACAAACGACAGGGGATAACTCTTTCCTTCCGCCGTTACCTCGTAGTAACGGAGCTCGACGTCGGCGTCATAGATGCCTTCGACACTTAAGTAAAGGTCCGCTACCGGCGATCCGATCAGATCGAATGCTTTGTCAAACCTGGGAGAATCGAAGACAAGTTGAGGTGTCTGATTCAAATAATTTTCGTTACCGCCCGCAGCGATCGGAAATTCGTCACTAAACGGCATCACGCCGCGGTGTGTATAGTCATTTTGTATGGTGTCGACCAGCTGGGTCGGATCGATGTCAAGACTCAATGCCGATACGTCCTTCGAGGCCCCCGACAACGCATGCCCGGACATGTAAAAGGCAAGCGTATCGTGGGCCATCGCCGCCAACGACGGACTGTGACGCCAGCCGTCACCGATCACATAAACATTCACTTTGTCTTTTAACAGCTTGGGCAATGGGCTTCCTTTCAGAACGTGGTTGTACCAGTCTACATTGAGCATAGTTTTGTTGACATAGGCGGTACTATCGAACGTGTAATAGTGATAACGACTAAAATGCCGGCCAGTCTGCGCAGTAAAATGATCATATGGACCGATCAGCAGGTAGTGCCTGTTATCGGGGCGATTTTTTACGTGCATATTATAATAATAGAAAGCACCGCGCTGATCAGAATCGAAGTAACCGGTTATCGTCAGAATAGGAACAGTAATGTTACTGAATTCCCGATCGGTCGATGGGTATTGGGATGACCAGTACGAGTCGAACGTAGGATGTCTCAACCATTCCTGATAGTTTGCATTTTGCTTACCGGCCACCGAATCTAATTTTGTCGCTGCAAGCCCGCTTCGGTAATGGGTATTGTAAACACTCCGCCACATTGCGGAATTATCAAAAGAACTGTCGTCACAATATGCGCCATCGATAAATGACAGCCATCGCAAAGCATAGTTCATGGGGATCCCATTCAATATCGGAAAGTCCTTTCCGGGCGCCGCCGCCACCATCGGGATAATGGTTTTTAGTGCAGGGTGTGGTGTTTTCATCGCAGCCCATTGTGTAAAGCCCAGATACGAGCCGCCACCCATGGCCACCTCGCCGTTACACCAGGGTTGTTTACTTAACCAGTCGATCACCTCGTATGCGTCCCGGCCATCGTGTACAAAAGGCTTTTTGGCGCCCTCTGATTTGCCCGCCCCCCGGGTATAGATCATCGCAAAAGCATATCCCTGATTTGCCGCCAGCTGAAAAATAGACGTGTTGGTCTTCACGTCCTCCGGACGTGCATAACAATTGAACATCAGCACCACCGGCACGCGTTCACTTGTAGGAATGGACACATGTCCGGCTAATTGTGTACCGTCTCCGAGCTTTATCCGTACATTTTCGATCACCTGGTAAGGCCGCTGTTGCCCGGAGGCAACACCGGTAAAACTCAATAAGAAAAAAAGAAATGAATATCTTCTCAGCGCCTCCGTCGGGCGCTCCTTACGATTGTAGTCCCTGTTCATTTTGTTTCTTGGTAATTTGTTTTAGTGCTGTTTATTTAATTTGGTTCTCTAAAAAAACGAGGCAAAGATGCAGATCGGATTTTTCTATGTCATTAGTACTTTAGTGTCATTTTAACCAAAGCACAGCACGTCACGTAGATACAGAAGGAATTGGTCCAAAGGCGCTACTGGGCCTGAGGAATAGAAAAAGTATTCTTGCGGAAAGGACTGGATGAAGCGTCGGCCACACGGAAGGAACTTCCGGTCACATGGCAAACGGTGGCACTGCTCACGGAAGCCACTTCGTTTATCAGTGTACTATTACTGGCGAAATCTTATGATATCGCTGACCTTTGCACATAGTTGGCCAGCTCGACGCTGTTCCTGACGTTTACCTTTTTAAACAACATTTGTTTGTGATTCTTGACGGTATAAATGCTGATGCCCAACTGCTCTGCAATTTCTCGGTTCGAGAATCCTTTGATCACAAGCGTTGCAATATCGTTTTGTCTGGGGGTGATATCCTTATCTTCCTGCTGCGGATTGTAGGTATGGATCTTCCGGTAATTGCCATTGATCCTTTTGTATACCTCCATCTTTACGTGATAGAACTTTTCTTCCTTCGACATATCCTGGTACACCATCATGAAGATGTAATTTTTCTCCCTGATCCTGACCGCAACCTGCTCGTTTCTGATATGAACATACGTACCACTGCCGTTCCTGATCCTGTAATGAATGGCAAAACGATGAAGCTCAGGGTCGCCCGGCTTTTGGGCTTTGATAAAGCCGAAACATTGCTGCACCGCGGGGAGGTCGTGCGGATGGATCAGTCCGAAAAAATCCGGCAATGACATCTTCACAAGCTTCGCCCATGCGTGTCCCAGGATCTGCTCACAGCTCTGGCTGAAGTATTGAATTCTGGCATGCGATACCGGGCACAAGCCCAGGCCGCTTCCCGGAAAGAGCTTTTCAGCAAATTGTAAATGGCTGAGAATGATCTGCTCATCCTCTTCTATGGCAAATGCCGGAACGGGGTGCGAAGATATCTCTTGTCCCGCAAACAGATCTACGAAAGCCTTCGATGCAGTTTCACTATTTATTCTCATAACCATCCATTGAAAGATCTTACCTGAACGCGTTCTCAGTAGCCTGTAAACGCTGGCAATCCCGGCTGGGTTGTGTACCCGCCCCATACATGAAAATTGATTCTTTGGTACTATACCACGGGCACCCCCACAAAACGACATTTGTGCCAAAAAAACAAAGTTGTTGCTGATGAAAAAGATCTGGATTACCGCTATGGCCTTCCTGGGTGTCACCTTATTGGTTTCGTTCACCCATCATTTTGAGATCGATATTCCCAGAACCTGGGATCTGAAAGCCATCAAGGATTTTCACTTACCACCTCCTGATACTTCTGTTGAAGTAAACTATGCGCCCGAAGCCTATTATTATGCGTTACCTGAGCACACCATCACAAAGGTTTATCCGATGTACATCCGGGAAGCCGAACGACCCGGTTATCTGGATTCTTTACGACAACTGGACCCCGAGCTTGTCTTTGACCCTTCGAGGCTAAAGACCCAGGAAGACTGGATAAAAGCCGGCGAGCTGGTTTTCCACTGGCCGGTCGCCTATACGCCTGTCAGCGGCAAGGTTTCAGGAATCGACTCCAGTCTCTTCAGAGGCTCAAAGGGAAGGATCACGAAAGAGGGCATCTACCCGTTCAGCAGCTACGTGATAAACGAAAAAGGCAGCCTCCTCGTAGGCTCACTATCGTGTGCATCGTGCCATACCCGCGTAACGAAGTCGGGAGAGGTGATCCCCGGGGCGCAGGGCAATGTCTATAACAATGTCAGGTTTGTAAAAATGATCTTGTCCGGAAACGTTCCTTTTCCGTTTTTTCAGGAGGCTACATTCAAGCTCACCCACGCTCCGTGGGCGCCAAAAAGTCTCGCCAGCAAACCTTCTACCGTGGAGGAGCTTGCTGATTTTTTTAACGCGGGCAGGCCCGGGGTCTCCGACCGCCAGGGCACGGCATACCAGTATCCCGCCATTATACCAAGCCTCATCGGTATCAAAGACATCCGGTACCTCGACCGCACCGGTCTCATGAAACATGACGGCCCGGCTGACATGATGCGTTATGCCGCATTCAATCAGGGCATGGACATGCTTACCGCTTATAACGGATATATTCCGGGAGGGAAAAATGCCAATGCACAATTGCCGGCACCCGCGGAATGGAGTCATCCCTTCGGCTACACCGGAAAGCGCTATAGCGACGAGCAACTTTACGCACTCACCCAATACATCTACTCCCTCCAGCCACCGAAGAATCCGGAGACATACTCCCGGAAATTAATCGCCCGTGGCAAAGCGATATTCAATCAGTCCGGCTGTGTCACCTGTCACACGCCGCCGCTCTATACCAGCAACAAGCTTACACCCGTCAATGGATTTGAACCACCGCAAGACCACTTTGACAAATACGATATCTTTAACGTTTCCGTGGGAACAGATTCTGTTACGGCATTGTACTCGCGCAGAGGAACGGGCTACTACAAAATACCTTCCCTGAGAGGGGTCTGGATGCAGGATGCATTTTTTCACAACGGCAACCTGACTACGCTGGAAGAAGTTTTCGACCGCAAGCGCCTTATGCCCGGCTATGTGCCATCGGGATACAAGCCACCCCATCGGAAAACGATGGCCGTGAAAGGACATCCATTCGGGCTCGACCTGAGCGAAGCCGATAAAAAAGCGCTGATCACCTTTTTGAAAACCTTATGATGCCAATGTCCGTGACGCTGCATTTTTTTGCAGCACTGTACCTGGTAAGTCATACCATACATGCACAAAATAAACCGGCCGCCACCACAGAGTCCCTTGTGCGCTTCAGTATCTTGAATGCTGGGATCGAAGTAGAAGGCACGATGGAAATATCAAACGCCGATATTCTTTTCAACCCAAAAGACCCCGCGCAGAGCACCATTTCAGCCAGCGCAGATCCCGCCACGATCAATACGGGAATCCCGATACGTGATGCTCATCTAAAAAAAAGCGACTATTTCAATATTGAAAAATATCCGGACGTCCGGCTGCAGTCCACAGGATTCCGAAAAGCGGGGCGCAGATTCATCGGATATTTTGATCTCACCATCAACGGTATAACTAAACCGGTGATCCTTTATTTCACCTGTAGCGCCAACAACAATGTCCTTTTATTCAATGGAACCCTGGATATCAACAGGCTGGACTACAACCTGGGGGAAAAAAGTATAATACTGCACGAACACGTAAAAATTCGGATTACATTCTCGGACAGGACAGCATTCTAACTGCGACTGAATCAGACACCGCGTTCGATTTCCGCGAGACCATTTCAACAGTAATTCTTCCAGATCCGAGCGCCATGCAAATAGCCGGTTAGCACGTAAATCACTAACCGGCTATGTCCCAGCGTTTAATGCGATTATTGTATCGCGTTTAAGATCTCCACAAGTTTTTCAGGCATGGAGAAAAAAGGAGAATGGCTGCTTGCCAGCGTATACACTTTCTTACATGGCACATGCGTCGACAGGAATGTCTTGTCCATATCCCTGCCTTCGGTGCAAAGAATATAGTATTTTGGTATCTTCCCGTAAACGTCGTCTGTCAAACGAACTGGAGTTGCCAAAGGAGCAATCGGTTCTTTTGAAATCCGGGGTAGTGCAAACTCTCTATCCTCTTCGGAACAATCGTGATAAAAGATCTCTGCCGCCATCCCGGGATTTACAAAATTTGTTTTGTGATCCTCCGAAATGATAAGATTCTCGACAAGGCCGGGCTTACGTGAACGAGGGGTCAAACTTTTCAACGTCGCCTCCACCAACGCGAACAGCGATTCCCCGTCCCTGGGAAGGAATGCATCGAGATAGACCAACGCCGCGATCTTTTTCCCGCCAAGCTTTTCCGCTGCTTGTGAAATTACGATGCCCGACATGGAATGTCCAACCAATATTACCGGCCCGTTTTGATCCTCGACAGCCTTCACTACTTCGTTTACGTAGTCGTCCAAACCGATATCCGATGTACGCCCGAGATCCCGTCCGTGCCCCGGAAGATCGATCGCTATGGCTTTATGCCCCCGGGCTTGTACCAGCGGAATCACTTTATCCCAACACCAGGCGCCATGCCATGCTCCGTGGATTAGAAGATAAGTTTTACCAGATGGAGAAAATGCTTCATTCGTCATTGTTACTAAAAGTAATGGTAGAAAAATAGATTGACTTCACACTGAAATAAATGTGAAGCAAAATTGAACGTTCTCTACCAATAACAGGTGGTAAAAAAAAGACATTCTTAACCCGGGAAGACAGGTGACTCAGCACGACTTTTATAAATTTCAGATGCCAGGCCAAGCCGTCGCTCAGGCGAGTTGCTTTCCAGGCGGTGGAAGTCGTTAGGTGTATGCTTTGTGAATTCTTTATAATCTTTGATCAGGTGCTGATAATCGAAATATCCGCAATCAAACGCTATCTGCAACCAATCCCTATCCGGGTAAGCATTTTTTATATTGAATGCTTTCGTGAAGCGAACGATCCGCAGGTATGTTTTAGGATTAACGCCGGTCCGCTCATAAAACTTCCTCGTGAATTGTTTGGAAGATAAGCATGACTCCGCCGCGAGCCAGTCGAGAGAGGCCTTGCCACCGGAATTTATCATCAACCTGCTTACGGCATCCAGCCGGTGAGCATCTTTCCGCGCATGGCGTGCTACGGCATTCATAAACCGGTCGGCTATCAATATCATCTGGTCGTAGCTCACGGCACTTTGCAACTGCTCAAGCACTAAGCGGATAGTTGCTGAAAAGATCTGCTCAGCATCAAGATATTTGTCGGTTAACTCAAAGGAAGAAATGCCGGTGAGTCGAAACAATGCCGTTGGCTGAAAAACGATGTTGAATGTTATAAAATTCTTGCCCTGCAGATATCGATTAATAAC
The DNA here is from genome assembly GCF_018598185.1 of Dawidia soli. GTDB lineage: Bacteria > Bacteroidota > Bacteroidia > Cytophagales > Cyclobacteriaceae > Ohtaekwangia > Ohtaekwangia soli. The sequence continues at coordinate 12,333 of NZ_JAHESC010000016.1, forward strand.
CGAGGTTTGTTGACCCGCAAGGACTACCGGAAATTTATAGTCCATTTTGGGGCCATTACCCAATTGAACAAGCTCCCGCTCGCGAAGAAAAAAGTGCAGGCATACTTCCGGCCTTGGCGCGTAGGCTTTAAAGACAGGCTCCGGCATCTTCACAAAGTCAAAGTGAACGATCCGGTAACACCGCACAAATTCTCTCAGCGATGGATGAGGTGCAAAATCTTTCAAAATCATCCCAATGAAATTAAGGCATAACTTGAAACGTAAATCCCTAAAATCAGTTTTCGAATGTGTGCTGAAACGCGAAATAGGTTACACAACTTTCTCTAAGAAGAACGATAAGCCGAGTCAAATTCAAGAACTAGCGAAAGTTACCAAACCCGCATCATCCTACATCAAAACCGTACAGCCACGTATTTAAAATGCCACCGGAACTTTCCACCCCGACGGCATCCATCATTTGTTGAAAATAAAGGCCAACGCGCTCACGATCTTCTGTATCTATATAAAGACCTGACTCATCAAAATAAGACAGCCCTTTACGTATGGCTTCCCGATAGGCCTCATCGCCGCCGCTATGTACTACGTTTGTAAATTCATCGATCCCCTTATTAACCAAGCCTGTCAAGGTTTCTTTATCAGCCTCATCGGCAATGCCCGGATAAAAAATGTTCATATCCTCCAGGAACTTCTCGTCCATCCGGAGCTGACGCAAATTTGCAAGTGACTCTTCTTTCGATTTCATAGAATATTGATTCTTTACTAATTATTTTCCTTTATCACAAATATTCTTGAACACTTTAACAATTTATTTTTACCGATGCTATTTGCGGCCATTGGAAATAAAACCATCCCCGCCAGGGTTTCGACTCTCGAACCGTTCGATCGACCAATTCCCGGATTTCGTTGTCAATTCCATCGACAGGCCCCGAAAAGATCGGAGCCATGTCCGTCAAATTCCAGGATATTCAATAGATATCCAATAGTTTATAAAGTTATTATTAATATATACTCAACCATTATATAGCTATTCAACATCCTTTGCATATAGCTATTTCCTTAAAATTTAATTTATACAATTGATTGACCGAAAACATCCATCGCCTATCTTCGGTCCAGACACCGCTCGTTAACCGCGGCTGTTGGCTAAAATCCTCTCGTTACCTTAACTAATCGACTATGCCATTTCTCGAAGGACCTTTCGCTTTTACCGGAAAACTGGACATGCTCAGCGCGTATCGCATGCGCGGCGTGGACGGGATCGTTATTCGCCGCAAGGGCGGCCCGAGCCGGGAAAAAATTAAGACCAGTCCCAGCTTTAAAAATACGCGGCACACCATGTCCGAGTTCGGCGGCTGCTCGCGCCTGGGCAGCTATGTGCGCCTGGCAATGCACTCTATCCGGCAGCTCTCAGACTATAATTTCGGCAGCGACATCAACAGCATCATGCGCCAGGTACAGCTGCGCGACGATACCGGCGCGTGGGGACGTCGTAAAATTACACTCTCCGAGCATGCCCGGATCCTCGAAGGTTTCCAGACTACGAAGAAAGCTCCCAGCTTCGACTCCATCATACGCACACCGGTATACTATACCATGGACCGGGCCAATCGCGCGGCGCGCGTGGAAATCCCGGAGCTGCTGCGCGATATTAATTACTTTCCGCAAAACAACCATGCTATGTTCCGCCTGACGATTACGTTGGGGATTGTGCCCGACTTACGCTACGATGTACCGGAAAAAGAATACCTGCCGGCGAAGTGGTATGATCAGGCGTGTTATGCCAAGTCTGTGTCGACAGCTTGGAACCCTTCGCTGGAAGGGATGGGAAGCACAGCGTTGGATTTAGCGATGGATATGCTGCCCCCTGAAGGTGGGTGGACGCTGATGCTGGCGATTGGAATACAATACGGGTCGTTTCGCGAAAATGGGAAGATTGATGAAGTGAAGCGGTTTGGGGCGGCGAAGATATTGGCGCTACGTGGGAAGGACGGTGCATCTGCAGGTGGTGCCGACGACGGTGGGCATCAGGAGGCTGAAGTGGACTTTGTCGATGAGGTTGTGACAGAGGATGCTGTGACGGAGGATGTCGCCGCGGACGGAAATGAGGTGGAGCAGCGCGGGTATCGGGAACCGGAAGTGCGGTATGTATATACGATGAAAGATGTTGCGGGCGAAAAGAGAGAAAGTATTGTTTATTGCTACACGATTTCGACTTCTGATACGCGTGTAGCGACCACAACGGACGCGGACGCCGGAGAATTGAACGATACGAAAGATCAATCTTTACAGCTTGTGGAGTCTGAAGGCAGTCGGAAGACCGCGGCCGTCCGCCGGTGGTCAGACGAGTTACCCGTAAGTCTGTCGCGTCGCCACTTCATGCACGTCGATTCCGTCAAAGAAGATCTCGCTAATGACGGTGTCGTCGTATTTGGCTCCTTCGTAAACCTCCAGGATTTCAAACTTCAGGCTCCACGGTGGGAATGCTGCGAGCTTTTTGCCATCGACGCGATCGGCGTTGCCGACGTCTACGGTACCATGCGTTTTAACGGTCCGGCTACCTTACATTCGTCGATGGTGATGGGCAGGCTGGCTTTGCCGGCGGGGTCGCTCCAGTGGCCGGAGAGGTAAAGAATGCCGGAAGGGTTGTGGTGCAAATTATAGGCGCCTTCTTTGTATTCGCGGTCGATCTTTATATTGAATTTGCCGGTGGGGCGTTTGTTGACCGTTTCGATCAGCGTGATGGTTTGGGGAGTGTGCTTGCCCGTGAGGATCAGGGGCTGGAGCTTGTCGTCGTAGTAGTAATAACCGGTGACTTTGTCGGATCTGGTATCCAGGTTGATGGCCATGGTGAAGGCCTGCCGGGCGTCGATCTTTCCGAAAAGATACAGGTTGGTAGGGATCTGCCCTTTCATCTTTTGATTATACAGACACTTGTCGACACCGTACCGGGTGGTGTAAGCATCGTCCAGCAGCACCTTCTGCCCCATCGGACTGAGGTGTTGTCTGAGCGAATCCACGGGCATGGATCGCATGATGTCGGGAGCACAGGCTCTTACCGCGTGGGGGAAACAGTCGTTGGTGAGCGAGAAGTAAAACCAGCCGTTCTTGATCTGATACCAGTCGATATCGTAATAGCTGCAGTAGGGGTCCATGTCGCCGGCACAGTCCACGGCCTTCTGAAAGGCGCCTTTAACAGACGTCAGCCAGTAGCGGTTCAGGAAGTCGGTGTACCCTTTCAGGGTGAACAAGGCTTCGAAGGGTATGTCTTCATTCTGGATGTAGTCGCCGGTGCGCAGGTCGAAGAACATCTCTTCTTCTACGTTGGTCGGGTAGGCTCCGTAGTATTCCCCGGCAAATGCAATGAAGAGCAGGTCGTCTTTTACTTCCGACCGAAAGCTGACGTCGTACCACCGGAACTCGGTGAGCTCCTTTTGGTCGAAGCTGTTGATCATGAACCGGTCCAGCAGAAAGGAGTCGATCTTTGCGACCACCTTGGTGTAGCGCCCGGACGTGTCGCGTACGCGGGGGAGTCGCGAAACGACGCTGTTGTCGATGGTTTCGGTTAGCGTAACCGTGTCGACCACAATAGCGTGCTGGGCCTGTGTGCCGATGGTTGCGAGTATGAAGGTCAGAAAAAGCAGGTTGCGCATGGACATTTGGGGCTGCGGTTGGTAAAGATACAAAAACGGGTGAGATGCAGCGAAGGATAAAAAATGGTCCGGGTTTCCCCGGGCCAGGCCGGGGTAACAGTGTGAGTGTGAGCGCGAAGAAGAGACGGACGCCCTTCTTCGCGCTCGCGCTCACACTCACGCTGCTTTCAGTACCAGGTACTGGTAGGGCGCCAGGGCGACGGTCGTCGTAAGGGTAACGGGGGTGCTGGTGAGGGCGTTGGTCCAGGTGGTGTTTTGAACGGTGGCGTCGAGGGGGTACGTGATGGTGGTGTTACGGGTGTTGACCAAGACCAGGTACTCGTCGCTGCCGCTCGTGCGTTTGAAGGCGGCGATGTCGTTGTGCGTAAACGATGTTAGCGTGCCGGTCGTGAAGGCCGGGGAGGCATGGTATACCGCGAACAGTTTTTCGTACTGTTGCTGCATGGACGGATTGGCGGTCCAATCGATGGGATTACGGGTGAAGAAGGGCAGGTTGGTCTCCTGGCCAACTTCCTGACTGCTGTACAATAACGGCACGGCACTGGTAAAGATCGTGATGACCGATGCGGACAGGGCGCCGTCGTTGCCGTGGAAGAGGGCGACGGGCGTTTCCTCGTAGGCGGATACGTCGTGGTTCGTGGTGTAGCGCAGTTTGTGCGCGCCGGCGGGAATGCTGTTGTATTCGGCCTGGTGGGTGGTAAAGATGGACGTGGCGGCTTTGCCGTCGCGGTAGACTTGCTTGAGGTTGGTGTAGAAGTCCCACGCGTAGTTCATCTGGAAGCCGGCGGTGAAGTTGTCGGCTTTGCCGCCTTCGGCCAGGTAGATGAGCTTGCGGCCTTTGATGGCTTTGAGCTCGTCGAGGGCTTGTTTCCAGAAGTCGGTCGGCACGAAGTCCACGGCGTCGCAGCGGAAGCCGTCGACGTTGGCTTCGAGTACCCAATACTTCATGGCGGCGATCATGGCCTTGCGCATGTCGGCGTTGTCGTAGTTCAGCTCGGCCACGTCGTTCCAGTTGGTGCCGGGCGGGATGATGATCTCGCCGGCGGCATTCTGCGTATACCACGATTTGTTTTGCATCCACGGGTTGTCCCACGCGGTGTGGTTGGCCACCCAGTCGAGGATCACGGCGATGTTACGGTCGTGCGCCTTTTGTACCAGCTCGCGCAGCTTGTCGAGGTTGCCGAACTCGGCATTCACCTCGAGGTAATTTTTCACCGAATACGGTGAGCCCAGGCCCCCGGCGGAGCGCACCTGTCCCACGGGGAAGATCGGCATCAGCCAGAGGGTATTGATGCCCAGGGCCTTGATCTTATCAAGCCGGTCGATCACCCCCTGAAAGTTACCGGCCTGGCTGAACGCCCGCAGGTTGACTTCGTAGAGCACGATGTTCTGCGGGTCGGGCACGCCGGCAAAGGGTACGCCGTATTGTTTGGGGCCATCGTCAACTGGTTCGGGTTGCGGGGCATTGTCTTCGCTGCCGCAGGCCAGCAACATGCAGGCCATGAAGCAGATCTTTTTCATCATCATCAAAGTCATGGTTATCAATACAAAGAGCTTATGGATTTTTCAGTACGGTATAGGTATAGAGATAGGGCGCCGCGGACCGCGTGAAGTCGACGCGGACGGTATAGCTACCCGGCTCGGAAATGGTGATCGCGGCATCGGTCGTGGTGAGCGTGCCTTGCAGCTGGTCGCTGGCGGGGCCATAGTTCACCTCCCATCCATTGTTGGCGCGGAACTTCAAGGCGCCGTTCACCAGGTTGACGGTCTTGCTCCACGTTTTGCTGGCGGCATCGTAGGTCATCGGCGTAGAGCTATCCCATCCCCCCGGCGTGGCGGTGCCGATCAGCCCCCACGTATCGATCTTCTTCAGGTCGTACGTCAGCGCTTCGATATTCACCAGCACGCGGTAATACCCTGTCTGCGACACATCGATGCCGGCCGCGGCGCCATCTGTGCTCAGTACATTCGCGCCGGCGCTGCCATAGTTGACGTGGCCCCAATCGGGAGCGGAGGTAAACTTGATCCAGGTCGGAGCCGGTATGTTTACATACCCTTCAAAGATCTTGTCGTTGGTGCCGGGCAGGGCATAGAGCGTGAGCGCATCGGGTTGTGACGGATCGCCGCCGGAGGCCTGGTAGCCACCGGGGACCCACAACGTAGTGGGTGTGCCTACGTCGGAATTGCGGATGACCTGGTACGTATACTGATACGGTGCCGCGCCCCGGTTGAAGTCGAGCACGACGGTGTAGTTGCCGGGTGAGTGTATGTTGATGGCCGCGTCGGTCTGAGCCAGGGTGCCGGCGAGCGCATCGCTGTCGGCGGGGCCGTAGTTAATGTCCCACCCGTCGTTGGCGCGGAACTTCAGGGCGCCGCTGCCCAGGTCGGTCGTGACACGCCAGGTGTGCGTAACCTTGTCGTACTCCATGGCCGTGGAGCTGTTCCATCCGCCGGCGGTGGCGGTTCCGATCAGACCCCAGTTCGTTTTTGTTAGCTGATAGGTAAGGCCGGTGAGTTCGGCGTTGACTTTGTAATATCCCTCTTCCGCCACGGAAATAGCCTGGGCACTTCCGGCCGCGGCCAGTGTACCGGCCGATGCCCCCTGGCTATACGTTGTGCCGGGGCACGTCGGGCTTTCGGCAAAGCGGAAAGACTGGTCATTCTCCAGGTATACATATCCTTCGTATAGCGCGGGCGTCGTGGTGGCATAGATCGCCGGCGCGCTTTCGCCTCCGGCCAGCCACAGGGCGACGGGCTGCTCGCTCCACGGTGTGATGGTAAACGTACGCACGTCGGAGGTCTGCTGAAATTTGCCGTTGAGCGCCGACGTGATGCGGAGCTGTACCGTGGCCTCGCGGTGCGGGGCCAGCTTCAGGTCGCCGACCAGCTTGGCGTTGAGCTCGGACAGCGTCACGGTAAAGGTGTTGCGCGAGGTTGATCCCAGCGCGACGGGCTGCGCAAAGTCGTGGCAGGCGGCATCGACCTCCAGGGTATAGGTCACTTCGGTGGTTACACCGTACGCGGCCTTGTCCCACCGGATCTCGAGCGGTTCGTTCAGGCTTTCTGTGGTGATCGGCCGCCCCAGCTCGGTGGGGGAAGTGGTAATGACGGCGGGCGTGGCGTCGGCTGTCAGTTGCACGCGGGTCTCGTCTTTTTCACACGCTGTGAAGAAGAACAAAGCGCTACAGATCAGTATCGATATTCGTTTCATGGCGTCGGCTTAATATTCGGGATTTTGGTCCAGGTTGGTATTGATGGCACGGTCCACCAGCGGGATGGGGAAGAGATCGAAATGCGCCGGGGTGGCAGCGCCGGCTTTGACGTTGCCTTTCCAGTCCCACAGGTAGTCGTCGCCGGTGAAGACGCCGAAGCGGATCAGGTCGGTGCGGCGTTGTGCTTCCCAGTGAAGCTCGCGGCCACGCTCGTCGAGTATGAACGGCAGCGTCAGGTCGCCGTCGGCCATGTTACCGCTGTTGTCGCCGTAGGCACGCTGGCGCAGCAGGTTGATATAGTGCACAGCGGTAGCACGATCGCCACCGGTGCCCCCGCGGAGCACGGCTTCCGCATACAGGAGGTATACATCGGCCAGGCGGAACAGCGGGAAGTCGGTATCGACAAAGGTGTCGTTCTTGCCACGTGCGCCCGTGGACGTGACGTTGCGGAACTTACGGCTGAGGTAGCCTTCGCGAAAGTTGGTGACGTTGGTGATGTCGAGCGTCTGGCCGTCGGTGAAGAACAGGGCGCGCCGGTCGGTTTCGCCGGAAGGATCGGCAAACTTGTTTACGAAGGCGTTGGTAAAGCGGCTGCCTGCCCAGCCACCCGACGCAGCGATGCCGATGTCGTTCACCAGGTCCAGGTCGCCGCCGGCGGCGGCGTGTATGATGAACGTCATGCCGCCGTAGCTACGGCCGTTGTCGCCGTCTTCGGCAATGGGAAAGATGATCTCCTGGCGCAGGCGGTCGTTGTCGGCGAGGAACAGGCTGCTGTAGTCGTTCGCCAGGGAGAACGCGCCGGCGTTGACGATCTCGTTGCAATAGGCAATGACTTGTGTATAGTGGTCGGTGCCGGCGTTGTCCAGGTATACACCGGCGTTGACGTGCAGTTTGGCCAGCAGCATCCAGGCGGCGGCGCGGTCGGCACGGGCATATTCGTTCGTACCCGGCGCGGCCAGCGCCGGCAGGATGGCGGTCAGCTCCTGATCGATGTACGCAAACAGGTCGGCCCGTTTGATCTGCGGCGGCAGGTAGGCGCCCGGCGCGTCCGCTTCGGTAACAAAAGGCACGTTGCCCCACAGGTCGAGCGCGAAGTAATAATACAGCGCGCGCAGGAACCTGGCCTCGGCAATATACTGCTCCACCTCTTCGCGCAGCCGGGCTTCCAGGCCGTCTACGCGCGCGGATGCGGCCCGGATATATTCATTGCAATACGCGATATTGATAAAGACGCGCTGGTAGAGCAGCTGTACATAGAAGTTCTGCTCCGACCAGTTGTGCGAATGGTATTCGATCAGCGAGGCATCGCCCCAGGCGGAGATGCATTCATCGGTCGTGATCTCCTGCGCGCTCCAGTACATGCGCATGAACGACGTGGTGCCTTCGTCGGGTGCCGACAGCTCGGGCTGCCCATACTCCCCACGTTGGCCGGTCAGGGTCATGGCGCCGTAGAGCTTGGCCAGGAATTCTTTGTAGGACGCGGGATCTTTGAAGACCAGCGTGGCGGTCGACACCCGGGTGTTCAGGGGCTCGGTGTCCAGGTCGCCGACGCAGGAGGCCAGCAGGGCGATGGAGAGCAGGGCGGCATAGGCCCGGAATATAGTGCGTTTCATAAGCGTGTGGTCTTGGGGTTAGAACTGACAATTCAGGTTCAGGAAGTAGGACCGGGTGCGGGGAAAGAAGTTGTTGTCCAGACCGCCCGACACTTCGGGATCGAGGCCTGAATAGCGGGTGATCACAAAGGCATTCTGCACCCCCACCCCTACGCGCACCTTGAGGCGCTCGCGATACAGGTTCTCCCAGGTGTAGCCCAGGTTGATGTTGTCCATGCGGAAGAAGGAGGCATTCTCGATATAGAAATCGGAGAAGCGGGTGTTGAGGCCGGTGGCGAATTTTGTCTTGTCGGCTTGTGTGCTGACGTTGGCCAGGAACTCCTGCGAGTTGTACAGCGACTGGTACGTGCTGTTGGCGGCCACGTTGTTATACACATAGTTGCCGAGGTTGGCGCGGCCCATGAAGGAGAAGTCCCAGTGCCTGTAGTTAAGCCGCGAGTTGATGCCCATGTACACGATCGGGTCGGGCTGTTTGTAGCTGTACAGGTCGCCGGTGTTGACGGAGCCGTCGCCGTTGCGATCGACATATACATCTTCCACGGGCTTTCCCTGCGCATCGTACACCTGCTGATACACATAGTAGGCCGAACGGGGATACTCCACGCGGTGCGCCTGGATGGTGCCCGCCGTGGTACCGCCCACGCCGCCCGTCGGCACGAAGAAGTTCAGGTCGTTGTTGAGCGTCAGCCGGGTCACTTCGTTCTTGTTATAGGTGATGTTATAGCCTGCGGTCCACTGCACGTCGTCGGTGGCGATCACGTCGGCCTGGATGTTGAGCTCGATGCCGCGGTTTACAATGCTGCCGATGTTGCTGATCACGCTGCCCGTAAAATTAGTACCGGCCGCCGGGGCGATGTAGGAGATCAGGTCGGTGGATTCCTTGCGGTATACGTCCAGCGAACCGGTGATCCTGTTCTGCCAGAAGCCGTAGTCGATGCCGGCGTTCCACGTCTTAGCCGTCTCCCATTTGATCCGCTGGTTATAGCCGTCGGGGCGCAGGGTGTTATAGTAGACGTCACCGAACGGATAGCGCGCGGCGTTGTCGCTGCGGGTATAGGTGGCGATGTAGGGATAATCGTTGCCGACGATGTCCTGCTGGCCGGTGACACCGTACCCCAGGCGTAGCTTCAGATCCGACACGGTGCGGCTGTTCTTCAGGAAGCTCTCCTGGTTGATCTTCCAGCCCAGCGCTACCGATGGGAACAACCCCCAGCGCACGTCTTTGTCAAAGCGCGACGTGGCGTCGTTGCGCAGGGTGGCGGTAAGCATATACTTGTCGCGGAAGGTATAGTTGGCGCGGCCGAAGAAGGACAGCAGGTAATATTCTGTTTCGTAGACGTTGACGCGGGTGGCGGCTTCGCCGGCGCGGGTCATGGTCGAGTCGGCCCCTTCGCTATAGAAGTGTGCCCACGAATACCCGCCCATGACATCGAGCTTGCCGGCCCGCGACGGCAGCTCTTTACTGTAGTCTACATAGAAGTCGAGCAGCTGGTTTTTGGCGGTGGCCTCGTAGGGGTTCAGGCGGCCCTGGGCTACGGCGGGCAGGTATATCCACTGCGTACTGTCGGCCACGTTGTTGTGGCCGGTCGTTTGCTGATAGTCATAGCCCAGGTTGAGCGTGGCGCGCAGGCCTTTTACAAAGGGTGCGCTGTATTCAAACCGGGCGTTGCCGATGCTGCGCTTGACGATGGAGGTGTTGTCGGTCAGGTCGAGACGCGCCACGGGGTTGCCCGGCGCCAGGTCGATGCTGGCACCGTTGCGGGTCCACGTGGTATACCCGCGCCAGCCGGGGCTGTAGACGGGCTTGGTGGGATCGTAGGCGATGGCATCGCCGATGGCGCCCTGATCTGCAAAATTGTTGGTGTTGTACATGCCTTTGACGTTGACCGCGATCTTGAGCGCGCCGTCGAACAGGCTGGGGTCGAGGGCGATGGAGGCGGTGGTGCGCTCGAAGTTATAGGTCTTTAAGATCCCGTCGGTGTTGTTATAGCCCACCGACACCCGGTACGGTACTTGATAGGCCGTGCCCGACACGGTCAGGTTGTGATCCTGGCCGACGGCGGCGTCTTTATAGATCTTGTCCTGCCAGTCGGTGTTGGCGGTGCCCAGCAGCGCGAGCGCCTGCGGGTTGGCGGCATACCGCTCGCGCACCAGCGCGCGGAACTCGTCGGCGCTGTAGACGTCTACTTTGCGCGGCGCGGTGGCGACTGTAGCGGTAGCGTTATACGTCACGGAGAATGCGCGGCTGCCGCGCTTGGTGGTGATGAGGATGACGCCGTTGGATGCGCGCAAGCCGTAGATGGCAGTGGCGGAGGCATCTTTCAGCACGGTGAAGGTCTCAATATCGTTGGGGTTGATGGTCGACAGGATGTTGGGTGAGCCGCCCAGGTTGGTGTTGGAGATCGGCACGCCGTCGATGACGATGAGCGGGTCGTTGCTCGCGCTGAGGGACGAGCCGCCGCGGATGCGGATGGTCGATGTATTGCCAGGCGCACCGCTGGTGGACGTGATGGCCACGCCGGCCACTTTGCCCATGAGCAGCTCCTGCGGCGAGTTGACCACGCCTTTGTTGAAGGCGCGAGCGTCTACTACTGCCAGCGACCCCGTGGCGTCGGCTTTTTTAACGGTGCCGTAGCCCACGACCACCACTTCGTTGAGGGTGGCGACGTCGGGCTCGAGCGCGATGGTGAGACTTGTCTGGCCGGCGACGGGTACCTCGGTCGTGGCGTACCCCACGAACGTGATGACGAGCGTCGCGTCGTCATGCACGGTGATGCTGAACTTTCCCTGGGCATCGGTGACGGTGCCGTTGAGGGTACCTTTTTCCAATACGTTTGCGCCGGGAATGGTGGCGCCGTCGTCGGTGGCCGACACGGTGCCCGTGACGGCGACGGTGCGGGTCTGTGCCCAGGCATGGGAGCCCAGCAGGCAGAGCAGCAGCAGTACCTTGCCTGTGAGCCGAGAGATTCTGTTCATACGGTTTGGGTTAGATGGTTGTTTAGCGTTGCGCAATCGCTGGAGCGAGGGGTACGTTTCAAACGTTTGCACGAGAGAACAAAGAACGCGGCCCGGGGCGGGTCGCTTCAACTCGTCGGAGTAAAATCTAGAAAAAAGATGGCGTGTATAATGGTTAATTTGCTGTTGTACAACCGTTTGTGGAGCGGGTGGGGCGGGGAAAATCTTGGGGTTTTAAAGGCGTTTTTTGCGTGCTGTCGGAGACAGTACCGACGGGCGGGATTTTCGCGCATGACAATTTCGAGGCACGCGCGCAAATTTGTTACGCTCCTTCAGGGCTTGAATCATCGTATTATCGGTTAACCCAGCCTCCGCTGTCGCTTCAGCCTGGCTGATGTGTGACGCCCTTTCAGGGCTAGTTGAAGTGAGAAACGCATTTAAATACTCTGCATAAACCATCACCAGTCGTACCATCGACGGTCGTTACGATCGCTGGTCGTTATTTATAGCGCGCGGATGGCCATGATTTGTTTGTCAAACTCGTCGTTGGGCAGGATCGATTTGTTGCGGAGGCGGGTCTTGTAGGTGTAGATGGTCGTGACGGAGTAGTCCAGGATGCGGGCGATCTTTTCGTGATCGTGGATGCCCATGCGGATGAGGGCGAAGATCCGCAGCTCGGTGTTCAGCAGCTGGCCCTCCTTTAACACCAGGCGGTCGTCTTCTTTAAAGAATGTGTTGAAGGCGTGGACGAAGTCGGGGAAGAGCTTCAAAAAGACCTTGTCGAAATTGTGGTAGAGGTCTTCACGCTCCTTTTTAATGTTGATGCTTTCGATCGTGAAGCGCATGTCCTCCAGCTTTTTGGTCATGAGCTTGAGCTCCAGCGCTTTTTTGAGCGCATCCAGGCGTGTGATGTATTCGGCCGTGGTGGTAAAATAATACCACACGTACTCTTCTTTGATCTTGTTGGCGTCGCGCAGCTGGTGATTGGTTTCCGTCAGCACGTGGTTGGCGTCGGAGATGGTCTTTTCGGCCGCCCGCAGTTTTTGGAATTGCTTGTAGATGATGATGGCAAAGCCGATGGTAACGACCGACAGCAGGGTGATGATGGTGGAATAAAACATCAGGATGCGCCGCCGCGACTCGACCAGACTGAGCTGTTTGCCTTCGATGATCGGAAATACGGCCGCCACTTGCACCTTGCGGTGGCGTGCACCGTAGTAGTTGGCGTCTTCCATCGCGATCTTGACATATTTATAGGCTGCGTGCACGTCGCCTTCCTTATACAGCATATCCGCCAGGTTGAGGGTGGCGAGTGTTTCTTTGGTCGACGCGCGGATGTCGGCGATGGCCGCGCGGATCAGCATCTCTTTGGCCCTGGCCGGCTCGTTGCTGTAAACGTAAATAAAGCTGAGCGTGCTGGCGGCCACGGCAAACGCTGCGTCGCCGAGGTCGTGTTGCGCGATGAGCTCTTCGAATGCCCGGCGGGCCGCGGGTATTTCGCCGAGGTGCAGGTGTTTGAGCCCTTTCATCAGCCGGTACAACGGTTGGTCCGTGCGTACCAGGGCCATGGCCGAGTCGATGTAGGCATTTCCCTGGCGGGTGTATTGCGCGCTGTAAAAGTTGTCGCGGTTGAAGTCCGACAGATCGTAGCTGGTGCGGGCGCGGAGAAAATAGTACGCCGCACGCAGGCTGTCCGTGAGACCGGGCGTGTGCAACGTGCGCAGGGTGTCGAGCGCTTCGTTGAACAACCCCGACGAGACCAATATAAAGCCGAGGTTGATGCGCGCGGCGGCGATCTTGCCGGGGTCGTGCAGGTAGCGTGCCAGGTGTTGCAGCTTGCGGGCGTAGATGAACGCGGAGTCGTAGATGAACGACTTATACTCTTCGTAAATGGCGTTGTACAACGCGTACTGCCGCACGGAGTCGTTCTTGCCGAGCTGTCGTCTATAGCCTTCGATGCGGGCGAGTTTTTCTTTTAAAAATACATCACGCTTTTCGATGGTGGTGTTGAGCTGCTGCAACAGGCTGTCGATATCGGGGGCTGCGTGGGCATTGCTCAGGGACACGACGATACAAAAACCTATTGTCAGGAAAAACCGCATAAAGATTGGATAGAGTCTGGATCCACTGCGGTCCACCGGCGGGTAAAACGAAGCAGCTCAGACAAGGTAGCAAGCTTTGCGCAAAGGGACAAGTGGCAAGAACGGATGGCTACCCGTCTGCTCACTCCTTGGGCGGCGTGCCGACGATGAACACCGTGCCGGCGGGATCCTGGATCCAATGCATGTCTTTGGGAATTTCCTCGAACTCGTCACGGGTATCGACGCCCCTGGATGCCAGGTACTCGGTGGCCGCGGCGACGTCGGGCGTACGAAGCTCGAGCCATACTTCACTGTGCGTATAGTTGTCGACACAGTCGAGCCACACGATGTTGCCCCCGAACTTTACTTCGTGTGTGCGTGATACGGTGGGGTTGGTGATGGGCTTCTCGACGATGTCGAGCCTCAGGATGTCGCGGTAGAAGGCTACTGTCGCTTCGTACTTGTTCCTGGGAATCTTGAGGGCGATGTTGACGCCGCCCTGGAATGTCGGTCCTTGCATGGATATCGGGGGTTGTGTTTAGGGTGCTAACGGATTTTGTCCGGGAGTGTTGTGTATTGACGTACAAAGTGTGATTTCTGCCGGGGGTGATTTTTGGGGGTGATGCGTGATGTAGAAGAGGCCGTTAACGGTGGCGATACAGGTCAGCACGCAGACGGGGCATTTGGGGATGAGTAGGGCCAGGGGGAATAATATTGCCAATGCTGTGCGACGCGTGCTTTGTTTTTTGAGAGTTGTGGGGTTGCAACAGTTCATAGGTAATCCAGGTTACGACGTTACCATATACAGTGTGAGTGTGAGAGCGAGAGCGAAGAAAAACGGTGTGTTCGCTCTCGCTCTCACGCTCACACTGTTTTAATGGCAGCAGTTGCTTTTTGTCATGATGGTTTCGTATTTATCGTGGTGGCGGACCCAGTCGGTCAGATCTTTGTTGGGGCCGTTTTCGTCGCGGCCTTTGGGGGTCATGTCGAGGTATGCGTATGCACCCACGAGGGATTCGTCGCCGCGGCCGTAGGATGAGTAGGTGTGGTAGACTACGCCGCTGTCGTCTTTGTAGAAGACGCTGGTGCCGGGCAGCTCTTCGCTTTCGAACGGGATCATGTTGTAGTTATAGTATACTTTTCCGCTGGCGTCCGACTTGGGGAACGACACGTGGAAGTCGAAGTTGAAGTCGCTTTCGTACGACGATACCCACTTGAATTTCCAGCCCATGCGTTTTTTGAAGGCTTCGATCTCGGGCAGCGTGGCGCGTGATACCGACACGAAGCTGACGTCGTGGTGCATGAGGTGCTGGTTGGCGCTGTCGGCGTGGTCTGCTTTGAACGAGCAGCCCACACAGCCTTCTTCCCAACCCGGACCGAACATAAAGTGCTGAATGATGAGTTGGCTGCGGCCGTCGAACAACTGGCTGAGCGTTTCCTTGCCGTGGGGGCCGTCAAAAATGTATTCCTTATCAACTTTTACCCAGGGCAGAGCGCGGCGTTGACGCGCGAGCTCGTCCTGGAGGCGCATAAGCTCTTTTTCCTTTTCGAGGTATTTGCGGCGGGCGGCGAGCCACTGCTCCTGGGATACCACCCGGGGCCCGGGCTCTGATCGGTGTATGTGCATGGCTTTTTTGTTTTTCGTTCCTTCAAATTTCGGCTTGAATCGAAGAAAATGGGATGCGTATAAACGCCGAATTAAAGGGGTTTTTGTGCCACGTGAAATCGTTTATCTTTGTTAGTACCGAAATACCCGTATAACCCCTACCACCCAAAACGCCATGAAGAAGATATCCTTACTGGTTTACGAAGATGCCATTTTATCATGTGTCACCGGGACGCTGGACATGCTTGTGCGTACCAACCGCATGCTGGAGTCCATGGGCAAACCTCCTGCCTTTGAAGTGTCGCTGGTTTGCGAGAAGAAAGAAAACAATCCTCTGCTCATCACCGCCCCCGGAGTACGCTGCAAAACGTTGAAGGAGGTCACGCATACCGACCTCATCATTGCCCCTGCTTTTAACGGCATGCCGGAACCCATTCTGCAAAAGAACATGGCCCTGGTGCACTGGATCGAAGTCATGCACAACCGCGGCGTAGAAGTGGCCAGCCTCTGCTTTGGCAGCTACTTCCTGGCGGAAGCCGGCGTGCTTGCCGGTAAATCCTGCACCTCGCACTGGATGGCCCTGGACGATATGCGCGAACGGTACCCCGAGGTGAAGATGCTTTCCGACATGGTCATTACCGATCAGGAAGGGATCTATACCAGCGGCGGCGCCTTTTCGTCGCTCAACCTCGTGCTATATATCATCGAAAAATTCTGCGGCCGCGAAGTGGGCATCCTGGTGAGCAAGATGTTCTCCATTGACATGGACCGCACCAGCCAGTCGCACTTTGCCGTATTCCAGGGTCAGCGCAAACACGACGACGAAGATATACGCCGCGCGCAGATGTTCATTGAAGAGAACTACCACCGCCAGATCTCGGTAGAAGAAATTGCCGAGCAGTCTAACATGAGCAAGCGCAACTTTATCCGCCGCTTCAAGAAGGCTACGCAGAATACACCGCTGGAATACCTGCAGCGTGTAAAGATCGAGTCGGCCAAGAAGGCGCTCGAGCGCAGCAGCCAGGATATCAGCTCGCTGATGTACGACGTGGGCTATAACGACGTGAAGACGTTCCGCATGATCTTCAAGCGCATTACCGGGCTGACACCCCAGGAATATCAACGCAAATACAACCGGGCCGCGGTACTGGCCAAGGCCGGATGATCGGTCAGGAACTGTGATGCATCTGTGGATTGTTGTTGAAGTCGGGCAGCAGCAGGTGAAAGGTCGTGCCTGTGCCTACCTGTGACTCGACGTAGATCGCGCCGCCGTGGTTGTTAACAATGCGGCGGCACAGTGCAAGGCCGATGCCCGAGCCGGGGTATATTTCGCGGCCGTGCAGCCGTTTAAAGACTTCGAAAATCTGTTCCGCATACTGGACTTCAAAGCCGATGCCGTTGTCGGTTACGGTGACGTGGTAATACTTGGCAAACATCAGCGGGTTGGTGATGTGCGGTTGCAGCGCTTTGTAGTGGGCGCGCTTGCAACGAATATCGATCACAGGGGCGGTGCCGCTGGTGGTGAACTTCAGGGCGTTGCTGATGAGATTATAAAACAGCTGGTTCATCTGCAGGGGCACTGCCTCGATGACCGGTAGCGCGTCTACCCGTATCGTGGCTTGTTTTTCGTCTATGGTCAGCTCGAAGTCGGTAATAATGTCGGCCACCACCTTGTTGAGGTCTACCGGCATCATGAGCGACTCGGATTTGAGCAGGCGCGAGAAATCCAGCAGGCCCTGAATGAGCAACGTCATCCGCTCGGACGACTGCTCGATCTTCGCCACCACGCGATGGCTTTCGGGTGGAAGGCCATCGTGGGTGTTCAGCATACTGCTAAACATCCGGATCTTGCGCAGCGGCTCTTGCAGGTCGTGGCTGGCGACGTAGGCATATTGTTCCAGCTCGGTGTTGGAGTGTACCAGGCTGCGGTTGGCATCGGCCAGCTCCTCGTTCGTCGCGGCCAGCTCTTCGTTGGTTGCCTGCAGCTCTTCGTTGCTGGCGGCAAGCTCTTCCGTGCGGTGCTGGATCTGTTCCTGGAGGTCGGCCTGGAGCGCGCGCAGCTCGGCTTCGGTTTGTTCCAGCCGTTGCTTGGCGCGCGTCTGTTCGGTTACATCGGTGGCCACGTCGAGTATAGCATATACCTGGCCGGCAGTATCGAACAGGGGCTGATAGGTGAAGTTGAAATAGAACGTGCGCAACTCGCCGTCGACAACCAGGTCGGCCTTGGCCTCTTTGGAGTGATACGCGACGCCGCTGGTATATACCTGGTCCAGCAGTTGCAGGAAGGGCTGGCCCTCCAGTTCGGGCAGCGCATCGCGCAGGCGTTTGCCGGCGATGGAGTTGCCCTTGCCCCACAGGCGGATCATGGCCTCGTTGGAAAGATCGATGACCAGCTCAGGGCCCAGCAGGATGGCCATGGCGACGGGGGCGCCTTCGATCAATCCGCGAAAGCGGGCTTCGCTGATGCGCAGCTCGTCGGATGCTGTGGCCAGCTGATGTATGTCCATGCAATAGCCGGCGTGGCCGGCGTAGTCGGTTTCGTGATAGTACGGATCGCCTACTGCACGGCACCACACCACGTCGCCCTTGGCTTTGCGCAGCCGGAAGAGGACGTCGTACTGTGTGCGGGTTTGAATGGCGTTTTGAAAAGCTTTTATACTCGGGTCGCGGTCGTCGGGATGCAGGGCGGCGAGCCACCCGGTGCCGAGCAGCTCATTGTAGGAGATGCCGGTCCACTCGATCAGGATCTTGTTTACATAGATCAGGTTTCCCGCGGCATCGGAAAGCCAGAGGCCGGTGGGCGAACTGTTGGTCACATTGCGAAAGAGCTCTTCGTACTGCTGCGTGATGTGGGCCGTGACCTCGTGCTCTTGTATAAAGTGGGTAATATCTTGCACGGTTCCCTGCAGACGCTGTGGCGCGCCGGCGGTGTCGAAGTATACTTTTACTTTTGATTCTACCCAGCGGACCTGCCCGTCAGGCAAGAGCACGCGGTAGCGGATCTCGTAATGGCCCCGGGGGATGGGCTGCAGCATACGCTGGAGGGTTTCGTCGACAGCCTCGGCATCGTCTACATGCAGCAGGGATAAAAACCGTTCGTAGGGAAGAGTGTCGCCGTCATAGTCGAACAATGTCTGACAGCCGGCATCCCACGACACCACGCCACGAGCCGGATCGAGCTCCCAGGTGCCGATGCCGGCCAGGGTAAGGGCTGTCTGCAAACGTTCCTGCGCGGCATAATCCAACGATGTATTACCGGCACTTATATCCTTCTCCATAACAGGGAAGGCGGTAATTAAAAGTATGCCATGGGGTTGTTTCCGGCCCATCGGGCCGATAAACATAGAAGATTGGCGGCCGGATGGCCGGTGTACGGGCTAGCCGTGCGTGTTGAAAAAATCGCGGAGCACGCCGATGAGGGCGGGTATGTTGGGTTGTTTCCTGATAAAGGCAGACACATGCGCGCCGCCCGCCCGGGCCTGGTGGTCGGCAGGAATGGATGTGGAGTATATGGCGATGGGGATGTGGGCGAGGTGCGGAATCCTGCGGATCTCCTGCAGGCATTCCCAGCCGTTGAGCTGGGGCATGTTGATGTCTATAAAGATATAGTCGGGCACAAAATTCTCGCGCTTGAGCTTTTTCACGGCAGTACGGCTGTCGTTGCCATAGATAAGTTGCACCCCATTGTTGAGCTCGGTCAACGCCATTTCGAAAAAGTCCTGCTCATCGATGTCGTCGTCGATGAGGTAGCATATTTTGTCCTCCATTACGCCCTGGGATCCATTCCACAATAAAGTCGAAAGGTAGGGAATCGTCCACAGTCATTCAAGTGTTGCCTCAACCCTTGCGGGCGGCGGGCAGACTGGAGGTTGGTGCGCTTTTTTAGTGTTGGCTTTGCACTATGGGCTACGATCTGATGGTATTCAACAAGGAGTCCGCGCCAAGGAGCCGGGCACAGTTCATGCAATGGTATGAAGAGCAGACTACGTGGGTGGAGAACCACGGCAACGTAGGGCTGGCGCATGTATCGCGTTCCCTTCGGGGTTGGCTGTCTGACATGGTAAAGGTTTTTCCGGCGGCCCGCGGCCCGTTCGCACACACCATGTATAACAACCTGGCGGACTACAGTATCGGTAAGGATATTATCTACGTTTCATTTTCCGACGCGGCGGCTAAAGCGGCCTATACCACGTCCCTGGCACTGGCCGGCAAATATGAGGTCGGCTTTTTTGATGTCAGCACAGAGAACGCCGCCATTCTCTTTCCGGAAAACGGCCGCCTGCTGGCGCTGCCTGCCCGCAAGAAGGAACCGGCGCCACGCAAGGGCTGGCTGGGCGTTAACTGGCTAAGCCCGGCGCGCATTCGCTGAATTTCCCTTTTTATTCTTTTATAAATTTCAGATTGGTGGCGCGCGGCGCGGTGAGTATAAAACCGTCGACGCGCCCCAGGCTGTTACGTTGAAAGTCTATTGTAACATTTTCCTGGCCCTGATACGGGAAGGAAATGCGTTCATACTTTTTCCACAATACCACTTTCATTTTCGGATTGGTACCCACGACAAACCACAACGCCCCGTCTTCCATAAAGAAGGAGTACGTCGCCAATTGTTCGCGACTGTAGTAGGTGCCTGTAAACTCGCGCAGCGCCTCGCCGGACACCACGGCCGACGAATGGGTCACGCCCCCGCTCGCTTCATCCACCGACGGTACCGCCGGTACGGTGCGCGGACGCTCGCCAAACACATACACGTCTGCTATATCCTGCGTAAGCTTTTCCGGATCGATGGCATCGGTGTTTGTCAGACAGATGATCGTGATCTGTTTGGTGGGGAACCGGAGCATGTCGCCGCCATAGCCGAGGAACGTGCCGGGATGTGTCTGCACGGGCAGCCCGCGGTAGTGGCTGCGGATGATGCCTTTGCCGTAGGGCACCGCGGTACCATCGGCCAGCGCGCCGGGCTGCAGCAGGGCGCTGCCGAGGCTTTGCGTAGCGGTGTCGTAGAAGATCTGATCCCACACGACCAGGTCCGTCAGCATGGTATACAGGCCACGATCGCCGACGGACTGTCTCCGGCTTTTGTAGGGCAGGTAGCGGGTGCCGGGCTTTTTATAGCTTAGTGCCAGGGGCTTGTTGCGCCAGCGGCGGGGATCGTCGTCGAAGCCCGTGCCAGGCATGCCCATTGGGCCGAAGAGATGGCGCGCGGCGTATACGGGCAGCGTGGTGCCAGTCACGCGCTCGAGTATTTCGGCGAGTAGTATATAATTCGAATGGCTGTATACGCACCGTTGACCAGGCTCGAAGTCGAGTGCTTCCTGGCGCACGATGGTCTTTAGTACCTCCTTGTTGGTGAAGGTCTCTTCCAGGTTCTTTCCGCTAATCCACATGAGCACGAGGTAATCGCGGATGCCAGAGGTATGGTAGAGCAGGTGATCGATCGTGACGTTTTTGCCGTAGGCGGGAAACTCGGGAATATACCGCTGCAAGTGATCGTCGAGGGAGATCCTTTTTTGTTGCGCCAGCTGCACGATGGCGGCGGCCGTGAATTGTTTGCTCAGCGCAGGGGACTTGTATACCCGGGTGGGACCGTTGGGAATGTGTCTTTCCAGGTCCGCCATGCCATAGCCTTTTTGAAACACCAGCTTGCCGTTGTGAACAATGCCGACAACGGCACCGGGCCGGTTGCTGCCCGTATGGTCTTTCAGGAGCAGGTCGATGCGGGCTTCGAGGGAATCCTGTGTTTGCACACACGTGGCCGCCCGGCTGCGGGCCGCATACGAAAGGGCCACCGCGGCGGCGATCAACAGGCGCAGTTTCGATATGGCGAGGCGGGAACGAGGCATGACGCTGGGGAAAAAGCTTTCATAATATACCAAAAAGCTTTTAAAAAGTATGCCCATCACGCGGAGCATAATGGGCATACTGCAGCGAATGGCTTGCGATCTATTTTTTTACCGGGCTTACGACCTTGCCCGTGAGGTCTACATACCCTACTTCATCCAGATCTTCGCTTGAGCGGGCCGTGGCCAACCCTTCTGCGAACGGCTCGAGGCCGGCGAATTTCAGGGGTATGCGTACGGTGCCTTTTTTATCGATAAAGCCCCACAGGCCACCGTAGGCCATGGGCTCGCCGGTCATTTCGTCGTAATATATTTCGCCGCCCGTGTTGCAGCGAATCAGGTCCTGGCCGGTATACGGCTCGATCCAGCTATACTCGAAGCCAGTGAGCATCATGCCTTCTCCATTTACGATCGCCCACTTGTTGTTCTGGATGGCATAGAACAGCCCACCTTTTTGAACCTGGACTTCGTTCAGGAGTGTGCTCGAAAACAGGATCTTACCACTGCTATTGATCACGGTCGACGGACTTGCCGCGTCGCCGCTGGTGATGGCGCACAGGCCGTCGATAAAGCCCTCGTAATTGTACGTAATGGTCGGGTCGGCCTCTACCCGCGTCGCGCCTTTGCGGTCGATCACAAGCTCCGGAGTGTTCGGTTCACGCTGCACGATCGCGACGTCGCCCTGAAAGTCCCGCACGGCGGCGTATGCCGGCGCGATCACGTTGTTGTTTGTCTTATCGACAAAGCCCCAACGGCCGTTGCTCATCACCGCGGCAAGGCCCCCGGCGAAGTTGCGCAGGCCTTCGTAGTCCGCCGGAACAACCAACGTACCGGCTTCGTCTACCGCGCCCCATTTGTCGCCCGACTGTACCACTACCAGGCCTTCGGTGAAGGGTGTTTCGGCTGCCTGATCTTTATATACTACACCGTCGTATTCCGGATTCACCAACCACTTGCCCGCGGTGCTCAACACGCCCACCTTGTCGTTTTGCGAGGCTGTGGTAAAATGGATGTCATACCAGGCTGGGATAAAACCGGCCTCCATTTCGTCGAGGCTGATCGAGAACGGGCCTTCGTATACGACTTCACCGGCGGCACTGAGCAGGCTGTACTGTCCTTCTTGTCCGGCCAGGAAGTTATCGCCAAAGGGAATGAGCCGATCGTATTTCGCTTCAATGACCGGTTTGCCCGCTTCGTTTACCAGGCCCCACTTGCCGCCGTCGCACGTATAGTATACCATTTCTTCACATTCACCCTCGCAGAGCGAATAGGTGGCGGTGCCGCCTACGTTCACCAGCGCCGTGCCTTTGCGGTACGGCATGATCAGCTCGTAGGTAGCCGGCACGAGGCTCGTTCCTTTTTTATCGATCAGACCCCACTTGCCACCGGTATAGATATACTCTTCCTCGCGGAAGGATGCCCCCTGATTTACGCGGGCGATGCCGCCTTCAAAGTCGGTCGCAAAGTCGTACTCGTTGGGCACTGCCTTGGCGCCATCCTGGTTGATGAAGCTAAACTTATTCCCTTCCGTGGATACATAGGTGTACTGACCACCGTAATAGTACGGGCTTTCGTTGGCCGGTACCGCGCCCAGCTTACGGCCGGTCTTGTCTATATAGATCAATTCGTTCTTTACTTCTACAATGGCTTTGCCTTTGGCAAAAGGCCAGGTCGTGGTGAATTGCGGCGGCACCACAAATTCTCCGCGCGTGTCGATATAACCGGCAGTGGCCCCGACGTTGCGCAGCCGGAGCAACGAGCCGACAAGATCGATGTGGGTATATTCGGCCGGTACGATGTCTTTCTGGGTGGCCAGGTCGCGGACGCCCATGCCTTTGCTCGATTGATAGATCACCACTCCCTTTTCGACACGTTGAACGTCGAGATTCGGCTTGAGCACCCAATTGCCGGTCTTGTCGATCACGCCGGTGCCCGCCGCGGTCGAAACGATGGCATATCCTTCTGCCGTGAAGTTACCGGCAGTCTTGAAGCGGCCTTTGAACGCCGGCTTGCCTGTTTTGTCAATATACTGATAGGAGTTCTCGGCTACGGCTACCGCTGCCAGTCCGTTGCTGAACGGCCGGCGGTCGGGAAAAAAGTTCTGGTCTACCGGCACTACCTGCGAGTATACCCAGTCTCCTTGTTTGTTTATATAGCCGTACTGATTGTTCTTTCTGGCAGCCGCTATTCCCTCGAAGTACGGTGCCAGCTCGTCAAACGACGGTTGCACGACCCACTGCTCTTGCAGGTCGATCATACCCAGCTTGCCTGTTTCGGAGTCGGAGGCAGGTGCAAAGGTGCCGCCGTTAAAGTCGAAGACCGCCGTGGTGACGCGATCTTGTACAATAAGCTGGCCGTTGTCGATGGTGGCGTACCGCGCGGCGCTGTTATAATCAGGCTGGTCTCGTACCACGGCCACGCCATCTTTAAATGCCACTACGCTCGCGAACGTCTGATTAAAGACCACGCCGGCAGGATCTACAAACGTCCAGCCGCGGCCCAGGCTGTAGCCGTCAAAGGTGACATCGGCCACGGTGGTGTCGGTCACATTCACGCGCGCATAGCCCCCCTGGAAATCGTCGGCGTAGGCGAAGGATGGTTTGATGATCACTTCGCCGTCGAGATTGACATAGCCGTAACGGCCTTTGTCTTTGATCCGGCCGCGGCCTTCGGCAAAGTCCCACGCATAGTCAAAGGCGGGTGCCACAACGACCTTGCCGCTGGCGTCCATATAGCCCCAGCGGGAATTTTCTTTGACGGGGAAAAGCCTGTTTTCGGCTTCGGTAGATGATTTGTTGGAGTTACAGGCACTGAGTACCACTGCCAGGCAGCAAATTGCCAGGAATGCGTAGAGGTTCTTTTGCATAGAGGATATAAGGAAAGTGACACTGAATACAGGCTGAAGGAAATGGGTGACTAGGCTTCGTAAAATTATATTTTTGTTACTTTGCCATACTACAGGAGCTCTTCCATTATGTCTGTTAATGGAATCGCCGTAATACCTGCTGCAACGGGAAAACGTTCACGACCTGGGTAGACGACATACCGATGGGTTGCGCCGATATCTTCACACCCCAGATAAAATCCCTTAGAGACCGATGGCGATGTAGAACGCTTGATTTCAATCGCGATCTTCCGCCTGACGTTCTGCTCTATTACCAAATCAATTTCAGCACCCGCCGACGTTCGATAAAACCAGGCCGTGGCGCCCGTGGGCAACGCCGATAATATATTTTCAATGACGAATCCCTCCCAACTTGATCCGACGACCGGGTGCCCAAGCAGATCATCCTGCGATTTGATATTCAGTAGCGCGTGCATCAGCCCGCTGTCACGGATATAGACCTTAGGTGATTTGACCAGTCGCTTTCCAATATTACCTGTCCATGGACGAAGGGTGCCGATCAAGAGCAAATCTTCTAACAACTCCACATAGCGTTTTGCCGTCGGGGCCGCTACTTCGAGTCCCGCCCCGAGCTTAGCAACATGGAGCTGTTCGCCCTGATTATGTGCCAGCATGGTCCAGAGGCGACGCAGGGTTACAGCGGGTATGCGCGGCCCAAATTGCGGCACTTCCCGTTCGAGATAGGTGGCGATAAAATTTTGCCGCCACCGCAGGCTTGCATCATCTGTTTTAGCCAGAAAGCTGTCTGGAAATCCGCCGCGCAACCATAAACGATCTTGTTCCGTCGTCGGAACTTCCAGGGCTAAAAGCCCCGAAAGCTCACAATAGGCAATACGACCGGCCAATGTTTCAGAAGATTGCCGGAGAAGCTCCAGCGAAGCTGATCCTAGAATTAAAAATTGCCCGACCCGATCACCTTCCCGCCTTCTGCGATCTATTACACCGCGCAAGACGCTGAATACCTCCGGTACACGGTGAATCTCATCAAGAATGATAAGCTTGCCTTTATGCAGCTCAAAATAGGCTTCCGGATCGCTCAACTTTGCCTTATCGGACGGGCTTTCAAGATCGAGATAAATAGGGCGTGGACTCAAGCGTTTTGAAATTTCTTCCGCCAATGTGGTCTTTCCAACCTGACGTGGCCCCAGAATGCCGACGGCCGGAAACTCGTCTAGCATTTGCATAATCTGATCCTGAAGCTGTCGATAAATCATCCTTGCAATTATAACACTTAGTGTTCGATTTGCAAGGATCGAAAATATGAAATTATTGATTTTTAAGAAAAAAACCGGCTTTTTATCTTGTTGGGGGAATAGTGCCTGCATAAAAAAAAGACGACCATTTTTGATCGTCTTTTTTTATTTCAGTGACCTCGGAGAGATTCGAACTCTCGACCCGCTGATTAAGAGTCAGCTGCTCTACCAACTGAGCTACGAAGTCATTTTTTGGAGGCGTAATGTTACGTGTTTTTTCTGAAAATCCACGGATAGGACAATACGTACTCTCTGTATTTGAGGTTTCATTTTTCCGGTATTTGAAGTGTCCGCCTGTCCGAACGCTATGGCATCACTGGGCAAAACACGGAACCAAGGTGCGCTGGGCCATGTTCTGTTAGCAGTATTAGCACTCTATAAATATAATCATGTTCCGAGGTTTTGATATCCGTCCGGAAGAGCGGGTTATACTGACGGCCCGCATCCGCCAACGTTTGAAAGAGATGCTGCCTGCGGGGTGGCAGATCAGGCAGGTCGTGGAAGTGCCTTGTTCGGACGCCGGTTGCCCGTTGCGGATCACCCGCATGAACGTAATAGACCCGGCGGGGATTGAACAATCCTGGAGCCTGCACGCGCCCCTTAGCCTGGTGACAGCCAAAGAAGTGGCCCAGTTGCTTGAAAAACACGTTTCCGGTTCCTCCGCCCCTCCCCAGGGCTAAAAAAACACCGTCTCTGTTGATGTATTGAGAATTATTGATTAGCCTTACTAAATTGAAAATTTAGACAAGCCTAAAAAATAATCTTATGAAATTTAAATATACCCTGATGGTATGGCTTATTTCTTCGATCGGTGGCCGCCTGATGGGACAATCGTTTGGCGAGATCCGGGGTACTGTTACGGCGGGCACGCAAGCCGCGCCGGGCATCCATGTAACACTGGCGGGTAAAGGGCTCGGCACGGTTACGGACGAGCAAGGCCAGTATACGCTGCCCCACGTGCCGTATGGCAACCATACCCTCATCGTTTCGGCGGTGGGTTTTAAGACGGTACGGCAGCCGGTGACGGTGAACAGCGCTACCGCCACGCGGGATGTATTCCTGGAGGAAGATATGAGTACGCTGGATGAAGTGGTGATCACCGGCACGATGAAAGAAGTATCGAAGCTGGAGTCGTCCATTCCGGTAGAGGTTTATACGCCGACGCTCTTTAAGAAAAACCCCACGCCCAACATCTTTGAGTCGCTCAATATCATTAACGGTGTACAGCCGCAGCTGAACTGCAATGTTTGCAATACGGGCGACATTCACATCAACGGACTGGAGGGCCCCTATACCATGGTGCTGATCGACGGCATGCCGATCGTCAGCAGCCTTTCTACGGTCTACGGGTTGGCGGGGATCCCTAACAGCATGGTGCGGCGCATCGAGGTTGTAAAAGGTCCGGCCTCTACGTTGTATGGCTCGGAAGCCGTGGGCGGCTTGATCAACATCATTACCAAGGACCCGGCGTCGGCGTCGCGGATGCAGCTGGATGTATTCGGCACCAGCGTGGGCGAGCTTAATGCGGACGCTTCTTTTTCTTTTAAGGCGGGCAAGGCTACGTCGCTGGTGGGTATCAACCACTTCCGGTACGACGAGCGACGCGACATTAACGACGACAACTTTACGGACGTGACCCTGCAGCAGCGCATTTCGGTCTTTAATAAATGGGCATTTTCCACGCCCACCGGAAAGAACTCGTCGCTGGCGTGGCGTTTCTTTTATGAAGACCGGTGGGGCGGCGAGCTTCAGTATGAACGCCAACACCGCGGTACCGATATATATTACGGCGAATCGATCTATACCACCCGCTGGGAGCTGATCGGCAGCCATGCCTTGCCCGGCCGCGAAGCGTTTACAGTAGACTACTCCTACAATTACCATCACCAGGATTCGTATTACGGCACAGTGAAGTTCCTGGCGGACCAACAGGTGGCTTTCGTCCAGCTGCGCTGGAATAAGGTGACGGGCATTCACGATCTGCTGGCAGGTATCCCGTTGCGCTATATGTACTACGACGACAGCACCCCCGGCACCGCCCGCACCGATGGCGGCAACCGCCCCATCGACACCGTGCTGCCAGGCATCTTCGTACAAGATGAAATAAAGCTCAGCCGACAGTTCACGATCCTGGCAGGGTTGCGGTACGATCACCACAACGTGCACGGCTCTATTTTTACACCACGCCTCAGCTTTAAGCTGTCGCCCGACGATGTCAGCGTTATTCGCCTGACGGGAGGCAGTGGCTACCGCGTGGTGAATTTGTTCACCGAAGATCACGCCGCCCTGACGGGCTCACGACAGGTGATCATTCGCCATGCCTTGCAACCTGAGCAGTCGTGGAACGGCAACCTGAACTATACACGCAACGTCACCTTCGCCCGCGGCTTCCTGACGCTCGATGCCTCGCTGTTTTATACATACTTTTCCAATAAGATCGTCGGGGACTTCCTGACGAATGCCGACGCAATCATTTACGACAACCTGGACGGGCATGCGATATCGAAGGGCATTACGCTTAACGCCGACGCCAGTTTTACCAACAGCTTGAAGATCATGCTCGGCGCCACATTTATGGATGTCTATCAACAGAGCCGCGTGAGCGGACGCGAAGAGCGCCAGCCACAGCTGCATGCGCCGCGCGTCTCCGGCACGGGCACGATCAGCTATACCTTGCCGAACGGGCTTTGGAGCGTCGACCTGACGGGACGTGCGAACGGCCCGATGCACCTGCCCGTGCAGCCCAATGACTATCGACCGGAGATGTCACCGTTCTATGCCTTGCTAAACCTGCAGGTGACGCGCACCATTGAAACCAAGGGTGCGGCGCGTTGGGAAGTGTATGGGGGCGTGAAGAACTTGTTGAACTACAAACCGGGTGATCCACTGATGCGGCCTTTTGACCCGTTCGATAAGAATATCACGGTCGACAACCCGAACGGATACACGTTTGATACGGCGTACAATTATGCACCGATGCAGGGAGCGAAGGGTTTCCTGGGGGTACGGTGGATGTTGTAAGTCGCTTCGCGCTCAGGCGGGCTTTTTTATTTCCGGGTGCTGTTAAGCGGGGCGCTTGGACGTGTATATCATTTGTTACCTGCGGTGATCCAGGGGCGGGGGGACTTCAAAGCAATCAAGCCTTCCTGATCGCTTCGCGCTCAGGCGGCCTTTTTTATTGTTTTGGTGGCCCCTTCTGTACAATTCTCGAACCACTTCTTAGTTGATTTGAGGCGGCTCGCAGGGCTAATGATCTAACGATCAAGGACCTGCGGGCCGCGTGTCTTTCATAGACCGATCAAACAAGAAAGTGAAATATGGGAACGTTAACCTGTGCAACAGCACGGCAGATTGATCTTGTATACTATCTGGCGTCTCTTGGCTACACGCCCGCCAAGATTAGAAATAATGACTATTGGTATCTCTCCCCCTTCCGGGACGAGAAAACCCCGTCATTCAAAATCGACCGTAAACTAAACGTCTGGTACGACCACGGCGAAGGGACCGGCGGCAACCTGATCGACTTCGGCACCCGGTATCTGAATGCTCGGTGTCCGATCTGCTCCACAAGCTATCTAACCAACGGCCGCAATCAAAAACACGGCGACCTGCACCTCCTGGTCATCCGGGATTCCGTAGAGGTCCAAATTGAGGTGTTGAAGATTCATGAAAGTTTTTTATCCCTGAAATGATATGTAAATCGTATTGAAAGATACGTATTAGATATATTATAATGTATAAAACGTATTAAATAAAATTTTAAGATATTGGCGATCAGATCGTTGCGATTTGAAAAAAGACAGGGATAATCCTAAATTAGGATCATTTGATATGTAAATCGGATCAATAAATGCCCGGAAAAGTGAAAATCAACCGTCTGAAAGTTGTCTTAGCCGAGAGGGAGATATCGCATAAGGATTTTGCCAAGAAAATGAAAAAGGCACCCAATACCATAACGCGGATATGCAATAATGAACAGCAACCGTCATTGGAAACTTTGCGGAAGATGGCAATTGCGCTCGATGTTGATATCCGGGAACTCTTGCACCCAACAAAATAATCCCATAACATTAGGTAACTCCAAAATACCAATGCATAACGTAATAGATATCAAGCCGACTTCAAAGCTCGAAGACGTCGACCTGTACTACGTTGAGCTGTACCGATATATTAAGCAGAACGCAACAGTACACGTGAGGTTGCCCCGGGCAATAAAAAAGCACTACTTCGGACTTGTTCCTGCATTGATACAATTTGCATTTACTTGGGTGCGATACGGTATGTCCGGGAAATTGATTTTACCGATATCAGCAGATGCCAACAGATCAGAGATTGATGAATTGTATGAAAATGAACTCATATATCCTCTCTTAGCACTTGTTTGGAACAAAAATGAGCCATATGATAAAAGTGGAACTGTCAATCTGCGGTCAACTTTAAGAAAAAAGAACCTTTCGGTATTTGAGAACATGAAGAAAGTCAAAGCATTCAAAGGATATAAAATCCCACTGATAAGTTCGGATCACTTACCTGGCGGTGTTCTCCCAATTTTCGAGAGTAACAGTGAATTTAAAAACGAGGACGAAATCACTGAAAGCTTAAAGCCGGCAATAAACGAAATGCTCAAATACTCACTAAGCTTAAAAATCGAATACAACGACGTCCTAAAAGACCTAAAAGAAATTACATATGAGTTGATGAAAAACACATTTGAATGGGGACGGACTGATGAAAGCAACATCGCGTTAGACCCCAATCTAAGGGGGGTAATATTCAAATTCTATAAGAATCGTCGAAGGACACTGATTTCGGATTTTAAATCTAATCCAGGAGTATTGACCTATTTAACTAGCAAATCGCTTAAAGAAAATACACAAGAAGAGCTGTCTTTTATCGAACTGTCTGTATTTGATAGTGGGGTAGGATTTATCGATAAATACAAAGCACTAAACTATGACAACCTAAAAACGGAGGTAGACATTATCAAAACATGCATGATAAAACACAACACTTCCGCAGCCGGCATTGAAAAAGAAGATAAGGGCATAGGATTAGATAGAGTACTAAAAACACTTAATAGAAAAGGATTTCTAAGAATAAGAACTGGTACGCTATGCTTGTACCGAGACCTAATTACTCATGAGTACACGGAAATAGAAAAGGGCAACGTTGCCAAAATGGAGTTATTCGATTGGAAAAACAATAGTAACGACAAATTCGCCAAACTCCCAAAAACAATTGGTTCAGTGATCACGATACTTTATCCCCTGTTCACGCAATAAGAATAAACATGAACAATCATTATATCTACAAGTTTAACTATACAGAAAAGGAGAGCGGGGTAGATACAGTTGTTTCGGCTACAGTGATCTTCTGTGATAGAGATCAAATTAATCAAATAACGTTGGCAGCAGCGATAAAGAAATTTTATGAACACAATGCGCAAAGTGATAAGATCTTTGTCATTGCTAGGATCGGAATGGAAGCAGTTATTACTAAGACGTTCGTTGAGGAACTAGATACCACCTTTAAAGGCATTCCAAAACGTCAAGAAACCCACCTGATTGACAACCTCTTCTTAGCGACATTCAAACAATCAGGAGATCTAAATTTAATCTACCCGGTTTCAAGAAAAATTCCTACAGGCTTTTTAAAGAATTACATAAACGAAGGCTTACAGTCCATCTTTATAAGCCGCGGGGGACTAATATCGTCATCGGGAAGTTCTCATCACTATGTATTTCCTTCAGGGAAGCACTGTGACAAATTTCTAAGAACGGGAAACATATTACTATTCAGTTCAGAAATATACTTCATCGCTTTTTCGCTCCTTAAACATTTCGATTTTAATCAGCACACTCAAATATACTGCGACACATCAACAATAAACAGTATTGCTTTTGCACTAACCGACCTAGTCAACAGATTTCAAAAAGAAGAGAATAGAAAACAGATACCTATCGAAAGCTTTAGTTCATATGATGGATTATATAAAAATGATCTAGGATACAAGAAAAACGCATTTCTCTTGATTTCGGCCTCCACTTCAGCAAACATAATAAACTATATATTAGAGAACCATAGCGAAATCGAACGAAAGAACATCGTTGTTCTATATTATCTTGGCAAAGATAGATCTCTCAATATCGCCGATAAGATTGCCTGTAATCTGACTTTCTCAAAAACCAATCCCAATGGAATAATATCCTACCCGACTTTCAAATCGGAAGATTGCGAGTTCTGCCAAAGAGGCTCTGTACCTGTAGAGGTAAAGGGATATTCATTCTTACTCGAACAACCTAAAATAAATAGGATCCTATTTAATATCAAGGATCCCGATCGAGGGCTTTCTAAATTTGTCGAGCAGTTTAAATCACAAAAGAAGAGCAATACTATTTTAAAGGTCCATTACAAGGAAAACAGCAATGATAAATATGAAATATACATTGACTATTCAGAGATACTAAATGGCGTACAAAATAACCGCTACGAATCATATCGAGCAAAATTAAACGCCTATATTAACCAATACATCCCCAGCAACACAAAATACATAGTTCATCTTGAAGATACCGCATCCAAAGACCTGGCGAATTATATCTTGAGTATTGTAGAAAAAAACTATTTACAAAAAAACAGGCCTAAAAAAATTGCCCAAGACCAATTGAACCAAATTGACAAAGGGAGTGAAGGTGCTGTCGTCGTCGTTGGATCGTGCATCACAAACGGAAAAAATTTGTTATACATAAGTAGAGCGTTAAGAAACTATCATTCGCTTAGAATTATCTACTTTGTGGGTATAACAAGAACAAAGAATAAGGAATTCCTTGACAATCTCAAAAAGAATCTTAAACAAGGAACCTACGGCTCTGAATCTAGCACTTTTATCGAAGTCGAATCCATATTCTGCGAAAACACATCGAAAAAATCCTCATGGAGTATAGAAATTGAATTTTTGAAGGACTTTATTTCCTACCTTAAAAATAACTTCGCCAATAACTCGAAAACGAGCCAACAATATCTATTCGAGCGTAAGAATAAGATTGAAACGGGTGGGGGTAATAAAAGCAGAGGTCTCTCCGAAGATATATTCTATGCGCGAGTGGTTTCTGGAAAGTACCAGCCCTTAAGAATAAGAAAAAACTTTGCGTTTTTTGACTTCTCGAATTATGTCGACGACGTCACCCAATCCGAAATCTATTACACGATATCCAGCATTATAAATAGTCTTAGAACTAGTGATAAAACCGATAGAAATCTTCGACAAACTGCGTATGTTAGAAACATCATTGAACCAGGGAACTTCAATCGATTCAACGACGGAATAATTCAAGCCTCAATCCTTAGAGCTGCTAAATCTGATGAATTGATCTATTCAATAGATGCGGATTTATCCTCGGAAATGCGTGGGATTTTGCAAACAGTTATAAAATATCATAAAGAAGAACAGGGGGAAGCATTACTAGAGTTTTTGTATGCGATCGCGAGTAAAAAAATGTCGTTAAAAAGAGACGATCTTATAACCGTAATCAATACTCTTGAGAATGAATGCACTGATAAAATATTCATCCATTTTGGCGCATTCATTAGAGCAAGAATCATTGAGTCCGAAAACACAAAAAACAAAAGAACAAAAAGAGCTAAAAACACATTTTAGAATGTGTAAAGCTATTATTTCGAGACAATTGATCGGTCAACGTTTTTTTCTTCTTTTTTTCGGAATACGTGTAATTGTAATGGACTCAATAGAGTCAAGCCAGAGATAAACTCCATATCCAACTAATAACGCAAAAGCGTATGGAGAAGGGTGATTAAGTATTGACTCGATGTATTCTTGCATATCCATGATCATCAAAAATTTACAATTCTCAATGTTCCGAACTGGCCATTGAGTTTGATAAATTTCCAATGATTCAACAAGAATCTTAAGGGGCTAGAGAGTTCGGATTCTCCTGCCAGCTTTTGCTTTGATCAGCTTCAATGCACGAATTTAGAAAAATAAAGTATTTTCCAAGTTGACATAGATCTACCTCCAGAGTGTTATGGAATCAGGAATAATTCTCGATGCATCAGCTATCATGCAGCTGATGACAAGCGAGCATATTGAGAATTTTGAAAACGTGGCTATTTCAGAATCACTAATTCTGGACAATCCGCCTTCAATACCGGCACTTATGTTCATCAACTGTGTATTCCACAATTGGTTTGTGCTTGCCAATTACAAACATCCGATTAGTCTCAATTTTATAAACTGTGAATTCAGAAAAGGCGTATTCATTTCAGGTTTAGAAGGACGAAATTCATCCCAGCGATTTCACTTCAAATCCTGTATTGCAGATACGATACGTTTTGATAAGAATTTTATTAGTTCAGGAATTGAATTCATCAATTGTCTATTCCAGACTCTGGAAATTTATGAATCCGAAATACGCGGCGAATTTTCGTGCACTGATAGCGAAGTCAACGAAGTAACATTTAACTTAAGCAAAATCGCAAATGCAACATTTCATGGCATGAAAAAAGTTGAAGAATTCCAAGCATTCACTTGCGAGTTCTTCGATTTGTCCATTCGTTTCAGTAATCTAAAGAAGGTTAGCTTAGTTGATGTATTTTGCTGGAGAATAGGCATATACGGTGCAACCATCGAAAGTCTTTGGTTCTATAATGTTATTGGACTGCAACATCTGATTAGCAGCTCTTTCTCTAAAGGTTGTTTCATTGAAGGTTCTTTAAAAACCGATCGACCTAAACCGGGAGGAGAATTAAGAATAGAGCAATGTGATCTAAGTGGAGGCCTAACTATTAAAGGAGATGCGTTAACATTTTTGAAAGCAACACTTGATTGCGCAAACTTTCTAAACGGTGTGGTTTTATTTGATGGTTGTTCGGTTGACTCCCTAATTTTTAAAGGCACAAATACCAAGGGCGACATCACCTTAACCAATGTCGACCTGAAAGCCCTGGAGTTTTCGGGCTTTATTAACAAAAGTGAATTGACATTTATAAACTGCTCTGTCAGTTATTCACCGCATGGTGAGTTGCAAATATTAGATTCGGATCTAGGTAATGCAAAATTTTTTAATCACGACTTCTCGAGATATAATTTCGTTAAAATCAAGCATTCCCTACTCGAAGAAATTAAATTCGCTTCATGTACTTGGTTTTCATTTGACCAATTACGATCCCATATGAGCAGTGAAAATGTTTTACTAAATACAAATGAACAAGGCAGAGCTAGGAGGGAAGCATTCCGTCAATTAAAACAAGCTTCAGAAAAACAGGGAAATCGAATTCAATCACTAGAATTTCAAGCTCATGAACTGAAAGCTCTTGAGCAGGAGCTTTCATTCACTAGAAAATTCTTATTCGAGGATAGACTAATTCTATTGCTTAGTAAAACGAACCGTTATGGGTTATCTTGGACTGTAGCGTTTTCGTGGGTATTTGGTCTGACGATCGCATTCTACATCCCAATGGCCCTTCTTGCATCAAAAGGAATCTCTTGGCTACCTCCATACAGTATTACGGCGGCATTTAAGAGCCTATGCAGCGTACTTTGGGATCATATTGGCATCTTTCTTCAAATGTTTAATCCAGCGCATAGTCCAACCTCACTGCTGGATAACAAAACAAATCTTTCGCCTTGGTATTTTCTACTTGACGGAATACATAGGATCGTTGCCGCCTTTCTGATCGTTCAACTAGTCTCTGCGTTTAGAAAATACGTAAAGTCATAGTGAACTTGGAGGTAAAAGCAAGGTTGTTTGTTGCTGGCTTCCTCCCTTAGTAGTATCAAATCGGGGACTTTCTCCATTAAGTTTAGACAAAGCCCTGCTATCAAATTTATACATCTATTCTTCCTTTTTTTTTGAATTTTTCCTTTCCGTACATGCCTTAATAAATAATTCACCAAGTTCCGTCAGAATATGCTGTTCATACCCGGTTGTGATTTCAACTTCCGCGTCCTCGAGACGAATATATTCGCTATAAGGCGCGATACGAATTTCATGCGGCTTAACATAACCATAAGTTTTCTCAATATATCGGATTAAACCTAGGCGAACAAGATTTGCTAGCTCATATTCTTTCATATCTCCGTTAAGTGGCTCCGGAACTTGCATAGCTAGAAGTATATTCACTTTTTTGTCTTTTAAAGCTTTCAGCTCCTTATTGAGGCGCCATCTATTCTGGTGTACCGAAGACTCATAAATTTCATTTTGAATATCAGCTTTTTCTTTACCCTCTCCATCAGTAATGCGTTTAAGGATATCTTCCTTCCGAAGGAACTCAGTTCTATTAAATTCCTCAAGTTCTTCGGCATAAATCGCCTTTCTTTTATCTATTGAGTCCATTGTAGATTCTAAAACTAAAAATTCATTGGTGGAAATTTGACTTAGAATGTATGGGAAAACGTGATTCTCTATATTCTGCGCGGAATCAACCATATTAGTAAGTAGTATCGCCCATTTGTCCTGCAATAATTCCTCTTCCTCGAGGCCTGCATATTCGAGTAGTGGCGTTACCACTTTCAATGAGATTTTTTTTGGATTGATTGAGTTCTTTTCGCAATAAGCATTTGCCTTGTTGAGCATTTGAATTTGATTCTTAAATCTCCACATCCGCACTTTATCTTGCCACAACAAACCTACTTCTTCTACGGACGGACTGATTAATTTACCCAGAAAACTCTTAGCGAGATCCAGGCTTTTTTCGCCGATTGACGACGTCAGATCAAATTTAATTTCACTCATAGAATAGGTATTTATAGGTCAATTTTTCTTTTCGAAGAATGTAATGAATATATAAAAATATCACCGGATCCTATTGTCCGAGGCAGAGACATCGGCATCCGCCGGCCAAACACCTGTTTCAATCAAATGCATGCGATCATTGTGGGAAAATTCTTTGATGCATAATCCATTTGTTAACCTTTTCCGAAATTCTATTTGAATCTTGATCCGGGTAGTATGCATTTATATATTCTAAAAATTTTTCTTTCGTATCCGTTGCGCTCCACTCCATTATGGTCATATTAAGCAATGGCCATCTCTTGATTTTCTGCATAAAGCCATATAGCGGCAGATACGGTGGAGCATAATAGAAAGAATTTTCAATGAGTTCAGTATAGAACGCCTTATCAAATGCCCTTTTCATATCGCGAACAACATCAAAAGTAACTCGAAGTCTAGCCCCTTCGCACAAGAGCAGCTAGCCGAAGTGCTGAACCTGATTCGAAGCGGTGACACCGCGGAGCATGGCATGGGCTATATCAATCCGGCCGTTTATGAAAATTCTAAAAGTATTTTGTTGGCGGGATTGGATTCTGCGAGCAGTGAATACAATAAGATTCAAGGTGTAAATACATCTTCTATTTTCGACGACAGCATTGTGAAACGGATTCCAATGAAAGAAAGGACTTTTTAGGGCCTGCAAGTGTTTGCTGGCGAGGTTTTTGAAATGCCTGTATGTTCGAATGGCGCAAACGTGAATGAAGTGCACCTGGAAAAGAATCCTGAAACGGAAGATTTTCTCCCTTGCCAGACCCAGGGATATTGGCAATTCCTGATTTTTTTTCTAATTTTAATCAGAGCCCGTCTTCACCGATTGTAAAAATGGGTGTGTGACGGGCTTTACTTATGTTATCGACTTTTGTCAGTATATATCGAACCTAAATTCAATGCTCATTTTTGACCAGGTTGACCCCTCAAAAGCACAGCTCCACGTGCTGATCATTGGCGTTGGCGTGTATCCGTTTCTATCGGGTGGAACGTCGCAGAAGAATCAGATTGGTGCACTCAATCAGATTGGGCAACTTACATCCACGGTTCATTCGGCTGAAAAGTTTCGTGAAACGGTGTTAGCGCTCCAGGCAACCAATAGCTGGGCACGGCCGTTGGGGAGTGTTGAAATGCTCGTCTCTGCATTGCCGGGAACACCCCAGAAATATACTGCACCAACCCGTGATAACGTGGAGGAGGCTTATAATGCCTGGAGTGATAGGTGCGGTAGTCAAAAAGAGAATATCGCTATCTTTTATTTTGCGGGGCATGGCTTTGCAAAAAGGCAGCACCATCTTCTCTTGGAAGATTTTGGAGAGAATACCAGGCTTCCCTGTAAAGGAAGCTTCGAGTTCAACGACACACGGCAGGCGTTTAGTGCGAATCCGGCACAAACGCAGCTTTTCTTCATCGACGCCTGTCGCAAGGTAGACAGAACGCTGATTGACTACGAGATGACGTCTTCCGCGCTCGACACGATAAAGAACAATTCGGTTGGGTGTGCCTATGATCTGACAATCCGGGCGGCAACGCACAACGAAGCTACGTATGGAGAAAGAAATGGTCTGGCCCATTTTACAAAAGCGCTGGTGCTGGCGTTAACCGGACAGGCTTCCGTTCCGATAAAAGGAAAGTGGACCGTAGACATGAATTCCATTGCGACCAATATCAATAAAATTCTTGACCACATAGAAGTCTCCAAGCGTTCGGAGAAGGGCTGCCAGGTGTATATGAATAGGTCTACCCCCCTCATTACACTGGCGTCTGCTCCCGAAGCGCTGCTGCAGGTAGTATGTGATCCCGGTGCGGCGCATGAGATTGCCGAACTTCATTGTCTTACAGACGAGGGCGAACCGTTTACCTACCGGCAGCAACCGTCGCCAGATCCGTGGATGGTAAAGCTGCCTTGCGGGCATTATCGCCTCCGAGCCGATTTTAAAACACCGGGGTACAGCCATAAGGCACAACCCACGTTAGTCCTGCCGCCTGTAACGGAAGAAAACTTATCCTGTAGCCAACCATGATTCGCATTATAATTTCAATCACGTCGTCAAATTGGGATTCATCCAGAATCTATAAACATGTGTCGGTGATGGACTCCGAATTGAATACTGTTTATTCACGGTGGTTTGATGGAACCGATCATCAGATCGAGCTTGAGAATGGAGGGCTATATTCAATAGAGTTGACGTTGCCGTCGGGCAAAATTTTTAGGCGAACATCAATGTTTGACAATCACTCGACTCCGGTAGTTCAATTTAATATTGCATTGGAAAGCCCGGATAAAGCCTCGGAATGGGCGTACTTTTCCAGGAAGCTGGCAAAACCGGTTGATCAATATGTAGAAGCATTTTCAACGCGTTCCATACTACATGTCAGTCTTGTTCATGATTGGAGGGCGGCGGGTAGATCAGATCAAGGGCTATATTCGGAGCCAACCGGGAAATTGGACTGGGGATTAAACTGGGCGGGAACCGATCCCGTCAACTCCAACGTTCTTTCCGTTGAGACCGTCATCCTGGAGCGAAGTTTTCAACAGAGTCCCTATAATTTTAATGTCAACACAGTTGACGGGAATGCGATTTTGCAACTCAGTGGTCCTGCGGTTGATCTAAAGATTGTTCATCTGCCGCCCCGTAGTAGTGTAAAGTGCCTAATTAAAAGATCGGATAGGCCGGTAGCAGAAGACCACCCCTACGATGTTACGATTGCCACGGACAACCAGTCCGCCGATATCATACTACAACTAATGTCAAGGAATGATATCAATGAAGCCGAAGCGTTGATCGGTTATCCTCAGATAGCAGAGGATTTGTTATACAACAAAGTAGAAGATCCCACGAGTGCGGCTGTGGGGGGGTACTTTTTGTTAAGAATTGGTGATCTCGAAAAACTGCATAACTGGCCAACGAACCTGGCGAACTGGTTTCCCTGGTTTCCCGATGGCTGTATTATCGCGGCGTGGCAGATTCTGAAAGAGGCTGCAAAAAGAAATGTTGCGCCCGATTTGAATGCTGTCGCTGATCTGCTGTTTCGTTCAACGGATCGGGGACGACCGGTGTATTCCGAGGGGATTAAACTATTGTATGAAGGATTTCGGCTACTTTCGTACAATACCGGCCAGTTGTCCGAAGTGAACAATTACTTACTATCAAACAAGGCAGGCCTGGTGAATCAATTGTATGCTGATGTTGACGTTTCAAGCCCCTATCTGACAATCGTACGGTCGGTTGACCCGATAAACCTAGATTCTCCGTTCGCGTCGTTAGCATCCGGAACTTCCTCGCTCACCACTGGCGCGCGCGTTGCACGACAGACAAATCTATGGACTCCGCACGACGGCTTGACGACAAACATGAGCGCAGCTAAAAAGATTAACATAAAGCCGAAAGAGTTGGGCGCATCCGGATAACACATAGTGGGTATAACGATTGATGAAAATGCTAACGATTACAGTTCTTCCCGCACGATACGGTGATAGCATTCTGATCGAATATGAAAAATCCCCCGGTACAGCGGGGCGTATTCTTATCGACGGCGGGACGAGCGGCACACGAGCCGATATAGTGAAACAGGTTACGCACAATGCTGTCAGGCATATCGAGCTGTGCATCGTCACGCACATCGATCGCGACCATATAGAAGGAATATTGAGTTTACTGGAGGCGCCGACACAAAGTTTTTCAATCGGCGAAATTTGGTTTAACGGATATAAGCACCTGATCGACGATCCGAATTTTGAAGTCTTAGGTGCAGTGCAGGGAGAGCGGCTTACCGCTGCCATTTTAGCAAATCGTATTGCCTGGAATCAGTCCTTCGACGGAGGACCAGCCGCGATCGCTGACCAGTTGCGTCTGCCAGTGATGCTATTGCCCGGCGATATGAAGATTACCTTGCTTTCTCCTACACAGGATCAACTGGTCGGATTGATCGGGAGTTGGGAGACCGAAGTTATCGAAGCCGGTCTGATACCCGGTTACGGTTACCTGGCAGAGCCCGAGGAGGATGACGATACTGAAATGTTTGGGTCTGATACGATCGATATAGAGGCATTGGCGCTGGAAAAGTTTGAGGAAGACGATTCCCTCTCCAACGGCAGTTCTATTGCTTTCCTGCTGGAATACCGGGGAAAAAAGATGTTATTTACGGGAGATGCGCACCCGTCGCAAATAATGAAGTCGCTCGATACACTGTACGGACAGAATGACGTGGTGATTGATTTTTGGAAGATTTCGCATCACGGCGGGAAAGGCAATACGGGCCCCGAGCTGGTAAAACGAATCACATGCTCCCAGTACATTTTCTCTACAAGTGGAATAAAGTTTCCGCACCCTTCACGGGAGACGATCGCGTGGATACTAAAATACAAGCGCGGCCATGCTACGTTATACTTTAATTATAGATCGGACTATAACAAAGTCTGGGACGATGCAGACTTAAAAAGTGAGTATGATTATGAAACTGTTTATCCGGCACATACTCCCGGTATCAAAATTGAAGTTTAATGATACATGGCTTGTGTATGATAACTCCTATCGTTCTATCCCATCCAGGGAGATATAACGCTGAGATTTTTTATTTCTAACCTGTAACAACGTTACCATGTTCCAAAACAAGAGAATAGGGCTTGCCCTCTCCGGTGGCGGCTATCGTGCCGCTGCATTTCACCTGGGCGTGCTCCAAAAACTGCATGAGCTGAAAGTACTCCCCAACGTGGATGTGCTGTCGACGATTTCCGGCGGCTCGATCA
This sequence comes from Dawidia soli, assembly GCF_018598185.1. GTDB lineage: Bacteria > Bacteroidota > Bacteroidia > Cytophagales > Cyclobacteriaceae > Ohtaekwangia > Ohtaekwangia soli. The sequence continues at coordinate 52,973 of NZ_JAHESC010000016.1, forward strand.
CGGGGGCCTACTACTGCCTGGCGAAGAAAGACTATAAAACGTTCGAAACCGAGATGATTCAGCGGCTGTCGACGCAAAGCGTCATCAGGCGGGTCATTTTCTCGTGGGTTTTTATTCGTTCTGTCTTACTGGTTCTTTTCTTTCTGGCGGCGGCCGGCTATCTGCTGTACACGCCGTATCCCTGGCTGTCTTTTGTGGCCCTTAGTATCTTTTTATGGGTCTCGATGAAATTTCAGTTTCAGATCTTTCCGGCCAGCAAGGCGGTAGAGGATGCATACAAAAAGATATTTTACGAGGGGAAAACGCTGAAAGACCTTGACGACAAAATGCCGGTCATCGCCATGGGCTCTTCCAATATTCAAACCGGCCGGCCATTTACCTTTGCGAAGAAAAAAATGGGAGATACTTCCTATACGTACGCGAAAGGTCAACGGACGGAGGTATTTTTACCGGGCGATTTTCCCATAGCCCGCGCGGTAACCGCTTCCTCGTGTGTTCCGTTTGCCTTTAGCCCCGTTACGATCGCCCCCGAGTTTATCATCGGGGACCACAAAGTCGATCCGCAGCTTATCGATGGCGGTGTATACGACAATCAGGGCGCGCACAAGCTGACACACCCCGAAAGCGAATATGCCTGCGACCTGATTATTGTAAGCGATGCCGGCAACAGGATGTTTCAGCATACGTATAAAAATACAATTGCCCTGTTGGTGCGCACCGTAGATGTTTTTATGGCCCGGATCAAGAATTTTCAGATGACGAAGAATTTATACAGCCAGGGTGCCCAGCGTCCTTTTCATATAGCCTACCTGGGGTTGAGCTGGGATCTTACGCGCTCGATTCAAGGATTTATCAATGCCATGGTGGAAAACAATGTGCCCACGGCAACCCTCGATGCGCACGCGCTTAAATCGGAGTGGCGTGCAAATCCCGAAGACCACAGGAAGGATATCGACGCCCATCTTAGTAGTCGGGTTAAATTTAAGGAAATAATGGCCAGGAACCTTACCCAAGATAATATGAAAATTGCGCAATCTGTGTCGACCAATTTGACGGCGTTGTCGGACGAGCAGATCGAGTGCCTGATGACCCACGCAGCCAACATGGCTGAAATTCAGATCCGGTTGTACCTGCCCGAGTTGATTGTCGGGGAGACCGGCGAAGCACCAGCAGGTGAAAATCTAAATTCAGATCATGGCACTGGAAATTGAAATCAAGGTGCTGAATGTAGGAGATGGCGATGCGATCATCGTCTATCTCCACGATGCACAGCGGCAATTCGTTATGCTCATTGACGGAGGCGAGCGGAAGTACCTTGCTGACCTCTTGGTGGAGCTGGAAGTGGTTTTAACACAGGCGGGAAAAAATGCGCCAGACCTGGTGATTTGTACCCATTTTGATTCGGACCATATCCGGGGTGTAGCGGCAGTGGTTGAACACTACCACACGATCGGCCGTGACGTAGGAGAGGTGTGGATCCATGCTCCAGGGCGATCGTTGGTCAAAGAAGCTGCGAGCCTTCTGGAAGCAAGAAACCGCCTGCGGGCGGTGGAGGAAAGCCGTGGTTCTGGCGCCGTTCGGCTTGCGAGGTTAGGTGACACCTTATTGACTGACGGATACGATGCCCGTCATGACCTGTTACTCGAGAGCCTTAACGAAATGTGCAACCTTGTTGAGTTTATGAATGAGAAATTGATTCACTGGTATCGGCCCTTTCCCGGAATCAAAATTCCGGGATTTCCGGAGATCGAGGTGTTGGGACCGTCCCGGGATTATTTTGAAGAAAACTCGCCTTTCCCGAACGATGTGAAAGAAATGCTGAATCATGAGTATTCCGCCAAGAACTCAGAGCTTCAGATCATCAATGAGAACCACCAGTTGAACCGGGACGAAGAGAATCCGTGCGACCTCCTGGATGCTGCGTCAAAACGGGGATTGTCAAAGGCAAATTTGACCAGTGTAATTTTGCTCATCGATATCGAGGGGGAGAAATATCTCTTCACGGCAGATGCGGGTGTCAAGTCTTTTGAATCGCTGGACGAGCCTGAGAAAATCGAGAACCTCCATTGGCTGAAGGTACCGCACCACGGGAGTATAAAAAATCTAACCAGCGAATTGATCGAACGGATGTCGCCCCGGTACGCGTACATCAGCGGAGACGGATACATCAGTGATCACGTGGTGGGCTGTCTGGAAGCCCATGGCGCGGAGGTTAGGACCACCCGGGATGAAGGGCTACTTCGCTGGCCGCTGGAAGACTGACCAGAAGTACGACATCTGGTTTGGGGCTTAGCGCCGCCTCGGAGCGGAACTCGCGATAGTCCCGATCCTATCGGGGGCCCCGGGACCGTTCGTGCAACAAGCAAGGAGTCTCTGACTCCGTTTGAAGGAAATGTGCACTTGTGGGATGCATTCAGGGCTTGCGAAGGTTGGCTTCGTTAATACATTTTGATAATTGAAAGTTTGAAGCTGAGACATCGAATGATATGTATAGTCCTTTCCGGATTGGCCGCCAATTTTACCATATGCATTATTATGATATAAGATGCCATCAAGAACGCTACTTTTGCCACAACCATTTGGACCGACTAAAGCAACGAGGGATGCATGCAGGGAATCTAATTAATTAACTACGAAATGTCACACAAGCCCCTAGTAACGCTGATCTTCTCTTTATAAAGAATGAAACGGATTATTGCGGATTGGCTTTAATCCCGTGCTTCATGTTTTTGTTTGTATTTCGGACATTATTCATATATAAGTTGAAGCCGTTGTGCTCAACCGTCACCTTGGCTTTTTCCTTAATTTCCGCAGGAACATCAATATAGTTATTCTGAATAGATATACCGGTAACAGTCTGTTTATTCCCGTAATCAGTTTTCCGATAGCTAATTCTGTGACCGTTAGCCGATATAGTCCGAAGAAGTTCATTCAACTCCGTCCGAAAGTCATGGGGCGCGGAGAAGGTAAGATCATCTACAAATCTGGTATACGTAATCCCTTTTGCCTGGCAGATAGAAAGCAATTTCTGGTCAATTTCAAGAAAGCAAAAGTTTGCGAGAGCCGGGCTCGTAGGAGTTCCTTGAGGTAATTTTCCCTTATGCGTCGTAAGTCTGGTAAGCCAACTGGCGACATGATTCGTATATCCAAGGGACAAAAAAAAGGAATATACAGAGTCTGAATACACATTTGGGAAGAAGTCCATTAGGTCAGTAACAAATCTGTACTTTTTCCCCTGATGAATTTTAGCATTTGAAATATTGCTTTTTCCTTTGACAGCACCCTGCATGTGTCCTGGAACAGGCATGGTATCCAATACGTATTTTTTTATATTACGTTGGATTTTTTTCAAAACCTCTGTACTCGGTGTTATCACTCTTTTTTTGGGAGTGCCATCACTGTACTTTTTGACATTACCGAACTTGTCCCTTTTAAGCGACTCATATTGATAGTAATAGGCGTCGATGTTTTCGATGATGTCTTTCAAGGTCTCTCTATTGCATCGCAACAGAGAAGAAAGATACTTAAACTGCCGGGCTCTAAACAGCAAAGAATCCAAGGATCAGTGATTTGATTGATGGTTCAAGTAAAGAAAAAGCTTCACGTTTTTCAGGTGCTACATCACCCTCTTCTATTGATAGATAAAAAAGAATTGGCAGAGGCACTTTCAACACACTACTAATCTTCTTCAATACTGAGATCGTCGGCTCTTTTTGATTATTCTCAATTTGAGAGAGATATGTCTGAGTGATTTCACACTCTCTCGCAAAATCTTCTTGCGTAAGTGATTTACTTTTTCGCAAGCTTTGAATTTGTTTGCCAAGGTCCATAAGCTAGCTTCGTTTAATTAAAAAAAGAGAAAGTGTTCGAATGTCTGCGCTGTAATGTCTTACATCAACCCATCAAAAAAATTGCGAATGTCGTCGTGGAAGAATCTGGCGAGTTGTCCGATGGCTTTCGCAATCATTATTGTTTGCGTTTGCCTCGAATCTTCCAGCTTTACTTCTTCAAGTAGATCGACGACATCTCTCAAAAGTTTAATGTCATCATTCGAAAGAGAACACCGGTTCGTTGTGATAGACTTGATTCCTTGAATCAGTCGATCAATGTTTTGATCTTTATTGTACATATTAGTTACAGGGATTATCCCTTGCTCCAATAGACTCCCTAACTAAAAGTGTAAGCGATGTTCTCGTGCACTTTCCTTTTACTTGCTCCATTAATATCCTTAATCATCACATTATGGTCCGCATACTGGTACACCTAGTGTACAGGTGATATGTCAGAGTGTGAAGAATTGAGGTGACCTAGTCAAGCTTTTCGTGCCATGACCAGGTCGAGAGACGCCACGCTCACGTTGTCACATTAGAGCGGGCAAAGAACCCATAAGGGTTGCCAATGCTTATAAGGGCAGAGGCTGTAAGGTCAACTCCTATTAGCTTCGGGGATCAAAACAGCATTTCAATGAACTTCTGATGTAAATATACGGACAATATTACTATTGGTTAATATTTTAACAGATAAAAAATACAATTAACTGATTATCAGATTATTAATTTTAACCAAATTTCTGACAGAACTATTTCCGGCTCGTATACTGAGATTACTAACACGAAAATGGATAGTAGGTGTCTGGTAGTCAAAAGTTCGCCATGATGTTTATGCAGTGGCCTCCGGGTGTGCCAGCGAGTCTTGTGTCTGATGTGTTTCGGTTGCACATCACAGTACGGCTCTGAATCAACGTACGGATACATCCATTCGTAATTTCGACCTTGAAGGTTTATCAGAAACGAAGCAGCACCATATTGGAAGTTGAAAAGAAACGTATCGTCGTCAACCTTTTAGAACGGAGGTGAATTTCTTTCCATCCAAGTTCATATTTATCGTGAAAAACCGATATAGACTTGAAGTCGGTTTGCAAGCGCTGCATGCGACTCGATCTGTTATAGGCGAACTAAGGTTCGAACTAAAAATCAGGTCAACAACACAGGATTAGAACCATTGAAGGCGGTGAATGCCCGCAAAATCAAGTAAATGCCAATAGCTATAAACGAAAAAAGGCAGCAAATAATGGTATTTACTGCCTTTTACCGCTCAGTGGGCAATACTGGATTCGAACCAGTGACCCCTACCTTGTCGAGGTAGTGCTCTAAACCAGCTGAGCTAATTGCCCGGATACGGGGGCGAATCTAAAAATAAATGAGAAGGATGCAAACACTATTGATTGCCAATCTATCCTATATTGTAGAAGAAAGTCCACGTTGCGATGTCATTTTTTGAATCGTGGCCCGATTCCTGTAGCAATAAGCGTGATCTGCAGTCGTTTATGGTTTTTTGTATTGTCTACCGTACATTCTCTCTTACATAGTGTTTCCATGCGCAGAACGGTATTATTTGTGGCAATGGTCCTGGTGTGGACGGGGCTTTCGGCGCAAATAGATTCTGTGAAGACGAAGATCCTGAACAGCCGTGTGTCGAAAGAGGTGAAGAACCGCATCTGGCGAAAGGCACCGAAAGATACGGTCGTCACGGTGAAAAGTGAGGCGGCCTTCATGCCCTACCGGGACAAATTCATCCGCCGGATCTACATCCGCCAGATCGGTTTTGAGCGGTCGATCTACGACTCGTCCAAACGGATCCGCGACCGCATTACGCGCCTGGCGAACTCCCTCCACTACGATACCCGCGAGAGCGTAATCCGCAACCATTTGTTCATTCGCGAAAAGCGACAGTTGAATCCGTACAAAGTAGCCGACAACGAGCGCTACCTGCGCGACCTCGACTTTATTCTCGACTCGAAGATCTACGTACATCGTGTTCCGGGTCAACCCGATTCGGTCGACCTGGAAGTAGTCACCCGCGACGTCTTCAGCTTAGGCTTTACGGGCTCCATCAAGGGCCTGGACGAATATGTGGTGGGCGTATACGACGCTAACGTCGGTGGGATGGGCCAACGCGTACAGGCCGATCTGGGCATTGAAACGCGGCGTGACCCTGTCGTGGCATGGGACGTGATTTATCGCAAGTCGAGTATCATGGGAACGCTCATTAACGCTTATGCCGGCTATACGCGACTTAACAACTCGCGCAGCCTGGGTGAAGAGTATGAGCATGCCTACTTCTTTCGCCTGGATCGACCGCTGGTATCGCCCTACTCGCGTTTTGCCGGCGGCTTTGAGGCCAGTCAGAACTGGTCCAGGAACGTGTACCACACGTCGGACTCACTCTTTCGAAAGTACCGGTATAATTTCGAAGATGGCTGGGTGGGATACAACCTGGGGGCCAACAGCTTTAACAGCCGTAATCGCCACTTTACAGCCGTACGCTATTTTCGTCAGCACTACTCGCGACAGCCCACACAAGAATGGGACCGTGTGCGCGGCTTATACAACGATCAGCGTTTCCTGCTGGGTTCTTTCACCTTTTACAATCAAAACTTCTATAAGACCAAATATGTCTACGGCTTCGGACGGACGGAAGACGTGCCATACGGACAGACCATCACGCTTACGTCAGGATGGATGGAAGAGCTCGGTGAAAAGCGACTGTATACCGGTGCGTCCGTGTTAAAAAGCTTTGTGCACAGGGGGGGTAACTTTTACCAGGTCGAGGGCGGCTTCGGTACCTTTTATCGCAACAAGAAAGCCGAGGACGCTTTTCTTTCCATCAGCGGACAATATTATAGCAAATTGTTCATTGCAAAAAAGTTTAAGCTGCGCCAGCTTATAGAAGCGGGGTATGCGCGGGCGTTCAACACCCGCATACGCGAGCTCTTGACATTGAACGAAGAGCTCAAGGGTTTCTCGCCCGACAGCCTGTACGGCGCCCAGCGCATCATTCTGCGTACGGAGACCACGTTATTCACCAACTGGGAGTTTGCCGGGTTTCGATGTGCACCCTTTGTCTCGCTCGAGAGCGCGCACCTGCGTGCGCAGTCGCCCGTAGTGTTGCCCAGGAACTTCTTCTGGGGGGCTACGGGCGGCTTTCGCATCCGGAACGAAAACCTGATCTTCGGTACCATCGAGCTTCGCGCCTTTTACTTCCCGGACGCCATCGACGGGGTCGACAATCTTAGTTTCAGGGTCACCACCAACCTGCGGTTGAAATATAGCGGCCGGTTTGTCACGCCGCCGTCGCTGGTGCGCTATAATAACTAAGCCTCCTAAAACCAAAGGCCGGTCTCTGTGAGGAAACCGGCCCAGGCATTTACACTGTTTAGCTTTATTCCGAGCGCAGCGAGTTAACCGGGTTGGCCGTCGCTGCCCGGACCGATCGATATCCTACGGTGACCAATGCAATGAGCAACGTTATGCCGATCGATAGCATAAAGATGTCGGCACCAATATTAATCTTATAGGCATACTCACTCAGGAACTGGTTCATCACCACCCACGCCACCGGCGCCGCCAGCACAAAGCCGATGACGATGAGCCGCACATATTCTTTTGAGAACATCAGCACGATGCTTTCCGCGGAAGCGCCCAGCACTTTGCGAATGCCGATCTCTTTCGTTTTCTGGTTGGCCATAAACGTAGCCAGACCGAAGAGGCCGAGGCAGCCGATGAAGATGGCCATGGACGTAAAGATGGAAAGCATGACCGACATCTTCTTTTCTTCTTCGTAGAACTCGCGGATGTCGTCGTCCAGGAACGTGTAGGAGAAGATCTGCTCGGGATAGGTGGCCTCCCACTTTGTTTTCATCGTTTCGATGATCTCCTGGCTGCGGGCCATGTCGATCTTTAATGCCAGGTCGTTGTATCCCCGCAAGCTGTTAAACAATACCGTGGCGCCCATGGGGTCGTGCAGGGACTGGGTATGAAAGTTCTGTACTACGCCTACGACGGGAAAGGTTTTGCCCCAGATGCGAATGTCGGTACCGATCATGTCGGGCGGATTGCTGAAGCCGGCCAGCCTGGCCGTCTTTTCGTTGACGATATATCCCTGGGCGGTATCGAGGTCTTGTACATTCTGACCGGCCAGCAACGTGAGCTTATACAGGTCGATATAATTGTTATCGATCTGTTTGATCTCCACTTCAAAGGGTTTGTCTGCGCCATCGATCTTCAGGTTAGTACCCTGTACGCTACCCGACGACGGCGGCGCACTTGCCAGGCTGACCAGGGTTACGCCTGGCACGCGGGCCATCTCGTCGCGCAAGGTGCGCATCTTGCTTATACGTTCGCCCTGCCGGGCGTCTTCCCGCTCGGGTATCGGCACGTTGATGATGGCATCTTGCACAAAGCCCAGGTCTTTCTTCTGGTAAAAGTCCATCTGGCGGATGATGATGATCGTGCCGATGATGAACAGCTGCGAGATGCAAAACTGTACCACCACGAGCGTACGCCGCAGCGCATAGCTGGACGAGTTCTTGTTGCCTGCCAGGTTCTTGAGCGCAAAGGCGGGGTTATAGCCGGATACGACAAAGGCCGGATAAAGCCCAGAGCATAACGATACCACGACCGTCACTGTCAATAGGTATGCCCACAGTGAGCCCGCCATGAGATCCAGCGTGAGCGATACATCTAGGAAGATGTTGATATACCCCAGCGCAACCTGCGTGATGACGAGCGACAGGACGACCGCCACGATCGTTACCAGCGACGTCTCGCCCAGGAACTGACCGATCAGCTGCGAGCGAGTGCTGCCGAGTGATTTGCGTACACCTACTTCCTTCGAGCGTTTGATGGCTTCGGCGGTAGACAGGTTTATGAAGTTTATACAGGCTGTAATGATCAGGATGATGCCGATCACGCCCAGGGTGGTGAGCGTGGCCCGCGAAACCGTAGACCGTGAGTATGTGCCAAAGCGTTTGTCGAAGTGCATGTCGGCCACGGGCTGTAAAAAGAACTGCGTCTTATCCGGGTCGTCTTTGCCCAGGTACTTCAGCGAGAAGTCGGGCAGACGCTTGTCGATGGCAGCGGCCTGCTGTTCGTCTTTCACCAGGATATAGCATTGTTGCTCGCTCCAGGTGTTGCCCCAGCCCGGCTCTTCGGTTTTTTTCTTAATGGTGCTATACGATAGAAATAAGTTGAAAGGGAAGTCCGTCGCGGTAGGGGCATCGGCTACCACCGCCGTGATCTTATAGGTTTCCTTGTTGAAGACGATCTCTTCGCCAATGACATCTTCACGCCCGAAATATTTGCGCGCCCAGCCGGCGGTGATGACGGCTTCGTGGGGCTCGTCGAGGCCTTTGACCGGATCACCTTCCCGCACATGCCTGTCAAACGTGCGAAAGAAACCAGGCTCGGTAAACATGATGCCTTTTTCTTCCTGATATTTCTTAGGCTCGCCACTGGCCTGCGGGATGGTGACCATGTCATCCGCGCGATTGGATATAAATACCACTTCCTGCACGTCGGGAAAATCGGTGCGGAAGGCGTCGGGCAATGCCGGCGGCACGCCCTGGCTATAGTCTTGTCCTTCGTTGCCCTGCGACTGGCTCACCACCCGGTAAATGCGATCGCGACGGGGCTGGTCGGCGTCGAAGCTGCTCATGTAGTTTACCATCAGGAACAGGATGAGGCCGCAGGTGATGCCCAGGGTCAACCCCGACAGGTTGATGACCGAGATGCCTGCCTGACGCAGCAGGTTCCGAAAGGCCGTTTTGAAATAATTTTTCAGCATGGTATGCGAAGTTATCCGACGGGGAGATTACCAAGATCGAGCCAGGCCGCGAAATCCGGAAAAAGTGCCTTAACGCGCGCTGGGTAGCCCTGGGCTTGTCCGAACGTGCATCGGAACGTCCGGGAGCGGACGTGTGACTACCGCTTGCGAATCCGCCCTTCCACGGAACCGGCGGGCCGGCGGGCGTGTTTGAAAGACAGGATTTTGTACCTTTATGTTATGATCCAAACGATTTTGATCCTGATTGTCTTTGCAGGCGCGGTAGCCTATCTGGGCCGCATGGTGTATCGTTCGTTTCGCACCAGGACATCGGGTGCCGGCTGTGCCTCGGGGTGTGGTAAATGCGGCGCGGTGGATTTTAACAAGATCGAACAGCAGCTGCGGCAAAAGGGCATCTGACACTACGCCCAGACCTTCGCTCCCTCCGTACAATTCTTACAGATCTCTATTTCGCTGCGCGACCGCATAAGCGCCGCGCGGAAGTCCTGGTAGGCCGGCCCTTGCCAGATCTCTTCAAAGCTTTGGTGGTTTAAATCGCCGAGCACGTGGTGCGCATCTTTGTCAAAGCAGCACGGCACGATCTTGCCGTCCCATGTAATGACACAACTGTGCCACATCTTCCAGCAATGATTGTCGAGGTTGTTCTTGATGCCATAGGTGCCATCGGTCTTTTGGTAATAGCGCGCGTACTTGTCCTGCGTGGGTATGAGATCGGAGCCGTTTTCGTAGTCGTATATCTGCGCCGTCTTCAACAACACCTGGTCTACGCCTAATTCTTTGGCCAGCGCATAGACCTCGGGTATCTGATGTTCGTTGGGCTTTACCACCAGGAACTGAAAGATGACATGCGGTGCTTTTGCTTTCCGTTTTTTCTTCCACGCCAGTATATTACGCGTGCCTTCTATCACCTTGTCGAGGTTACCGCCGACGCGATAGGATTGATAGGTGTCCTGCGTGGTGCCATCGATGGAGATGATCAGCCGGTCGAGGCCCGACTCGACGGTGAGCCTGGCGCGTTCTTCCGTCAGATAATGTGCGTTGGTGGACGTGGCGGTATAGATGCCTTTGCGCGATGCGTACTGCACCATGTCGAGAAAGTCGGGGTGCAGGTATGGCTCGCCTTGAAAATAAAACGTGAGGTAGCTCAGCGACGGGGCCAGCTGGTCGATGACGTTTTGAAACAAGGCTTTGCCGAGCATGCCGGTGGGTCGTGTAAAGGACCGAAGACCACTGGGACACTCGGGACAGCGCAGGTTGCACGACGTGGTGGGCTCGAACGAGATGCTGATGGGCAAGCCGGCCATGACGGGCGTGCCGGTGCGGCGCGACCGTTGGTAGCTGGTGTATATCCGGGCAGCATTCCAGGCCCGCTTTGCGGTTGTTTTGGAAGCAAAATTCAGCCGGTCATTCCATCCACCCATCATGGGCGCAAGATAGTCGGTAAAAGGCGCTTTCGGATGGCAGAATGTCATTATCTTTCCCGGCGCGTGCCGTCTCTACGCGCCCCTGTTTATGAAGAAAATGTTATTGCTGTTGCTGGGCTGCATGGCCCTGCAAGGTTACGCTCAATCACGCCGGCTGTCCGACCAGGCCACTATTTCGGTCATCACCTGCGCCCCGTGGCAAGGCGAGCTATACTCGGCGTTTGGCCACAGCGCCTTTCGCGTGCACGACCCCGCGCTCGGTCTCGACGACGCCTATAACTACGGCATCTTCGACTTCGACCAACCCAACTTCTATCTCAACTTCGCCCGGGGCTATATGTATTACCAACTGGGCGCGTATCCCTACGAGCGTTTTAAGGTGCCCTATATTTACCACAACCGGTATATTCACGAACAGGAGCTAAACCTCACGCCCGAGCAAAAACAAAAAGTATTCGACTACCTGGAGTGGAATACGCTGCCGGAAAATGAACACTACCGCTACGATTACTTCTACGATAACTGCGCCACCAAAATGCCGGGCGTGCTGATCAAGGCCCTGGGCAACAGCATTGCCTTTGACGATAAACATATCACCACGCATTACTCCATCCGCGAGCTGACCGACCTGTACCTCCACCGGCAGCCCTGGGGCGACCTGGGTATAGACGTCTGCCTTGGTTCGGAGATAGACCGCGAGGCGCCGCCGTTTGACTATATGTTCCTGCCCGAGTACGTCGAGCAGGGACTCGATCACGCCACGGTCAAGCACGGTGACCAGTGGGTGCCGCTGGTGCAGAAAAAGAATATCGTCTACGCGCCACGGGAAGAAGACCCGGTGAAAGGCCTGCCGCACCCGCTATATGTATTCAGCGCGCTGGCGCTGGTAGCCATTATACTCTCCGTGGTGGATCTGCGACGGAAGACACTATCGACGTGGTGGGACGTGCTGCTTTTCGGCGCGGCCGGGCTGATCGGCGTGCTGTTGTTCCTGCTGTGGTTTGCCACCGATCACAAGTCGTCATATAACTACAACCTGTTGTGGGCGCTGCCTTCTCACGTCGTTGCCGTCTTTGCTTTTATACGGCAGCCCCGCTGGCTGAAAACGTATTTTCTCCTGACGGCCGTTGTGCTCGTCGTGACCCTGGTGAGCTGGCCCGTGTTGCCGCAAAAGCTCAATACGTCGCTTATACCTGTAGTGATCGCGTTAGCAGTGCGGGCGTTTACACAATATCGCATTCGCCAGGCGAGAGCTTAGCAACAACCGAAAATAAAAAAGCCTCCCGAAGATCTTCAGGAGGCTTTTCCTTTTTATACCCTTGCGGGGATATTTCATTACATGTGAATGGCGCGATTTTCGGTCGCGGCGAGGCAAGCCTCTTTCACCGCTTCCATATAGGTAGGGTGCGCGTGCGACATGCGCGCTACATCCTCCGCAGAAGCGCGGAACTCCATGGCGGTAACGCCGGCGGCGATCATATCGGCCGCACGCGCGCCGATGATGTGTACGCCGAGGATCTCGTCCGTGGCTTTGTCGGCCAGGATCTTTACCAGACCGTCGGTGTCCATACTTGCCCGCGCCCGGCCGAGGGCCTTGTACGGGAAGCTACCCACTTTGTAGGCGCGGCCTTGTTGTTTGAGCTGGTCTTCGGTCTGCCCCACGCTGGCTACTTCCGGCCAGGTGTATACTACACCGGGAATGAGGTTGTAGTTTACGTGCGGTTTCTGACCGGCCAGTTGCTCCGCTACAAATACACCTTCTTCCTCCGCTTTGTGTGCCAGCATGGCGCCACGTACGACATCGCCAATAGCATAGATGTTGTCTACGCTGGTGCGCAGGTGGTTGTCTACCGGGATCTGACCCTTCTCAGTCTGGATGCCTACTTTATCGAGGCCGAGGCCATCGGTATACGGACGACGGCCAATGCTTACCAGGCAGTAGTCGCCTTTCAGCTCGATGGCGTTGCCGCCGTTCTTCGGCTCGGCCTTGACCAGCACTTCCTCACCTTTGCTTTCCACGGCCGTTACTTTGTGGCCCAGATACGTTTCGATGCCCATCTTCTTGGCTACACGCGCCAGTTCTTTGCCCATCGTACTGTCCATGGTCGGGATGAGGCTGTCGAGGAATTCCACGACGGTAACTTTCGAACCGATGCGTGCATAGACCGAACCGAGTTCCATACCGATCACTCCGCCACCGATCACGATGAGGTGCTTGGGTATTTCCTTCAGTTCGAGGGCCTCGGTGCTGGAGATGATGCGTTTCTTGTCGAAGGGAGCAAACGGCAGCGGCGTAGGCTTCGAGCCGGTCGCGATGATCACTTTCTCGGTGGTGATGGTGCTTTCTTTACCATCGGCCGTGGTGATCTTGATGGTGTTCTTGTCAACGAACGAGCCGGTGCCGGTGTGCACATCGATCTTGTTCTTTTTCATCAGGTAGGCGATACCGTCTACGTTGGCCTTTACCACGTCGCCTTTGCGTTTGATCATCTGCCCGAAGTTCACTTTCGGCGCGGGGATGTCGATGCCGTGCTCGGCAAAGTGGTCTTTGGCGTTGGCAAAGTGCTCGGATGAATCGAGCAGGGCCTTGGACGGTATACAGCCTACGTTGAGGCAGGTTCCGCCCAGGGTATTGTATTTTTCAATAATGGCTGTCTTGAAGCCCAGTTGCGCAGCGCGGATAGCCGCTACGTATCCTCCCGGGCCCGAGCCAATGACGGTGACATTGTATTGCATAAGGTCTGAATGTCTTTTTAGTGATTAATGACGATGTCGGCTTATACGCCCAGGATCAACCGTCCCGGATCTTCCAGCAGTTCTTTCACGCGCACCAGGAAGCTCACGGACTCGCGGCCGTCAACGATACGGTGATCGTAGGAAAGTGCCAGGTACATGATCGGACGTACAACGATCTCGCCATTCTTCACTACCGGACGTTCTACAATGTTGTGCATACCCAGGATCGCCGACTGCGGCGGGTTGAGGATCGGCGTCGAGAGCATGGAACCAAATACGCCCCCGTTTGTGATGGAGAAGGTACCCCCCGTCATCTCTTCGATGGAAAGCTTACCGTCGCGGCCACGGGTGGCCAGGCGGATCACTTCACTTTCGATCTGGTTAAAGCTCAGCGCTTCGGCATTGCGGATCACCGGCACGACCAGGCCGCGCGGTGTAGACACGGCAATCGAAACGTCGCAGTAGTCGTGGAAGATAACTTCGTCCTTGTCGATCGACGCATTTACCGCCGGGAAGTCCTTCAGGGCCACGCACACAGCCTTCGTAAAGAAGGACATAAAGCCGAGGCCAACGCCATACTTTTCTTTGAACTGATCTTTATATTTCGAACGCAGATCCATGATAGGTTTCATGTCCACCTCGTTGAACGTAGTGAGCATAGCCGTCTCGTTCTTTACCGACACGAGGCGTTTGGCGATGGTCTTGCGCAGCGACGTCATTTTCTCGCGACGCTCGTTGCGGGCGCCCGCTACTGCCGGAACGGCAGGGGCTGCCGCCGGCTTGCTTTCGGCAGGCTTCGCGGCCGGTGCTTGCGCTTTCTGCGCATCTTCTTTGGTCACACGACCGGCGACACCCGTACCGGCTACCTGGCCGGCAGCGATACCCTTTTCGTCGAGGATCTTGGCAGCGGCCGGTGAAGGATGGCCGGCAGCATAGGTCTTATCACCCGAGGGTTGTGCCGGCGCCGCGGCAGCGCTCTCTTGCTTGGCAGAAACAGCTGCGCCGTCGGTAATTTCAATACGGCAGATCAGACCGCCGATCGGCAGGGTCGTGCCCGCCTTGGCTTCAATGCGCAGGATGCCCGTCGCTTCGGCCGGCAGCTCGAACGTTGCTTTGTCCGATTCTACTTCGGCGATGATGTCATCGATTTGCACCGTATCACCATCTTTCTTCAGCCACGTAGAGATGGTCACTTCCGTAATGGACTCGCCCACCGCGGGTACTTTCATTTCTTTCACACCACCGGTAGCTTTGGGTGCCGATGCTGCAGGTGCCGGCGTGGCGGCCGGTTTCGCGGCGGCCGCGGCAGCTTCTTCTTTCTTGGGCGCCGGGGCTGCACTCGCCTGACCGTTGGCGTCGATCTCGCAGATGACCTCGCCGATCGGTACGGTCTCGCCCTGTTGTTTGACGATCTTCAGCACACCGGCGCTTTCGGCGCGCAGCTCAAAGGTTGCCTTGTCGGACTCCAGTTCGGCGATGATCTCATCGGCCTGTACGGCTTCGCCATCTTTTTTCAGCCAGTTGGCGATCGTTACTTCGGTGATCGATTCGCCTACGGCCGGTACTTTTATCTGTAATGCCATTCCGTTATGTTTTGATGATACGTTTATCAGATTTCAAATGCCTTATTCACGAGCTTGTCCTGCTCAACCTTGTGTACTTTCACATAACCCGTTGCCGGCGACGCGCTGGCCTTGCGGGATACGAACTCGAGGTTGTATTTCGGCATCATGCGTACAATATAAGAAAGCGCGCCCATGTTTGCAGGTTCTTCCTGCGCCCATACCAGCTTGGCATCTTTATACTTCTTCAGAACAGCCTTCAGTTGTTTTTCCGGGAAGGGGTGCAGCTGCTCGAGGCGGACAACGGCAGTATCTTTGGTTTTCTTCTTCTGTTGTACTTCTACCAGGTCATAGTAGATTTTACCGCTGCAAAGGATCACGCGGTTCACTTCTTTGGCGGACGAGAGGGTTGGATCATCCAACACTTCGGCAAACGAGCCTTCTGTAAACTCTTTCATCGGCGAGATCACGGCCGGGTGACGCAACAGTGACTTGGGCGAGAACACTACCGCAGGCTTACGGAACGGCCACGCTACCTGACGGCGCAGCAAGTGGAAGAAGTTGGCCGGCGTGGTCGGGTTGGCAATGACCATGTTGTACTCGGCGGCCAGTTGCAGGAAACGCTCGGGACGGCAGCTGGAGTGCTCGGGGCCCTGGCCTTCGTAACCATGGGGCAGCAGCATCACCATACCGTTCATGCGTTGCCACTTCGACTCGGCGCTTGACAGGAACTGGTCGATCATGACCTGCGCACCGTTTACGAAGTCACCAAACTGGGCTTCCCACAGTACGAGGGCGGTAGGCGACGACATGGCGTAACCATATTCAAAGCCCAGTACACCGAACTCCGACAACAGCGAGTTGTAGATGTGGAACTTGGCCTGGTTCTTATCGAGATTGTTCAAGCCGCAGTACGGCTCGTTGGTATTGGCATCGAAGAAGTACGCGTGACGGTGCGAGAATGTACCCCGCTTCACGTCCTGACCCGACATGCGCACGGGCGTCTTGTCGAGCAGCAGCGAGCCATAGGCCAGCAGTTCGGCTTCCGCCCAGCCCAGCACCTTTTCTTCGAAGAATGCCGTGTTGCGGTCTTTCAACAACTTCTCGATCTGCTTCAGCGGTTTGAAGCCTTCGGGAATTTGTGTCAGCGCCTTCCCGACTTTCTCGATCATGCTTTCTTTTATACCGGTCTCGGGCGACTTGTCAAAGTCTTCTGCCTTTGCCCAGCGCATCTGCTCCCACTCCTCTTCGATCTTCTGAGGTTTGTAGGGCAGCGGCTTCTGTTTTACTTCGTTGAGACGGTCTTGCAGCTGGTTGCGGAAGTTCTTGTCGAGCTCATCTGCCAGCGCTGCGTCTATGTCGTTGCGCTCGACGAGTCTCTTCACATATATTTCGCGCGGGTTAGGATGCTTGGCAATGATGTTATACAGCTTGGGCTGGGTGAACTTCGGCTCGTCGCTTTCGTTGTGACCGTGACGACGGTAGCACAGCAGGTCGATAAAGATATCTTTCCCAAACTTGTTACGATACTCAACAGCCAATGTCGCCGCAAAGTTTACCGCTTCGGCGTCGTCGCCGTTTACGTGCAGTACCGGGGCGTCTACGATCTTCGCGATGTCTGTACAGTAAATAGAGGTACGGGCATCATCGTAGTCGGTGGTGAAACCTACCTGGTTGTTGATGACGAAGTGAATGGTACCGCCCGTAGTATAGCCCGGCAGACCGGACATCTGTACTACTTCGTATACGATACCCTGGCCGGCCACCGCGGCGTCGCCGTGGATGAGGATCGCCAGACCTTTGGAGAGCTCTCCTTTATATTCGTCGTCGATCTGACCGCGGGTATAGCCCAGCACCAGCGGGTCTACCGCCTCGAGGTGGGAAGGGTTCGGCGTCAGCTTGACATAGATCTTTTTACCCGACGGCGTATTGATGTGGCTGGAGTAGCCCAGGTGATATTTTACATCGCCGTCGCCCATGGTCAGGTTCTCGGGCGTTACGTTGCCTTCAAACTCCGTAAAGATCTGCTCGTAGGTTTTACCCAGGATGTTACACAGTACGTTGAGGCGACCCCGGTGGGCCATGCCGATCACGACTTCTTTTACCTCTTGTTCGGCAGCTTTGTTGATGATGGTGTTCAGCGCGGGAATGGTGTTTTCGCCACCTTCCAGTGAGAAACGCTTCTGACCGAGGAATTTTGTATGGAGGAAGTTTTCGAATACAACCGCTTCGTTGAGCTTGCCGAGGATGCGCTTCTTTTCGTCCTGGCTGGGGTTGTAGGAATAATACTCCTTTTCAATCTTCTGGTACAACCACGCGCGGATGTCGTCGTTGCGGATGAAGTTATGTTCGAAGCCGATGGGACCGAGGTACACAGCCTGGAGCTTTTCGATGATCTTGCGCAGGGTGGTGCGCGGCATACCGATCTCTGACGCGACGTCAAATTCAGCGTCGAGGTCTGCGTCGGTCAGGCCAACGCTTTTGTGATCGAGGTATACTGTGTGGTTCCGTCGTTCGCGCACCGGGTTGGTGTTGGACTTGAGGTGACCGAAAGAACGGTATTGAAAGATGAGGTTGCGGACCTGAGTTTCCTTAATGGACGTGGAGTCGGAAACCGTAGCGCCCGAGCCAACGGTCGGTACATTCGACCCATTGCCAGCACCGCCGTGCTGCTGCGAGAAGTCGAAACCTTCAAAAAATTTCTGCCAGGTGGGATCTACAGAGGCAGGGTCGTTTTTGTAGTTTTGGTAGAGCTGGTCAACATAACCAACGTCTGCATTGGAGATATATGAATATTTATCCATGGTATTTGTAGAAAGCCTTTTATTTAAGAGCGAACAAATGTAGAGAACGTGTTTGAGTTTAAAAAACTGAATACTCGTGTACCCAAATACTTCCCTGACGTTCTGTTAAAACGGTTACAATGCATCGAAGGCTGCTTTTCCTGACACCTGACCTCCCCTGTTTTTGAGAGCTTGAAAAACGGGCTGTAGAACGGGAATCTGCACGAAAACGCTGTTTCCAGCATCAGAACGATGCCTGCACTCCTAAAACCGCATTTTTCAGCCAACCAACTGCATTTCTCCTGAATTTTCGCTCATGCTGTCACAACTCCGGTAAGGGGTACTGCTCATTGCAGCGTATTGATGATGAGCAATATAGAAAATCCGCGCACGATATGAATTTCCGGTAAAAAGGAATATCTTTGCACCCTTTAAAAATTAGGACGAGTTCCATATTTTAAACTAAACAGTAATGGTTAAAATCAGATTGGCCCGCAGAGGCCGCAAGAAACTGGCGATGTACGATGTAGTCGTAGCCGACGCCAGAGCTCCACGTGATGGACGGTTTATTGAGAAGATCGGGACCTACAACCCCCTGACGAACCCTGCTACGATCGACATCAACGACGATCGCGCATTTCATTGGGTGATGAACGGTGCCCAACCGAGCGACACAGTAAAAGCTATGCTGTCGTACCGCGGCATCCTCCTGAAAAAACACCTGCAGATCGGTGTGCTTAAAGGTGCGCTGACACAAGAGCAGGCTGACGCTAAACTGGAAGCTTGGGTAAGTGGCAAAGACGCTAAGATCCAGGCTAAACGCGAGACATTGGCACAAGCTAAACAAGCTAATGCTAAAGCTCGTAAGGAAGCTGAGACAAAGGTGAAAGACGCCCGCGCAGAAGCAATCCGTCAGAAAGCAAAAGTAGCCGAAGAAGCTGCCGCTGCTGCTGCCGCACCGGCTCCCGCCGAAGGCGAAGCCGCTCCCGCAGAATCTGCAGAGCCGCAAGCTTAATCGCACAACACCAAATACAGGAAATGCCAATGCCCACGCATTGGCATTTTTTATTACAACGACCTATGGAGTTCAACGACTATTTTAAGATCGGATATGTGCTCAAGCCCCACGGCCTGAAGGGAGAGGTGACCGTCTCCCTGGATGAAGTCGACCCTGCGGACCTGGCCGGCATCGGCACGGTGTTCCTCGAAAAGAACAACCGCCTCGAACCCTACTTTGTCGAGTCGCTCTCGGGTACCGGCAGCAAGGCATTCCTGAAAGTAGAGGACATCGATACGCCGGAGTCTGCTCAGGGCATCTCCAAACGCAGCATCTATCTGCCCAAGGCCGCCCGTCCGAAATCGGCCCGTGGTCAGTTCTACGACGATGAGGTGATCGACTTTGAAGTGACCGATGCCCAGCTTGGCGCCATCGGCAAAGTGGTGGGGGTCATGAAGGCCGGCGCCAACCGCCTGCTGGTACTGGACTATCAAGGCAAAGAGGTGCTGATCCCGGTGAACAGTCCGTTTATTAAGAGCATAAACAAGAGCAAAAGACAAATTTCGGTGGATCTGCCGGAAGGCTTTCTCGATATTTAACCTATGTTCAGCCAGGGCTGGCATAGGCCGGCCTTATAGATTACCCGTATCAAAGCTATACCATAGCTATACCAGCGCTATCCTTTCCTTATATTATCCCTATGCACATAGACATCATCACTACCCTGCCCAGGCTCGTAGAAAGCCCCTTTTCGGATTCCATCCTGAAACGTGCGCAGACAAAAGGACTTGTGACGGTAAACGTGGTGGACCTGCGGCCGTATTCGACCAATAAACACCGCACGACCGACGACTATGCCTTTGGCGGCGGCGCCGGCATGGTGATGATGATCGAACCCATCGACAACTGCATTAACGACCTGAAATCCAAGCGCACTTACGACGAGGTGATCTATATGAGCCCCGACGGCGAGCTGTTTCAGCAGTCCATCGCCAACGAGCTGAGCCTGAAGCAAAACCTCATTTTATTATGTGGTCACTACAAAGGCGTAGACGAGCGTGTGCGTCAGCACCTGGTGACGCGCGAGATCAGCATCGGCGACTACGTATTGTCGGGGGGCGAGCTGGCCGCCGCCGTGGTAGCCGACGCTGTTATCCGCCTGCTGCCGGGCGTATTGTCTGACGAGACCTCGGCCCTGACAGATTCCTTTCAGGCGGGGCTGGTCGCGCCGCCGGTCTATACACGCCCCGCCGAATATAAAGGCTGGAAGGTACCCGATGTGCTGCTGTCGGGCCACTCGGTGAAGATTGAAGAATGGCGCCACGACCAGGCCATTGAGCGAACCCGCGCCCGCCGGCCAGGGCTGCTGGAATAATATCGAATCGGTATATTCATGGCAAATTGTATTGCCATGAATTTTAGGAAAGCTACCCGGACGGATCTGCCCGCGATTGTCCGCCTTTTAGCGCAGGACATGCTGGGCCAGCAGCGCGAAGCCTATCAAGACCCGCTTCCCACCAGTTACCACGAAGCCTTTGACCGGATCGACGCCGACCCTAACCAGGAACTGATCGTGGTGGAGAATGCCGACCGTGAAGTGATCGGCACCCTGCAGCTTACGATCTTGCCCTACCTCACCTACCAGGGCAGCAGCCGGGCGCTGATCGAAGCCGTGCGGGTGCGCGAGGACCACCGTGGCGGCGGCATCGGTGGAGAGCTTTTGCGGTGGGCCATTGCGCGGGCTCGTGCGCGCGGCGCGCGAATGCTGCAGCTCACCAGCGACAAACAACGCGTGGATGCCGTGCGTTTTTATGAAAAACTGGGGTTTAAGGCCTCGCACGAGGGATTAAAAATGTTCCTGTAACGCGCTGAAAGGGCCTGTTTTACAAAATATTGATCGCGACGCTGATATTTTAGATTCTTTCCCTACATTTGCAGTCCAATTTTCAAACCATCGAGTTATGGCAGATTTAATTAAATTAGTTGAGCAGGAGTTCACAGCAGTTCGTGAAACACGTCCCAGCTTCAATCCTGGTGACACCATCAACGTTCACGTGAAAATAAAAGAAGGTAATAAAGAGCGTGTACAGCAGTTCCAGGGCACGGTGATCCAACGCCGTGGCGAAGGTACAGGCGAGACCTTTACCGTACGGAAAGTATCGAATGGCGTAGGTGTAGAGCGTATCTTCCCGATCGTATCCCCTTCCATCGACAAGATCGAGGTTCTGAAAAAAGGTAAAGTACGTCGCGCGAAGCTGTACTACATGAAAGGCCGTCAAGGCAAAGCTGCCCGTATCAAGGAGAAGCTTTAATCGAAAAAAGGTTCTTTTCTTTTTTGATTTTATACAGAATGAAAGAAGCTGTCCTTACCGGGATGGCTTCTTCTTTTTTTGGGATGGTTTGACACGTGTGCCTAACACGTTTGCGTCGAGGCAAAAACCACGAAATTTACGCCCGTTAGCATACTATTAATTATTTGATAACTTTGCCCCGCTCATTCAAAATCCAAACAAACCAGACCAATTACCAAACATTATGGCAAAGAACATCGCAGATCTGCTGGGCAAGGATGCCGACTTCCTGCTCAAGCATCAAAGCAAGACCATCTCGAAGGATCAGCTCCACCTGCCCAGCCCGAGTTTTGTCGACGACATCTTCGCGCCATCTAACCGCAACCCCCAGGTATTAAGAAGCCTGCAACAACTGTTTAGCACCGGTCGCCTGAAAGACACCGGCTTCCTGTCGATCCTGCCGATCGATCAGGGCATTGAGCACAGCGCGGGTGCGTCGTTTGCCAAAAACCCTGCCTACTTCGATCCTGAAAATATTGTGAAGCTGGCCATCGAAGGCGGCTGCAACGGTGTAGCCACTACCTTTGGCGCGCTGTCTCTTGTTTCACGCAAGTATGCCCACCGCATTCCGTTCATTGTAAAGATCAACCACAACGAGCTGCTGACCTATCCCAACAAACATGAGCAGATCATGTTCGGCAGTGTGCGCGACGCCTACAACCTGGGTGCCGTGGCCGTGGGGGCAACGATCTACTTTGGCTCCGACGGCGCTTCGCGCCAGATCATTGAAGTAGCCAAAGCTTTTGAAGAAGCTCATAGCCTGGGTATGGCCACCATTCTGTGGTGCTATATCCGCAACAACGCCTTCAAACAAGGCGGCGTAGACTATCACGTATCGGCCGACCTTACCGGCCAGGCGAACCACCTGGGCGTAACGATCCAGGCGGATATCATCAAACAAAAGCTGGCCGAAAATACCGGCGGCTACAAAGCCCTCAACACCGGCGGCAGCAGCTATGGTAAACTGGACGAGCGCATTTACAGCGAGTTGTCGTCCGAGCACCCGATCGACCTGTGCCGGTACCAGGTAGCGAACTGCTTCATGGGCCGCGCCGGTCTGATCAACTCCGGCGGCGAGTCAAAAGGTACAAGCGACCTGGCAGATGCCGTACGCACAGCCGTGATCAATAAACGCGCCGGCGGTATGGGTCTGATCTCGGGCAGAAAGGCATTCCAGCGCCCCCTGAAAGAGGGTGTGGAGATTCTCAACGCCATTCAGGATGTTTACCTGGATAAGTCGATCGACATAGCATAATTGTTTTCCATCACAAGCCGGTGTATCTTCGATACATCGGCTTATTTTTTTACTAAATAGAATTAATTATATGGCTTGGTTCAAGCGCAGTGATAAAGGTATTCAGACGCCGACGGAAGCGAAGCGGGAAGTACCTGATGGCCTCTGGTTCAAATCACCGGCCGGTAAGATCGTTCACACCCGTGAACTGAAAAACAATGCCTATGTCGTACCGGATGAAGATTTTCACGTACGCATCGGTTCAGAAGAGTATTTCGAGATTCTCTTTGACGACGGTAAATACACCGAGCTCGACCCCAACATGGAGTCGGCCGACCCGCTGAAATTCAAAGACACCAAGCCTTATCCGAAGCGGATCAAAGAATCGCAGGAGAAGTCGCAGTTGAAAGATGCAGTACGCACGGCCTACGGCAAGCTGAACGGCATCGACATCACCATCGGCTGTATGGACTTCAGCTTTATCGGTGGCTCGATGGGGTCGGTTGTAGGCGAAAAGATCGCCCGCGCCATGGACCACAGCCTCCAGAACAAAAAGCCTTTCCTGATGATCTCCCGCTCAGGCGGTGCGCGTATGATGGAGGCCGGCATCTCGCTGATGCAGATGGCCAAAACATCGGCCAAGATCGCCCTGCTGGACGAAGCCCGGATCCCCTATGTTTCCTTACTGACCGACCCGACCACGGGCGGTGTAACAGCATCGTACGCCATGCTGGGTGACTTCAACATCGCCGAGCCCGGCTCGCTGATCGGCTTTGCCGGACCCCGCGTGATCCGCGAGACGATCGGCAAAGACCTGCCCAAAGGTTTTCAAAGCGCGGAGTTCGTACTCGAGCACGGCTTCCTCGATTTCATCGTAGACCGCCGCAACCTCAAGAGCCGTTTAGGCACACTGTTGAAGATGCTGCAGAACTAGTCGCGATTGACTATATCCATATATTGAAAGGGGCCGTGCCCCTTTTCTTTTTTCAAACAATTATCGTTTCAACCGACCGTTCAACACCTGTAAAATCTCCTGAATATCGGCTCTCACGGTATAGTCCTCGTTGGCAAAGGCATAGATAATTTTCTGATCCGTATCGACTACATAGGTTGCCGGCAGGGGTAGCTCAAGCGCATCAGAAGCATTGTGGCGCTTAATGTCGACGCCGAATTTCTCATATACCGGAACGAGATAGGACGGCACCTGGTATATTATTCCATATTGCCGGGCAACGGTACTGTTTATATCGCTGAGTACCGAAAACGCCAATTTGTGCTTTTCTATGGTGGAAAGACTATTGTCAGGCGACTCCGGTGAAATGGCAATGAGTTGTGCGCCTGCATCCTTAAATTTGGGAAGCGTCCGTTGCAGGGTATTCAATTCCAGATTGCAAAAAGGGCACCATCCGCCTCTATAGAAATTCAGAACTACCGGTCCATCCTGAAGGGCGGTCTTGAGCGAAACATATTTCCCACGCGGATCCTTCAGACGGAAATCCGGGGCGATGTCGCCTACCGACTTGCGCGAGGTATTGCCCGCTTTGAGATCAACGACCAGTTGATCTATTTTTTCTTGTAACTCCTTTGGCGTCTGGGCCTCGACATCAGCCTTCAACGCGCGAAATTCTTCTCTGAAATTCATAGCTTAAATTGTTTGAAGAGTATTCATGATCCTCACGCTCGTCCACACCAAATAAAAACTACCCAGCGTGTCTAAATGTAAAATTGAACAAAAGAAACGTTACTCCCCGTGATACTTTTGTTACTTCTTCAGAAGAAGACCTCAGTCCGCGTTGCCGACGCGTTAGCCGTCTATTATTTTTTGATTCGTCGGCACAATAGTTTCTATTAGCGTAAGTGCTGCTACCTGCGCCGATAATAATGCGCCGTTTAACGTTCCTGCTTCGCCGGTTGTCTCAGCAGCTTCCCCCGCAAAAAACAATACATCGTTCACTGGCACAGCCAATGTAGCACGGTCCTGATTTGAGCCCTCGGCAGTACAATATGCGACGCCCCCCCGGATGTACTCCTCCTTCGTCCAATCCATGATCACAGATAGTATGTTCCCGGAAGGATCCCGTCGGATACTCTCGGTCGCCTGCCCCTCAAATATATCGTCGAGCTCCTGCAAGATTACAGGCACCATATCCTGCCCCAGCGCCGAAAGCGCTGCCGCCCGCGGACCGTGTATCGTTATATCCAGTGTCTTGAGCTGATCGTCGCGCCCGATGCCTGCGTTGAAATACTCCGGAGCCTGCGTTCCACCGAAGATGAAGTTTGTCTGCGTACCCCAGAAATTTTTCCGAAACTCCAGCCGCACACGCAGGGCAGCCTCCATGTCCATACGCGACAAGGCTGTTAGCTTGTCTTCCGGCAACGGGGGATTGAACGTTATCATCTCTGCTTTTAAAACCGATACGGGAACCGTTACAATTACACGATCTACTTCGGCCGAAAAAGGCTCTGCAGCGCCGGCCGTGGTGCGTTGACCAGTCAATACCACCCGAGCACCATCGTATCGTACACCCGTAATGGCCGTGTGTAACTCTACCATGCCGAGCACGTTGCTAAACCGCGACAGAACCACATCCTGCATAGGGTTTGCCCGCAACATGGCACGATTGGTATTACGCGTCAATAACGTTACGGCTTCGGCTACGCCCTTCATGCCCAACTTCCCATTTGCCGTACCCCGGCGGTTGCCTATCCAGCCATTGAGTATAGCATGTACACGCGGGTTAATACCTGCGCCGGCAATCGCATTCTGAACCGTTCCCGCTTCTGCATGCGCCTTCAATGATGCATAAAACTCAAGGGCGGCGGCTACGTCGGCGTCGGTTGCTGCTTCGGTTGCTGTACGGGGTATGCCGTCCAGCACGTATACGTCGTCTCCCAACGGTCCAAAATCTATGACCGGCGCCTTCATCTGACTGACTACGCGTGCCAGTTCGCTGTCGGTGCCTTCGATGAAGGCAGCGCCTAATTCAAAGGGATACTTGCTGATCGGGGGATCCGTCGTACTAAAAGACAGCGACGCCGTGGGCTGATCGAATTGCCGCAGGGTCCGTACCCGGCCCCCGAGCACAGACGATGCTTCGAATATGCGCACCTTTACACCCTTGCTCCGCAAAATGTCAGCCGCATGTAACCCCGCCGCGCCGGCACCGATTATACCAACAACACCGTCGTACTGAATCTCGGGCTGAGGGTCTTTGTCGCTGCAGGCCGCGAGCCAGGCGGGGAGCACCAGCCCCGCCGATACGCCTACCCCTATCTGTTGCAATGCTTGCCTTCTCTTCACCGTGTCATGGATTTTGCGAAAATGATCAGAGACTCGGATTTTACCAGAAATATAACCGATTTTCGTTTTATGAATGCTTTCGAGATACCCCCGGTCCCCAAAGTGGCCATCATCGGCCCCGAGTGCACAGGAAAATCGGCCCTGTCTACCTACCTGGCCGACTATTTCAAAACCGGATGGGTACCTGAATATGCGCGCCAATATATTGGTAACCTGAGGCGCCCCTATACCGAAGAAGACCTGCTCACCATCGCTCACGGCCAACTGCGCCTGGAGGACGAATGGGCCCGCGACGCCAACGGCGTGCTGATCTGCGACACCAATCTGTATGTGATCAAAATATGGAGCGAGTTTAAGTACGGTCACTGCCACCCCGAAATCTTACACGCCATTGCCACCCGCCACTACGATCTATATTTGCTAACCTACGTAGATCTGCCGTGGGAAGAAGACCCGCAACGCGAGCACCCACAACAACGCGAAGCGTTGTACACGCTCTACCTGCGCGAGATGCAACAGCAGTCCGTACCTTTTGTCGAGATCCGCGGCGAGCGGGACCAACGCCGCCAGCAGGCCCGCGAGGCGATAGAGAAAATGCTCACCACACCAAACGCCTGACGCCCCGACGATGCAAAACATCTCGATCAATACTCCCGCTCTCTTGTTCCCGGCAATCACCCTGCTGATGCTGGCCTACACCAATCGCTTTCTGGCGTTGGCAACGCTGATCCGAAACCTGCATGCCAAATACAAACAGGTACAGGAAGACCGCGACGTAATCAAGGCTCAAATACGCAACCTGAAGAAACGCCTGGTCCTGATCAAACAAATGCAGGCCTCCGGCATCGTCAGCTTTTTCTTCTGCGTACTGAGTATGCTGTTCTTTTTTCTAGAGTATGAAGTCTGGGCTATTACGATCTTCGGCTTGAGCCTGATCTTTTTGCTGCTGTCGCTGGCGTTGTCACTCAATGAGGTTTACATCAGCACAAAAGCGCTGGAGATTGAGCTGAAGAATATGGAGGAGGAATAGCCTTGACAACTGGCGCCAGCGTCCGCGCGAAGCGCATCTCGGGTGCCTGCCGCTGTGGCTAGGTCTTTGACTGGCGGACAGAAAGCTCTCGGCACACCGTGACGCCAACAATACCGGCTACTTCTCCGTAATCAAAAACTCCACCCGACGATTGCGGGCACGCCCCTCTGGCGTCTTGTTCGATTCGATCGGGCGGGCGGTGCCGTAACCTCTCGCCGTGAGGCGGTGCTTCGGCACTTCTTTTTCTACCAGGTAGTTCATCACCGCCTTTGCCTGGTTCAAGGTAGACACCCTTGTACCGGGAGCCGTATAGGCACCAATCTCGACCTTCATGCGCGGGTTCTTTAACAGGAATTCCGCCAGGCGGTCCAGCTCGCGATATGACGACGGGTGCACCGTGATCACCTTGCCGGCATTAAACGTGATGTTGTTCAACGGAATAGACTGGCCGCGTTGCAGGGGTGCAATGACCAGGTCGCGCAAGATCGAGACATCGGTCGTCTCGCGCGTAACGTCAACCGATTCATACAGCGGATAGTATCCCTCGGCCTCCGCGCTCAACACGTAGCGCTCTTTGACCGGGAAGCGAAGCTCATATTCGCGCGTAAGCGAATCGACACTAGCTGTAACCGACGACACTCCTTCAACCACCACCTGCACCGGCACCTCTGCGCCTACCGGCTTGGCTGTGCGCAGGTCTAAGATCTTACCGCTTACGATCGCCATCTTCTCGGCGTCGGCTTGCAGGTCAAGCATTATTTCTTCATAGCCATCGACGCCCTTTAGGTCTACCAGGTCGGGCAGCGACTCAAAGCCCCGGGCACTCACCTGCACGTAGTAGACCGTGCCGTGCGGCAGGCGGATGGAGTATGTTCCCTTCGCCACATCGACCTCGGCATAATCTACCTCTTCACCATCGACCATGATCCTGGCCTTCGCCGAAGCCGGAATGGTGCGCTCGGTATTCTTCACCATCAACTTTCCTTTCAACAAAGCAAAGTCTACAGGCTCTTCTTCCAGATCGAGTCGGATGCGTTTGAACTCACGCCCCACGGCGTCAACAGGATATGTCTTCGGTCCGTACTGAAAAAGCTTGGCAGAAAGCTCGTACCGCGCTCCCAACGGCAGCTCTACGCGGAAGGTGGCCGAGTCTGCGTTTACCGACGACACGGCGGTCTGCTTACCATCCACCAGGATGGTAATGGCTTTCTTCGTCAGCGGGCGCTTGGTCTTCGCATTGATTATTTTACCCGTCACGAGTACATACGGACGGTCTTCATACAATTTTACTTCAAGGATGTCGGCCTGCTCATCCGCGTCGGCGGTAGAGGCAAAATATCCCCAGGCACCGTTCGCATTAGTCTTCAATCCTTCTTCATTACCCTTCGTATTGATGGTATCATTGAGTGCTACGGGTGCGGACCAGGCACTCCAATCAGCACTGATGCGTTCCACTTTAAAAAGATCGGATTGTTTTCCTTTGATCTCGCGCGAGAAGTACACCGTCTTGTTATCGGACAGAATAAAAGGGCTGTATACTTTTCCCTCTATGCCTTTTACGGCCTGTGCCTTTTGCCAATGCCCTTCGGCATTGCGGTCGATGCGGTACAAGGTGCCTCCGCGGCTGAACAGTATATATTTCCCGTCTGCCGACAACGTCGCTTCCATGGACGCTTTTACACCCACCTTCTGCGGCGCCGACCAAACGCTGCCCTGCCGTGTAGCCAGGGAGAGACCTTCGTCGTTATAGAGTAATAAGCTCAACCCGTCAGCCGAAATCCCCAGCGGATAAGAGCGTTGCCCAATGTTCAGGGAAGTCGACCGGGTAGCCTCCTGCCACGAGCCGTCGGCAAGGCGTGTAGAGGTCCAGATGTCTGCGGTCTTTTTTGTACCCAACGCGTTTTGCGGATGGTTCTTGCGGGCAAAGAACAACGTGCTCCGGTCCGCCGAAATCACCGGATTTACCTCATCATAAGAAGAATTAACCCCGGCACCGAGCTTTTTAGGAATAAAATCGGACTGGGCTGACAGCCAGGTGACAGACGCCAGGAACGCAACTGCGGTGAGGATTATTGACTTCATGATAATTTCCAGTGGTTTACTGATCCGGGATGAGCGGGGCTAAAATTAGAAGGTGTCGCGCATATGGCCCCGCGGATGTAATAAAAACTGCAAAAAAAGAAGACCGGTGCGTCCGGTCTTCTTCAGAAAAGTTAAAAATCCAAAATCATGTGTTACAACGCGCCTGCCTTGATCTCGTCTACTACGGCAGGATCGAGTAACGTAGTCGTGTCGCCCAGGTTGGAAACATCACCCTCCGCCACTTTGCGTAAAATTCTCCGCATGATCTTACCCGAACGTGTTTTGGGCAGCCCACTGACAAATTGGATCTTGTCTGGCTTCGCAATGGGACCGATAATGCGCGACACGGTGTCGCGGATCTCGCCACGCAGCTTTTCTTCATCCTTCGGCTTCTCGTAGCAGATGACAAATGCATACACCGCCTGGCCTTTGATGTCGTGCGGATAGCCCACGACGGCCGTTTCTGTCACCAGCGGGTGCTCGTCGACGGCGCTTTCAATCTCGGCCGTGCCCAGGTTGTGTCCCGACACGATAATGATGTCGTCTACCCGACCTGTGATGCGGTAATAACCGTCCTCGTCACGCTTACAACCGTCGCCCGTGAAATACTTACCGGGAAAGGTGGAGAAGTATGTATCCTTAAAGCGCTGGTGGTCACCGTAAATGGTACGCGCCATGCCCGGCCAGGGAAACTTGATCGTCAGGCGTCCTTCCACGTTGTTACCATTCACCTCCAGGCCGCCTTCGTTCATCACGGCCGGCTGTACGCCGGGTAACGGTAGCGTGGCATACGCCGGTTTCAGCGGCGTCACCCGGGCGATAGGCGCAATCATAAAACCGCCCGTCTCCGTCTGCCACCACGTATCGACAATGGCACACTGGCCTTTACCGATGTTCTTATCATACCAGTGCCAGGCCTCCTCATTGATCGGCTCGCCCACACTGCCCAGCACGCGCAACGACGAGAGATCGTATTTCTCCACAAATTCCAGCGGCGCTTGCTGCAAGGAACGGATGGCCGTAGGGGCCGTGTAAAAGATGTTTACCTTGTGGCGGTCTATCACCTGCCAGAACCGGCCCGGGTTAGGCCAGGACGGCACACCTTCAAACATGACGGTCGTCGCTCCGGCCGACAGCGGACCGTACAAGATATAGGAGTGACCGGTAACCCATCCGATGTCGGCCGTACACCAGTACACTTGTCCTTCCTGGTATTGAAACGTTGTGCGGAAAGTATAATTGGTATAGACCATGTAGCCGCCACAGGTATGCACCATACCCTTGGGCTTGCCGGTAGAGCCGGACGTATACAGGATGAAGAGCAGGTCTTCGGCATCCATCTCTTCGGCAGGGCAGTCAGCCGAGACCTTGGCGATCTCGTCATGCCACCACACATCGCGTCCCGGTGTAAGCGGTGCGCCGGACTTGATATATTCTTTTACGATCACCTTCGAAACAGAGGGGCAATGCTGCACGGCTTCGTCTATGATCTTCTTCAAATTAATGGTCTTGTCACCACGGTATGCGCCGTCGGATGTTACGACCACGTTACAGCCCGCATCGTTAATGCGGTCGGCGATCGATTTGGCCGAGAAGCCCGCAAATACTACGGAGTGCACGGCACCGATGCGCGCACATGCCAGCACGGCATAGGCCAGCTCGGGTATCATCGGCAGATAGATACACACGCGGTCACCTTTCTTAACGCCCTGTGCCTTCAGCATGTTGGCCGTCTTACAGACTTCTTCAAATAACTGCTGGTAGGTAATGTGCCGGGCATCTTCGTCCGGATTGTTAGGCTCCCAGATGATGGCGGTACGGTTGGCATGGTTGGTCAGGTGCCGGTCGAGGCAGTTCTCGGTTATGTTCAGTTTACCGCCGATAAACCATTTTACACTTGGTTTGTTAAAATCCCACTCCAGCACCTTATCCCATTTCTTGCGCCAGGTAAAGCCGTGCGCCACATCGCTCCAGAAATTCTCCGGATGCTCTATACTTTTTTGATAATGATGCTGATAGTCTTCAAAGGTTCGAATTACGTTCATGGTTGTTTTTGCCTGGGTAGATTAGGGTTACTCGCGTGCTGCGCTCCCTAACGGTTGTAATCGTTTTAAAGCACTGCGCAGCGATAAAATTCTACTCTTTTTTGGGAAATTCAAATAATATTCTGCGTGTGTTTGAACACAGCGACACCAATGACCAAAATAGGTCGATATGCGGTGGTGTGCGAAGAAACCTTCCAGCCAAATCTTGCGTCTTAATTAAAAAAGATGGGCGCCCCGTTTGATCATATCGCCGCTCCGTACGACGCTGCCTTTCCGCAAGGCGCCATCGGACAATTGCAGCGTAAACACATCTGGGCCTACTTGCAGCAAGTCATACACCGGTTACCCGGCCTCGACATTCTGGAGCTGCACCAGGGCAGCGACGAAGACGCTTTGCTGTTTGGCTCACGCGGCTTCACTCTGGTCGCCACAGATGTAACCGAGGAGGTGGCGCGCGTTATAGACCCGCCCTCGCGCCAGTACTCCATGCCGTCGAAGATCAGCTCGCAGTGCCTCGATCCCTATCATCCCGAAGAGACGCTGTTCGACAAACATTATCATCTGATCTTTTCGCATACGGGTGGACTAAACGCCCTGGACCCCGCGTCACTGCAAAGATTGTTGCGCCAGGCGGCTACGTTGCTGGCGCCCGGCGGGCGGCTCGTGGCCGTGGTCATGCCTAAATGGTGTTTGTGGGAAGTACTTTACTTTCTGATCACCGGGCGCTTCCGCCGCATCTTCCGCCCGTGGTCGGCGCGGCAGTCCGACGGTATATCCCCCGTGTTGCGCGAGTTCTTTTATACCCCTCACCAGCTGAAACGCCTCGCACGGCAGGAATTTGAAGTGGTGGCCATAAAGTCTGTCGGGTTTGCATTGCCACCGGTATGCCTGGAAAATGTTTTTGGCCCACGTAAGACGCTCCTGAAGTTCCTGAACCGGTGGGAAGAACGTCTTCGGAGGTTCTCGTTCCTGGCCGGCATGGGCGACCGGTACATCATCGACCTGCGCAAGCGCGCCCCCCGCAAGCGCTAAGCGCTATACATTACATCAATCCGTATTCTACCAGCACCGCCACCAGCGAGCCGACAATGGCTACGGTAAGCTTTTTAGCATTAAAGCGGTGTTCCGGACTGCTCTCAAAAACAATGGTGGTCGATATATGCAGGAAATTACCACACACAACAGCATAGAGAAAGATCATACCTTCTCCGGTCAATATTTCATACTCCGCCAGCGACGTGCTGATCAAAAGTCCAAACGGCGCGGCCAGCGAGAACCCCAGCAGGTACGGTAGCGCCCGTCTGCGCGAGCCGAGCTGATATGCCAGCACCGTCATCAATGCAAAGGCGGCAGGCGCGCGGTGCAACGCAATGCCTAGCAAAATGGCGTGTACGTCGTAGGGCACGCCCATGGTGGCCGGTTGCGCCAGCATGCCCCCCTCCAGGAACGCGTGAATGCACAGCGCCATCAATAACACGACGGCCGATACCGACTGATGCGTGTGCGTGTGGTGCGGATGCCCTTGTTGCCCGGGGGCCACGTGCCCATGCATGTGGCCGTGCTCGATACCGGCCGTGAAGTATTCCAGCACCTGTTGTAAAAAGAAGCCCGCCAGTACGAAGAGGCCGATATACTCCAGGCCGACGGGCTGATGGTATAGCTCGGGCAGGATGTGGATGATCGTGATGGCAAAGAGATACGCCCCGGCAAACACCAGCAACAGTTTAAAGCTCCTCCTGCCTTTGCCACCCGGCACCAGGAAAATGGCCAGGCCTGACAACAGGGGGGTAAAAAACAAAACGAGTAATTTTAAAGTCATAACCGTGTGGTTTCAGGGTTGTAAGATTACCGACCGGCGCAGGTTCGGCGTGATATAGGTGGCGATCGTACCGTCGGCAGCCGTATAAAACAAGATGGCATCCAGGTCGGGCAGTGTCTCCAACACCTCGATCGTCTTCTCATGCCCCATGACCATAAAGGCAGTATCCCACGCATCGGCCGTTGTACAGTCGGGCGCAAAGACCGACACCGCCAGCAACGGCAGGTCTGCCGGATAGCCCGACTTCGGGTCGATGGTATGCGAATATTTCTTACCGTCTATCTCCCGGTAGTTGAAGTAATTCCCCGCCGTGGTAAAGGACCGGTCCTTCACGGCTACATACACCTTGAAGAACTGATCATCGCGGGTAGAGTTCGGATCGAGTATGCCGATCTGCCACGCCTTGCGCTTATATATATTCTTGCCGTGCGCCATGCCCTCGCCGCCCAGCTCCACCAACAGGTCGCGCACGCCCCGCGTCCGCAGAAAGGCCGTGATCACGTCGGCACCATAGCCCTGGCCGATGCCCCCAAAGTCGAGCTGCACCCGTGGATCGGTTTTCAACAAGCTGTCGGCTGTCATCCGGATTTTCTCCACGCCAACAAACCCGCGGATCGAATCCACCATAGCCTGGTCGGGCGTACGCGTCTTGGTCGGGCCAAAACCCCATGCATTTACCAGCGGCATAACCGTGGGGTCAAACGTGCCACCCGAATGTTTCGCCACCCGCAACGACTGCCGCAAGATCGCCAGCAGGTGCGGGTCTTTTAACGCGATGCCCCGCACGCTTTTATTGAACTGCGACACCGCCGAGTGCGGATCATAGGTGTTGATACCCTGGTTCACAGCCCGCAGCAGCGAGTCGATGGACTCCTGGAAGTTGCGCCGCCGTTTGTCAAAATAGGTAATGTGATAGGTGGTACCCATCGTGCGGCCTTCTACCCGCAAAGGCTCTTCTGCCGGACCGGCGCCCCAAAGCAAGGCTATGTGTGTAACAAACGCGAGGATCATGTCAATGTGGCGGCCAAGTTACGTAAAATACCGTACATGCAACGTTGTTGTAAGTGTGAGAACACCGGTTTGTTGGCGTTGGAGAACGTAGAATTGCTACCTTCGTGAACACAAACGGTACTATGCGCGAAGATTACCTGAAAAGCGACGGAGGCGGATTGAATGCAACGGAGAAGGAGTTTGAAAAGGCTTTGCGCCCCCTGTCCTTTGAAGACTTTACCGGCCAGCACAAGGTCGTCGAAAACATACAGGTCTTTGTACTGGCCGCCAAACAACGCGGCGAGTCCCTGGACCACGTCTTACTGCACGGCCCTCCGGGCCTGGGCAAGACCACCCTTTCGAACATCATCGCCAACGAGCTGCAGGCCAACATCAAGATCACGTCCGGCCCCGTACTGGACAAGCCCAGCGACCTGGCCGGCCTGCTCACCAACCTCGAGACCAACGACGTACTGTTCATCGACGAGATCCACCGGCTCAACCCGGTGGTAGAAGAATACCTATACTCGGCCATGGAAGACTTCCGGATCGACATCATGCTCGACTCCGGCCCCAATGCGCGCTCGGTACAGATCGGCCTGAACCCGTTCACCCTGATCGGCGCCACGACACGTGCCGGCCTGCTTACGTCGCCGCTCCGCGCACGCTTCGGCATCAACGCCCGGTTGGAGTACTACGACTCCAAGCTGCTCACGCGCATTGTGAACCGCTCGGCGCAGATCCTGAAAACGCCCATTGACGAAGACGCGGCCTACGAGATCGCCCGCCGCAGCCGGGGCACCCCGCGCATTGCCAATACGTTGTTGCGCCGCACGCGCGACTTCGCACAGATCAAAGGCGATGGTACGATCACCAAGGCCATTGCCCAGATCGCCCTCACAGCGCTGGATGTAGACGAGAACGGCCTGGACGAAATGGACAACCGCATTCTCCAGACCATCATCGAGAAATTTAAGGGTGGCCCCGTCGGACTTACGACCATCGCCACGGCGGTGGGCGAAGAAGCCGAGACCATCGAAGAAGTATATGAACCCTTCCTCATTCAGGAAGGGTACCTCAAACGTACTTCGCGTGGTCGCGAAACGACCGACATGGCCTACCGCCACCTCAAGCTGGCACCCCCACCCAGCAAAGGCCCCGGACTGTTCGACAGTACGCCCTAACGGACTGGCCGTCCTGCTCTTTTTATTATATTTGATTTATCCTGAGTTCTATATGAGAAAGATCTTCATCTATAGCAGCATCGCAGTTACTGCGCTCCTCCTCCTCTGGGCCTATTTCTGGATCGACGCACTCTTCGGCTTCCTGCTCGTAGCCCCGCTCATAATCATGGGCGTACAAGACATCGTACAAAAGAAACAATCCATCAAACGCAACTTTCCGTTGCTGGGGCGGCTGCGCTATGTCTTTGAAGACATGCGGCCGAAGATCCAGCAGTACTTTGTCGAGTCTGATACCGACGGCGCGCCCATCAACCGCAACGACCGCTCCGTGATCTACCAACGGGCCAAGCGTCAGGTGGACACTACTCCGTTTGGTACACAAATGAACGTCTATGCCGAGGGTTATGAGTGGATGAGCCACTCTATCGTACCGCACGATTTTCACAGCATGAATCATAGCCCGCGCGTGCAGATCGGCAACCGCGACTGTAAACAACCGTACGCCGCCAGCGTGCTGAATATATCCGCCATGAGCTTTGGCTCGCTGAGCGGTAATGCCATCGAAGCCCTGAACTCCGGCGCCAAGATCGGCGGCTTTGCCCACAACACGGGCGAAGGCGGCCTGAGCCCGTACCACCTCAAGAATGGTGGCGACCTGATCTGGCAGATCGGCACAGGCTATTTTGGCGCCCGCGACGAGGCCGGGAATTTCTCGCCGGAGGCCTTCCGCAAGAACGCCGCCCACCCCGAGGTAAAGATGATCGAGCTCAAGATGTCACAAGGCGCCAAGCCCGGTCACGGGGGCATCTTGCCCGGTAAAAAGAACACGCCCGAGATTGCCGCCATCCGCGGAGTGAAGGCCGGCACGACGGTGTTCTCGCCGCCGTACCACAGTGCCTTTAAGACCCCGCGCGAGCTGGTTCTGTTCATTCAGAAGCTGCGCGAGCTGTCTGACGGCAAGCCCGTGGGCTTTAAGTTATGTATCGGCCGCAAGAGCGAGTTCATTTCCATCTGCAAGGCCATGGTGTCCCTGGACATTTATCCCGACTTCATCACCGTAGACGGTGGCGAAGGCGGTACCGGCGCGGCGCCGCCCGAGTTCTCCAACTTCGTAGGCATGCCGTTGCTCGACGGCCTGGCCTTTGTCGATAACATGCTGAAAGGCTTCAACATCCGCCAGCACATTCGCATCGGCGCCTCGGGAAAGATCCTGACAGGCTTCCAGATGATCCGGGCCGTGGCCCTGGGGGCAGACTACTGCAACAGCGCCCGCGCCATGATGATGGCGGTTGGTTGCATTCAGGCGTTGGAGTGTCATAAGAATACGTGTCCGACCGGGGTGGCTACCCAAAATCCCGAGCTGATGAAGGGCCTCGACATTGCCGACAAGCGCACCCGGGTGGCCAACTTCCATAAGTATACCGTCGAAAGCTTTGTAGAGCTGCTGGCCGCCGCCGGTCTCGACAACCCGGCCAAGCTAAACCGCCACCAGATCAGCCGCCGCGTGTTTACCAATAAAGTGCGTACCCTCGAGCAGATATACCCCTCCGTCAAGGTCGGGGCCATGCTGGAACCGGTCGTACCAAAACGCTATCAACAGTCATTCGCCTCGGCCAGTGCCGACGAATTTTAGGTGGTCTGGTTTTTTAAAGTAAATATGGCACATGCCTATACAAGGCTCGACGGTTTTATTTAACTTTGGCAATTAACTGTAATTACGCCGTGCATCGAAAGTTTTTTCCGCGAGATAAGAATTATGTACTTGAGCAGGTACAGGTCTCCCTGGAAAACAACCTCCTGCAGTACATGGTTGACTATGTCAAGGTAGCCTACCTGTTGCGGTTCAACCCCCTGGGTATTGTCGACGAGACCACGCTGCGTATTCAGGAACATCCTACCAGCAACTACGACCATTTGCACGAGTTCTATCTCCTCCTGGCAGGCGTATACCGTTTCAAGTATTACAGCGACAACCAACTGGAGTTTATCTTCGACGGTCGTGACCCGCACGAAAAATACCAGGACGAGTGGCCGGCAATGTTCCGCCAATGGACCAAAGAGTTTTGCCGCCACGAACAATTCCTGCGCGCCATCCTCGAGCTGACCGTGTTCTATCCCGAAGACTACACGCCCCAGATGGCCGGCCTGCGCCTGAGCTCCTTCATCACGAAGTTCTTTGAGGTGAAGATCGACTCGCAAAAAGGCCTCACCCGCATCCGGGTGGCGTAACGCCTAATCGTTCTCCTTGTCACCCAACACCCAACGCTCGATCTGCGGTGGGTAATGCTCGTACTCCAATGCATGCACCTTTACCGCAATAGCCTCGGGCGTATCGTCCGGAGTTAACACACAGCGCGCCTGGAACAAGATGGTGCCCTCGTCGTAATGCTCGTTCACCGCGTGAATGGTAATACCGGTCTCTGCCTCGCCGGCCTGCTTCACGGCCGTGTGCACGTTCATGCCGTACATCCCCTTGCCGCCATACGCCGGCAGCAGCGCCGGGTGGATATTCACGATGCGGTCCGGGTACGCCTGGATCAGGCTGGTGGGGATCAACCACAGGAACCCCGCCAGCACCACGTGGGTCACGCCCCGCTCCTGCAGCCACCGCACCACTTCGGGTGTATCGCGAAACTGCTGACGATCAAACACCTTGGCCTCGATGCCCGCCTGCCGGGCGCGCTCCAGCGCAAAAGCCGCCGGGTTGTTGCTCAGTAACAGGACGACTTCGATCGTAGGGTGATGCTGAAAGTAAGAAAAGAGGTTTGCTGCATTGGTGCCGCTGCCTGACGCCAGGATTGCGATGCGGTATTTTTTTGCCATACGGACTGCAAAAGAAACAAAGACTTACATCTTTTAAAACATTGCTACCTTGCAGTCAAATCTCCTACCCCCATGGAACCGCAAAGTTTCGGCACCCAAGTAAAACGCACCACGAAAAAGATCGTCCGGATCGCCCTGCTCGCCGCATTGGTAGTGGGCTTTGTGATATTCTCCTTTTATTATTGGGGCACGTACGAAGACGGCGTCATGGCCGGCAAGATCCTGCGGGTAAGCGAAAAAGGAGTTCTGTTCAAAACCTACGAAGGCAAAATCAACCTCGAAACCTTTGGAGCCCTGCGCGGCGCCAGTCCGATAGCAGAATCTTTTGACTTTTCGGTCGAAAAGGGCGACCAGGAGCTTATTAAACAACTACAGCAGGTAGCCCTGAGCGGCGAACGCGTAAACCTGTATTACATCAAGCGGTACGCACGCTTTCCCTGGCGGGGTGACACCCCCTATTTTGCGGTGCGCGTAGAGCGCCTGCATCAATAAAGCTTCATTTCTTTTGCCTCCAGCTCCTGGATGAGCTGCGATTTCTCCTCCATCAGCTTAATGATCTTGTGGAGGTAGTCTATTTCCTTGCGGGAAAGCGCCAATTGCTCCTCAAAATCCGCTGGGAAAGCGGCATTTGGCGCGGCCTGGGCGGCCGCATGCGGGTCCACATAGTATTGGAAAAAATTATGTTCCAATACTTGGGATATTTTTAGCAAAAGCCCCGTATCTAAATGGCGCTTGCGAAAAATACGATACACGTTCTGGCGGACGGTTCCCAGGGAATCCGCAAAATCCGTCAGTTTCATTTGCTTGCTGTCAAAGACTTCTTTGACTTTTTGTCCGATTTCGACAGGTACCATAACGCAATAAGTAACCTTTGACAAATATATGTAAAAAATTAGTTTACACTTCTGACGAGGTTATAAGGTGATTGTCACCAATAATTTTACAACTTCATAAATTGTAGCTAAACTTGCACGCCCAAAACCGGCAAAAGCCCTTTTACTGTATGGCAAGTCCGTATTACCAGGATGAGTACGCAACCATTGAGCTGGATGCCTCCATTCCCTGCATTCAGGTCACGCTAAACGGCATTCCACGCTTCAGCGAACACTACCAGCTCGTCCAGCTAAAACGACTGGAGCTGTTGCAGCGTGAAAAAGCCAATTTTCCCAAACTTCACATGCTTACCGACAGCCGCACCGCCGGCCCGGTACTGGATGAAGACGTGCGCTATTTCAAGGAGAACGTCATGCCTGCCATGGAAGCTGCCGGCATACACTACCTGGCCATCGTCATGCCGTCTAACAAGTTTACCCAGCTCACGATCCGCGAAATGACCGAAGGCTCCGAGAAAGTATATGTGCGTTATTTTGATGTGCTGGCCGACGCCAAGCGGTGGTTGAAAGAAATGAGCGCATAGCGAAAAAAAACACCGCTGTATTTGTTTCAAACGTACATTATTTGGAGAAACGCTATATCCACATTGTTTTTATAGGGCTTAGCGTTATCTTGCGGAGTTAATAACCCTCGAACTCTCCTGTAAACCTTTATGTCAATGCGTTTGCCCTCCTAAACCTATGCAGGACCTCATCAGGAACCTACCCGCTGTAATTTATGAGTACACAGTGTATCCGGATGGAATAAGCCGGTTTACGTTCATGAGTGAATCTGCTGAGCCCATTTTAGGAGTATCTCCCAAAAAGGTAATGGAGGATGCGTCTGTACTGGAAGCGATCATACACGAAGACGATCGTCCCGGTCTTACCGCTTCTGTTGAACAAAGCTTACAAGAAGGCCGTGACTGGCACTGGGAAGGCCGCGTACAGGTACGCGGCGACATCGTCTGGATCGAAGCCCGCGCCAACCATGCCGTAGCCCCCGACGGCACCATCGTTCGCCGCGGTGTTATACAAGATATTACCGAACGCAAAGCCTCCGCCCGCGAAACGGAGCTGCGCTACCTCAACCTTGTCGAGCGGCTACCCATCGGCGTGGTCATCCACAAACAAGGCAAGCTCATCTTCGCCAACGTACAGGCACACCAAATACTCGGGGCAAAAAAATCGCAAGGCCTGCTCGGTACCGACGTCCTGAACTTCGTACACCCCGAATATCACCCGCGCATTATGCGCCGCATGCGCGAAGTCGCCGAAGGCTTGCCTTCGCCGATGGTCGAGCAACAATATGTACGCATGGACGGACGCGTGATCGATGTCGAAACGATGGCATCGCCCTTTACCTTTCAAGGTGAAGCCTGCGTACAGGTAATTTTCCGCGACATTACCGAGCGCAAGCAGACCGAAGAGCGCATCAAGAAAAACGAAACACTGCTGGCACAGCTGTTCCAGAACGTGCCCATGGCGGTGGTGCTGCTGACGGAGACCGGCAAAGTAGAGCAGGTCAACAAAGGCTTTGAAGAGATGTTCGGCTTTACGCTCGACGAGCTGAAAGGCAAAAGCATTAACGACTTTATTGTACCCGAAGAACTGGTGCACGAAGGCGTCGACCTCAACAACCTCATCACCAGCAGCCGCATCGTGAGCATCGAAACCATTCGCAAGCACCGCAGCGGCAAGCTGGTAAACGTCATCCTCTACGGCATGCCCGTGACGATGGAAAACCAGACCATCGGCATCTATGGAGTATATGTCGATTTTACCGATCGCAAGAAAGTAGAAGAAGAGCTCAAGATCAGAAATACAGAGCTCGACAACTTTGTCTATAAAGTATCGCACGACCTGCGCGCACCGCTGTCGTCTATCCTGGGCCTGGTGAACCTGGCACGCCTGCCGGGCAATACCGACAACCCGATGGACTACATTGACATCATCGGCGAGAAGGTAGAGCACCTCGACCATTTCATCGGCGACGTCCTCAGTCACTCCAAGAACCTGAAGATGGATGTCACCACCAGCCAGGTAGACTTCGAACAGATCATCGACCGTACGTTCAAAGACCTGAACTACCTGCAAGGTGCGAAAGACATGGAGCGCAGCGTCAAAATCTCGGGTATCGCTTTTTATAGCGACCCCTGGCGTATTTCCGAGATCTTCCGCAACCTTATTTCCAACGCCATCAAATACCGGCAGATGAACCTCGAGCGGCCGGAGATCCGTATAAAAATACTGATCGACCAGCGCCGCGCCGAGATCACCTTCTCCGACAACGGCATCGGCATTGACGAAGTAAGCCTGGCCAAGATCTTTGAAATGTTTTACCGCGCCACCGAGCAATCGGATGGTTCGGGTATTGGATTATATATCGTCAAGAACGCGGTGGATAAACTGGGAGGACAGATCAATGTCTCCAGCCAGGTGGGCCAGGGTACACGGTTCAGCATTATCTTACCCAACCGCATCAGTAACATCGTCCTGGTGAACACTCCCCAGGCAGTGGATGAGCAGTCATGAAGATCGTAGAAGTTACCACGGCGGCACACGCGCGTGAATTTATTGAGTTTGCCGTACGGCTATACAAAGATCATCCGGTTTGGATACGTCCCCTCGACGCCGATATAGATAATGTCTTTGATCCTGAAAAAAACAAGGCCTTTCGCCACGGTACGTGTGTACGTTGGCTGCTGCAGGGCGACGCCGGCCAGACTATCGGCCGCGTAGCCGCCTTTGTCAACGATAAGATCGTACACAAAGGCAACGATCAGCCTACCGGAGGCATGGGGTTCTTTGAGTGTATCGAAGACCGCGCCGCCGCCTTCGTCCTGCTGGACCAATGCAAGACCTGGTTACAGTCTAAAGGTATGGAAGCCATGGACGGCCCCGTCAACTTTGGCAGCCGCGACCGCTGGTGGGGGTTGCTCATCGAAGGGTTTGACCGCGAGCCCAACTACCAGTGCAACTATAACTTCCCGTACTACAAAGACTTCTTCGAAGCCTACGGCTTTCAGGTATACTTCTACCAGCTGACCTATGCGCGCGGGGTACAGGGCCCGTTGTCGCCCCGGCTGGATGAAAAAGCAGCGCTCTGCCGGCGTGATCCCAACTACGACTTCCGCTACCTGCAAAAGCAGGAGCTGGACAAACTACCCGAATACCTGCTGACCGTGTACAACAAGGCGTGGGCGAATCGCTCTGAAAATCCCGAGCTGACGATGGCACAGGCCAAACTGCTGGTGCAGCAGATGAAGCCCATACTCGACCCCAAGCTGCTGTACTTTGGCTTCTACAAAGGCGAGCCCATATCATTCTTTCTGTCGCTGCCGGAGATCAACCAGATCTTCAAATACGTCAACGGCAAAATGAACTGGCTGGGCAAGCTCAAGTTCGTATGGCATACGCTGCTGAAAACAAATAAGAAGGCCTTTGGCATTTTGTTCGGCGTGGTGCCCGAGCACCAGGGCAAAGGTGCAGACGGCGCCATGATCACCTACGCCCGCGACGTGCTGCAACCCGACGGTCGCTACACGCAGTACGAAATGAACTGGATCGGCGACTTCAATCCCAAAATGATCCTGGTCGTGGAACAGGTGGGCGGCGAGGTGTCTAAACGTCACGCCACGTACCGCAAGCTGTTTGACGAGACCAAACCCTTCCGGCGGGCCCCCATCCTGAAATAGCCGGCCGGGGCGTTTCACCAAACTTCTTTTTATGGATGCTTGTTTATCGCTAAACTTGCAGCCCGAAGAAAACACATGAAAAGCAAAACCGGAGTCCTCCTGATCAATCTGGGTACGCCCGACAGCCCCTCGGTAAGCGATGTCCGCTCCTACCTGTCGCAGTTCCTGAACGACCCGCGGGTCATAGACATCCCGTGGCTGCTGCGCAAAATCCTGGTAAACCTCATCATCGTGCCGTTCCGGGCCCCCAAGTCGGCTAAGATCTACCAGAAGCTGTGGACCGCCAACGGCTCTCCCCTGCTGTTTTACAGCGAGCGCGTCAAGACCCTGCTCGAAGACTCGCTCGGCAGCGACTACGAGGTGCACCTGGCCATGCGCTATAAAAACCCGTCGATTCCGGCAGTGCTGGAGACGATGCGCAAAAAGCATTACGAAAAGATCATCGTGCTGCCCATGTTCCCGCAGTATGCTTCCGCCTCCACCGGCTCCGCCCACGACGAAGTCATGCGCGTGCTGCGCACCTGGTGGGTCATACCCGAAGTAAAGTTCATCTCCCAGTATTACGACCACCCGCTCTTTATTGAAGCCTTTGCCGAGCGCGGCCGCAAATACAACATAGCCGACTACGACCACGTGCTATTCTCCTACCACGGCCTGCCCGAGCGCCAGGTGGACAAAGTGCACGACGACGGCGCCTGCGCCCGGCACGACTGCCAGCACACCGTCAACGAAGAAAACCAATACTGCTACAAAGCGACCTGCTACGCCACCACCCGCCTGCTGGCCGCCAAGCTGAACATACCCGCCGAAAAATATACCGTCTGCTTCCAGTCACGCCTGGACAAAAAATGGCTCATGCCCTTCTCCGACGAAGTCGTGCGCCAATGCGGCGACAAAGGCATGAAAAAGATCCTGGTGTTCTCCCCGGCGTTCACCGCCGACTGCCTCGAAACCATCATCGAAATCGGCGACGAATACCAGGAGATCTTCCACGAACACGGCGGCCAGAAGGTACAACTGGTCGAAAGCCTCAACGACAGCCCCACCTGGATCGACTGCCTCCGCGACCTCGTAAAGGGCCCGGCCAATAAATAGATTGGTGGTTGCCATGGACCTGGCGCAAGTTTAAGCACGCAGTGCGGTCCCGATGGCTATCGGGAGTGCCCGCGACTGTATGCAATCGGTGACTGCCGTTTCCCCGCGAAGCGGGACAAAAAACAAAAAGCCCGACCAATTTGGCCGGGCTTTCTCTTTATGGTCTCTCGCAATTAGCTACCACAAGCCTCGCACGCATCGGGGTTATCGAGCGAGCAAGCCATGTCCGAAAGCTTTTGCTCATATTCAGACATTGTGCTGCCATAGGCCAGCGTCTGCTGGTGTGCATCGGCTACTACCGGTTCTGCTACTGTTACCACGTCAGAACCTTCTGCCGAAGCCGCCACGGCTGCCGGTTCTGCCACCGCTGTTTTGTCCAGCGTAAACTTGATGGCATCTGCTGCAGCCGTTGTGCGCAGGTAGTACATGCCGGTCTTCAGGCCTTTCTTCCAGGCGTAGAAGTGCATCGACGTCAGCTTGCCGAAGTTCGGGTTCGTCA
Source organism: Dawidia soli (assembly GCF_018598185.1). GTDB lineage: Bacteria > Bacteroidota > Bacteroidia > Cytophagales > Cyclobacteriaceae > Ohtaekwangia > Ohtaekwangia soli. The sequence goes on from NZ_JAHESC010000016.1 coordinate 97,122, forward strand.
AGTGGATGTTGAGGCTCTGCGACTGGCAGATGTAAGCACCGCGGTCGGCAGACATATCGATAATGGCCTTCTGAGAAATTTCCCATACAGTCTTATAGATATCTTTGATGTTCTGCGGAATCTCCGGGATGCCTTGTACGGAACCGTTCGCCGCGATCAGTTTCTGACGCATGGTTTCGCTCCACAGGCCGAGGCTCATCAGGTCCTTCATCAGGTGTTTGTTCACGATGATGAATTCGCCCGACAGGGTACGACGGGTGTAGATGTTCGATGTATACGGCTCAAAGCACTCGTTGTTACCGAGGATCTGCGACGTAGAGGCAGTCGGCATCGGGGCCACCAGCAGCGAGTTGCGCACACCGTGCTGCTTCACTTCGCGCTTCAGGTTTTCCCAATCCCAGCGGCCGCTCTTCGGCGAAATACCCCACATATCGAACTGGAAGATACCTTTCGATACCGGCGAACCTTTGAAGGTTTCGTACGGACCGTGGATCTTCGATTGCTCCATAGAAGCTTCCATGGCGCCGAAGTAGATGGTCTCGAAAATATCTTCGTTCAGGCGGCGTGCCTCTTCTGAGTCGAACGGCATGCGCAGCATGATGAACACGTCGGCAAGGCCTTGTACACCCAACCCGATCGGGCGGTGACGCAGGTTGGAGTTGCGCGCTTCCGGCACCGGGTAGTAGTTGATGTCGATCACCTTGTTCAGGTTGCGTGTCGCTACCTTGGTGATCTCGTACAGCTTCTGGTGATCGAAACGACCTTCCTCTGTTACAAACTTCGGCAGCGCGATCGACGCCAGGTTACATACCGCCACTTCGTCGGGGGCCGTGTACTCGATGATCTCGGTACACAGGTTGCTCGACTTGATCGTACCCAGGTTCTTCTGGTTCGACTTACGGTTCGCGGCATCTTTATACAGAATGTACGGCGTACCGGTCTCGATCTGCGACTCCAGCACTTCGAACCACAGGTCTTGTGCTTTCACCTGACGACGGTAGCGTCCTTCTTTTTCATATTTTTCATACAAGCGCTCGAAGTCCTCGCCCCACACTTCGGCCAGGCCGGGTGCTTCGTTCGGGCAGAACAACGACCACATTTCGTTGTTTTCCACACGCTTCATGAACAGGTCGGAGATCCACAGGGCGTAGAACAAATCGCGCGCACGCATCTCTTCTTTACCGTGGTTTTTCTTCATGTCCAGGAAGTCGAAAATATCGGCGTGCCAGGGCTCCAGGTAAATGGCGAAGCTACCCTTGCGCTTTCCACCGCCCTGGTCAACATAACGCGCGGTCATGTCGAAGTTACGCAGCATCGGCACGATGCCGTTTGAGTTTCCACCGGTTCCTTTGATGTAAGAACCCTTCGCGCGAATGTTGTGAATGCTCAACCCGATTCCACCGGCGGATTGAGAGATCTTTGCACATTGCTTCAGGGTGTCATATATACCGTCGATGCTGTCGTCCTGCATGGTCAGCAGGAAGCATGAAGACAGCTGCGGCTTGGGCGTACCGGCGTTGAACAACGTCGGTGTCGCATGGGTAAACCATTTTTCAGACAGCAGGTTGTAGGTTTCGATCGCACCGGCGATGTCCTCGCCGTGAATGCCTACCGCCACGCGCATCAGCAGGTGCTGCGGACGCTCGACGATCTTACCGTCGATCTTCATCAGGTACGAGCGCTCCAGGGTCTTGAACCCGAAGTAGTCATAACCAAAGTCGCGGTCATAAATGATCGCCGCATCCAGCTCGGCTGCATGCTCTTTGATCACACGGTAGGTGTCTTTTGAAACCAGCGGCGCGTTCTGGCCCGTCTTCGGGTCAACGTACGTGTACAGCCGCTTCATCGTGCTGGAAAACGACTTGCTCGTAACCTTGTGCAGGTTTGATACCGCGATACGGGCTGCCAGCTTGGCAAAGTCCGGATGTTTGGTTGTCAACGTTGCAGCAATCTCGGCAGCAAGGTTGTCCAGTTCCTGGGTAGAAACGCCGTCATACAGGCCATTGATCACCTTCATGGCCACTTCAACAGGATTGATGAACTTCGGATCTAATCCGTAGCAGAGTTTTTCGATGCGGGCGGTGATTTTGTCAAATTTTACCGACTCTCTGTGTCCATCGCGTTTTACTACAAGCATCGTGGAAAAGGGGGAGTTAAGGGTTGTTGTGGAAAAGTTAAAAAAGTGTCTTAAAATAATTAAAAATCCTCGTTCAGAGAAAATTTCGGAGCTGAATCCTTATCCGTGCTCTTCAATACACCAGCCTTCTGGTATTCAGCTACACGTTTTTCAAAGAAATTGGTTTTACCTCTCAGCGAGATCATATCCATAAAATCGAACGGATTCGTCGCATTGTAGATCTTCTTGCAACCCAGCTCACCCAGCAGGCGGTCGGCAACAAACTCGATGTATTGGCACATCTGCGTGGAGTTCATGCCGATCAGATTTACCGGCAGGGCATCCGTCACAAACTCCTTCTCGATCGCCACGGCGTCGCGGATAATGTCCGTGATCGTTTGCTCCGGCAATCTGTTCACAACGTGCTGCGTATACAGGTGGCAGGCGAAGTCACAATGCAAACCTTCGTCGCGCGAAATTAATTCATTGGAAAAACTCAGGCCAGGCATCAGGCCGCGCTTTTTGAGCCAGAAAATGGAGCAGAAAGACCCCGAAAAGAAAATGCCTTCCACCGCGGCAAACGCGATCAGGCGCTCCTGGAAATTACCCTGGTTGATCCAGCGCAGTGCCCAGTCGGCTTTCTTCTTCACACAGTCCATGGTATCGATCGCATGGAACAGCTTGTCCTTTTCCTTGGCGTCTTTTACATATGTATCGATCAGCAGGGAATAGGTCTCCGAATGGATATTTTCAATGGCGATCTGAAAGCCGTAGAAGAACTTGGCTTCCGTGTATTGTACCTCGGCCACAAAGTGCTCGGCCAGGTTCTCATTTACAATACCGTCGCTGGCCGCGAAGAAGGCCAGTACGTGGGTGATAAAGTGGCGCTCGCCGTCGTTCAGGTTCTCCCAGTCACGCAGGTCGTGGCTCAGGTCAATTTCTTCGGCCGTCCAGAAGCTGGCCTCCGCCTGTTTATAGAACTTCCAGATATCATGATGACGAATGGGAAACAGTACAAAACGGTCCTTGTTTTCCTTCAGAATGGGTTCATCATGCTCTTTCTGGCTCATAATAAAGTAGGGTTTATGGGTCTAACCAAAATATCAAAAGGCAGGCATCCGTCGAGACGAACACCCCCGTAATTTTAACCTGTAAAAATCTTGTTTGCTTTAGAAGTCCGGCGGCTGCCAGACCTTGATCAGCTTCAAGTGTACAAATGAAATAGAACCATTCTAAAAATCAAAACGCGGTTTATAAGCTGAAATCAACGAATGTGGATAACTTGTTGATGCATTGTGGAAAGATAAGTTCCTGTAAAATAACCCGTTAGTAACTGGATTTTTCAGGTGGATTTGAGGTATAGATTCGACCAAAAAAAAACACTTTTTTTTTCGGTCTGGAATGGGGGCAAATGTGGGTAAATAACACGATAAACGGCGGAAAAAATGTGGATAGATATTCTATCTCGCAGAACGTCAGGAAGTATTCTGGGGCGGGGTGCTTAATTTTTCAATTCTTTCCCTATCTTTGCAGTCCAATTTTAAAATAGCATATGTACGCGATAGTAGACATTGCAGGTAAACAGTTCAAAGTGGCTAAAGATCAATACATCTATGCCCCCAAAATGGACGGAGAGGCCGGAGCTTCTGTAAGCTTTGACCGGGTTCTTCTCGTTGATAATGGTGGTAATATTTCTATTGGCGCCCCTACTGTAGCAGGTGTTACCGTATCTGGTAAGATTCTGGAACACGTGAAAGGCAATAAAGTTATTGTCTTCAAAAAGAAACGTAGAAAAGGCTATGTCGTGAAGAACGGCCATCGCCAGCAGTACACGAAAGTACAAATCGAAAGCATTGGTTAACCTTTAACGATTCTCTATCCATGGCACATAAAAAAGGCGAAGGTAAAGTAAAGAACGGCCGCGAATCAGAAAGCAAACGCCTTGGCGTTAAGATCTTCGGTGGTCAGAAAGTTATTGCCGGTAACATCATCGTGCGTCAGCGCGGTACTAAACACCACCCGGGCAAAAACGTAGGTATTGGCAAAGACCACACCCTGTTCGCGCTGACGAACGGTGTAGTAGTCTTCAAAAAAGGAAGAGCTGAAAAATCTTTCGTTTCTGTTGAGCCGGTAGCTCAGGCATAAGACATTGCGCTTTTAATTTTATAAGTAAAAAGGCTCCCAAAAGGAGCCTTTTTCTTTATACCTGTTTCTTCCGATTTCCGTTACGCCAGAGCTTCTACGGATTTGATCTCACCCGGCATCATACGCGTAAAGAGATTTTCAATACCCGCCTTCAGCGTTACCATCGACGAAGGACAACCGCTGCAAGAACCCTGCAGCTTCACCTTCACCACGCCGTCGTTAAAAGAGTGGTAGGTAATGGCGCCACCGTCTTGTTCAACCGCCGGACGAATGTATTCCTCCAGGATCGTCTTGATCTTACGGATCGTGTCCGTCTCTTCTTCCACCGGAGCCTCGTCACCTTCTTTTATATCGATAATGAACTTACCCGCCTCCAGGTATTTTTTGATATGATCCTTAATGGTGTTCTGGATCTCGAGCCACTCCACATCACCTTGCTTGGTAATAGTAATGAAGTTGCTGGCAAAGAAAACCCGGCCTACAAACGGATACGAGAACAGCTCGACCGCGAGCGGCGAAATAGAAGCGCTGGCCACATCCGGAAAATCGAAGCTCATCGTTTCCGGCACCAGCATTTCATTCACCACAAACTTGAGCGAGTTCGGGTTGGGGTTTGATTCCAGGTAGATGTGTATGTTTTTGGGCGCTGCCTGTAGCATGGTTCTAGTGTTTATACGATGGGAACAAATTTAACGAATTTAAGTTCGCCCCCAGCAAATCCCCTGGCCGCGGTGCCCCCAACTTTTCCTATATTGCCGGTTCAAAACAAACGGTTGTTCACCTAAACCACTCGTAATCTTGACACAAAAGGGCATTTTACGACTCGCAGTTACCACTGTTAGCATCGCCGCCGCGCTACGCATAGCGCATTTTCTAACCTCCGGCGTTCCAGACTATGCACTCCTTGTCACCAGCTGGCTGGCCCTGGAAGTTGTCCTCCTGGCCGCCATCGACCGGATCACAACGTTCAAAACAAACGCAGTGCTGGTTTTCGTGCTCTTTACACTGGCACTCGCCCTGCACCTGGTGAATGTCTACGCCTCGCCGCTGCCCGACCTTGTCCTGACCGGTTCGCGCTGGATAACCCTTGGCGCCATCGGCTCGCTGGCCTTTAAGAAAAACTCCCTGACCGGCTGGATCATCGCCAGCATGTTCATCGGCTGCGAAGTGGGCTTTACCTTTCCGGTCATCGCGTCGAACCTCGACGTGCTCAGCAGCATCTTCCTGCGCCTGATCAAAACCATCATTGCGCCCCTCATCTTCTCTACCCTCGTCGTCGGCATCGCCGCACACTCCAACCTCAAACAGGTGGGGCGTATGGGTTGGAAAGCGATCCTATATTTCGAGCTCGTCACCACGGTGGCCCTCTTCATCGGCCTGGCGGCTATCAACCTGACGCGCGCCGGCGAAGGCGCCGAGATGAATCCGCAGCAAGCACAGGTCGAGCGCGCGGAAAAGCTCAGGGCTCAGGAAAAATCCAAGGACCAACACCACGTCATACTCGACATCTTCCCCGAGAACATCGCGAAGGCCGTAGCCGAAAACTATGTATTGCAGGTCGTGGTCTTCAGCGTGCTCTTCGGCATCGGCTTGGCCAAGATCACCGACGAGGCGAAGAAGAAACCCATGCTGAATTTTGCCGAGAGCCTGTCGGAGATCATGTTTAAGTTTACCGACATGGTGATGTACGTCGCGCCCTTTGCCGTGGGCGGGGCGTTGGCCTACTCCGTGGCAACCTTTGGCTTTGGCATGCTCAAGAATCTGTTCATGCTGGTAGGTACGCTATACATGGCGTTGATTGCCTTTATACTGCTCGTGCTGGTACCGATCGGCTTGATCATCAAGCTGCCCTTCCGGAAATTTATCCGCGCCATCTCCGAGCCGGTATCCATCGCCTTTGCCACCTCCACCAGCGAGGCCGCACTGCCCAGCGCCATGGAAAACCTGGGCAAGTTCGGTGTACCCCGCAAGATTATATCGTTCGTATTGCCTACAGGCTATAGCTTTAACCTCGATGGCAGTACGCTGTACTTGTCCCTGGCATCGGTATTCGTCGCGCAAGCCACCGGCGTCGAGCTCACATTTGGGCAACAGATATACATGGTGTTTATCCTCATGCTGACCAGCAAAGGTGTCGCCGGCGTGCGCGGTGCATCGTTCCTGATCCTGGTATCCACGCTCGAAGGCATGAACCTCGACGCGCAGAAAGCTACCGCCATTCTCGCCGTCGATGCTATCATGGATATGGGCCGGACAACCGTAAACGTGATCGGCAACTGTTTGGCCACCGTCGTAGTAGCCCGGTGGGAAGGCGAATACTCCGCCACCGCAGGCGACGGCACATTCGATTAAGTAACAACAACGGGCCTAAAGACAGCGTGAGAGCGAAGTATTAGGTTCGCTTCGCTCTCGCGCTCACACGCAGTTTTATGCTGTACGACGACTCGCAACAAAAGCGATAATGCCTGCTGCCAGCAAAATGCCGCCTGTGATCGGCGACCAATAGATCGGCGTCTTCTCTTCTTTGTTGATTTCCAGCGGGCCGATGTCGGCCACCTCTTTTTTCGTGATCAGCGTAAAGCCGGTAAAGACTGTCATGATGCCGCCAATAACAATCAGAATGATGGCAAGTGTTTTCATGGGATTTGTAAGTTTATTCACGTCCCTGAAAAAGATATGCCCTGGCATACGCCAGGGCACATCCGTCCGTACCGGTATAGAAAGACGTTATTGCTGAAAAAAGTCTACACTATATACTCCGCACAGCGTTGTTCCGCAACAGGAAATCGGCCAGCACCAACGCCGCCATAGCCTCTACGATCGGCACCGCGCGGGGCACCACACAGGGATCGTGACGGCCTTTGCCGCTCACGGTCGCTTCGTTGCCATGTTTGTCGACCGAAGCCTGGTCCTGCATGATCGTCGCCACTGGCTTGAAGGCCACGTTAAAGTAAATATCCTCACCGTTGGAGATCCCTCCCTGTATACCACCCGAATGGTTCGTACGGGTTCTCACCCGGCCACCCTCGGTATAAAACTCGTCGTTGTGTTCCGAGCCACGCAGGCGTATGCCCTCAAAGCCGCTGCCATATTCAAAGCCCTTCACCGCGTTGATGCTCAGCATCGCTTTGCCCAGCTCGGCATGAAGTTTATCAAACACCGGCTCGCCCAGGCCCACGGGCGTATTTTGAATGACACACGTCACCAGGCCACCGATCGTGTCGCGATCGTGGCGTACCTGGTCGATCAGGGCGATCATCTGCTCGGCTACGGCTGGGTCAGGACACCGTACGATATTGTCTTCGGTTTTGCTCAGGTCAAGGCCTGTATAGTGCGGAGCTTTGATATCGCCCACCTGCGACACATACGCCTGTATCGTTACGCCCAGGCGCTGCAGCAACAGCTTGGCTACTGCACCGGCGGCTACGCGGGCTGCCGTTTCGCGCGCAGAGCTGCGGCCACCGCCGCGGTAGTCGCGTATGCCGTACTTGGCCTCATAGGTATAATCGGCATGTGAAGGCCGGAACGTTTCGGCGATGTGGCTATAGTCCTTGCTGCGCTGGTCCTGGTTCTCGATCACGATGGCCAGTGGCGTGCCCGTGGTCTTGCCCTCGAATACACCGCTTAGAATTTTGAATGTGTCGTCTTCCTTGCGCTGTGTCGTGATCTTGGACTGGCCCGGCTTGCGGCGGTCCAGCTCTGCCTGAATAAAGGCCTCGTCCAGTGTCAGCCCCGCGGGGCAGCCGTCGATGACCACGCCGATGGCAGGGCCGTGCGACTCGCCAAAGGTGGAGATTTTAAAAAGGGTTCCGTACGAATTGCTCATGCGGGGTCGAAGATAGCGGATTACTTCCGGAAAATGATAAAGGCCGCCGCCCCGAGTGTAACAACAATGAACGCGTTAAAGACCCACTTCTGCCAACGGTCGTCGGCAATCGTGTGTAAGCTGTTGTCGGCCGCGTCGATCTTGTCGTAAAAGCTGCCCAGATCGTTTGCCTGGATCGCTTCGTTCTTCTTGCTCTCGCCCGTCACCGTAAACACCAGCTTGGGCCGCAAACTGTCGTAACGCTGCTTAGCGGGATTAAAGAATACCCACGTGAAATAATCCTTCATGTTGTATTTCCCCGGTTCCTTGGGGATCATAAAGTAGCTGAACGATTTGTTACCCGTCACGCGGTTCTTCTGCCGGTTGATATCCTGACGGACGTTTGGTTCATAAAACTCAAAGTTCGCGTCTTTCTTCACAAGCGGTTTTTCAATCGCCGAGATGTTACCCTCTCCATAAACGTTAAATTCATAAACACCACTGGCACCGGTCTCCAGGTTGGTATTGCGGCTGCGTTCATCCAGGCGATAATCACCCACGGCGACGACGTCGCGCAGCGGATGCGGCGGCAGTTCTTTTACCGCTACACGCTTGGGCTTCGTGCGGAAGGATTTAAAATCCTCTTTCCGGTTCTGGCCAAAGAACGAAGGGTTCTTGGCCACTTTGTATTTGATCATCTCCAGGTCAAACGCAGGAAATACAACAGGCTCGGCATTGAGCGGATACAACGTGGCCTGGTATATTTTGTACTGCGAATATCCCTTGCCGTTGATCGTCACACTCTCTGCTTCGATGTTTTCTATGTTGAAGTTCTCCTCCCAGCAGTTGGTCGGCTTGATCTTCTTGAGGATCTCCGACAGTTGCCGGCCCAGCTCATAGAACTGCAGCGGCGCGCGGTTATCTTCCGCGACAAAGAACGAGATGGTGGTATTAAAACCTTCGCCTACATATACCGCATCTTTGCTGGTTGTCAGAGCAAGGAAGGCGTCTTCTTTTACATCCACAAATTCAGCCTCTCCGCCGCCCTCGTCACCTTCAAAGAAACTGCGGAAGGGGTCACGCGTTTGTTGCTGCTGCACCGGTGGCCCTACTTTTACTTTCTTGCCGGCCACCTGCACGGGCTTGTCGTTCACCTTCATGGTAAAAGAAGGGATGGTCACGACGCCTTGTTTGGTGGGCGCGTACGTCATGATCACACTGGACGATGACGAGATCTGGCCGTTGATGATATTGGTAGAGGATTGTGTGGACGTGCCCCGCTTGCGAAACCCGGGGATCTCGGGGAAGTTGTCATAGTTTTTTAACCGGTCGTTTTGCACCGTAACGGTGATCGTCCAGGCCTGATTCTCGCCGATAGCGTCAGGCCCCAGGGTGACGGTCTGCGCCTGGGCAACAAATGCCCCACCGGTAAGCAGGACCAGCAAAAACATCCGGAAGGAAAAAACACGTCGCATAGTGAAATCGATTTCAAAACTCATCGTTACAAAAATACGTTAAACGCAAACATGAGGTCTGTAAAACAACGTGAAATCCTCCCGGGTAACCCCTTTGTATCGGGTCCTGGCGCCGAAATCACCCTGCTTTACGGTAGTTCAACGAAAGTTGGGCAATCTTCTTTTATTTAATAGTTTATTTTGCTAACTTAACGATTGTTAGGATTAAATTTTTTCAACTGAAACATTTGCCATGCTGAATTATGTCAAAACTATTCTCACAAAAGTGAGTTTTGACGCTCTTCTTTTCGAGAAAGAGCTACGAAAGGCAATAAAAATGGTTATTGCCGATGAATTGAATGAACTCAGAAACTGGTGCTATGCCAGGTTTTCCGGTGAATACGAAGCCATCCTGAACCGGTGCTTCGTCGTCGCTTAAACATCTATCACCTTACGCATCTTTTTAACCCAACAAAAGATCAAAGGGCCCCTGCTTAGAGAGCAGGGGCTTTTTCATTTCTGCTCCTCCGACGGCAACACAAACCTGATGTTGCGCTGCAGTCCTTCCAGCTTGGCCCGCTTCACGGCCGAATGACGAAAGAGCTTCTGAAAGACATCCGTCGTGATCTCCTTCCACTCTTCCGCAGAAAGTTTTGCTAGATCGCCGTGTGGCTCAAAGCTCGCTTCGTTGTGCGGCTTGGCAAAGCGGTTCCAGGGGCACACATCCTGGCAGATGTCACACCCAAAGATCCAGTTCTCAAACTTGCCTTGCACCTCGGCAGGGATCTGTTCTTTCAGCTCGATGGTGAAATACGATATACACTTGCTGCCGTCGACCACAAAAGGCTGCGGAATAGCATCCGTCGGGCATGCATCCATGCATGCCGTGCATGTGCCGCAGTAGTCTTTCACGGGCCCGTCGTATACCAGTTCCAGGTCAATGATCAGCTCCGCCAGGAAAAAGAAGCTCCCCATCTGGCGATTTAACAGCAGGCTGTTCTTTCCCACCCAGCCCAAACCCGCGCGCTGCGCCCACGCCCGCTCCATCACCGGCGCCGAGTCGACAAAGGCACGCCCCTGCACCTCGCCCACCTCCTCCTGAATGCGGTCGACAAACGTCTTCAGCTTATCCTTGATGACAAAGTGATAGTCTTCACCGTAGGCATATTTGGCGATCTTCAGTCCACCCTCCGTCGCCAGATCCTGCTTGGGATAATAATTATACAACAGGCTTACGACCGACTTCGCACCCGGTACCAGCAGCGTCGGGTCCAGGCGTTTGTCAAAGTGATTTTCCAGGTAGCTCATCTTGCCCTGGTAACCCTTCTTCAGCCAGGCTTCAAGCCGCGGCGCCTCCTCTGCCAGGAACTCCGCCTTGGCAATACCACAGAAGCTGAAGCCTAACCGGGCAGCTTCTGCTTTGATAAAATCGGTATAACGTTGAATCGGCAACACGGCGTCCACTATTCCGCAAAGGTAGGAAAAAACGACGCGAACACGTTCTTCTTCGCACGCACGCGCTCACAATGCAACGCCCAGCTCCGCCAGCGCCCGACGAAGCTCGGCCGGCGATTGAAAGTGAATAGCCTGCAAGCCCACCGCCCGCGCACCTACAATGTTCTTGTAGTTGTCGTCGATGAACAGAGCCCGGGCCGGGTCTACGTTATAGCGATTGAATAAGATCTGGTAAATATCCGGAAAAGGCTTACGCGTTTTCTCCGTGCCCGATACCACAATGCCTTCGAACCAATGAAGAAAGTCAAAGTTCTCCAGCGCCCACGGAAACGACTCGGCCGACCAGTTGGTCAACGCATACAGGCGGTGACGCTGCTGCTCCTTCAGCTGACGCAGAATGGAAACCGTGTCGGGAATGGAGCCTGTAATAGTTTCTTGCCAGCGGCCGTACCAGGCACGTATCGGCACTTCGTGCTCAGGGTATTGTAACACCAGCTCCTCCGTTGCTTCGGCAAAAGAACGGCCGGCATCCTGCTGATCGTTCCAATCCAGTGTGCAGATGTTTTCGAAGAACCAGGTGATCTCTTCTTCCGTCTTGAAAATTTTACGATACAGGTAGCGCGGATTCCAATCGATGAGCACGCCGCCCAGGTCAAAGATGATCGTATCTATAGTCGTCATGAAAAAATAAGGGATGTCGGATAGCGCTCAGGGTTAACGGAGCAAGGTCAATAATCTTTCCGAAACGGCGGCCGGGGTGATCCGCGTCAGGCAAGCGAAATCGCCGCGCAAGCATTTCTCCACGCCATAGACCGAACACGGCCGGCAGGGTAATTCTTCGCGGGGTATCTGAATTATATTTTTGACGTCATAACCATACGGGCCAAAGCCCACGTCGGGATCGGTACCTCCCCAGATCGATAACAACGGTATGCCGGATAATGCCGCCAGGTGCATGTTAGATGAATCCACGCACAGCATCAGGTCCAGGTGCCGCATCAGCGCGATCTCCTGCCGCAGCTTGAGCTGCCCGGCAATGACTTCGCACTTGTCCGGAAATTGTTTCTTGAGCGACTCGAAGTATTTTATTTCTTTGTCACCGCCACCGAACAAAAAGAACTTCACGCCCGTCTGTTTGCTCACCTCCTCGATCAGCAACGGGTAATTTTCCAATGGCCAGATCTTCGACTTGTGCATGGCGAAGGGCGCAAGGCCCACCCACTTCACACCGTCCATATGTTTTTTATAGGCAAACCAACCCGAGGCCGTCTGGATCGATTCGCTCAGCGCGACATACGGCGGCGCTGCGATCGCGAACGGGAAGCCCGCCTTCTCAAACGCCTGCCGGTAGCGGTCTACCGTGTGCGGCAGCGGCGTGGTGACTTTATTCTCCCGGCGTGTAAATGCTTTTTTCTCGGGGCGGCCTTTGTCAAATACCACCACCCGCGTACCGAATATGCGGAACAAGGTGCGCAGCATCATGGTACGGATATGATCGTGCATATCGATCACCACGTCGTACGGGCCTTTGCGCAACAGCTTGCCGAACAGATCGCGTATGCCCAGCACCCCCGTGTAGGTATAATCCACGTCGGCCGGAAAGACCTGCACCCGCTCCATGTCCAGGAACAGTGTGCAAAACTTCGGGCGCGTCACCACCGTCACCTCCATGTCGGGATACGCCGCTGTCACCGATCGTACCACCGGTACCAGCAACGCGACATCGCCCATGGCCGAAAAACGGAGAATCAGGATCTTTTTCAACGAGGTCGTTTATTTTTTCTGCGCGTACAATACGGGGTTGAGCGATGCATCATTGTACATCTTCATCTGACGGTATACTTTGAACCGCCGTGTGCCCCGGCCTATATCTTCGATCAGCTCATCAAACGCCAATGCCATATCGTTCTCCTGTTCGAGCAACACCGCCAGCTTGGTCTGGCACCGGGCAATGTGGTCGGCACTCGCGTCGGTCCGCTCGGTCTGCTGGCGCATGTGATAGATCTTGAGCATCAAAATGCTCATGCGGTCCAGCAGCCAGGCCGGTGTCTCGGAGTTGATGCGTGCGCCTGGCTGGGGCGTTACGCCGCCGAACTCGGCTACGAACTGGTCGTCGATCTGCTCCACCATGTCGGTACGGTCCTGGTTGGACTTGTCGATGCGGCGCTTCAGCGCCACGGCCTCCACGGGGTTGATCGCGGGCAGGCGGATGATATCCTCCAGGTGCCATTGCACCGTGTCGATCCAGTTCTTGGCATATAACAGGGCTTCGAATGTACCGGAAGAATACGGATTCTTCACCGGCGTGTCGACGTCATCGGTCCGATGATAATCTGCAATACTTCGGCGGAAAACTTCATAGCACTGACGGGCTGATAGCATACGTTCTTGATTAATGCGCAATTTAATTAAATTCATTTCAGATACAGGCACGATAATAATTTAGCCTGTGGTGTTTACTTTACACCGATTATGTCGTCACATCATTTCGTACGGGAAGGTCAGGAGCCGGCGTTGCTCATCGCCGGCGCCGCATCATTGCAACAGGCTGAGCCGCTGTTGGAATGGGTACCCCTGGTGATCGTCACCGAGGAGGCCCTGGACCATGTCCGGGCCTGGGGCATCAAGATCGATGCCGTCGTCTGCCTTGCCGCCCATGCCACCGACATCGAGCTTCAACTGCTCGAGCAGATGCCGTTCGTCATCTTACCCCACCATCCCGGGGAAGACCCCATCGCCCGCGCCCTGCAACATGTGGCCACCACCCGCCATGCCATGGTGAACATCCTGGCCACGCCCACCGAGGCCTTGTTCCGCCGCGCCTCCGATTTTCCACAACTACAGATCACCCTGCTGGGATCCGACGCAAGGTGGTCGTTGTCAACACATTTCGAAAAATGGCTGCCCGCCGGCAGCCGGCTCTACTTCCGCCCGGCAGACGGCCAGCCCCTCACGATAAACGACCGCGAAACCATCGAAAACAGCTACCAGGCGCCACACGATGGCATCGTACGCATTCACGCTGGCCACCCGTTTTGGGTCGGCGAGCTGATGTAATTTTTTTCTTCGGGTGGCGTGGGGGTAAAACTTTTGTGAATTGTCTTATCCCCAAAGGCTTAAAACCGTAAATTTCGCTGTTTAATGAATCATCGAAACGATCCTTAGCAGTGGAATTTACTGAACAGATAAGCCCAACCTCGCTGAAAACCGGCGACACAACTGCTTTTGAGATGCTGTTCCGAACCTACTACCAGTCGCTTTGCAATTATGCGTACACGTTCATCCAGGACCGTGATGAAGCGGAAGAAGTGGTGCAATCCACCTTCTTATCGGTCTGGGAAAAGCGGGAGGCCCTCGAAATCCACACCGCGGTAAAGCCTTACCTCTACGCCATGGTGCGCAACGCCTGTCTCAATTTGCTCAAGCATGAAAAGATCAAACAACGCCACGTAGAAGGCGAGCTGGCCGTAGCCGAGCGCAGTGTCGAGTCCGTTAGCCGCACGGTCATGGCCTCCGAGCTGGAAGTGCGCATCTGCGAGGCCATGGAGCAACTGCCCGAGCAGTGCCGGCTGATCTTTAAGCTCAGCCGCTTTGAAGAGTTAAAATACGCCGAGATAGCCGACCAACTGGGGCTGTCGATAAAAACGGTCGAGAACCAGATGGGCAAAGCCCTGCGGATCATGCGCGAGCAGCTAAAAGATTACCTGCCCCTGCTGATCCTTTTCATACATGGATTTATCAACTGACCACCGTGCAACATACCACAGACGATATTGATGAGCTGATCGGCAAGTACCTTGCCGGAGAAGCGACTGCGGAAGAGGCTGCCCGCATACAGGCATGGGAGCATGCCAGCGAAGCCAACGGGCGGTATATGCACCAGTTCAGGACGATCTTTGACAAGGCATGTGCCGTCAAAGAGCTACAGACCTTCAACACCGACGCTGCCTGGAACAACCTGCAGCAGAAAATGCACAGCCAGAAGGCAGCTGCCAGCGTGCCGGAAAAAGACAATGTACGCCCGCTGCATACCCCGCCGCACCGCAACCTGTACATGCGCATCGCCGCCAGCGTGCTCATCCTGCTCGGCGTAGGCTACCTGGCGTACCGCATGACCAACACCCCTGAGGCCATGCGCCCGGTAACCGTCGTGGCCGCGGGGCAAACGGTAGCAGATACGTTGCCCGACGGCAGCGATGTATACCTGAACAAACAAACCAAGCTGGTATATGCCTACGACAAGAAAAAAGACACCCACACCGTTAAACTGAAAGGCGAAGCCTACTTCAGCATCAACCACGAAGACTCCAAAAAATTCATCGTCGATGCCGGCAATGTCTTTATCCGCGACATCGGTACACGGTTTAACGTTACCGCCTACGAGGAGTCCAATACCGTAGAGGTGGTCGTGGTGGAAGGCGAAGTGGAATTCTTTACCAAAGGCGACTCCGGCGTACGCCTGCAGGCCGGCGGCAAAGGTATTTATAACCGCACGACCAAAACCTTCAGCATCGACAAGCCCGAAGGCAATGCCCTGGCCTACAAGACCCGGTTCTTCAGCTTCAGCGGCACCCTGCTGTCGGAGGCCGTCGCGATCCTCAACGAGGTATACGAACAGAAGATCGTACTCGGCAAAAACCTCGAGAACTGCCGCCTGACCGTATCGTTCAACGACGAAGACATCTACGAAATTGCCGATGTCATCGCTGTCACGCTTAACCTCACCGTAACCGAAGCCGACAACACGCTGATCCTGGAGGGCCATGGCTGCGACGCTCCGTAAGGCCGGCATTACTTTATGGGCCTGGCTGCTGATCACGGCCGCGTGGGCCGACGATGCCAAGACGCCCCTGCTGGAGCGCATCGTCACCCTGCAATGCCAGAACGAAACCATTGCCGACGTCTTAAAACGGTTGGGGCAAGAGGCCGGCTGTACGTTTTCGTATAGCCCCTCCACGATCGATGTCAGCCGGCGAGTCACCCAGCAGTTCACCAAAAAGACCGTACGCCAGGTGCTGGACCAGATCTTTATCGGCGGCGTACAATACCGCGAACGCAGAAAGTATATCATCATCACCGCCGTGCAGGCCAAGCTCACCGACACCCGGCAGGTAAGCGGGTATATCATCGACGAAGCTACCGGCGAAGCACTCCCCGACGTGAGCGTATACGATCCCATCACCCTGCAGTCTGCCGTCACCAACGCCTATGGCTACTTCCAGCTGGAGATCCCGAAACCATCCGTGGAGGGTGTACGGCTGGCCGTCAACAAAGCAAACTATACCGACACGCTCGTTGCCGTGCCGGACCACCGCGGCCTGCTCAACATTCCGCTGAAGATCAACAAAGAGCGGCTCAACGTCATGGCCGACAGCGTCGGCAACAAGCTGAAGCGTTTCTGGATGTCCACGCTTACGGCCACGCGGCAAGCGATCAACATGGAGAACATCGACACCACCATGTACCGTCGCTTCCAGTTTTCGTTCGTACCCTTTGTCGGCACCAACCACGCGCTCAGTGGTAACATCATCAATGAATATTCCCTCAACGCACTGGGTGGCTACTCGCTCGGTATGCAAAAATTAGAAGTCGGTGGCCTTTTTAACGCGGTGCAGGGGGACGTGGAAGGCGTACAGATCGCCGGATTGATCAACGCGGTGGGCGGCCGGACGGACGGCCTGCAGATTGCCGGCTGGGCAAACGCCAGTCTCGCGTCGACACACGGTGTACAGATCGCGGGGCTCGTCAACTTCACGTGGGATACCGCGCAGGCCGTCAGCATTGCAGGGTTTGTCAACTTCTCGCGACGGGACGCGCTCGGCCCAAGGCTGGCAGGGCTAGCCAACATCACACTAGGAAAACAACAAAGTCCGCACATCGCCGGACTTTTTAATTTTTCATTCAGGAATGCCCGGAGCCTGCAAGTGGCCGGGCTTTACAATTTTGTGACCGACTCCATGACCGGCGTACAGGTCAGCGGCCTGGTAAACTTTACCCTGCGCCGTGCCGAGGGCGTACAGATCGGCGGCCTGGCCAACTTTGCCGGCGGCCACATGAAAGGAACCCAGATAGGTGGTGTTATCAACGTAGTGGCCGATAGCATGCGCGGTGTGCAAATAGGGAGTATCCTGAACGTTGCCGGTGGCAACATGAAGGGCGTCCAGGTAGGTATTGTGAACTGCGCCCGCCGTATGAAAGGCGTGCAGGTGGGCCTGCTTAACATCACCGGAGAGGTCGGCGGCGTGCCCATTGGCTTGCTGAGCATCGCGGGCAAAGGCGGTTATCATACCCTGGAGATCTCGGGCGACGAAGTGTTTTATACCAACCTGGCCTTCCGCACCGGCGTGCGTGCGTTCTATAACATTATCACCGCCGGCGTGCGGCCCAACACGCTCGAAAAGGATGAAACCTTCTGGACGTTTGGCTACGGTATCGGTACGGCTCCGCGCCTCTCCGACCGCGTGTACCTCAACATCGACCTTACGTCCAGCCGGGTCGTGGCGGGTAACAACTTCGACGGTGTCAACATGCTCAATAAATTATACCTCGGCGTAGAATATCGCTTGTCGCGAGGCCTTGGTCTTGTGGCGGGTGCCACCCTGAACGGCAACATCACCGACACCGATTACGAATATCCCGAGCTTTTCGCCGACTATAAACCGTCGATCTTCTCCCGCCGCACCTTCAGCGACAACAGGCTGCTGGAAATGTGGTGGGGAGCGAAGATCGGGATCCGGTTCTTTTAGTTAAGGCACGATCGCCGGTGCCACCGGAACTACCGCCGCGTCTACCGGCACGGTCGCTGGGCGACGGCCCAGCTCCTTCAGCATTTTCGCGTGGCCTGTCAGCGCGCCCCAGAACGTAGGTTCTGATTTGTAGGGTATCCCAAACTCTACCGCGGTATTCTCTACGATCTTCGAGATCTTCCTGTAGTGCACGTGGCATACGTTGGGGAACAGGTGGTGTTCCACCTGGAAGTTCAACCCGCCGACATACCACGAGAACCAGGTGCTCTTATTCGCGAAGTTTGTCGTCGTCAGCAGTTGGTGGATGGCCCAGCTGCTTTCCATGTTACCGCCTTCATCGGGCATGGGGTATTCGGTGCCGTCGATGACGTGCGCGGGCTGGAAAATGATGGCCAGGATAAAGCCCGCCACATAGTGCATCACCAGGAACCCGATCAGCCACTGCCCCCAGGTAATGGAAAGCACCATCATGGGAATTACCAGAATGTAGCCGAAGTACAACACTTTCGTAACGATCAGCACCGTCCACTCCGTCCGGATGTCCGCACGTTGTTTCTTCACCAGTCCATCGCGTTGATAACGCACCAGGCGCACAAAATCTTTTACAAAAACCCACACCAGCGTCATAAGCCCGTACAGGAACCAGCAGTATATATGCTGAAACTGGTGAATGACTTTCCACTCGCCGTGCGGTGTCATGCGCAGCACGCCACGCGGACTGATATCTTCGTCTACGTCGTGTATGTTGGTATAGGTGTGGTGCAGTACGTTGTGCTGTACTTTCCAGTTGAAGGCATTCCCCCCCACCACGTTCAGCGAGTAACCCAGCATATTGTTTACCCACGACTTGGTGGAATACGAACCGTGGTTTGCGTCGTGCATGATCGACAGACCAATTCCCGCCAGGCCGGCTCCCATGATCAGGCAAAGCGCGAACATGCCAACGGGGTGGCTCACTGCGCCGCCCAGGATCAGGAAGTAGGGCGTGAAATACAACACGAACATAAACACGGTTTTGATCTTCATCTCGGTGTTCGCCTGCCGCGCCGTGCCGGTGCTTTTAAAATGCTCGTTTACGCGCTGATTAAGTGTTGTGAAAAAATCTCCTCGCCGTGGGGAGAATTTAATGGGGGTTGTCGTCTTCATGTATCTTGGTTAGGAGAACTGTGTTGCCCAAATTCAAGGTGAAGTAAAAATAGGCATTGTCAGAGTTCATAAAGGTAACGATTCCCGGGTGAAACAACGTATGTAGTAATCTCTCAAAATAACATAAAAACATACATACCCCGACCAACAGTAGTTAGGGTATGTTCGACGGTTATCGGTAAAAAACAAATGCGGCTTTCGCCGCATTGTTGTGATGTTCCGGATACATGACTTTTATCATGTCTACCCGCACGCGGGTATATACGTATCGTTATCAGGCCAGCTCGGCGATAACCGTGCGCCCGCCTTTTGTAATATCGCCGATGTTGACTTTTACCTTCGCGTCGAGGGGCAGATAGATATCTACACGCGAGCCGAATTTGATAAAGCCGAATTCCTGACCTTGCTCCAGCTTCTGCCCGGCCGTGACGTAACATTTAATGCGTCTTGCCAGCGCGCCGGCGATCTGACGGAATAAAACCTCTACGCCGTCCTTCGTTTTCACCACCACCGTCGTGCGTTCGTTCTCCGTGCTCGACTTGGGGTGCCATGCCACCAGGTATTTGCCCGGGTGATATTTATAAAAGCTGATCGTGCCACCCACCGGCATGCGGTTTACGTGCACGTTCACCGGCGACATGAAGATCGAGATCTGCTTGCGCCGTCCCTTCAGGTATTCGGTCTCCTCGGTCTCTTCGATCACCACTACTTTGCCGTCGGCCGGAGCCAGCACGGTCTTATCACCTTTGGTGATGTCGAAGATCGGGTTGCGGAAGAACTGAAGGATCAGCAGGTAGAAAATAACGCTGACAAAGATCACGCTGTTCTGCACCAGTACGTTCTGCGGGAAATAATACAGAATGGCCCAATTCAAGCCAAAGAGCAGGATCAGCAGTACAAACAAGAGAAGGCGGCCTTCGCGGTGAATGGTCATAGTCGTTCGAAAGTTTTAAAATCGGTTAGTTCAGTTTCCCGGCATCCTGTAAAAAGAATGCAGCAAGCCCTGAAGGCTTGCTGCTGCAAAAATATGCGATTCTTGGTCAATTACCGCCTCGGGGCACGATTAATACCCACCGCGGAATTTGTAGGTCTTGGCCACTTTGTCGATCGCCACCATGTAAGCCGCGATCCGCATGGGCACTTTGTATTCCTGCGACGTCTTGTAGACGTTGTTGAAGGCGTCTTTCATGATCCGGTCGCTGCGGCGGTTTACCCGATCGGCCGTCCACTTATACCCCAGGCGGTTTTGCACCCACTCGAAGTACGACACCGTTACCCCGCCCGCATTGGCCAGGATGTCGGGCACCACCATAATGCCTTTTTCATTGATCACGTTGTCGGCCTTTGACGAGGTCGGGCCGTTGGCACCTTCTACGATCAGGCGGGCCTTGATGCCCACCACGTTTGAGCTGGTGATCACGTCTTCGGTAGCCGCCGGTACCAGCAGGTCTACCGGCAGCGTCAGCAGATCGTCGTTGCTGATCTTCTCGGCACCGGTAAATCCTTCCAGCGAGCCCTTGTTGGCATCGCGGTATTTAATGGCCTTCTCGATATCAATACCCTGTGCGTTGAAGTAAGCCCCCGAAAGGTCGCTCACCGCCTGTACGATCAGGCCGCGCTCGTGCAGCAGACGCGCCGCCCACGACCCTACGTTACCAAAGCCCTGCACGGCGCACGTAGCCTTGTAAGGATTGATCTTTAATTTCTCCATCGCCGCCATGGCCGATACCATCACACCGCGACCGGTAGCCTCCGTACGGCCCAGTGAACCACCCATCACGAGCGGCTTACCCGTTACCACCGCGTGTGTGGTCATGCCTTTGTAACGCGAGTACTGGTCCATCAGCCACGCCATCTCACGCGGGCCGGTACCCATGTCGGGAGCGGGGATATCCTGGTCCGGGCCAAACACATCGGCCATGGCCTGTGTATAGGCCCGCATCAGGCGCTCGATCTCTCCGGTCGACATCTCGCGCGGATTACACGTCACGCCGCCTTTCGCGCCGCCATAGGGAATGTCCACCACGGCACATTTCCAGCTCATCCAGGCCGCCAGGGCCTTGACTTCGTCCAGGTTTACATGCGGGTCAAAGCGAATCCCCCCTTTGGAAGGGCCCAGGATCGTTGAGTGAATGACCCGGTATCCTTCAAACACGCGAATGCTGCCATCGTCCATCGTTACCGGCAGCGACACGATCACCTGCCGGGCAGGGTTCTTCAGTACGTTGTAGATTTCATCTTCCAGTCCCAGGATCTGCGCGGCGACATGGAAACGCGACATCATGGCTTCAAAGGGGTTCTCTTTGTCCTTCAATGGAGCCGGTTCAATATAGGCCATAGAATAGTTTTTAGAAGTCTTTACTGATTACGGAAAAACCGTTACTAAAACGGTTGCAAAGATAAATAAATTCGACTCACGCCTTTTAATTCCCATACAAAAGCTCGCATTCGCAACACTTTTCTAATGCCTATCTAATCGCTTGTTTTTTATACAGAATTTACATGCAGTTTCCTGAATTACCGCCAAAGTTTATTGCTTTTTTAACAGCTCCCGAAGCCGCATGGACTTGTCGCCAATACGGTGACTATGCCGTGAAGACGAGCTCGCGTGTGAGAATATAAAAGCCCATGAGCAACACAAACCAGCCAAAGCTCTTGCGTAGCTGACGCGAAGAGAATGCGCCCGCCAAACGGTTGCCCACCAGAATGCCCCCCACGGCCAGCAGCGTGATCGAGAACAGGAAGGTCCAGTCCATGGTATAATTTAACACATCGCCCAGGAAGCCCGTCAGCGAATTGATGGCGATAATAAAAAGCGATGTGCCCACCGCCGTCTTAAAAGACAACCCTGTTAACAGTACTAATGCAGGAATAATCAAAAAACCACCTCCCGCGCCAACCAGTCCCGTCAAAAAACCGATCAAAGTTCCTTCCAGTACCACCAAAAAATGCCGGATCCTGTCTTCGTTGTTCTCCATCTCCTTGCGGTCGCGGATCATCGTGAACGACGCCAGGATCATCAGCACCGCGAAGATGCCCAGCAGCAAAAATCGTTTGCTCAGCATAAACGACCCCGCGGTAAAGATTACATCGGGTATCGCCGGCACCACCCACTTGCGCGTGGCGAAAATGCCGATCACCGACGGTATGCCAAACAAAAAGCCCGTGCGCAGGTTTACCAGGTGGTCTTTGTATTTCGGCACGGCGCCTACCAGGCTCGTTATGCCCACGATAAACAGTGAATACGCCGAGGCCGTGACCGGGTCCATGCGAAACAGGTACACCAGGATGGGGATCGACAGGATCGAACCGCCGCCGCCCAGTAAGCCCAGGATAAGGCCGATACCGACCGATGCTACATACCCGATGATCTCCATAAACAAAAAAAATATACTCCGCCCCGTGTGCGCACAAAGGACGGTCTTATTTTATTGAAATGAAATTTATCGAGTCAGTCGGTAGAGGATGTATGAGATGCGTTTTACTTGCGGTTGTACTCCACAATGAACGCGTCCGGGAACTTCGGAAGGATATCTGCGCGGAATTGTTCGGCTTTCGCCCGGGAGTTAAAATTACCCAGGATGAGGCCGTAATATTTTACACCGTTCATGACTTTGACCTGAACGGTCACTTTCTTCTTATACGAGTTCTTGAGGTTCTCTGTCAGGCGCATAAGGTTCACCAACTCCTGATAGGTGCCGATTTGAACGCCGTACCCCTTGGGGGTCAGGCGTTCAATTTCAAAGCTGTAAAATTCTTTCTCCTCTACCATCACATTGTCGATGGGCCGGCCCAGATCGCTGGTCTTGCCATCGCCGGGGTCGATCACTTCGAGCTTTACCTCGGCCAGTCCTTTGTTGACAAAGCCAAGCTGCTCGGCCGCTGCCCGCGACACATCGATGATGCGGCCCTCTACCCACGGACCGCGGTCGTTGATCACCACTTCCACCGATTGGTTGTTGGCCAGGTTCGTCACCCGCACCCGCGTACCAAAGGGAAGTGTCTTGTGTGCACCGGTCAATTTGTTGTGCCGGTACTTCTCGCCGCTGGCGGTTGTCACACCGTCAAACTTGTCGGCATAAAAGGAAGCTTTGCCCGTTTGAACCTGTGCAAAAGCCAGCACGACGGAAAAATTTAAGCAAAGCACAAAAAATATTCTTCTCATAAACGATAGGTTAGACGGCCAAAAATAGAGCAGGCGACCCAATTTCAGAATAAAATAAGCGTCCGTACCATACCTTGAAAGAAATATTCAGCCGATCACGGCGAATTATGTATTAAAGTGTACCTTTGCCCGGCAAATAATGACTCGTAAATTATTTGCCATGCCACTCGATAATTCTAAGTTCCTTTTCGAAGCGCTCACCTATGATGACGTGCTTCTGGTGCCCGCCTACTCAGACGTACTTCCCCGCGAAACAGACACCTCCAGCTACCTGACCCGGAACATCAAGCTGAACATTCCGATCGTTTCGGCCGCTATGGATACCGTGACGGAAGCGGAACTGGCCATTGGCATCGCCCTCGAAGGCGGCCTTGGTTTCATTCACAAGAACATGAAGATCGCCCTGCAAGCCGAACAGGTGCGCAAGGTAAAACGCTCGCAAAGCGGCCTCATTCTCGACCCTGTCACCCTCGGCATCAACTCTACGGTACAAGATGCCGAGAAGATCATGCGCGAGTTCAAGATCGGCGGTATACCCGTCGTGGACGACAACGGTCAGCTCGTCGGGATCATCACCAACCGCGACCTGCGCTTTCAGAAAGACATGACCGTGCCCGTAGAGCGCATCATGACGAAAGACAACATCATCACGGCCCCCGAAGGTATCACCCTCGAAAAGGCCGAAGGCATACTCAAGAAGTATAAGATCGAGAAGCTGCCGATCATCAACAAAAAGAACAAGCTCACCGGCCTGATCACCTTCAAGGACATTCAGAAAAAACGCAACAAACCCACCGCGTGCCAGGACGAGTTCGGTCGTCTGCGTGTAGGCGCCGCCGTTGGCGTGACGCCGGACATCCTCGAGCGCATCGACGCGCTCAAAGCCGCCGGCGTGGACGTGATCAGCATCGACACCGCCCATGGCCACTCCAAAGGCGTGATGGAAGCCGCCAAGCGTGTAAAGAAAAAATATCCCGACCTCGACCTCATCGTCGGTAACATCGCTACCGGCGACGCCGCCAAGGCACTCTCGAAAGTAGGTGCCGACGCCGTGAAGGTAGGTGTAGGCCCCGGCAGCATCTGTACCACCCGCGTAGTGGCCGGTGTGGGCCTGCCGCAGCTCAGCGCGGTATACGAAGCCTCAAAGGCCCTGAAAGGCTCCGACACCAAAGTCATTGCCGACGGTGGCATCCGCTTCTCCGGCGACATCGTAAAGGCTATTGCCGGCGGTGCCGACAGCGTGATGATCGGCTCCCTGCTGGCCGGTACCGAAGAAGCTCCGGGCGAAATGATCATCTACGAAGGCCGTAAGTTCAAGTCATACCGCGGCATGGGCTCGCTGGAAGCAATGGAAGACGGCTCGAAAGACCGCTACTTCCAGGACGTGGAAGACGACATCAAAAAGCTGGTGCCCGAAGGCATCTCCGGCCGCGTGCCGTTCAAGGGCCTGGTGTCGGAAGTATTGTACCAGCTCGTCGGCGGTCTGAAAGCCGGCATGGGCTACTGCGGTGCCAAGAACATCGAGAAGATGAAACAGGCCAGGTTTGTGAAGATCACGTCGGCCGGTGTGGTGGAAAGCCATCCGCACGATGTGAGCATCACCCGCGAAGCACCGAACTACAGCCGTAAATAATAACAAAACCCTCACCGGGCTGAAAGCCGCCTCCGCAATCCGGGGCGGCTTTTTTGTTTTCAGCCCGATTCGGCACGGGCGGTCTGGAGGCTGCCGGAAGTTTCCAAACGGCTAATCTGGCGTCAGTGTATAGAATATTTCAGTGGTACTGTAATAAGGGATATCCAATAGATATTCAATACCTACATAAGTATTGGATATCTATTGGTTAATTCTTCATTGACTATTGGTTATATATTGAATATTCTGGCTTTTGCCGACAAATTCGCCCCCTTCCGGCAGACTCCCCGCACGCGCCCTGGCCGCCTGGCCGGCACCTGGCGGGTGCACGGCGCGGTCAACGATAAATGTGTCCGGAGGCTACTGATCTGGGGGATGGCTCCGGCGGACCCATCGGTCAAATCCCGCCATCTGTTTTTGTCCGATCCCAACTGTATATACCGTGGCAACTAACGGCTGATCGCACGAGGGGACAGGTGTTTACGAATGAGCAGGTGATCGGAATTGAAACGCTGTTGCCGAAGTGCGCTCGTGCGATCCCTTGTTCTATCGCTAAAAAAAACAGGCTGCCTCGTGAGGCAGCCTGTTTTTGTTGCTGTGTTAGTCTTACAGGTGTACCAGGCGGAACTGTTCCTGGTAGTTGCCGTCGGACAGTTGCAGGATGTAGACGCCGGCGCCGATCTGGTTCATTACTTGTTGCACATTTTCGTTCAGTTCTTGCAGGGTGCCGCTGCCGATATATACTTGCATGCCGCTGGCCGAGGTCAGCACGGCGCGCAACTGGCCGTAGCTCACGTTATCCTGCTGATAGAATGTCACGCGGTCTACTACCGGGTTGGGCTGTATGGACCAGCGGGCTTTTGTGCTTTGCTCGCCGGTGATCTCGAATACTGTCCGTACGTCGCTGTACGAGCCTTGCTGGTCAAGGTCTACCTGACGGATGCGGTAGTAGTAGCGTGTCTGCATGTTGGCTTGGCTGTCGAAGAAGTCATAGTCGTTTTGGTTGTCGCCGTTCAGGGCCGGTACCGTGCCTACCTGGGTAAAGGTGCGGCCGTCTTCCGAACGCTCCACTTCAAAGTGGCTGGCGTTACGCTCCTTCTCGGTGATCCAGTGCAGGGCCACGCCCGCGCCGGCACGTTGTGCCGTGAAGTCGATCCACTGCAGCGGCAGCGGTGTGAACTGGTCGGTCGAGCCGAGGGTGAAGGGGCTGAAGTTCGTTACCGTCGATACTGTTACCGTGCCGGCTACCTGGTCGCCGGTTTGGGTGAAGGCGGCGCTTCCGGGAGGGAAATCCCAGCGGGTGCCGTCCCAGCGTACCACGCGCAGGTTCGCGACAACACCGATGACCGGATCTTTGTAGCTGCCCACATTATAGCTCAGCGTCAGGTCGGCCGCGGCCGTACCGGTGCGCGAGACGACCCAGTATTCATGAATGCTGACATCGCCCACGTTGGTGGTGTTAAACGTGGCGCTGTTGTAGCCGTCGGTCGTGCCGTCGTGCGCGATATATTGTCCTGTCCAGGTGTCGGCCGCAGACGTGCTGCTGACGCGCGCGGGGCGGTAGCGGTTTATCGGGGCCAGGGTATTAAAGCCACCCGAAGGGAATTGGAAGCTGCCACCGGCGTCGATGTCGCGGCGCATAGGGCCGGCGATAAACGATCTTGCGCTGCCTCCCGTCCACGTAGCCGCTGGTGCAAAAATCAGCGGGTTGGTAGCCGACGTGATCATATAGCCGGAATCGAGGGACAATGTGTTGTTCAGTGTAGTGGTCGCCGTGCCGTTGAGGACCACCCGCCCGCCGGACTTCGCCAGCCCTATATCATGGAAGGCGGTGGAGCCGTTTACGGCCTGGCTGTTGGCACCGGTAAAGATCACGCTGCCGGTACCGGGGTTGAAGGTACCGTTGTTGTTCCAGTTGCCGGCGATGGAGATGTCGCGGTTGTTGGCGTTGTTGTCCAGCGTCGTACCCGTCGCGACGGTCATGTTACCGTTCAGGATCAGGTCGGTGTTGGTCATCGTCAGCGTACCGGTACCGATCACGCTCACGTGGTTGTAGGTGTTCCGATTGTTCATCGTCATCGGGGCGATGTACTCGATGGTACCGCCGCCGGCGGACACGAACTGGGTATAGTTACCGGCGGGCAGCGTATTCGTTGCCGTACGCAGGGTACCGGTACCGCTAATGGCGCCGAGGTTGTGGCCTACCGTGGGGGCCGCGAGTGAACCGGTATAGAGCAGACCGTCGATGCGGGTGGTAAACGCACGTTGGCCGGCAGTGTTCATGTTCATGCGGGCACCCTCCAGGATTACCACGGGGCGACCGACCGGGATCTGGCTCAGCGGCGCGCCCTTACCATCCTCCGCCAGCGTCCAGTTCGTGGCCAGGTTCCAGTTGGCGCCCACGGTCTGGTTGGCGGCATTGGTCTGGTTGCTTGTACCGTTTGCGTCGGCAAAGCGGCTGTACACCGGCTGTACGGGGTTGGGCAGGGTCTGATCCGTACCGGCAGTATAGTGGAACTCGCCACCGGCCACCGGCATGTTTGCATTCAGGTCATTGGCAATGGTCAGGATATACGGGTCGTCGCCGGCTGGATTGTTCAGCGAACCGACGGGCCGTGTCCAGCCGATCAGGTTGATCGCATCGAGGTGTGCGCCCACGAAGGTACCGCTGCCACCGCCCACCAGGCCGGTCGGGAATTGATAAACGTGCGAGCCGGTGGCGCTATAGGTCAATGCATTGTCGCGCAGTGTCATCCAGTAATAGTTCAGGATATACTCTCCGTTGGCACTGGCGGTAGGGTGCTGCTCGTTCACAGCAATCACGGTCAGGCGGCCCGGCGTTGTCACGTTCAGCGAATACGTGGCCGGCGTGTAGTTCGTGCGTGTACCCACCGGATAGATAAAGGTGCTGGTGCCTACGGGCCAGTTCCGCACAACCCCCAGGTCGCTCGATACACCGTTGGTGCGGATAAAGCGGTTCGCGCCAGCGTTGCTGACCGGATTGTTCTGGTTACCGAACACCAACTGGTTCGAGGCGATGTTCAGGTAGCGATATGTACCTGAGGTTGTAAAGTCGAGTCTACCGTTGATGGTGGTGTTCCCCACAACGTCGACGGTCTTCGTCGCCGCGGTGCCACCGAGACTCAGGTTTGTGAATGAACCGCCGCCGCTGGTGATGGTGTGTGTCGTGGCTGTGCCGCTCATCACGATCAGGCCCGAGCCCACCTGCGCGCTGTTGTTTATAATGTTGCCGTTTACATTCAGCGTACCCAACACCGAAAGTACTCCGCGCAGGATGTTCAGGTTATTGATCGACGCCGTCCCGTCGAGCGTTGCCACACCGGCGGGTTTGTCGATCGTGATGTTCTGGAACGTACTGCTGGCCGCCAGATCGCCGGTCTGCGCGCCGCTGCCGTTGAATGTAGTGGTATTACCGCCGCCGACCGTTCCATCGTATATACCTGTACCCAGGATGCTCAGGTTACCGCCGATCGTTACATCGAGGGAGTTGGTTTCGAGCTCGGTATTGTTATTGATCCGCAGCGTACCGCCGAGGTTCAGTTTACTGGAGCGAATATTGACGGTCTGCTTGGTGGTCGTACCGAGAATGGACAGATTACCAATGGTCGGCGCAATATTCAGGCTCAGCGCAGTGCTCACGGAAGTCGTGGTGTTTGTACCGATCTCGATCGTCGCATTGGGTGACACCGAGCTGGTTGCCGGGTTGATGTAAAGATCGGCATAGGCCGTTCCAGTCGTCGAGCGGCTGATCGACAGCGTACCGCCGGTCATCGTAAAGCTGCTGCCCGGATTGTTTTCGATCTCGAAGACGCCACGGGTGTTGACGCCTGCGGCGTTACGGCCTGCGACGGTCACCGTCCCACCCGATTGGTTATAGATCAGTGCACCCGCCAGCGTGGTTGTAGGGCGGCGGATGGACCCATTTACATAAAGGTTGCCCCCGCTCACAATGATAGTCGGCGAGCCGGCAGCGGCATATTCGATGTCATTGTTTACCGATCGGTTATTCGCGGCGGCGTTAATATTGACGTTACCTCCCGTTATTTCCAATGTTCCCGCCAGCGTCAGATCGCCGCCGTTCGAATTGACGTTACCGACGATGTTTACCTGGCCTTTGTCCACTTTAAGGCGGGCGGTCGCCGGGATATTATAAGGCGTCGTATTGGTGCTGATCGTATAGGTATCTTCGTTGTTGAACTCGAACGTACCGTTCACCAGGTTCAGCCAGTTCGTGCCGAGCGTCTGTATGCTCCCGCCCATGTCGAACATCAAAACCGGGGTCTGTGAATTGCCTTTGTCGACGGTAACGACGTTTAATATAGTACCATTTGAACCGGTACCGGTTAGGGAGGCGTCGGACGGGCCGGTGAACAAGAGGTTGGCGACATGGCTGGTCGACCGGAGATATAAGCGCCCGTTGTTGATAATGCTTCCGGCGACTGTAATATTGTGTACCTGTGCGGTAGCACCGCTCATATTGAACAGGCCGTTGGTGGCGATTGTCATGTTACCTACGTACATATCCACCGCCGCTTCTGTCCGCAAGCTGAAGGCGCCCTGAAGTATTTCGAAAGTACCATTGATGACAAGCTTACGGTTCGCTGTGTTGTCTATATAGATATTTCCGGCACCGGTCTTCGTCAAATTATTATACACGAGCATGTCGTTGGCTGACAAGTAGATTGTCTGCCCGGTGCCTGGGTTGAGGATCAGGTTGTAATAGTTCAGAAGGTTAAGATTCTGGGGCGCCGAGCCCGAGGCTGGCAACGTTTTGCTATTACCGTACCACTCTATCGTACCGCCATTAGGACCGAGGAAGTTAATAAAGTCTCCCGCGGGGAATACCGATGAAGCGATGCGCAACGTTCCACGCCCAGCCACTGTTCCGCCGCCCACGTTGGTCCCGAAGTTATGCCCCGTGATCGTGCCGCAGTCCAGGAAGGCGTTGACGTTCAACTCGAGGCTGCCACATGATTTGGCCGCATCGGTGATGGTTACCGTGTGATTCAGGGAACCATCTGCCGAGCCGACCACTACGGGGCAGGTAGGGCAGGGTGTGCCGGTGGCTGGCAGAACGCGGTCAGCGTTATTACTCCACGTCGTGTTGGCGTTCCAGACCCCGCTCTGGCGGCTGTAGAATACCCGCACCGCCAGGAAAGCGCCGAGATTGCCAGCGGTATATTCACCATCGAGCATAGAGCCTGCGCTATTCGTCCAGGCCGTGCCCGTATTAAATGTATAGGGAGCGCCATTCACAGCGATGGTTGTTTGCCCAATGCCTGTGCTGGCGTTGTATGCCGCATTGCTATAAGCCCAGCTAAATGTCGCGGGGTCATAGCGGGCGGCGCGATAATCGTTACCCGCGGCTTCTGGTATGGCCGCGCCATACGTATACGTCTTGTGATTGACAGCTCCCAGACCTGCAAAGCCATTGCTGGTGACACGCCAATAAAACTGTACGCTCTGGCCGGTGGCGGTAACGTTGGGGTGCGCGCCGTTTACCGGGCGAACGGTAATGGTCCCTGCCGTGGTCGCGGTGGCGTTGATCGTGATGGGCGCATACGCCACATTCCCCGTTCCTACCGGGAACATTACGTCCGCAGCTGACGTAGCCTGGCGGGTCAATCCGCCAGCATTCTGCAAGCCGCTCGTCTCAATATTACAGTTGTCTCCAAAACCGGCCGTAGCCGCAATGGCACCCAGCACCGTCAGGTTGTGCGACGCGATGTTCAGGGTGGTGTTCGCCTTCACCAAACGGAGTGTATTGGTCACGGTTTGTTTACCGGCGGTGTACACCACAGCACCTGTTTGAACCGTCAGGTTTCCAAAGATACCGTTTGCACCCCCGATGGTATTGGAGGCGGCATTGTTGAGCACGATGACACCCGCGCCCGTACTGGTATGCACGGCGCTGTTGCTCAGTGTACCGGTAACGGTCAGCACCTTGCTGTTGTCAGCCAGGGTGCCGGCTGTAAGTTCCAGCGACGAGGTAATGTCGGGGAATGTACCCGTGCCACCCAACGCCAGCGTGCCGGCCGTTTTTTGCATGACCACCCGGTATAGGTTTGCGATCGTGCCGCTTTGCGTCCAGGCCTGCGCGCCGGTACCGTTAAATGTCGTTGTGTTGTTGTCCGGCCGGTAGGTTGTACCCCCTGCGATCTGGAAATTTCCGCCTACCGTCAGGTCGAGGCTGTTACAATCCAGGAAGGCATCGCCCCCGTTGATAGTCAGGTTATTGAGTACCGTAAGCGGTTGGGCCGGCCGTGTATAGGCGGTACCATCATCGAAGATCTGTGAAGCCAGCACGGCACCGGAAGTGCCGGTGGTGTTCGGTTTAGTGACGTCCAGGTTATAGAATGGCGCCGTAGAGCAGATCGTAAAGTTCACGTTGCTTTCCGGCAGCTGTACATGCACGTCGCCACCTGTTACCTTAACATTTGATGCAGCGGCGTAGATCAGGATACCGCCATTGCGTGTCTGATTAGTAGCATCTGTCGGTCTGGCCACGGTCAGGCTGCCGCCGCTCATTTCAAACGTACATTCCTGGTACGGCAGCGCAAAGCGGGGATATTCGTTAAAGTTGGGCCCGACCTGTCCCGCTGTTCCTACGTTCACCGAGCCACCTGTTTGTTTATATGCAAAGCGGTTGTTGGAACCGAGGTAGGTCGTTCTGATCTGCCAGGTATTAAGGGTACCGCCTTCTATCTGGAACACCCCGGAACCGCCGCCGAGCAGGCCGCGCGAGTATCCCAGGTTCATGGTACCTTTGGTCAGGCGCAGCAAACCGAAGACGTAGATCTGACGCCCGTTGTCGTTGGTGTCGGTTGTATTCGTTACCTGGATATTGACGTTGTCGCCGTTTACCCACAAAGCCGCATTTTGCGGGATCGGCCACCCACCGCCGATGCCACCACCGCCGTTTATCACGAGGTTGGGAATGGTGATGGCCCCTTGTAGTTGCAGCGTACCGTTGATCAGCGACAGCGCATTATCCGATGTATAATTAGGGGCGTTACCCGAATAGTTTTGGTTGGTGGGACCAAACAGACGGAAGTTGGCTGCATCGGTAGAATTGATCGTGAGCATGGCCTGCTGACCAGTGCCCTTGTTGACAATGAGCCGGTAAAAATCGGTTTGCCCATTCAATGTAAAGACGTTGTTGCTTAAGCCTGTCACCGTTGCTTCGACTACATTCCTTTTTAAACCACGGTTATAGATCGTGCCGGTCGTATAAGCGACATCGGTCAACTGCCCATCGCTCTCGTCAAATAGCTTGATCGAACCGTTATTGACAATATTGCCGGTGATGGTCATTTGGTGCGCCGAAGACGGAGTGCCCGTGCTGGTACGGATCTGACCGTTGGCCGATACCGTGAGGTTTCCGCCCAGAACGATATTGCGGCGAGTGGGAGCACCGTTGTTGATCCGCCAGGTAACGGTACCACTGCCGCCTGTCTGTGTGATATTGAAGTCACTGTTGACCGTCAGGTCACTGCCGCTGATAAACGTCACGGCGGCGTTGGTGTTGTTGGTCAGCCACAACTTGTTATAGACTGTTTGCGTCGTGGAAAGCTCGCCTCCCGTATTATAATATTCTACGGTCCCGCCGGTGCCGGCGGCGACGAAGTCGGTATAGGTACCGGAGGGCAGATTGACGCTGCCAATGCGCAACAGGCCGGCACCACTTACGGTACCCAGCGTGTTATTCGTGGTGGTGGCCATGTCTAGCACCGCACCGCCCTGGATCGTGGTGCTGCCGAGCACAATGTTGGAGGTATCGGCCGTAATGGTAAAGCCGTTGAGGATCACTACCTGGTCGCCGGGTTGCGGCGGCAGGTTGAGGGGGTTTACCAGGGTGGTGCCGGAGGGGTCCTGTGTCCAGTTTTCCCAGGTTTTCCAGAGGCCGGTCTGGTAGCTGTACCAGGTCATGGGATACGCATTGGCGGTGCCGATGGTATAATAGTATGTGCCTGTGCGAAGGGGCTGGCCGCCGGCCACCAGGGCAAAATAGTTGTTGGCCTCATTGAGCGGATCGTCGGTATTGTCGTTGAGGGCCGTCCAGGAACCGCCGCTGACGTTCAGGAACCAGATGGTGTTATAGTTGACTTCGACATCGCCGCCGGAAACATCTTCTGTCTGATTATAATAGAAGCGTGCGCCGGTGTTCAGCGTGGTATTTTGGGTGTTGCCCGCGACCATGAGGCGGAAGGTACGGCGCAGCTGGCCCTGGATGCTGGTGTTGAAGATCGGTTTAATGGCCAACGTACTGTTGTCGGTGGGGTCTGTGCCCGCCACTACGTTGCCACCACTCGTCAGATCGAGCGGCGTATAGCCGCCCGTGGGTGTACCGACGGGATAGATCATACGCCACTCTGCCACGTCGCCGTCGTTCTCGCGGATCAGCTGGCTGTTAGCCGTAGGCTTACCGTCAAGCTGGATGTAGCGGGTAGATCCGCCGTTGGCGATGCTCGCCCCACTGCCCAGGGTTACGTTGGCGGGTGCTTGTACCACCAGCAACGCGTTCACGCCGTTGGCACCGGGAAATGTGAGCGTGCGATCGATGTCGAGAGGCAGGCTGGTCGTTAGATTCGTATTGCCGGCAGTTGCCAGCGTCAAGTTATTAAAAGAGGTGGTGCTTCCCGTCCCGCTAACGGTCGGGCTGGTTCCACTAAAGGTCACGGTGGTGACCCTGGTGGTGTTAGCCATGTTGAAGACGTCGTCATTGATCAGGTCGCCCTGAATAATAAGCGTCTGCGTGCTGTTGGCGCCGGTGTTGCCATTCCGGATCGTGCCGCTGTTCGTGACATTGCCTGTGACCGTCAGCGTAGTGCTGCTATTGGTGGTATTGTTGCCCATGATGAGCGTGCCGGTTACGTTCAGACTGGCAATGGTCAGGGTGGCCGGGTTGCCCGTGCGGTAAGTTACCGTGTGCCCGATGACCACCGGGTGGTTAGGTTGCGGCGTACAACCACAGTTACCCCCGCCAACCCCGGTCGTAGACCATGTACCACTTTGGTCCCAATTGCCATTATTTCGGCTGTAATACGTCTGCGCGGCGACGAACTGACATCCCGCAACTGTGCAGAAAAACAGCACTGCGACGGCCGCACGCCGTCCTACTTTTGATACAAGTTGTGTCATACTTAGCAATAAATACTTAGGAACTACTTACGTGTTGACTAAAAAGGTAAAAAGTACATTTTTGTAATCAGCGAAAAGGAGAGGATTTGGGGGACTCCTCCGCGGGGACCATTTTTCCCGCTTTACAAATGTAGATTGTGGCTGATTCGGAAATATTGCAACTGAGGCTCATTTCCCCGCCATGTAACCTTTCCGAATTATTCCTATTATTGCGGAGCCAATCTTAGCTTGATTGGCATTTTTTTATTCATTATGCGCACCAAAGCCATCACCCGTCTGCTTTTTCTGGTGGGAGTCATCACCTGGCTGGCCTTGGTATTTGCGGAGATTTCGATCGTATTCAGCATTTCGAGCAACCTGAAGCAAGAGTTGCCCACCTGGCTGCCCGGCATCCTGCTGAACCTGTACATTCTGTCTGTCTTCTATTATTTCAAATTGCGGATTGAACGCGACGAAGTCCTCAACTTCGTCGACCTGCTCTGGCGTGTCTTTGCCACCGGGTTGGTGTCAACCGTGATCTCGCTCAGTTTGCGGCTGCTGGAGGTGCTCATGGGCAGTACCCGCCTGCCCAAGAACCTCGTCTTTAACGACTTCATCTACCTGATCAACCTGGGGCTCATGATCGGCTTTCTGCTCATGGCCTTTACGGTGTGGAAACGGCTTATTTTATATCAAAAGTCCAAGTGGCTGCTGCGTCTCTGGACGTTCTTCGAGGTGGGGCTGCTGCTCTCCCTGCTGTATAACAGCTTCAACATACCGGTGGTGGAGTGGTTGTACGGCACCATGTTCGGCATCTTTGTACTGACCGGCCTGGTGCTGTCGGGCAACATGAAGTGGGTGGCTTACCTCAACTTCCGCCAGAAATGGACCAGCCTGTTGCTGCTGCTGCTCACGATCTTTTACCTGCTGTACCTCATCTATACCAACCGCACCCTGGTGGCCATGCTCAGCCAGGCCATGCCGTCTATGTCGGTCCTGACCGACTACCAGGAGCATATCTTCATTCTGTCGGTGATCGTTTTTGTGACGGTGTACAGCATTTTCTCGTTCCTCGTGATCCTGTTCAACCTGCCGACGACGTCGGTCTTCGAGCAAAAGCTGGAGGAGGTGGTGAACTTCCAGCGCATCAGCCAGTCGATCCAGACCGAGCAGAGCGAGGACAGCGTATACAATATTTTGCTGGAGACATCCGTCAGTACAGTATTCGCCGACGCGGCGTGGCTGGAGGTCAACCTGCGCCAGCAGAATTACCGTCTGTTCACCTATAAGATCACCGAGAAAGAGGCGCACGATATCATCAATCACCTCAAGACACACAACATCAAGGGCATTCTTGAGCAGAGCAGCGACAAGACCAAGAACCTGTCCAGGCACCTGTCCTCGTTGAAGGGCTCGCGCTTCCGGTCGATCCTGGCCTTTCCGATCTACGTCAAGGGCGAGAACATCGGCACGCTGGCGTTGCTGCGCGAGCTGCCCGAAGGTTTTAATAAAGAGATGACGAAGATCGTGTCGACGTTTGCCAACCAGGCGGGCATATCGATCGAGAACTTCCGCCTCATGGAAGAGGCTTTGCAAAACGAACGTTACAAGGAGGAACTAAAGATTGCCAAGACGGTGCAAAAAAGCCTGCTGCCCGATGTCCTGGAAAAAGACGACGACTTCGAGATCGCGGCGTTCTCTGAGTCGGCAGACGAAGTAGGGGGAGATTATTACGACACGCTGCGCATTAACGACCACCTGGTCTCGCTCATTATTGCGGACGTTTCGGGCAAGGGTACGACGGCGGCGTTCCACATGTCGCAGATGAAAGGAATTTTTCATAGCCTGGCGCAGGAAGACATTGAACCAGATGAGTTCATGGCGCGTTCTAACCAGGCATTGGTATACTGTCTGGAACGCGGATCGTTCATTTCGGCCACCTATTTCCTGATCAACACCCAAACGAAGAAGATCCGCTATGCGCGTGCAGGGCACTGCCCGGTATTGTATTACAGCACGTCAAAAAAATCCACGGAATATTTCAAAGACAAAGGGGTTGCGCTGGGTATGGTGCGCAACAAGAGCTATAAGAAATTTATCCAGGCAAACGAATTCAGCTATTGCCCCGGCGATATCATGGTGCTGTATACCGACGGCATCACGGAAGCGAAGGATGGCAAGAATGAAGAGTTCGGCTATGACCGCCTGGCGCAGGTAGTGGGGGAGGTACAAGATCTTCCCGTGCGGGAAATACAGGAGCAGCTGATCCAGCGCCTGTACGAATTTTCGGGTACGGAGAATATCAACGACGACTACACCACCATGATCGTAAAATTCAAATAACAGGCGGCAGCGCCCTGAAAAGGGCAGCCGAGAAGGAACTAAAACATTAAAATTAAAACAACGTTATAACCTATGATCCACATCAGGAGAATACAGGAAGACGGTGCAGATGTGATCGCACTCATCGGCGAAATCGACGCCAGTTCTTCCATAGAGCTTGATCTGGCGATTGCCAAGAGTGTGGGAGAAGGATTTAAAAAGATCCTTGTGGACTGCGGTGCGCTCGAATACATTTCATCAGCGGGATTAGGGGTGTTTATGTCGTATATCGAAGAGTTCAAGGACCGCGGCATCAGGATGGTGCTGTTTGGTATGAGCGACAAGGTGTGGAATACATTCAGTATCCTGGGGCTGGACGAGCTGCTGCAGATTGGAAAAGATAAGGTAGAGGCAAAGCAAATGATCGCATGAAATACGTGCACAAAGTTGGATGCAGCATCGAAAACCTGAAGGGTGTGCGCGATTTTATACGGGTATCGCTCAAGAATCACGGGGTGGCCGATCTGGAGATCAGCGAGATCGTACTGGCGCTGGACGAGATGTGTTCAAACCTGATGATACACGCCCACCACTGCAACCCCGAAGACTTGTTTGAACTGCACATCGACATCGATAAAAACGATCCCGTGGTCTTTGAGATCGTAGACGACGGCACGGTATTCGACATCAATCAATTTCACGCGCCTGCGCTCGACAACATTGTACAAGAGAAACGCAAGGGCGGCCTCGGCATCCGCCTGGTAAAATCAATCATGGATAAAATAGAATATCAAAATATCAGCGGCCGGAATGTATGCCGTCTGATCAAATCCGTTCATTTCCAGTAATCTCCTTACCCCGAACCAACGCCTATGAGACTATTTGCAGTGTGTATCCTGCTCGGTTGTGCTTTTGCTACCACCCCCCTGCAGGCACAGAAACAAAAAAAGGCGCCCAAGCCCGTCGTGTTGTTTACCGTGAGCAAGACGCCCGTTACCGCCGAAGAGTTTATCTATCTCTACAACAAAAATCACCAGAACAAGACGGAAGACTTCACCACGGCGAAGATTGAAGAATACCTCACCTTGTTCATCCACTTCAAGCTCAAGGTAGAAGAGGCCCGCCGGCGCGGCATGGACACCACGGCCAGCTTTATACGCGAGTACAACCAGTATAAGGACGAGCTACGCCGCCCCTACCTGCCCGACACCAAGATCACCGACAGCCTCACGCGGCTTACATACGACCGCCTGAAGGAAGAAGTAAAGGCCTCGCACATTCTGCTCAACATCAAAGCCGATGCTTCTCCCGCCGACACCCTGTCGGTATATAATCGCCTCCTCGAGATCCGCAATAAGATCGTGGCCGGCGAAGACTTTGGCAAAGCGGCCATGCAATATTCCGAAGACCCTTCCGCTCGCATGAACCAGGGCAACCTGGGTTACTTCACGGCGCTGCAGATGGTCTACCCGTTTGAGAATGCCGCCTATACCACCAAACCCGGCCAGGTAAGCATGCCGGTGCGTACGCGTTTTGGCTACCACCTGGTATATGTTGCCGACCGTCGCCCCTCGCAGGGCGAAGTAGAGGTGTCGCACATCATGCTGCGCACGGGCGAAGGCAAAGACAACGACAAGGTAAAGAATCAGATCTTCGACCTCTACGACCAGCTGCAGGCGGGTGTGAAGTGGGAAGATCTGTGTAAACAATATTCGGAAGACCCGGGTTCGAAAGACAACGGCGGCAAATTGCGTCCCTTTGGCCCCGGCGCCATGGCCAGCATTCCCGACTTTGAGCGCACCGCCTTTGCGTTGAAGAACGCCGGCGAGATTTCCGATCCTTTTCAGACCGCCTACGGGTGGCACATCATGCGGCTGGAGCGCAAAATTCCGCTGGGTACTTTTGAAGCGGTAAGCCCTACCCTCAAGGGCCGCGTGAACCGAGACGAGCGCACCCAGCTGTCCAAGCAGGCCATGGAGGCCAAGTGGCGCCGCGACTACCAGTTCCGCGAAGATCCGGTCGTAAAGGCGCGGGTGCTGGCCCTGGGCGACACTTCCCTGCGCCACGCCCAGTGGAAGGCCCCGGCGGTGGCCAATGCCTCGCGCGACATGCTTTTTTCACTCAGCGGCAAGCCTTACACGGCACAAGACTTTTTGCAATACGTGCAGAAAATGCAACGCCCCAACACGCAGGACCCCGCCAAGTATTTGGAGCAGTTATACAACCATTTTGTCGATGCCAGCATCCTATCGCTGCTGGAAGCCAGGATCGCGCGTGAAAATCCCGACTATGGCTACCTCTTAAAAGAATATTACGAAGGCATTTTGCTGTTCGAGATCATGGAAAAGGAGGTTTGGAACAAGGCTTCGACCGATTCGGTGGGGCAACGGCGCTTCTTCGAGGCGCACACCGCCCAATATAAAGCCGGTGAGCGGGCTCGTGCTACGTTCTTTTCGGCCTCCACGCCGGATTTTCAGGCTACGCTGCGGCCGCTGCTGCAGGGCAAAAACGACGAATACCGCATTCAGCAAGTGGCCGGCGAAAACAAGGTGAAGTCGGAAACCGGCGTTTTTTCGAAAGAGGAGAAGCCCGTGCTGGCAAAGGTCACCTGGGCTCCTGGCGTATACACCGCAGAAAATAACGGATTGTATTACCTTGTACGGCTCAGCGAGATAATTCCCCCGGGCCCCATGACGTTTGAAGAGGCAAGGCCGGCGGTCATCTCCGACTACCAGGGCGACCTGGAAAAACGCTGGATTGAGGAATTAAAGAAAAAATACCCCGTAAAAGTGAATGGAAAAGGGAAGCAATACACTCTTCAGAAACTTCAGGCAAAGTAAAGGCTGCTACTGGTTGCTGGCAGCCCTGCTGATGACGGGTTGCGACCTTATCAAAATGAAAAACGACTCGGGCAGCGCCGCCGGGGAACGGCAGGCTGTGGCCCGCGTAGGCGACAGCCACCTGTACCGCGACGAGCTGGCAGGCTTTGTTGCCCCCGGCACGTCGCCGCAGGACAGCGCCACCCACATGGAAGCGTACATCAACAGCTGGGTACGCAAGCAGCTGCTCATCCAGGAGGCCAGCCGCAAGATCGACATTGACGAAGCCGCCGTGGAACGCAAGATCCTGGACTACCGCTACAGTATCATCGCCTATGAGTATCAGACATACTACATCAAAGAGCACCTGGACACGGTCATTGCCAACAGCGAGATCGAAAAATACTACAAGGACAACATCGACAATTTTATCCTGAAGCAGAACATCGTCCAGGCAACGTTCATCAAGGTGCCCAAAAACGCGCCCCGTACAGGAAAAATCAAAGAATTGATCTATTCCAGCCGCGACAAGGACGAGAAGGAGCTGAAGTCGTACTGCCTCAGCTTTTCGGCGGCATACCACATTTCCGATTCCAGCTGGATGGTGTTCGACGAACTGGTGCGGAATTCGCCGCTGGCGGAGATTCCCAATAAAATTCAGTTTTTAAAAACCACACCGTACTACGAAACCTCCGACGATAGCTATCTTTACTTTTTAATGGTGGACCAATACCGGATATCCGACAACGTTTCCCCCCTGGAGTTTGTCAAAGACGATATCCGCAACATCATCTTAAACAAGCGCAAGGTAGAGCTGGCCAAACGGCTGGAGGACGAGACGTATACAAAAGCATTGGACCAAAAGGAATTTGAGATCTTTAAGTAATATGAATATAGCAGGAATATCGAGGTACGTGACCCTGACGCTGTTTGCCGGCGTCATGGCCTTTCAGGCTTCGGCACAGGAGAACGAGGAGGCGGCAGGCTTTGTGGTAGATGAGATCATCTCCAAAGTAGACAACTACATTGTGTTGAAGTCCGACCTGGACCGGCTTTACCAGGACCAGCTGACCAACGGTCGCCCGCCCGGCCAGCAACTGCGTTGTCAGCTCCTGGCGATGCTCATCCGCAATAAGCTCATGATGGCCAAGGCCGAGATCGACTCGGTGGTGGTGCTGGACGCCGAGGTAGACGCCAACACCCAGCGCCGTATGGACATGATCCTGTCGCAGTCCGGCCGCTCGGCAGACGAGCTGGAAGAGCTGTATGGCAAGCCGCTGGAACAGGTGCGCGCAGAGCTGCGCGACCAGGTGCGCGAGCAGATGATCGTAAACAAAATGGAAGACGTGATGACCGACGGGATCGTGGTAACGCCCGCCGAAGTACGTCGCTTCTTTGGCAAGATCCCCAAGGACAGCCTTCCGTATTTCTCGGCTTCGGTAGAAGTAGCACAGATCGTCAAGATCGCCAAGGTCAGCGAAGACCAGAAGAATATCACACGCACCGAGCTGGTGGCGTTGCGCAACCGGCTGCTGGGCGGCGAAGACTGGGCTACGCTGGCGAAGAAATATTCTTCCGACCCCAGCGTGATCACCAACGGTGGCGACATGGGCTGGTCGGGCCGTGGCCGCATGGTGCCTGAGTACGAGGCCATGGCGTTTAAGCTCAAGCCCAACGAGATCTCCATGCCTTTCGAGTCGCCCTTCGGCTTTCACATCATGCAGCTGCTCGAGCGTCGTGGTAACGAGTATCACTCCCGCCACATCCTGATTTCACCGAAGCCTTCCGAGGCCGACCTGGCAAAGGCCAGCCACAACCTGGACAGCATCCGTACGCTGATCGTCAACGACAGCATCAAGTTCCAGAAGGCGGCGAAAGAAGTTTCGGACGACGTAGAGACAAAAGGCAACGGCGGTTTCTTCAGCGATCCCAACGGCGGCATCCGCCTGATGGTAGACGAGCTGGACCCGGTGGTGTTCTTCAAGCTTGACTCGATGCAGATCGGCGATATTTCCCGGCCTATTGTATACCGCACGGACGATGGTAAAGACGCGGTGCGGATCTTATACTACCGTTCGCGCATTGCCCCGCACCAGGCATCGCTCGAACAAGATTGGTCGCGGATCCAGGACGCCACCCTGAATGAGAAAAAGGACCGTATCTTGCAAAAGTGGTTTCAGAAGGCCCGGAAGGATGTCTTTATCAGCATCGATCCCGCCTATGATTTTTGTGGAATTTTAGATGAATAACGAATGACGAAGTTTGCCTCTGATGTCGAAGCTGCCGATGCCCTTGCCTCGGCCTATAAGAATTTAAAGTCTGAAATATCAAAGGTCGTTGTCGGCCAGGAAGACGTTGTACAACAGATCCTGACAGCCATCTTTTGTCATGGCCATTCGTTGCTGGTCGGTGTACCGGGGCTTGCCAAGACCCTGCTGGTACAAACCATCGCCACCTCGCTCGAGCTGCAGTTCAAGCGGGTACAGTTTACGCCCGACCTGATGCCGTCAGACATCGTCGGCGCCGAAACGATGGACAAAGAACGCAACTTCAAATTTGTGCGCGGTCCGATCTTTGCCAACATCGTACTGGCCGACGAGATCAATCGTACGCCTCCGAAAACACAGGCCGCCCTGCTGGAAGCCATGCAGGAATATGCCGTGACCATTGCCGGCCAGCGCTACGAGCTGCCGCGTCCGTTCTTTGTACTCGCTACGCAAAACCCCATCGAGCAGGAAGGAACTTACCCGCTGCCCGAAGCGCAGCTCGACCGTTTTATGTTCAACATTCAACTTACCTACCCTTCGTTCCGCGAAGAAGTAGAGGTGGTGAAGAATACCACCAGCGACGAGTCGCGCCAGGTGAACAAGGTGTTGAACGCAGACGAGATCGCCTACTTTCAGCACCTGGTTCGCCGGGTAAGCATTGTCGACAACGTCATTGAATACGCCGTGGGCCTGGTCAACAAGACCCGTCCGGGTGTAGCCGGCGCATCGGCCGTCGCCACCGAGTTTCTCGAGTGGGGCGCGGGGCCGCGGGCATCGCAGTTCCTGGTGCTGGGTGCCAAATGCCACGCCCTGCTTCACGGCAAATATTCACCCGACATCGACGACGTGCGTGCCATTGCCAAGCCCGTGCTGCGCCACCGCATCGTACGGAACTTCAAGGCCGAGGCGGAAGGCATCAGCGTTGATGAGCTGATCGAGCGCCTGATCTAACGCCCTTCCCCCTACCGTATTACCGCACCAGGTCCAGCAGTCCCATGCGGCGCATCTGGCGGAAGAATAACTTTTCCGCTACGTCGTCGTCTTTGATGTGGTATCGGGCACCGATATACTTCACGGTCTGGCCGTCTTCGATCACCGGTACGATCGTCGAGTCCACCCAATAGTGCGATCCGTCTTTCTTGCGGTTTTTGATGATCCCGTTAAAGGCCTTGCCCGCTTTGATCTCCGCCCACATCTGCCGGAAGATCTCCTTGGGCATCTCGGGGTGGCGGATCAGGTTGTGCGCTTTGCCGATCAGCTCTTCCTGCGAATACTGCGAGATCTCGCAGAACTTTTCATTGACAAACGTAATGGTACCATGCAGGTCTGATTCCGACAGGATGGTGGTCAGACCCAATACTTTTTCGCGGGCCTCGAGTGCGTGGCGAATGGCTGTGTTGCGTTCCAGCTGGCGGCTCATCTGTTCCTGAATGGCCTGGATCTCTTCCATGTTCTGCCGCATCTCCTCCTCCTGGCTGCGCAGCTCTTCGGTCTGGCGCTGCGAGGCTTCCAGCAGCGTGCGCACATGGTCGTTGGTCTTCATGGATTGGATCACCGAGGCGAAAGCTTCCGCCGCTTTCTCTAAAAACTTCACGGTGTTATCACTCAGTTTTTTAAACGACGCGATCTCGAGTATGCCGTTCACCTGGTCGTTGGTCTTGAGGGGTATAATGGCGACAAAGCCCGGGGCGGCCGTGCCCAGCCCTGACGTAATGCGGATATAGTCTTTGGGCACCTGG
The DNA here is from genome assembly GCF_018598185.1 of Dawidia soli. GTDB lineage: Bacteria > Bacteroidota > Bacteroidia > Cytophagales > Cyclobacteriaceae > Ohtaekwangia > Ohtaekwangia soli. The sequence continues at coordinate 140,075 of NZ_JAHESC010000016.1, forward strand.
TGTAATACAATGGTTTCTTTTTCAAAATAACACTGCCCCACCAGGCCTTCCCCCAGCGCAATGGTCCTGGCCATGTGTTTTTTCCGGTCGTAGGCATAACACGCGGCCAGGGTT
>NZ_JAHESC010000017.1 GCF_018598185.1 Dawidia soli
GGGGCTCACGCCCGGAATTTACTATTTTCTTCGTACGCGGCAAGCCGCGGGGTATTTACCCGAACGTGAATAAAAAAACGCCCCGGGGTCCCGGGGCGTTATGATCTTTTAGTCTTCGTCTATTGTCAGCTTTTTATGATACCCGCTGGAAAGCTCGTTGAAGGGCATCCGCACGACAAGCTCCTGGCCTTCGTACTCGGCGCGAATGCCGCTGATGTCAACATAGTACGGTATCGTTTTGCTATATACTACTTGCGGCATTTGCACTACTTTTTCGCGTACCGTAATGGGTATGAGGTAAAATACCGACAGTGTATTATTGTGAACTTCTGCCTGCAGCACTTCCTTTTCCATACCGGGCACCCGTGCGCGAAGCTCGCGACCGTCTGCTTGTTGGTGGAAGACTACGCTTGGTTCGCTGATGCCTCCGTTTATGGTGTTCAGAACATCAACCGACGTTAACAGGTCCTGGAAATTGTTCTTTTTCATAATTCATTTCTCCTTCTTGCAACGGATAGGGTCAATCGGTGTACCAACACATTTTTTAAGACATACGGGCAGCCGGCCGGAATGCGTGCCAGAAGCGAATACGCCGTAAATGTGCGGGAAAAGGCGATCAGAAAACAAGTTCCCGGAAGAGCAAAAAAAAAGCCTGCCTTTTAGGCAGGCCATTTTGGCGTTTAACCGGAATGGTCTAGGGCCAGGTATAGGTGGCTACCGCTCCCGGCGACAGCGCCGTGGCAGCTACTTTATCATTGTAGCGAATGCCAAATCGTTTGGCTTCGTTGCTGTCGTTGACCACAATCAGTACTTTTTCGCCCGAGGCATTTAGAAACGCGACATTGTACAAGTCTCCCGTTATGGTCGACGCTATACGCACCGCACCCGGTCGTACAAACTTCGAGGCATGCGCGATAATGTAGTACGACACGTTGCGTGTGACGGCGTCGTTATCGATCGTCAATGCCCCCTGACACATGGTACATCCGCCGTCGTCGGTGTGAGGCTTGAACTCGGGGTCGGCAGCCAGGTTCCACTCCAGCACGTTGCGACTCCAATTGCGCGTAGCCCCGATGATGAGGTGACGGGTATGCCAACGCAGGTCGTCACCGAATGCACTTTGAGGTGAGGTCCACTGCTCGGTGAAATAAACATGTTTGTCGGGATGTGCCTGGTGCACTTCCGATAATGCTTCGATCTCGCCCAGGTAAAGATGGAAGGCCGAACCGTCGATGTATTTCCTGGCCTCTGCATCGTTCAACACTTCGATAGGATAGTTGGGATGATCACAATTGTGATCGAAGACCACGATCTTCGTTTTTATACCAGCCTTTTCAAATGCGGGTCCCAGATTGTTTTTTACGAACGCCGCTTGCTCGGCTGACGTCATCAGCATGCTGGGGGTATTCTTGGGGTTCTCGGGTTCATTCTGCAGCGTGATGGCGTCTATGATTACCCCTTCCGCAGCCATGTCTTGTATATAACGCACAAAGTAGTTTGCATAGGTTTCGTAAAACTCGGTCTTCAGGCTTCCCCCTTTCGGGTGACCGTTGGTCTTCATCCAAGCGGGCGCCGACCATGGGCTGCCCATGATCTTTATGTCAGGATTAATTGCCAGTATTTGTTTGAGCGCCGGTATGAGGTATTTCCTGTCTTCCTCCAGCGTAAAGCCTTTTAGCTCGGGGTCAGTTTTACCGGTGGGCAGATCGTTGTATGAGAAGACGTGGTCGTCCAGGTCGGAGGCACCCATGCTTACCCGCAGGTAGCTTATCCCAATGTTCGTGCCGTCCCACTGAAATAACTCTTTGAGCAGTGCTTCTCGTTTGGCCGGCGTCAGTCGCTGAATGTGGTAGGCACTTCCACCGGTCAGGGCGTAACCGAACCCGTCGATCGTCTGATACCGTTGGGTCGAGTCCACCTCGATTACAGGCAAGTCGCTGGGCTCCGTGCTAAATGCCAGTGGTTGCTGGTCCTTCGCCAGCAGGGATGACCTGTCGCCGGTGGTTAAGTACGAATGGAGGGACGACGCCTCAACTTCTGTTTCGGATGTTGTCTGTTTTTCCTGGTCGTTCCGTTGGCATCCTTGCCATAGAATACTTGTCAGCACCAGTGCTATGCCCAGGGCATTCGTTTTTACGTTTGAATTTATTCTCATCTTTATATGTCAGAAGAACCCTGGTTGTACAGGGCTCTTCCTTTCTTTTAGAAGTATCCGTTGTTTTGTGTCAGCTTTTCGTTCTTATCGCGTTCGTTTTGCGGTATGGGCCAGAACAGTCGGTCTTCCGTTAACGTGTAGCCCAGGCTGTTGCCGTTTCCGTCGCGGAAGGCATTCATTACTTCAAGCGCTCGTCCGGTGCGTTTCAGATCGTACCAACGCTGCCCTTCAAAGACAAGCTCTAAGCGACGTTCCTTTTCGATGGCCAGGAGCATATCGGCTTCCGTCGTCGGCGTGATCGGGTCAAGGTCTACGCGGGCACGGATCTCATTTACCAGATCGGCGGCGGCTTCGAGTTGGCCGTCATGGGTCAACGCTTCGGCCTTCAGCAGCATGATGTCCGCCAGGCGAAACAAAATATAGTTTTGCGTGCCGCTGGTGTTCCTGTATTTATAGGCATAGGGGAAGTTCGTCAGTGGCCAATAACGGTCCGACCATTTCCCGGTAACATCTGCAAAGCGGATGGATGCATCTCTGCGAATCTCATCACCCTCCGCATCAAACGCTGCCACGAGATCGTTGGTGGGTGTATTGAATTTTTTCCAGTCGATGCCGTAGAACATACCCGCGCCCCAGTTGCCTGTGCCGGCGTCCCAGCCGTCATAGGTTATTTCAAAGATTGCTTCCGATGAATTCTCATGCGTTCCGTCCCACAACTGATCGAACTCCGGCAACAGCTCGAATCCGGCCGCCAATACTGCATCGGCGTGTTCATGAACTTTATTCCAGTCGTGCGGTTCGATCGTAGCGTATACCTTTGCCAGCAGAAAATGGGCTGTGCTTTTGGTTACGATGTTCCGGTTAACAGAAGCTGCTCTTGCGTTGGCGACGGCCAGTTCCAGGTCTTGTATGATCTGCTGGTATACGTCGGCTTGCGGCGCGCGTGCTACGTATATTTTATCCAGATCATCAACGTCCCATTCTGTTATTTCATGTATCAGCAATGGCACGTCACCAAACTGACGCACTAGTTCGAAATACATGAATCCACGAATAAATGCGGCTTCACCCTTTATCTCGGCTCTTCTGGCCTCCATCAACGCCGCGTCGGTCACCTCATCGATGTGATCCAGTACCGTGTTCGTCTTGGCGATCGTGCCATACAGATAACGCCAGTCGCGAAGTACATTATTATTTACCGATTCGATAGCATATTCATCGATCTGAAAATTATTAGGGTTGTCGGCGCCAGCATAGGCGTTGTCCGACTGTGCGTCACCATTCACATAATAATCCAATTGAAAATATTCATTTCTAAAATCTCCATAACACCCCGCCAGAACGGCCTCTGCCTGATCTGCTGTTGTGAATCCGGTCGAACCTGGAGTATTCCCTAAATCATCGTTTGTTTGCCTGGAAAGCGGATCTCTTTCCAGGAAATCGTCGCATCTTTGCAGCAGCATGCCCGTTGTCAACAGCATGCTTATATAGCTATATCGCATTATTTTTTTCATGGCTCGTCTGTTTAGAATGTAACATTTAGTCCCAGGATGACCGTTCTCGATTGTGGATAAGTTCCATAGTCGATACCAAGTTCAGTCCCTCTGCCGGTAACGGTTGAATATGCATTCACTTCCGGGTCATAGCCAGAGTAGTTTGTCCAAGTCAACAGGTTCTGACCCGTGGCATAGACGGACAATTTAGTTATCCCCAATTTCTCAAACTGGCTCGTGTTTACGTTGTACGCAAGGGTCACGTTCTTTACACGAAGATAAGAACCATCCTCCACGAATCGTGTCGAATTCCGGATCGCTGCTACACCATAGCCTGCGCGCGGCATATCGGTATTGCGGTTATTTTCCGTCCAACGATTCAGCACCGCTGTCGATTGGTTCTTTGAATCATACATACCTTCCAGTTCCATGCGCGTTGCGTTGTAAATATCGTTTCCATAGGACCCCTGCAAGAAGATATTCAAATCGAAACGCTTATACGACAGATTATTGGTCAAGCCGAAGATAAATTTCGGCTGTGCATTGCCAATAACCGTGCGGTCGGCATCGTTTAACCCGTTACCGGTAAAATCGCGAAAAAGAGGATTTCCGTTGTCGGGATCTACGCCCTCGTAAACGTAGCCAAAGAATGTGCCCAGGGAGCTTCCTTCCGTCATCCGAACAAGGTATTGATCGCCGTTGCTATACATCGGCGCATAGTAATACACGTCATTGTAGTTCAGCTCCATAATCTTATTCCGGTTCATGGAGATATTAAAGTCCGTTGTCCATCGCAGATCGCTCTCTACGTTAATGGACGATATGGCAAATTCAAGACCTTTGTTCTCTACCTTACCCGAGTTTCGGCGAAGATAATCGAACCCTGTATAGTAGGGGAATCCCACGTCCAGCAACAAGCCGTCTGTCTTTTTGAGGTAGGCGTCAAACGTAAAGGTCAATCGCGAATTCAGCACAGAAAGATCGATGCCGATATTTGTCTGTGTTGTTTCCTCCCATTGGATACCCGTGCCGCCCAATGTCGACTCTTTCACAAACTCCGGTCCTTGCCCCAGGTCTGATCTGCGACGGAATCCCCATTGCGTATAGTAAGCGTAGTTATTGATGCCTTCCTGGTTTCCATTCTTACCCCAGCCCGCACGCAACTTCAGGTCGTTGATAAACGTGACACTTTGCATAAACGGCTCTGCCGAAATTCTCCAACCAGCGGATACCGAAGGGAATGTACCCCAGTGACGGCCAGGAGCAAACTTTGAGGATCCATCCCGGCGTACGGTAGCTGTAAACAGGTATTTACCATCATAGTCATAGTTCACACGTGCCAGCATCGATGCCAGCGCCCAATCGTTGGCTTCCGTGTAGGCATTCACAATTTGGTTCGCTGCGTTCAACGTTTGTACACCCGGTACACTCGGAAAGTCCTTTGCCTCGATAAACGTACGTTCCCATGTCGATTCCTGTGCCGTCATACCCGCCAACACGTTCACGTTGTGAACACCGAACGATTTTGTGTAGTTGAATGTATTCTCGCTCAACCATGCAAATGTTGTCGATTGATCCGTACGACCGATGCCGTGATTGGCTGGGTCTCTGCCGAATACGGTTCTAAATGGATCCAGGAAATAGTCATTGCGATGAATGGTATAGTCCACACCAAAGTTCGTTCGGAAGGAAAGCCCTTCGAGAATCTTCACTTCTGCATTGAGATTGCCAATCAGGCGATCATCGGTTGTGCCTTCATCGGCACCTTCCATAAATGCGACGGGGTTTTCCCATGAAGGTTGGAAGGGGTTCGGCGCAAATTGTCCGCTGCCGTCCGGATTGTAAATTGTCAGGAACGGCGGCGTTGTCAATGCACTTAAGATTACACCGCCGCGACCTCCGGCTTTGTTGTCTTCCGTGTTCTTATACTTGGAACGTACGAAGTTGAAATTCGTACCCATCTTGAGCCACTCCTTCACCTGGTTGTCGAGGTTCAGGCGCAACGTATAGCGGTTATATTCCGATGGATTTATGATGCCTTTGTTGTTGAGATAGCCACCCGACACATAGTATTGGCTTTTATCGGTACCGCCGGAATAAGACAACTGGTAGTTTTGAAATGAACCCGTTCCGTAGGTCTCATCCTGCCAATTTGTATTCTGCGTGAGCGCCGGATCCACTATCGTGTTGTTGATCTCGCTCATCAGCTCGCGATATTGTTCGGTGTTCAGCACGTCGAGCTTCCTGGTCACTTCGGTTACACCGACGTTTGCTAAGAACTGAAGCTGGGGTGTATTGGCTTTACCGCGCTTTGTTGTGACCAGTACCACACCGTTGGCTGCACGGGCACCATAGATCGCGGCAGACGAAGCGTCTTTCAATACGCTCATGCTTTCGATGTCATTGGCGTTGATACCTCGGATGTCAGTTGTAGGTACGCCGTCGACTACATACAGGGGCTCGTTGCCGGCTTGTACGGAAGTGGCACCGCGCACGCGAATGGAAATCTCGCCACCCGGCTTGCCGGATGTCTGTGTTACCTGCACACCGGCCGCTTTACCTTGCAGGGCTTCTGCCGCGGAAGTCAGGGGGCGATCTTTGATGGCGGTTTGGTCGACGATGGCCACCGCTGTGGTCAGATCCTTTTTCCGTTGGGTACCGTATCCTACCACCACGACCTGTTCGAGAGTGGTCAGGTCTTCTTCCATTTTCACATCGATGACCGAGCGGTTATCTATGGGAATCTCTAAAATCTGGTAGCCGATGAACGAAAAGACCAGCGTTCCTTCGATCGCTTCCAGTTTGTAGTTGCCGTCGCCATCGGTGATGGTACCGGTGGTCGTACCTTTTAGCACGACGTTTACGCCGGGCAGCGACTGGCCATCCGGTGAAGTAACTTTCCCGGAGACGCTGCTGTTTTGGGCCCACAGGGCGGCCGACAACAGCATGCTCCACAGTAGGAGTAAACCTCTTTTCATATTGTTTTAGTTTGGTTGAGTTGTTGAACCAAATTTAGAGGAGTGTTTTCTAATCGCGATACAACTTACTGATCGGTAGATAGTTACAAAAAATGATACGCTTCAGTCGCAAGTAAAAAATGCCCTTTCTGAGACAGTTTGAGGGATTGCGATCAGAAGCTGAAAGCGGTACTGATACGCCAGGAAAACTGCAAACGTTTACGGCAGCAGTGATGGTAAAAAAAAGAATATCAATCGATTACGATTTCGAACGCAGTGTTCGGATTTATTTTTCAAAATCGCTAAGTGTCTATTAGTCAGAGCACTAAAATCATTTCTCTTCCTCTACTAAAATGGAATTCCAGCCTTCCCGCAGGTGCAGGGCGCCATGGCGGCGTCTTTCCTTCATCGTTTTCTTGATGCGCGAACTATAGGTCCAGCAGGTGCTCTGGCGGATGCCGAGGATCTCGGAAAGTTTGTGAGAAGATATGTTTCCCTGGGAACTGTAAACCAGGAAGATCATGTAAAACGCTTTGTTGATAGGCAATCGGGTGTTCTGCAGCACGGTGTAGGCCGTCACCGACTCGTCGTACCCGCATTTGGAGCAGCGCCGGCTGTAGGGGCTTTTCCCGGCACTGTACTGTGCGTGACCACATTTACGACAGGCATAATCGTTGTGCCATTTTATGTCGGCCAGGAACTTCAGGCAGCTATCATCGTCCGGATACATCGCGCTGAATTCTTCGAAGTCTACTTCTTTGGATAGTATGCGGGCTTCTTTGACCTCGGCTACGTCGTGCTTGAGCTGGTCGTTGTCGCGGGCGAGCAGGATGTTCATGGCGGCGATCTCTTCTGCCTGCCGGGCCAGCCGGACGTTGGCTTCCTCCAACCGGTGATTCTGCTCTTCGATGAGCTCTGTCTTTTGTACGATCTGGGCCGTTTTCATCCGCACCTGCTCCTCCAGCTCCTGGTTCAGGCCGTCTTTGAGGCGTTGGTTTTCGTGCAGCTGTTCGATGGTCTTCTCCTGGGCTTCGGCTTTTTCGATGCGGAGCATGCGAATCTTATCACTGATCGCGAATGACAGGAAAAGCATTTCGAGGATAAAGCAAAAGCCCAGGCTATAATGTGACAGTTGCCCAAAGGGCATCCACTCGAAGTCAAAATACAACGACACTTTGCTTACCACACCGAATAGCAGGATGCTATAGCCTATGACCAAAAACCGGGCGGCGGAATAACCTTTGGCCCACCGGTGCACACCGGCGTAGAACGCCACTGCAAATGGTACGATCTCAATGAACCGGACGGCAAACCAGTCATGCACGATGAACAGACTTACCAGGAGGAATATGGTCCTGAATGCAAAGGCTCCCAGGATAAGCTTAAATAATGGCGGCACCTCTTTTCGGAGGTTGAGCACAGACGCTGCAAAGAAAAGCGCAAAGGTCGAGGCAAGGTATAGGGCTATGCCGGGTGCATATTGGTTCCAGGTTATTGCCCGCGGCCATAAATATTGAAACGCTATGCCGTCGGCGCTCATTTCGTATACACCGATGCCCACCAGGTAGAGCATGTATAACAGGTAGTGGCTTTCGCGCACAGCGGCATACATCAGCAGGTTATAAAAAGAGAATACCAGGATCATGCCGTAGAATATGCCAAAGAAGAAATATTCATCCGTAGCATACTCAAACAGGTAGTCTGCCGAGCGGAGTACCACGATCGCTTCGGCTTGCTGGGCCGAGCGAAGGCGGAAGTAATACGTTACCTCTTCGGCTTTGTCGTTGGCGATGGGGATGACAAAGTTTTTGTGCTTTAGCGGCCTGGCGGAGAATTCCTGGTGGTCACCGTACCTATTGCGTATGTATCCACGCGAGGTCGGTGTGTAAAAATCAATACTGTCTATGGTCTGATCAAAGAATTCAATCACCCAGCGCGTTTGCTGTGTCGGCGCGAGCTTTATTTTCACCCGGTGCCAGTATGCGGCATTTCGGTGTTTGTTTTCCGGGTTAAAGGTTACACTGGGGTTAAAGCGGCTATTCCAGGCCGGGCTGCTCACATCGTCTATGGTAAGCTTGCCTGAAAGATCTTCGAGATATTGAATTTCCTGAAAGGAGAATATGTGTTGCCCCGCTACATTTTCCAGCGCGACGGCGGGTTGAGCCTGGCCAACGTAGCATAGACTCCAACAAGTGGCAAGGGCAATTAGCTTCTTCTTCATGTCTCCCCCGGGGCTTTTCCAAATACAATGTTAAAGCACCCCGGCAAGGGAAACAACTATTGTCGACAAATGGGTTCCGCTACTGGCCGTATGTCAGATATCTGACCGTTTTAGCTTGCGGTAGCTGATATAATTAAAGACGAGTGTCCACGCGAGTACGATCGCTACTGCGCCGGGGCTGATGTAGTCACGGATCTCCGAGAACGCATACCGGGGGAACGGAAATGTGATTAGGTTCCGGATCGATTCCATCGGGAAAAACGGGATCAGACCGGGTAGATAGTCGTCAACGTTTGACGTGATGATAAACTCGATCAATTGCGACAGCAGCAGCAGAATGATGGTGAGACCCGAGCGTTGTATCAGGATGCCGAGCATCAGCGCGTATGACAGGAAGAAAAATACTTCCAGAAAATAGGCCGGGAGGAACTCCAGGTCGGTCACCATTCTGCCCCACTCCAGCGAGGGACTATAGATCATACCTGTCACGAGGCCTATCACGAAGATCATCGTTGCACTCATGAGACTCAGCAACACGTTTGTCAGGATCTTGGATAACAGGAACTCACCCCGGCTCAGGCCGTCAATAATATTCTGCCGCAAGGTGCGATAGGTGTATTCATTGGTGATCGAGATCACCACCATGACGGCCAGGATCACCTTCAGCAGGCCGGCGCACCAGATCAGGTTGAGCCATACGTCGGGAAAGTGATAGAGCGGAATCCGGTTGATGTTTATTTCCTGTCCGAAGCCATCGATGAAGCTGGCGAGCCATTTAAGAAATTCCATGCCGCTGGCGGCACCGAAGCCCAGCGTTAGAAAATATAAACCACATACTACCCAGAAGGTGCGGTAGCTGGACATTTTCTTAAGGTCTATGCGTAACAGGTGAAGCATGCGCGGCGGCGTTGTGTTTATGATTCGGCGAGTATTTCCAAGAACTGTTGTTCCAGGCTTTTCTGGCGGGTGACCAGGTGTGAGGCGACGATATCTTTCTCAAAGAGAAAGCGATTGAGGTCGGCTGCTTTGTACTGCTCACGCAGCTGCACCTGAAAACTGCCGTTTTCACGATTGACAGAGGATGTACCCGGGAAGGCCAGCAGCACGTGTGACAAGTCGGGAGCGTTGGCTTTTACTTCTACGGTCTCCGTGCCCTTGCCGACGTCATGTACGGGCCCATGGTGTATCAATGTGCCTTTCTTCAAAATAGCAAAGTGTGTACATACACGTTGTACTTCGTCGAGTAAGTGGCTGGCCAGGATGATCGTCTTTCCTCCTGCTGCAATCCGAATGATCAGCTCACGAATGCCTGCAATGCCCATGGGGTCCAAACCGTTGGTGGGCTCATCGAGGATCAGCACGTCTGGATCGTTCAACAGCGCCGAGGCAATCGCGAGGCGTTGCTTCATGCCCAGCGAGTACGTTTTGTAGGCATCGTGTTGGCGTTCCGTTAGCTCTACCAATGCCAGTACGTTGTCAATGTTTGCGACCGGGCACTGTTTGATCATGGCATTGAGCTCGAGATTTTTCCGGCCGCTGAGGTATGGATAGAAGATCGGATGTTCCAGCACAGCGCCGATCCGTCTGCGCATGTGGTCGGTCGGTGGCTGGCCAAACCAGGAGAAACTGCCGGCCGTGGGGTTTACTACGCCCATGAGCATCCCCAAGGTCGTTGTTTTGCCGCTGCCATTGGGCCCCAGCATTCCGAATACCTGCCCGGCTTTTACTTGCAAGCTTATGTTGTTGACGGCTTGTATGCGGCCGAAGTTCTTGCCGAGGTTATTTATCGCCAGTACGGTTTCCACCAGTTGAATCGGTTAGTGCTTTTATCTGTAGGTGTCTATAATACGGCTGGCAATACATCACTGGCCATCTTTATTTGTAAAATTTTTGATCTTCTCGCCGATCTCACTGTTTTCATTTACCGTACGGTAAAGGCTACTGATCTTGTCCATGGCGATCCGTCCGAGGATATCGAGTACAAACAGGTTCTCTGCATCGTTGACCAATACGAGCATGCCTTTTGTTACACCGTTCTTTTCTTTTACGAACACATCAAAGTTTTTCCCCTGGTAACGGCTGGACATCATTTCTTCGAATTGCTCGGTTTTATAGTCTGCCACCAGCTTTTGATAATCATTTATCGAAAAACCGTTTGCCTTTTTGATCATCAGGAACCGCATCTTTTCTATATCTTCGATCAGGGCATCGAAGTCCTTGTCGTTCGTCTGGTTAAGCATGCGGAGTGTATTGTTATAGAAAAACAAGGTCAGGGCGTCGCTATGTTTCTTATACAGCGCTTCGGTCACCGGGCTTTGGGCATTGGCCCAGCCTACAGCTGCCAGCAGCAGGAGTGTTATGATGTATCGCATAAGAGGTTGTTGATTGTATAGACAGTTGTTGTGGGAGCAGATACGCCCGTCTGGAGACTAGCGGACGTCACGGTGGACACAAGTCTTCGGCGATGAAGCAAAGACTTGTGCCAACCCGAGCAATTATTCCTGTTTCTTGCCGTCTTTCATGTTCTCGAGCTTTTCGAGCCCGCTCACATTCATCTTACGGCCGATGCGTGATACCTGTTTCAGGTCGATCTCGCCAAAGAGGCTCATAACCATAAAATCTTTCGTGCCACCCATGATCATCACCAGCTCCGAAATCTTGCCGCCGCTTTCTTTAATATAGAATTTCATGTCTTTGTCCTTGTCACGCACGGACATGAGCTCTTCAAACTCTTTGGTAGGAATGAGCGCAAAAGCTTCCTTGTATAGCGAGCGGGCGTCGGATGTATTTTCCTTGCCGAGGATTCGTAGCCCCTTGAGCTTGCTGATGGCGTTCAGCACTTCCTGATCTTCTTTGTTTTCCACTTCCATGTTGGTGAAGAGGCTAAACATTTTGCTGCTGATCGTCACTTGTGTGAATGATTCGTCTCCCTGATACTTATTGAAGAACTTGGAGATAACGTCTTGTGCAAAGACGCCGTGTGCTGCCATCATTACTATGATTACTATATATATCTTTTTCATGGTGTTTCCGTTTACTGTTCGTTCCTGTCTGTTACTCTTTTCAGAGCTTTTGTTCCTGTGTTGTTTTCTCTTTTCTAATTTCTTCCTGTGCCTCGTTAAACATGTTGATCTTCCGGGCTTGCTTTTCGGCTTTTCCAAAGCTTTGGGAAATGAGCAGCAGGGCCTTTTTTGTTTCTTCAAATGCCAGCTTGGGGTCGCTGTAGGTATCTACCACTTCTGGGTCTGTAGATTCCTGCATTTCTTTGTGTACGAACCATGTGGCCAGGCACAGCACCGAGACGCCCGCTGCTATCCGCAGGGTATTATAGACCAGCTTTCGCACGCGCCCTGTCCTGGCCGCGGGCAGATGGCTTACGACGGTGGCGTTAAACGAAGCGTCGTCGAGTGATTTTTTTTTGGTCTCGTCGAAGTAACGGAACATGGCGGCGGTTTCTTTCCACGGTTCTGGGGCCTCGTGGATGCGGAACCATTCGCGTAGTTGCTGCTCTTCTTCTTGCGAGGTCTCGGCCTCCCAATATTTCTTCAGCAGGGCTTCGATCTTATTAGAGTCCATAGGCGTTCATCTTGGTGAGTTTTTCGCGCACTGTGTTCCGTGCTCTGAACAGGTTTACTTTTACCTGATTCATATCCAGTTCCAGTATTTCGCAGATCTCGTTGTAGCTGTATCCTTCTACATCCCGAAGGTGTATGATCTGCCGTTGTTTTTCGGGCAGGGCTTCGATGATTTGACCGATACGGTGCATACTTTCGCGGATCTCCGTTGTTTCGTGCGGTGTCAACGCTTCCTGACGAACGTCGAAGGTCTCTTCCATCGGCCGGGTTTGCCGGCGGCTGTTGGAGCGGATGCGATCCAGCGAGAGATTGCGGGTGATGCGCATACACCAGGCCTCCCAGTTCTGTATCTCGTTCATCTGCTCGCGACCGTTCCAAACCCGAATGAATACCTCCTGGACCACGTCTTTCGCATCTTCTTCGCTCCCCAGAAAGCGTAGGGCGAAGCGAAAGAGCTTGTTTTTGGCAGGCAGCACCCGGTTTTGAAAGGATTCGAGGTTCATGTACTGAATTTCAAAGGCAAGACGCCCGCGCTTCAGGTTTGTTACACATTATTTCTTCTTTTTCGCTTTTACTTCGCGAATCAGCTTAAGATCAACGTTTTGCGGTGAAATAGCGGCGTAGTTGCCTTTGCCCGACGCAGCCAGCTTTTCGAGGCTCTGCGAGGCCCCCATTCCTTTGCCAAAGTTAAAGATGGACAGGAAGATATCTTCCCGCGAAAATTTATCGATCAGTCCTGATACGTCGCTGTCCACCGAAAACTCGCCGTCGGTCGCCAGCAGGATACGGTTGTTCCCGCCGCGTATATAGTGCTGGTCAGCCAGTTTATAGGCCAGCCTCAGGCCTGCGTTACCATCGGTTTTTCCGGATGATTGCAGATCGTCGATTGCCCGGCGTATTTTTTCCTCTTCTTTAAAGGAAGCTGCGGTCAATAGTGTTTTCGGTTTGCCTGAAAAGGCGATGATCGTCACCTGGTCTTCCGTGCGCATCATCGACAGCAGGTCGAGCACTGATTTCTTCAATAGTGGCAATTTGCCGGGTTGGTTCATCGACCCCGATACATCGAGCAGCAGCACCAGGTGGTTAGTTGCGTAGCCTTCCATGGATCGAACGTCTTCCCCGGCGTCTGACAGATAGACGGTGTCACGACGCTCGATGTAAATGGTATCATGCTGTACGGTGTGGGTGTTCTGCCCAACCCCGGGCGTGACCCCAGGGGGATTTTGTTCCGATGTTTTAGCGGGTGGGTCGCTCGCCGGCACCTTTGTCGCTGCCTGGCGCGCGGGGCGCTTCTCCGGCAACGGCTGGCCTGCGTATCGCGGCAAAAATAACTGGGGTTGTTTGACCTTCTTGAGCAGCAGGACCTCGTGCGACAGCGCACAGAATTTATTGTAGTCATCCACTACATCGTTGTAGTGGTATACCATGTAATAATACGGGTGTTCCCGGCGGGCATCGACGGCAGGTGAAAGCTTGCGCAACTCTTCGCTCAACTTGCGCGACGATTCGGGCAGGTCTTCGTATGGAGTATACGGGCAGTTGCCGTTACTACGGCCGATCTTTTCAATCCCCTTCATATTCTCATACTCCCGGGCAATTACGTTGCGGAGGCTTGCGTCAATGGCGGTTGTCGAAATGGTGACGGGGGTTTCATTGTCATAGTGCTGTTTTGCCTGGAACAAGGCATCGCGGTCGAGGTCCGCCAGGTCTTCGAGGGCTTTTCCGGCGATATACCATGACGCCGCCTTGTTTGTCGCCGGCCAGGCATTAAAGGTTTGGCGCACATCGGTGTAAAGCTTTTCCTTTTTTTCGTCCCACACCTTCATGAGCTCTTTCTCACGGTCCAACATTTCCGTCATTCTTGCCAGGCGATCTTTTTCATATCGTTTTTCCTGTACTTCGATCTGGAGTGCCGCCGCCAGGGCATCCATTTCCTGCAGGATGGTGAGTATCTGTGTGGCTTCGGCGTTTAACGTTGCCGCTACTGCGGGCGGCAGGGATTTGCTTGCCGTGATGGCCTGCTGGTGTGCGGAGAGCGGGACGGTGAAGTCGGAATAATTAAAGTTCATGGCCCCGTGCCGTTCGAAAGATTCCAATTTCCGGTAATAGTCGGCACTGCTGCTGAGGTTTGTCAATACCATTTGCATGTACCGTGTCTGGTGCCAGGTTTCATTTATGTAATCGATGTAGCGGTCCAAGGATGTGTATACGGACCTCGACATCGGCGTGGTGGACGGGGTGATGACGAGCGGCGGCACGGGAGCCTCCTGAAAAGGTTTGAGCACGACGGCCGGCGGTATTGCTCTGGTCCGGATGTCATAGAGGGGGAAGTAGGCAAATGCTTTCAGACCACGATACCCGTCGGCGGCGACGTAATCCAGCAGGCTGTTGTATCCCGAGACCAGTGTGCCGTTATAATAGTTGATCAGGTCTGCGTATACCTTGTTGCTATGAGCATCGGATTTTTGCGCATCAAAGTTATATTCATCCCAACCCCGTCGTTTTACATCGAGGATCGTGTTCCAGCTTTCTATCAGGTTGGACCAGGAAAACGACGCCGGGTATTTTAACCCGGTGGTGGTCTTTTTCAGGTCTTCGACCAGCGTCATCGTTGTTAAGACGCTCTGCTGTAGTGGCTGAACCGGCCAGCCGGTGTGCGTTTCCTGTTGCAGGTTAAATGTCCAGGCGTCGAGCAGCGCCCGCTCTTGCGCAAGGGCTGCCCGTAGTTTATCGTCGGCCTGTCGGTATGGGCCTGTGGCGGGTACCAACTTTTTATACGCGACTTCCAACGCGGCCTGCAACGCGGCTTGTTTTTCTTTATAGTCCCTCAGCAAGCCCTGCACGGTTGTTACGACGTCGCGGGCTTTGGCATAGTTGTCTTGCTTATAGTCTTCGAGCTTGTGGTAGGTATCGAGGGCCTTGCATTGGGCATCGATCTTTTCGGCCGCGCCGCGCAGGTCGTTCAGCCGGGCATTCAGGGGGGCGGCCTGGCTGCCGAGGGTGGCGCTGAGTGTCAGGGCGTTTTTGAGGTAGTAGTCTTCCAGTTGCACGGGGCAGGTGTACCGCGGCGCGGACCAACCTGTAGGCTTCGCGAGCGATGGGTAATAACCGATAAGACTTTGGACCACCCGGGTAACTTCACCCGCCGAGTGGTTGGCATATTCCACGTAGCTGTTGAGCGCTTTTTGCTGGGCGGGTGTAATGGCGGTTGCCAGACCCGGAACACATATTAAAAGGAGGGTTTTTATGAGGGGACGCATGGCCCGAACTTACCAAATAAGACAAATAATGTAAAGCCGGTTGTTTCTCTCCAGTCAAGTAACGTTCTTACGCTGGCTATGTTCGCGCTTACTCCCAAACTCGCCTTATTGATCGTTCTGTATTCCATCACGTTGTTTACGGTCGTACGCATTATTATGGATTCGCGGAATCCTTCGAAGGCGTTGGGCTACCTGGTGCTGGCCATTACTGTACCGGTCGTTGGAGCGATCGTTTATTTTTCGTTTGGGGTCAATTATCGCAAAAAGCGGATCTATAATAAGAAGCTGATTGCCAATGACCGGTTATTGCAGCGCATCCGGGAGCGGATCATTACCACTACGCACCAGATCCTGGAAAGCAACCGGCATAAGCTCGACGGCCAGCGGGATATGGTCAACTTACTGCTAAACGATTCGTTCGAGCCATTGTCATCCAACAAGGTCAAATTATTGATCAACGGCGAGTCCAAGTTTCCGGAAGTACTTGCCGAGCTCGAACTGGCTACGCAAACGATTCACCTCGAATATTATATTTATGAGGACGATGTTGTCGGCAATCAGCTAAAGGAGGTGCTGATCCGGAAAGCGCGCGCGGGTGTAAAGGTGCGGTTCGTCTATGACGACTTTGGCAGCAAGGGGTTGAAGCGGAAGTTTTTTCGCGACATGGATGCCGCGGGCGTCGAGTCGTTTCCGTTCTTTAAGGTGCACCTGCCGTTTATCGCCAGCCGGTTAAACTATCGCAATCACCGGAAGATCATCGTCATCGATGGCCATGTAGGTTTTGTGGGTGGTATCAATGTAGCCGATCACTATGTCAACGACCGCCCCGGGCAATCGTTATTCTGGCGCGACACCCATATTAAGATCTCGGGGCCGGCAGTCCAAAGCCTGCAGTATCACTTTCTGGCCGACTGGAATTTCTGCTCACAACAGGATCTGCACCCCGACACCACGATCTTCCCGGATTCCGCCAGAATGCCTAAGGGCGATTCGCTGGTACAAATTGTAGCGAGCGGGCCAGACTACCCGCGGGCGAGTATCATGCTGTGTTATTTTACAGCGATCGTCAATGCCCGGAAACGGGTATATATCACTTCACCCTATTTCATCCCCAACAACAGCATCAACGACGCGATCAAAAAAGCGGCGCTTAGCGGGAAGGACGTGCGCCTGCTTGTCCCACTGGAGGCGGACTTACGGTTTGTCAATGCCGCTTCGCGCTCATATTACGAAGAATTGCTGGAATGTGGTGTGAAGATCTACCGCTACAAAAAGGGGTTTGTGCACGCCAAGACTATAGTGGCGGACGATAACCTGGCTATCGTCGGTACGGCCAATATCGACTTCCGTAGCTTTGAATTTAACTTTGAGGTAGGTGCTGTAGTCTATGGGGAGCGGGTCTGCGCGGAGCTTACGGCCCAGTTCCTGGAAGATCAGGCCCAAAGCGAAGAGCTTTCGTTGGAGATGCTTACATCCCGCAGCTGGTTCCATCATGTTGTGGATAAAGCGGCCCGATTGTTTTCGCCCCTGTTGTGATCTGGCTTTATCCGGCACGGTCGGAACTGATCTGTTTATTTTGCTGTAAAGTCTTTATTTTAGAGAACAATTTGCCTGCAATGGAAACCCGGGGTACGATCGTTGCTTTTCTGGAATTCAACCACGCCATTGAAGCGAACCTTGCCAAGACCAAGTTGGACGCCTATGGCATTCCATGTTTTTTGACGGAGGAGAACCTGTCGAATTTGTATCCGGGGCAGCCTTTTGCGGCCTTCCGGGTTCGGCTGCATTTATTCGCAGAAGATGCGGAACGTGCCCGCCAGGTTCTGGACGGTGGAAATATGCAATTAAGCGAAGATTCCACACCGCGTTGTCCCGCTTGCCAGTCGATTTCGTTGGAACGTGACTTTCCCCAAAAGCTTCATGACACCTTTCTAACAGGTTTGCGGGTCTTATTCTTTGGTATATTCTCGCCTCAAGAAAAGATATACCGGTGCCGGGATTGTCACCATGAATTTACCGGGTGAGGCCTGGTATATATTTGTAAATCGAGAATCGAACAGTAATTTAGCAGTAACTAACTCTTTATATGTCAGCAAAAATTATCATCGGTGTAATGGGACCTGGCGAGAATGCCTCTCCCGAAGACAATGAAATGGCCTTTGAACTGGGGCGTGCTATTGCCAAAGAGGGATGGGCCGTGCTGACGGGCGGCCGCAGCTTTGGGGTGATGGATGCCGCCATGAAGGGTGCACGCGATGTCAACGGTCTCACCATTGGCGTATTGCCCGATGCCCATGATAAAAATGCTTCTGAAAATGCCCAGATCAAGATCGTTACCGGTATGGGTAGCGGGCGTAACATGATCAATGTTCTTTCCAGCAATATCATCGTTGTTCTGGGCATGGCTGCCGGCACTGCCTCAGAAGTGGCGCTTGCGATCAAGTCCAACAAAAAGGTAATTCTGTTGCACCAGGATGAGATTACGATACGGTTCTTTAAGAACATCGGTACCTATCGCGTTCTGATCGCTAAGGACGTGGACGAGACGATTACGCAGATCAAAGATTATCTCGCCGTTCACCAGCTGCGATAAAAAAAGGAGGAGGCTCCAAAGAGCCTCCCAGGATCCTTTCTTCCTAAACCCCAACAGTATTACTGTATATCGGTTTTAATGTGCATGTCCCCAGCTTTACAGAATTTGGAATTCTGTTTAGAACGGCACATTTTTAAGAGGAAAGTGATCTAATCACGTTGATATGGTAAAAAGCTGTGCCATGGTTTTTCCGGCGACGGTGCCGCAGGAAGGCAGCTGAGATACTGTCTACACATGGGCCGAAGGGCTCCGCCGCGGATTGCGACTTCGGCCGGTTGCCACGGGGATTTAGCCATGCCCTCTCCCCAGCCCTTTTAGTACTAGCTCATCACCGGGTTAGCACTGGGATAGATCTAGGCCAACTCTTGCGTAGCCATGCTTCCGCCCTTTTGATGCCAAAAAAGGGGCTTCCCCGGGGGAGCCCCTTGTGATCTTTTGCAGCTTTGCGTCAGCTTCCAGTATCAGTGGATTCCGAGAAAGGCTTACACAAAAGATCGTTATATAAACGGGTTTTATTCGTTAATGATGTGTGGAAGCGCGCCGGCGTGCGGATTCTTTCAGGTTGCTGATGCCTTGCTCGGCTTCCGAGGTCAGATTTTCTGCTTCACCTTCGGCTTGTTCCTTCATTTCCGCCAGGTACTTTCTGCCCTTGCCCATCCATTGTGTGATTTCGCCCAGCCAATCGTCTGTCGTATTCTTGATATTCTTACGCAGATCCGATCCTTTTTCAGGCGCGATCAACATACCCAGTACCACCCCGGCGGCGGCTGCGCCAAGAATGCCTACGATTACTTTTGATGTACTTGTCATGATGTTTCCGTATTTAAAGGTTAAACAATTATCTGGAAGCGGTAACATTTGACTCCAGCGCTTTCACTTTGTCGAGGTGCTCGCGCAGATGGGGCAGTGTTTGTTCTATCCAGATTTTAAGATCGGCATCCTGGGTCTTTTCCAGGCGGGCTTCAAACTCCTTAATGCTTTTTTCGTGTTTATCTACCAGCTCCTTGCTCCACTTCTTATTGAATTCCTGCACGTCCTTTTCTTCACGAAGTTTTTCGATCGTCTTTTGCTCAGCATCGTTCGCCTCGGTCGGAACGGTGATCACTTTTGCACTGGCAAACGACTGGAGCTCGCCGAGGATCTTATTGTGTCCGGCTTCCAACTCCTGGGCTATCTCTTTTACCTCCGGGTTATTCGATTTCTCCTTTGCCAGTATGGCCAGCGAAATCTCCGCGTAGTTCGATGCTACTGTCTCTGCTACGAACGCTGCATCTTTCTCGTCCTTGCGATCTTCAAATTTCTCTTCGTTCGCCTCCTCTGCTACTTCGTTGGTATTTTCAACCTTCTTTGGTCCGCAGCTGAACGCTACTACGCCGGCGATAAAGAGCGGGAATATTCTGGTGATACGTTTCATTGTCGTGTTTGTTTTATGATTACCGATTTATTTTCGATTAATGGGAGGATTTTTCCGCGCTTGCATACTCGTCACGATAACGCTTAATGCGGTCATGCGAAGATTTTAACGATGCGCGTTCCTTCTCGATCATTGCACGTATATCGGTCGGCCAGGTCACGTCGGTCGCCAACGCCGTTTTATAGGCTTCGAGGGCTTTGTCCTCCCCATACTCACACAGTTGTAATGATGCCAATACATCATTACCGGCGAACGTTGTTTTAACATCCATCCACACCCGATAAATGTCGCCGGCGGTTGTCGTATCGGTAGCGGGCTCGCCTCCTAATTGTACCACGGCCTGTGTCAGCTCTGTGCGATGTTTGCGGCTATCGTCTGCCATTTTGATAAAAATGCTTTTTATTTCTGCTTCGGAGAAGTCTCTGATTTCTTCCACTGCCTTTTCATATCCTTCAATGCGGTCGTAGTTAATACGAATAAGGTCATTGAGGACGGCAATCAGCTTTTCATTATTTGCTTTCATAACTTTAACAGTTTATGTGGTCTTTGTTCACGGAACCTTTGAAAAATTGATGCCAGAGCGCGTATTTGCAATACCGGTTTATATTAAACCAAACTTTTTTCTGTTGTGTGGGTGATGACATCCCCAGTATACGGTATATCGTCTACAGTATCGCTTGATGCCATGAAACCATTGACTGAAGCCTCTTTACACAAGCTGTAGCATTTTTTACACAGGCCGTTATCCGCTTTTGAGTGAAATCACTGCATGCGGTTTTGTGGCATGGAGTTTTCAAATACCTTCACAGTAGACAACAAACAATAAAATACTATGATACCGGATAGAGTATTGTATACCGATGGTCACGATGTTACGATCACGGATTCGACGTTTCAGGTAAAGAACACGTCGTATAGTTTAAAGGGCATTATTAAGCACGGGTTGCTTATTCTCAAGCCGCATCGTCTGCCCGGCATTTTGCTGCTGGTGATCGGGCTGCTGCTTTGTATAGCCGGTGTGCTGGCGCTTATTCCGGCCAGCAGCGTTCCGGACTCCTACATCAATGGTACGTACGTCAGCGCCAATACGATGGCGATCTGGATCGGCGGTGCTTTGGCATTGATCGGGCTGCTCATCACCGGCCTGATACGCGAACGTTATGCCGTTCGGATCGCCACTGCTGAAGGAGAAAAAAATGCGGTTGTCAGCACGCAGAAGGAGTATATTACCCAAATTGTCAATGCTCTGAATGAAGGGCTGCGTTTAACGAAGCCTGCTCCGAGCCGGCCTTTTATTACCGTAAAAGAATAACGGCGGGTTCAGACAATAAAAAAGGCCGTCCAACGAAAATCGTCGGACGGCCTTTTTTATTCTACTTGTTACGATTCCACCAGGCCATTGCGGCTTTTGCTTCGTTCTGTGGTCGTTTGCGAGCTTCGGGGTGTGGTGGTAAAAGAGCCTGTGCTCTCTCCTACTTCACTTTGTACACGAATCCGATTCTCGACGTTTCGGACACCCGAGACTCCTTCGGCTATATCTTCCGCACGACGTTTGTCGTGGCGGTCTGTTACTTTTCCGCTGAGTACAACTTCGCCGTTGGTCACGGATACTTCCACGTCGCTGGCGTCGATATACGGGTTATCACTCAGACGGTCGTTGACATCTTCTTTAATCCGGTCGTCGGAGCGGCTATAACCTCTCGGACCTTTACCCCGATGCTGGGCGGTGAAGCGACGGTCCATTTCGCGGCGACGTTCGGCATCTTCATTTCCAAACCAGGACGAAATTTCATCGCGTGTTTTATCCCACATGCCCCGGTCGCGATATTGATCGCTACCATAACTGCCCATGGTGCCGTAATTGCCGATGTTGCTGCCCTGGTCGTAGCGCTGTCCCCGATTATAATCGTAGGACCGGCCATACCCGGATCCGAAGTTGCTGTTTCCGTAGCCTCCCGAGCTGCCATAGTTGCTATAGTTACCGCGATCGTATTGGTGACCGTAGTTGCCATAGTTGCGGTTACCCCGGTCATATTGACCGTATCTTCCGTAGCTGCTATAGTCGTCGTCATCGTGGTATCCGCGGTTGCCGTAGCCACCTTCGTAGCTGCCGCCCTCGTACGACTGGCGATTGCCAAAGTAATCGGTGTTAAAGTCACGGTCATAATTTCTGGACGTATCGCCCGAATTGCCGTAACGTGACTGTCCATAGTTTGTATAGCCGGTGTTGCCATAGTCGCCCTGGCGGCTGCGCCCGTACCAGCTATTTTCGTTGTAGTCATTCCCCTGCTGCGCACCCCAGCTGGTACCGTGCTCATTTCCGTAGTCACGGTTTTCATTGCCGTAGTTACGATTGCTGTCTTCGCGGTTATAATTGTAAGGACGTTGGGATCTCTGACCCCGCTGGCCACGATTGTAGTTTGACATGAGATTTTTTTTAGTTGTGAAACATTTTTTATTGAACGTTCACAACGGGCGTCAAAACTATGCCTGTCGAAATAGCACGATGGAAGTACTCGTTGAGCAGTGCTTTACTCAAACGGTTGAACAACGATTCTACTATGGGACGTGACGGCTGTTATCCAAACATTTTATTGATCTCTTCGAGCACAAGTGGTTTTTCAAGGATGCGGAAAGAGGATGCCGAAGTTTTCGGTACGTGATATGCGCTGATCAGGTTTAGTTGTGACAACGGATAATTTACCAGGATGTATTCTGTCTTACCCCAGCCAAGTCCGTCGGGAAGATTATTGTCTAAAAAGATGAAGTCGGGTTTTTCCTGTTCGAGTAGTTTCATTCCTTCGGCCAGTGTCTGGGCATGGTATACCTCATAGTTCTTCTGTGAAAAGAAATTCTTCATCAGGATACCAAAATCCCTTTCATCGTCGATCAACAGTATCTTCCTGGTCTTCATACAACTATCCACTAAAAACTCTTACCAAACCGATCTCATTAATTTTACGCTAATTTTCGTGCCATCCGTTTAAAACTTTGTTTAAACTGTGCATCATATTACCCATTCCGGCGTCTTTACTGTAATGCGCACGGCGTGACTGGCCTTGTCGTCCAGCAGGTTTATATAGTGGCCCTCCTGGCGCACATTGTCTACCCATACTTCGATCTCTTCGCCCCCTGGTACCCGGTCGAGCTGCAGGGTGTAGATCGTGTCGTGGAACCGATATTGCATACTTACAGAAGGCCATTCGGCCGGCAAGCAGGGTGTTATCAGCAGGCGGTCACCCTGGCGTTTTAAACCAAAGAACCACTCAATGATCAGCTGATATACCCAGCCCGCCGAACCTGTGTACCAGGTCCAGCCGCCGCGGCCTTCGTGTGGTGCGACCCCATAAACGTCTGCCGCGATGACATAGGGCTCCGCTTTGTACACCGCAATCTCTTTCGGGTTGCGTCCGTGGTTTAGCGGGTTGATCATGTCGAGCAGCTCCCATGTGCGTTGATGGTCGCCCAATTTCGCAAAGGCCATGATCATCCACACAGCGGCATGTGTATATTGGCCGCCGTTCTCGCGCACACCGGGTACATAGCCTTTTATATAGCCCGGGTCTTTTTCTGACTTGTCAAACGGAGGATCGAGTAGCTGGATCAGGGCACGATCACGCCGTACCAGATCTTTGTTTACGGCTTCCATGGCTGTCTGCGACCGGTCGGGATCGCCTCCTTCCGACAATACGGACCAGCTTTGTGAGATCGAGTCTATACGGCATTCTGTATTGCGTGAGGAGCCGAGCGGTGTGCCATCGTCGTAATACGCCCGCACGTACCAGCCGCCGTCCCACGCGTTGTCGTGTATATTTCGTTTCAATTGCAGCGCCTGGTGTGCGCACTCGCCCGCGAAGGCAGCGTCGTTGCGCGCGCGCGCAAGCGCTTCTGTACGCCTCAACACATCATACAGGAAGAATGCCAGCCATACGCTTTCGCCCTTGCCATGGATCCCTACCATGCTCATGCCGTCGTTCCAATCGCCGGAACCAATGAGGGGCAATCCGTTCGCACCGAATTGCAGGCCTCTGCGCACGGCGCGGCGACAGTGCTCATAGAGGCTTGCGCGTTCGTCGGACACCGCCGGCAGATCATAGTAAGACTCTTCCTGCATGTTCAGCGGGCGGCCTTCCAGGAAGGATACTTCTTCGTCCAGGATGGCGATATCGTCTGTCGCTTCCACGTACCGGCTTACGGCAAAGGGCAGCCACAGGAAGTCGTCGGAGCATTGCGTACGAACCCCGCGGCCCAGCGGCGGGTGCCACCAGTGCTGCACATCGCCTTCGCGGAACTGGCGCGAGGCGGCCAGCAAGATCTGCTGCCGTGTTAGGGCCGGCGCTGCATGTACCAGCGCCAGCACGTCCTGCAGCTGATCGCGGAAGCCGAAGGCACCTCCCGATTGATAGAAGCCGCTTCGACCCCACAGGCGCGAAGACATGACCTGGTATAACAGCCAGCCATTGGTCAATATATTCAGTGCACTGCTGGGCGTTTGGATGCTGACCGATGACAACGTGTGATTCCAATATTGATGTACGCGTGCCAGCGCCTCCCGTGCCGCTTTAGCCCCCTTGAATCTGCGAACGGTTTCTGTTGCTTCAAACATGGTACGGCCGCCGCCGAGTCGGAAAACGATTTCCTGCTCGGCACCATCTTCCAGTTCCAACGGCACCTGTATCGCGGCGCAAGGATCGAGACCGGCACCTGCTTTCCCGGACAGGTATTGGCGGCGCATGGCGTCAGGTTGTTGCAACGTACCGTTCCGGCCCAGGAATTCCTGTCTGTCGGTGGTATAGGTATAGGTTGAAGCGTCTACGTCCAGGAATGCTGCATAGTTGGAGAATTCCGTACTGTAGGCATTTTTAGCGATGATTGCGCGTGTTGTCACATCCTGTTCTGCGACGACGTGCAGGAGTGATTTCTCCCGCAGATCGGCCAGTACCCACTCGACATAGGCGGTGGCACTCAGTTTGCGGGAACGTCCGGATATGTTCCGGATCTTTAACGTTGTAAATTTCACGGACGCTTCCCGGTCGACATAAATCCATACTTCGGTGCTTACGCCATCGTACTGGTGTTCAAACACCGTATACCCAAAGCCGTGGCGTGTGGTGTATACCGGGCCGGCCGTAGCGGGCTGTGGTGTGGGTGACCAGTAGCGACCTGTGTCTTCGTCGCGTATGTAGAACGCTTCACCGGCGCGGCCGGTAACCGCATCGTTATACCAGGGTGTAAGCCGGTATTCGTGCGCATTTTCTATCCAGGTGTACGACGGGCCGCTTTCGGTCACGACCGTGCCAAAGTGATTGTTCGCGATAACGTTGATCCAGGGCAGGGGCGTGTGCGTGTCCGAGCTGGTGCGGATCACGTATTCGCGTCCGTCGGCGGTAAAGCCGCCGTGGCCGTTGAAGAACTGCAACGGCGGCGCCTCCGTTGTTTCCTCCGCCACGGCGGGCGGGCCGGGCCGGGCCTGCAAATACGCAATGCCAGGCTTTGGCAACGAGCGGCGTTTGATCTGCTCGGCCAGACTTCCGCGCGTGTCGGATATGATCACGCGGGCGATCGTTTGGAGCAGCACCCAATCTTCTCCCGACACCTGGTCGGCCGAGCGGATAAATATTCCACCCTGGCGCCCGGAGTTCATCCCGACGCCGGCGGCGATCAGGCTTTGTATCTGATCTTGCAATACCTGGCGGTATCCGGTGTGGTCTTCGTTTAAGATCACCAGGTCCACGGCCAGGCCTTTTAGTTGCCAGTATGCATGAGCTTGTACCATCTGCCGGGCGAGTGCCACGTTGGTGGAATCTGACAGACGAAGTAATACGATCGGCAGGTCGCCCGATATAGCGTATGCCCACAACGCCGACTGGCCGCGTTGGTTTCGCACCTGCACGGTGCGGCTGGCACGCAGCGTGGGGTTGGCATAGATTACGGCGCTGGCCAGGCGCCCGAATAATTGGGCATCGCCTTCGGTGGCGTTGATCTGCCGTAGCACTACCTGGCTATGCGTCCATGACAACTCAAATGCACGGTCGCGCAGGTACGGGTCCTGGTACTTGTCTACGAGGATTTTTATCTCTTCGCGTGTCCTGGCCATGCCGGTGACGATATCGAAGGTGACGTTTTCTCCGGGTGGCAATGTGATGCGGTATTGTACCGATACAACGGGGTCTAAAACAGACCCTTGCGAGTTACTCAACGGTTCGTGCATGCGCATCACCCGCGGGTTGGCCAGGGTGTGGCCGCGTCCGATAAATTTGTCGCGGTCGGTTTCGTAGGCTACGGTATCGATGCCTTGCCCGATCACCTTCATCATGTGCAGCATCCACGGTGGCTGCTCGTCGTGGCTGCGCGCGCGGCGCGTAGCCAGTATGGCATGCTGCGACTCTTCGATGGATGTCTGCACAAACAGGTTGCTAAAAGCGGGATGGGCGGCATCGGCAATGGGTGCCGCCAGGACTACTTCGGCATAGCTCGTGACCTCTATACGGCGTTTGCGACCGGACCGGTTTATTATATGTATGCGGCGGATCTCGATATCGTCCTCGGGCGATACGATGATCTCTGTATGGGTTTCGATGTCGAGGTCACGGCGGCGGTATTCTACGCGCCCCTGCGAGAACACAGCTTCGTAACGTTCGGCGGGCCGCAATACGGGTTGATGGGCTGTCGACCAACAGGCATCACGATCCAGGTCGCGGATATAGCAGAACATGCCCCAGTTGTCGCAGGTAGTGTCTTCACGCCAGCGAGTCACGGCTACCTCTTTCCAACGGCTGTAGCCTCCGCCGGCGTTCGTGAGCATAACGTGGTACCGGCCGTTCGAAAGCAGCTGCACTTCAGGCACCGGCGTGTCCGCCGTGTTGATAACGCGCATTTCGGGTACGGCCGGTGTGAGTGTAACTTCCTGCATTTCGGTCGCCGCCGAGTAGAAGCTCGTGGTGCGCGGTACCCGCTCCTGCAGCAGCAACAATACCGTCTGGCATTGCGGATCCGCTTCGAACCTTTTTTGCATGGGCTGGTCGAGCAGTACATAGGCCAGCGACAGCAGGCCCATGCCCTGGTGGTGGGCCATGAAGGTTTGGATCAGTACCCGCGATTGTCCGCGGGGCAGGCGCGCGGGAGTATAATCCGCAGCTTCGAAGAACCCGTACTGGCCTTCAAAGCCCTGGTCGCGCAGTGTAGCCAGGTTGTTGTACGCTTCTTCGGGGGCTACCATCAGCGCCATGACGGTGGCATAGGGTGCAATGACGAGGTCGTCGCCGAGGCCGCGTTTAAAACCCAGGCCCGGTACACCAAAGGCCCTGTATTGATACGTGAGATGTGCGTCTACTACGTTATAGCACGATTCTGATATACCCCAGGGTACATTGTGCTGGCGGCCGTACTCTATCTGTCGTTGTACGGTGCCGCGCATGGTCTCGTCGAGCAGGGTGTTGTGGTAGCTCGGCATGACCAGCATTGGCATGAGGTATTCGAACATCGAGCCGCTCCACGACAACAGCACCGGCGTGTGGCCAGCCGTTGTCAGGCGACGCCCCAGTGCAAACCAGCTCTTTTGCGGCAGCTTGCCTTGTGCAATGCCCACGAAAGTAGCCAGGCGTGCTTCGGAAGCCAGCAGGTCGTAATAGCTTGCATCGGCACGGTGGCTTTCGACATTGTAGCCGATGGTCAGCAGGTGTTGTGATCTATCGTACAGGAAATCGTACTCCATGTCGGCCAGGTAGGCACATTGTTCGCCGAGATCGGCGATGCGCGCCAGCTGCCGACGGCTATACGTCGCGGCGGCGTGCAGGGTGGTTCGGAACTGGTCTGCCCACGCCATTTCTTCGGGCGTCAGCATTTTCCCAGACAGTCGTGCGATCTCCTCTTCCACGAGGTGTTCGGCCTGTATAACCTGTGCGAACGTCGGCACGTCCGCCAGTAAGCTCATTTCCTGAAACTTCGCCGGGGGCGGGCCGATGGCTAACCAGGGTGCTACTGCATCCATCTCCGTTAAGAACGTTTGAATTTGTTTGTCAAATACAACGATCCACCGGTGTGTCTCCGTGCGCGCATCGAGCCGATTTAACACTGCCGTTCCCTTTATGCGCACCTGGCTCAGAAGCGTGCGCAGCGCATCCAACGTCAGGAATTCCTTTTGAAGCATTTGTGCAAGCTCCCGGGCAATACTTTGGTATATACCCCGGTGTATTTCGGGAAGCTTTTGCAGTATGATCCGCACGGTATCGTGCAGACCCGCCAGTACGTGCCGCTCGATCACTTTCCGATCGGGCATTTGTAGCAATCCCTGGCGCAGCGTGATCAAATGCCCGGCCAGGTTGCCGCTGTCGACCGTGGACACGTAGCGTGGGTGCAGCACCTGTAAGCTTTGTGTATCGTACCAATTGTAGAAGTGGCCTTTGTAACGTTCCAGGCGGTTGAGGGTTGAGAACGTATGTTCTGTACGTTGCAGAAACTGCGTAGCGGGGATATAACCAAAGTCCACCGCTGTAAGGTTGGCCAGTAGCGACAGGCCTATATTGGTCGGCGACGTACGATGGGCCACCACGGGTATAGGATATTGCTGCAGGTTGTCGGGAGGCAGCCAGTTGTCTGGTTCCGCCACAAGATCTTCAAAGAAGGCCCACGTCTTGCGTGCCAGCTCACGCAGGGTGTCCTGGCGCTCCGCGCTCAGCTCGCCGGAAACCGTCGGCAGGGGTTGGTTCAACCACCAGACGATGGCCGGTGCCAGCGCCCACACCAACAGGAACGGCGCCGCCGCTACCCATGCCGTGGGGTTCCAATGCAGGATGGCTGCGCTCGTGGCGAAGGCAACCAGCGGCGAAATGAACATGGAGAGGTACGTTTCCGGAAGTGTTTCCGGGCGGCCGCTTTGCATAAAGCCCGAGGGGTTCCATTCGAGCAACCGCCGGCGGCTGATCATCATGCGCCATCCGGTGCGCACAATGGCGTCAAGACTGATCAGGGCTTCGTATGGCAGGCATACGATGGTAAAGGCTGCCTGTGCCAGCGTGTGGTAGGTGCTACGTATGTTGTTTATGAGGTGCTGGCGGAGTTTGATCTCCGCAGGTTTATGCATCAGGCCCCACGCCGATACCGCCAGGGCCGGGAATACGATGACGCCCGTTACGCATACGGTCCAAAACCAGGTTGCCGGCAAGACCAGCCATGCGAGCAGATAGAAGACCATCATGGCTATTGGTACAACGCTGCGGCGCAGGTTGTCGAATATCTTCCAGCGTGCGAGGGCGTTCAGTGGGTTGCCGATGAACCGCCCCTTGGCGTCGGGGATCCATGGCAACGACCAGCTTCCTATCTGCCAGTCACCGCGGATCCAGCGATGTCGCCGGCTGACGTCTACGCTGTAACGCGACGGATATTCTTCATAGAACTGTACGTCGCTTGCGTAGCCACACCGGGTGTAGGAGCCTTCCAGCAAGTCATGGCTGAGAATACGGTTTTCGGGGAAGCGGTTGTTTAACACCTTCTCGAAGGTGTCGACATGGTAGATGCCTTTTCCAATAAACGACCCTTCATTGAAGACGTCCTGGTATACATCCGACACCATTTTGGTATAGGGGTCGATGCCGGAGTCGTTTTCATGCATGCGCGTATACCGCGTGCGTGTGGCGCCGTGTAAGCTGATAGCAATGCGGGGCTGGATGATGCTATAGCCTTGTACCACGCGGCGCTTCTTGTCGCTGTACTGGGGTTGGTTTAACGGGTGCGCCATCGTGCCTACCAGGCTCCATCCGGCGTCGCGCGGCAATTGGGTATCGGTATCCAGGGTGATGACATATTGTACGGTCTTATAAAGATACTCCTCCCCGACAATCACAGAGAATCTGTTCTTCGCTCCGCCGCGCAACAGTTGATTGAGCTCCGAGAGCTTGCCCCGCTTGCGCTCGTATCCCATCCATACTTTCTCCACGGAGTTCCACAAGCGGGGGCGGTGAAAGAGAAAGAAGGTATCGTTGACATCCCGGTTATATTTTTTATTGAGGGCGATGACGCCGTCCCGGGCGATCTGTACCAGCAGTGGGTCGGCGGGCAGGTTTTGTTGGTCGGAATCTTTTAAGTCCGTCAGAAGTCCGAAGAGTAAATTGGGGTCACGGTTGGCCAGGTAGCGTACCTCGAGGTCCTCCAGCAACTTCTCGACCTGGCGCGGATTGACCAATAGCGTGGGGACCACGACCAGGGTTCGGTTCTCTTCGGGTATCCCTCCCGAAAAGTCCATTTTGGGCAACTGACAGGGTTTGACGGATAGTGTTGACAGCCAGTTGACGATGGCGAGCGCAATCTGACTGGCACATACCAATGCGACAATACCCGTTACCAGCCACCATCCCCACGCAACGTTACGGGAGAACCCGCCTTCTACTCCTATTGCCATCACCAGCAGGGTCAACGCGGTGGTTCCGATCACATACCAGGCGTAGCGGCGCCGTGCGGTCCAGCGACGCATGCCTTCGGCAGCGGTCAGCCTGATGCGCACGGCGGCTTCGGTCTTCTTTACTCCTTCTCCTATCAGGTAATACCCGACGTGCAACGTCCGTACGTCGCGTGTGCCCCCGGCGTGTTCCTTTGCGAATTCGAGCGCGATGCGCGCCACTTCGTATTCGGCGGCGCCGCTTTGTTTGGCAATTCGCTCTACGGTATGGCGATATTGATCACGGGTGTGAAAATCCATGTTGGCGTATACCGCCGCGGGGTCGGCACGCAAAGTCTGTTCCACCATACTCATGGTTTCGACAAACTCGCGCCAGTCGGTCTTTACCAGGAAGCGCAGGCTGCTGATGCTGTTGCTCATCGATACCTGGTCGGCGGCTTGTTTTTGGTTTTCCTCCTGCACCAGCGCGTTGATGGTCTGTCCGCTCTCGGAAAGGTTTTGCTCGATCCACGAGGCCGGCAGCGTCAGGTCCGGTCCTTTCCATTGCAGCTTGCGTGTAAACGCCGCCACAAAGGCGCTGACCATCGGCGGGTTGGAACGGGCCATGTCGGCGATGTCGAGCACCAGATCTTTGGGATGTTTCTCGGCCGTCTCCAGAATGCGCTGGGCCCAGTCGTTGGCGAGGTCTTCGTCTGCACGGTCGATGGCGATGCGTGCCGCAACGCGGCTGAGGTTTTCGAGTAACGCCAGGCGCAGCATGATCGGTACGGCCCACAGCTCGCCCAATGTCAGGTAGCTGAGCTTCTGATAGGCGGCGATGAAGCTGCTGAGGCTGTGCATGTCCACATGGCCGTCGCTGTGCGCGATGATCTCGATCGCGATGTCGTATACCCGGGGCAGGCCGGCAGACTTGCCTTTTTCCAGCCGCGGTAAACCTTTGCTGTAGCCCTTGGGCAGGTGGCGTTTGGCCAGGCGTATCTGTTCTTCGATGAGATAGAAGTTGTCGAGCAGCCACTCCCCTGCCGGCGTTATGATCTTCTTTTCTTTAACGGCGTCCTGTAACAGCCGGGTTACCTGGAATAACACGTCTTCGTTCACGGCCAGGCGGCCCAGCAACAGCTCGGGAGTTTTGTTGCCTGTGAGTTTGTGCGTGCCTGCCAGAAATTGTGCGTGCTGATCCATTTGCTCCGCGCTGAAAAGCTCCGATCGCAAGGGCGGCTTTTCGTTTACATCCTGACGGTTAATACCGTCTCGCTGCAGGTACTGGCGCAACTGGGAGAAAAACTCTTCGATGGACGTTGTATTTACCTTCATGGATACAGGGCTTAGGGATCGTGGGTATGGTTTTCCCGGATAGATATGTAGAGAATAAGCGTTCCAGCGCCGGATATGACCAGTATGGGGAAAGTCGTCTACAGTGTGCTGATTCGCGTAAACACAATGACCATGAAGGAAGATATCAAACAGAAAACTGAAGCGTTCTTCGGGGAATATGAAGATCGGTTCAATCGGGGACTGTCCGGGAAGCCTGATGTTGAGGGCACGGCTGCCGCTTTCGCGGACAGCTTTATCGAATCAAGCCCCGCGGGTGTGCATGCAGGGAAGAACGGGGATGAATTTCGCAAGGCGATCCCACAGGGGATCGAGTTCTATAAAAGTATTGGAACGCGATCCATGAACGTTAAGAAGCTGGACGTAACGCTCATCGATGACTTCCACGTGATGGCCCGGGTTCACTGGGATTCGCGGTATCGGCAAGAGGGGCGTGACGTGGCGATCGAGTTTGACGTGGTGTATTTTCTAAGAGACTTTGACGGAGGGTTGAAGATCTTTGCATATGTCACGGGCGATGAGCAAAAAGTTTTGGAACAATACGGTTTAGTCTCGAAGAATACGACGCCCCAGGAGGTTTGACATCGAGATCCTTACTTCGTAAAACAAAAAGAGGCTACCGGTAGGCAGCCTCTTTTGTTCTTATTGCTTTTTACGTTCTTATTTCTTGACGATCGTGAATTCTACTCGGCGGTTGTTGGCGCGGCCGGCATCGGTGTCGTTGGTATCGATGGGCTTGGATTCGCCGTAGCCGTGCGCGGTCAGACGGAAGCTTTCGATGCCCTGGCTCACCAGATAATCTACCACGGATTGCGAGCGGCCTTGTGACAGGTTGGCGTTGTAATCGTCGGAGCCTTTGCTGTCGGTGTGGCCTGCGATTTCGATCTCTACGGTCGCATTTTGTTTCAGGAAGTCGGCTACTTTGTTCAGCTCGGTGAAGGACTCTTTCTTCAACGTTGTTTTATCGAAGTCGAAGTATATATTTTTCAGGCGTACGGTGACGCCGATCTCGATCGGTTCGAGGTACAGGTCGCGGGTAGCCGGCGAGAGCTCTTCGCTTTCCAACTGTACGCTGTCGGTGGCATTGAGATACCCTTCGGCGTTGGCACTCAGCATGTACCAGCCGAGCCTGGGCACTTCTTTTTCGAAGGCGCCTTTCTCCGCCGGTACTTTAAAGGTGGTCTTGCGGTCCTGGCGCAGGGTCACGTCTACTCTTGCGGCGATCAGCTTTTCGGTTTTCTTATCGTATACATTTCCCATCACGATCAGTTTCTTCGCTACGGGTTTTAACAAAATTTCCACGAATAGGGTAGTGTCGGCCGTTAATACCGGAAGCTTCAGTGATTGTTCTTTCGGTAAAAATCCTTCCGCGGAAGCGGCCACAGTAATGGCTTGTGTTTCGGGCAATTTGGTTTCGAATTTGCCTGTAGTGTTTGATTTCAGCTTCAGGGGTTCTTTTTCCTTGATCTTGACATCCAAGGCGGCGACGATGGGATCCTGTGTTTTTTCGTTTAACACTACGCCCGTAAGGTTTACCGTGAATGTCTTGGGTACGAGCTGGTATAAGTCGAGCTGCGCTCCTTCCAGGGCCTTGTTGGCGCGGCTGGTAAAGATATTTCCTTCGCGGTCGATGGTGAAGTAAAAGTCGAGGGCGTTGGTGTTGATAGGCTTGCCCATGTTTACGGGATCCGACCATTTTTTCCAGGTGTCGTCCAGGCGTGTCGTTTTATAAATATCGACGCCGCCCTGACGCCCGGGTGCCTGGCGCGCGCTACCGAAGTATAAGGTCTTCTGGTCGGGGCTGATGAAAGGGCCCACTTCGTCGGTGGTGGTGCTGAGGCCCATTTTTTCCGGCCGCGACCAGCTGCCATCGGGTTGCGCATGGCTCAGGTACAGGTCGCTCAGCTGGGCGTTATCTTTCTCGCTGAAGTATAGTATCATGAACTTTTGATCGGCAGACATGCTGGCACCATAAAAGCGCCCTTTGTTCATAGACTTAAAGTCTTTTACGTCCAGCTCTTTCAGTGAGCCGTTGGAGACGATGGAGAATCCTTTTTCACCTTTCGAGCGGCCACCGCGAATGAAGAGGCTTCCATCGTCGAACACGGTAAAGACCTGGTTGGAGGGATGGATGTTATACGGGTTGCCCAAGTGTTCCGCTACGCCCCACACGCCATTCGCATCTTTTTTAGAGACCCAGATATCCTGGGAGTCGTCTTTTCCGAATGTGTTGTCGGGGTGGTTCTGCACAAAGAAATAGAGGGTATTGCCATCGGGCGAAACTACCGGTGCTGCTTCGTGACGGAAGGTGTTTACATTCTTGTCCATTTTCACGAGCTCATACCGCAGCATGGATTGCTGCTGCGCACGAGCACAGAACGTAAGCGACACCAGGAATAAAAGTAATAACGATCTCATAGCGTAGAGGTTAGATATTAGGGAGTAAAGTTAAGACAATAACAGGAATGGCCACACACAAAAAAACCGGGATAAACCCGGCTTCATCGAACGAAAAGTATGTTCTGTTATCTTCCGACAATTTTTACACCTCCCAGCACCAGCACGATCAGGATGATCACCAGGGCAATCGTGTTAAAGAGGAAGAGTCTTTTATGCTTGGCGGCGGGGTCGGTCATGCGCTTGGATGTCGAGCGGGCAATCGTGATCAGCACGACGGCCACCAGCATCCCCGTGATGTGCTCGGCCGTGAAGTAGCGGTAGTAGTCCGTCATGGCCTCGGGGCCGAAGTTTACGCGAGGGCTGACAAAGTAGAGGAACAGGCCCAGCAGCAATTGGATGTGCGTGAAGATGAGCAGAAACAGGCTGAGCAAGTTGTCGCCCTTGGCAAAAGGACGCTTGTTGATCAGGCCCATCAGCGATTTCACGATCACGACGATCAACAGCAACAGCACCAGGTAGCGGACGCCGGAATGTGCCTCTAAAAGAATTTTATAAAGCATAAAAGTTGAATTTTGGCCCAAATTAGCACAGCCGGGCCAAAGTTCCGAACCCTGGGAGGCTTCTTTGGTGCCGGTAAAAAGCTATCTTTGAATAAAGGCGTTCACCCTAACCCCTACCGCATGAACCGACCTGTGTCTTTCCTGTTGTTTTCAGGCTTGCTGCTGCTTTTTTTGGTCTTTCCGGCCGCTGCGCAGAAGCTCACCCTCGCCTGGCAAACCGACACGGTGTTCCGAGTGCCTGAATCTGTTCTGATCGATCCTTCCCGCAAAGTTTGTTACGTTTCCAATATCGACGGTGCCGCTGGTGAAAAGGATGGCAAGGGATTTATCTCGAAAATATCGCCGGAGGGCAAAATCCTGAGCCTGCAGTGGGTCACCGGTCTTGATGCGCCCAAGGGCATGGGCCTTGTTGGCCCCCATCTATATGTAGCGGATCTTTTTCAGGTGGTTGTGATCGATGTGGCCGCCGGCAAGATCGTACGCCGCATCGATGTGCCGGATTCCAAATTCCTGAATGACATTACGGTAGGCAAAGGCAACGCCGTGTACGTTTCTGACTCCGGCACGGGCAGGATCCACGTGATCCGGGATAACAAAGCGACGTTGTATTTTGAAAGCCCGCTTTTCCAGCGCATCAACGGGTTACTTGCCCATCCGGCGGGTATTTATGTGGCCGATGTCGGCAACGGCGTGCTCTACTGTCTGAAGGAGGGGAAAGAACTGGTAAAGATCTCGGACGTGGCGACGGGCGGAAATGACGGTATCGTGCCGGTGGGCAACCAGGAATTTATCGTGTCCTGCTGGCCCGGCGAGGTGTATTTTGTCGATGCCCAGGGAAAATCGCATCCAATGCTGGACACGCGGGAGCAAAAACTGAACTGCGCCGACGTCGACTATGACCCCACCCGAAAATGGCTATATATTCCGACATTTTTTGGCAACCGCATCATGACCTATACGTTTCAAAAATGATTCTATATCTTTAAGCAATTTTTACGAACATGGATTCCTTCAACACGCCTACAGTTCCTTCCGTCGATCAGGTGCTGGCCGAACAACAACGTTACATGGTAAAAGTTTATGGCTGGATGAGCCTCGGGCTGATCCTGACCGGACTGGTCGCCTGGTATACCGCTTCTTCCGAAGCGTTGCTCAATTTTATTTTCGGCACGAAGTGGATGTTCTTCGGCCTGATCATTTTAGAATTGATTTCCGTGGGCATCCTGGTGAGCATGATCAACCGCATGTCCGCCAACCTGGCTACGGCTGTGTTCTTTATCTATGCGGTACTGAACGGGCTCACCCTCTCGTGTATCTTTATTGTTTACACAACGTCGTCGATCGCCTCAACATTCTTCGTTACAGCGGGTACTTTCGCCGTCATGAGCATCTACGGTTATTACACCAAGACCGATCTGAGCAAATGGGGTAACCTCCTGTTCATGGGACTCATCGGATTGATCATTGCTTCGGTGGCGAACTGGTTTATGAAAAGCGAAACGCTGTATTGGATCACGACATACGCCGGTGTATTGATCTTCGTAGGCCTGACCGCATACGACACGCAGAAGATCAAAAACATGAACATCATCGGTAACGAAGGCAGCGATGAAGATCACAAGGAGGCCATCATGGGTGCACTGACCCTGTACCTCGACTTCATCAACCTGTTCCTGTACCTGCTGCGGATCTTCGGTCGTCGCCGATAAGTCGCCTGCGTGCAACCGGTTTTAATACATCAACCTTATAGCCGACGGCACTCCCGTGGGCTATATTTTTTTTCCAGCGTTCTATGAGTAAATTTTTTGTAAAAGAATTGGCCGAGCTGGAGCAAGCCTCCATCATTACGCCCGATACCGCCGAGCGTATTCGCGCGTATTACGCTCAAAAGCCCGGCCTTGCGGCAAACCGTCTGGTGATCGTATTTGGCATCCTGGGTGCGTTGCTGACGGGCCTGGGCGTTATCCTCATCATCGCCCACAACTGGGATGTGCTCGGCAAGGTACCAAAGCTGGCGCTGGCGCTGCTGCCGTTGTTGCTGGGGCAGGCGGCCTGTGCTTTTACGCTGATTAAGAAAGCCGAAAGCACGGCGTGGCGCGAGGGTGCCGCTACGTTCCTCTTTTTATCTATCGGTGCTGCGATCGCCATTGTGAGCCAGGTGTACCAGATCGACGGCTCGCTGGGAGGATTTCTGCTGATCTGGATGTTATTGGCTTTTCCGATCCAGTATATCCTCCGATCGTCCGTTGCGTCCCTGCTATTGCTCGGTGGCATCACGTGGTATGCCTGCGACATCGCTTACTTTGATCGGTCCAACGGTGTTGCCTGGTGGTATCTTGCGCTGCTGGTGTTGTCGTTCCCTTACTATTACCGGTTATACCGCGATCACAGCGGAAGCAATTTCTTTGCTTTTCATGCCTGGCTTCTGCCCCTGTCATTGCTTTGTGCGCTGGGCATGTTCAACCATCTCTTTTCGACTACTGCCGATGAAGAGCTGACTGCTTTATTATATATCAACCTCATGAGCTTGCTGGTGCTGGTGGGGCATTTTGAAAAACTTCGCCAACGCCGGTTGATCGTCAACGGTTTTCTGGTCTGCGGAAGCCTGGGCACCATCGGTATGCTGTTGTTTTTCACGTTCGAAGATTTCTGGGAAAGTGTGTCGCGGTTAGGCATGGCGGAAACCCTGGACGTCCGTGTAGCGGCTCCGTATTGGATCTCCCTCCTGCTCACCCTGGCCTTGTTGGTGTATATGCTGTATCGCTATCGTGGCACCGCGATCAATGCCAAGGTTTCGGCCTTTGCCGTTGTCCTGGCACTTTTTCTTCTCGGATTTACGCAACCGGACGTCAGCCGAATATTGGCCAACGTTGCCGTCTTTGTTTTCGGTGTGTTCACCATTCGTGACGGAGCACAACAGAACAAGCTGAGTATTCTGAACTACGGCCTGCTCATTGTCGCATTGCTGATCGTGTGTCGTTTTTTCGATACCGACATGAGTTTTATAGCCCGGGGGCTGTTGTTCATCGCCGTAGGCGTGGGCTTCTTTGTTGCCAATCTGCGCGTGCTGCGCAACCGGCGTAACGCATAATATTTACGGATCATACCATGCAAAAAACATTGATCATCGTTGCCTTTGTTGCCATGTGCATCGCGCAGTGGTTTATTCCCTTTAACACGATCCTTCATCAGGAGACGATCTTATCGGAGGGCCGGTTATTTAAATTGCGGACGGAACCGATCGACCCGAGTGACCCTTTCCGGGGAAAATATATCACGCTGCGTTTTGCGGAAGATGAAGTGGCGGTAACCGACCCGCAGGCGTGGCAGGATCATGAGTATATGTATATTACGCTGGCGGACTCGGCCGGCTATGGTCGTGTTTCACGGGCCTCGCTCTATGAACAGGAAGGTGACGACTGCATCAAGGTGCGGATCTCGTACGTGTATGAAGGAAATCCGGGAGCGGTCGTATTTGAGTATCCTTTTGAACGCTTTTATCTGGAGGAATCAAAGGCTTCAGCAGCTGAACGACTGTATTGGGAATCACGCTCGGACTCGACACAGCAGGTGTACGCCGTGATCCGTGTGCGCAACGGGCAGGCGGCGTTGGAGAATGTCATGATCAACGAGCGGCCTATTGCTGATATCGTGCGCGCGCTGAACGAAAAGCCGGAGTAACGAACCGTTCATCCGGTACAGGCTGGTATTGGTAAGTCTCTGTTCGGCTGAAGAAGCCGATGTTCTATCTTTGTTCCTTTATATCTATCCATGAAAAAATACGTACTTCTGTTTTTGTCGGGCATGACCTTCGGCCTGACACAATGTTCTGATAAGCCGGGGCAATCCACGACGTTCGACGGCCCGGTGATCACCTCTGAAAAACAAGCATTCGGTGTCGACACGGTAGCAACCGGGTTGGAAAACCCGTGGGGTATTGCATTCCTTCCGGACGGACGCATCCTGGTGACCGAACGCAAGGGCGAGATCCGCATCATCCAGGACGGGAAGCTGCTGGAGGAAAAGATTGAAAATGTTCCCGCTGTCTATGCTAACGGGCAAGGCGGTTTGCTTGATATCGTTGCACACCCCGATTATTCCAATAATGGCTGGATCTATTTAAGCTACGCAAAGCCGGGTGAAGGCGGGGGTGGCACCACCATCGCCCGCACCAAGCTGGAAGGCAACGCATTTACGGATTACCACGAGCTGTTCTCGGCGCAGCCGTTTGCCAACTCCGATGTGCACTTTGGATCGCGCATCGTGTTTGACGGCAAAGGGCACATCTTCTTTTCATCCGGCGAGCGCGGTACAAAAATGAACGCGCAGAAGCTCAGCAACCACCTGGGCAAAGTATTGCGGTTGAATGAAGACGGCACGGTGCCGACGGATAATCCCTTCGTGGGGATTGACAGTGCCCGATCGGAGATCTGGAGCTATGGGCACCGTAATCCGCAGGGCCTGGTGTACGATGCCGCCACGGAAACGCTGTGGGACGTCGAACATGGACCGAAGGGCGGTGACGAACTCAACAAGGTGGAGAAAGGCAGGAATTATGGTTGGCCCGTCATTACCTATGGTATAAACTACGACGGTACGCCGATCACGGATATTACCGCGAAGGAAGGAATGGAACAGCCGGTACATTATTGGGTGCCGTCTATTGCGACGTGCGGTCTCGTGCGAGTAAGCGGTGAGAAATACCCGGGTTGGAAAGGGAATTTCCTGGTAGGTGCATTGGCGCTGACGCATGTGCACCGCGTGGAAGTGAGCGCGGAGAACAAGTCGGTGCACGATGAGAAGCTGCTGGATAAAATCGGAAGGGTGCGCGCGGTGGTGCAGTCGGCGGATGGATTTTTGTATGTGGCGACGGAGAGTCCGGGAATGATTTTGAAGATTATTCCGCAGTAGTTGTATATAGTAAGCCAGGTCTGCGACCTGGCTTTTTAATACCCCTGCGGGTCAACTGCAGTCACAGACTGCATACCGTTTCAGGCACAAGTCACCGCTTCGCTCAGACTTGCGCCAGATGCTTGGCGCACCGTTGTATTACATACCCATCATCACAAAGGCGCCCCAATAATACGGGTCTTTGTACTTTGTCATCAACTGCAGCTGGGCTTGCTTGAAGGCTTTTTGTTTGTTGCCCAGTTTGATCCACTGCGTATAGAAGTTGCTCATCAGCATTTGTGTGGCGGCATCGTCTACTTTCCAGAGGCTCATGATAAGCGCTTCGGCACCGGCCACCAGGAAGGCACGCTGCAGGCCGTACACACCCTCTCCTGCCTTTACGTCGCCAAGGCCGGTCTCACAGGCGCTCAGCACTACCAGGCCGGTACCGTCCAGGTTCAGGTTCATCGCTTCGTAGGCGGTCAGAACGCCGTTGTCGTTGCTCTCCAGGTCCGGCATGCGTGTACCGCTGGCGGTGCCAGAGGCTCCTGCCAGCAGCAGCCCCGAGCGCAGCAACGGATTGTTGCCGGCGTTTTCCAGTTGCACGCCAAAGGCGTTGCCGGTTTGCTCCACATCCTGCAGGAAGTAGCCGTGTGTGGCGACGTGCAGCAGCGTGGGCGCTTTTACCGCCTTGAGGTTCTTTTCCGTAGCGGTCTTCTGCATGTATTGTGTTACCTGGTATGCAGAGGCTTTTAATACTTTGTTGACGTTGTCTATCTCGACTTTCGTACCCGGCAGCGGCGCAATGTCGCCTGCGCCATAGTCGGGAAAGCCCAGCAGTGTCGCATTCTTTTTATTGGCGCGGGGCTTGCGGGCTTTCAGGGCGATCAGGTCTTTGGAATTTCCCAGCACCACGACGTCGTAGCGATTGACGACGTAGTCCCCCCCGGGCTTTTTGAGCGTATTCAGGTTCAGTTGATTGTATGCGCCGTCAAGCGAAACATATAGCAGCTTTTTGCCCGTCAGCGCGGGTTCGATGCGCGCCCAGAATTGATCGTACGAGTAGTCGTCGGCATTGTGCGTCTGGATAGCATTGCGATAAAATTTGGCATAGCGGGTGTCGAGCTGTTGGCCGTTCTCCAGTACCACCAGGGTAGGCGACGCGGCGCCCCGGGTCAATATCAATGCTAAATAGCGTGCGTCGGCAGCAAATTTCTGATCGAACTTCTGCACGCGTACAATCTCTACCACAGCCTCGGCATCGGTCAACTGACCGGCCAGCTGGCCGAACGTGATCTTCTGTGCGGTATAGCCCGACGAGAAGTCTGCCGAGCGTTGCGACAGACTGCGTTCCATGGCATTGGCGGCACGCTCTAACGAGTCGAGGTTGATCTTCTGCAGTTTCAACTCGTCCTTCGAGTAGGCATAGAGACGTGCGAGCGTTTCTTTTTGATCCAGCCAGGTAACGTAGTCGCCGATCAGCACGGGGTCTTTGCTGGCGAAGATCGTTTGTTTCACCTTGTTGGTCGAGTTGAGCAGCAGCGCTTTGGTGGCGATGCGGTAATCGAACAACGCCGCTACCACCTGTGGATTTTCAGGACTGGCTTCGACCGCAAAGTTATAGAACCGCTGAAAGCGCGGCGACAGCACATCCCAGTACTTGGTCTTTTCGGCTTCGCTCATCGGCGGGAAGTATTTGCTGACGAAGTCGAGCGATTTGTCCATCGCCTCGCGATACATCGTAAAGGCTTTGTCCCATACCTTTTGTTTCCAGTAGAGTATCGCCAGGTCTTCCTGCGACTGCACGTACAGCGGGTGGCTCTTGCCCAGCGTTGTTTCGCGTACGCTCAGCGCCTTTTCGAGCAGCGGCCCGGCTTCGCTATACCGGCCTCTGTACCGGTAGAAGTTGCCCTGGTCGCTCACGGCCCGGGCATACGCCGGGCTCTCCTCGGTGAGCTTTGATCTATAGATCGCCGCCG
Organism: Dawidia soli; assembly: GCF_018598185.1. Lineage (GTDB taxonomy): Bacteria > Bacteroidota > Bacteroidia > Cytophagales > Cyclobacteriaceae > Ohtaekwangia > Ohtaekwangia soli. Next base: position 41,223 of record NZ_JAHESC010000017.1, read on the forward strand.
AGCGCTTCAGCAGGTCTTCCACGTTGTCTTCCTTGCCCATGACCATGTACAGCGCGGCCTGGTTGTTGAGCATGGCCGCATAGTCGGGGTTGTTCTTGCCCAGCCGTTTTTCCATGCCGGTATAGATCGTTTCGGCTTCGGTATATTTCCCCATCTGCTGGTATAACAAGGCGAGGTTGGCCAGAAAGCGCAGGTTATTTTTGGATCTGGTGCCCTGGATCTTTTCGGCTATCGCGACAGCTTCCTTCAATTTCTTCTCGGCTTCTTCCAGGCGGCCGATGGTTTGAAACAGCATGGCCTGGTTATTCAGCACGATGGCATGTTGCATGGCCGCCTGCAGGTTGTTGGCGTTGATGACCGCCTCTGCGGCTTCCAGGTCCTTCTCGGCTTCGTTATAGCGGGCCAGGTTATACTTCAATACGCCGTAGTTGTTTTTTGATGCTGCCACGCTCAGGTTATCCGCACCGAACCTGGCCACGCGCATGTCGAGGGCTTCGGCGGTGGCGCCTTCGGCTTGCGTGAAGCGGCCCATGGTATTGTAGAGCAGGCCCTGGTCTGACAACGTTTTGATATAGCCGATATCTTCGCGCAGGCCGGCTTTTTCGTAGGCACCTTTGGCGGCGGTGAATTTGGCTTCCGCCATTTTGAACTTACCGTTGGCGTACCACACCTCGCCCATCTCGCGGTGGAAGCGTGCTTTTTCGGCATCGCTCAGCTCATCGTTTTTGAGATAGGATGAGCCCAGGCCCACGACAGACGTAAAGCGGGCGGCACTTTCACCTTTTTCCTTGAGATCGAACAGACCGGAGTTGTCGCTGACGAGTATGGCGTAGTCAAAGTCGGTGGAGTCGAATTCGGCGCGCGCCTTCTCCATGTCCTTGATCACGATGGTGGCTACCTTGTCGCGATTTTCCTTGGTGTTCAGTTTCTTGCCCGTGTCGACTGCGGCCTTTTGGAGGTCTTTCAGCAGTTGGGCATTCAGGGTAAACGGAAGGGAGAGACACAGGAGGGTTATCCAGCCAAGTTTCATAGACGGGTCTTTTGGGAGACCAAATTTACAAAAGTCTTGTCGCTATCAATTAAAAAAAACAGGCCGTTCCTCACCGAGGAACGGCCTATTTTGAATACCCCCACGGTTATGTAGGGTTAAAAGCTGTCACTTTCGCGATAGGCCTTGATCAACGCCAGCTCGCCTTCCTTGCCGCTTTTGGCGTTGCCATGCTCCATGCCCATGATGCCGCGGTAGCCACGGTCGTGGATGTATTTGAAAATGTTCTTATAGTTGATCTCGCCCGTGGTGGGCTCGTTGCGTCCCGGGTTGTCGCCGATCTGGAAATAGGCGATCTCGTCCCAACATTTCTCGATGTTCGGTATGATGTTGCCTTCGTTGCGCTGCATGTGGTATATATCATACAGGATCTTGCACGACGGACTGTCTACCGCTTTGCAGATCTCATAGGTCTGGTCGGAGTACCGCAGGAAGAGCTCGGGGGTGTCGCTGAGTGGTTCCAGTACCATGATGAGGCCACCCTGTTCCAGGATCTCGGCGCCGCGGCGCAGGGCATCCACGACGTTGGCGGTTTGAATGCCGATGGGCAGGCGGCGTTCGTAGAAGCCCGGCACGACGGTGGCCCACTTGGCGTTGACGCGCTTGGCCAGCTCGACAGAGCGTTTGCAGGTATCGATAAAGGCGTCTTTAAATTCCTGCTTGCCGGAGGTCAGTGATATTTTCCAGTTGTTGCCGGTGTCGACCACAAACACGCCCATGGTCATGCCGAGTTTGGCGAGGGTTGCGCCGATCTTGTCTTGTTGCTCTTTCGGGCGGCCCAGCATGCCGTTGTCTTCAATGCCGCGAAAGCCCTGATCGTGCATGAACTTGATCTGGTCCACGAAGTCCTTTCCGCCGTGGTTGGCGAACATGCCGTCGTGGGGAGCATAGTTGAGCTTGAACGGTTTTTCGGCAGGAGCCGTGTCGCGCGCGGTGGCGGCGGTTGCCAGGGCGCCGCCGAGCGTTACGGTAGAGGCGGCAGCGGCCAGGCTTTTGCTTAAAAAGTTTCTGCGTTTCATGGTTATCGGGGTTTAGAGGCCGGGTCGTTTTGGTACAAGGTAAAAATTCTCTCCTTATTCCCCTAGCCTCGTTATCTTCGCACCCACATGAAACTCTACGTCAACATTGCCCGCGCCGTGATCGAGGCCCTGGACCTGATCTTCGGACAAGGCAAGTACGCCGACAAGGTGATCGAAAAGGTATTAAAGCAAAATCCGAAGTGGGGCGCCCGTGACCGGCGGTTCATTGCCGAGACCACGTACGACATCGTGCGCTGGTACCGGCTGCTGCAGACCCTGACCGACACCCCCTCGAACGACTATTGGTCCATGCTGGGCTGCTGGTGCATTCTGCACAACGTGCCCCTGCCTGACTGGGAGGAGTTCCAACACCTGAAACCTGAAAAGATCCAACAGCGGCTCGAGAAGTTCAAGCAGATCCGCCGCATTTATGAATCCGTGCCCGACTGGCTCGATACACTCGGCGAGCAGGAGCTTGGCTCCCGCTGGGACAGCGAGCTGCATGCCCTCAACGAAGAAGCAGAGGTTGTGCTGCGCACCAATACGCTCAAGACCTCTGCCCGCGCGCTGAAGGCGCTGTTGCTGGAAGACAACGTAGAGACTGCGACGCTGGCGGAGGCACCGGACGCCCTGGTGCTGGAACGTCGGCAGAATGTGTTCCGGCTGCCGGCCTTTAAACAAGGCCTTTTCGAAGTGCAGGACGCCGCGTCACAGCTCATCGCGCCGTTCATGCGCCTGGAGCCCGGCATGCGCGTGATCGATGCCTGCGCCGGCGCGGGTGGCAAGACGCTGCACATCGCGTCGCTGCTCCAGAACAAAGGACGCATCCTGGCCATGGACACGGAGGAATGGAAACTCGACGAGCTCAAAAAACGCGCCCGCCGGGCAGAAGCGAGTAATATCGAGACCCGCGTGATCGAATCGTCCAAGACGGTCAAGCGCCTGGAGAAATCAGCGGACAGGCTACTGCTCGATGTACCCTGCTCGGGCCTGGGTGTCTTAAAACGCAACCCCGACGCCAAGTGGAAACTCTCGCCGGAGTTTGTTCAGAACGTGCGCGAGCTGCAGCAGCACATCATCAACGACTATTGCGAGATGCTCAAGCCCGGCGGCCTGATGGTATACTCTACGTGCAGCATCATGCCGTCTGAAAATGAAGAGCAGGTAAAAAAATTCCTGGCCACGCAAAACGGCCGTTTCGACCTGTTGGAGGAAGCGCACGCCTGGCCGTCAGGAGGATTTGACGGATTTTATATGGCCCTGCTGCGCCGTCTCTCCTAGCGATACGCCCACATGCGGCGTTGGCATAGATGAACGGTTGCAGACGGAGGCGGGTTTCTCTATATTGAGGCCTCTAACCCTTTTTACCGACGTGAAACATACGCCCTTCCGCCTGCTGTACTGCACCGTGCTGACCCTTGTCCTGGCTTTTTCCTGTATCTTTACTATCGCTCCCGCGCAAGAATTTTTGGCGTATGAGCAGGCCGTGCCCGGCTCGTCGGTAAAGTTCAAGATGATCCCGATCCAGGGCGGCAGCTTTACGCTGGGCAGTGCGGCGGCCGAAACCGGGCGCGAAGAAGACGAAGGCCCGCAAAAGAAAGTAGAGGTCTCGGCATTCTGGATGGAGGAGCACGAAGTGACGTTTGCCGAATGGGACGCTTTCTTCAAGAACATGGATGTGCCGCAGACAAAGGCCATCGACGTTGACGCCGTGTCGCGTCCCACCGCGCAGTATATCGACCTGACGTGGGGCATGGGCCGTGAGCCCCAGCACCCGGCCAACAGCATGAGCCAGCAGGCGTGCATCATGTATTGCAAGTGGCTCTATGCCAAGACCGGGATCTTTTACCGCCTGCCGACAGAGGCTGAATGGGAGTATGCCTGCCGCGCGGGCACGACAACGGCCTATAGCTTTGGCAACGACGCCCGGCAGCTGCCGGAGCATGGTTACTTCGCCGGCAACAGCGGTGGCAAATATCACCTGGTAAAACAACTGAAGCCCAATGCGTGGGGGTTGTACGACATGCACGGCAACCTGAGCGAGTGGACGCAGGACCAATACGATGCCGCTGCTTATAACGCGTTGGCCGACGGTGTAAAAGATCCCACCGTGGCACCGGCTTCGCGATACCCGCGAGCGGCCCGGGGTGGCTCCTACGTGGACGACGCCAGCGTGCTGCGCACGGCCAACCGCATTCCGTCCAATGCCGCGTGGAACAAACGCGACCCCCAGATCCCGAAAAGCCGCTGGTGGTTGACCGACGGCATGTATATGGGTTTCCGCATCGTACGTCCGCTGGCGCAGCCTACGGCGGCGGAAGCGGATGCGTTTTACGCGTCGTACCTGAAATAACAGGGCAACGTCAACCCGCATTCCGACCGGGCGTATAAAACCGGGCGGCAGGGAATGCACGAACGTGTATATTCACTTCGCTTCGGACACCACCGGAGTATTGTATACAACAGCCAGTAAACGAACGATACCAAACACTAAAACCATGAAAGAAGATAAACAATCACGCCGGGAGTTTGTGAAGCAATCCTCCCTGCTGGCCGGTGGCCTGGTGGCCGCACCGTTCCTGTCAAATGCCGGCGGCTTTTTCAACTCGGTAGATGATACGATCAAGGTCGCACTCATAGGCTGCGGTGGCCGGGGCACCGGTGCCGCCATGCAGGCGCTGCTCACCAAGCAGAACGTCAAGCTTGTCGCCATGGCCGATGCCTTCCGCGATCGCCTGGACAGCGCCTATGCCGCGCTGACCGATGAGAATTCGGAAGAAGGCAACGTAAAGGCCAAGGTAGCGGTACCCGAAGCAAACAAGTTCGTGGGCTTCGATGCGTACCAGAAAGCCATTCCGCTGGCCGACGTGGTGATCCTCACGACACCACCCGGCTTCCGTCCCATTCACTTCGAAGAGGCCGTTCGCCAGGGTAAGCATATTTTTATGGAAAAGCCTGTGGCGACGGACCCCGCCGGGGTTCAACGCGTGCTGCGCGCGGCGGAAGAAGCCAAGAAGAAAAAGCTCAACGTGGTGGTAGGCCTGCAACGCCACTATCAGAACTCTTACCGCGAGCTGTTGAAGCGCGTGAAGGACGGTATGATCGGCGAGATCACCTCGGGCCAGGTATGGTGGAACAACGACGGCGTGTGGGTGAATATGCGCAAGCCCGGTCAAACCGAAATGGAATACCAAATGCGCAACTGGTATTATTTTAACTGGCTCTGCGGCGATCATATCAACGAACAGCATATACACAACATCGATGTGATGAACTGGTTCAAGGGGGCCTATCCGGTGAAGGCGTTCGGCCTGGGCGGCCGCCAGGTGCGCACCGGCAAAGAGTATGGCGAGATCTATGATCACCACTATGTAGAGTATCACTATGCCGACGGCACCGTGCTGAACAGCCAGTGCCGCCATATCAAAGGTACATACGCTATCGTAGATGAGATGCTCGTCGGTACGAAGGGTGTCGTGAAGTGTGGCGCAGCCGAGATCACCAGCAAGGGCAAGGCCCTGTATAAGTATGACCGGAAGAATGAGAATAATCCTTATCAGACAGAACACGACGAATTGTTCGCTGCGATCGCAAAAGGCGAATTCAAGTTTGCCGATGCAGAGAACGGTGCGAAGTCTACGCTGACCGCGATCATGGGTCGTATGGCTACGTATTCGGGGCAGGTGATCGAGTGGGATAAGACACTTAACTCAGGGCTCAGCATCATGCCGACGACATTTGCCTGGGATGCCGACATGCCGGTGAAGCCGGATGCGAATGGATTTTATCCGATCGCTACGCCGGGCGTGACACGGTATTTTTCTTAGACCACAGGTATTTATTCTATACACGCCCTGAAAGAGCGTGACAATTCGAGACACCTATGCGTCCGATTGTTGCGCCCTTTCAGGGCTTTTTTTCACCTCTGCTGTAAACCCAGGCCTACAGCCTGGGCTGATATGTTTCGCCCCTTCAGGGCTTCTTTCTGCTTGTTTCTTGGGAAAAGTTTCGGAACTTTCGCGGTCGATTTTTTAATACAACGCTTTGAAAGTCATTCGATCCATTCTGCTTACGCTGTACAAGGTGTGGGTTTTCCTGGTGTTTACCGTGTTTATGCTGATCCTGCTGCCCGGCATTATTGTGCCGTTTATGCTGGGGCAGCGCTTCGGACACATCGGCTATGCGTTTTTGTATGCGTGGTCGTGGATCTTCAGCCAGCTCACCTTCATTCGCTACGAGTTCTATGGCACGGAAAATATCCAGCGCGGCGCATCCTACATCTATGTCAGCAACCACACGTCGTTCCTCGATATTCCGGGCATCCGGATGATCATTCCCGGGCAGTTCCGGCCGCTGGCGAAAAAAGAATTGAAGAAGATCCCCGTGTTCGGATGGATTGCACAAGCAGCGACGATCATTGTAGACCGGTCCAGCCCCGAGAGCCGCAAGCGTAGCATCGACAAGCTGAAGATGTTTTTGAAACAGGGCATCTCGATCCTCATCTTTGCGGAAGGCACGCAGAACCGTTCGAAAGAATTGCTGCAGCCGTTCAAAGACGGGGCGTTCCGCATTGCCGTCGATACACAGCAGCCTATATTACCGATGGTGGTATTGGGTGCGGGGCCATTGATGCGACCGGGCACGATCGACATGCGACCGGGTACGATCCGTATTTATGTAGGCCCCCCGATCGAAACCACGGGGCTTACCACCGCAGACACGGTGGCGCTCAAAGACAAGACCTTTGCGATCATGCATGCTATGATCGTACAGAACACCCCTATAAAAAAGTAAATCCGGATAGCCTTCGCAGTATGCATGAAAGCCTATCCGGATAATACTCTCGCTTGGAGCCTAAGCGCGAATGCGTGTGTGTCTGAGCCGTGCGGGTGTGTCTGAACTAACCCAAATCATTAATTCAAGATCTTTATCTATACCTTCAACGCCACCGTCACGTTCATCGAGCGGCCGTCTGAAGACCAGACACCTGGACCCGGATAGAAGCTGGGGCGTTTTGTGAAGTATTGTTTATCCATGATGTTGTTCATATTAACTCTTACCATCCATTGCGGCGTGATGCGAAACGATGCATTGAAGTCCAGCAAACCATAAGAAGGTACCCGGCCCACGGCGCCCGTCTTCGACGGCGTTACCGTGTTTAACGGGTCGGCATAGCTCTCGCCGGTATAACTATACAGTGCCGTCGCGCTCAGGCGGCGCCAGTAGAACGTAACACCGTTGCGCGAGATCACATCGGGCACGGTCTCTACTTTGTTCCCGCGAATGTCTATGTTCTCAGACTGCGCGCTGCCGCCGGCGTTCTTACCCGAACGTACCGCGGCATCGGTATACCGCGCATGGAAGAGGGCTGTCGAAGTGAAGATCGACAGGTTGCTGTAGTCACCCAGCCGCAGATTGTATTCCAGGAATATCTCGGCTCCGGTGGTCATGGAGTTACCGATGTTGGTGCGGTAGATATACGTGGTACCGTTATCAGGGTTCGTCTGCTCGAGTGTACCCAGGCGATTGTCGTAGCGCAGGCTGAATACCCCTACATCCCAGCGCAGGCCGTGGGTGGTGCCCCGATAGCCCGCTTCCAGGTTGTATCCCTTGGCGTCTTTCAGGTCTTTGTCTACGGTTTCATATACAGAGGCCGGTATGATGTCTTTGAAGATCACCGGGCGGTAGGCTTGCGACCAGCCGGCGTAGACGTTGTGCCCCTTGCGGGTGATGTAGTCGATGTTCAGGCCACCCAATGCGAACGTATGATCGATCACATCGGGAAAGTTGCCGGCATCGTAGTAGGAGATGGTGCCGGACATTTTTGACTCCCCGGTTTCAACGCGGATACCGGGCGTGATCGACAGACCGCGCAATACGCGGAATGCATTTTCTGCAAATACCGCCACATTGTTGGTCTTGAAGTGCAGGTCGCGGCCCCACGCAGGGTCGATCAACGACAAGTCGAAGCTCGAGCCGGTCGTGCCCTTGCCCAGCTGACGGCGGTGCAGGTCGTTGTTGAAGAGTTGTACGCCGCCGACCAATACGTGTTCTGTTTTTCCAAGCGTATAGGTGTGCAGCAGGCGCAGCTCCGAGGTATAGCTGTTGAAGTTGTCGATGTCCACCTGGCGCGACGCATAGGTGAGCGTGTTCGGATCGATCACGTCTTGAACCGTAGCCAGTTTATCGAGCTGTACACTGTTTCGGTCGCCCAGTACGGCCGATACCACCCACGACAGCCGGGTGCGGTCGGAGAGCTTCCAGTCGAGGGAGAGTGACGGCACATAGATCTCGGGGTTGAAATAGTTCCGGGAGCGTGTCGACTGCCGGGGATCGGCATGGAACATGCTGTCGGTCAACGGGCCGGGTATCTGATAAATATAGTTCGAGCGTGCTACCTCCGCCTGGATGGTCACGCGGTCGGTGGGACGATAGGCGAGCATGAACGACTGCGCATCGAAGTCCGAGTCGCTGTTATCCCGGTAGCCGTCGGACACACGCTTGTTGTAATATACGTAGTATTGGAATTTGCCGACCGTGCCGCTCAGTGCATGATACGTGCTAAAGAGTCCGAACGAGCCGACGGTATTGATGGTCTCGTAGGCAGCCACGCGCGTGGTATCGGGGCGTTTGGATACATAGTTCAGCATGCCGCCGAACTGTGCGCCGTATTGCAGCGAACCCGTGCCGCGTACCATCTCGATGCGTTCCACCGCTTCCATGGGCATGCTGTAGTGGCTGGCCGGGTAGCCGTACATGTCGGAGTTGGTAATGATACCATTTTTGCGAATGTTATACTCCCAGCCGCGGTGCGGGTCCAGGCCGCGGGTGGAAATGTTGGTTTGGTTGCCCGTGCCGTCCATGTCGTATACAAATACGCCGGGCACTTTGGCAAAGATCTGGCGCGGAGTTTTCTCGGCGATGTTGACGTTCATCTGCTGTACGTTCAGCACTTCGTTCTTGCGGCCGCCCAGCAGGTATGTGCCCTGGGTGGCGGGCAACCGCTCCACCTCATAGCGGCTGGATTGGATCACAACCTCTTTGAGTTGTTTCATCTTCAGCGAATCTGTCTGCGAAAACCCCGCTGTGATGCTGGCAATAAACACGATCGCGGTAAAAAGTCTTGTCATGTACTAATGGTAGTTCGAATTTTATAACCGGGAAAGGCGTTGACCGATAGCCTCTCCCGGTATGATTTAATGCGTTGTCCCGTTATTAATCTGCTCCGTCCGTTGTGGCAAAGTTTATCGTAAAACCGCCGATCACCTGACCGTGCTTTAAGCCCATCTCGGCATCCGAACGATAATGTATCGCGCCATACAGACGTGAGTAGGATGCTTCCGTGGCCTGGAGCAGGAAATACTGTGCTTGCTGCGGAAAGAGATAGGCCAATACGGCGGCCGCTGATCCCGAGAAAGTCGAGTGGCCCGAGGTAAAGGCGGGGAAGTTGGGCACGCCGGTGCCGGTCTTGATGGATGGGTCCATCTGGCTGGGACGCGGGTTGAAGTAAAAGAACTTTGTGTCCCAGCAGGCCACCGCGGCGTCATGCATGGTCATGTTGAGCAGTGCAAAGGCGCGCGCGGCACGCACCTCACTATAACGCGCTTCCTGGACGTACTCGGCGGCAATGTCGTTCCAGTGGCCGGGCGGTGTATAGGTGCCGGCGCCGTCGGCCCATTTGTGCACAATGGCCAGGCGTTCGCGCGTCAGGTTTTCAGAATACCATTTCACCTCTTCGGTTTCTTTTTTCATTTCGGCCGACGATGTCAACGGCGGCGGTACCGGGCGGCATTGTACCAGGTCTGCGTCTGTCATGCACCAGGCACGCGTACCTTTGTTCGCATCCTTGCGCAAGCCAAAGAATGGCAGCATCGGCGGGCGGGCCGGTGTCTCCAGGCTCTTCCAGGCAAGCTCACCGCGCTTGGTACAGCTATCGACCAGTGCCTGCCACAGCGCTTTGTTACCCCCGGCGGTGCCCATGCCATCGCCGCGCGCACGCGCGATGTACAGATTCGCCACGGACTTGCCCAGCGCCAGCCCCGCGGCTATATCACTGGCAGTAGCCTTACCCGACCACAGCGCCGCATTGCGTTGTTCAGCCGCTTTTTTGGTGATTTCTTCTACCGCCGCGGGGAAGAGCAGCTTTAACATTTCTGCGGACACACCCGACATGACCGCATCCCTTGACGGGTAAGCAGGCAGATCCGTCTCCGGCATCAACGACTGGATGGAGGGGTCGTTCTTATACGGAGCCGGGCGATTGTATTGATACATATAATGCCACGCCGCCTTCAACGCTTCGTACTGGGCGACGCTTACGTAGCTATAGGCACGCGCCGCATACGGCGGATTTGCAAACGGGAACATCGGGTCGGAGAAAGGATTTTCAGCATCCGGCGCCGGATACACACCGACGGCATTCGGTTCGGGGGGCAGGTTGAAGCGCGCCACCATGCCACGCAGAATCTGGTTCCAGCGCAGCACGCCGCCTCCGCTCCAATATTCAATGACATCCCGCTGTTCCTTTGTAAGGTTCTTTTGCAGGTCTTTGATCGCCGTCAGCTCTGCTTTATAGGCGTCGGAGTTTACATCGGCCGGCGGGTTAAATACTTTTGGTGTTGAGTTCTCAACAATGCCGGTGATCTTTTCCATCGTCATGACGGACGCGTCCACGGGAGCCCAGTCGGCAGCATCTTCGTCGAGAGCAGCAGGCGCCTGGGGCACAAGGGGTTCGCCGTCTGAAAGGTCTTTGTTACAGCTTGCCAGTAGCAACAGGCTGGCGACGAAGGCTGTCTGTGTAAGGCGATATACGTATTGAGCAATCATGATGGGGTTCGGTTACGGGTTCTTTTTATTGAAGTCGAGGGTATACATGGCTCCGGCCAGGAAGGCGGTAGACTCGCCCACGTTGCGGCCTGTCAATGTGCGGTTAACGGCACCGCGTACCGCCAGACCTTGTGGCTTCGGCAAATAATACATGACGAGCACACCCGCCTTGATATAGTTCATGCGGTTGGACACGAACGGCATGTCTTGTTTGCGAATGTCGGCACCGCCGAGCGTGTTCTGCTGTATGTAATTCAGCTCGGCCTGCAGGGCGCCCTTGTGGTAGCCGGCCGAAACAAAGACATCAAACACGTTGGGCATTTTTACTTCGTCGGTGTTATACTGCTCGTTGCCGTCGAAGTAGGCGGGGCGATCCAGCGTGGTGTTGCTGCGCCAGGTATACCCGCCGGAGCCGTTTACAAACCAGCCTTGCTGCACTTTAAAGTGCGCGGTAAGACGGTACTGCAGGTTGGTGGTCTGGGTACCGATCGACAGCGGGAAGAAGTCCGGCGTATAGTCCGACAACGGCGTCGACACATTGAAGACGGCAAAGGTGTTGAAAGCATTCTTGTCCGTCTTGTGGCCGAAGAAATTATACTTCACGCCTACCGTCAGGTCCTGGATACCTTCCAGGCCGCTCAGCGTGCCGGCGCTGGCCTTGGTCTTGATATACGGCACCATGGCAATGACGTTCACTTTATTAATGATGCCGTACGTACCCATCCAGGCGACGCTTTGTGTCGTCACGTGGCCGATGTTGCCGTTGTCGCGCTTCTTTTCGCCTTGCCAGTAGTCGGTCCACTGGTCATGGGTATAAATAAACCCCGTACAGAATTTTTTGGAGCCCATCATGAGTCCGTCGGTAAAGTTCTGTGCAAACGAGAGGGCCGGTAGCAGCCCGATCAGGATCAGGTAGATTTTCTTCATATAGGTTATTTGGGTGTTGCTTGGGTGTATCCGTCAAAAGCCAACATGCGACCCATGTCGTTGTAGGCGGCATTGTCTCGCGGCGCCCAGGTAGCCAGGCCATCGACATAGCGGTTGTACATACAAAAGGCGGCGGCGATCAGTACCGTGTCGTGCAGCTCGCGGTCGGTGGCGCCCTGCTGGCGCGCTTTGTCGATATGCTCCTTTGTGACGTGCAGGCCACCGCGTTGTACCTGTGCGGCGATGTCGAGCAGCGCACGCATTTTCGGCGACAGGTCGGTGTTCGGTAAACCCGCTTTGATCTCGTCGATCAGCGTCAGATCGCCACCGTAGTGGTGGGCGGCTGCCGCACCATGGCTGGTGTGGCAGAAATGGCATTCGTTCTTATGCGAGACATACGATGCGATGATCTCGCGCTCGCCGCGGGTCAGGGTACTTTCTCCGCGCAGCAGGATCTCTGCCAGCAGGTTTAACGGGGCGGCCGTCTCGGGCCGGAAATGCAGCAACCCTACAATGCCGGGTAGCTGCGCATTTACAGCAATGTGTGCCATCACAAAGGATGATTGATTGAATGAAGAAGAATTGAAATCATCACGCGGGTGTGGACATTGCCAGCACCGCGATCGTGTTACGAAGGATACACCGCAGGATTAAGCCCGTTCGGGCGGGTGTATAATAGAGGCTTGAAATGCGGGAATAAAAACGGTGAGGGCTGCGTGCCGGTAAACAGGTTGCGCCCAGCCTACCGACGACCGGTCCATGTCATGGGCACCGATCAGGTATTCTTTACCAAACGTGGGAACGATTGTTTTCGATTGATCCTGGCCCGACGCATCGTCGCTAAACGTTTTGACATAGTCGGTCATGGCGCGGTGGATGCGTTTGCTCTGCTGGTCGTTGACACATACTACATAGAGCGTGTCCTGGCTGAGCCGTTGTTTGATCATGTGGAAGAACTCCCCGTCGTGCTCGAACTCGCCGTCTACACGCACGTAGTCCTGACGGTCGCCGGCATAGGGAATGGACAGCGGTACCTTGAAGGTGATCGTTTGGGATTCGTCGTACTGGTCGGCATCAAAGCGCTGTACCAGTTGCTGCCGGTTTTGATATTGCAGTCCCATGAAAATACCGTAGAAGCCCAGCACATTAAAGAGCAGGAGCAGCAAGAGAGCTATCGCGACAATTCTTCTCACGGTTCGGTATGGGTGGATACATAGTTAAGGAATTTACACGTATTAAACAACGTACCGAAATCGTTTCCTAAGCCGATAGGCGGTCAAAACGCCTGAAATCTTCCCTACAACGGCACAAATACGACCTTTTTGGTCTCGAAAAATTCTTCCCTGAAATAGTCGGACAGGTTGTAGATCTGGTGCAGCTTTTTGAGCTCGCCCAGCTCCTCGTCCAGGTCGCCACCCTTTAAATACAGAATGCCATTGTCGAGCGGGTGCGTGGACTGCTTGCACGTCTTGCGATGGATCCACTGATAGAATTCCTTGATGCGCGTCACGGCCCGGCTCACGATGAAGTCGTATTCGCCCTTTACCTGTTCCGCACGGATCTGCTCCCCTTTCACATTGGTCAGCCCCAGGCTCTCCGCCACGCCGTTCACGACCGTGATCTTTTTGCCGATGGAGTCCACCAGGTGGAAGCTCGTCTCGGGGAACAAGATCGCCAGCGGTATGCCGGGGAAGCCGCCACCGGTGCCGACGTCCAGCACACGGGCACCGGGTTTAAAGGCCATGACCTTGGCAATGCCCAGCGAGTGCAGCACATGGTTGACGTAGAGATTTTCGATGTCCTTACGGGAAACGACGTTGATCTTTTCGTTCCAGTCCCTGTAAAGATCAAAGAGCGCGGCGAATTGTTGCTTTTGCTTTTCCGTGAGGTCGGGAAAGTAATGGTAAATGATGCTGACGTCTTGCACGACTGGTCTTCAGAAATTAAATATGATCCCGCTTGTTCTTCACCATGTCGAACATCAGCTCGCGGGCACGGTGCAGCTGTGCCTTGACGGTGCCCAGGGGCGCGTCAAGCTCTTCGGCGATCTCTTCGTACGAAAGCTCGTGGAAGTAGCGCAGGCGCACCAGCTTCTGGTACTTCGGCGGCAGCTTGTCCACAAACACCTGGATGAGCTCCGCCTTTTGCATGCGGATCGTTTCCTCCTGCGGGTCGAGGTTCTCATCCTCCACGTCGATGGACACGGACTGGCCATCGTCGTCGGTGAACGAGTTTTCAATGCTCAGGGTGTTGAGTTTCTTCTTGCGGATGAAGTCAATGGTATTGTTGGTGGCGATACGGAACAGCCACGTACTGAACGTAAAGTCTTTCTTAAAGCGGTGCAGGCTGCGAAAAGCCTTGGCAAACGACTCGATGGTGAGGTCTTCGGCATCGTCGACGTTCCGCACCATCTTCAGGATCATGTGATACACGGGGCGCTTGTAGCGCTGCATCAACCGCGCATAGGCGTTATCGTCCCCGTTCACCGCGTTATCTATCAGCCGGAAATCTTCGAGTGCTTTTGAGGAAAACCTGTTTTCTTCTAATTCTTCCATCGTACTTCTTTAGACACTAACGCAGTGAGGCCGGTGACAAGATAATAAAACGCATAAATAAAATCTAAGAGTGGCGCCATCCAGGCCTCAAACTTCTGGCCAAGTTTCTTGGAAGTTATGTGCAAAATCAGGGAAATAAGGCCGGTTCGGAGCACGAGCACGCCAATGACGGCGTACAGCGCGATCCACCACGGCTCGGACTGCAGGGGCAGCGCAACGAGCAAGCCGATGCCGAAAAACCACGTGAGCAGCCAGGTCACGGCAAAGACACCGAGCAGGAACCGATGCTTGAAGCGATAAAATTTGCCGACGGACAGGTGGCGGGTCTTCTGCGTGTAGTAGGCGCCCCAGCGTGTGTGGGGAATGGAATACATCATCGACTCTTCGCCCACCACCACGCGCGTGTTCTTGCCGCGGGCATGCTGGTTCACAAAGAGGTCGTCGTCCCCTCCGGTCACATTCAGAAAGTTGTTAAAGCCTTTATTCTCCAGGAACATCGATCTGCGGTATGCCAGGTTGCGGCCCACACCCATAAACGGGTTGCCCAGCAACGCTAATCCGATATACTGGACCGCGGTCAGCAAGGTTTCAAAACGGATGAAAATATTCAGAAAGCCGGGGATGCGGATGTACGGCGAGAAGCCCAGCACAAAGCTGACGGGCTGGTCAAAGCGTGCCGCCATGCTGCTGATCCAATGGCGGCCGTTCGGACGGCAATCGGCGTCGGTCAGCAGCAGCCATTCGTATTTGGCGGCTTTGATGCCCAGGGTCACGCCGTATTTTTTTCCATTGACGTGCGGCGGGGTACGATTGACGTGCACCATGCGCAGGCGGTGGTCTTTGAGCGCCTCCTCCCGCAGCCAGTCAAACGTGCCGTCGTTGGAACGGTCATCCACCACCACGATCTCAAACTCGGGATAGTCCTGCGCCAGCAGGGCCGGGATCAGCTCCTTGAGATTGGCCTCCTCGTCGTGCGCGCAGATGACGACAGACACCGGCAGCTGCCGGCCGTCAGCCGACGCCGGCTGCTTTTTCGAAAAGGCTACCCAAAAAACGATCCAATAGATGATCTGTACGGCTGCGAGCGCGAAAAAAATGGCGAGTAGGATTTGCAAGGTGTCTTTTCGATTAGCGCTACAAAGATAAAAGGCCGTCTGTAGGATAAAAGCCATGCCAAAGAGGTTTTTTACCGTCTACCGGAATCCTGCAATTGTTACCAAAAACTAACGTATCGCGCACAGATTGCTAAAATGTAACTATACTCGTGGTATAGATTGCCACGGATACACTAATCACCAGTTTACCGACTCCATCTAACCTGCGATCCCCTACATGATACCCCCGATTGTGTCCCGCAAGGACACGCAAAAGCGAATACTTTTTACCGTCGCCGCCTTGTGGCTGGCGGGGCACAGCTTCGCGCAGACCGCTGCCTTCACAGCCGATAAGACCTCGGGCTGTTTTCCGGTAACGGTAAATTTCACCGATCTGTCCACGGGTTCACCCACATCGTGGGATTGGAACTTCGGCAACGGCAACGACTCCGACCTGCAACACCCCAGCGCCGTGTATGCGGGCCCCGGAACGTACACCGTCACGCTACGGGTATCGGGCGGATCGACCGCTGTCAAAACCGCCTATATACACGTATACGATTACCCCACGGCCACCTTTACGACCCTCGCACCACCCACAGGCTGTACACCGCTCAAAGTGGACTTCCGCGACACCAGCACGCCAGGCTCGGGCAGCAACGCTACCTGGCTGTGGACGTTTGGCGACGGCAGCTCCAGCACCGAGCCCAACCCTACCTATACCTACTCCACGCCCGGCAACCGCCCCGTATCGTTGCGCGTCACCAACCAATACGGATGCTCCAAGTCGAGCACACAAAACTTTGTCTCGGAGGCCCACGGCCCCAACGCATCGTTCTCGCCGGACGAAGACGTTTTCTGCCAGGTACCCGCCACGGTAAAATTCACCAATAACACCACCGGCCGCGCGCCCCTCACCTACTCGTGGGACTTCAACGACGGCACCAGCAGCACTGCCGCCGCCCCGTCACACACGTTTCAGCAACAGGGTGGGTACACCGTTACCTTGCACGCCTTTGACGCCGACGGGTGCGAGGGCACCGCCAAAACAGTCATCAACGCCGGCAGTGAAGGCGGCCTGACGGTTACGCCTTCGGCCACCCGGGTGTGTATCGGCCAGGAGGTGACGTTCGATGCCCAAGTCACCACGCCGGCCCTCACCTGGGACTGGCAACTGGGCAACGGCGCCATTTCCGACAAGCAAGACCCCGGCCCGGTGGTCTATACCAAAGCGGATACCTATACCGTGCGCCTCGAAGCACAGCTGGTGGGAAAGGCCTGTAGCTCCGTGGTGACACGAACGATCGAAGTGATCGATGACCCGGTTCCGAATTTTACGACCTCCGCCGACTGTAATTATAACGTCACCTTTCAGAATACGTCTACCCATGCCACCCGTGTGGAGTGGTTCGTGAATGGCGTGCAGTACTCCACCGCTTCTTCGTTTGCATACACCTTTGCAGGACCGGGAAATTACAACGTGAAGCTGGTGGCCTACAACAGCCTCAACTGCAGCAAGGAACTGAGTCTGTTCGTGCCGGTGGCCTCCAAACCACAAGCCCTCTTCGAGCCGAACAAAACGCAGTCGTGTACCGAGCCCTCCCTGGCCGGCTGCGCACCCTTTACCGTAAACTTTGTAAACAAATCCGTCGCCTCGTCATCCTTTACCTCACAGTGGGATTTTGGAGACAATACGACCTCTGCCAGCAAGGACCCGACACACACGTATGAAAAAGGATCTTTTGCCGTAAAACTCACGATCCGTACTGCCGGGGGGTGCACCAGCTCGATGAGCGCCGCGGTGAACGTGTCGGATGTCACGCCCGAGGCATCGTTCAGTGTTAACAAGACGAACGTCTGTGCGAAAGAGGCGGTGAGCTTTACCGGCACGGCTAAGAATGCCACCTACGTATGCTGGGATTTTGGTGACGGCGGCACCGCCAACGGCGCGAGTGTGAGCCACGCCTACGAGAAACCCGGTACCTATACCGTTACGATGATCGCAAAGAATGCCGGCTGTACAGATACCGAAACCAAAGTAGACCTGATCACCGTCGGCAGCCCGCTGGTGGAATTCAAGATCAAAAAGACCTGCTCGGACCCTTACCGCATCACGATCGAGGACACGTCTGCCGACTGTGACGAGAAGACGTGGGATTTTGGCGACGGAACCATCGTAACAGGCAACCAGACAACGTACCGGTATACCGCCACCGGCCCCTATACCGTCAAGCTTACCGGCACGAACAACACATCACACTGTACGGTAGAAGTACCCGCAACGGTGGTCATCCGCGATGTCGAAGCCGATTTCAAGATCGACAATCCCAAGCCCTGCAAAGGGGCGCCCGTACAATTTGAGAGTACATCCAAAGACGCCCTGGGCCTGAACTGGAACTTTGGCAATGGCTCATACGGCGTAGGAGCAAAAGCCACGACGAAATTCGACCAGCCCGGAGATTTCAATGTAACGCTGACTGCCTCCGACGCCGACGGCTGCCTGTCGTTCAAAACGCTACCGGTAAGCGTACTCAACCTGCAAGGCAATTTTAACTTTGTTGCCAGCGGCGTGTCGTGCGACGCGCTGGCCGTGCAGTTCTACGATGCCTCGGTTGCCAATCCAAAAGTTGACTCCTGGGAATGGGACTTTGGCGACGGCAACACGTCAACGGAGACCAACCCGGCGAATACCTATAGCCAGCTCGGCCGCTACCCCGTTACCCTCACGCTGACCAACGCAGAGGGACGATGCTCGTTTATCCGCTACGATGCCATCGTCTTTACAAATCCCATCCCGGACTTTACGACATCTACCGGCACGTTTGGCTTTTGCAAAGACGACGATATTCAGCTCGTCAACCTGTCGCAGTTTTCCACGACGCAACAGTGGGATTTTTCCACCGGCACAACGTCCACCGCCGCGCACCCCGTTATTTCCTATTCCGACACAGCCCGCTACGTAGTGACACTGAAAGTCAAAGACAGCTATGGTTGTGAAAAGTCGGTCAGCAAATCGATCGAGATCACTAAACCGGTGGCCGACTTTCTGGCGACCGATATCTATGCGGATTGTCCGCAGCTCACCACAACGTTTGCCGACAAATCGAAGCGCAATATCAAAGTATGGGAATGGGACTTTGGCAACGGAGACATCCAACGCCACGAAAACCTCAAACAGTTCGACACCCTGTATTACACCTACCGGCGGCCCGGCACGTTTGATGTTACCCTGTACGCCACAGACGTGAACGGTTGTCGCGATACCGTCAGCTACAAAGAGCTGGTGCACGTGGGGGGGCCCGATGCTACGTTTACAGATGATAACTTCGGCCTGGCCTGCAAAAACGACTCCATCGGTTTTATCGCCACACCGCTGAACGACGCCGTGAAAACCTACCGCTGGGACTTCGGCGACGGCAACGTGGCCGACTACGAAACACCTGTGACCGGCCACCAGTACACCAGCACGGGGGCACGAAATGTTTCCCTGACCGTGTTCGATGAAAAGGGTTGCGCCGTGGTGTCCGAAAGCGTCGTAACGGTCACGGTAAGCGACTCTTCGCTCATCGAATTTGATTATGGTCCCCGCTGTATTTTTGAAGGCGAGAGCTTCACCCTGCAGGCAGGGTCTGAAGAGCAGGGCCTGACCTGGTCGTGGGAAGTAGGCGATACGCCCGCGGGCACAGACGCCCAGGTGACCGTGGCGACCGAAACCCACGGCAACTACCTGGTAAAGCTGCATGGGCTGAACACGGCAGGCTGTACCTCTACCGTTATGGCCGAGGTACCCGTGCGGGCCAGGCTCACGATGATCCCCAACATCTTTACTCCCAACGGCGACGGCATAAACGAAACGTTTGAGCTGCAAGGCCTGGAGCGCAGCGCCTGGGACCTGCACGTGTACAACCGCTGGGGCGGAACCGTGTACAAAAAGAAAAACTACCAGAACAATTGGACGGGTGGCGGCCTCGCCAGCGGCGTCTATTACTATACGGTGACCAACGCTTTCTGTCCTGACAGAAATTACAAAGGCATCGTTACCATATCCAAGTAGTAGTGTCTACCCTGTATAGGGTAGGTATTTTTCCAGACCGTCCCTTCCAAAAGGTGTTTATTGCCATTGCTGTCACATATAGGGTGCGTGCCTTGCTATCGATAATGAGTCTAAATTAGCTTTGCGGCTCATTCGTACGATCATCTATTCTATGCACCCTTTTTCCTCCAACCTTTTTAAGATCTGCCTGTTTGCTTTTGTACTCGGGTCCTTCGGAGCCCTGGCCCAGGGCAAAGTCACAGGCGTAGTCAGAAACCCTGCCGGCGAGGCACTGCCGGGCGCTTTCGTTGTCGCGCAAGGCGCGAACGGCGGTACCGCCACAAACGCGGACGGCCGCTACGAGCTTAGCCTCCCCGCGGGAGACCACACCATCACCTGTACCATGGTGGGCTATGCGCCGCAGGCGCAGACCGTCTCCCTGGCCGATGGCAGCATCCGCACCCTGGACTTTCAACTGGCCGAAAGCGACGCCGTCTTGCAACAAGTCGAGATCATCGGCCGTAAAGAACAGTCCTACAAGAACACACAGACCTTTATCGGTTCCAAGACCGAGCTGGCCGCCAAGGACCTGCCCCAATCCGCTGCCTTTGTTACGAAAGAGCTGATTGCCGACCAGGGCCTGATGCGGGTAGGCGAAACCGTCAAGAACATGAGCGGTGTGAACCAGTTCACGACCTATGACGACATCACCATCCGCGGCTATCGCATTAATGGCCAGAGCAACACACAGCTACTCAACGGACTGCGTACGGCATCAGGCTTCTGGAAGCAACCCCTGGCAAACTATCTCGAACGGGTAGAAGTATTGAAGGGCCCCTCCTCCGCGCTGTTTGGCAACGCCTCCCCCGGCGGCGTGCTGAACCGTGTGACCAAGAAGCCGCTCGACTATAAACGCAATGCCATCGATTTTTCCTTCGGTAGTTTCAATACTTTCCGTGCACTCGGTGACTTTACCGGCCCGATCAACGACGAAGGCAAGCTGCTGTACCGCCTCAACTTCGGCTACGAAGACGCCAGCTCTTTCCGCGACCTGCAGTTCGACAAGAACATCGTCATCGCGCCGTCGCTGTCGTTCCTCGCCTCAGAAAAGACCCGGCTCAACTTCGACGTGATCTATAACCAGTCCAACAGCCGCCTGGATCGCGGCCAGCCTACGGTGAAGGGCGACCTGTATTCCACGCCGACGTCGCTTGCGCTGAATTCCGCCAACGACTATCTCAACGAAGTAAACATGAACATTTCGGCCTCGCTGAACCACCAGTTCAACGAGCGGCTGGCCTTCACGCTGGCCTATATGAAAACGGCCTACAGCGAAGACCTGCTCGAGCACCGCAGCGCCAACGGCTATGCCGTAGACCGCGACAGCACCGAGATCACCGACAAGGTGGCCATGCAGGTATTCCAACGCAAGCGCAAGCGATACGTCGACAACGTGTCGGCGTTCCTGAATTACACGGCGCATACCGGCTCCGTGGAGCACAAGATCCTGGGTGGCTATGACTACGCCCGCGATGTACTGCCGCCCGGCGCGTCGCAGCTGACGGCCAGCGGCTACCGCAATGCCGCCAATACCGCCGCGTCGTCGTATAAACCGAAAGACTCCCTCAAGTATATGCTCGACAAGGTTACCCGCATTCCGGTGCCGAACGTAGCCAGCTTTGACCTGAACAACCCGATAGCGTCGCAGGGCATGAAGGACATGAGCAAGTATTTCTTTGCCGTCGCGGCGCAAGCGCCGACCTACTACGAGCTGCACGGCCTGTATGCGCAGGACCTGATCAAGATCGGCAAGCTGCAGGCATTGCTGGGCTTCCGGTACGAGCGCTACATCGACCGTGAAAACTATCGCACCGCCAAAGAGAAGAAAGTACGCCAGGAAGCGTTCCTGCCCCGTGTGGGCCTGGTGTACTCGGTCCTGCCGCAGGTCAACGTATACGGTACGTACGTAGAAGGCTACAACCCGCAGACCGCATCGTCTATCTCCAACCCCAATGCCGGCGGACCGTTCGACCCGCTGCAAAGCCGCATGGTGGAATTCGGGGCGAAGAGCGAGTGGTTCAATAAACAGCTCTCGGTGACGATGGCCGTGTACCGCATCGACCAGAAAGGCACACTCATCAATGCCAGCGATCCCGGCAATCCCGACCTGCTGCGCCAGGTGGGCGAAGACCGCTCCGAAGGTGTAGAGCTCGATGTACTCGGCCACATTCTGCCGCACTGGAGCGTGCTGGTGACCTACTCGCACAACGAGGCCCATATTACCGAAAGCCTCGACGAAGGAGACATCGGCCGCCAGATGCCGAACGCACCGCAGAACCAGGGCAGCTTCTGGACACGTTACTCCATTCCCCGTGGTCCGTGGACCGGCTTCGGTTTCGGCCTGGGCACCAACTATGTGGCCCGCCGCAATGTGAGCCTGAATGCTACGCAGACCCTGCCCGACTATTGGCTGACCGACGCCGCGCTGTATTATACCGTCAACAAAGTGCGCGTGCAGCTCAACGTCAACAACGTCCTGGACAAAACGTACTGGGTAGGCGGCTACGACTATGTGCGCCTCTTCCCGGGCAAACCGCGCAACTACCTGGTGACCTTAGGCTATACTTTCTGATATACCGATCATGATCAAACAAGCTCTTCTTTTCTTACATCGCTGGCTCGGCATCATCACCGGCATCGTCGTTGTCGTGGTCAGCATCACCGGCGCCATCTTTGTATTTGAAGAAGAGCTTTTCCAGGTTTTCCATCCTTCTCTCACCCACGTTGAACCCGGTAAAACCCTGGTCGATATCAACACGCTGCAGGCTTCGGCACAAGCTGCCATCGGCAAAGAAAAGCCCATCAGCCTGGTTTTTATCTACGGCGACCCTACGCGCGCCTACTGCTTCGTGGCCAGTAAGCGCCATGCCGACAGCAAGTCGTGGTGGGAAAAAGACGAGATCGCCTATTACAACCAGGTCTTTGTAGATCCCTATACCGGCCAGGTGCTCGGCGCGATCGACAAAAGCACCGAGTTCTTTTACCTCATGCGCCGCATCCACCAGAACCTGCTGCTGCGCCGTGACATCGGCAACATGGTGGTGGGCTGGTCCGTCGCCATCTTTGTTTTTATACTCATCACGGGCATTGTATTGTGGTGGCCGCAACGCGTGGCCCAGATCAAGCAGAGCATCACCGTCAAGTGGAATGCCAAGTGGAAGCGCGTCAACTACGACCTGCACAACGTGCTGGGCTTCTACAGTTTCATCTTCGCCCTGATCATCGCCCTGACCGGTCTTACCTGGTCGTTTGAGTGGTGGGAAGAGAGCGTGTTCAACGCGATGGGCTCGTCTAAAAAAAAGGACGTAGCCTATTTAAACGCGCGTGACACAACGTATACGGCCACTGCGGAAGGCATTACCCGCGCGTGGCACGATGTACGGCAACGCTACAACGCCGACAAACTGCAACGCATTACTTTCAACTTTCCCACTAAAAAGAACGCCCGCGTGGGCGGCCTGGTGCACTACCATGGCGACTCCTGGTGGAAAAATGCCGACTATGTTTTCTACAACGGCGCCACGGGTGACCTTTCGTTGCTTGTCGACCACGAGGCGAAAACGCTTGGCATGAAGTGGCGCAATTCCAACTACGACATTCACACCGGCAAGATCTATGGCTGGCCCACGCAAGTGCTGGCGGTTGTCGTATCGCTTATCTGTGCATCGCTGCCGATCACTGGTTTTATTATGTGGCTGCATCGGCGTAAGAAAGAGAAGAAGCGGGCGAAGAAAGCTGCGGCTGCGACCGGGGAGAAGAAAGAGCATACCGTTAAGCCTTATAAGCCGCGGCCGAGCGTTTCGCGGAAGGTGACGGTGGAATGAATAGGCCTCTGGCGCAAGTTTAGCGCCGAGCGATAGCGCAGGTGCGTAACTTGTGCCCACACGGTCGGCAGTTTGTAACTGCCGTACCAGCCCCAAAATTAATTTAGCAGTCCCTAGACCAGCAGGCTTGCCCGGAAGCATCGATTGACGTCATCTTGACCGCGCTTCATTTGACAAGTTCCACGGCAGTTACAAACTGCCTACTGTACCAGGCACAAGTTCCCGCACCCTGCGCTATCGCTCGGTGCTCAAACTTGCGCCAGATGGAGAGCAACAACTGGTTCGAGGTCCTAGCCTCCCCCTCCTTATTGTCGACCACCGAAGTAGTTCATACAAACTCTGGCGAGTCGAAGCGAAGATTTGTCCATCCTAAGATATGTTGGCGCCACAGGCGCCATATAAAGTATCTGATTCGAAGTCTCAAAATCCTCATCATCATACAATAGCATTTTATTAGAATAATATATACCCCATGCCCGTTGTATAACATCCCTTTTAAGGAAACATTGCCTTAACAAAAATTTCCACACGAATGAAATATTATCGATATTTGATTAAAGTAATATTAATCGTTATGATAAAAACAGATATGCGCAACTCAAAGAAACCCCACCTGGGTGAAAACGTCCGCCATCTTCGCGAAGCCTTCGGCTTGAAACAAGAGGCCTTAGCTGGCAGGCTCGGCGAGGGGTGGTCCCAGAAAAAGATTTCCGTACTCGAAAGCAGAGCCGACATTGATGACGACGATTTAAGGCAGCTCGCAGAGGGCCTTGGCGTCGGTATAGAACACATCAAGAACTATGACCATGAAAAGGTCAAGCAATACATCCAAAATAACTATTCGGGTGCAACTGCTTATGCAGGGCCAGTTGATACAATTGAAAACCAGGTAAATAATCCGGGTGTACAACCGGAAGTTATATCCCAGATAAAAAACCTGTATGATGATCTCCTCAAGTCAGAACGCGAAAAAATTGCCCTGTTGGAGAAGCTCCTTGAGGCATACAAAAAAGTGTAATTAGAATCCTCTCAGGTATAGTAAAGGCCACCGTCAGGTGGCTTTTTTATTCCCCGTTCAGACGGGGCACCCATGTGGGGCACAGCGATAAGAAAAAAGCCGCTCAATCGAGCGGCCTTCTCCTTTATACTTCCGTTATAACGGATTGAATTCCCTTAAAACTTATAATTGATCGTCAGACGATAGTTACGCAGCGGTTCCGTTTGCCAGTAGTAAAACACCTGGCCCGTCTGCCAGTAACGATAGGGTGCCCCGGCATACAGGTCGGTATCAAATAGGTTGTTGACGTTTAATGAAACCGACATTTTGGTGAATTGATACGAGATCGCGCCGTCAAACCGGGTATAATCCGGCATGGTGTTATCCAGGTCCTTCATATACTCACCATACCAGTTCGTACGTTTCGAGGCATGCTGCACACCGAAGGCAAGACCGAGACCACGCACGGGGCCGGTCGGGAACCGGTAGCTCAGCCACGCGTTGGCGATATTCTTATCGGTACCGGGTATTTGGCGATCAACCTCTGTGGCGATCGTCTCTTCGGTTATTTTACCGTCGGTATAGGCGTAGTTGGCCGTTATATCCAGGCCTTCGAAGATCTGGCCACGAATATCGAACTCAACGCCCCGCGTGCGGTTCTCTCCGAGCTGAATCGAGGAACCAGGATTTGCCGGGTCACCCACAAGCAGGTTGTTCTTCGTGATCTCGTACGCCGACAGCGTCGCCGTCCAGCGGCCACCCTGCCATTCGCGCTTCACGCCTACTTCTTTGTTGTTCGCCTCGATAGGGTCGAAAGGCTTACCGCCCACGGCGGCCCCTGCCTGCGGCAGGAACGCTTCGTCATACACAGCATACACACTGGTCAGGCTGTTAATGGAGTAGCTCACGCCGATCCGGGGTGTAACCTTATCCGCTTTAGAGGTACCCGAATACGGGTCGACATTCTCAGCCTCCGTATATCGGGCTGCCAGTGTCACACGAAGTTTTTCATCCAGAAAACGGAGCTCGTCCTGCACGTATAACGCGGAGTATTGGCTCGTAGCGCGCACCGATCGCTGACGGATGTCGAGGCTGCGGTCGTATACCGGATATGCTGAAGCCGGCACAATACCATACTGAGGGTTGTATACATCGAGTTTCCCGAAGGGCCCGCTTTGGTCGGCGCGATAGTCGTTGAAGACGTCTTTCG
Organism: Dawidia soli; assembly: GCF_018598185.1. Lineage (GTDB taxonomy): Bacteria > Bacteroidota > Bacteroidia > Cytophagales > Cyclobacteriaceae > Ohtaekwangia > Ohtaekwangia soli. The sequence goes on from NZ_JAHESC010000017.1 coordinate 66,816, forward strand.
ACCCCATGTCCACACCCGCCAGGATACGGTGCTTAACGGCGCCGGTCTGAACGTCGCCGTTCAAAAAGAACTGGCCTACCTTTACCGTTCCCAGTACGTCCCAAATGCCAACACTGCGGATCAGGCTGTCGCCGTCGAACTCGGTGGGCCAAAGGCTTTGACCTTCCTGGTTGAAACGCAGGTACGCCAGCTGGCTCGTAAACCTCCAGTTCTCATCCAGGCTGTGCGAGAACGTCAGCATAAAAGAATGATCTTTAACCACGGTAGGGCTCATGTTAGACTCCATCGTTGTGAAGTCACGCGATACACGCTTGTCGCCAACCTCAACCGGCGAGTAAGCATAGCTGGAACCCAATGGCGACATCTGCGCATATTGCAGATTATACTCGGCCGTCAGGGATGTTTTTGGATTGAACTGGAACTTAATCACCGGCGCTACCGATATGCGGTTGTTATATTCGAACTCGCGGTGCGTACCTTTCTCCTGCCCCATCAGGTTGAGGCGGTATAATACTTTACCATCTTTGCTCAGCTTCCCGTCGAAATCCAGCGTGCCGCGATAGGTACCGAAGCTGCCGATGGACATGCCCATCTCGCCTTTGGTAATGCCCGTAGGCTTTTTTGTTACGACGTTATAAAAACCGCTCGGCTCGCCCGCCGCCAGCATAAAACCTGCCGGACCCTTTACAAACTCGATGCGCTCGATCATACTCATGTCCTCGTTCATCGGGCCCCACGAGGTAGTAACGTCCATACCGTTGCGGAAAGATGCAATGCGCGACCCCCTCATCACGATACGGGCATAATTCTCCCAGTGGTCCGAACGGCCCGCCCCGCTCACGTTGCGGGTCACTCCTTCCTGCATATCAAAGATCGCCTGCTCGCGCAGCACCTGGCCCGTTACCACCTGGATGTTCTGCGGCGTTTCGATCAGCGGTGTCTTGAGGCGCAGCGAAACAGACGGATAATCCGTCACGTGCTGGCTGGGGTTTGCCGTCACGACGATCTCCTGCAGCTCCTTATTGTCTTCCGCCATGGCAATGGCCACAGAAGCCTGGCCACCGGCAACGTCCACCGACTGGCTGATCGTCTGCAGGCCCACGCTGCTGGCCACCACGGTATACGTACCGTCTTTTACACCCGTAATTTCAAAATTGCCGTCGGCATCCGTCAGCGCACCTTTGCTTGTACCTTTCAGGTAGACACTGACAAACGGCACGGGCTGTCCGTCACTCGATTTCACAGTACCGGTCACTTTCCCGGTCTGCGCATAAAGCGTACCTGCCGTAAGCAGCAGGAATAAAAAAACATAGCGTATTCGATTCATGGTGTGTAGAATTGATCTATAATTCAGCGTTTGAGTTTCACATGCCAACCACGCGCGGTTGTACGAAAGGGCGCGCAAATATGAAGAGAAGTGTTTTTTCCGACGCAAAACTATTTGGAATTATTCTAAATATACCCTGCACCGGGTAGCACACCACCCCCTACCGGGTATCAGCAGATCACCGGGGCTGATCACCACAAACGTTTTCATAAATGACAACATCGGGCAGGCCACGCCCGGGGCGAGTCTATGTATTACCCGTATCAAAGCCCAGGCATCGCTATCCTTCCCTTATTCCCGACATACAGCATCCCTGGGAGCAGTGCGTTGCCGGCATGCTTTACATACGGCTTTGGTACGGGATAAGCAGGGAGTTGATACGGGTGAAACCCCTTCGCCATAGGACATTATGGGAACTTATGGGAAAAGATGGGACATTATAGGACATTATGTACCATTATGATCCATTTGGGACACCCGGCCATATCCATTCTCAATCTTTTGCCGTATCTAGTATCGATATGGCAAAGCAAACGGGTATTCTGAAATTCACAGGGAAACTAGCCAATATGGTATACTATTACCATCGGTACTTCGGCTATTTGGTCCGGAAGATCACCTCTGTGGATGCCGAGCGCATCCGCACCGACCCGGCCTTTGCACGCGTGCATAAGTACAATATAGAATTCGGCCTTTGCGCGCATGCGGTCAAGCTGCTGCGTGCAGCCTTCCATCCACTCTTCGCAACGCTGGCGGACACCCGCATGACCAGCCGGCTTACCAGCGCCATGCTCGCCGTGCTTCACGCCGACACACACCACTTCTTAGGCCGGCGTGTGTTGACCGGTGAAAATATGTCGCAACTCAAGGGCTTTGAATTCAACAACGACACCCGACTACACAGCGTGCTTACCGGCACGCACACTGCTACGATAGATCGTAAAACAAAAACCTGCACGGTATTGCTGCAAGCAGGCCACATGGGCCGGATCGTCAAAGCACCCAAAGGCGCCACACATTTCCATATAACCATGGGTATAGCCGGCGTCAATCTTCGTACCGGGCAGTACGTCGTGCATGCGCACCAAGGCCCGACGCTGGCCGTCAGCGCCAGCACGCATGACGCCATGACATTAGTCAATGTACTCCCCGAAGTAGAAGGCGGCACCGTACTGATCACGTTGAGCGTTGAATTCTTCCAGCACGTGAACGGCGCATTGTGCCCCTTGCACGACCGCCGGCAGCAGCCGCTGGCGATCGTGCTGGTGGCACCGGGTGTATGCCGCCCGGCGAAACGTTGCTGGCACTATAGGTCCGATCGCTCGCGGCGACCGATCGCTCGCAGGTTAAGCGTTCTTGGGCACAATGCTGGGAAAGTTGTTTCGGATCAGCCACCGGCCGCCGTCGCGCACCGCTACGATATACGAGGTAAACCGCAGCACCGCGCTCTCGAGATGAACCCTGGCAACGGCCAGGTTACCCAGCACCTCCAGCGACGCGAAGTCTACGGTACGGGGTGAGCCACCAAAACGCTTTGTTTCCACCAGGTGTTTATATTCTTCTTTCGAGAATGTAAAGATGCCTGGTTCGCCAAAGAAACCGTCCTGCACATTCTGATAATCGGTGTGTATTACTTTTTCGAGGAGGGCGGCATCGTTCGTGTCGCCACCTTCCAGAAAATCACGGACAGCGTTTTTTACAGCCTCGATTATTTGTTCTTGCGTATTCATAGAGATTAATTGTTTAGCAGTTGTGAAATAGATTGTTGATAGGTGGCTTGCCAGCCGTCGGTAAAGCTTCGTGTGGCAGTACCACCGACGGTCACGATGCGCACATCGTGAATGCCCATAAAAGCGAGGGTGTCGGTAAGGTAATATTCAAAGTTCTCGGTAGTGCGCAGGCCGGTGCGGCCGTCGCCCATGGCCATGATGATGTAGACTGTCTTGTTGTGCAGCAGCCCCTCGTACTGATAACCGTCCCGCCGAAACGTTTCGTTGGCACGTACTACCTGATCGAACCACGCCTTCAGGGTAGAAGGAATACCGAAGTTATACATCGGACAGGTGATGAGTATTTCAGATGCCTGTTTGAGCTCGTCACAGAGCAGGTTGCTGAGCGCGAGCACCTGCAACTCGCGCGCGCCGGTAAAGAACGCGTTGGCGACTTCGTCGGATAAATGCGGCAACGGTTCCTGGCCGATGTCGCGCGTCAGCACTTCGCCCTGCGGATGACGGTGTTTCCACTCGCCAACAAAGGCATCTCCGAGTGTACGGCTGAATGATCCCTGCCGGCGTATACTGGCATCGATGCGCAATAATGTCTTCATGTTTGTTGCAATGTTTGTGTAGAAGACAAACGCCTTTGCAAAAACGTGACAGGAAATATTACGCGATCGTACGAAGTTTTTCCGGCGCTACGATCGAGAAGATATTGCCGATGCGGCCGTCGGCCGTGATCTCCAGTACATGGCAGTTATACAACGCTCCGTCCTTATAAAAACAAATAGCCGGCTGATGGTTGATGGTGGTGAAACTATAGTCTGTATCGCGCAGGAACAAGGTGTACACCTGTTGGAGCTTCTGCGACGCTGCTGCTTTGCCTTGTACTACTGCCGCTATGACCTTTACGCTACGGCCGCCATCGGCCATCAGGCGGATGTCCTCCACCAGCAAACTCTCGAGGGTATCCAGATCTGCGTCTACGATCGATTGGATATATTTCTCCAACACGCCTTGTGCGGGCATATCCGCCCGGACAGAAGTCTGATCCAGCGCTTTACGGGCGCGGGCAAGCAGTTGCCGCGAGTTCTCGACCGTCGTGTCGAGCGCCTCCGCTATTTCGTCGTGACTGTAGCCGAAGGCTTCTTTTAAGATAAACACCGCCCGCTCTTTGGCATTGAGCTTTTCCATGAGCACCAGCAGTGAATAGCTTGCCGTCTGCTCCTTGATCAAATTCAGGTCGGGGCTTTCCGTAGCCATCGGCTCCGGCAGCCACATGCCATAACCTTTTTGTTTCTCGGCCCGGTTCTTAAAATTGATGGAGGCGTTAATGACCGTCTTGATGAGGTAGTTCACCTCGTGCCCGATATGACGCTTATCGAGCGTGATGTATTTTTCCATCGTACTCTGTACGAGGTCCTTAGCATCCTCATACGAGCCCACGATGTTGTAGGAATAGGTCAATAATTTGCGAAACGTCGCGTCCATGGCATTGCTTTGAGGGAAGACAAACATAGGGGCGGAAACGTGACAGCCCGGGGTATTGTTTCACGGCGCTTTTACCAATCCTGTTGTGTAGTATCTACGGGCACATATCGCCATTGTTTTAAAACCTTCATGGGAACCTCTGATACGGTCGGCCACATAAAGACGTGATAAGAATCTGTGGGGTCAACATTTGGATCGTTATCATAGACCGAATCCAACGCTTTGTAACAGATCAACACGCCGTAGTGACCGGATGGTAAATCGAAGGACCGCACATACTCTTCGGGAAAATCCCAGTCGCCGTAGATGCGCAGCTTGTCGTCGATTTCAATCATGCACCTGTTGACGTGGTCCCAGTCCTCCAATTTTATTGTCGGCTCTTCGTTCGTTATGTCGATAGAAAAGGGAACGGATATGTCTCCTTCCGTCCCGATAACGACCAGGTGCGGCCGCACGCAAAACTTCGCTTCCACTTCAACGTCATTCCATAATTTTCCTACTTGATGAAAATCCATGGACCGCGCGTTTCCCTGGAGGAAAATCTGCGAGTATATCGTTGTAAAGCGCGTCGTATCGTGTTGCGGCTGCAACGAGACGCTGTGCCGCACAGGATGATTGGGCTGAAATACCGGTTTCCAGGAGTTCAGTAAGGCGCCTGCGCCGACGAGCAGGACTATGATCCCGGCGGCTGTTATATAGATGTTGTTGTTTCTCACGAGGTCAAGCTACGTCCCCAAGCTACTAAAAAAGAGGCTTTCCGTAACCAGCGGAAAGCCTCCAAACCAAACTAACTCCCTATGAAAGAGTTAACTCCTTACTCGACATCCCACCACAGCGGTGTGTTGCCGGTATCAGGACCGCCCATCGTCGTGATGATACGATCTACTGCAAATTTGTTTGTCGTGTATTCGCTTTGTGCAAACGGCAGGCGTTTAATGAAGCCGGTAATTTTACCCCCGCTGTTATTAACGATGACAGGATAAAGTTTCGGATAGCCCGTACGTCTGAATTCGCTCCAAGCCTCCTGACCTTCCGGGAACATGGCAATCCATTTTTGTGTAATGATACGCTCAAGCTTGGCCTCTGCTGATGCACCGTCTTCCCATTTAATAGTAATAGTGCTCAGGTTCGGATCGCCAACCTTAATATCGTTCTGCTCTTCCGTGATAGCATCCGGATCTTTATACTCGGACGAGGTGCTCTCATCGTCAGCGAGGTACGAAGCCAACGCCGCTGCTACGCCGTACTGCTCGAACGAACGTCGAATACCTGTCTCATAATTCGTGCTGGCGGTCCCGGCTCCTGACCAACCTTTCAAAGCGGCCTCTGCTTTCAGGAACCAGGCTTCTGCCGCCACCATCAACTGAATCTTGTTGCCAAAGGTCACCAGCTTCGAGTAGTTCTCATACCGAGATTTTGCGTCGATATTGATACCCTGACGGATACCAACATACTGGCCTGCCACATCAGCATCGGTTGCCGGCAGCGCATAATAGGGCAAACGCGGGTCGTCGTAGCCGCTCATGATCGCGCCAAGCGGTGCACCCAGGCGAACGTCCCCCCAATCGTTGTTGATAACGTTCAGCGGATGCACAGCGGTCTCCGTGTCGACAAGGAAATTGTCATCATTGGTGTCCAATACTCCGCCACTGTTTGCCAAGGCTGCTTCGCCTTCAGTTTTGGCTTTATCAGGAGCTACTCCTGAAATGCGGATCGCCAGGCGCAAACGCAGCGTATTCGCAAACTTCAACCATTTAGCGTAGTTTCCGCCATACACCAGATCGGCTGATTTAAACGCTGCTGAGGGCTCCGTTCCAGAAAGATCCGTCAGAATTTCGATCGCCGTATTCAGGTCTTCGAAGAATGCGTTATAGGCGGCTTCCTGCGTATCGTAATCCACAGAGCCATCAGGATTAGGCTTCATATACTTGGTGTAGATAATCGGCCCGTAGATATCGCTTATCCGGTGCAACGCCTCTACTTTCAGAATCTTAGCCATGGCATGAGTGTCCCGTCTATCCACTTTGCCTCGGGTACTGTCTTCAGCAACCGTCAGTGGTTTCATGGCGTTGTCATAGCCAACGTTAAAGGCTGTCTCGTTCCAGCCGGCTACCAGTCCGTATGTCAGGTTGTTATTATTGCTTTGATACGGGTTAGGCGACATCATATAGCCAGCATACATGTCCGCATTCAGGTTCTGTTGTACCTGGTACTGCCACGACGGATTAAATACATAAATATTACGCTGTCCTGTCTTCAGGTTGTTCAGAATGAGGTCGTTCACATCCACGGTAGCATTTACTTCGCGGTCAGTAATGCCATTCGGGTTCGTATTGAGCTCCTCAAATTTATCGGTACAGCTGGTCAACGCGGCAGAGACCGCCAGTGTACCAACGATTTTATATAGAGAATTTTTCGTAATCATACTTTTCTGTTTTTTGATTCGCGTGTACGAGTGTTAGAATGTACATTTCAGGCCGAAACCGATGCTACGCGTAGAAGGAATACCAAACGCATCCACACCTTGCAGGCCATTACCCGAGCTCATCGACATTTCGGGGTCGAACGGGGCATCCTTTTGGAAGAAGAACAGGTTACGTCCGACCACCGACACGCGAATATCTTTTACAAACTTTGGTGTTACCGGTAGCCGATAGCTGAGGGAAAGTTCACGCAAGCGGAAGTTCGTTGCGCTGTACACATAGTATTCTGAAATACCCGAGCGACCACCAACCGTCTGGAAGAATGTTGCTGCATCGAGCGGTCCGTCATGGTCACCCACAACCTGCCCGTTGACATAGTCTACCGCAGGAATATCCACACCACCATTATTGCGTGCATCTGCGGTGGCCTGTGACACGCCGTGCTCATCCAGGAGCGCTTGTGTGAGGCTCATCACCTTACCACCTACTCTGCCGTCGATGAGTACGTTCAGCGTAAAGTTCTTGTAACCGACTGTGTTATTCCAGCCGATGGAATATTTCGGCATCGGATTACCCAAAAACTGGAAACCACCAGAGCCAGCGGGATCTACAACGGGTTTGCCCGTAGCCGGGTCAATAGCGATCTTGCCGTCAAACCGGAGGAACTTCTTACCGTAGATGTCACCAAAGCTACCACCTTCTGTCAGGAACAATCCATACGAATTATTGCCTGGCTCCGACAACGGATACATGCCATTACCCAGCGGAATACCGCTAACACTGTTCACGTTCTTGGTGTAGTTTAACGAAGTATTCCATTTCACATCACCGCCGCGCAATACTTCGTATCCAATGGCGAGCTCAATACCCTTGTTCTCAACACTTCCTACGTTCACGCCAAGCTTCGGTACACCAGCGCCACGTGTAGCCTGGATATTGAAAAACTGGTTCTTGTTCTCGATTTTATACAATGTCAGGTCGAACGTCAGGCGATCTTCCATGAACCGCACTTCCGTTCCTACTTCCACGGTATTCTGCTCTTCCGGCTCCAACTCTCCTGCCGGGCGAAATTCCGATTGAACCAACTTACCGGCATTGTAGGTAAGTGTTTCTGATGTAGCGTACGCGGGGAGGCCATTACCAATCTTGGCGTACGATCCACGAATCTTTGCAAAGCTGATGGCTTCAGGAAGCTTCGCCAGCTCGGTTAGAATGAAGTTCACGCCGCCGGAGTAATAGAAGAAACCCGAGCTTAGGTTAGACGTAAAAGCAAAGGAAGAAGACCAATCGTTACGGGCACTGAGGTCGACGTAGATCGCCTTATTATAGTCAAGCGACACGGAACCAAACAGGCCTTGCGTTTCCAGCTCGTGACCTTTGCGGTTAAGCGCGTTCATCCCGATGCCCGGGTTCACCGCACCAGTGGTAAACACGTTGGCGAAGGCGAGGTCTGCCCCCTTCGAATCGAGATTGTCTTGCACAAATTTTTCACGCCGGATAGAAGCACCCGCAGTGAAGGTCAATCCAATCTTTTCTGCCAGCGGACGATTGCCTGTCATGATAGCATCTGCATAACGTACCGTACTGTGGCCTTCCTGCAGCACATAGCGGCCGTTGGCATCTGCCAATGTAGCCTGTGTAGATGCGTGTGCTTTCTGCTCATATTCGTCAACAATGTCGCTGACGTTGCCACGCACCTGCAACTTCAGCCAATCAGTGAAGTCGTACGTTAGGCCCAAAGACACAAATACATTTTGACGAGTCTGATCATTTTGATCGCGATTCAAAATCCAGTAAGGATTTTGCTGGTAATCCAGACCGGGTTCTCCTTCGCTGATGTTCCACCAGTTTTGCAAATAAATCTGACGTGTAGGTGAGAAGTATTCAGATTGGTCTTTGTAATAATCGAAGTCCTGACCACGCGGGAACAGGTAGAGACCTGTAAGCGGGTTGAAGTACAGGCCACCCGTAACACGATTGTGATTCTTTTGATAGCCAAGAATCGCGTTACCGTCAATACTGAACTTATCGCTTACGTGTGCAGTCTGACGCAGATTGATCGTATGCTGATCGAACGTTGAGGTCGGCATAATGCCGTTGTTAGCGGTATTGGAATACGAAAGATACGTCTGCGATTTTTCGTTACCCGCTGTAACGGACACACTGTTGATCCACGTCGTACCCGTATTAAAAAACGACTTCACGTGATCTTTGCTGGCCCCTTTCGGCCCCCAGCTGTAGGCCGCTCCTTCGCCCGTTTGCAGGTATTCATACTGAAGGTCCGGACGGAATAGCGGGCTGTCAAATGTGATATTGGACGAGAAGTCCACTTTCGCGACACCATTCTTTCCTTTTTTGGTAGTGATCAGGATTACACCATTTTGACCAAGGCTACCATAGAGGGTAGATGCCGTGGCGCCTTTCAATACCGACATGCTTTCAATGTCTTCCGGGTTGATCATACTGAGAATGTCACCACCATCGCGCGTGCTCCAGATGTCACCTGTTTGATCCGCGTTTGTAGAAGAGATCGGCACACCGTCGATAACGAGAAGCGGTTGGTTATCGCGAGTCGACTTCTGACCGCGTAACAAAATACGGGCTGAGCCGCCAGGACCGGCCGAGCTCCGGTTAATTGTCAGGCCAGGAACCTTGCCGGCCAGCGAATTGACGAAGTTCACGTCTTTCGCCGTAGTCAGCTGACTACCTCCAACCTGCTGTGCAGAATAGGTCAGTGTTTTGGAATCTTTTTCAATACCGAGGGCGGTAACAACAACTTCTGACAACTGTGTGGCATCCTCTTGCAGCACTACGTTCACTGTTGTTTGGCTTTGCACAGAAACCTCCTGGGTCAGAAAACCGATAAACGAAACTACCAGAACACTGTTCGGAGATCCGGAGACATCGAGGGTGAAATTACCGCCTGTGTCCGTAGCGGTGCCGATACTGGTGCCCTTGATAAGTACGGAGGCGCCGGGAATCGGCGCACCATCCGTTGCCGAAGTGACCTTGCCGGTCACACTCTGAGCATACACCGGGACGCTGGCCAATAGCAACAACGCGACCAGTCCGAGTAGACTTTTCTTCATTTGGATTGGGTTTGGGTTGAAATATTATTCTATCTGAATCACCGCAAGCCGAATATTCTAGCGGTAAATCCACGATCGAAAGTAGATTATGAAAGAAATAAAAGCAAGAAAATTTTTAAAATGTGTACGCACACATTTACTTTGTGTGCGAGAACATTAAAACTCAGCGTTTTGGCAACGTTTTCTTATCAGTCACGAAAATTGTTTTTTTGAAGTATGGTCGAGAAAAACATCAGGATCAAGGACATCGCCCGCCTGGCGGGTGTATCGGTAGGAACCGTTGACCGTGTACTGCACAACCGCGGTCGTGTTTCGCCGGAAGCCCTTCAAAAAGTCACTGCCGTGATGGAGCAGATTGACTACAAGCCCAACCTGCTGGCACGCACGCTGGGCTCCAACAAAAACTATCGCATCGCCGCGATCCTGCCCGATCCCAACCAGGACCCCTACTGGGCACAGTCCAGCCTGGGCATCACCCAGGCCCAGCTGGAGTGGGCGCAATACGGCATCCAGGTAGAGTTGTTCCTGTTCGACCTGCTCGACCGCGACTCGTTCCAAAAGACCGCGCACCGCGTGCACCTCGCCAGGCCCGACGGCATCCTGATCGCCCCGACCTTCTACCACGAGGCGCTCCCGATCTTCGAGCTTTTCCGCGAAACCGATATTCCTTTCGTACTCTTCAACACCAACATTCCCGAGGCAAAGCCTCTCAGCTTCATTGGCCAGAACCTGCTCCAAAGCGGACGCGTCGGCGCCGAGCTGATGAACCTCGGCCAGCACGAAAAAGGCACGCTCGCCGTGCTGCACATCGACGAAGACATTCAGGACTCCGTCCACTTGCTGGAGAAGGAGCGCGGCTTCCGCGAATACTTTAAAGAAAAGAGCAAGATCGACTTCGACATTGTCGACTTTAACATGAACCCCAAAGACCCGTCATTCGAAGACCAGTTTAAAACACTGCTGGAAGACAAAAACCTGCGCGGCGTGTTTGTGAGCACTTCCAAAGGAACGGCCGTGGCGGCGTCCATCATCGAAAAGTATGGCCGCGAAGACATCCGCCTGGTGGGCTACGATATGCTGGAAGAGAACCTGCGCTATCTCAAATCGGGTGTTATCGACTTCCTCATCAACCAGAACCCGAAACGGCAGGCATCGCTGGGTATCAGCCACCTGGTCAACCACCTCATGTTTAAAAAGGGCACCCCCTCCACGGATCTCTTCCCGCTGGAAGTGATCACGCAGCAAAACGTCGAGTCCTACCTCGGCTCGGGCATACACTAGCCGCCCGGATACCGGTATTCCGGCCGATTATTCTATTTTTGCACCGCCATTGGCGATGCCCTGTATGAAATTTGACCTTCTTGCCACGGACCCCGGTTCGTCTGCCCGTGCCGGCTTGCTGCACACCGGTCACGGTGTGATTGAAACGCCCATTTTTATGCCCGTAGGCACGGCAGGCTCGGTCAAGGCCGTGCACCAGCGCGAGCTGGAGCAGGACATTCAGGCCCAGATCATTCTCGGCAACACCTACCACCTCTACCTGCGCCCCGGGCTGGGCGTATTGGAAAAGGCCGGCGGCCTGCACCGCTTCAACGGCTGGAGCAAACCCATCCTGACCGACAGCGGCGGCTACCAGGTATATTCGCTGGCCGCCAACCGCAAGATCACGCCCGAGGGCGCGACCTTCAAGTCGCACATCGACGGCTCCAAACACCACTTCACACCCGAAAACGTCATGGATATTCAGCGCTCGATCGGCGCCGACATCGTCATGGCCTTCGACGAGTGTACTCCCTACCCGTGCGACTATGCCTACGCCAAAAAATCACTGGACATCACCCACCAGTGGCTGAAGCGCTGCGTGGACCGCATGCAGTCGACGGAGCCGAAGTATGGCTATGGCCAGGCCCTGTTCCCGATCGTGCAGGGCAGCGTCTACAAAGACCTGCGCGAGCGCTCGGCCGAGTTCATTGCCGCGCAGAACCAACCCGGCAACGCCATCGGCGGCCTGTCGGTGGGCGAGCCGCATGAAGATATGTATGCCATGACCAGCCTGGTCTGCGCCATCCTGCCCGCCAGCAAGCCGCGGTACCTCATGGGCGTGGGCACGCCGGAAAATATCCTCGAGTGCATTGCGCTGGGAGTGGATATGTTCGACTGTGTCATGCCCACACGCAATGCACGCAATGGCATGCTTTTTACGGCCGATGGCATCATCAACATCAAGAATGAACGGTGGAAGGACGACCTCTCACCGATCGACGCGACGCTGGGCGGCTATGTCAGCAGCTTTTATTCAAAGGCCTACCTGCGCCACCTGATGATCAACAAAGAAATACTCGGCGCGCAAATTGCTACGATCCATAACCTCACCTTCTACCTGTGGCTGGTAAAAGAAGCCCGCAAAAAGATCCAGGAGGGCACCTTTGCCGCCTGGAAAAACGACATGGTGAAGCGGGTGCGCGAAAGACGCTAAGACTATGAAGCTACTGGACAAGTATATTCTGAAAAACTTCCTCAGCACGTTCTTCTTCGTGGTGCTGATCCTGCTGGCCATCATTACCGTGATCGACATGACCGATAAGATGGACAAGTTTGCCAAGGCCCAGCTGCAATCGGCGCAGATCGCCCAGTATTACCTGGACTTTGTACCGTGGATCGGCAGCCTGGTAGCGCCCATCACCATCTTCATCGCCACGGTATATATCTGCGCGCGCATGGCGGGGCACACCGAGATCATCGCCATGCTCAGCTCGGGCATGAGCTTCCGCCGCATCCTGGTGCCGTTCTTTATCGGCGCGGCCATCGTGGCGGCCCTCATGTTCATCCTCAACGGCTGGGTCATCCCCAACTCCAATAAGCGCCGTGTAGCCTTCGAAGTACAGTACCTGAAAAACAAATACTACTTCGACAAGCAGAACATACACATACAGGTGGCGACCAACACGTACCTGTACATGAAGAGCTATAACAACACCAACCAGACGGGCTATCAATTCAGCCTGGAAAAGTTCCAGGACAACAAGCTCATCGAAAAGCTCACCGCCAGCCGCATCGAATGGGACACGGCCAAGCTAAAATGGACGCTGCGCGACTGGCGCCTGAAGAAGGTAGAAAAGATCTTCCACACCGTCGGCGCAAAACCGGCCGGCGACACCACGCTGGTCACGACCGGCAACGAAATGGACACCACGCTGGTGATCCACCCGAAAGAGTTTGAAAGCGACTACCGCAAGTACGACGGCATGACGATGAACGAGCTTAGCGAGCACATCCACACGCTGCGTGCGCGCGGCTCCACCGGCATCGAGACGTACGAAGTAGAATTATATACCCGCTACACGGCTCCCTTTACGATCTTTATCCTGGTCTTTATGGGCGTGATCGTATCGTCGCGCAAAAGCCGCGGAGGCACGGGCGTGCAGATCGCGCTGGGCTTTGCGCTTTCTTTCGTCTTTATTTTATTCTTTACTCTTTTCAGAACGTATGCCGAAAACGGCTCGGAGTCGCTCACACCACAGATCTCCGTCTGGATTCCCAACATCATCTTCGGCGCAGTAGCGCTGTGGATGTATAAATACGTGCCTCGCTAAAATCATCATGGCTTCCCGCAACGACTACTACAAACTTCACTTTATTGTTTTTCTGTGGGGCTTCTCCGCCATACTTGGTAAGCTCGTCACCATCCCTGCCGTGGAAATGATCGTATGGCGCGCGCTCTTCGCCTTCCTGGGCATGGGTTTCGTCATCTTCACGACACGCAGCAGCTTTGTCGTCGGCACACGCGACTTAATCAGGCTGTTGCTGATCGGAGTCATCGTGGCCGTTCACTGGATCGCCTTCTTTGGCGCCGCCCGAGTCTCCAACGTATCGGTTAGCCTGATCGGCTTTGCCACCAACTCGCTCTGGGCCGCCATACTCGAACCATGGTTCAACCGCACACGCATCAAAAAGTTTGAGATTGCATTAGGCCTGGTGGTGATCTTCGGCCTGTATATCATTTTCTCATTCGACTTCCAATACAAGCTCGGCCTGCTCATGGGCATCGCCGCAGGCTTCACATCGGCCCTGTTCTCGATCTTCAACGCACGCGCCGTAAAACACCTGCACCCGTTCACCATCACGTTCTATGAAATGATCGGCGTCTTCCTGGCAGCACTTCTTTTCTTGCCGGTATACCAGCACTTCTGGGCAACAGACCACGTACTGCACCTCCTACCCAGCGGCGTCATGGACGTCATCTACATCGCACTCCTGGCCGGCGTCTGCTCCGTATATGCCTACACTGTCGCCGTAGAACTGATGAAACGCATCTCGGTTTTCGTCATCCAGCTCAGCCTCAACCTCGAGCCCGTCTACGGCATCGTCATGGCGACCATCATCTTCGGCTCCGCCGAAAAAATGGGCTGGAACTTTTACCTCGGCACCTGCATCATCATGCTGGCCGTCGGCGCGTACCCGGTTCTGAAGAAGCGCGTAGCCGCTGCCCGCGAACGCGCGGGAAAGGCAGCTTAGAGTAATGGAACAAAAACTCCGCCCCGTAAGGGCGTAACTCAATAGCCCAGGCTGTAGGCCTGGGTTTTATAGCGCACAAAGGTCCAGCCTTGTAAGGGCGTAACAATTCGAGCACGTCTCCCTGGCCCAAGCCCTCCGCCCTAAACCTATCTACGAATTTTTTCGTAAATAGTATTGTCTTTCTCCTTCCAGTACCGTAAGATTGTACTACGAAAACATTCGTATATGAGTGACAAGCCTCTGAAACCCACGGAAAAAGAACTCGAAATCCTTCAAATCCTGTGGGAAAACGATGTCGTGTCCGTCAAAGACGTGCACGAAAGCCTTGGCGGCGAAGCGACCAACGGCTACACCACCATTCTGAAGCTCATGCAGATCATGCACGAAAAGGGCCTTGTATCGCGGGAGCGCAGTGGCAAGCTTCATATGTACAAAGCCGTTTTGTCGCAGGAAAGCACCCGCCAGCAGATGGTGGACAAAATGATCGACACCGTCTTCCAGGGCTCTGCCGCACAGCTGGTGCTGAGCGCGCTCGGCAACAACCGCTCTTCGAAAGAGGAGCTGCTCGAGATCCGTAAGTACCTCGAAAAACTGGAAGGAGGTGCGTCATGAGTAGCCTGTTATCCACAGCCCTGGGCTGGACCCTCATTCATTCCCTCTGGCAGGCACTGCTGGTATACGGCACGGTGACGATCGTGCTGCGTATCATTCCGTCACGCCATTCATCGTTGCGGTATACCGTAACGTTGGGTAGCCTCGCCGTGGTGCTGGCGGCTGGTGTGGTAACATTCTGGTGGTATAGCCAGGCCCCGGCGCATCCTCTATATGCCGTGGCCGCAGACATGACCTATGCCCACGTCGCTCCCGATATCGCTGCGCCGGCCAGCATCTGGGAGCAGGCGCTCACGCACGTGGCAGCCCACATGAACCTGATCCTGGCGATCTGGTTTGCCGGTGCGCTGCTGTTCTCGCTGCGCATCGCCGGTGGGATATGGTATGTCACCACGCTGCGCCGCACGTCATCGCCGGTGGGCCCGGGTTGGCAACAACCGCTGGAGACGTTGGTGCAACGGCTCGACATCCACCGGGTAGTGACCCTGGCTACCTCCGTGCGTCTGCAGGCGCCGGTCGTGCTGGGGTATCTCAAGCCGGTCATTCTGGTACCGGCCGGCATGCTGGCAGGGCTTTCGACCGAGCAGGTGGAGACCATCCTGCTACACGAGCTCGCCCACATACGCCGGCACGACTACCTGGTTAACCTGGCACAAATGCTGGTCGAAGCGCTATACTTCTTTAACCCATGCATCTGGGCGCTCTCCGCGCAGGTGCGCACCGAACGTGAGCACTGCTGCGACGACGCCGTGGTGCACTACGGCGGCAACGCCCGGGCCTATGCCACGGCCCTGGTACAGTTGGAAGAAGTACGCTTGCGTCAGACCGGTGTGGCGTTGTCACTCGCCGAAAACAAACATCAACTTCTAACGCGTATCAAACGAATTATGGAAAGATCTGTCCAACAAAATCCCGGCCGCGAACGGCTGGTACCCGCGCTCCTGCTGGTCGTCGGACTCATATGTGCCTTCTGGATCACCTTCGGACAAAATACCGCCGAAGCGCAGCAGCAGAAAAAGGAGCAGGATACGAAACACGAAGCGACCGCCGGGCAAGAAGAGACCGCCGGGCAGTCACAATCGTTCTCTGTCACGGCCGACACGGTTTCGGTATACGACCGCAAAGGCAAACGCACGCATCACTATGAACGCCATACGACCATCACCGTAGGCGAAGACGGCCAGCCCCACGAGGTGACCACCGAGACCTACGACGGCGATGATGTTCCGCCCGGCATGCGCTATTTTTCGTATACCCACCCC
Source organism: Dawidia soli (assembly GCF_018598185.1). Classification (GTDB taxonomy): domain Bacteria; phylum Bacteroidota; class Bacteroidia; order Cytophagales; family Cyclobacteriaceae; genus Ohtaekwangia; species Ohtaekwangia soli. Next base: position 83,250 of record NZ_JAHESC010000017.1, read on the forward strand.
GTGCCGGTAGCGCCCGTCGACATTGCCGTCTTCGGATCTGGAGTTCCACCCACGGCGTTCGAATTCGTTGAACCTATGGAGCTCGTGCCCCCGGTGTTCGATGTCGTTATACCGGACATTCCTTCCGTGGAGGCATTCATCCAGGAGTTCCCGCCCATCCCGGATATAATAATCGACTCCATACCGCCTATCCGCGACTATCGTACAGAAGCCGATATGCAGGCCATGCAGGAAGCCATCCTCGACAAGATGAAAGGGAAGTTCGGCGACTTCTACGGCGAACACCAGGTCGAGCTGGAAAAGCTTATGGCCGAGGTACAAGCGGAAATGGCCAACGCACAGGCCTCGCTGCGCGCGGCCGATGCCGAGCTACAGCGCGACATGCTCAAACGTACGCGCGAGTATGTATACCGCGATAAAGTCCGCCGGGATGCCGAGCACGGCAAACGCATGGCCGAGCTGCAACGCGACATGCAGAGTCACAGAGACGCCGTACGTAAGCACCAGGAAGCAGTAAGAATACAACAAGACATCGTGCGCGAAGAACATGCAAAAGTACAGGTCATGCACAAAGAGCTCGAACGTTACCATGCAGCACTGAGAGATCGCCTGGTCAAAGACGGGTATCTCAAAAACAAGGACGACATGTTCGAGCTACACGAGAGCGATACCGAAATGACCGTGAACGGCAAAAAGGTAAAAGAAAAAGACTTCACCGAATACCGCAAGCTGCGCAAGAAGTACGTAGAAGATAAATAACACACCACGGCCACTATAAAAAAAGCTCCGGCAGAGTACGTTTTCTGCCGGAGCTTTTTGGTTTTTATACTTCTCTTAATGATGCGTCAGGTCGATATTATAACCCACCTGTACCTGCACGCCCACGTTGTTTTCCTGTTTCGCTCCGTTGGCTTTGATCAACATGTGGTATAACATCCCTGCCTGCACGGATAAAGGCTTGGCTACCTGGTAGCCGACGCCGCCATAGAGCCGGTTCTGGTCCGGTTCATGAAAGGTCACACCTTCCCCCCAGCTTAAGAAGGCCTCGTCATACACACTCACAAACCAGGTTTTCGGATCGAGCGCCGCGTGATTCAACGGCACAACTGCTTGAAAGCGATACCGCAGGCGCTTTTGAAACATGTTATACCCGTTGTTGACGACATGGCCGTCGCCATTGTCCGTGTGGGTCTGCAGGAAGCGTTGCTCAAACCGCAGGCGGTGGCTTAGCTTCAAACGGCTTACGCTGTGCTTGTAGGTCACTTGCTCCCACACGCGATGCTCGTTGTTTTTAAATGCCGTAGGCTGCTCACCATACTTGTAATTCCAGGTATATACATACCCCACCGGTACGATAGAAAAATGTTTGTTCAGGGTAATCTCCGCGCCGGTACGAAACTGGTATTGCATCGGCTGAAAGAACTCCGCCTGCCGGAACTGCCCTTCCACGATCAGTGAGGTACGCGGGCTTACTTTCCAATTGGTCGTCACCGAAAACCATTCGATGGATTGGTTGACGATCTCGCGATCGGCCGGTTGTGCCAGGCTTACCAGCGAACTCAGGGTCAGTAGAACAATGCCGTAGCACCGTAAACGGAACGTTATCACCTCGCTAAACTTTTGTTATTTTTCACAAAGTAAGCGAGTATAAAATTACCCTAGTTTTAACATTTTAACATTGACTTAACATTACGGTAACATTGACTATCCCCTGAAATCGGACAGGAATCGAAGCTTTTCCTGGCTTTACAGGCTACTGAACCAGCACCGCCTGTCCGTTCCGAAGCTCTTCATAGGCCTCCGCCACCACCCGCTCGCCGGGTTTCAGCGCCCCAAACACCTCTACCAGCGAGTCGACCGCATGCCCTTTCTGCACCGGCAGCCACTCCGCAATGTTCTCCTTCAGGCGGATCACAAACACGCCCTCTGTCGATTGGAGCAGGGCCGTGCGGGGCACAAACAAGGTGGACTTATTGCGCGCCACCGGCAGCTTCACTTCCGCATACATGCCGGCCTTCAGCTCACCCCGGCGGTTATCCATATCAAACTCCGCCAGCATCGTACGGTTGCTTTCCTGCAGGCTGCCGGCGCTACGCGCAAACTGTGCCGTATACTCTTTACTCGGATCGGCCTGCACGGTAAAAGAAACCATGCCGGTCTTGGGAATGGCATTCGACAGATTCTCCGGCACCGCTACCGTCAGGCGCAGACGCGCATGGTCTTCCAGTACAAACAGCGGCTTGGTGTTCCCCTCCGGCCCGACCAACTCGCCGGGGCTGACATTGCGCTCGATGACAGTGCCATCAAAAGGCGCGGTGACGGTGAGGTAGCTTACGAGTTGTGATTGTGCCGCCAGCTGCGCACGTGCTGCCGCGAGATTGCTCGTGGCCGCCGTCGCGAGCGCACTGTCCGCGAGCATGCGGGCGTACGCCATGTCGAGTTCGTTGGCCGATACCGCGCCTTTCGTGCGACTGGTCGCTACAATACGTTGATATGTCAGGCCGCTGGCTTTCCGCTTCGCGCTCGCTTCGATCAGCGCGGCTTCGGCAGACGCCTCCTGCGCGCGGGCGTGATTGAGGGAGGCCACCAGTTCCGGTGCTTCCAGTACGGCCAGCGTCTGCCCCTTGCGGACGACCGTACCGCGGTCGGCTTGTACCGAACCGATATAGCCTTTTACACGTGGGAAAATGTGCGTTTTATTCCAGGGCTTCAGCTCGCCGGGCAATACCGTCTGCAGCGACGGCTGCAGACTCTGCACAGCCGCCGCGTGCACCACGGGAGTGCTACTGGCGGTGACGGCTTTTTTTTCTTCGTGGCCGCAGGCGGCCAGTAACGCCAGGCCCGCGGCCGGCAATAGGATATGGAGACGGAACAAGTTCATAGACAGATTATGATTTCGAAGTATAGAATTTACTGTTTTGGTCTTCCGGGTCGAGCGACACCGAATCAAACGAAGTACGGCGCTGCATGCGCGCAAACACCGCCGGCAGGATCAGCAGCGACGCCAGCGTCGAAGCGATCAGCCCGCCGATCACGGCCTGGCCGAGCGGCGCCACCTGGTCACCGCCTTCACCGAGGCCCGAGGCCATCGGCACCATGCCGGCGATCATCGCGATACTCGTCATGAGAATAGGGCGTATCCGGCTGCCGGCTGCGAGCAGGCCCGCCTGGCGCGCGTCTTTTACTTCCAGCCGCAGGTTCTCGGCGTTGGTGATCATCAGGATCGCGTTCGCCACCGACACTCCCACCGACATGATCATGCCCATATACGATTGCAGGTTGAGCGTCGCGCCAAACAGCAGCAGCATGAGCAGCGAGCCCGCCAATACCGCCGGCACCGACGAAAGTATCGCCAGGGAAAGTTTGAATGACTGGAAGTTCGCCGCCAGCAGCAGGAAGATGATCACGATCGCGACCACGAGCCCACCCTGTAAGCTGGTGAGCGTCTCGGCCAGCAGCTTCACCTGCCCTTTAAACTCGATGGCCATGCCCCGCGGCGCTTCTCCCGCGCGTGCCACCGCTTCCTCCACCGCCCGGCTGGCGCTGCCGAGGTCTTTCTGATGCAGGTTAGCCGTGATCGTCACCAGACGGTTCGGACCGGAGCGATCGTATTGCCCGGGACCACTTTCTTCCGAGAACGTGGCAACGTCGGTCAGCGTGGGGTGCAGGTTGCCGCTCTGCAGCGGTATATTAGCAATATCCTCTACGGTTGTCATTTTATACTCGGGCACCTGTACCTGCACCTGGTACGCCAGGCCTTTGTCATTGTCGAGCCAGAGGTTCTTATCGGTAAAACGGCTGGACGACGTGGCCGCCACAAGCGACCGCGCCACCTGCGTAGGTGTGACACCCAGCTGCCCGGCACGCTCGCGGTCCATGTCGATGCGCAGGATGGGGTAGTCCATCGGTTGTGCGATCTGCACATCGCGCAGGAACGGGATCTCTTGCATATTCGTCATCACCTTGCGGGCGAACTTCTCTGCCTCGCGAATGTCTTTTGCCGCAATGTTCACCTCGATGGGCGTAGCGGCCCCCTGGCTCATGATCTTATCCACCAGCTCGATCGGCTCGAATGAGAGTCGCAATCCCGGCACAGCCTTCGTGATGCCCGCGCGCAGGCGCTCTTTTAAGGCGTCGATACGCACGGGGTAGTCTTCGTGCAGCGACACCTGCAGCACCGCTTCGTGCGAACCGCTGTTAAACACAAAGATCTGCGAGGTGCCATAGCTGGAGGGCACATTCCCTACATACGCCGAGGAGATGGCAACGTGCTCCGCTCCTACTTCTTTCCGAATGACGTCCAGCACTTTCAGCGTGATCTCTTCTGTACGCTCTACACGCGTACCGTCGGTTGCCCGAAGCCGCAGCTGGAACTGATGGCTGTTTGCCTTCGGTAAAATATCGGTACCGATCGCCCAGAACGCTATACCGATCACCAGCACCGCCCCCAACAGGTATACCGTGGTCCACAACGCACCGCGGTCCATGATCTTCTCCAGCCAACCGGTATAGCGGATCTTAAAGCGGTCGAATGCAGTCTCACGGTGCGGATGCCGCGCTTCTTCTACAACGTCTTCCGTCTCGCGGTGATCGAGTGCCAGCGCCGGCACCTCGGGATAGTGCTTGTGATCTTTTAACAACCAGTTCGACAGCACCGGCACAAAGGTCTGTGACAACAAGAACGAAGCCGTCATCGCAAACCCCACCGCCAACGACAAGGGCAGGAACATCGACTTCGGCACACCGCTCATCACAAACGCCGGCGCAAACACCGCGAGGATCGAAAGCAGGATGAGCAGCTCGGGGAAAGCGATCTCTTTACACGCATCCCAGATCGCCTGTGCCTTGGGCTTATTCATTTCCAAATGCTGGTGTATATTCTCGATCGTTACGGTAGCCTGGTCGACAAGGATCCCTACCGCCAGCGCCAGCCCGCTCAACGTCATGATATTAATGGTCTGCCCGAACAGGTTCAATAAAATTACCGCACTGAGTACCGACACCGGTATGGTCACCACCACGATGATTACACTGCGCCAGTCGCGCAGGAACAACAACACCATCAACCCCGTCAGCAATGCACCCAACGCACCCTCCGTCACCAGGCTTTTCAGCGCATTGGTGACATACGTCGACTGGTCGAACTCGTACGAGATCGAGACATCTTCCGGCACGGCGTTCTGCAACGTCGGCAGGGCTGCACGAATGCTATTGACCACATCCAGCGTAGAAGCATCCGACTTCTTGACCACCGGTATATATACCGCGCGGCGCCCCTGCACCAGCGCATAACCCACCGTAATGTCGGCCGCATCTTCTACCGTGCCGATGTCACGCACAAATACCGTTGGCCCGGCGCCTACCCGCAGGGGTATATCCAGGAAGTCCGCCGGCTTTGCAACCAGCGAGTTGACCGGCGTCATCAGCGTACGGTTGCCGATGCGAATGTTCCCCGCGGGGGAAGGCTGGTTGTTGACCCCAATGGCACGAATGACTTCCTCCGGCGTGAGCTTGTAGCTTCGCAGGCGTTGCGGGTCCACCTTGATGACGATCGTACGTTGATTCCCGCCGAGCGGCGGCGGACTGGACACACCCTCGATCTTCGAGAACATGGGCCGTATGCGCGACGAGGCATAATCCTGTATTTCGTTCAGCGGCCGCACCGCGCTGGAAAACACCAGCTGCCCTACCGGCACCGAGCTGGCGTCAAAGCGAATGACCTGCGGGGGCACCGTGCCCTCGGGCATATAAGCCTTTGCGCGTGAAATGTTGTTGGCCACCTCGGCTGCCGCCTGCGCCATGTCCGTGCCCGGATAGAATTGCAGCTTGATCAGCGACATCCCCTGGATAGTCTTCACTTCCACGTCGCGAATACCCGACACATACAGGAAGTGGTCCTGGTAACGCGTGGTGATGAAGCCGTCCATCTGGTCGGGCGCCATGCCACCGTAGGGCTGTACGACGTAGATCGTCGGCAGGTCGAGGTCGGGAAAGATGTCTACCGGAATGCTGCGCATAGCCAGCACGGAAAAAAACAAGATGGCCAGGATCCCCACCATCACAGAGATCGGCTGCCGCAGCGCGGCGCGAATGAGTTGATACATACTGTAAAGCCTTTTATGGATTGATAGCGTTTAGAAATACCGGCAGGTTGCCTTGAGCCGCCGCCACCATGAGCAGCGACCGCCACGCGTTGCTGTAGGCAATGGCCACGTCGGCCTCGGCCCGGTTCAGCACCACCATGCTTTGCAGCAAGGTGGGCAGGTCCGTCAGGCCGCTGGCATACCGGGCGCTGGCCTGTTGATACGCCTGGCGCGCGGCCTCGAGCTGTACAGGCGCCGTACGCGCTTGCGCGCGCGCCACCGCATATTGCATTTCGGCCTCCTTTGCCTGACGCTGTACCCGCAGCGAGTGCTCGTTATATACTTCGTGGTCGCGTTCGGCGCGATAACGCTCGCTTTTGGCGCGATGGCGTACCTGGGCGTAGTCGCTCAGCGTCCAGCGCGTCGAGATCCCCACCAGGTAATTATACACCTGGTAGCGCGTGCCGCTGGAAAAATCGGTACGGTACAGCTCGTCGGTGTTCGATACGCCCGAGCCCCGCGCCCATGCAGCGCCGACCAGCGAGATCGACGGCAGGAAAGAACGCGCAATAGCTTTGCTGCGTGCCTGTGTCGTCTCCCAACGCAGGGCCTGCAGACGCAAGGACGGATGTTGCTGCCACGTACCGGCGGCCGTGTCGGCGGGGTGTGGCAAGGCTGTATAAAACCGCATGCTGTCGATGCCGATGGAATCACCTACGATACCGGTAAGCTCCAACAGCCGCAGCTGCCGCGCCTGCTCGTTGCGACGGCTTTCCAACAACAACAAATTCGCCTTGCTGTATTCGGCCTCGGCCAGTGCGCTGTCGACACCCGGCCGCAAACCCGCTTGTACGCCGGCCGACACTACCTGGCGAAAATTATCCGCGCGATCGCGGTTGGCCCGCTGAATATCCTCCAGCTTCTCTCCGATCAACAACAGCAGGTACGCATCGGCTACCTGCACGCGGTGCTGGAACAGCTCGTTCTCATACGCAGCCTGGCTCGCGGCCAGTGCCGTACGCGCCGAGCCCACGGCGGCAGACACTTTTCCAAAGTTGACAATGTTCCACTCCAGCAGCGCCGAGGTAAAGCTGCCAAACGTACCGTCATAAATGTTTTCTGCCCGGATGCCACCCGAGGGTGAAATAACGGTACCACCATTGGGGTAAAAGGAGCCGGCCACGCTGTTGTTGGTCGAGTATGTGTATTGGTGCTGCACCGACAACCGCGGTATGTAGTCGCTCGTACTGGTCTTCACATCCTGCCCGGCACTGCGCACGTCCGCCAGGCGGGCCTTTAAGGATGGGTAATTCTGAACGGCTTGCTCCAGCACGGCCGGCAGGTTCTGCTGCCCGTGCGCCGCGTATGTACCGGCCAGGAAGACCAGCATGAGTATGAGCCTGGAAGCTCGACAATCGATCCGCTTGTGTTTCATGGCCACAATAGTACGGGGGCGATTCTGGAAACATTTGGGAATCGGAAGTTTCCAAATTCCCATATTTTTCCAGAATTGACGCCGTATATTCGATCACGTTTTCCACTATAGCCTTTGAAAATACTCATCATCGAAGACGAGCGCGACCTGGCCGAAAGCATTGCGGCCCACCTGACAAAAGATGGCTTTGTCACCGAAACCGTATTCGATTTTGAATCCGCCGAAGAAAAGATCAACCTCTACACCTACGACTGCGTGATTGTCGACATCAACCTGCCCGACGGTGTAGGCTTTGACCTGGTAGAGATCCTGAAAAAAATAAAGGCCTCGTCGGGCATTATTATCATCTCCGCGCGCAACGCCCTGGAAGATAAGATCCGCAGCCTCGAAATCGGTTCCGATGATTACCTCACCAAACCCTTCCACCTGTCGGAGCTGACCGCCCGGGTGAAATCCATCTTACGCCGGCGTCACTTCGGGGGCAGCAACGAGATACGCTTCCACGAGATCCTGGTGAACTACACCTCCCGCACGGTCCTTGTCAACCAAACGGAAGTGCCGCTCTCCAAAAAAGAATACGACCTGCTGTTATACTTCATGTCCAACATAGACGTGGCCCTCACCAAGCCTGCCATGGCCGAGCACCTGTGGGGCGACAACATCGACCTGGCCGACTCGTTCGACATGCTGTATTCGCACATCAAGAACCTGCGCAAGAAGCTTACCGACAAAGGGTGTAAGGACTATATACAATCCATTTACGGCATCGGGTATAAATTCAGCGACAATTGAAACTCTTCGACAGCACCAACCTGTATTACATACTATTTTCCACCCTCACGTATATATTCGTCGGGGTGGCGTTTTATCTTGTTGTCGAGCACGTCATTTACCAGGAGGTGGAAGAGCGCCTGACGGTCGAACGCCGGGACTTCGAAAAATTCATAGAGACCCACGGCATGTGGGACGAAAGCTGCTACTTTGTCGAAAACAAAATCGAGCTCGACACCGCGGGAAACCTTCCGGCGAACTATGCCATCTTTAAAGATACCCTGCTCTACAACCGCTACGACAATGAGTATGTGCCCTTCCGCGAGCACAGCTTCATCAGCACCATCGGCCCGACGCAATATAAAGTCAGCATCCGCAAATCGCTGATCGAATCAAACAAACTGCTGAAGTCCATTACGGGTACGATGCTCATCGTGCTCAGCATCGGCCTGCTCCTGCTCTTCCTGTTCCAGCGGCGCATCGCCCGCACCATCTGGGAACCGTTCTATGCCACGCTGGCATCGGCAAAAGCCTTCGATCTGAACGAAGGGCGAGGCATGGCGCTGCGCGAAGAAAAGATCTTCGAGTTCAACGAGCTCAACTCCGTCCTGACTAAAATGACCGACAAGATCGCCCGCGACTATACAAGCCTGAAGGAATTTACAGAAAACGCCGCGCATGAGATCCAGACACCACTGGCGTTGATCAACAGCCGCGTCGAAGAGCTTATCCAGCAAAGCAACTTCTCCGACGAGCAGATGCGGTGGATCCAGAACATACACGAATCGTCCATACGCCTGTCACGGCTTCACCAGGCGCTGCTGCTGCTCTCGAAGATCGACAACGGCCAATTCTTCGAGCACACGGCCATCGACTTCCACGCACGCATAACAACCAAGCTCCAGGAACTGGAAGAATTCATCGCCCACAAATCCCTGACCGTGACGGTCACGCCTGGCGCATCATTCGAAGTAGAGATGAACCCCACCCTTGCCGACGTGCTCATCACCAACCTGCTCACCAACGCCATCCGTCACAATGTACCCGACGGCCGCATCGACATCACCCTCACGGCCACGACCCTGACCGTTGCCAACACCGGCGCGCCCCTTACCATAGACCCCGACCGCCTCTTCGAGCGCTTTAAAAAACAACGCCAAAGCTCCGCCTCCCTGGGTCTGGGCCTGGCCATCGTCAAAAAGATCTGCGACAATTACCCGTTGGATATCCACTATCAATATCATAATTCGTCTCACACCCTGGTACTCCGAAAAACAGCGCGCGCGTGAGCGAACACAACGCACATCGTTGACAGCGCAAGTCCGATTTGTCACGAGACTTTGGGTACGCAACCCTACTTGAGGCAGCAAAAAAAACCACCCGGCCCGGGTGGTTTTATATTCATATATCCAGTTCAACAAGCCGAAGCCTAGACCTTCTCCACTCCCAACCCCGGCTTCTCCGAACAATACATATAGCCGTCCTTTAAAATAAACCCACCCTTCACCACGTCGCGCGCCAGGTCGAGGCTTCCATCGAGGTCAATATACTTTGTATTCGGGCAGGCATACGCAGCATGCAACGCTGCCGTGATGCTCACAATACTTTCATCATTACATCCCCAGAACAGGTCGACACCTTCGTGCAGGGCGATGTCCGCGATCTTCAACGCCTGGCTCACACCGCCGCACTTCATCAGCTTGATATTAAAGATCGCCGCCGCCTTTGGGGGCTTGATAAGCTCCAACGCATCGGCCGGTGTGATCAGCGACTCATCCGCCGCGATCACATTCCGTACTTCCTTCGGCAGCCCCTTCATCTCGTTGATATCGTGCGCCGGCAATGGCTGCTCGATCAGCTCGATATTCAGATCATATGCCCGTCCATAAAACTCGATCGTCTGCGCCACGGTATAGCCCTGATTCGCATCAATCCGGATCACGATGCCTGGCCCAAACTTCTCGCGCAGCTTCATTACACGCTCCACATCTTCGTCCAGGTCCTTGCCCAACTTCACCTTCAACACTTTAAAGCCACGCTGGATATAGTCTTCTGCTTCCTTGAGCGTCTCCTCCACATTCTTGATGCCGATGGTGTTCGATGTCGGCAGCTTCTTGATCTTTTGCCCCAGGAACTTCACCAGCGGAATATCGAGGTGTTTTGTAAACGTATCGTACAGCGCGATGTCGAGTGCCGCCCGCGCGGACGGGTTGTCCGGGAACTTCTTCCAAATCTCGAAGGTCAACTGGTTGATCTCACGGATGTCGCGACCGATCAAAAACTCCAGGTTCTTTTCTTCCAACGCCTCCAGGCACTGGTCGAGGGTCTCGCCCACCACGTACTCGCTGGGGTTGCCCGCGCCGATGCCCGTCGTGCCGTTGTCGAGCGTGATCTCCACAAAGGCGTTCCGTACTTCGTCAACAGTTTTAAACGCGATGGTGTAAGGCTTTGTGTTGCCCAGGTCGACGCTCCATACGCGGATGTCTTTTATTTTGGTCATGTATGTTAATATAGGATAGTTAGGCTCTGTTAAATCACGGCGCTATACCTGCGCCACGCTGTTCTTGATCATCGTTTCAAATATAGGCACCAGGCTGTCGACACCGTCCTCCAACGGCAGCGCCACCGGTATATTCAGCTTACGGGTATACTGCTCGGCATACACGCGGGCTTCGGGCTCGGTCATCTTGGCCGTGTTGATCGTCAGCGCTACGGTCGGGGCACCGTACATTTTCAGAAGCGCGACCTCGTCGGCCGGGTCGGCAATATACGCCGGATAATACTCCATGTCCTTGTACTGCTTCCGGGCCGGGTTGTGTTGTAATACCACGCCGTTCGCCGCCGCCGACACGATCCACTCCGCGCCGGCCGGACCACTCGGGTTCCGCAGCGACGACTGCCCCTCGATAAAAATAATATCCGGTCTTTCTTCGTGGTAGCAAGTCACCACGGCATGCTCCATTTCACCCGAAATAAAATCGTTCAGCGTCGAGTCGAATACAAAGCCATGCTTCGCCCCTTGCATCCAACCGGTTTGCCCGGTATAGATCATCTCGGCCTTATAGCCGGCCTTGCGCATAGCCTCTACCAGGAACCGGGTGGTGGTGCGTTTGCCCAGCGCACAGTCCGTGCCCAGCACCGCGATCTTAGGGCATTTCACCTCCACGATCTTGCCGGTCCAGAAATGCAGGTCCTTAAACTTCTTGGGTTTGCGTACGTCGATGATCTCCAGCCCCTTGTCCTGCGCCAGCGCGGCCAGTTCAGGAATGTCGGAAACATACTCATGCAGCCCGTTCACCACGCCGTAACCATTCTCCAGCGCCTCACGCAACAACGCACGCAGCGTGTCGGGAATCACCCCACCTTTGGTGGCGACGCCCACAATGCAGTAGGTGGCCGCCACCGGCGACGTTTTCTTGAAGTCGGCCAACGTGGCATATACCGGTATGTTCCGCTTGCGACCGTCGAGCACCTCGCCGGCATCCGTACCCGGATGCTTTTGATCGATGACCCCTACGATATTAAAGCGGTCGGTGCCCCGGATCAATCCGTGCGCGGTTTTGGCGCTACCGGTATCCAGGAACCCCCCGGTCAGTACAATCGCATTATTTTTAACCATAAATGTGCTTTCTGAAGGGTGGGAAGTTCGTTCAATAATGCGATTTTTCAAAAGGACGGTTGTGCTTGTCATCCTCCGGATAGGTGAACCGAAAGGCTGAAAGATCGGGCTTCGCCCCCGGGCGCTCCCGCTCCTCGTGCTCATAGCGATACAGCACTTCCCCCAACCTTTTCAGAAAGGGGAAACCTAACGTCTCGTAGTCGTACTCGCCATCGTTGTAAATACCGTCGGTGTTCGTATTGATAACGGCACTCAGCATAAACTCCACGCCCGTGTCAAAGTTAACGATGTAAGCATTGTCGACCAGATAACCGTAGGCGTCGCCTTCCTTGTTGAAGATGCGGATCCCCGGCGGTATCGGTTCGCGCCCACGGCCAAACAGCAGCAGCTTACCGTATGCGTCGTAGTACGCCGTATCCGTTGCATAGGGAGGGTACCGCGTCTCTGCCGGCAGCTGCGACATATAGCGCAGCACCAAGGCGCGCTCCCGCTCGCCCACGCTGAAACGCTGCGCGGGTGGTACCGTTTCCGGGAAAAGGATCGCCCGCAGCATGACATGTTGCTCCGTCAGGGGAAAGAAATTCTTGTACGTGAACTCGAAGGGCTTCTGAATGAGCGAGTCGTTGCGCATAAAGCCCTTCCCGCGGAACACCCGCGGGGAGACTTCGATCAAGGGCTCATTCACCAGCATAGGCTGTCGATACAGCACGCGCCCATGCTGTTCAAACCGGACTGCTTCGGTGTGAGCATTCTCGTCCCGGCTCAACGGCCGCTCCAACCGATGCAAAATGCGCACCTGCTCATAGCCCAGTTGACGCAGGCGTTCGTTGATGGCCTTTTGTCCCACGAACTCGTACAACCGGTTATAAGCGTCGTTGTCGCTTACGACCAGGATCTTTTTCATGTAATGTTCCACCGACGGTAGTCCATTACGTGCCGTACTATCGCGCATCGCCGACTGCTGCCCGGCGTAGATACTATCGTGAAACATGGGGGTAAACAGGTCGAGGCTGTCGACGTTCAGGGCGCGCAGTTTCTCCAGCACCAGCATAACTGTCGGCAGTTTGACGGTAGATGCCGGATAGAAATAATGCGTGGAGTCGACATGGTAATAAAACGTGCGGAAGGTGGGGCGGTTCGCCGTGTCGCGGTCGATCATGGTATAAATGATCTGGATCTCCAGCGAGTCGGCATGCGCGAGCACGGCCGCCAGCGCGGGGTCGCGGGTCAGGAGCTTTTCCAGCAGGCCGGCGTCTTCCCGCATACGCTGGCGGCAAGCCGAAAAAACAACCAGCAGGGCAAGCACCGTAAACAGTTTTTTCATAGAAACGGGGGACTAGCCCCCTAAAATACCGTTTGCAGGCAACTTGGCTGGCCTGAAATTTGACTAAATTTGTTAAGCCTCCTGCAGCGGTACAAACGGCCGGTATACGCTTTATCCGGCGCCGGACTATGGGAGGATTGCCCAAATTCTCACTGGACGCTAAAACCAACATTGCCTTATGAAGCTCGTGATCTCTTTCTGCCTTGCCTGCCTGTGCGGCCTGGCCGCCACCGTTCCCGTCCAGGCGCAGTCCCTGGTCGGCAAATGGCAACTGGTCAAACAAACCAGCTGTCTGGACGATGACGACGACCTGAACGTAGACGACCTGGGCATGCAGGAAGTTGTCGACGACATGAAAAGCCGCGCCGGCGCCTCCGCCCAAATCTTGCAACTGAAAGACAATAACTCCGGCGAAGAGAACACCCGCATTATCAGCCGCAAAAAGACCTATAACTCGCGCTCCTTCCTCTACAAATACGATGGTACCGCCCTGCACTTCCTGGACAAAAAATCCCGCACCATCATCGAAAGCTTCACCGTCGAAAAACTTGAAGGCGATTCCCTTATCATTTCAAATTCCTCAAGAGCCTGCGAGACCAAAGTTTTTGTACGGATAAAACCGTAAATATCTGCCAGCATTCCAACCGTCGTGGTACATCATCAAATCGGCAATAAGTTGCCGATTCCATCCCTTTAGCCTACCAAATACAGTAAAAATCATATAAATAGGCATTATAATGCCGATTCGGAACTATAGTGCCGAAAAATCCGCATATTGTCACAAACGTAGGGTCCTTTAGTGAAAACGGCAGTTAATTACCAAATGTCATGGATATAGACGATGCAAAACTGAAAATCGGAGACGTTCTTCAAGATTCGATGTAAAGGCCGACGGTTCAAAATATCAACAGGAGGATTTTGCGCAGATCGCCCGGGTAACAGAAGAAACGCAAGGCAAAAATTATAAATACGAACTATCGTCCGAGGAAATTGGCACGCTGATTAAACGCCATATTCCGACGTACGCCATAGAGCTTGAAAAATTCTTCCGGGTGATACTATTCAATTATATTTTTTCAAACGGCGACGCATACGTAAAGAATTTCTCTGCCATACAAGCCGATGTCGGTAACTATGTGCTTACCCCGCGTATCACCTCTTGTGCACAAAAATACATTCACCCGGTGAATCAGACATGGCACTGCAACTTTTTAACGATCGCTTTACCGAAGCCTATAATGCAGTTGGATTTTACACCTATGACGACTTTCTGGAGTTTGGAAAAATAATAGGGATTAAAGAGACCCGGGTTATTAAAATCATGGGAGAATTTAATGACAAAGAAGAAAGTATCGACAAATTGGTTGATACCTCTTTTTTAAGAGATGATCTGAAGGAATTTTACAAGCATAGCTATAAGGACAGGCTAACACGTTTGAAAATGGTTTATTCGACACGTGGATGTTAATCGCTTGGATTTTGCAGAAGCTTGAAAATCAAACCTTTCCGTACAAATCAAAACCGTAAACACCATTTTTATTACAAGTTTCAGATTCTAGCGAGATCTAATTATCTTTAGGTTATGAGAACAACGGACATGAAGCGGGAGATTCACAAAATGATAGAGGAACAGAATGATCCGGGCTTTATCAAAGATGTGTACGACATGTTAGAGGCTCAAACTGCATGGAAGAAGTTAATGGATGAGTCGGCTGCCCGGGCTGAGAAAGATTTTGAAGCAGGAAGAGTGTACACACCTGATCAAGTTAGAGAACGTTATAAACAATATTTAAAAGACCGTTAGTGGAAATAAAATACACGTTAGAAGCTATTACACAAATCGATCTGCTGACTAATTTTCTACAACTTCAAGGAATTTCCGAGGCCAAAATTGGCGAAATATTGAACGCCATTTTTACTTCGATTGATTCCTTAAAGAAAATGGAAAACCGGGCCGAGCTGGAGCATCTTTTAGAACATCGATCGAGGGGATATAGGAGGCTCATCTGTCGTCAATATAAGATCGTTTATTACGTCCAAACGACTGCGTAGTTATTGCGGAAATTTTTGACACCCGCCAGGATCCTAACAAGATGAAGGGGTAACGCTGCTGGCCAGGATTTTTTTAGTTCCCGTTTCGCCCGTGCATCTCTGCAAATATCCCCTTATCTTTGCAAAATGGTTGAAACAGACTCCCGGCGCGACATTCGAAAACTCAAGGCAGAAGAGCTGAAGGAATTCTTCGTGCAGCACGGCGAAAAGGCGTTCCGTGCCCAGCAGGTCTATGACTGGCTGTGGAACAAGTCCGCCAAAAACTTCGACCAGATGACCAACCTGTCCGTGGGCCTGCGCGACATGCTCAAAGCGCATTTCGTGATCAACCACATCAAGGTAGACCACATGCAACGCAGCACCGACGGCACCATCAAAAACGCCGTCACCCTGCACGACGGCATGGTGGTAGAATCCGTGCTCATTCCCGCCGAAAAGCGCATCACTGCCTGTGTGTCTTCACAGGTAGGCTGCAGCCTGGCCTGTAAGTTCTGCGCCACCGCGCGCCTCAAACGCCAGCGCAACCTCAGCCCCGACGAGATCTACGACCAGGTGGTCGCCATCAAGGAACAATCGGAGCTGTTCTTTGGCCGCCCGCTGACCAACATTGTATTCATGGGCATGGGCGAGCCGCTGCTCAACTATGCCAACGTCATCTCCGCCATTGAAAAGATCACTTCGCAAAAAGGGCTCAACATGGCGTCGAAACGCATTACGGTCTCGACCGTGGGCGTGGCAAAGATGATCGTCAAAATGGCCGACGACGGTGTGAAGTTCAACCTGGCGGTATCCCTGCACGCCGCGCTGGACAAGACGCGCTCATCCATCATGCCCATCAACGACACCAACCCCCTGAGCGAGCTGGCCGAGGCACTGAAATACTGGTACCACAAAACCAAGCGGAAAGTGACGTATGAGTACGTGGTCTGGAAGGGTATAAACGATAGTGAAGAGCACGCCCGCGCGCTGCTCAAGTTCGCACAGATCATACCGTCGAAAGTAAACCTGATCGAATACAACCCCATCGACGACGGCGAATTCCAACAAGCCTCGGAAGAGTCCATTCGCATGTACATGGACCTGCTCGAACGTCACGGCATCACCACACGCGTACGCAAAAGCCGCGGCAAAGACATCGACGCTGCTTGCGGCCAGCTGGCCAATAAAAACGAAAAGGTATAGATTATTTCTTGCTGGCGTTGAAGAGCTTCTCTTTCTCTTCCTTGGTCAGGCTTTCATAGCCGCCCGCCGAGATCTTGTCGAGGATAGCATCCAGCTCTGCTTGTGACAACGACGAGGATGAAGACTGTGACGACGCCCGCCCGCGTCCCTCCGGCCGGTTGCGCTCGCTGCGATAGCTTACCTTCACCCGCGTACGCGGTTTAAAAAGCCCTTTGATCCACTCCAGCGTGGCCGTGACCCAAGCCCCCCAGTTGGCGCCGGCCTGCAGCTGCTTCACGTATACAAAGCCTATGGCGGCACCGCCCAGGTGCGCAATATTACCGCCCGGGTTGCTGCCCGTCACGCTTAACGACGAAACCACTACGACAAAAGCCGCGATATACTTGATCCGCACAGGACCGAGCAGGAACAAAAAGAATGTATAGTCCGGCAGCAGGGTGGCCGCAGCAACAATGATCGCATCGACGGCGGCCGACGCGCCCACCATGGTCGTACCGTTTTGCGCAATAAAGTATGGCACCGTATTATACGCCAGCAGGTATAACGCTCCGCCGGCGATAGCCCCCAATACATAGACGGCAATAAGTTTATCGCTGCCCAGGTACTCGGCAAAGAGACGACCGAAATAATACAACGCCAGCATGTTGAAGAAAATGTGGCCGATGCCGCCGTGCATAAAGGCGTAGGTCAGGATGGTCCAAGGCCGGTGAATAAAGGCCTGGATCGACGCGGGGATCGTAAACTGCAGATGCACCCAACTCAAGCCACTGGAGAGCCCGGCAATGTCGCCCACGACCGTTATGATTCCCAGCACAACAAAGACGATCACGTTGATGATGATCAGCTGGATCGTCGCATTGTTATACCGGCTGAATGCATTCTTAAAATCTTCGAGCATAGGTCAATATCAAAAGTAGCTGCCGCCCTGGCTTCGCCAGATGCGCAGCAGTATAAATGCAAAGATAATTCCACCCAGGTGGGCAAAGTGCGCTACACCCGCGCCGCTGAGTAAAAAGGTCATGCCACCCAACACCCACACCAGGTACTTGGCCTTGATCGGAATAGGCGGAAACAACAGCATCATTTCCATGTTGGGGAACATCATGCCAAAGGCCATCAAGATACCGTAGATCGCGCCGGAAGCGCCCAGCATCTGCGAGCCGGGGCCATGCAATACGAACGCTTCGATCAGCAGGTGAAATACGCCCGCGCCGATACCCGTCACCATGTAAAAGATAAGGAACTTTTTCTGTCCCCAGAAATTTTCGAGGATCGGCCCCGTCGTGGCCAGCACCAGCATATTGAAGAATATATGGAAGAAATCGCCATGGGCGAACATGTAGGTAAACAGCTGGTACGGCTTGAAGTAGGTTGTCTGCACACCCCACAACGACAGCAGCTCGGTAAGCCCCTGTACAAGGTTTTGCAGCACAAAAACGATCACGTTGATCAAAACAAGATTGCGTACAACCGGTGTGAGTCTGAACATATGGTGTGTTTTAGTCCTTACAGATTAAGTCTATCGAAAGTAACTTTCTATTTTATTGAGTTCCAAAATAAAAAACGTCGGCCGGCCATCCGGCGCATAATTGGGTGTGGTACAAGCAAACAAATTCCCCGTCAGCGACCGCATTTCGGCCTGTTCCAGCACCTGCCCCGACCGGATGGCCGCCCGCCTGGCCAGCGACCGCATCAGGTTTTCTTGCAAAGGCAGTACCAGCTCGGCCTGGTTGACCTTAAACTGCTCGATCAGCCCTTCGAACAGCTCCTTTTCATTGCCCGGTTTTACCCCAGCCGGTATGCCGTTCACCACCATGGTGTTTTTCCCAAAAACCTCCACGCGAAAGCCAAACGCGATCAGCTCCTGGTGGATTTCCAGCACCAGGGCGAAATCGGCCGGCGAAAACGTTATGGCCTGGGGAAACAAGCTCTGTTGGCTTTGGGCTGTCTTGTTCTTGACCTGCGACAGGAATTTCTCGAACAGCACCCGCTCGTGAGCAGCCTGTTGATCGATAATCATCATGCCCGACTTTACCTGTTTAACGATGTAACGGCCGTGAAGTTGGAATAAGGGCTTATCTTCTGTCACCGGCGCATTGCTCGTCTGGTTCATGGCACTCTCAAACCGCAACGTATGCACCGGCGGCGTCTCTTCCTCCCGTGGCCGCGACGGCGTGGGCGTACGCTCCAGTCCCTCGAAAAGCTTTTCCCAGTTGTCGGTCGTGTTGTGATGCTTGTGCAACGCCGTGCTGAAACGCTCGTCAAAATATGCTTCGCGTGTTTCGCCCGCCGCGTTGTTGAGCTTTGCTATAAGGTTCACGTCGGCATCAAAGTCGATGGCCGGCGTCAGGTTGTGCGAGCCGATCGCCTGGCGCACCGCCGCGCGGACCACCGCATACACCGCCCGCTCGTCTACAAACTTGATCTCGGTTTTGGTAGGGTGCACGTTCACGTCTATGTGGCGCGGGTCGATCTCGATAAACAGCACATAGAACGGGAAGCTGCCCTCCGGCAGCAGTCCTTCGAAGGCGCCCATCACGGCGTGGTGCAAATAATTGCTGCGGATAAAACGGCGGTTCACAAAAAGGAACTGCTCCCCGCGTGTCTTGCGGGCAAAGTCCGGCTTGCCCACATAACCGGAAACTTTCAGCTGATCGGTTTCTTCCTGGCAGGTCGCCAGCTGCGACTGATAGGTTTTGCCAAACAGGTTGACAATACGTTGCCCGATCTTGGCCGCCGCCAGGTCGTACACCAGCTCGTCCGATTGTTGCAGCGTAAACCCGATCTCGGGATGCGCCAGCGCCAGCCGTTGAAATTCGTCTATGATATGACGCATTTCCACCGCATTTGATTTGAGGAAATTGCGGCGGGCGGGAATATTAAAGAAAAGATTTTTGACGCAGATGCTCGTACCCTTCTCGCAGGCCGCCGGCTCCTGCCGTTTCACCTCCGAGCCTTCTACGACCAGCAACGTACCCAGCTCCTGGTCGCCCATGCGCGTCTTCATTTCCATTTGGGCCACGGCTGCGATCGACGCAAGCGCCTCGCCGCGAAAGCCCATGGTATGAAGTGTAAAGAGATCTTCGGCACGGCGGATCTTGGAGGTGGCATGACGCTCCAGGCTCATGCGCGCGTCGGTCTCGGTCATGCCGTTACCGTCGTCGATCACTTGCAGCAATGTTTTGCCGGCGTCCTTTATGATCAGGCGCACGTTGCGCGCCCCTGCATCAATGGAGTTCTCCATCAGCTCTTTCACAGCCGATGCCGGCCGCTGCACTACCTCGCCGGCAGCAATCTGGTTGGCGATGGCATCAGGCAGAAGCTGGATAATATCAGGCATGAAACAAGAAGCTAATGTATGACGATGCAAATGTGCACATTTTACCGCACGATTGGAGATGTTTTTGGCCCAGGAGGCCGATTTGCCGGCCGTCCTGTTTTATCCGGTATGATTTTAACCATTAACTTAGCCGTAAAGTTGGCGGCCACCCTATTTTTTAAACGCAACAACCGGATGACAAAAAAGATCTTCTTCTGCCTGCTGGCAGCATTAACGGTATTTTCTTCCGCACAGGGCCAGGCTGTACGCGCGCGCGAGGCCTGGGTAGACAGCGTCTTCAACGAGCTCAAAGGCAAACGTGCCGGCCAGTTGTTCCTGCTGCCCGTATCCACCACCCTCGACGAAGCGCAACTGCGCGACATCGAAGCCAAAGTAAAGAGCAACCAGGTAGGCGGCCTCCTCTTTGCCGGCACCACCACCCCTGTATTACAGGCGCGTCTCATCCGTCGCATGCAGGAAGAAGCCGACATTCCCCTGCTCATCGCGCAGGAAGCCCCCGCCGGGCTCGGCTCGACACCCGACAGCCTGCTGGCCTTTCCTCCGCCCATGATGCTCGGCGCCGTTCGCCCCGACTCGCTTTTATACCAACTGGGCCGCGAGGTCGGCCGGCAGTTAAAACTGTTGGGCGTACAGCTTTACTTCACACCCCTGGCCGATACCGCCCGCAACCCTGCCCCGCTGCGTATGAGCCCGCTGTCGCTCGGCGAGGAGCCGCAACGTGTAGCGCCCAAATCGGTCGCATTTCTGCAAGGCCTGCGAAGCCAGCAGGTACTGTTGTGCGCTACGCACTTTCCACTCAAAGGTATTACCGTGACGGATGTGGAAAAAGGTCGGCCCGCGATACAGCCGTCGCTCGACTCGGCACAAGTATATCCCTATAAAAAGCTCTTCAGCGCCGGGCTGGCGGCCACCATGCCCGCCTCGGGTGCCTTTCCCCTGTTTTATGCCAACAGCAACCAGGCGCGCAAAAACGAATTTAGCTCCGCCATGCTCGCGTCCCTGTATACCGGTCCGTGGCTGAAGCAAAACAGCGCCTACCGCGGCATGTCCTTTGCCGACATCCGCAGCACCGCGGCCATGGCAAAAGACCTGCGCGCCGGCGAAGCCGAGCTCCAGGCCTTTCAGGCCGGCAACGACATGCTGGTATATCCGGCCGACGTTAACGATGCCATCCGGCGCATCCGCCGGGCCATACGCCGCGACGAAAACCTGGAAGCGCAATTCAACGCCACCGTCAAAAAGATCCTCGCCGCCAAATACGACGCCGGCCTGTACAAACGCCAGCTGCCGCCGATCGATAACCTGCCGGCCACGCTGCACCCCGCGAAAACACGCATGCTGGCCGAGCGCCTGGAGCAAGCGGCCATTACCGTGCTGCGCAACCAGGCCGGTACGCTGCCCGTCAAAATACTCGACAATAAATACTTCACCTACTTCGCCACCGACACCACAAAAGTCAACAACATCTTTTACGAGTACCTGGCCCGCTATGCGCAGGTCGCGCAGTATACGATCGACGAGAACACCGGCACCGAAGTATTTGCGAAGGCCGCCGAGCGTCCCGGCACGATCATCATCGGCATCTTTCCGCAAACCACCCCCGAGACCATCGCGCGCGTCAGCGGCATGTTGCCTCGGTTGCTGAACTCCAACGAAGTCATCCTCTGCGACTTTGGCAACGAGCACTTCCTCCGCACCGCGTCGCGTTTCCCGACGGTGATCACCACCTACAAACATTCGCCCGAGCTGCTGCGCAGCGTAGCCGAAGTTATCTTTGGCAGCCTGCCGGCCAACGGGCAACTGCCCCTGGCCGCCTCGGCACTGCTGCCCGCGGGCCTTGGCAGCGCTACCCCCGCACTCGACCGGTTGGGCTATGCGGTGCCCGAAGCCGTGGGCATGGACAGCCGCGTACTCGCCCGCATCGACGACATCGCCAACGAAGCCATCCGCAACCAGGCAACACCCGGCTGCCAGGTGCTGGTGGCCCGCCACGGCAAAGTAGTATACGACAAGACCTTTGGCTATCAAACCTACGACCGCAAGACGCCCGTGGACGAGCAAACCATTTACGACCTGGCCTCGCTCACCAAAGTGTCGGCCACGTTGCAAGCCGTCATGTTCATGCATGAAAAAGGATTGATCGACATCCACCGCAAGGTGTCGCTTTACCTGCCCGAGCTGCGGCGGTCGAACAAAAGAGACATCACCATCATCGAGCTACTCACCCACCAGGCGGGATTACAGCCCTTCATCCCCCTGTGGCCGCAGACGGTAAAAGACACGACGTTCCTGCCGCAATATTATAGCCGCACGCGCACCGCAGCCTTTCCGTTGCAGGTATCGCCGCACCTGTATACCAACAAGGTCATGCGCGACTCCATCTGGTCGTGGGTCATCCAGTCGAAGCTGACCGAGAAGCCGCCACGTACACCCTATCCTTATAAATACAGCGACCTGAGCTTTATGATCCTGCAGCACCTCGCCGAGAAAGTGCTCAACCAACCGCTGGAAGATTTCCTCGCCCAAAACTTTTATGAGCCGCTCGGTGCATACACCACGGGCTTCAACCCGCTCGACCGCTTTCCCGTGCAACACATCGCCCCGACCGAGTACGACAAGATCTACCGCCGCGAGCCGGTAGCCGGTACGGTACACGACGAGCGCGCCGCCATGATGGGGGGCGTAAGCGGCCACGCCGGCCTCTTCAGCACCGCCGGCGACCTGGCCAAGCTCGGCCAGATGCTCTTACAGGAAGGAAACTACGGCGACTATCGTTACTATAAACCGGAAACCGTGCGCCTCTTTGCCGACCGCGTATACAAGGGGCGCCGCGGGCTGGGCTGGGACAAACCCGTACAGAGCGAATGGAACAGCCCCACGTCGATGCTGGCATCCGCCCGCACCTATGGACACACCGGTTTTACCGGAACATGCCTCTGGGTAGACCCGGAATTCGACGTAGTCTATATATTCCTGTCCAACCGGGTCTATCCCGACCGCAGCGGCCGTTTGCTCACCGCTAATATCCGCCCGCGGATTCAGGACGTCATTTATCAGGCAATCTTTCAATATTGCGCGAATTCGCAATAAATTAACAATTGCACGGAAACTTACGTGCGCTTAAAAGGGTTACGCTTCCATAAATCCTACCACCACGTGCAACAGATAAAGATCGGCATCGTCTGCTACCCTACCTTTGGCGGTAGCGGCGTTGTGGCCACCGAACTGGGCAAAGCCCTGGCCCAGGAGGGCCACAAAGTACATTTCATTACCTACTCGCAACCGCCGCGACTGGACCTTTTCAACGAGAATCTGTTCTATCACGAGGTAGACTTCCGCAATTACCCGCTGTTTGAGTTCGCGCCCTACGAGCTGGCCCTGGCCAGTAAAATGGTCAGCGTCGTGAAGAACGAACGCCTCGACCTGCTGCATGTGCACTATGCCATACCGCACGCCTCGGCAGCCTACATGGCCAAACAGATCTTGCAATCGCAGGGCATTACGATCCCCATCGTCACAACCCTGCACGGTACCGACATTACGCTGGTGGGCAAAGACCCTTCCTACGAACCGGTCGTGACCTTCAGCATCAACCAGTCCGACGGCGTGACCGCGGTATCGGCCGACCTGAAAAAGGAGACCTACGAATACTTCCCGATCGTGAACGACATCGAAGTCATTCCCAACTTCATCGACCTGGAAAAATTCAAGAAGCAAAAGAAAGATCATTTCAAGAAAGCGATCTGCCCCAACGGCGAGATGCTGATCGTGCACACCTCTAACTTCCGCAAGGTGAAGCGCATACCCGATGTGATCCACGTCTTTGCCAACATCCGCAAGGAGATCCCGGCCAAGCTGCTGATGATCGGCGACGGACCGGAACGGGGAAATGCCGAGAAGATGTGCCGCGAGCTGGGCATCTATGAAGACGTTCGGTTCCTCGGAAAGCTCGACGCCGTAGAAGAGGTACTGTCTGTAGCCGACCTGTTCCTGATGCCGTCGGAAAAAGAAAGCTTTGGTCTGGCGGCGCTCGAGGCCATGGCCTGCGAGGTGCCGGTGATCTCCTCCGACACGGGCGGGCTGCCCGAGCTGAATATCGACGGTCAGACCGGCTTTATGAGCCCGGTGGGAGATGTGGAAGATATGACCCAAAAAGCATTGCTCATTCTCGATAAAAATAACCTCCCACGCTTCAAGGAAAATGCGCTCAAGCGGGCACAAGAATTTGACATAACACGCATATTACCCTTATACGAAAATTATTATCAGCGAATTCTGGAAAAAACTGCAGCCAAAACCATCGTTTAAACGTTAATTTTGGGCAGAGCCAGAACCTAAAATGTGATTTTCACAAAGTTTAGTATGTGTATGGAGGCATCAAGAACATTACCCAAAAACAAAGGAACCAAACAGCTTTTTCAAAATCCGATCCTGGAAAAACTATCCAGAACCCATATTTCAGTTCCGTTAATCGTATTTTTTCTGTACGCAGGAGGATTGCTCTACTGGAGCATCATGCATACTACCCTGGACGCCTGGAAAACCGTCGGCCTGTTTGCCGCCGGCTTGATCTCATTTACGTGGGTGGAATACAACGTACACCGCTACGTGTTCCACATGCCCACATACACCCGTTTCCGGGAGAAGCTGCAATACACCATGCATGGTATACACCATGAGTTCCCCAAAGACAAAGACCGGTTGGCCATGCCGCCGCTGCTGAGCATCACCATCTCTACCGTGCTGCTCCTGCTGCTGCGCCTTGTCATGGGCGACCTGGTATTCGCCTTCCTGCCGGGCTTCCTGGTGGGCTATGCCGCCTACCTGGCCGTTCACTACATGGTACACGCCTACCAACCCCCGAAAAATGCTTTCAAGAAGCTTTGGGTGAACCACAGCGTACACCATTATAAGGACGGCGAAGTGATCTTCGGCGTATCGTCACCGCTATGGGACTACATCTACGGAACCATGCGCGAAAAAAAGGCGGCAGCCTAGCACAGCATTAAAAATAACATCAAAAGCCATCGGGTCAGGTGCCGGGTGGCTTTGTTGTTTGTCGCCATTTCCGGCTCCCCACGGAATTCTCAAAGTTTTAAGAAATTAAACTTTGACGCTGAACCAGAATAGTGTAATTATTGGTTAGAGTTTGAAAGAACAGGCATGCTCGGACACCGCTTTACGAAATACACGCCGCCGGAAGAAAAAGGAAAAAGCGATTTTGAAAAGTTGCTGAACATCTTCATGCAGTTGGTGCTGATGACTTCCGGCAATGTAGCGGAGGCACTCCAATGGCTCACCGAAGTAGACCGCCAGCACGGCCTGACGAACGGCACCTACGGCATCGGCGATTTTATCGAAGATCTCAAGAAGAATGGCTATATCACCGACGAAGGCCCGAAGGGTGAGTTCAAGCTCAAACCCAAGAGCGAGCAAAGCCTGCGGCAGTCCGCGCTCGAAGAAATCTTCGGAAAGCTCAAGCGCACCCGGTCGGGCGAGCACAACACGTCTCACAGCGGCCGCGGCGATGAGCAAACCACCGAACGGCGCGACTATGAGTTCGGCGACACGCTGGAACAGATCTCGGTGACCGACTCGCTGCGCAACGCGCAGATCAACCACGGCCTGGAAAGCTTCTTCATGACCGAAGAAGACCTGGAAGTGATGGAAAGCGAATATAAAACGCAGACCTCTACCGTGCTGATGATCGACATTTCGCACTCCATGATCCTCTACGGCGAAGACCGCATCACGCCCGCCAAGAAAGTGGCCATGGCACTGGCCGAGCTCATTACCAAGAAGTATCCAAAAGACACGCTCGATATACTCGTCTTCGGCGACGACGCCTGGCAGATCGCCATCAAAGACCTGCCCTACCTGCACGTAGGCCCGTACCATACCAACACCGTGGCGGGACTCGAGCTGGCCATGGACATTCTGCGCCGGCGCAAGAACGCCAACAAGCAGATCTTCATGATCACCGACGGCAAGCCTACCTGCATCAAGCAAGGCATAAAATATTATAAGAACGCCTTTGGGCTCGACCAGAAAATACTCGGGGCTACGCTCAACCTGGCTACGCAGCTGCGCAAGCTCAAGGTGCCGGTCACGACCTTTATGATCGCCACCGACCCGTACCTGAAAGCCTTCGTACGCGAGTTTACCAAAGCCAACAACGGCAACGCGTACTACAGCAGCCTGGAGGGACTCGGCAACCTGGTCTTTGAAGATTTTAAACGGAACCGCACCAAAAACCTGTAAGAAGAACACAGATCGTTCCGGCCGTTCCTTCCGTATAGATACTTACCTGATTTCCACACACCGTATGCAGCATACATCCATCAAAAACGTAGGAGAGTTAAAAAGATCGGGCTACACGCCGCGGTCCATCCGCGAAGAGCTTCGCCAGAACCTGATCCAAAAGCTTCAAAAGAAAGAATCAGTGTTTGCCGGCATCTGGGGATATGAAGAGACCGTCATTCCCGACCTGGAGCGTGCCATCCTGGCCGGCCACGACATCAACCTGCTCGGCCTGCGCGGACAGGCCAAGACGCGGCTGGCCCGCCTCATGGTCAACCTGCTGGACGAATATATACCCGTTATCGAAGGCGCCGAGCTGAACGACGACCCGCTCGCCCCCATCTCACGCTTCGGCAAAGACATCGTGGCCGAGCGTGGTGACAACACACCCGTCGTCTGGCTGCACCGTAGCGAGCGCTATACTGAAAAGCTGGCCACCCCCGACGTGTCCATCGCCGACCTCATCGGCGACGTAGACCCCATCAAGGCCGCCAGCCTCAAGCTGCCCTATTCCGACGAGCGTGTGATCCACTTCGGCCTCATTCCGCGTTCGCACCGCTGCATTTTTGTCATCAACGAGCTGCCCGACCTGCAAGCGCGGATCCAGGTGGCGCTCTTCAACATCTTACAAGAGGGCGATATCCAGATCCGGGGCTTTAAGATCCGCATGCCGCTGGAGATCCAGTTTGTCTTCACGGCAAACCCCGAAGACTATACCAACCGGGGCAGCATCGTTACGCCGCTCAAAGACCGCATCGACAGCCAGATCATTACACACTACCCGCGTACGCTCGACATCGGCCGCCGCATCACCCAACAGGAAGCACGTCTCAAAGACGAGCAGCGCACCCGCGTGTCGGCCCACGACATCACCAAAGACCTGGTGGAGCAGATCGCGTTCGAAGCCCGCAAGAGCGAATATGTAGACGCCAAGAGCGGCGTATCCGCGCGTCTGACCATCTCGGCCTACGAAAACCTCGTCGCCGCCGCCGAACGCCGTGCGATCATCAACCAGGAGAAAACAACCCAGGTACGCATTGCCGACTTCATCGGCGTCGTACCGGCTATTACCGGCAAGGTAGAGCTGGTATACGAAGGCGAGCAGGAAGGTCCCGGCATTGTGGCGCAGAACCTGATCGGCAAAGCCCTGCGTACACAGTTCGCCAACTACTTTCCCGATCCCGATAAATTCCGCAAGCAAAAGGAGAAGAGCCCCTATAAGAAGATCGCCGATTGGTTTAACGACGGCAACGCCGTAGACGTGCTGCACAACATGCCCCAGGCCGACTTCGAGAAAGCGCTGAAGGCCGTGCCCGGTCTGGCCGAGCTGGTACAAGAGCTGCACCCCGGACAAGACGCCCCGGCACGCCTGCTGCTGATGGAGTTTGCGTTGCACGGCCTGGCCGAGCATAGCCTCATCAGCAAACACAACCTCACGGCCGGCCTGCAATTTAAGGATCTGCTCAGCGGTATGCTCTCCATGCCTTCCGGCCGCCGGGAGGAAGACGACGAAGAAAACGACGACGAGTTCCCGAACGGACGATTCCGGTAAACACCGGCACAACGCCCTGGCTCCATGAAGCTACACGAATCGTATACCTTCCATGCGCAGCAATTTCAACAGCTCAAGAACCTCGTGGCCCAGGGCGAAGGCCTGACGCTGGAGTTCAAACGCAAGGCTGCATTTCCCGACAAGATCGTACGGGAGATGATCGCCTTTGCCAATACCAAAGGCGGTATATTGCTCGTGGGCGTCGGTGACGACCTGAGCATACCCGGGCTGAAGTATCCCGACGACGAGTCCTACGTCATCCGGCAGGCACTGCAAAAGTGTACGCCACCCTTGCCGTACATCGAAACCTATATACCCATTGGCAACGCGCGCACGGTGCTGCAATACGAAATACCCGAAAGCACCGTAAAGCCCCACGCCCTGCAGGTGGAAGAACGTCGCCAGGAATCCTATGTACGCGTAGAAGATAAGAGCATCAAGGCAAGCCGCGAAGTGCGCCAGATCGTGCGGCGCCTGGGCCAGAAGCGCGATGTATACTTTCACTACGGCAGCTACGAGCAGTTGCTGATGCGGTACCTCGACGAGCATCCATCCATTACGTTGCAAACCTTTATGACCATCAGCGGGTTGAAAAAATCGCTGGCGTCACACAAGCTGGTCTTACTGGCTATAGCGGGGGTTCTGAAGGTAACGCCACACGAGCGGGGCGATCTGTATTCATTGGTCTTACGGCCGGGCAGCCGTTCAACGGGGACGTAAAGGTATAAAAAAACTTCGTTTTATTCCCTCTATCGAAATCTTAACCATTTTTTTACATTTCGTCCATCGCGTTACAATCAAACGCTAATCGTGAAGCATGGCTAAAGCAAAGAAGGAGAAGAAAGTCTTCGTACTCGACACCTCGGTTATCATCTATGAACACAACTCCATCCTGAATTTTGACGAACACGACGTCGGTATCCCGATCACCGTGCTGGAGGAGCTGGACAACTTCAAAAAAGGAAACGACACCAAGAACTTCGAAGCCCGCGAGTTTATCCGGCTCATCGACAAGCTGGCCAAGGACCGCAGCCTGCAAGACTGGAACCCCATCAACGGCAAGGGCAAGGGTAACTTCAAGGTACTGATGGATACCCACAGCGCCGTAGACGCCAACAAGATCTTCAACGAAGCCAAAGCCGACCACCGCATCCTCAACGCGGCGCTCCAGCTGCAGAAAGAAGAGAAGAATAAGCGGGTCATACTCGTCTCCAAAGACGTGAACCTGCGGCTGAAAGCCAAGTCGCTGGGGCTGCAGGCAGAAGACTACACCACGGGCAAGGTACAGAACATCTCGTCGCTCTACAGCGGCCGCACGATCATCGATAACATCGATGCCAACCTCATCAACCTGCTCTACGAAAAAGGCTATTGCCCGCCCGAGGAGATCCTGGGTAAGCTGGCACCCGTAAAAAATCACTACTATATATTGAAGAGCGGCAAGAAGTCGGCGCTGGCCTACTTCAACCCCTTCAACGGCATGATGGAGCACGTAGAGAAACGCGCCGTGTACGGTGTCAAGCCGCGCAATGCCGAGCAAACCTTTGCCATACACGCCGCCCTCAAGCCCGAGATCAGGCTGGTGTCCATCCAGGGCGTGGCCGGTACCGGCAAGACGCTGCTGGCCCTGGCCGCCGCCCTTGAGCAGAAACGCGAATACAAACAGATATACCTGGCGCGCCCCATCGTGCCCCTCAGCAACAAAGACATCGGCTACCTGCCCGGCGACATCAAGTCGAAGGTGAACCCCTATATGGAGCCGCTGTGGGACAACCTCAAGTTCATCCAGAACCAGTACAACGAAACGGACAAGGAATACTCCAAGATCACCGAGATGATCAACCAGGAGAAGCTGGTCATCACGCCACTGGCCTATATTCGCGGACGCAGCCTCTCCAACATCTGCTTCATCGTAGACGAAGCCCAGAACCTTACGCCGCACGAGGTAAAGACCATCATCACACGCGCCGGCGAAAACACCAAGATCATCTTCACCGGCGACATCTACCAGATCGACACGCCCTACCTCGACTCACAGTCAAACGGACTGTCCACCCTCATCGACCGCTTACAAGACCACGAGCTCTACGCCCACGTGACCCTCGAGAAAGGCGAACGCTCCGAACTGGCCAACCTCGCCAACGAACTACTTTGAATCAGTGTGAGTGTGAACCCGATAGCCATCGGGTGTGAGAGCGACGGAAATATTGCCTGTCGCTTTCACACTTAACGCTGATGCTGATTCGTGTTGCTACAGTTATTCCTTTTTTCGGACGATATATTACATCTAATTCCCACAACAGGATTGAGGAAAAGGGAAACATATTAAAATCGAAGCAAAAAACATGTTTTCTCCGTCTGGCGCGGTATTGGTTGCTACCTGGGCACCCGACCAACCCAAACGGATAGAACGCTATGATACTAGGCTTTCTTTTCAAGAAAATGCCGTTGCGCAAGCAAGTGAGCTACCTCCAGAAAAAAGGAATTATGCTAGGCACCCGACTCAAGGGTGGGCGCACGATATATATCTATATGCTCCGCAATCTCTTTGTGGAAGTATACTTCAAAGACGATAATACAAACGAAACCCCGGAGAAGCTTAACATCCTCCGGGGTCTCCATACGTTGAACGAATACTTGGAGAAGGAATTTAAGACGACCTTCTAGTATTTACGCTTTCCTATTTCTTCAGGACTTTCAGCATGGTCTCGCCGATCTCGGCAGGCGACTCCACTACGTGAAGGCCACACTCGCGCATGATCTTCATTTTCGCCTCGGCGGTATCGTCCGCGCCACCGATGATCGCACCGGCGTGGCCCATTCTGCGGCCTGCAGGGGCCGTCTGGCCGGCGATGAAACCTACGACAGGCTTCTTGTTACCATTTTCTTTGATCCAGCGGGCAGCCACCGGCTCGTAGTTACCACCGATCTCGCCGATCATGACGATCGCGTCTGTCTCGGGGTCGTTCATCAGCAGCTCTACCGCATCTTTGGTCGGTGTACCGATGATGGGGTCACCACCGATACCGATCGCCGTAGAGATCCCCAGGCCGGCCTTCACGATCTGGTCGGCCGCCTCATACGTCAGCGTACCGGATTTCGACACGATGCCTACACGGCCTTTCTTAAATACGAAGCCCGGCATGATGCCTACCTTTGCTTCACCCGGCGTGATAACGCCCGGGCAGTTGGGGCCGATCAGGACTACGTCTTTTTTCTCTTTTACATATTTCTTCGCGCCCATCATGTCCTTCACCGGAATACCTTCGGTGATGGTGATGATCACTTTAATGCCGGCGTCAGTCGCTTCCAGGATGGCGTCGGCGGCAAAAGCCGGGGGTACGAAAATGATCGATACATCGGCGCCGGTTTTGTCGACCGCATCCTTTACGGTGTTGAATACTGGTCTTCCAAGGTGCTCTGTCCCTCCTTTTCCAGGCGTAACACCGCCTACTACATTTGTTCCATATTCAATCATTTGCCCGGCATGGAAGGTGCCTTCCGAACCGGTAAAACCCTGAACGATTACCCTTGAATTTTTATTGACCAGTACACTCATGGATGTTTAATTTTTAGGAAGCACAAAAATAGGATAATAAAACTTCCAACCAAACGTCCTACATTACACCTCGAAACGTGTTTTTTGCGCCAAATTTCGATTTTTTGGCGGGTCCGCGTCACTTTCCTGCTGTGTGCAGCCGCCACACGTGCGCTGCCTTCCGTCCATCCTCGCAAGGCGCCCCTCCAGTAGTATTTCCCTGTTTTTTCAACCCCTTTCATGCCTGCCTTTTCACCCGTATCTGGATTCCAAAAGCCTGTCAAAAGCCGGAATATCCAATAGATAACCAAGCTTTAACCAAAGGATAACCAATAGATATCCAATACCTATATAGGTATTGGATATCTATTGGTTATTCCTTTCTAAACATTCTAGTATTTCTTGCTATGACAGGCAGTTAGCATGCCTTTGACGGTCCTGGTATCCCCTGTACATGCAAAGAGGCCGCCCCGGAACTCCGGAGCGGCCTCTTTTATGGGATCGCTTGTAGCGGCTTATTTTTTCTTCTGGTCGGCCGGTTTCTTCAGGCCGTTGCCGATCAGGAATTCCTCGTAGCTCTGTTTAAAGTCGGCCACATTGGGTTCCAGCTTGATGGCATCCTGGTAGGCGGTGCCGGCGTCTATCAGCAGGCCGTTCTTTTCATAGAACGCCGCCAGCATCAGCTTGGCAATGGCCGTCTGCTCCTGTGTCTGGCCCGCCAGCTCGTTCTTAATACGCTCCTTGTCGGCTTTCGACAGGCGCTTCAGGGTATACGGGTCGGACTTCTTCGGCTCGGACTTGGACGACACTACGACGATGATGTTGTCTTCGTTGGCAAATTTCGCGTCGCTCAGGTCGATCGTCAGGTTGTTTTCAGCTGTTTCGATGGTTGCCAGCTCGTCGTCGAACATGCTATTGAACTTCACAACATAGGGGCCGGCCACTTTGTTATCCCAGCTGATCGTGATCACGTCGTTGTAGACCACCGGGTTCTTGGTCGGAATGGGGATGAACACCAGGAACTCGCTGCCGCGCGTTACGGCTCCCGTAGCCGCCAGGTTGTTTTTGCGTTCTTTGTTGGCGCTCAATACAAAATCGGTGTATTTGTTCAGCACGCTTGTGTTCCCGCTGACGCGGGCGGCCAGGTCGGCCACTTTGTATTTGCCCGGTTGCTTCAGCTCGAGCGTTTTACCGCTGACGTGCGCCAGGCCGATGTAGGCGTTCTCCGAGACCTTTACTTCGTCGGCTGACTTCAGGTTTGAGCCGACCTTGATCAACTGCCAGTTCTCACCGGCTTTTACTTCATTCTTGCCTTTGTTGACCAGTACCCGAAACGTATAGTCCTGGGCACTACCTTCCAATGACACGACCGCCAACAGGCCGATCAAAACCAACTTCAAAATTTTCATAGGGTGTTTGTTATGGGTTCTTTTTTGACAAAAGTAGAACAATAGGGTTATTGCTCCTAAACGCAAAAGCCACCCCCAGGGTGGCCTTCGACGTAAAATTTTTAATTATTTAATGTTTGATACCTGCGCGGATCAAATAATCTTCATACATGTCTTTATATTCCTGCACGTCCGGCGCCAGTTTAATAGCCGCTTCGTATGCAGCGATCGCATCGATCGGCAAACGTTTCTCCTCGTACAGTTGCGCCAGGATGATCTTGTTGATCGCCGTCTCTTCGGTAATGTCCTTGGCAACCTCGTCGATAGACGTCTTCAGCGCGGCGCGCTCCGCCGGTGTCAGCTTCTTGATCATCTTCTCAGCCGACTTCTTCGTAGGATCTGCTTTGGAGTATACTTCCAGCACGATGGCATTGTGGCCTGCGTATTTCTTGTCATCCAGGTCGATCTGTATCACCGGCTCGTTGGTCTCCAGCTTGGCTAGCTGCTCGCCGAACATGTCGTTGATGACCACGATATAGGGACCTTCTACTTTATTGGCCTCCCAGGTAATGACAGTCTTGGCACTGTTGTATACTGCGGGGCTTTCGGGCAGTTTGATGGTGATGGCCGTCGCTTCGCCGCGATGTACCGCCCCCGTGGCACTGAGGCGGTTCTTTTTTGCCTCCGCCGAGTTGTTGCTCATAATAAAGTCGGTGTACTTGCCGATCACGGTAGAGCTTCCGCCTACTTTGGCGGCCAGATCGGCTACTTTGTAGCTGCCGGGTTGTTTCAGCTCAACCGGTTTGCCGTTGGCGTGAACCAGGCCGATATACGAATTGTCCGAAAGTTTTAATTCGTCATCGCTTTTCAGCGTGGTGCCGGTGCGGATAGGCTGCCAGGCTTCATTGCCTGATTTTACCTCGTTTGCGCCCTTGTTGGCCAGCACTTTAAACGCATAGTTCTGGGCGCCTGCCAGGGTGGCAGACAGTAAAAAAATCGAAAAAAAGCTCAACTTGACAGTTTTCATGGGTTCTTGGTGTCCTGATGTAATGTTTATACTCCTTCCTTCTTAATGGTAAACCACCCGCGGCTTTTTATCGCAGAAAGTCCTACGCGCAGCACGCTGTGGTATAGTTCAAAGCACGTGCCCACCAAC
Source organism: Dawidia soli (assembly GCF_018598185.1). GTDB lineage: Bacteria > Bacteroidota > Bacteroidia > Cytophagales > Cyclobacteriaceae > Ohtaekwangia > Ohtaekwangia soli. The sequence continues at coordinate 116,990 of NZ_JAHESC010000017.1, forward strand.
GCCAGCGCCGCCAGCGTGTATGTCAGATTAAGCTTGAAATTGAACCAGAGAAGGGCATAGATCATCAAAAACGTACATACCAAAAACTGCACCAATTGCACGACAATACTCAGCGCATCAAACCAAACCGGAATTTTCCTGTTTATATAGGTGAACAGCGCGACGTTCAGGAAACACACCAGAATCGCAATGGCGTACTCCTGCCAGGCCTCCAATTCTTCGATGTAGTCTTCGTCCAGGATCATGGAAATTACGTTGGCATGCACGACTACACCATACATGTCCGGGCGGGTCTTGCCGGCAAACTGTTTATTCAGGGGGGTAACAAATTTATCGTCCCATGAAGTATCCCTCATGTCGGCTCCCATAAAGCCGAACAGCACGATGCGGTCGGTGATAATGGTAGGTAAAAATGACGTAGTGTCGAACGGCTGATACCAGTCCAGGTACGTATACCGGCCGGAGAACTCGGGCGCGGACGCCTGGTACGGGTCGGGCACATTGCCGCGATAGTTTATTACCTCCGAGTGTTTTTGACGGGCCAGGAAGCGCCTGGTCTTAACCGAGTCATATACCATGGCGACGCGGGTGGAAAACGCCAACTCCGTCGTACCATCCTCCATAACCATGGAGGGGTTGAGGCGGCGGCATGCCTTCAGATCTTCCTGGTGATCGGCACCCGTTTCGAGATTCGCGAAGCCTTCGTACGAATTGCCGCGAATAAGATCGTCGGTGTGTTGTAGCGAGTCATAGCGGGCGACATCGTTGCCATATTTTGCCAGAAGCGCCTCGGATTGCTGCAGCTTGGTTACCAGCACAACGTTGCCCGCATCGGCGATCGCGCCGGCGAGCATCATGTTGCTGAGTGTGTCATACGCCAGTGGACAGCATACAGAGTCTATCGTACCGTCCTGGCAGCCGCCGCAGTTGAAGAACGCATCGATGGCAATGACCTTGGGTTTAAACTGGCTGATGGCGCGAATCTGCTCCGCGATCTCCGCGCGACTCAAGTTGCCAATGTTTATAATCGTGATATTCTCGTCTACCGGCGGCACCTCTACACGCAGGTTGGAGAAGGTGATGTCGGTCAGCTCCATGTCGCCGAGCGCTTTTCCGAGGGGGTCGAATACGTTAAAGATGTTGAACTGCGACACTTCCCGAATGGCGAGCAAGACCAGGAAAACGAAAAAGGTCGCAATGAGCGAGTCTGTCCAGAATTTACGCATGGCGGTAGGCGATGTATCAGGTAAATTTAGAAATTTACCGGTGCTTTACGAAAGCATGCCGTATGACACTCCGCAAGGCCCGCCCTACACCCGCTCAATTTGTTACCGGTATCCGGCAGGGTAACCGCGTTTTGCTGGGGCAGGCCATTACGTTGGTGGAGAGCACTTTGCCGGCCGACCAGGACCTTGCACATACATTACTGGAGCTGCTGCTGCCCTATACGGGCAACGCGATCCGTATGGGTATCACGGGGGTGCCGGGGGTCGGTAAAAGTACCTTTATCGAGACACTGGGAAAACACATCACCACGCTGGGTAAAACGCTGGCGGTACTGACCATCGACCCCAGCAGCCGGCTGACCGGTGGCAGTATTCTCGGCGACAAGACCCGCATGGAAGAGCTTTCGCGCAACCCGCGGGCTTTTATACGTCCTACCGCGGCCGGCGATGCGCTGGGCGGTGTCGCCCACCGCACCCGCGAAGCGATGCTGCTGTGCGAAGCGGCGGGGTACGAGGTGATCATTATCGAAACGGTAGGCGTAGGACAATCGGAGATCGCCGTGCGCAACATGGTCGATTTCTTTCTGTTGCTGATGCTGGCCGGCGCGGGTGACGAGCTGCAGGGTATCAAAAAAGGCATCATGGAAATGGCGGATGCCCTGGTGATCACCAAAGCGGATGGCGAGAATAAAAAGGCAGCGCGCGAAGCCCGTGGTGCCTATACGCAGGCTTTGCACCTGGTCTCGTCGCCGTCGGCCAACGAATGGACGGTGCCGGTGCTGACAGCGTCGGCGATAACCGGCGAAGGCTTTGCCGATACGTGGGCCACGATCGAACGCTACTGCGCCCATACAAAAGCATCGGGTTTCTTTCAGGCTACCCGCGGCCGGCAGAATATAAACTGGTTTGACGACTATTTTCAGCAACTGCTGCAGGCCGATCTGCAGGCCTCCGTACAGGCTATCCGCAGCGAGCTCGAGCAGGCGGTGGCCCGGCAGGAGTTATCTTCGCACGAAGCGGCACATCGTTTACTGCGGGCGTACCGCGATCAGGCTCGCGCGCTATAGCGGCACCAGGTCGCGGAACCAGAAATCGAGCGATGAGGGTTCGGGTTCGCCCGAGGCGGTTACTTTCTGAAACGTATAGGATCGCTTTACCACCTCTCCCGCCCAGAAGGACAACGGCGTTTTGAACAGCGGGCCATCGTATACCAGTGTGTGGAACTCGCCGTTCTCACCACAACAGTCTACGCCGGCGGGCAACGACGCGGCAAAGGAATGATCTACTGTTACCCCTAAGCGACCGGGCATGAACCACGACGCATTGGCGGAACAGAGTACGGTCTTATAGCCGGCGGTTAGAAAGTCGTTCAGTAATTTTTCGGAAGATATAGCCCATAACGGGTAGATCCCTTTCAGGCCTGCGGCTCCGAGCATGGCTTCGCGGTAGGCACGCAGGTCTTCGAGGAAGATGTCGCCAAAGACAACGGCTTCTATGCCCGTGGCGGTGCACTCGCGGTAGAAGTCTTGCATGAGTGTTTCGTAGGCGCCGTGATCGGGTGCTTCGGGCAGGTATAGTTTGTGGAGGGGTATATCGAGGCAGGCTGCTTGCTGGTCGATCAATTCTTCGCGTACGCCGTGCAGGCCCACGCGGCGGGTGGTGGCGCCGACGACGGTGTGCAGGTGTACGACGTTGTATTCGCCGGTCGCTAAAAGCTTGTGCAGGGCAAAGGTGGCATCTTTACCACCGCTCCAGCTGATCGTTACATTTTTCTTTGTCTGCTGCATACGCCCTTCACGACTGTACCCGATTGCTGTCTATTCTTTTTCCGGCTGTTGATTTACCGGCACCGTAGCGCCCTTCTTATGTCCATACGGACAGTGACGGCATCCGCGCCCGCAGCAAAAGCCCCGCTTGAGGAAAAAGGCCTCGGTAAAAACCATGAGGCCATTCTCCATGTAGTAATAGGGGCTGTTTTCTTCGGGCGCGGATTTATCCGTCACGTCGTCTTTCATTTCTTAAAGATAAATTGCGTGGGGCCAACGCCCGTCGCGAACGATGTTTTTGCGGTTCCATCGCTGCTATACACGTATGCTTCACCACTGGCTGCAAAGGACCGGGCATCGCCTACGTAAAAGTCGCCATTCTCCGGGTTTACGCCAAACGAATACAAGTCCGTTACATCTTCCGCCGTAAACAAGGGTGCAGTGGGGGCTGCTTTGGAATCGATCGACATGCTGTAGATATTGTTGCCACCTGTGAAATACAAGGTCTTGCCGTCGGGAGAAACCGCCAGATCGGCTCCAGCCTGGAAGTCGAGATGTATTTGCACGCCTGGTTCAAAATTCTTCACGCCAAAGCTCTCAAGATAGCTTTCCTCGGCACCATAGCCGCCCCGACAAATAACCCACAGTTTGTTATTCGCGTCCACGACCATGCCAGAAGGGCCAGGCGATACGGCTGCATCTCTGATCACTTCATTTCTGGTGGGGTCAATGACAGATACTATATGATTCGTCCCAAAGTTACTGATCGAGGCGAAGAGATAGCCACCGGCATACAGCAGCTCACCCACGCCCGGTCTAGTAGGTATGGTGTCCGTGATCGTCATCGTCTTGGCATCGGCTACTACAATAGAAGAATTCGTAAGATTGTAGTCTGTGTCGTAGGGCCCCCACACGCTGATGTATGCCTTACCGTTGATGATTGACATGTACTGAGGTTTATCAATGATGGCTGCCGCAACCGTCTTTTCACGCGCGAAGGTCGTGCTATTCGCTACTTCGATTGTATTACTGCCATTCACTACGAGGTACGCTTTTTCGCCATCCAATGTGATGGATTGTAGCACGTCGCCCGCAAAATCGCCAGCCGCGTTGCGAAATATATTCTGTGCCGTAGAGTCCTTCTCCGGATTGTAGTAGGTGACGCTGGCGTTTGCGGCCAAAAAGTTACCTTCGTTGGCGATCAGCACACCGGAGACAACCGACGCGCCCTTTTTGTCGCCGTCATCATCCGAACAGCCTTGAAACACCAGCATGATGCTGAAGGCAGACAGCCACAAGTACGATTTCATTTTCATTTCGATATGGAATTTAGTTGGTAATTAAGTTGCAGGGTGTAATACCGCCCGGGCATGGCGTAGGCGGCATATTGTCTGTATTCTTCGTCCAGCAGATTCTGCACGGAAGCTTGCAGCGTTAGCCCATGACGCCCCAGGGTTAATGTTCGTCCTACCGACAGGTCGATGCGCGAATAAGGATCTAAAGAATAGTCCGCTTCGTTCGCAAACAGGTAGTATCGTCGTCCACTATACTGGGCCTGCACGGTTGCGTTGTAATCACGCCACTGGCCGCGCAAATAACCCGATGCGGTCTGCTCGGGGGTATAAATCAACTGTCGATCCAGGGACGGATCATTCGGCGGTGCCTCGGTGGTGATGGAGCGTGTGTACTGATAATTGACACCGGCTATTACTCTTACTACACCCTGACATATCGGTCCATATACACGCACTTCGGCACCACGAACACGCACGTGGCGGACATTTCGCGGAATGTAGGCACCATCCACCGGCACCCATTGAAGCCATTGATCTACTTCCTGCGCGTACCAGGTATTGTCGACGGTCAGCCGGTGCCACGTCCACCGCCAGCCGGCCTCCGCGGCATAGCTCAGTTCCGGTTTCAGGTTCCTGTCCCCCGCATTCTTCCAGTATCGATCGTTGAATGTCGGCACGCGGTAATTGCGTGAGGCATTGCCGCGAAACGTAAACGTTGCAGCCGGTCGTTTTACAATGGTATATTCTACGCCGAGGTATGGTAGAAAAGGGGGCGAGAAACCCGTAACAACCGGTTGACGCAGGTTTAATGCCAGCGACAGGCGTGTGCCCACAGTTTTCTGCATGGACACCATAAAATCGAATCTATCTTCTTCTACCGGGTATTGTTTATACTCATCGATGTCCGCGCGAATGTGATTCCACTCGGCGCTGACCTCGGTGTGTATCCGCGCCGGCAATAAGAAGGCCTCTTTGACATTGCCCGTCCACCGGGTTATCAGGGCTTCCTTTTGGTAGACGATCACGTCCCGCACATAGCCCCCCGTAGCCGTAAACTGACGGTGTGGACCATCACTTTTATACTGCAGACTAAGCCGGTGATTTTTATCTTGTTGCGTATCGCTACTAAAATATTGACCGATGGGCGGCTGCACGTCGCGGTCGGCATCGTGATACCAGTAGTGCAAGGCCAGCGACTTTGAATCGGCTAGAGTATATACGATGTCTTGCAGCACGCCCATCTGCCGGAAGGCCGCATGCGGCTGACGCTCGTCCAGGGCATGTATTTTAAAGTCATTTTCGCTTTGCACATGGTAGACCTGCGTATGCAGGTTCCAGCGTCCGGCGGTGATTCCGCCGCCTGCTTCGGTGGTATATTGACCGAAGCTCCCGACGACCTGTGCGATGTGAAATATTTCCTGCGACGGTGCCTCCGGCGAGGCCAACAGTACGGTGCCGCCCAGCGCACCGCTGCCATAGCGAGCGCTCCCGCCACCGGCGTGTACCTTGACAGAACCAAACGCGGAAGCCGGCAAAATGGAGAAGTCAGCCTGGCCGAGCGAGAAGCTATTGATGTTTATCCCGTTCCACAACACGGCGGTATGTTGTGGGGCGGTTCCGCGCAGGCTAATGCCGGAGATCATACCTTGACCATAGCTTCGAAAGTATACCGGCAACTGTGTGGCCAGTACGTCGCCGAGATGGCTTCCTCGCTGCTGGCGCAGCAATGCCGAGTCGACAGTAGTAAAGGAGGCTCCCGCCAGGAAGCGCTCATCGGGTATACCGTACACTTCTACCGAGTCCAGCACGGTTGCCGCCTGTTGCGCAAAACAGGACACGCTGGTGAGCACGCTCACGACTATAAGAATACCTACTCGCATGATAGTTCTTCGACCACTATACTTCTGACCTTTCACCCGAAAGTCGGAAGCCTGAAAACAGATTTTAGTATCACGGCAGGTCTCCTGGCTCACCCGGCTTTTGCTTACCTTCTCATCCGCCAGGGGGCGGACAATGGCATTGCAGAACAAAAGTTTAAACTCCGCCAGGAGCAGCATACAGCCTGGCAGACCGGGATTACAGTTGCGGGGACAGCTCCGGATTTGATCGTAGATCGCACCGGTATTCCCTTTTGATCTTCTGCGGTTGCAAACAGCGGAAGAACCGTGAATCGGGTGCGAACTTAATTATTTTCTTAACATTGCAGCCATGTATCGCGTAATCATTTTCGTGCTGGTGCTTTCCCTGACGGGCTGCCGCCGCCCGGCCGCCGACCAACCCGCCGCTGTTTCGCAACCTTCACAAACGTTATTGAAGTATGCCCGGGGCTTTACGGTGGCCTACGACGGGAACATCAAGACGGTGACGGTACTGACGCCTTTTCAGGGGGCATCCAAGGGCTTTACCTATTTGCTGGTGCCCCGGGATGAAGCGGTGCCGGCACATGCTGCCGGGGTAAAGGTGATCCGCACGCCGCTCTCTTCCATCGTGTGCACGTCTACGTCACATATACCGTTGCTGGACTATCTCGGCGAAACCGACAAGCTGGTGGGCTTTCCGTCCACCGACTATATCAGTTCCGAGAAGATGCGCCGCCGTGTAGACGCCGGCCTGGTAAAAGACCTGGGTGTCGACAGCGGTATAAACTTAGAGCAGCTGGTCGTGCTGAAGCCGGGTATGTTGATGGGCTATGCACTAAGCAGCGACTACGGGCAATTCAAGAAGATGGAAGACCTGGGCGTGCCGGTTGTCATCAATGCAGAGTACCTGGAAAAACATCCGCTGGGCCGTGCCGAGTGGATCAAATTCATGGCGCTATTCTTCGGCCAGGAGAAACGTGCCGATTCGGTTTTTCAGGTTATTGAAAAAAGTTACCTCGAGGCAAAGGCTGTTGTCGATACGGTCAAGACCCGGCCCACCGTGCTCAGCGGCATTGTGTATGGCGATGCGTGGTTCCTGCCGGGCGGTCAGAACTATGCAGCCCGCATTCTTAATGACGCAGGCTGTCAATATCTGTGGGCGGCAGATTCATCGGCTGGTTCGTTGAAACTGAGCTTTGAGCATGTCTATGAAAAAGCGCACAACGCCGACTTATGGATTGGGGTGGGCTCTTACCAAACACTGGAGGCACTGCGCACCGGTGATCATCGCTACGCGCAGTTCAAGCCGGTGACCACCCGGCAGGTGTACACCTATAATGCGCGCATCGGCGCACGCGGCGGCAGCGAGTTCTTAGAGCTGGGGTATCTGCGCCCCGATCTGATTCTGCGCGACCTCGTGAAGATCGGGCATCCCACATTGCTACCCGAACACACGTTGTACTTCCATGCGCCGCTGCAATAGTGTACGCGCCTGGCGGCGACCATCGCCTTAACAATTCGCTGCAGAATAGCGCCAGTATGCGCACGACCTTTTAACTTTGTTGGTGATGAGGATCGTGAGCCGCTTATTGTATTGCTGTCTGCTGATATTTTTTCTTTCGGAGGCTGCCTACGCCGGCATGGCCGAAGAGCTGTCGGTTTTTGAAGAGAATGGAAAGGTGGGTCTGAAAGACGACCACGGCAAGGTGCTGATCCCGGCGAAGTACGACGCGCGGGGATGGAGCGACGGCCGTTTTTCGGTCATTGACCAGGCCATCGGTTATAAGCTGAACGGTCGCTGGGGTCTGATTAGCATCAGCAACCACATCCTTACTAAAAACGAGTACGAAGAGATCCTTCCCGGCGATGGCTCCGTGCTCATTGCCCGCAAGCAGGTGCAACCCAACGCGCTGCGCGTGGCCACAGGCTGTCTGAATACCTCGGGCAAGGAGATCATCTCGTTTCAATACGACGGTGTAAAGCTCGCTTCGCTGCGGGCCATTGTCTTTGGTAAGAGCGGCAACACCTATAAATACGGTCTGTTGTCGCTGGACAACCGTACGATCATTCCGCAACAGTATCAAAGCATCTATCCCATCGGCAGTCTGCGTTTTGCCGTCGAGAACTTTGATGACAAGATCGCGATCTTCACCGAGACCGGCCGCCAGCTCACCGGCTTTACGATCGACCGCATTGCGCCGTTCACCAAACGCTACGCCACCCTCTACCAAAACGGCATGCAGGGTGTGATCGACCGCGACGGACAAATTAAAGTACAGCCACGGTACCGCGGCATCGCCATTCTGGAAGACGGCACCATCAAAGCGCGCGAAGCCGACGAGTGGCAATTCCTGAACGGCCAGAACAAGCTCACGCAAAAGGTACAGGCCGATGCGTTGTATCCCGTGGCAACAAACCGGTTGAAGGTGATGCAGGGTGGCGTGCTGCAACTGACGGACCTTTCGCTCAAGCCCCTGTCGCCGCAACCATACACCACGATCGGTGAATTCGAAAACGGTAAGGCCCTGGTATCGGTACAGGGAAAATACGGCGTGATCGATCTGTCAGGCCGTACACTTATTCAACCGGCACACGACAGCCTGGTGCTGTTGTTTACGCACCATCGTGCGTTGGCAGGCCAGCGACAGGGCGGCAAGTACAGCTGGACCCTGATCGACACCACCGGCACGCGCCGGTCGTCGAAGTCGTACGACAACATCGACCGCTTCGACGGCACCTATTTTGTGGTACGCGCCCGTGGGTATGCCGGCACCATGGACCTGGCCGGGCGCGAGGTCGTTCCCTGCACGTATGACTCGGTGCTGCAAACCAAAGACAACCTGCTGGTGGTAAAATTTCGCGGGCAGTATGGCATCATCAACCAGCGCGAAGAGTGGATCGTGACGCCGCGGTTGTCGAAATTGTTTTTACTCGGGCACGACCGCTACATCGAGCAGACCACGCGCACACGCTTCCTGAAGTCGCTCGATGGCAACGTCATTTATTTTACAGAGAACCCGCTGACCTATTACCCCGACTATATCCTGGAACTGTTGCCGTCGGGCACGTTGTGGAAGATCGATATGAACGGCCGCATTGCCGACCGCCGGGTGTTTCCCTCCGAATCCCTGGAAAAGATCTATGAAGAAAGCGAGGGGCTGCGGGCGATCCGCAAGAACGGCAAGTACGGGTTCATCGACAACCTGGGGCGGTTGCGCATTGCCAATCGCTACGAGGGTGTGAAACAATTCAGCGAAGGGCTGGCCCCGGCCATGATCCGCGGGCATTGGGGTTTTATCAACCACGACGACCAGATCGCCATCCAGCCGGTGTACGACGAGGTGTCGGGATTCCAGAACGGCTTTGCGCTGGTCAAACAAAAAGGTCTTACCGGCATTGTCGATAAAACGGGCCGGCTGTTGTTGCCGGCCCGCTATGAAGATATTACCGTATTGCCTACGCGCAACCTGCTGATCCGCAGCAACGGCCTGGTGGGCCTGGCGGGCAACACGGGCAAGATCCTGATCCAGCCCAAGTACCAGCACCTGGAAGACACCGGCAAGGGCTTTGCCATTGTCGAGCGCGACGGTATTTATGGCGTCATCACGCTGCAAGGCATCAGCACGGTGCCGATGGTGTACGACACGATCGTGTACGATCCTTTCAACAACGTCTTCCTGGCGTTGAAGAAGTCGCCCTGGCAAAACCTGACGGTCAACTGATCATGCGATGTTGGCCGAGAGGCGGGCAATGACCACCGGTCGTTGTTCGCGGTGGCCGCAATAGCCGCAGCGATAGTGCTTTATCAGCATCCCTTCGTCTGACAGGGTGGGTTCCTGCGCAATGTCTTCGCTATGGATCTTGAGGGTGAAGTAGCCGCACTCCGCGCACTCTTCGGCGTGCTGGTAGGCGGTATATTTTTCAATCTTTTTGTAGCCTGTTTTATCATCCAGCCAGATGTCGTAGTCAATGGAGTGCACCTTGCCGTCTTCCATTTGTTCTTTCTCCAGGTGATGCTCTTCTTCGGACTCGGCCAGCTTGCGCATGATGTTACCGTCAGGCGACGTACGCGGCGTATTGCGCAGTTTGTACAGGCGGCGTTCAAGCTTGCCGGGGTAGTAGACCCGCACCAGGCTGAAGAAGACAAAGTACGCAATGATCACAAAGCTTACCGATATGAACAGACGCACATAGAACCAGCGGTGGCCTTCTTCCTGTATGGCCTGTGAGCCGACGGTATTGCCAAAGAAAGCCGCCGCCAATACCACCATCATAACCGAGTACCAGAAATACCGGACCTCGTGCAGGTTTACATAGTCATACTTCGCTTTGTAGTCTTTTAGCATAAAGATGCGAAGCTCATGATACGCCAGGAGCAAAATGGCCAGGCCCATGCAGACCGCCGCACCAGCATACATGTACCCGTGCCATGAATCCAGAAAAGAAGACGTGATTTCCATAGACGCTGAATGTTTATGTTTCTAAAGAAATATAGGAAAAAAACGCGTTATTTTCTCGTTTCAAACGGTGTAGAAGGTACACCCGTACCGTTCAGCGCCGCAATTTTAATTCTTGTTTTTTGCGGATGTATTGTAATATTGCGGCTTAACTAACACCACATCGGTTTAATTTATAAGCTATGGCTAACAACTTACTGAAAGGCAAACGCGGCATCATTTTCGGTGCACTGGATGAGAACTCCATCGCCTGGAAAACAGCGCTGAAAGTAAAGGAAGAGGGGGGTGTGTTCACCCTGACCAACGCCCCCATTGCGATGCGCCTTGGCAAGATCAACGAGCTGGCAAAGGAATGCAATGCGGAAGTTATTCCGGCAGATGCCACATCTGAAGCAGACCTGGCCAACCTCTTTACCAAATCCATGGAGGTATTGGGTGGCAAGATCGACTTCGTGCTGCACTCCATCGGCATGAGCCCCAACATCCGGAAGGAGAAGCCCTACGGCGACCTGAACTACGAGTGGTTCCAGAAGACCCTCGACATCTCGGCGCTGTCGTTTCACAAGGTGCTGCAGACCGCCGAGAAGCTGGACGCCCTCAACGAGTGGGCATCGGTGCTGGCCCTGAGCTACATCGCTGCGCAACGTTCCTACCCCGACTATACCGACATGGCCCAGGCAAAAGCCATGCTGGAGTCGATCGCCCGCAGCTATGGCGCACGCTATGCCAAGCTGAAGAAAGTGCGTGTCAACACCATTTCACAGTCGCCTACGCGCACCACGGCCGGCTCGGGCATTTCGGGCTTCGACGTGTTCTTTGACTTTGCCGACATGATGTCGCCGCTGGGCAACGCTTCCGCGGAAGATTGCGCCGCCTACATCACGGTCATGTTCTCTGACTTTACCCGCATGGTGACCATGCAGAACCTGATGCACGACGGTGGGTTCTCTTCTTCGGGTATCACCGAGGATATCGTCGAGCGTCTCAGCAAATAATATCGTTACGGGCCTGGCGGGATACCCGCCAGGCTTTTTTTTAAACCTCCGCCGGTCATGGTCGCCTTCCCGCCTTGTAAGATCAATCTGGGTCTCCACATTCTCTACAAACGAACCGACGGATACCATGCGCTGGAGACCTGCTTCTATCCGGTGCCCTGGACGGACATCCTGGAGGTGATCCCGTCCGACACGCTGGCTTTCTCACAGTCGGGTGATGCCATTCCCGGCGATCCCCACGACAACCTCTGCCTGCGGGCCTACCACCTGCTCCAAAAGGATTTCCACCTTTCGCCGGTACGCATCCACCTGCATAAGATCATCCCGACCGGGGCCGGCCTGGGAGGTGGTTCTTCTGACGGGGCGTATACGCTGCGCCTCCTGAACGACTTGTTCAACCTCCACCTTACGCCCACGGCGCTGGCCGCCTACGCCGCACAATTAGGCAGCGACTGCGCATTCTTTACCCAGGACGCCCCGCAGCTGGGCACGGGCCGGGGAGAGATCCTGACCCCCATAGACCTCTCGTTAAAGGGCAAGTTCCTGGTGCTGGCCAAACCACCTATCCATGTTTCTACCGCGGAGGCCTATGCCGGCATAACACCCGCGGCACCGGCGACCGGTCTGACGCAAACCCTGACACAGGTACCCCTGGCAGCCTGGAAAGGACAGCTGCACAACGACTTTGAGCCCTCCGTTTTTGCACGGCACCCTTCCATCGAAGCCCTGAAGGAAAGATTGTATCGCGCCGGCGCCGTCTATGCCAGCATGAGCGGGTCGGGCGCGGCCGTGTTTGGCATTTTCGACAAAGGTGTGGACCTGGCCTTTGATGCGGGCGTCGTGCACTGGTCGGGGGTGCTGACCCGATAGTATATATCCCCTACGGTACTGCTTTTTTGCCGCCGGGCACCGTCTGTGTGTCGGTCATTTTTATCTTTGCCGCTTTCTTGTAATTTTAGTATTAACTGTAACCGAAAGCATGAACTACTGGCTGGTAAAAAGTGAACCGAGCGTATACTCGTTTGATGACCTGGTGCGCGACAAAAAGACGGGATGGGACGGTGTGCGCAATTATGCGGCACGTTTGAACCTGCGGGCCATGAAGAAAGGCGACCTGGCCTTTGTGTACCACAGCATGGAAGACAAGGCCATCGTCGGCATTGCCCGCATCACCAAGGAAGCGTACCCCGATCCGAAAGATGAAAACTGGGTGGCGGTGGAGCTGGCGCCGGATAAAAAACTGAAAAAACCGGTGACCCTTGCACAAATCAAAGCCGACAAGCGTTTAAAGGATATGGCGCTGGTGAAACTGTCGCGCCTTTCGGTGCAGCCCGTTAAGAGAGAAGAGTTTGACATGGTCATAGCCTTAAGCGAAGAAAAATGAAAAGAAATGTATCCTGTTCGTGGTGGATGTTGGTCTTGCTGACCGTCCTGATCGCCCCCGCCGGTACTGGCTGGGCGCAGGTGCAGCAGCCCCACCGCTTTGAGCGGGAGCAAAAGAATTCCGACGATTATTACAATGTCATCTCCCTCAAGCAAGAGGGACTGGCCCTTTACCGCGAGCGCGATAAATACAAAAACAACAACCGGATCTGGGAGCTGTTGCTGCTCGACACCGCCCTGCAGGAAAAGCGCGTGGTGGAGCTCGAGATCAAAGAGCGGTATAAGATGATCGGCTATGAAGTCGTGCCGGGGAACCTGTACTTTTTGTATCGTACCGGAGAGACTACCCGCAACGACTTCGAGCTGGTGCACATTACGCTGGCGTCGGGCGAATCCACGCGGTATTCCATCAAGCCCGACCTCGACTTTAAGCTAACGCACTTTTGCAAGGCGGACGGCAGTTTTGCTTTTGGGGGGTATGTCAACAACGAACCGGCTATCTTTTTATACAAATTGTCGACCGGCAACATCAAGGTGGTGCCGGGGTTCTTCCAAAAAGATACCGAGCTGGTAGACCTGCGCACCAACCAAAACGGCACGTTCAACACCGTGACGATCGACCGGGGCACGAAAGGAGAACGCAACATGATGTTCCGCACGTTCGACGGCGGCGGCGAGCTGCTGCTGGAAGATCGCGTGCCGATCGACGAGAACCGCACGCTGCAGACGGGCATCACCAGCACGCTGGAGCGGGAAGACCTGGTGCTGATGGGCACCTGGGGCGAGCGCAACTCCAAGCAATCCAACGGTTTTTACTCAGTCGTGGTGGACCCTTTCAACGAGCAGAAGAAGATCCGCTACGTAAGCTTTGGCGAGCTGACGCATTACCTGGAATACCTCTCGCCCAAGCGCATGAAGAAGATCCAGGAAGATACCCGGGCGGACCTGGCCGACAACAAGATCCCGAACTACATCAACTACGTGATGCCGTTCAAGCTGAACGAATACCGGGATGGCTACTTGCTGCTGGCAGAAGTGTATACACCTTCCAGCAACCTGAATCCATATTACAGCAACCCGTATTATTATAACCCATATTCCTACAGTCCCTATGGTACATATGGCATGTATGGGCCGGGATATTATTATCCGGGCATGGGGCGTATGTACCGTCCGTATGCCTATGGCAACAACGTCAAAAACAACGACGACATTAAAAGCAGCGAAACGGTACTGCTGGCGTTCGACGCCACCGGCAAGGTGAAGTGGGACCACAGCCTGAAGCTGGAAGACATCAAGCTGCCCTCGGTGGAGCAGGTGGCGGACTTCAGCCTGAACAACGGCCACGTGCACATGCTCTATAAAAACGAATCGGACCTGATGGTAAAGTCCATTCCGTTAAAAGAAGACACTACGCAGCTTTTACAAGAAAAGATCAAGCTCCTCGACCCGGTGGACGAAATACGTTCGGAGAAAAGCGGCGAGGGAAGTGTGCGACACTGGTACGACAACACCTTTTATGTATGGGGCTATCAAACCATCCGCAACGTTGCCCGGAGCACCGATCGCGTGCGTGACGTGTTCTACATCAACAAAGTGGTGGTACATTAACCTGTTCTTTTGGCTGGCGGCCACGGTTTGCCAGGCACAGGTAGAGCAATCTGCCCGGTACGAAATTCCTATGCTCGGCTTTGGTCAGCAATTCGAGATCGTGCCCGCGCACCAGAACGGCCTTTTTTTATACCGCCGTCTCACGGGCATTCCCAACGAGCCCAACGACCAGTTTGAGATCCAGAAGCTGGACACGGCCTTCAACGCCACGTGGCACGGCTACCTGGCCGTACAGAAGAAATACCTGCTGGTGGGACGCAAAGCCGACGCCGACTATCTATACCTGCTGTTCCACTACGTAGACTTCAGCCGCAACGACCTGGAGATGTTCGCGCTGGAGCAGGGCACGGGCCGGTATATACGCCACGTCATAAAGAACTTTATTCCTTTCAGCCCGTCGGAATTTCAAGTGACGAAAGAAGGTGTTTTGCTCGGGGGGTATTTCAACAAGATCCCCGTGGTGATCTTTTATTCTTTTCACACGCAGAAGTCGCGGTTGCTGCCGGGGCTCCAGAACGACATGGGCGAGCTTACGCACATCAAGGTACACGCCGACGGCACCTTTGACGTGCTGGTGAGCGCGCGGAACCTGCAGGGCACACGCACGATCTGGGTGAAAAGCTACACCGCGCAGGCAGACCTGATGCGCAACCTGCCGCTGGAGCCGGAAGACAACAAGAACCTGATCTTTGCCCGCTCGCTCAAGACCGCCAACAACATGCAGGTGATCGCGGGCGTGTATGGGTCGCGTAACACGGAGTATTCCAAGGGCATCTTCATTGCCAGCATCGACCCGTCGGGGCTGCAGCAGATCCGATACTACAACTTTGGCGACCTGCAAAACTTCTTCAAATACATGAAGGCGGGGCGCGAGAAGCGTGTGCGCGAGCGCATAGCGCGGCGGCGCATCCGCGGCAAGAAGATCCGTTTCAACTACCGGTTCCTGGTGCACGAGCTGGTGCCTTACAAAAATCAGTATGTGCTCCTGGGTGAGGCGTTTTACCCGCACTATACCTCGGCGGGCGCGGGCTATTCCGGCTTTTTTATGCCCAACACCCTGGGCCGCGGCAACTACATTCGCGACGGCCGCGTCTTTGACGGCTACAATTACACCCACGCCGTGGTAATGGGCTTTGACAACGACGGCAACCTGCGGTGGGACAACAGTTTTGAGATCAACGACGTCAGAACCTATACGCTGGAGCAGTTTGTCAAGCTGGAGCCCCACGCCGACAAGATCAACCTGCTGTACATGTTCCGCAACGAGCTGCGCACCAAGATCATCCAGGGCAACGAGGTGCTGGAAGGCAAGACGTCGGAGATCATCCGCACGGGCCGCGAGAATGAGATCACGCGGGCGGACGAGAGCAACGCCTCCCGGCTGGATTACTGGTACGGCAACTACTTCTACGCCTACGGCGTCCAGGAGGTGTTTAGTCCCGAGTCGGGCAAGCGCAAGGTCTTTTTCATCAACAAAATCAGCAGCCGGTAGCCGGGGCAGGCGGTGTAAATTGCTATATTTGCCCCGCCGTATGCAGAAAAAACTTATCCTCGACACCGACCTCCTCGATATCACGATAAGTCGTCTTTGTCAGCAATTGATTGAAAATCACGGTTCTTTTTCTGAAACGGTCGTCATCGGCATGCAGCCGCGGGGCATTTACGTAGCCGAGATCATCCACCAGAAGCTGGAAAAGCTGGTGAAGAAAAACATTCCGCTGGGCTACCTGGACGCCACTTTTCACCGCGACGACTTCCGCCGCCGGGAGATTCCGGTGAAGGCCAACGAAACACGCATCGAGTTCACCATCGAGGGTAAACAAGTTGTGCTCGTGGACGACGTGCTCTTTACGGGCCGCACGATCCGCGCCGCCATGGATGCCATGATCACCTTTGGGCGTCCCAAGAAAGTAGAACTACTCGTTCTGATAGACCGGAAATATACACGCGAGCTGCCGGTAGCGGCAGACTATGTCGGCAAGGCCGTGAACACGCTTTCGTCGCAGCGCGTGCTGGTGGAGCTGGAAGCACAGGGGCATAAACAAAATAAAATCTGGTTGATCAATAAGGACTAAAGGGCTATGTCGAAACTCAGTCAAAAACACCTGCTTGGCATTAAGAACATTACCCGCGAAGACCTTGAGCTTATTTTTGAAACCGCTGAGAATTTTAAAGGCGTCCTGAACCGCCCCGTCAAGAAGGTGCCCTCGTTGCGCGACATCACCATCGCCAACGTTTTTTTTGAGAACTCCACCCGTACCCGTCTTTCCTTTGAGCTTGCCCAGAAAAGGCTTTCGGCCGACGTCATCAATTTTTCGGCCTCCAACAGCTCGGTAAAGAAAGGCGAGACCCTGCTCGATACCGTCAACAACATCCTGGCCATGAAGGTGGACATGATCGTGATGCGGCATGCCAGCCCGGGAGCGCCGCACTTCCTGGCCAAACACATCAATGCGAACATTGTCAACGCCGGCGACGGCACGCACGAGCACCCTACCCAGGCGCTGCTCGATGCCTTCTCCATCCGCGAGAAGCTCGGCTCGCTGGCCGGCAAGAAAGTGGCGATCATCGGCGATATTTTGCATTCACGCGTGGCCCTGTCCAACATCTTTGCATTGCAGAAGCTGGGCGCCAAGGTAATGGTATGCGGGCCGCCCACCCTGCTGCCGAAGTTCATCAGCCAGCTGGGCGTTGAGGTAGAGCTGGACGTACGCAAGGCGCTGCTGTGGTGCGACGTGGCCAACGTGCTGCGCATCCAGCTGGAGCGCCAGCAGATCAAATATTTCCCTTCGCTGCGCGAGTACTCCCTGTACTACGGCATCAACAAAAAGCTGCTCGACAGCCTCAAGAAGCCGATCCTGATCATGCACCCCGGGCCCATCAACCGCGGCGTGGAGCTGAGCAGCGACGCCGCCGACTCGGCACATTCCATCATTCTCGACCAGGTCGAGAACGGCGTGGCGATCCGCATGGCTGTGCTGTACCTGCTGGCCGGTGCAAATGCCTGAAACACCGTTGGCGTAAGCCAAAACCATTCGATTCCTTTTTCGTATTTTTACCTACTCTGAAGACGCTATTCGTATGATCTATAATTCCATTATCGAAACGATCGGCAATACCCCGATCGTCCGGCTTAACAACGTGGTAAAGGGAATACCCGGCACCATCCTGGCCAAGGTAGAATACTTCAACCCCGGCAACTCGACCAAGGACCGCATGGCCATTAAAATGGTGGAAGACGCCGAGAAGGCCGGCCTGCTCAAACCCGGTGGTACGATCATCGAAGGCACGTCGGGCAACACAGGCATGGGCCTCGCCCTGGCGGCCGTGGCGAAAGGCTATCGTTGCATCTTTACCATGGCCGACAAACAATCGCAGGAAAAGATCAACATCCTGAAAGCCGTAGGTGCCGAAGTGATCGTGTGCCCTACGAACGTCGCCCCCGACGATCCGCGCTCGTATTATTCCGTAGCGCGCAAGCTCAACAAAGAGATCCCCAACTCGATCTATCCGAACCAATACGACAACCCGTCGAACGCCGCGGCGCACTATGCCACCACGGGGCCCGAGATCTGGAATCAAACCGGCGGCAAGATCACACACTATGTCGCAACGGTAGGTACAGGCGGCTCTATGTGCGGCACAGCCCGCTACCTGAAAGAGCAGAATCCCAACCTGGTGACCGTGGGCATCGATACCTATGGGTCGGTGTTTAAGAAGTATAAAGAGACCGGCATCTTCGACGAGAATGAAATTTACCCGTACCTCACCGAAGGCTTTGGCGAAGACATTCTGCCCAAGAACGTAGACTTTGACGTGATCGATACCTTCATCAAGGTAACAGACAAAGACGGCGCCATCGCGGCCCGCCGGCTGTCGCGCGAAGAAGGTTTGTTTGTGGGTTGGTCCAGCGGCTCGGCCCTGCACGGTGCATTGGAATACGCGCGCGAAAACCTGAAGAAAGACGATGTCATGGTCATTCTGCTGCCTGACCACGGTACGCGTTACCTGGCCAAAGTATACAACGATCAATGGATGAAAGACCACGGCTTCCTCGAAACCCGTGCGTTTGGCTCGGCGCGCGACATCATCAACCGCCGCGCGAGCAAGGACAGCCTCATTACCGTGGGCAAAGACGCCAAGGTGAGCGAAGCCATCCTGTTGATCAACCGCCAGGGTATTGACCAGATACCGGTTACCGAGAACAGCCACTTTGTGGGCAGCGTAAGTGCTTCCAGCCTGCTGGAAAAGATCATCCAGGACCCGCAGCTGCAAGCCAAGCCGGTGGGCGAGGTCATGGATAAGCCGATGCAGTTTGTGGCCCCCGACAGCACGCTGGACGTTCTGTCGTCATTGCTGAACAAAGACAACAAGGCGGTACTGGTACGCGACGACTCCGAGAAAGTACATATCATTACGCAGCACGACGTGCTGCAGGCCATGACGAGCTAAGATTTTGGAGGACTATTTGTCCTCCAGAATCTCTATTTCCACCCGCACATTTTCCTGTGCCCGGTTGCTCATCTTGTCGTAGAGCGGGCGCTTGCCACCCCACGCTTTTATTTCCATACGGTCAGGTTCGATGCCATCGTGGATCAGGAAGTTCTTGATCGCCTGGGCACGTTCTTCCGATAACGCTTTTGCCGTGCCAAAGCCTTCTTTGGTGCCTTTCAGCGCAAAGAATTCCGTACTTCCCTCGGGCATGGAGATGATCTTACCGGTAGCATTGCCGTTGGTGTGGCCATGGATACGGATCTTATACTTCGGATTTTCCTTCATCATGTCGCGCAGGCTCTGTACTTCGTAACGCGACTCGGGACGCATGACGGCGGCATCGCGGTAAAAGAGCACATTGAACATGACGGAGATATCGCCCTTGCGCAGTCGTACCAACCCGAACGGTATCTCTACAGCGCCGTCGGCGTTGGTCTCGATGCCTTCGCCTTCCGGCTTGTTATAGTATAGATTGATCTGCTGCTTGCGATAGCCAAAAACCTCGGCTACCAGCCCGACGCTGTCGGTCTTGCTGGCGGGGTCTCCCACCTTCACGACTTCGTTGCCTTTGTACTCTCCTATTTTCCGCGCGCGGTCCAGGTCGATGGCTTTCACGGCACCTTCCACCTTCGCATTGTCGGTGGCACGGTAGAGGTGAAAGATAAAGGGCTTGCCCGGCTTACCGTCGTCGATAACCTCGGATTTCTTTTCAGGCTCCGGCTCGGGCAGTGGCGGTCCGGCGACGTTAGCTATTACCGGCTCCGTTGTGACGGGGGTGGGCTCCTTCTCCTTCGGCACCTGCTCCATTTTCTGTTGGGTGTCGGGGTTGATGTCTACCCCCATGCTTTTCTCGGGAGACGACGCTGTCGTTCCTTGCTCGAGCGAGCCACTGAATACCCAGGTGTCGGTAAGCTCAGACTCGGCCCGCAACCGGCGTGCTTCCGAGATGGCCGCCGCACGGTCTGTGGTCCGCAGCACGTATACATAATACAGCTTCCGCACCGGGTTGAGCTGGATCGTGGCGTGCAGGCTTAGATCGTGATTGGCATGTTGGGAAAAGCGGATCGCATTGCGTTGATACTTAAATGCTCCGATGACGACATAATTCTGCGCATCGTCCAGGCTTTGCTCCCGGTAGATGGCATAGGCAGGCTGTACCGTAAGTACAGAAAAAACTCCTGCCAGTGCGGAAAAAAAGAGGGTCTTCATGACTCACTGGCTTTGTAAAGAATATTAAACCAATACAAATTTAGTAATGATTCAACAAAAGTCAATTAATTAACTACTTATCAGTTATTTACATTTTTGACAACACTTCAAAGCGTTGCTCCAGCATATCGCCGCTTTCATCTATGATAGTAAGTGTATGGCGGCCCTGGGAGGGCCGGACCGTAAGGTGATGATGGCGTTGGGTGCTGCCCAGGTACTCGCCGTCCAGGTGCCAGAACACAGTGGCCTGGGGGTTGCGGTGCGCCAGCTCAAAGACGGCATCCCCCAGCTGGCCGTTAAGATCGCGGGGAATATAGAGGCGGGCGCCGGGCTTGGGATAGATCATATCCATGGCCGCTACTGCAGCCGACGGCTGGCAATCCTTGCGAAAGGGCGGCAGGGAGCGGTACGACACATTGTGCGGACGGAAGTAATATTCCTGGGCCGGCGGCAATACAAACCAGTTCACTTCCACCATGCGGTCTACCGGCTCGCAGTTGCTGTGTACACGATACTTTCGGTCGGCCGACAAGTGTACTTTGCGGTGCATGGGACAGACCCCCGTTTGCAAGCCGCGGGAATGTACCCAGCGGGTTATTACCTCGTCGCATAACGGGCTGTTGCGATAGCCGCTTTTGGCGCAGACGGTGATCTTCGTCATTTCTGCTTCCGGCCGCCGGAACCAACGGTTGCCGGGGAGCTGCGAAAATATATCAAACATCACCGGCGCCGCGGCGTCTGTACCCGTGAGTCCGGGGCGCCCTTCGCCGTCGGCATTGCCTACCCATACCCCTACGACATAGTCGGGCGTTACGCCCACGGCCCAGCCGTCGCGAAAGCCGAAGCTTGTGCCGGTCTTCCAGGCGATCTTTTTAGCGCTGGTAAAATAACGCCACCCGGACTCCTCGCCGGGCCGGTATACTTCTTTCAGCGCGTCAAAGGTTTGATAGATCGATGCGGCATCCAGCGCCGAGGTCGCTTCTGCCGCCACGACGGTGGTGTCGGGCACGGCCAGCCGGTAGGTCAGCGGGTGTATATCGCGCGGTATATATTTATTCGCGCCCGCTACTGTGAAATAACGATTGAGCGTACGGGCCATGGAGGCATACATGCCGGCGACGTCCCACAGGGTGCCTTCGGCGCCCCCCAGAATGAGTGATAACCCATAATGGTCGGGTGGGTGCTGCAAGGTAGTCATGCCGAGGTCTTTTAACAGCGAATGGAATTTTTCATACCGGTAATTGCGCAGCATGTTCACCGCCGGCACGTTGAGCGAGCGGATCAGGGCCCGGTCGGCGGCCACCGCACCGTCGTAGTCCTTCGAGAAGTTCTTGGGTGTAAAGCCGTTGATGAAGATGGGAATATCGGGCAGCAACGTACCGGGCAAGATCTTTCCTTCTTCCAGCGATGCGGCAAAGAGAAAGGGCTTGAGGATGCTGCCGGTGCTGCGCGGCGCGCGGGCCACGTCGACATCGTCGCCGCGGTAGTTGCGTGTATTGCTGACGTTGCCAACGTAGGCCAGTACCCGGCCCGTGGCAACCTCGGCGACAAGGGCGGCGCCGTGGTGGATCTGGTTGCCCAGCAACCGCTGGTGGTGGTCTTGCAGGATCTGCTCGACGCGTTGCTGCAGGTGATGATCCAGCGTCGACCGCAGCCGCTGGCCGGCGAGCCCTTCCTGCTGCATCCGCGCCAGCAGGTGCCGTGCCTGGCGCGGCAGGGGGAGCGGCTCTTCGGGTATGGGTTCTTCCTGCGCCAGCTGGCAGGTAAAGGCGTCTATATGGCCCAGGTCGCGCAGCTTCTCCAACAACCGGTCGCGTTTGGCGTTGCGCTGGTCGCGGGTGGGCCCGGGGGGGCTCAGCGCGGGCGCGGTGGGCCCCCCCCCCCGCCGGGCGCGGGGGCGGGTCCCCCCGCCCCCCGCCGCCCCCCCCCGCCACCGGTGCCCCGTATGGCGGCAGTCTCCCGACTGCCTTGAGA